>NZ_BAAADM010000035.1:0-52287 GCF_039522485.1 Lentibacillus halophilus | reverse complement strand
TTAATATTGTTTTCCGGATTAGCTCAGTCATATCAAGGAATTATTAGCGTTTTTTAGATGCGAAAGTTGAGATGGTTTTTTTAATGACAATATTGTCTTAAACAGGCTAATTGCTCTCACAAGCTTTAACATGGATCAAATAAGCAGGTGATAAGCAGTTTGTGACCGCCAGATTTTTTTAAACTTTCCATGCAGGATCACAACATCCTGAAACCGGCATTAGAAGAGAGAAAAATCATTTTTGTGATCCAAAGAAGCATGAAGAAATTCTGTTTTCTTCACTGTTTGTTGCTTTATCGTAGTATTGCGATTAATAAAATCATGAATGACGGATTTTTTAGCGTTTTCTTGAAAGGTATACATGAAGCACAACGTTTGTTATAGTTAATTTAGTTAACATGAAGGAGGATCCAGTGTGTCCAATATTTACGATACTGCATACGATTTGGAAAAAGCCATTCGCAATAGCGAGGAATTCACGAACTTGAAACAAGCCTACGACAATGTCATGGCAGATCCACAAGCTAAAGAGATGTTCGAAAATTTCAGAAATACACAGATGGAGTTGCAAGATAAGCAAATGCAGGGCCAGGAAATTTCTGAAGAGGAAGTGGAAGAAGCGCGAAAAGTTGTTGATTTAGTGCAGCAGCATGAGGATATTTCCAAATTAATGGAAGAAGAACAGCGCTTAAACGTTGTTATTAACGATGTTAGCCGGATTATTACAAAACCGCTGGAAGAATTATATGGTAGTCCGGAGGAAGAAACAAACGAATAAACGACATTCTGCCCGTAGTGGAACAAAAGCTGCGGGCTTTTTTATGATAATGTGCCTGTTGTTCTTCCCCTGGCCTGCTGATAAGTTATAAATAGTAATACTTTCCAATGACAAATGAAACCGCTTGTTTACCGATGAAATAACACAAGTGTCGCATCCGGTGATACGCAGCGGTGCGTGTATTCGCTGTATCCTTTTTCGGCCAGCTGTTCTTGGCCGATTTTTTTGGCTTCATCGTTATTGGCTGCTTCAAACGACTCATCAAGCAGTTTTTCCCCGGATTTGTCAAACGCCGTCAATACATATGTTTTCATAGGGTCTTCCTCCTTGGAATTTGATTGGTATATGTGGTAGCCATTTCCTTTCAGAAGGTTCCGAAACATAAGGTTATGATATAATGAAATGTATCATAAAAGACGAAAGGAGAGAAGTGAAATGACTCTGAAATTGGAAAATGTGTCAAAACGGTTTGGAAGCACGATTGCGATTGACCATCTTTCCATTGAAATTCCGGAAAAAGAAATGGTTGGTTTTTTGGGCGGGAACGGTGCTGGCAAAACAACAACATTCCGTATGATATTGGGCTTGTTAGATATGACAGAGGGTGCTATTACATGGAATGATGCACCTATCGGTTATGACAGAAGCGATTTAATTGGGTATCTCCCGGAAGAACGGGGGTTGTATCCTAAACAAAAGGTATGGGAACAACTGGTCTATCTTGCCAAATTGCGAGGGATGAACAAAAGGACAGCTTTAACCGAATTGGAAGGATGGCTCCAACGTTTTGACGTACCTGAGTATAAGAACAAAAAGGTGGAAGAGTTATCAAAAGGGAACCAGCAAAAAATTCAATTTATTTCCGCTGTTATACATAAACCAAATCTGCTTATATTGGATGAGCCATTCTCCGGTTTGGATCCGATAAATGTAGAGTTGATGAAACAGGCTGTCGTAGATTTGAAAAACGAAGGAACGTCCATCGTATTCTCGTCTCATCGGATGGATCATGTGGAGGAGCTATGCAACCATCTGTGCATTTTGCATGAAGGGAAGCCGGTGGTGCATGGGAAATTAAAAGACATCAAACGATCATTTGGAAAAAAGAAAGTCATTGTCCATGCTGATTTCCCATTGGAATTTCTGAAACAGTATGCAGGTGTTCGTCAATATAAATCAGTCATGGAAGGCTGTGAACTGCAAATTGAAAATGAAGCTGTTGCTGAAGATATTTTCACGGACCTCAACGGAAAAGGGTTTGTCCGCAAATTTGAGCTGGAAGAGCCTTCGCTGAATGATATATTTATAGAGAAGGCGGGTGCTTCGTATGAATAAGTTTGGAACGATTATGGCCTATACATATATGACTCGCTTTAAAACGAAATCGTTTTTAATCAGTACCATTCTTTCATTGCTGTTTGTCTATGCCGTCGCAAACGTACAAACGATAATTGATGTGTTCACCAGTGATGAAGCAGAAGAAATTGCTGTTCTGGATCAAAGTGGAGAATTATTTCAGTCATTGGAGGAAAAGGTGGAAGGCACCAGCGACGATATGGATTTAGTTGCATTTGACGGTACGGAGGAAGCAGGCAAAAAAGCTGTTAAGGATGAGGGTTATAGCGCATTTGTTACGTTATCAAGGAATAGTAAACAGTTGCCCCAAGCAGCTTACTATGCAAATAACATAACTGAAACCGGCCAACAATCGGTTATTAAACAGCAATTGCAGCAGATGAAAATAGCGGTAGCCACTGAGCAGGCCGGTATCGATCAGGCGACGATTTCCGAAATATATGAACCTGTCACATTTAATACGATGTCCTTGGATGAAGATGCCAAAACATCGGAGGAATTAAATCAGGCAAGAGGGATTGTTTATGTGATGTTATTTTTGCTGTATTTGTCGGTGCTTATTTATGGAAATATGATTGCTACCGACATCGCTACCGAAAAATCATCCCGTGTCATGGAAATTTTAATATCCAGTGCATCGCCAGTTACTCATATGTTTGCCAAAATCATAGGAACAGCTTTGCTTGGATTGACTCAGATTGCTGCAATTGCAGGATTAGGCTATGTCATGCTGGTTGTCAAACGAGATGAGCTGACAGGTGGTATTTTTGACTATTTTGGTTTGCAGAATGCATCTGCCTCCGTTTTCATTTATGCCATTGTATTTTTCGTACTTGGATACTTATTGTATGCGACATTGGCTGCCATGCTGGGGTCGCTCGTCAGCAGGCTGGAAGATGTGCAACAGATGATGTTGCCGATGACATTTCTGGTTATGATTGCATTTTTTATTGCCATATTTGGACTGGGTATGCCGGAATCAATGATCGTCAAGGTATCTTCCTATATACCTTTCTTTTCACCGATGCTGATGTTTTTGCGTGTTGGCATGCTTGATATACCAGTGTGGGAAATAGCTATTTCCATCGGTATTCTAGTTGCAACGATTGCTTTATTTGCTGTGATAGGCGCTCGTATCTACAAAGGTGGTGTTTTGATGTATGGCCCCTCAGCAACTTTTAAGGATTTTAAAAAAGCAATAGAATTGTCCAAAAAAGAATAAATAAGATAACCGACAGAGATTCGATGTCGTTTATTTTTCGATCTCAACAATTCGAACGTGCATTCGCTTTTCGTTTTTGGTAACATGGAGGAAAGACGAACCATCACAGGGAGCGGAGAACAATGGGGCACTTATCATTCATTCATGCGGCTGATTTGCATTTGGACAGTCCATTCAAGGGGCTTTCAACTATCCCGGAATCCATCTTTCATCAAGTCAAGGAAAGTACGTTTGAAGCACTTGACCGTCTTGTACAGGCTGCTATCGCAAAACAGGTCGATTTTGTTTTGCTTGCCGGGGATGTATTCGATAATGAAAAACAGAGTCTAAAGGCGCAAGTCCGATTGCGGAATGCGTTTGAACAACTGCAGCATTATCATATTAAGGTATATATGTCCCATGGCAATCATGATTTCACTGCTGGTAATAGCAATCCGATCACCTATCCGGATAATGTCGTTGTTTTTCCGGATGAGACGGTGACCCACGTTACTTATAAAAAAAACGATGAAACGTTGGCCGCGATATATGGTTTCAGTTATAAAAATCGTGCCGTTACATCCAACAAGGCTAAAGAATTTGTTCCGGTTTCTGGAGGGGTCCCGTATCACATTGCCATGTTGCATGGAAGCGTGGACGGCAACAAGGAACATGATGTCTACGCCCCTTTCCATATATCAGATTTAACGGACAAAGATATGGACTATTGGGCACTTGGGCATATTCATCAGAAGGAAATACTCAAAGAAAATCCGGCCATTGTTTATCCCGGCAACATACAAGGTCGAAACAGCAAGGAATCAGGACAAAAAGGCTGTTATCATGTGGAATTATCGGAGAAGGGTGCAATATTGACTTTTCTCCCATTACAGTCGATGGAATTCAAAAAACAATCTGTGGACATATCCAGCTGTGATGAGCCTCATCAGCTGGAGCGCATTTTGTTAGAAGCTATTGATCGAACGGACAAGACTTGCCCGGAATTGGTCCATCTAACACTGAACGGAGTCCGGACACATCTCCGCAAATGGGAAGAGACTGCCGAGGAAGTAGTTCAGCTTGTGAACGAAGTGCTTATGCATCGCACGAACTGGACATATATTTACCGTTGTCAGCTGACAGCGGTAGAGAAGGAATCATTCCATTCGTTGAAGCAAAGTGGCCATTTTGCCGGCGAATTACTTAAATATGTTGATAAAGCTTCCATACAGCCGTATTTGGATGAATTGTACCGGCATAGGCAGGCTAAAAAATATGTACAGGCCATGTCATCGGAGCAGGAAAAGCGGGTGAAGGACAAAGCCAAACAGCTGTTGATCGATGAGTTATTGTATCAGGAGGGAGACTGACGTGCACATAAAAAAAGCCGTCATTTATGGCTTTGGTAAATGGGTGGATCATACCATAGATTTTACAGATGAGTCGTTCGTTTGTATGTATGGCAACAATGAATCAGGAAAAACAACCGTTCAACAATTTTTGTTATTTATGTTGTTTGGGATGCCTCCCCAAAAGCGGGCCGGATACAAACCGAAAACAAGTGGAAAAATGGGGGGGAGACTGACGGTTCACGATGCGGATATCGGTGCATTTGTCATTGAGCGGTTGCACGATGTGTCTAATGGGAAAGCCATTTGTTATACATCGGATGGCAAAGAACATGATGAATCGTGGCTTCAGAAGCAACTGAAAGGGATGACGAAAGAGATCTATCAGTCCATTTTTTCATTTTCGGCACTTGATTTGCTCGATATTCGAAATATGCACGAAGAAGAACTGGGAGAGGTGTTGCTTGGCATTGGCATGACCGGGTCCAATCAAATACACACCTTAGAAAAAAAGCTTGATGATCAATTAAATAAACTGTTCAAACCCTTTGGCAAAAAACCGGAAATAAATCAGCAACTTGCATCTTTGGATACACTGGATCATGCTCTGAAACACTATCAAAAGAATGAACAGGATTACCGGACTAGCAAGGAATCGCTTCATCAGCTGGACAATGAATTAATTTTGCAACAAAGACGACTAGATGAGACGCGAGATGCCGTGTTTCGACTGAATCAACAACGGCAGGCTCTTCCCATTCTGAAAGACTACCACCGGCTGAAGAATCAACATCAGACATTCCCCGATGGATTCTCGTTTCCGGAAGACGGTATAAAACGGATGGAACAGGTTGATGAAAAACTGCTTCCGTTAAAAAGCGAATGTTCCGTGCTTCAGAATAATAAAGACGCGTATGTTACCAAGCGGAATGACCTCCAAAATGACCTTTATGATGAGACAGTATATGAACAACTGGCCGCCTTTTTAGAAGAAAAACAAACCTGGCTGGACAGACAAAAACAGATCGACGAGTATGCAAAAACCATTCAAAAATCAACATGGCAAATAAATGAGGAACTAAAGCAGCTTGATGCCGGTATAACAATGGACGACCTGTCATGGCTTCAGCTGCCTTTTTCCGCAGAAAAGACGTGGAATCAGCTTAAAAATGAGTGGGATCAAGTCGAATTGACCAAAGCAACGTTGAATGAGGAGCATAGACAGCTGTTGAAAGAACAGGAATACTTGCATGTGCAAAAAGAAACATTGCAGGCATCGCTGATGACCACCGAACAAGAATATGACTTGCAGGAAACCGTTCGTCAGTACTACCGTCAGAAACAAATACAGGACGATGTGACGGAGCAAGCAAAAAATTGGTATCAACTGAAAAATAGACAAAAATCACAAACGAATATATGGGTTATCGGTGGTATTGTCGCATCCGCTCTGATTAGTATTGTCGCTCTTGCAATAGACCGGATGCTGCTATTGAGTGCAGCGGGAGTTATTCTGGTTGCATCTGTCGGACAATGGGTGCTCGGAAAACGATCTGTTCTGGAGTTGGACGAAATGATTGCATCAACGAATACCGATTCTATTTCTGTAACAGAAGAGGAGAAACAAGAAGCCGAACAGCTTTTGAAATCAAATGATGACAACAAACAGGAATGGTCCATTTTGCAAGACAAATGGCGCTCCAATGACATGGCTTTTTGGAAATGGGAGGAGAAACAATCCGAATGGAATCATCGAAATAACCGTTTGCAGAAACAAGTGGCTGAACAAATCAGACAATATCCATTTCTCAAACAAATAGATCTGTCACACTGGCCAGCTCTTTTTCATTCGGTTAAACATGTACTGGACGAGCAACGTCATAAAAAGTGGCAAGAACAACAGTGTGAAGAATTGCTTCAGGAAAACCGTCGTTATGAGGAAATGATCGACCAATTTTTTCATGACAGTGAATGGATCACAACTAATCGGTCGACCATGGATCAATTGACGGAGATGGAGAACATCCTACACGAATACCGAAAATCATTGTCCCTGATTGATCAATATAATGAATGGATTGCTGATACAGAAGCCAAAAAGAATAACATACAGGAACACATGCGTCTCTATGAGGATGAGTTAGCGCATCTTCTGTCCATTGCAGGGACTGATACAAAGGAAACCTTTTTAGCCAAGGGAAAGCAACTCCAGGAAAAGCAAGAATGTGCGATGAAAATAGCTGAGCTAGATGATCGATTGGTTCAACTTCTGTCCGGAGATGATTATGAAACATTAATTGTCAACGAGCCCCCGGATGAACGTGCACTCGAATCGGCCTATGAAAGAGAAACGGACCGGATCAGCGACATCGAGCATTTTATGGAACAAAAACGACAGGAACGTGCAGATGTGAAGGCATATTTGGCCAGCTTGGAATCATCCGAATCGTACTCAGACACATTGCATCGTTACACTGCGGAACAGGAAAAATTCGAAAATATGGCGGAGGAATGGGCCGTTCTAAAATCGGCCAAAGCGATGTTGGCTGACACCAAACGTCATTATCGTCAAACGTATTTACAGCAGGTTATGGAAAAAACAACACACTTTTTCCACTTGCTAACAGAGACGTCTTATTGTAGAATTTATCCGCCTGAAGAAAATAAGTCATTCCGTGTTGAGTCCTGTGATGGTATCAGATATGATGTTCATGAACTATCACAAGGGACAATTGATCAATTGTATGTATCCTTAAGATTAGGTATAAGTGACGTCATGAGCCGGGAACATAGGCTTCCATTTATTATTGATGACGCATTTGTCCATTTTGATCCGGTCCGTACGAAACGGATTGCCGAATTGTTGTCTTCTGTCTCCAATAAACAACAAGTTATTCTGTTCACATGTAAACCGAATGTCACAGAAGCTACAGCGAATGTGACAACCATTCATGGTCGCATTCCTTTGGTATAAATGATAAACTGATTTCAGATAAAGACAAGGTTGTCCCGCAGCATTTATAATATTGTAGAAGCATATGGAGGGAATTCCAGTGCAGAACGATGAAAATAATTCCATGGAAAATTTGAAATATGAAGAGACGATTGAAAAATTCATCCAAGTGATGGCCAAAAATATGAACTTATACGGTATTACTTCCTCTGTGGGACGGTTGTATGGCGTTCTGTATTTTTCGGATGAACCGATGACGTTGGATGATATGCGCAATGCCCTTGAAATGAGCAAAACGAGTATGTCGACTGGCGTCCGTACCCTGTCGGATATGCGAATGGTTGAATCAACGTTCCGAAAAGGCATTCGCAAAGATTTATATGAATCGGAAGAGGACTGGTATAAATCGTTCACGTCCTTGTTTGCCAATCGTTGGCGCCACTATACGGAAACAAATATAGAGGAAACGGATGAAACGATACGGGAACTTCGGAAAATTGCCAGGCGAACGGATGATGAACAGCTGAAGAGCAAGATTGCACGCGATATCGACCGACTGGAATACGCTAGAAACTATTACAAGTGGCTGATGGATTTTATTCAACTTGTTGATTCAGGAAAGATATTTGAATACTTGCCAAGACATGATGAGGATGAAAACAGTGACCATGATGCAATGGATTGACGAATTTTAATTTTCATTCATTGCTTTTAATTGGGGGAGGAGATGCATTGAAAAAAGGGATAGGAAACTACAGTATCGGGGATGCATTTGACGATTTTATATTGATAAAAATGTCTTCCAGAGGAGTCGCGAGCAATGGTAAACCGTTTCTGACATTAATTCTGAGAGATGCCTCGGGTGAGATTGAAGCAAAACTTTGGGATACGACGAAAGAGGATGAGGATGTATTTGTTGCAGAACAGATTGTCCGGCTTTCCGGAGAGGTCAATCAGTTCCGCGGTAAGCCACAATTAAAAATTTTTTCCATCCGGGCCGCCGGTGAGGCTGATGGTGTCCAAGTATCCGATTTTATTGCCAAGGCGCCGGTGGAAAAGGAAGTCCTTTTGGAAAAATTAACAGAGGCCATTTTTGAAATGGAAAACTCATCCCTGCAACGAATTGTGCGGGCATTGGTTAAAAAACATCAAGAGAAGTTGTTGACATATCCCGCTGCATCTAAAAACCATCATGACTACGTGTCTGGACTGGCCCATCATATTGTCAGTATGCTGGAACTGGCAAGGAGCATGCATGCCCTGTACCCGGAAATCAACAAAGACATGCTGTATGCCGGTGTGATTCTTCATGACCTGGGCAAATTAAAAGAGTTGTCCGGCGTTGTTACAACCTCTTATACGCTGGAAGGAAAATTGGTCGGCCATATTCCTTTGATGGTGGAAGAAATTGGAGATATAGCGAAAGAGTTACAGATTGAAGGGGAAGAAGTTTTGGCTCTTCAGCATTTAATTTTGTCCCATCACGGTAAGGCTGAATGGGGAAGTCCCAAACCCCCGCTTATCCGAGAAGCTGAATTGCTCCACTTGATTGATTTGGCTGATGCGCGGATGCACATGCTAAATCGGGCACTTGCCAAAGTGAATCCCGGAGAATTCACAGAACGGTTATTTGCCTTGGACAATCGATCTTTCTATAAACCATCGTTTGAACAGAATTAAAATTATTTCATTCGCATATATCGGCCCGTTTGTTCATATACATCAAACAGATTGATGGACAAGGGGGCTGATTATGATTTTTGGAGTGCCTTGGTGGGTGTTTATGATGATTCTATTTATATTTTTGAGCGGAACAATGGCCTTCCGTGCAATGCGTGCAGAGCAGAAACTGGAACATCATTATATTGAACAAGAAGGAAAGGTTTATATTGATCGGATAAGACAAGAGCGTCAGCACCGTGAAAATAAGAGACAGCGTCAACTCTCTCAATAAAGGGAAGCAGAACCATAAAACGACGAACCCATTTGCAGTTATGAGTTCGTCGTTTGTTTTATGCTTATTTGTCTTTTTCCTTATCTTTATTCTTATCCTTGTTGTCAGATTTATCTTCAGACGTCTGTTTTGCAAAAATACCTTTCAGTTCTTCTGGTTTTACGTCAATATCTGCGTCTTTCATCAGTCCGTTAACTTTTTCACGTGCTTTTTGAACATTCATCCGTTGGTTAATGATGTCACGACGGATACTACTCTTATTTTCCTCAAACGAGCCGATATCTTTTTCTTTCTTTTTCCTATCCGTCACTTTAATAATGTGATAGCCTTTTTTGGTTTTAACAGGGTCACTGACCTCCCCTTTTTCCATGCTGTAGACTTTATCTTCAAAAGGGGGAAGCATTTTTCCGGTAGGAACAGAATCAAGTTTACCGCCTTGCTCAGCCGATTTTTTGTCTTTGGAGTACTCTTTGGCCAATTTGGCGAAGTCGGCACCGTTATCCAATTTTTTCTTTATTTCTTTTGCTTTCTCTTCCTTATCAACTAAAATGTGACGAGCCTTCACCTCGGTTTTCATGCGGTCATATTTTTCTTTCAGTTCCTTTTCTGAAATATCCATATCCTCAGCTACAGCCTCTTCCTGCAGAAGGCTTAATTTGAGCATACGGCGGAACGCTTCCTCATTTTTGAGTCCTTGTTGTCGCAGAGCGGCCTTGAATTGACCTCCCAGCTTGTCTTTCGCTTTTTTCACTTCTTTATCAATTTGGTCATCGGTCACGTCGTATTTACTATTCAGAACTTCGACAGTCACCAATTCCCGGAGAACTTTTTTCCCGTGGCGATCCTTTAGTTCCTGGTAAAATTCATCTTTCGTAATGTTGCCTGCATTTGTTTCCGCGACCACTTCCGAATCGCCACTGCCGGAATCGCATGCCGTTAAGGTGAAAATGCCTGCTGTCAGCGTTGCAGCAATTGCAATTTTTTTCATCCATGAACACTCCTATACTATTGGTTGCTTGATTAATCGCTATTTCAATGTAACATAAAATGCGTTAGAAATTGTGGTATAAATGTGTAATCCAATGCTATGTTGTCACATTCAATACTTTCATATAAGAGGACACCAATAATATTAAAATCATGATATTGATAACACGGAACATGGTCGATTGCTTTTTATCTTTCATTTCCATTTTTATACAAAAACGATACGTCAATGAATTAAAAATAAGAAAAATAAATACCGCATAAAATAAAAATGGTAAGATCATCGTCATGCAAAAACCCCCTTACAAGACATCTATAACTTAATAATTGTCCATTATTATCCTTTCCCCAAATATAAAAGACTAAGGAAGATGGCAGATAACAGACTACCATCATGACGACACATTTTTGACAAAGAAAAGTCATTTTCAGTGAGTGATGTGGTATCGAAGCTTTCTTTGTCCTGTGCGTCAAACTCTAAAGTATAACGTTTCTCTATATACTGTATCAAAAGTTAACTGGGATGAACAGAGTAAAATGTGTGAAGAGAAAAATCCGGGCATCTACCCCTTTTGGAAGTGGGGTTATGCCCGGTGACGTTAGAATGATTTGATTAAAATGGCAATTTCATTATTGCTGTTTTCGATATATGCTTCCTTTGGTGCTTTAGCTATATACAAAATATATAGGAAGTCGGTAAAGGTCATCCCGATGTGAATGGATGTGAAAATCAAAAAGTATACATAGTAGTCGCTGAAAGAATAGGCTGCTATCATACCGGGAATGGTAATGAGCAGCGTTGGTGCAAGTGCAGCGAGCAATGATACGTTTTTGGATACATATTTTTTTGTATAATAATTAATATTTGAAAAGAGAAGCATATTTTGTTTATAAATCAGTTTTGCTTGTTTGTTCATCATTATCAAGGGAAGCATGTGCATGAATACATGTAAAAACGGCATGAAAAGAACTGCTAGTAAGAGTGGGAAAATGCCGAATTCATCCATAGCTGACATGTCATGCTTGATGGAGACAGGGACATACATAATCACAAAAGCTAAGAGGCCGGTCAAAAATGATTGCAAATATAATCGGTTCCATCCATACTGTTTATTCAAATTAACGATTCTTACACAATTCATTTTTGAATCCCTCCCCTATTTGGATTTTCCTATAAGATAATAGTACGGAAATACTTAAAAAGCAATAGGTTTATCGAAAAAATTATATTCTTTTTTATGAAGCTGGAAATACTGTCACAACAATCGTCAAGAATCGTGGCAACATAGGGGTGTTGGGTAGATGAAAGCCGGTTTATAATCTTTTGACGGCATAAAAAAAGAAGGAACCGATCCTTCTTTTTAATGAAAAACGATATACTCAATTTAGGAAAGTGACGGTGAACAGGCAGGATGGCTTTGAAAACGGCACGGGAGAAATCGAACGTTAATCATTATTCAAATGGCGAAATGATGATTCAATTTGTTTATGAAAGTCAATAATCTCATTTAAATGATCGGCTAATGTTGATGTATCCGTTTGAAAAATTTGAAGTTCTTTTTGTATATCTTCGAGAGCATCTTTTTGAAGGCTGGATGCTTCCAGCCATTTATTCACATAGTAGTGCATAAATGTTTTATATAGCTGGGTATTGGCCTCATATAAATCTTTGCGCACACCTTTTTGCCATACGCGGTTGACAAGGTTGGATTCAGATAAACTCCGGATACTTGTACTCATCGATGTCTTGCTTTTTCCCAGTGCTTCAGCCATTTCATCCAGTGTTTGAGGATCTTCCTGAAGATACAGATGAACAAACAATCTTGCCTCAGCAGGAGTAAGACCGAACATTTCAATCGTTTTGGCGAATTCGATAATAATTTTCTCGGTAATATTTTCCATTGTGGACCCGCACATAAAATCCTCCTACAATTCCTGGTAGTATAAAGGTTACATGAAAATGCTCAGTAATTAAAATTATGAGTGGACAAGAAATCCCGCGAAAAACAAAGAAATTAAGCGAAAAAAGCTGCACATCTTCATACAGAACAAACTGAACAAAAAAAACGTACAAAATCAACGGTGTTTATTATTTGAAATATATAAGCTATTCGGTATATAGTATAAAGAGTGGATGACGAAGCGAGGATTCTTTACTATAAAACTATTATCCTCGTCATGATAATGATATACCAAAAGGGGGAAAATGGTGTGACTGACAATTCCACGGAACCAAACCTCCCATTTCATTTATGGAAGGTGCCCGGGTTATCCGCAGACACCGAAATTATTTCCACAGCAAAGAATCAACAGACGAAAGCATTTTTAAAGTTAAGTGAGGTGAGGACATGACCAGTATAATAAAAGTAGACAAATTAACAAAGATTTTTGGCAGACGGCCTCGACAAGCCATTAACTACTTGGAAGAAAACAAATCCAAAGAAGACATTCTTGAATTGACTGGTATGACAGTAGGGGTTAATCAGTCTTCCTTTGAAGTTCAGGACGGAGAAGTGTTTGTTATTATGGGTCTTTCCGGAAGTGGAAAATCAACACTCGTCCGTATGCTGAATCGGTTAATTGAACCAACATCGGGAGAGGTGTGGTTGGATGATGAAAACATTACCGATATGGATAAAGAACAACTTCGGCAATTGCGCAGAAAAAAAATGAGCATGGTTTTCCAAAACTTTGCGCTTCTCCCGCATAAAACGATTCAAAAAAATGCTGAGTATGGTCTTGAAATCCAAAAGATTGATAAAGAAGATCGGGCTCAAAAGGCAAAGGATGCGCTTGAATTAGTTGGTCTGGGTGGTTATCTGGATAAATATCCAAGCGAATTATCCGGCGGAATGCAGCAGCGTGTCGGTTTGGCCAGGGCACTCGCTAACGACCCGGAGATCCTTTTAATGGACGAAGCCTTCAGTGCGTTGGATCCGCTCATTCGTAAAGATATGCAGGATGAATTGATGTCTCTGCAGCAATCCGTTCATAAAACCATTGTTTTTATCACACACGACTTGAATGAGGCTCTTCGTATTGGTGATCGGATTGCCTTAATGAAAGACGGAAGCATTGTGCAAATCGGCACAGCTGAGGAAATTCTTATGGAGCCGGCGAACGATTATGTTGAGCGCTTTGTGGAAGACGTTGATTTAGCAAAGGTTCTGACAGCTGGCCATGTTATGAAACGGGCAGAAAGCGTGTCCGTTGACAGAGGTGTCAATGTTGCTCTTCGTTTGATGAAAGATAGTGGCATCTCCACAATTTATGTGGTTGACAAAAAGCAAAAATTGCTTGGCTATGTAACGGCTGATCAAGCAGCGGAAGCCTCCAAAGAAGATAAACGTTTGGAAGACATACTTACATCCGATATACCGAAAGTTACATCGGATACATTGCTCACAGATATGTTTGAACCAATGACCGGTGACAAAGCCCCACTTTCTGTTGTTGATGAATCTGATAAGCTCCTCGGAATTGTGGTACGTGGTTCTGTGATTGGTGCACTTGCTGGTGACAATCAAGTATTGAATGACAATGGGGGTGAAGTAATCGATGGATAATTCCGGTACTCTTTTACCAAAACTGCCGCTTGCGGAATGGATTGAAGCATTAGTTGAATTTTTAAAAACCTATTTTTCGGCACTTTTTGATGCTATTTCCACAGTCATTGAATTTGTAACCGAAAACTTTGTAACAATAATGGAATGGTTTCCACCATTGGTGTTATTGATACTTATTGCATTGTTGGCATGGTGGGTGGTAAACTGGAAAATGGGTTTATTCGCACTCATAGGACTTGGTCTTATTAATAATTTAGGCTATTGGCCAGAATTGATTGAGACGATTTCATTAGTTGTCGTATCCGTTGTGATTTCGATGATTATTGGAATTCCATTTGGTATATGGATGTCACAAAAAGCACCTGTACAAGCTATTATTACTCCTGTTCTTGACTTCATGCAGACAATGCCCGCGTTTGTTTATCTGATTCCGGCCGTTGTCTTCTTCAGCCTTGGTATGGTACCTGGGGTTGTGGCAACGATTATCTTCTCGATGCCGCCGACAGTCCGGCTTACCAACCTTGGTATTCGACAGGTCGATCAGGAACTTATTGAAGCATCCAATGCATTTGGGTCATCGACTGGTCAAAGGCTGACAAAGGTACAAATACCGCTTGCTATGTCAACCATTATGGCAGGTATTAACCAGACGATTATGCTTTCATTATCGATGGTTGTTATCGCCTCAATGGTAGGCGCACCGGGCTTAGGAACCGTTGTGTACAGAGCTGTAACACAAGTTGCCATTGGACCGGGCTTCGAAGGTGGTTTATCTCTTGTTATACTAGCAATGTTGCTGGATCGTATTACACAAGGGGCAAGTAAAAACTAGTATGTTGACAAGCCTGTTGCATCTATACGATGCCTCGGCTTGAGCAATATAAATATAAATTATTATTAGAGGAGGGTCTGTTCTTATGCTTAAGAATCTTAGATTTATAGCCTTGGCCGCGGCACTGCTCTTAGCCGTTACATTGGTAGCTTGTGGCGGTGGAGACGATAGTGAAGGAGATAATGGCAACTCCGGTGACAGCGGTAATGGTGACGGTGGTGACAGCAGCAGTGGTGTGGAACTCGGTGAAAAAGAATTGACAGTTCCATATGTCGCATGGGCTGGCGCCATTGCTCGGACACCACTGGTTAAACAGCTGTTGGAAGAAGTCGGTTATACGGTTGAAACCAAGCAAGTTGAAGCAGGTGCGATGTGGTCGGGTGTTGCCGAGGGCGATGCATCATTTATGACAGCCTCATGGCTTCCTGCAACACACCAGAGCTATCAGGAGAAATATGGTGATAAAGTAGAGGAGGTTGGCATTTTTGTTGATAAAGCCCCCCTTGCACTCACCGTTCCATCCTATATGGATGTTGAATCAGTTAAAGATTTGAAAGGCAACAAAGACCTCGGTGAAGCTGTTGATTGGACAATCAATGGTATTGATCCTGGTGCCGGCATTATGCAGAATACACAAGATGCTTTGAAAAAATATAATCTTGAAAAATGGGAGCTGCAAGAAGCATCAGAAGGTGCGATGATTTCCGCATTGCAAGAAGCTATTGATAACGAAGAAAAAATTGTTGTACCACTCTGGAAGCCGCATTGGGCATTTGCCAAAATGGATCTGAAAATGCTTGACGATCCTAAAGAAATCTACGGTGGTGAAGGAGACCGTATCGGCGCCGTAGCCAAGAAAAGTTTCAAAGATGATTCACCAGCGGCATATAAATTCCTTGAACGTTTCACGGAAGATTATAATCAGGAAATTGAGAACGTCCTGCTTAAAAAAGGCAGAGAAATGGAGCCTGAGAAAGCAGCGAAAGAATACATTAGCAACAATCAGGAAAAAGTTGATGAGTGGACAAAAGGTCTCGGCAACTAACTATCGAAAAAAAGCTGTCTCATAGAATGAGGCAGCTTTTTTCGTTTGTAGGCATGGTGTTTACTTTTTATGTCAAAGACTCAAAAATAAATAACAAGCCCTCCGTTCCGTTAAAGTGGAATAGAGGGCTTGTTATTAGTTGGTTTCGTTTTGAACTTTGTCTTCAAGTTCTTTAAGGCTCGTTTCGATTTGTTCGAGGTATTTCTGAATGTTTTTTTGGTGTGGTTCTACCGTCGCTTTCCATGCAGTAACAGAACTCTTCATTTCTTGAGCCCATTTTCTAACGAGCACGACACTCTCTTTTGATGTTTCCACCATTTGTTTTTGTAATTGAATACATTCATTTTTCAGTTTTTCCAATCGTTCTTCCCATTCCAATTGCTGATCTTTGACTCGGTTACGTATATCCTGGCCAGATTCTGGTGTCAGCAGTAGTGCTGCAGCAGCACCGGCCGCTCCACCGGTAACGATGCCAAGAACAAACGATTGTTTGGTTGCCATAGGTTTATGCTCCCTTCAATGGTTTACTGACTTATTATTTCAGTCAATGAGATCCTGTTTGGGATCAGGTTAAAAATCCCCTGGACTTTTGATATGCCAGGGGATCAACCATTACTGTCGCATGCTGTGCATTAAGCTGTCATCAGTGGCTGTGATCGTTTCAAAATGGACTGGACAATAGGATAAATAACTATCATGAATACGGTATTCAATGCAGCTGCTGGAAGAACAATCGTTGCAAACAGCAGTGGGAATGCGCCGTTCATCAGTCCTATGATATATAGGGCAGCCATCAAAAAGACAGCACCACTGATCATTGTTCCGGCTGCGGTCAGTACTGGCACATGTATTTTGCTGTTCATACGATGTTTTATAAGAAGCAGCAGTCCGAAAAATAGGATGCCGGTGATCGGTTTATCAATCATGTTGGCAATTTGTCCCCCGGGTGTCTGTGTTGTCAAAGCTGAAATGACACCGGCTGCCACTGACAAGACGACAACATATTTCGCTCTGGGAAACAGCAATATTCCCAAAAACATCATCGACAGCAGCATGTCAGGTTTCATTCCGTAAAAGAATGGCGGAACGATAAAATGCAGTACAGCACCCATTCCCAGCAACAGTGATAAAAGCACCAAAACTCTTGTATTCATTTCTGACCTCTCCTCTTCTCATCTAAGCTCGTTTGGTTTTCCAGCTGTGCGCGTCGCCAACTGCGAAAACGTATTAACATTATACCAAAAAATCGGGCAAATAAACAGTAGTAATTTTCTAAAAGGCTACATGGATGCATTTATTTTCTGAGCAATTGACTGCAAATCGGCTTGAGTATAGTCATCCGCATGTGCGGCCCAGTTAGAGGAAAAACCGTCATTGTCCCCGTAGCGCGGAAGCAGATGAATATGTAAATGGAACACGGATTGATCAGCTGGTTTCTCATTGTTGTTCAAAAGATTCATACCGATGGGCTGATAAGCCTGTTTGATTGCGGCGGCAATTTTCGGAACGCGTTCAAACAATTGGCTTGCTATCTCTGGTGGTGTTTCATAAATATTTTTTACATGTGTCTTTGGAATAACAAGCGTATGTCCTTTTGTCACTTGGGAAATGTCCAGAAATGCATACACTTCTTCATCTTCATAAACGTTCGCGGATGGAATGTCACCGTCAATTATTTTACAGAAAACACACTCGTCATGCGTCATATTAATCATCACCCCATACCTGTTTTTATCCATTGTAAATAAAGAATAAGGAAGAAGTAAAGCAATCTGATAAAAGAAAAGCAGACCGGATTCACGGTTGTGAACCGGCCTGCTTGAATGAAGCAAGAGGATGACTACATCTAACGTTGGGGACTTTTGTAATATGGTTAAATAACATTTGTATTTAACGTTCATTACAAGAAACCGCTTTGTCAGTATCCCAAGAAAATTGAGACGTTCTGACAAATTGGTTTTAATGTTAGATGGTACCTGTTGATCTTACGTGTGCTATATGCAGACGCTTAGCTCAATCAGAAATGTCAATCACTTAATTATCGATCGCCAACACCTCATTTGTGTTTATCACGAAATTAATGATATTTTGCATTCCAATAGAAGCAATGGCTTTAAGCTTTTGCCAAATCATTTAATTGCTTTTCGCCAACACCTCATTTGTTGTGCATCACGAAATTACATGATTTTGTTCATCCCCTTGGCTTCATTCATTAGTATGGACCGGAAAATCTTTTTTAATACACATTTTTTGTCGATGAGTTTATTTTGGATTGGTTCCCGAAACATGATAAAATTTATAGGAGTGATGACGGGAGGGACAAGTTGTGGAACCTTTGCTGCATATCGACGATCTGTATGGTGGATATACACATAAAAACATATTACATGGCATCTCTCTTGATGTTTTTCCAAGCGAAATTGTCGCGCTTATTGGACTCAACGGTGCAGGAAAAAGCACTACCATTAAACATGTTATAGGCTTAATGCAGGCCAGAAAAGGAACCGTTGCCGTTAATGGCAAAACGTTTCAGGATAATCCGAATACCTACCGACAACAAATGGCCTATATTCCAGAAATGCCTATTTTGTACGACGAATTAACACTTTATGAGCATCTAAGGCTGACAGCCATGGCTTATGATATACCTGAAGAAACGTTCGAGAAAAGACTTGATCCGTTACTAAAGGCATTTCGAATGGAAAAAAGACTAAAATGGTTCCCGACGCATTTTTCCAAAGGAATGCGCCAAAAAGTGATGATAATGTGTGCGTTTATGATCCAACCGCCGTTATATATCGTGGATGAGCCATTTGTCGGGTTGGATCCGCTTGGCATTCAATCGTATTTGCAATGGATGGATGACATGAAAGCGAATGGATCAGGTGTGTTAATGTCGACACATATCCTTGCAACAGCGGAGAAGAACTGCGACAGGTTCGTTATTCTAAATGATGGTAGAATCAAAGCGAATGGTACCCTTGCTGAATTGAGGCGGGATTTTAACATGCCGGATGCATCTTTGGATGATTTATATGTGGCATTGACAAAGGAAGATAGCCATGTTTGATGCGCATAAATTTTTTAAAGAGCGATTTGCCGCACATATGAAGGAGACCAGCCGCTATCTGCGGTATATTTTCAATGGGCATATCGCTTTTGCGATGCTGTTTTTTATTTCTGCTGCAGCTTATTATTATCAGCGATGGTTGGCAGAACTTCCGGAACAGTTTCCAACTGCGGCGATTATAGGCATCATATTTGGTTTGCTCGTCAGTTACAGCCCGGCCCGGACGTTGCTGAAAGAGCCTGACCTTGTCTTTTTAATTGCTGCCGAACATAAGATGGGGCCTTATTTCCGGAACACACTGATATACAGTTTTGTTGTCCAACTTTACTTAGTGCTGCTTGCCGGTGCAGCATTCGGTCCGCTGTATGTTACGTCGTATCCGGACAGAGACGGCAGTATTTATTTATGGACGTTATTGGTCGTGCTTATTTTCAAGGGATGGAATTTGATGGCCACCTGGTGGATGATGAAAGTTAGGGAACCGGGCGTGCGTCAAGTGGATCAGACGGCCCGCACATTATTGAATATGGCTGTGTTTTATTTTGCGGTGCGTGGTGAAATGCTGTGGGCATCGATCACAACAGTGCTATTTGCGTTTGTTTTTATTTATGATTGGCGGAATTCCGTTAAACAACCGGGGATTGCGTGGGAGTTACTGTTGGAAAAAGACCGAAATCGCATGCAGACGTTTTATCGGATTGCTAACATGTTCACCGATGTTCCGCATTTGAAAAATCAGGTAAAGCGGCGTCATTGGCTGACTGGACTTGTAAAACGTGTGCCCTTGAACCAGGATTATACCTTTGACTATTTGTATCGTGTCTCTTTTGTCCGCAGTGCTGATTATTTAGGAATGTATGCGAGACTCCTCGTTATCGGTGGTCTGTTTATTTATTTTGTCCCGAACATATGGTTGAAGCTTCTGTTTGCGCTATTGTTTATGTATTTGAGTAGTTTTCAAATGGTATCTCTGTACCGCCATCATCGTACCATCATGTGGTTGGATTTGTACCCTGTTGGACTCGACGTGCGGCAGCGATCATTCGCCAAACTGTTGTATGAGCTCGCTATGATTCAAACGGTTCTGTACGCCCTTCTGTTTGTCTTCATGCAGGATTGGGTTGGCTCGCTGGGTGTCATAGCTGCAGGGGTATTGTTTATTTACATGTTCGTACGAGGTTATGTTCAAAGGACGATCATGGTTTAATGCTTCTATCGACCGTTTCAATCGTCATAAAAAAAGCATGCTCATCAGTAGATATTGGATGGGCATGCTTTTTTTAATCATTACTGCTTCTGGTACTCTAGATAAGTAGCGATCAGTGTCTTGGCTGCGGTGGGAATAGCCCGCTCGTCAATGTCAAACATAGGGTGGTGGTGCGGATATGGACTGTCTTCTTTGCGTGCACCGGTAAAAAAGTAGGCTCCTGGCTTTTCCATCGTGTAATAAGCGAAGTCTTCCCCGGCCATAACCGGCTTTACTTCTTCGCTTGTGTGGATAGCACTGACATGATTGGCCGCTTGAAAAACCAATTCTGCGTCCTGTTCGTTATTCACAAGCGGGGGATAGCCTTTTTCATAGTTAAATGAATACGATACGTTATGGCTTAAGCAAATGCCTTTAATGATTTTTTCCATTTCTTGAATCACTTGCTCTTGAACATCGTTGTCAAGATAGCGGACGGTACCAACAAGTCTTGCCTTGTCAGCAATGACATTGAAGGCATTGCCCGCTTCGAATTGACCAACAGAGACGACAGCGGTTTTCAATGGATCGAGCCGCCGGGAAACAATTTGCTGGAGCTGGGTTACCATTTGTGCTCCAATCGTGATGGCATCTTTCGTGTCATGTGGATAACCGCCATGTCCGCCTTGCCCCTGAACGATTATTTCAAAACGGTCCGGACCAGCCATAAAGACATCTTTGGACGTCTGCAGGACACCGAGTGGTGTTGGAGTCCACAGATGGGTTCCGAATACCGCATCCGCATTATCCAAGGCGCCGGATTCGATGATTGGCTTGGCGCCGCCCGGAGCATATTCTTCCGCATGCTGATGGAGGAACAGGATGGTCCCGGGCAATTCGTCCTGAAACTCTTTCATGGTTTTCGCAAGTGTCAGGAGGGATGCCGTATGACCGTCATGGCCACATGCATGCATAACGCCATCGACTTTTGATTTATACGGAACATTTTTTTCGTCTTGAATCGGCAAAGCGTCAAAATCAGCTCTGAGCGCAACAGTTTTACCCGGTTTTCCACCTGTTAGCGTAGCGATGACGCCATTGCCGCCAACATTCGTTTCATAGGGGATACTGAGTGTTTTATAATAATTGGCGATGTATTGGGCTGTTTCGGTCTCCTGGAAAGACACCTCAGGATACTGGTGTAGATAACGGCGTATATCAACCATTTCCGGATATAACTCATCCAATTTACTATGTATCGCTTGAAGCAATGAAAAGCCCCCTTTAACTGTTTCCATCTATTGTAACATTAATTCAGCTTGAGAGGGCAGAAAAATTGCAAAAACTCAGGATCTATATGCAGTAAAAAGAACTGCCCGTCACGAGCAGTCCTTGTTTTCTTATTAGGCATGTACTCTTGAATCACTCAGTAGTCGTTCGATTTCTTCTTTGTGACCTGTTTCGTCGGCAATCATATCTTCCAGCTTGACAACAAGGTCGGTGTAGCCGACTTTTTCAGCTTGCTGTTTGCGTGTTTCATATCGGTCAATGGTCGCTTTTTCTGATTCCAGGGAAGCTTCCAGCAATTCTTTTACTTCTGTTGGTTGCGGAATATCAGCGGCTTTCGTTGTCGGTGTTCCGCCCAATGCCTTTATTTTTTCAGATAAATATAGTGCGTGTCCCATTTCATCATTAATTTCGCTTTCGAAAAAAGGTTTTAATGCCGAGCGATAAAGCCCCGAAACGACTGCTGCGCTATACGTGTATTGAATAGCAGCTGCATATTCGTGCGCCAAATCGTCATTCAAACCTTCAATGAGCTTTTGTACCTCTCTATCCATTATTTAACCCAACCTTTCGTAATAATGTGACCACATACTTATAATTCCACATTTTATTTTTTTAAAACATCTGCGAACGGTAAAATATAAAGAAAATGACGATTGTTTTATCAGCCATGAAAAGCTGGAAATAGGAGGCGGGAGGCAGGGTTATGTTCAACAAATTAAACGGTGTGACCATCATGTTACTATGCATCATCTTGATGACAAGCGGCTTTTGGATCGTTCGTATCAGTCTGGGACAGCCGCTTTATCTGGATCAATTGACACGTGTTTATGTCAATGGATTAGCAGGCAGTGCTGTATACATCTTTTTCCGCTGGGTGACGGAGTTAGGATCGGGCACATTTTTGACACCATTTGTTGTGGTGATGTCCGTTGTACTCTGGCGACAATTCCGGGACTGGCTGCCGATTATCTTTTTTTCCATGGGCACACTGACGGCAAATGGGTGGAATGTTCTGATTAAACAGCTTGTTGAACGGGAGCGACCGAGTATTTTCGTGGCAGCCAATGCGGAAGGATACAGTTTTCCATCCGGTCATGCCATGATTCCAATGGTCTGCTACGGATTTCTTGCATATCTGTTAGCCCGGAAGCTGCGTTCGGATAAAAAAGCCATTGCCATTCGGTCCGGTTTTGCCTTGCTTATTTTTTTGATCGGCATTAGCCGCTATGTGATTAACGTCCATTATTTAACCGATGTTCTGGCCGGATTCATTTTTGGATTTGTATATTTAATGGTATTGATTTACGTTTATGAATGGCTGGGTAAAAAAAACATGAACGTTAATTGATTGATTCAAAAACCGAGCTTTGTGTATACTTTAAACGTTATGATTTATATATAGTTATTTTGAAAAAGTGGGAGGAATTGATGTGAAACAGAAACTGTTGATGATATTAGGCCCGATTGTTGTACTGCTTATCGCTCTGTATTTTGTTACAGATTTTAAAAGCCAGCAGGACACTGACGATCAGAAAAACCCTTATGGAAAAGATAACCTTGACCAGGCAACAATTGATCAGCTGGATAATCCGGACTATCAAAATCAGATTGTACCGAATGAATTGGACGAAAAACTGGAAAATGGCAAGGATATGTTCGTTTATTTTTATCATCCGGAATGCCCGCATTGTAAGAAATTGACACCGAGGTTAGTCCCGTTGGCACAGGAGATGAGTGTCGATATGAAAAAAGTGAATCTTTTGGAGTTCAAGAATGCTTGGGGCGCATATGGGATTGAAAGCACGCCGACGCTTGTGTACTATGAAGATGGTAATGAAGTGAACCGCGTCAATGGTGCACAACCGAATGATATGTTCCGGGACTTTTTTAATGAATATGCCGTTGATGATTCTGACGAAAATGATCAAGCAAGCTAAGGAGATAGGCTCGGCTTGCTTGATTTTTGCTGAATGAGCGAGAATCTCCACTCTTTGTTTAGAAGTGGAGAGCAGTTCATACGATATGTTAATCGGCTTCGATCATATGGTAACTCGTCACGAAAGGCTGATCTAAAAAATAGGCAGGAGGTTTGGCATCTGAGCCGTGTTTATGGGCTTGTTTAAATGCATCAGAGTTCTTCCAGTTGTCATAGTCGCTTTCTGAGGTCCACTGTGTCATAACGACATACGTGTTCCCTTGTTTTGGCCGGAGTAGTCGGAATGCTTGAAATCCCGGCATGGATTCTACGCTCTGCTGACGTTGCTTGAATGCATCTTCAAAGGTAGGCTTGCCGTCATCAGCGACAGGAATGTTATTCATAACGACGAAGCCATTCTGATGCATACTGCCATTTTCGATGACGATATCATAAGTCCTTCCGGAAGCGAAAACGTTTTTTCCTTCCCCTTCATAATACACAAGCGTACTAGTACCTTCCCGCATAAAATAAAAGGTGATATCGGTGTGCTTGGCGGGAATTTTTTTTAAAAAATCGAGTGTTCCATTTGTCATATACGCATTCATAGCAATGCTCCTTTCAGTGTCCTTACACTAATATACCATACCCGAATGACAGGTTACGTACCCTTTTTGCCATTACTGCCGCTGTCAATAACAGTTATCAACTAATAAGACGTATTATTTTCTTTCGTTAATGTAAAAATTGTCGTATACTGAGAAAGAGGTGAATGGATAAAACGATGAAACGATTAAAATGGCTTCTTCTGTCGCTCCTGTTTCTTTTGGTTATCGGAATCATTGGCTATGCTGTTATTCTGTTCGGCGGCCGATTTGTTGTGGATGAGGACGATTTGATCCTTGATGCCACAACAACGTTAGAGACACGCAACGGAGAAGTCATTGGTAAATTATATCATGAAAATCGGATACCCGTCACGCTTGAATCCATACCGGACCATGTGCAGGAAGCGTTTATAGCGACGGAGGACAGGCGTTTTTATGATCATGCAGGGATTGACTTCCAATCGATTGCCCGCGCTGTTTACCGTGACATTATTGCTATGGACAAAGTGGAAGGTGCCAGCACCATTACGCAGCAACTTGCGAAAAACTTATTTTTAACAAATGACAAAACATGGATGCGCAAAACGAAAGAAGCTATGGCTGCTATTCATTTGGAACGCCGTTTCTCTAAGAATAAGATCCTGGAACTGTATTTGAATGAGGTGTATTTCGGGCACGGTGTATATGGAATTGAGGCAGCATCCAGGATGTATTTTAACAAATCGGCACAAGATCTCACTCTTTCCGAAGGGGCACTTCTGGCAGGTCTTGTAAAAGCCCCAAATGGCTATTCCCCCATCAGACACCCGAAAAAGGCTGAAACACGCAGAAATGTGGTTTTGGAGGCAATGGAAGATACCGAAAACATTGCAACACAAAAGCGTATGCAGGCACAGGGTCGGACGCTTGGGCTAAACATACAGACATACGAACCTAAACCATGGGCAGCCGGTTTCATTGATTTAGCTGTTCAGAAAGCAGCGGACCGATACCATTTATCTATGGACGAATTACAGCGCGGCGGCTATCGAATTGTTGTCACCGTCCATCCGGAAGCACAGAAGATTGCTTACCGACAATTTCAGAATGATAGCCATTTCCCGGGGAATACCGACGGCGTGCAAGGGGCGTTTGTGATGCTGGACCAACAGTCCGGTGAGGTTGCTGCGGCTATGAGCGGACGGAATTATGAATTCGGGAATTTGAACCGGGTGACGGTAAAAAGACAGCCCGGATCGGCAATAAAGCCGCTTGCAGTCTATGGTCCTGCCATGATGACAGGCAACTACGACCCGTATTCATTGATTCAGGATAAGAAACAAGCGATTGATGGGTATACCCCGACCAATTATGATGGACAATATGCCGGTTCGGTCTCCATTTATCAAGCGCTTATAGAATCAAAAAATGCTGCCGCTGTCTGGCTTTTGAATGATATTGGCATCCCGTATGCTAAAGATTATCTGAATCAGCTCGGTATGCCTATTCAGGATGATGGATTGGCGATTGCACTAGGTGGCCTGTCTGAAGGGGTGACGCCACTAAAAATGGCGCAAAGTTATCGGGCATTTGCCAATAGCGGCAAAACCATCGACGCATTCGCTATTGAAAAAATGATGAACCGGGATGACGAGGTAATTCATCAAGCAGATCCAGAAACGACATCGGTATTTCGTCCGCAAGTGGCCTGGAATATGACACGTATGCTCTCATCAGCTGTTGCGGATGGAACAGCCAGCGCGGGACATTATTCAAAAGCGCTGGCCGGTAAAACCGGATCCACACAGCATCCGCATGTGGAAGGGGCCGTCAAGGATGCATGGTTTGCAGGATTTACGCCCAAGTATGCCATGGCTACGTGGATAGGATATGACACATCCGATAAGACCCATTATCTGACAACTGGCAGTGAAGCGCCGACACGTTTAACAAAGGCTATTTTGTCTGAAATGAACAACCAAACCCCGTTGACAGCTTCCTTTGATAAGCCCGCCAATGTTTCAGATTTACCGGAACCAATAGACTTACCAACAAACATAACATTACACGGGAATCATTCATTTGGCGGTCTGTCATTTCTGAAAGGAACATTGGAATGGACGGAGTCTGCTGATGATCGAATCGTTTATCGTATTTATCGGGAGGAAGACGGCTCGGATGAACAAATTGGCAAAGTAAAAGGAGATAACGAGTATACGATTAAGCCTTTCCCATTTTTCGACTCGTCCCGATACTACGTGGTCCCGTACAACCCGTTGACAGATAAGGAAGGCAAGAAGTCCAATACGGTCAAACTCTCTCTGAATAAGACAAAATGATGACAATCGTCGTTGGTTGCTATGCAGTACAGCTGGAAAGCGCTATAGTGAATACAGATGAGATACGTTTTAATAAGGGTGAAAATAAGTGACTACAAACATTAATGATACCATTATCAAAGCCTATAATGGGGAAAAAACAGATTATACACCCGCTTGGTTTATGCGTCAGGCGGGTCGCTCGCAGCCGGAGTATCGGCAACTGAAAGAAAAATATTCGCTGTTTGAAATTACACATCAGCCGGAACTTTGTGCTTATGTGACTCGTTTACCGGTCGAGCACTATGGGGTGGATGCGGCTGTTTTGTACAAGGATATTATGTCCCCGCTTCCGGCAATGGGAATGGAAGTGGAAATTAAAAAAGGCATCGGCCCGGTAATCGACAATCCGATCACGAATTTTCAGGATGTGGAGGCACTGGGCATGCTTGACCCCGAGCGGGATGTGTCCTATGTACTCGATACGATTCGTTTGCTTACAGAAGAACAGCTAAATGTGCCGCTCGTTGGTTTTAGCGGGGCCCCGTTCACACTTGCCAGTTACATGATTGAAGGCGGTCCGTCCAAAAATTACAGTAAAACAAAAGCATTGATGTACAGCCAGCCGGACGTCTGGTTTGCATTAATGGATAAACTGGCGGAGATGAGCATTGCTTATATGAAAGCACAGATTGATGCCGGAGCGAGAACGGTGCAAATTTTTGATTCGTGGGTTGGTGCACTGAGTGTGGATGATTACCGTTATTACATCAAACCGGTGATGCATCGTATTTGTTCCGCACTGCGGACAAAACAGGTGCCGCTGATTATATTTGGTGTTGGCGCGCGGCATTTGCTGCTGGAATGGAATGACCTTCCGGTTGATGTCATTGGGCTTGACTGGCGTACATCCATTACCGAAGCGCGAAAGATGGGGATTACCAAAGTGCTGCAAGGCAATCTCGATCCGGCTGTGCTGATCAGTGATTGGGAGACGATTGAGACGAAAACAAAAGCGATTCTTGATGAAAGTGTCGCGGATGGGAACCATGTATTTAACCTCGGACATGGTGTTACGCCGGACGTTAAACCGGAAACACTTGAAAAACTGACAACATTGATTCACACGTACGCCAAGCGCTAAGATGAAAGCAGAGGTGCAGTAAAAATGAAAAAAAAGAAATTGGGACTGCTCGTTATGGCTTATGGGACACCGTATAAGGAAGAAGATATTGAACCGTATTATACGGATATCCGCGGTGGGCGAAAACCGACAGAGGAACAACTTCAGAATTTGAAAGACCGCTATAAAGCCATTGGAGGTATTTCGCCACTAGCCAGAATCACCGAAGAACAGACGCAAGCTCTTGAAGACCAATTGAATTCGATGCAGGATGAGGTTGAATTCAAGGCGTACATAGGTTTGAAACATATTCATCCGTTTATTGAAGATGCCGTCCGACAGATGGCGGATGACGGTATTACAGAAGCTGTGTCGCTTGTTCTGGCGCCGCATTATTCCACATTCAGTGTCAAATCGTATAACAAACGTGCTAATGATATCGCAGAAAACTATGGGATTGACATAGGATCAGTTGAAAGCTGGTATAACGAGCCGGGCTTTATTAAGTACTGGGCTGATCAAATCGGCTCTGTTTATGGCCGTATGCCGGCTGACGAGCGGGATAAAGCCGTGCTGGTCGTTTCCGCGCACAGTCTTCCGGAAAAGATTCTGAAAGACGGCGACCCGTATCCGGAGCAGCTCAAGGAAACAGCACGGCTTATCTCCGAAGCGACAGGCATCGATAACTATGCGATCGGTTGGCAAAGCGAGGGAAACACCCCTGATCCATGGATCGGCCCGGATGTGCAGGATCTGACTCGCGAACTTTATGAACAGGAAGGCTACGAGTCATTTGTTTATGCACCGGTCGGGTTTATTGCTGATCATCTCGAAGTATTGTATGATAACGATTATGAATGCAAGGTGGTTTGTGATGAACTTGGTGTTAACTATCACCGCCCGGAAATGCCGAATAGCCACCCGCAGTTTATCGCAACTCTTGCTGATGTCGTGATGAAGAAAGTGAAGCGTGAAGTCCAATGAGCACACATAAAAAAATACTGATAGCAGGCGGTGGCATAACAGGTTTGACAACTGCCTACTACTTGCAAAAAGAAATCGCGGAAAAGGATTTGCCATATGACGTGACGTTAGTTGAAGCGGGCAACCGGCTCGGTGGTAAGATAAAAACAATTCGCCGTAACGGGTTCGTCATTGAACAGGGGCCCGATTCATTCTTATCCCGCAAACAACCTGCTGTGAAACTGGCGTATGAACTCGGCCTTCACGATCAACTTGTCCGAAATGGGACAGGGCAGTCTTATATTCTCGTCAATGACAAGCTACACAAAATGCCAAAAGGATCCTATATGGGCATTCCAAAGCAAATCCGCCCCTTTTTATTCTCAGGCATATTGTCACCAGCAGGAAAGTTACGAACAGGAATGGATTTGATTATGTCAAGGGGGAAACAGGGGGATCAGTCATTAGGGAGCTTTTTCCGACGCCGTTTTGGCAATCAACTGGTGGAAAATCAGATTGAGCCCCTTTTGTCCGGTATATATGCTGGTAATATCGATGAGATGAGCATCAAGGCGACATTCCCGAACTTTTACGATTTGGAACAGACGTACCGCAGTCTGATTAAAGGGCTTCAGGAAACCGACCCAAAACCAAAAACCAAAAACGACGGAAAAAAACAAGGTGTGTTTTTTTCTTTCAAAAACGGATTGGAAACATTAATCGAGGAACTTGAAGCGTCTCTGGGTGATATTGTGGAAAAAAATGCCGGAATTGATCATGTTGAGAAAAAAGAGCACGGTTATCACGTGCTTCTGAGCAATGGCGATGTTCATAAAGCAGATGCGATTGTGATGGCCACACCGCATTATACCGTGCCTAAAGTTTTCAGTCAATTTGATCTGTTTGACAGCTTTCAGGAGATTCCCTCTAATTCGGTTGCGAATGTGGCCATGGCTTTTGATGAATCTGCTATCAAGCAGGATATTGACGGAACCGGTTTTGTTGTATCACGAAACAGCGATTATCGCATTACGGCATGCACCTGGACTCATAAAAAATGGCCGAATGCGGCACCCGAAGGCAAAGCGCTTGTCCGTTGTTATGTTGGTAAACCGGATGATCAGGATGTGATCAATCTGTCGGATGATGACATGATCGACATTGTGCTGAATGATTTAAACAAAACCATGAATATAACACAAAAGCCTGAGTTCAGTGTTATCAGCCGTTGGAAGAATGCAATGCCGCAGTACACAGTCGGTCATAACGATATGCTTGAGCATGTCCGTGCATCGATGCACAAAGAACTTCCCGGTGTATTTTTGGCCGGAAGCTCCTATGAAGGCGTCGGCATCCCGGACTGTATCGGCCAAGGAGAACAAGCCGTCGCAGACGTTCTTGATTTTTTAAAAAACTAGAAAAAACGGGCTGGGACAAAAGACGTTTAGTCAAATAAAAATCCGAACTATGATTCGCGAAAAATCTGAATCAGTTCGGATTTTCATTTAGCGTAGGAAAAACACGGAGACTCCTGCGGGATGAAAAGCCTAGATAAGACCCCGCAGTGCGATAAGCACAAAGCAAAGCTTCCATGAGTAGGCTGCGACCTGCGAGGAGCGTAGGCTTCGACGAATAACCTTGCAACGCGACGAGCACGAGGAGGCTTATCAGCGCCCGCGGCAAAGAAGACACTGTGAAAGCGACCAAAGGAAGCTTGAACAGATGTCGCGCTTGTGCCTGGCAAGGTGAAAGCGTAGTGTTTTTCCGGAGCGGTGACTACGTCTTAACTATATTGTTCGTGTTTAGAAAGGATTTGTTCAATCTTATCCCAGTCCCTTTCTTTATTCAAAAGCTTTCTTCCAGTTCATCGACGAGCTGTCCAACATAAGCGACGGCTTCTTTGATAGCGTCTGGACTGGACATATCGATGCCGGCCTTTTTGGCGAGTTCAAGCGGTTTCAAGGTGCCGCCGGCTTTTAGAACAGAAAGCCAGCGATCCACGGCAGGCTGGCCTTCATTCCGGATTTGTCCGGCCATGGCGGTAGAGATGGTCAGTCCGGCTGAGTACGTATACGGGTACAGCCCCATGTAATAGTGTGGCTGACGCATCCATGTTAGTCCTGCTTTGTCATCGATGGTTACCGCATCGCCCCAGAAGTTTTGCAGGGCTTCTTTCTTCTGTTCCGTCAAAATAGATGCTGTCAATGCTGTTCCTTCTTCAGCCAGTGTGTACACGCGGCGCTGGAATTCGCCCTCAAGCAGATGGGTGACAAAGTTGTGATAGTACGTTTCTAAAAGCTGGCTGATAACCCAGCGTCGCATTCGTTTGTCGTTAGTTCTGGCAAGCAGATGATCGGCCAGTAGCAATTCATTCAAGGTGGACGGTGCCTCGATGAAATAAGTGGATGGACTTGTATTGACAAGGGACTGGTTTTCGCCTGCCAGATAAAAATGACCGGCATGCCCAAGCTCGTGTGCCAATACAAAAGCGCTCCGCATGGTGTCGGTCCATGTCATCATGATATAAGGATGGACGTCATACGGGGGGTCACAGAACGCTCCGGACTGTTTACCGATATTGTCTGCCCGGTCCACCCAGCGATTGTTAATGCCTTTTTCTATGATGCTGCTATATTCTGGTCCCATCACCTGCAGCGCCTCAAGGATGGTGTCTGTTGCTTCATCATACGTTGTTTCCGGATTAAATTCCGGGTCAAGAGGTGCCTTCAGGTCGGCAAAATGCATGTCTTTGAGTCCGAGTTGTTCTTGTTTTAGACGGGCAAACCGGCGCATGTGCGGTGCCAGCTCGTCCTGAATGATATCCAGCTGTTGGTGATACATAGGTTTCGTGACTTGCTGCGGGTGCAGCAGCATGTCCGTGACCGAATCAAAGTAACGTAGACGTGCCATGGTCACCTGTTTGGTAACTTCCGTGGCATACGTTGCGGCATAGGTGTTTTTGTAGTGATTCAATGTTTTAAAAAACGTGTCATATGCCTGCCGCCGAATCGTTGTATCCGGTGATCCTTCATAACGGTCCTCAAACAGGGATTCGGACATGGGCCATTGGTCGCCGTTACTGTCCGTGATCGGTTCAAACGACATATCCGAGGCTTTGCTGCGTTCATAGATCATATAGGGGGCGTTATGTATCTCCTCAAGTGCTGCGACTGTTTCTTCTATTTCTGGTGCCAGGGTGAACGGTTTTTTCTCCAGTATGTCCTTAAGGCTTTTTCGGTACGTTTCCAATTCCGGTTCTTCTGATAGAAAATAATCAATCGCGTCCTGGGAAAGCGCCAGCAGTTCGTTTTCGACAAATGCCAGCTTTGCCCCGACAGCAGCCATGACCGATGCCGTTTTGGCCGAATCGGCTTGGTTTTGGGGGTCCGATCCATCGGCGCTTGCTTTCAGACTGGCGTAGGTGGAAACGCGGATGAGCCGTTTTTCGAAATGGTCTTTTGCTTTTAGTCCGTTTAATAACTGCTGAGCACTGGTTGTCAGTCTTCCTTTATATTGGGTGACATCACTGACGTTGGCCTGAAGGGCGTTCAATTCTTTTTCCCATGCTTCTCTCGTTGCAAATAGGTCGGTTAAATCCCATGTTTCTTCTTCCGGTACTTCCGAGCGGACGTTCCGATTGGCAGTCATTACCTTACTCCTCCCCTGATATGATTGGTTTTCATATCCAATTATAAACGATACAAGATGGAAATAATATGATTTCCCCCACCGTTTCGCCAAAAAAAAATACAGCTGTGTGCATAGCTGTATCAGTGGAAAGAAAATATAGGTTTAACGTACAATGGAAATAGATGGGTGATCATAGAGCAGGATGATCACATTCATCGCATAAGTTGCCATAGCAGTCGGCTTTCTCATGCATGGTATGGCCGCAATGATGGCACTTCTTCTCCGGCAGGTTACGGAAAAACTCAACAATGTTATACATATGGCATCCCCCTTTGATTTGTTATTTATATTGTAATATAACAGTATGCTAAAAGTCAATACTGTGTTACAACAAAAATTAAAAATCGAGGTGATTACAGGTGAAGCTGACCGTTATTGGTTTCTGGGGGGCTTACCCGGCTCAGGATAGTGCGACGTCTGCTTATTTATTGGAAAAAGATGGTTTTAATCTGTTGGTGGATGCCGGCAGTGGTTCGTTGTCCAAACTGCAAAAACAGATACATGTGATGGATTTGGATGCGGTTATCCTTTCACATTATCACAGCGATCACGCGGCGGATATTGGTGTTCTGCAGCATGCTTGGCTCGTGCAGTCTTATTTGACAGGACAGAAGGGTGTGCTGCCGATATATGGACACACGGACGATAACGACCATTTTCGTCAATTATCTCATAAATTTACGGAAGGTGTTTCTTATGATCCGGATACTGAATTGGTGATCGGACCGTTTTCGATCACTTTTCTGAAGACTATTCATCCGGTTCCGTGTTACGGGATGCGCATTACGGATGGCGACACGACGATTGTTTATACAGCAGATACAGCGTTTATGGATACATGGATGAATTTTGCCAAAGACGCTGATCTTCTTATAACGGATTGTAATTTTTATGCGGATCAAAACGGATCGGTTGCAGGCCATATGACAAGTGAAGAAGGGGCCTCCATTGCAGAAGGGGCGCATGTCGGTGAATTGCTGCTTAGCCATCTGCCGCACTATCGTAATACGCATGATCTAATTGATGAGGCCGGCGTGTATTTTTCCGGAGACATTTATTTGGCGCGGGAAGGACTGACTTGGGAAAAAAATAATAACTTTTGAATGGTATAACCATTTCGGTTACACTGATAGATATGGAATATTTAAGTCAAGGGGGCGTTGCTATGAAATTTATTGATAATCAGGGTATCACCGACCCAATGGTTAACTTGGCGATCGAGGAATACATTTTACAACATTTCGGGGAAGAGGATACATATCTGCTGTTCTATATTAACCGGCCTTCGATTATTGTTGGGCGGAACCAGAACAGTGTGGAAGAAATTAATACGGACTATGTGGAGGAAAATGATATTAAGGTTGTCCGGCGTCTTTCCGGTGGCGGTGCGGTTTACCATGATGAACAGAATCTTAACTTTAGTTTTATTACACAGGATGATGGGGAAAGCTTTCAGGACTTTGCCAAATTCACTCAGCCTGTCGTTGATGTCTTGAATAAATTGGGTGTGCCTGCCGACATGAAGGGCCGTAACGACCTTGCTGTTGAAGGACGGAAAATTTCCGGGAATGCGATGTTTTCAACCAAAGGGCGTATGTTCAGCCATGGAACACTGATGTTTGACTCCGCTATTGAAAATGTTGTGGAATCTTTGAATGTTAATAAAGAAAAAATCGAATCAAAAGGTATCAAATCCATTCGCAGTCGCGTTGCCAACATTTCCGAGTATCTCGATGAAAAAATATCGATCGAATCGTTTAAAGAATTGATTTTGAAATATGTTTTTGATGTGGACGATGTGAACGATGTCCCTCGTTATGAATTGACTGAAGCGGATTGGGAGGAGATCCACAACATTTCCGAAAACCGCTATCAGAGATGGGAATGGAACTTTGGGCGATCACCGAAGTTCAACGTACAGGCGTCACATAAGTTTGACGGAGGCCTTGTTGATGTGCGGCTTGATGTAAAGAATGGCATCATCGAAAATTGTAAAATCTATGGAGACTTTTTCGGACTGGGTGAAATCAGCGAACTGGAGGACAAGCTTACCGGTGTCCGTCATGAGCGTAAGGCTATTGACGAAGCACTTGCCGACGTTGATGTTTCCTACTATCTCGGTAAAATTTCGAGAGATGAGTTCGTTGGTTTGCTTTATTGAATGGAAACAGACGTTCATGTGACATCTATTTCCGAACGCATCATCTATTTGGATCAACTCTGTCCAGCCGACGCTGAATGGTATTGGTCCTTTTTTTATGAAAATCGAATTTCCTCTATCATTTTTGCAAAAAATCTGGTAAATTATAGTCATGCCTCTTTCTTTTCATGCCAATGAAAGGATGAAAATTAAATGATCAATAATATGTATTCATCGACATATGAAGTTACTCCGCTTACGATGGCCATTGTGGCGGCCCCCGAAAACCATACAAAGCCATCAGCCATGGTGTTGGAAGAGGAGGGAACATGGATAGTGGAAAACACCCCAAGCAAGATTATGGAAAATGCGTGCAAATTTTTTGGTTCGAGTCTCAAAGGTCGTCAAGAAGGTACACGCAGTATTTGCGGCATTACCCATAAGGCCCCGATCTCCATTGCTCCATCATGCGGTATGTATTTCTTTCCCACCGCATCACCATCCAGCCACAAGTGTTCATGGATCGCCCATTCCCATATTGAACAGGTGAATAGAGGTCCATACCGGCAAACAGAAATCATTTTTAAAAACGGCAAAACCATTTTGCTGGACGTATCTTTCGGCTCTATCCTTAATCAGGTGCAGCGCACGGCTCAATACAGGTACATGTTGGATAATCGCATTAAGTATGCGCAGCGGGATCATGTTGATGTGGTGGCTGAACCTTATCCATAAGTTCCTGCATAATTGATTTTACTCGCTTGCGAATAACCGGATTAAAGTAATTTCGTTTTTCCTCTCGTCCGCTGCAAACGAATAAGTAGGATGAGAAAGAATGGCTCTTGTTCAACGCAACAACCTGTACGTTTCTGTCCCGCATCATTTTCCGTAAATCATTGCGTTCATTGATGGCTTTAGTGTTCATGGCTTCCAATAGGTTAAGATAAGGCTCCTTTATTTTGAATGTCCCGGCCTGAATATGCTGGATATCCTGCTGTATGACAGTGATTGCCATGGAAAGAAATAAGAACCGTGAAGCAAGGTGTAATTCGTCATCGGTCAGATAGCGCATAGAATCTCCTCCGTAAACGAACATTTGTTCCATTTCATTATATGATAAACAATCAAAAAAATACACTAAAATGAAAAGAAAGAGGCAAAAAAATTATATTCTGCTAGGCAGATGTAGACGTTTATTTTAAAATGATGATAGAAATACTAATTGTGAATCGATGCATGGAATGGGTGAGGGGACAATGATGTTATGTACTTGCTAAACGTCAGCCTGATGGATTGGAGGCTGTGGCTGGAGCAGGGAAAGATGGATGAATATATCCTGGAATTACTGAATGAATATGAAAGCCTTGGTCCACTGCCGGGAATCCTTTTACCATTTATAGAAGCATTTTTGCCTTTCTTGCCGCTCGTAGTGTTTGTGTTTGCCAATGCAGCGGCGTACGGTCTTTGGAAAGGGTTCATATTATCATGGTTGGGAGCGTGTGTTGGATCCATTCTCGTATTCCTGGTCATTCGTCGACTAGGAGATAAGCGCATGTTCAAAGCCATTCGTCGAAACAAACAAGTGCACCGGGTGACCAACTGGGTGGAACGGCATGGCTTCGGCCCCTTGTTTCTGCTGATGTGTTTTCCGTTTTCACCGTCGTCAGTTATCAATGTGGTGTCAGGGTTATCCAGAATAAGCACACATCAATTTATTCTTGCGGTCCTGATGGGCAAATCAGTTATGATTTTTTCCATTGCGTATGTAGGATCCAGCATATTGGAATTCGCCAAAAATCCGGTAAAAACCATTGTCGTTGGAATATGTATTCTATTGTTCTGGGTGTTTGGGAAATATATGGAACGTCGGTTAAATCGGAGAGCCACAGAAAAAGAATTTTCGGAAAAACATCAGGTTAAAAAGTAAACGACCGGGGTATGCTGTTAAAAGCAGAATCACTTGCTTTTTCTGCAAAACGAAACCCTGGAGGAACATGCTATGAAGAAAAAAAGTATACGTAAATATTTTACCATCATTTTATTGGCTGTTGTTCTGGCTTTCGTTTTCCGGTCACAGCTGTTTGCCAGCTACATTGTAAATGGTGAATCGATGGAGCCAACCCTTTATGACGGCAATCTGTTGATGGTCAACAAAGTCGTTTACGATCTTACGGATGTGGATCGATTTGATATTATTGTATTCCATGCCAATGACACGGACGATTATGTTAAACGGGTCATTGGTTTGCCGGGTGATGACATTGTTTACAAGAATGATAAATTGTTTATTAATGGTGAATATATGAAAGAACCGTTTTTAAAATCGTTCAAGAAAGCCAGCGCCATCAGGCCTTATACCGGTGATTTCACATTGAAAGAAGCAACCGGAAAGACAACGGTGCCGGAAGGGAAATTGTTTGTTATGGGCGACAATCGCAAAGATAGCCTGGACAGCCGCAAAATCGGTTTTATACCGATTGACACCGTTGTTGGCAAAGTGGACATTACGTATTGGCCTTTTTCCGATCTTCAGTTGGGTTTCGGCTGACCAGACTCTGAAGGGGCCCAGAGCATACATATATTGATAAGTGTCATCAAACCTGTTCTCTGCTAAAATGAGAACAGGTTTGATTTTTTCATTAAGGGAGCGGGAGAGATGGGACTCCGATTCTTACTGGGAAGAGCCGGAACCGGCAAAAGTGGAAAGATTTTGGATGAAATCAAAGAAGCGTTGACTGCTGATCCACAAGGGGCGCCTATCTATTATATGGTGCCTGATCAAATGACGTTTCAACAGGAATATGCTCTGTTTCAAGATGAGAAAATAGAGGGAAGTACCCGTGCCCATGTCGTTAGCTTTTCACGACTGGCCTATCGCGTGCTTCAGGAAACCGGCGGCGGGACAAGACAATTTATCAGCTCGGTCGGTACACAAATGATGCTCAGGAAAATTATTGAAGAAAAGGAAACCGAATGGACCATTTTTCAGAAAACGCTCGAAAAACAAGGTTTTCTTGAGCAACTGGAAGCCATGATTACTGAGTTCAAACGGTATCGAATCACCCCTGATATGCTTTATATGCAAGTTGAACAAATGAAACAATTTGTCCATAAGAAGCCAGGTGAAATGACACTGGCCAGTAAATTGAATGATTTGGCGTATATGTATGAAAAATTGAATATGGCTCTGCAAGGTCAATACGTCGACAGCGAGGACCAACTGCAGATGCTTGCCGATCAAATAAAAGATGCCCCGATGTTGGAAGGCGCAACCATCTACATGGACGGATTTCACCAGCTGTCACCGAAAGAACAACTCGTCGTGAAAGCTTTACTGAAAAAATGCCGGTCAGTGACAGTGGCATTAACAACGGATATTCCGGGTGTAGAACGTCCCTCTGAGCTTGACTTATTCTATCAGACGAAGGAAACATACCATGTGCTTCAAACAATCGCACAGGCGAACGGAATTTCAACTTATGAGCCGGACGTACTGGGGACCGAAGTTGACAGATTTTACACCCGGCCCTATTTCGCTCATTTGGAGCGATATTTTGATGTGCGGCCGGCACCAGTTTATGAAGGCGAAGCGCCCGTTCAGATTGCCGAAGCGGTTCATCCGCGAGCTGAAGTGGAAGGTGTTGCTCAGGAGATTCTTCGTCTCGTCAGAGAGGAACATTATCGTTTCCGGGATATAGCTGTATTTATGCGTCAGACCGAGGTCTATCATGACTTAATTGAAACAATTTTCAGTGATCACGATATCCCGGTATTTATTGATGAAAAACGTACGATGCTGAATCACTCAATGATTGAGCTGATTCGTTCGGTTCTGGAGGTCGTTGACGGTAACTGGCGTTATGATGCGGTGTTCCGCGTGCTGAAAACCGGCTTCATTCCGCCTGCTCATTCGACATACCCATTGAATGATGATGCGATTGACGAATTGGAAAATTACGTCCTTGAATATGGCATTCGATCACGTGAGCGTTGGCTCGGGGAGGATGAATGGATTTTCCAGCGTTTCCGCGGTTTTGATCGCTCTACTCAGACGGATGCGGAAATAGAGACGCAAAAGCGAATTAACGCCTATCGCAGCCAGGTTGTGCAGGCATTGCAGCAGTTTGACCGGGAGATCCGTCAAGCAAAAACCGTACGTGAACGATGTGAGGCTATATATCTGTTTTTGGAACGGGTGAACGTACCTGGACGACTGGAACAGATGCGGGAGATGTATGACTCAGAAGGTGATCTGGAAAAGGGACGGGAACAAGAACAAGTGTGGAATGCGGTCACTCAGCTGTTTGATGAAATAGTTGAAATGGCCGGCGATGAAACGATGACGCTCAAAACGTTTCGCTCGGCTGTTGAAGCCGGATTCGAATCACTCACGTTTGCCCACGTCCCACCCAGCATCGATCATGTTATCGTCGGAACCATTGACCGTTCGCGCATTAGTGGTGTCAAGTGCTCCTTGCTGCTTGGGGTGAATGACGGCACATGGCCGATGAAGCCGGAAGAAGATGGCGTGATCAATGAACAGGAACGTCATCTTCTTTCTGAGCATGGCATTGAGCTGGCTGAAAGCGGGAGTCGCCAACTTCTTGATGATTGGTTTTATATGTATGCGGCTTTTACGTCCGCCAGTGATTACTTATGGGTCAGTTATCCGTTAAGTGATGAAGAAGGCAAATCAAAAATGCCATCCCAACTGATTAATCGACTGGAAGAACTATTTCCGGCATGCGCAGACCATATGCTGCTGCAGGATCCGGATGAATTGCTTGATGCTGAACGATTCATTACGACACCAATCAAAACACGAGCCGCACTGACGGCACAACTAGCGCGCAACCGTAAAGGGTACCCCATGAAGGATGTATGGTGGCATGTGCTGAACTGGTATATACAACATGAACCGAAAGACAGCACCACTTACAACATATTGCAAAGCTTGCATTATCAAAACCAGCCTGTCCACTTGTCGCGGGATACAGCGCATCATCTTTATCCAAAACAGGTGCGAGCAAGTGTATCGAGACTGGAATCTTATTACCGCTGTTCGTATCAACACTTTGCAAATTATAGCCTGAATCTGCAGGAGAGAAAAACGTATAAATTGGATGCTCCGGATATTGGCCAACTTTTCCATGAAGCACTAAAAAAAATTACCGAATGGATTCAGAACGAGGGAAAAGAATTTGCCCAAATCACGAAAACGGACAGTGCCGGCTATGCTCATCAGGCTGTCGAGAAACTGGCCCCCGCGTTGCAACATCAAATTTTGCATAGTTCCAACCGATATAAATACATTCAAGAGAAACTCCAGGAAGTCATTACCCGGGCAACGTACATGTTGAGTGAGCAAGCCCGGCAGAGTGAGTTTACTCCAGTGGGTCTTGAACTTGGCTTTGGGGACAGGCAGACACTTGAACCGGTTACTCTCGCATTACCAAACGGCTTTGAGCTGATGCTGCGCGGGCGTATTGACCGGGTTGATAAAGCAGAAAATGACCATGGCTTATTTTTACGAATTATTGATTATAAATCAAGTGATCAGAGCTTGAACTTACTCGAAGTCTATTACGGGCTGGCCCTGCAAATGTTGACGTATCTGGATGTGGTTCTGTCCCAGTCGGAGCAATGGCTCGGCACCAAAGCAAACCCAGCCGGCGTGCTTTATTTTCACGTGCACAATCCGATGTTGTCCATCAGTAAACAAATGACCGATGCTGATATTGAAAGGGAATTATTTAAAAAGTATAAAATGCAAGGATTGCTGTTGTCCGATGAAGAGGTTGTTAAACTGATGGATACATCCGTCGAATCCGGAAAAAGTCACATTGTTCCGGCCGGCGTTAAAAAGAACGGAGGGTTTTACAGCGATTCCAGAATAACGGACCAAGAATCGTTCTCCGCGCTGCAGCAACATGTTCACCAGCTTATGATTCAAGCCGGTGTAGATATTACTTCAGGCGGCGTTGATTTAAACCCGTATCAGCATAAGGGGCGGATTCCGTGCACGTATTGCCCGTTTTTATCGGTCTGCCAATTCGATCCGTCGCTCGAGGAGAACAATTACCGAAAGCTGACGGATATGAATGATGAAGATATTTTTGAACAAATCCGCCACAAGCAGAGGGAGGAATAACGTTGAGCACTTGGACAAAAAAACAAGAAGAAGCTATTTATACAGATGGCAGCGATGTCCTTGTTGCCGCTGCGGCAGGTTCGGGAAAAACCGCCGTATTGGTGGAGCGGATTATCCAAAAGCTTATTCGCCAGGAGAATCCCGTCGATATCGATTCGCTCCTTGTTGTCACCTTTACGAACGCGGCAGCACAAGAAATGAAAAGCCGGGTTGGACAGGCACTTGAAGCGAACCTGGCAGAAAACCCGACCTCTAACCACCTGAAAAAGCAATTGTCAATGCTGCAGCGTGCGTCGATATCAACGTTCCATTCCTTTTGCCTTGATATTGTACGGCGACATGCCTATTTGCTTGATTTGGATCCTGCTTTCCGGATAGCCGATAATATGGAGGCGGATTTGATCAAGCAGGACGTTATTGATGACTTGTTTGAAGAATGGTATGGGAAAGAAGGCGAAGAACAGGCGATGTTTTTTGCTGCTGCCGACCGTTTTTCCAGTGACCGCAGTGATGCTGATATGGAGGAACTTATATTAAAATTATATACATTTGCCATGCAGAATCCTTGGCCGGAATCCTGGCTTGATTGCCTTGCGGATGTGTACAAAGTACCGGATGATTGGCAGGAGGATGATTTGGATTGGTTGGATATTATTAAAAATGAGGTCCGCAACGAGCTGGACGCTATGGAACACGAAATGCAGCTGGCGATGAACGTAACGAGAGAAAGCGATGGTCCATATCACTACGCTGATGCCGTGGAATCCGATTTTTCCAATTTACAGGAAGCACGTAGATGCCTCCATTCGTGGGATTCGCTCCAATCGTTTATGGTTGCCAGCTCGTTCAGCCGACTATCCGGAAAAAAAGTAGACTGTAACGAATCCAAAAAAGAAAACGTGAAAAAATTGCGTGACCGCTATAAAAAACGCTGGAATGACATGAAAGAAAAATGGTTCAGCCGCAACCTGTCTAATCATATTTCTGATATGCAGGAACTGGCACCGGTTATCAGCCATTTGGCTGAACTTGTCAAACAATTCCGAACACGTTTCACCGAACAGAAGCGGGAACGGGCGGTAGTTGACTTTTCTGATCTAGAACATTATTGTATGCAGCTTTTGATGGATCCAACTTCACAGCCCGGATACGTCCAACCGTCAAATGTAGCGTGGAATTTGCATGAGCAATTTACCGAGCTGCTTGTGGATGAATATCAGGATACCAATCTTGTTCAGGAAACGATTCTGTCGCTTATCAGTGATCAACAGGGCTCCGGCAACATGTTTATGGTTGGTGATGTGAAACAAAGTATCTATCGCTTCCGTCATGCGGAACCGTCGTTGTTTATCAAAAAGTATAAACGTTTCGCGGATGCAGCCAGCCTAGCTGGACGTATTGATTTGTCCAGCAACTTCCGAAGTCGGGAAGACGTGCTTAACGGGGTAAATTTTGTGTTCCGGCAAATTCTTGATGAGCATGTTGGCGAAATCGACTACAATCGGGATTCGGAATTAATGTACGGCAATGACAGGTATGATGCCCTTCCGCTTGCTGATCCCGAGCCGGAGCTGCTCATCATTGATCGGGAAGCACCGGACGAACAGGAGGATGTATCGCTGGAACAGGAAGACTACCAGGATTTAGAAAAGGCTCAGTTGGAAGCGAGAGCTTATGCGGAAAAGATCAAAAGATGGATCGGAACAAATGGAAACACACCGTTGCAAGTGTATGATAAAACAATGGATGCACAACGCGACTTGCAATACCGGGATACCGTTATTTTATTACGTTCGATGACATGGGCACCAACCATTATGGATGAATTGAAAAAACAAGGCATCCCTGTTTATGCTGATTTGTCGACTGGTTATTTTGATGCGATCGAGGTAAAGGTGATGTTAAACGTTTTGAAAATCATCGATAACCCAAGACAGGATATTCCGCTTGCTTCAGTGTTGAAATCACCGATTGTCGGAATGAATGAAGAAGATCTTGGTCAGATTCGCCTGGCGGATAGGGACGGGGCGTATTATGACGCGCTAAGAGCTTTCCGGCGTCAACATACGAACGAAACAGCCGTCAAAGCTGGCCGCTTTCTGGATAGTCTTGCTCGATATCGTCTTGCATCACGCCAAGGTGCGCTGTCCGAATTGATTTGGCAAGTTTACAGAGAAACCGGTTATTATGATTTTGTCGGTGGCATGCCGGGCGGACGCCAGCGGCAAGCGAATTTACGAGCTCTGTATGATCGGGCACGCAGCTATGAAACAACGTCATTTCGTGGCTTGTTCCGATTTTTGCGATTCATTGAACGAATGGAGGAGCGCGGAGACGATTTAGGCGCAGCACGCGCACTCAGTGAACAGGAAGATGTCGTTCGAATTATGACTATCCATAAAAGCAAAGGGTTGGAATTTCCGGCTGTCATTCTTGGCGCGATGGATAAACAGTTTAACTTGCAGGATTTAAATAACCGTTATTTGTTGCATAAGGACCTCGGTATGGCGAGCAAATTTATCGACCCGATCAAGCGGATTATATATCCGACACTGTATTATCATGCGATAAAACAGGAAAAACTCCGTGAGATGTTGGCTGAAGAAATGCGCGTTCTGTATGTTGCCATGACCCGCGCAAAAGAGAAATTGCTGATGGTTGGCAATGTTGCCTCTTTTGCCAAAAAACAGGAGAATTGGGAGCAGATGATGGTCCATAAAGAATGGATGTTACCGGCCCATTATCGTGTGCAATCAAGATCCTATCTGGATTGGGTTGGGCCTGCGCTGATCCGTCATAAGATGAATGATTCCCTTCGATCGATCGATTTGCCTGATAGCGTTATGGAAGCCATACGTCTGGATCCTTCCGAATGGAAGACAATGGTGGTACATGGCAGTACTTATACCAATCTTGGAGAGGCTTCTGAATCAGCGGAAATACATCTCCAGGAAAAACTGATTAACTGGGAGCCATTGGAACTGGAGGAGAATGCCTATACCAAAGCAGTCGCCAACCGTCTGTCGTATCAATATCCATACCAGCAAGCTGCTAAATCCCGTTCCAAACAGACCGTTACTGAGCTGAAACGTCAGCATGAGCAGAAGGATGAATACAGTGGTGATCAATTTATCGCCCCGTTTCAGCCCCCTATTATTAAACGGCCAGCATTTATGCAGGAAAAAAAAGAACTAACTGCTACCGAACGAGGAACGGCCATGCATACTGTCATGCAGCATATTCCATTGGAAAAACCAATTTCGTCGGCTGAGATTGCCGAATGGGTGGAATCATTGGTGGAAAAGGAATTTCTTACTCGGCAGGAAGCGAATGTGATCGATATGGGCGCGGTAGAACAATTTTTCATGACAACGATTGGTCAAACAATCATGAACGCCGATAAGGTCCATCGCGAAGTTCCATTCAACTTGTCGCTGCCTGCAAGCAACGTCTATGCTGACTGGAGTAGTTATACAGACGAGCACGTTCTTGTTCAGGGTGTAATTGACTGTGTCATACCTATGGACGGTGGCTGGGCGATACTTGATTACAAGACGGATACCATTACTGAAAATGTAACCGAAACCGTAAAGGACGACTTGCGCAACCGGTATAATGTACAAATGAACCTTTATAAAGAAGCCTTGGAACGCATTTGGAAAAAACCAGTAACCGCAACGCATCTTTATTTCTTCTCCCGTCAACTGGAATTGAAAATGTGACATATGGATGGGGACAAATTGTGATGCTGCTGTGATGACATAACCTTTGCGAAAAACAACTTGATGAAAATATGGAATCAAAAATCCGAACGATGATTCAAAGGTTGTTTATATTTTTTGAATCAGTTCGGATTTTAAATATCCGTCTTAAGGGTTGAACAGTTCAGTTATGTCTCAATCCCTTGATATCTCACTTTATGCGTTGGCTGTAACATTTTGATCACTAACATCGGAATCCAGCGGGTTGGTTGAACTGACGCCATTATTCGTGCAAATGAAATCACCTGTATTTTGTGCGCCGGAGCCGGTGCTTGTTTTGGAGGAACTTTTCGGTGAAAGATAGAAGGAGTCACCAAAATTGACCACGCCACCTCCAACACTGTTTATCTTAATGGGTCCGACCATCGATGGCATAACAACACCTTCTTCATTTGAGATATGATGATATGATAGCTTATGAATCCGCTTGGTTCGTGTGTATACTACCGTGCAAATACTGGCGGAAATGTTTGATTCGTGCTTCTCCGGTCACTTCGTGGATACTGCCTACTTGGAAGATGGAAGCCTGACTGACACCGGTAACGTTGATGTCCCCAACATGGATGGTTTCTTCGTGCTGGTGTGTTCGTTTTTGGACGGGCGATTTTTGTGCCGGAACATTCGCATTCCTGTCAAAGAGAGAGTAGTCTTCAAATTGCACGTCATCATCACCGGAAAAAACAGCACCTTCTTTTTGCACGGCGATTCCCTTGGCGTTTGTACGGGCATAGGTTGCATCACCGATATTAACAATACTGCTGTATGTTAAACCGTTTAATTTAATGTTATGAACGGAAGATGTACGCTGCTGCATGGTTTGTCACCCTGATAAAGGAACAATGGACCCAATGGCGGCTGCTTCAGGCGGGGTGTCATAGAACGACGAGAGAGTGAAGCTTTCATTATCACCCACCAGGAATACGGATGATGCACTTACGGTACCAACGTTCACATGATCGACATGAAGCCCCCAATTGTGTACTTCCATATTCATCTATGATCATTCCCTTCCATATAGTTGCTTAAGGAGTGGCGGATTTCATGTTTAATCTGGTCCGCAATATACGATTTTGTTTCATCGTCGTGAAGGTTGCGCTGATGACGTTTAGCCTCTTGTTCATAGAAGGCGATCCGGTCAGGAAGCTGTTTGGCAATATCCTCTATAAGAACAGTCGAATCGATGGTTTCCGGAGAGATTTGGTGCTGCGATGCTATTTCACGGACGAGTTGTTCCCCGTTTCTATTCAGATACGTGTTCAGTTCGGAATTCAATTGTTGATGAATCGGAGACGTTTCTGTGTCGGGAACAGATAGGTCTTCTATGCCTTTCATGTCATCCGGGGATAAACCGATATGCAGTGTGCCTTCCAAGTTTTCAATTTTTAACTGATCAAAATTGTACTCCACTTTTTCAACGGTTTGCTGTTTGTTGTCGTCTTTATGGTTTTCGGCAACCTGCATTCTCGTTTCAAGTGACCGGATGCGCTGATCCTGTTCATCAATCCGCTGATGAAGATAATAGATATAATCATTCCAGTTATTCATGGAGTGTCCTCCTTTAATCTGGGCAAAGACCTATCACATTCTATGCGTGGGTAAGCAATCTGTGTTAATGCTCAGGTTGCTTCAATCGAATGATGGCAGGCTCGCCAATCGGTTCCGCTGGTTCAGCCGGTTCGATGTATCCACCTGTATTGTGAATATCCGATTGTGCCTGGACGCTACCAGTGCTGCCAATTTGAAAGACAGAGGAATTGGATATCGCCTCAATTTTAATGAAATGGATGGCGATGGATTGATGGATAGTGAAATGCATAGGGATACCACCTCCTGTTCAAAAAATGATATTTTGATCCGACTGATCGTTATCCATTACATACGTTCGTGACTGTCCGAGTCTGATGTATGTTCCGTCACCAGTGTTGAAAGAGCCGCCGCCAGCATAGGTTTTTGCAGTGCTTTCTGGAGACATGGCATAGACGTCGCCGATATTAAAAATGCTGGAGTTTCCGATGTTGTTAATTTTAACTGCACCTACTTTTGCCGGCATTGCACTTCCCCCCTTTGATGTATATAGTTTATGCGTGCATGTGTATTTGTGAAACCTTGAAGCTATATGGAAAAACGAAAGGGGCAGCTCCTTCTGGTGGAGCTGCCCCTTTGACGATGTCAGGCTTTTAATACATCTTTAATCTGTCCAATCGCCCAATCGAGATCGTCCTTCTCAATGACAAGCGGCGGCGCAAAGCGGATAACTTTGTCATGGGTTTCTTTGCACAGAAGTCCTTTTTCTTTCAGGGCTTCACAGTATGGACGAGCTGATTCGGTTAATTCAATACCGATAAAAAGCCCTTTGCCACGTACTTCTTTGATTTTCGAATTGCTGATTTTCTTCAATTCATTCATCATGTGATTACCCAATTCGAGGGAACGATCAGCCAGTTTTTCTTCCTCGAGTACTTCTAATGCGGTAGTGGATACGGCACAAGCAAGCGGATTTCCACCGAATGTCGACCCATGTGATCCAGGATTGAAGACACCGAGAATTTCCTTATTGGCCAGAACGCAGGAGATAGGCATGACGCCTCCACCGAGGGCTTTTCCGAGGATCAGAACGTCCGGTGTGACATCTTCCCAGTCACAGGCAAACATTTTTCCAGTACGGCCGAGACCTGCTTGAATTTCATCAGCCATGTACAATACGTTGTTCTCAGCGCAAATGTCATACGCTTCTTTTAAAAATCCTTCCGGTGGTATGTTGATACCTGCTTCTCCTTGAATAGGTTCGAACAAAAAAGCAGCTGTATGCTCGGTGATGGCGTCTCTCAATGCGTCTGCATCACCGTATGGAATGATTTTGATGCCTGACAGCAACGGGCCGAAACCACGTTGATAAGCAGCTTCGGATGACAATGATACGGGTGTCATCGTCCGACCGTGGAAATTTCCTTCACAGACAATAACTTCTGCTTGGTTGTCGGCAACGCCTTTGACATCATACGCCCAGCGTCGAGCTGCTTTAAATGCTGTTTCAACCGCTTCCGTTCCGGTGTTTACCGGCAATGCCATTTCTTTATTGGTCAGCTTGCAAATTTTTTCATACCAGGGACCGAGTTGATCGTTATGAAAGGCACGGGATGTAAGGGTCAAAGCATCGGCTTGATTTTTTAACGTCTGGATAACTTTGGGATGGCGGTGTCCCAGATTCAGCGCAGAGTATGAACTGAGCATATCCATATAGCGATTGCCTTCCGGATCATTAACCCAGACACCTTCAGCTTCGGATATGACAACAGGAAGTGGATGATAGTTTTTCGCACCATATTCCTGTGTTTGGTCAATAATCTGCTGGCTTGTTTCCTGCATAGTATCCCTCCGAATTAAAACTCCATTCCATCCTATTATAACAGTTTTTGTGTCTTTTTACTTCTTTTAATCCATTCAAATAATTTTCAAATGAATTTCATGCAGGCACATGTTAATATAGTATATATGGTAAAAGGAAAAACTATGGTTGAAGGAGGAACAGGCAATAAATGAATACACATTTGCACGTGACAGCGTGGGTATTGGCATTCATCCTTTTTATCGTTGTTCTTGCATTGAATAAAGCGGACAAGTCGAAAGGTGCCAAAATTGTTCAAATGATTCTTCGTTTGGACTATTTATTGATTCTGTATTCCGGTGGCTCCTTGCTTGGTGCGTACTTAAACAGTCCGCAAATGGGAGAGGCGATTTTCAAAGCATTGGCCGGTATTTGGGTCATATTCGCGATGGAGATGATCAGTCTGAAATCAGGCAGAAACGAAACCACAAAAAGTTGGTGGATCCAACTCATCATCGCTGTTATACTTACATTGCTTTTAGGATTTGGTCGACTTGGTCTGGGCTTTTTGCCATAATGAATCAGGCTCTCTCCCGGCGAGAGAGCTTTTTTCAGAAGAAGTCACTTTCAACAACACCCCACAACGGGGTGACTATTGGCATTAATGGTTAATCAAAGAAGCAGAGTTATTATTTTATCCATGAAGGAGTACATATATGAGGTTTTTAGCAATAACGATACTGCTTACCGCCGTAATGCTGACTACCGGGACGGTTGATCCGGCTGCTGCCGAGAATGAAACAGAGATGGTCAATGATGAGATTTTTTACAATATCCTGGTCGATCGCTTCAATAACGGGAATCAGTCTCAAGATGTGCCGATTGATTTGAATGACCCGGGTGCATTTCATGGGGGAGATTTGCAGGGAGTGATAGACAAACTTGGTCATTTGAAGGAAATGGGGTATACAACCCTTATTCTTTCCCCGATTATGGATAATGCCCCTGGTGGTTATCACGGCTATTGGGTGGAAAACTTTCGTAAAATTGATCCGCACTACGGCACTATGAAAGATCTGAAAAAATTGGTGCAAGAAGCTCATAACAGGGATATGAAAGTGGTTCTTGAGTTTGTTACTAATTATGTGGCTGAAACAAGTCCTATGCTTGATGAACCGAATAAAGCTGATTGGGTGCAGGACACGAATCCGGAAGTGTCGCAGCGCTGGCTTGGAAAGACGAAGAAGCTGGATCAGACGAACCCGGAAGTTCAATCGTTTTTGAAGCAAACAGTCGACTTTTGGATGGATGAAACAGACATTGACGGTTATCGGTTCCATGCAGCTGATAAGGCGAATCAAGCCTTTTTGCAGAAGCTAACAGACCATATTAATCAGAAGGATGCATCGTTTATGCAGTTGGCTGACATCCTTGATCCTGATGATTACAATGGGGACCTTGCCGAGCTAACGCATATGAGTGCAGTGGACGCCCCCGGTTTGCACAACCCTATGTCCAAAACCATTGCTAACCCCGGTGCGCCGGTTAAAGATGTATATGACGCTTGGCAAGCGGATGGCAAACCCAAAAGTCTGAATTATTTGGATAACAAGCATACTGAGCGATTCACGAAACGATTGGTTAACAACGGGCGGAATCCCCTGACAACATGGAAATTGGCATTAACCTATCTGTATACAGCCCCTGGTGCACCAATGATTTTACAAGGGTCCGAAATTCCGATGGCAGGGAAGAATTTTCCTGACAAACAGCGAATGGTGCAATGGAACAGTGCCGATGACGATTTGCAAACATTCACCGGTCGTATAGCGACAATCCGTTCGAAATTCCCAGCACTAAAATATGGAGATTATGAGCTTGCTGGTTCGGATGGTGCGATGAGTGTCTTCAGTCGATCTTTTCAAGGAGAGACGGTCTATATTGCGATTAACAATGATACCCATTCACGCTCCGTCACGTTAGATAACATCCCTGACGACAAACAGCTAAAAGGGCTTCTCGAAGATCATCTTGTCCGTGCTGATGAAGAAGGCACATACCGGATTGGATTGGCGAGAGAAAAAGCTGAAGTTTATGTTACCGAGAATGATACAGGATTGAATTGGTTGGTCATTGTACCGTTTGCTGGAATCTTTGTTATTTTTATAGCTGGTATTATTTGGTTGTCACGGAAACAAAAAAGTGGAAAGGCTAATGCATAGTGCACAGCCTTCCAACGTTTATAACCTATGTATATTCATGGGCTGAAATGGCACCTTGTCGATGCAAGTAATGGTAAATTTTCCGGTAATGACATACGTCGATATTTCCAGTGATATACTGACGTTGGTAAAAATCCAATAGAGCGTTAATGGACTCCGGTGGTTCGTTTCGTTCTTGTTCAAAAATGGTTATTAGCTCAAAAATGCTCATTCCGGTATTCGCCTCCGTTCCGGTTAAATGGATTTACCGGAAATATATGCTGAAGACGATAGAATCATGTTGGGTTTTTAAATAACCGTATTTTAGAAAAGAAAGAGCTGATCGGTGATGTCCGGATCAGCTCCATGCTTTTTCCTATTTATATGAGCTATTCAAAAAGAACAGGGCGAGTGTTCCCGGCCCGGAATGTGCGCCAATAGTCGATCCAACCATTTCGACGATGGTGTCGGCGGGGTTGAATCTTTCCTGAATTCTGGATCGCATCATTTCAGCTGTTTCTGCATCATCACCGTGACTGATGCCAACCGTCTGACGTGAAATATCAGCACCGCGCTCCTCCAAGAGATCCAGCATACGGTTTAAGACTTTTTTGGAGCCGCGTATTTTTTCCAAAGGGACCAATCGGCCATCGTCCACGTGAAGAATGGGTTTGATCTTTAGAAACGACCCGATGGATGCAGCTGTTTTGCTCACACGTCCGCCACGGTACAGATAGTCAAGATCATCGACAGTGAAAATGTGTTCCATATGGTTCGCGTGGTACCGGGCCGTTTCGATGATGTCTCCAATAGCAGCACCGTCTTTCGCTAGTTTGGCTGCACGTAAAATGACAAGTCCGTATCCAATGGAGGCGCATTTTGTATCGATCACCCGGAGCTCGGCATCCGGCCATGATTCTTTCACATCCTGTTCTGCTATTTTCGCTGCTTGATAGGTGCCTGACAGTTCCGAGGAAAAAGCCAAATACACTAATGGTTGCTTTTTTTCAGCGTATGATGTAAAAATAGTTTTGAATGTTTGTGGGGATACTTGGGACGTTTTTGGATGCTTTCCTTCTCTCATGGCATCATAAACGGACTTTGGTTTTATTTCCAGACTGTCTTTGAACGTTTGATCATCCAATTGAACGGTTAATGGTACCATGTCAATGTGGTAGGCATTATAATGTTCTTCCGTTAAATCACATGCGGAATCAGCAAGTATCATCGTATTCATATTTTCACCTGCCATTCCCATTTTAAAATGGGTATATTGGTTTTCAGTTTAAAGCGGCGGGTTGTAATAGTCAACGAAAAGTAACCGATGACTCACCCTGTGACCATGCGAGAGGAGGCATTCAATGTTTCTGGTTGAGGCCAAACGGATTGTAATTGTTATATTCGGCGCCATTCTGAATGCGCTGTCCTTGAATTTTTTCCTGATCTCAGCAAATGTTTATGCGAGTGGTTTTACAGGTGCGGCACAGCTCCTGTCCAGTATTTTTCAAGATTTTCTGAGTATCGGGCTATCCACTGGTATTATATTATTTATTTTGAACATTCCGGTGGTCGTGCTCGGCTGGATGAAGGTAGGAAAAGGGTTCACGATATATAGTGTGATATCTGTTATCGTGGCTACATTCTTCTTGGAAGTCCTTCCTGTCGTGCAACTTTCAGAAGATATCATTTTAAATGCCGTGTTTGGCGGTGTGTTGGGCGGAGCCGGTGTTGGTATCACGCTCAAGCACGGTGCGTCAACCGGTGGAATGGATATTGTAGCCATGGTTTTGTCCCGGATGAAGGATAAACCTATCGGGACGTATTTTTTAATTTTGAATGCCGTCATTATTGCACTGGCTGGTATTTTGTATGAACCGGAAAACGCGTTGTATACGTTACTGACATTGTATGTCACGACTCGTGTTATTGATGCCATCCATACACGTCATGAGAAAGTAACGGCCATGATTATTACCCATAAGGCGGAAGAGTTGCAGCAGGCGATCCATGATACTATGGTGCGCGGCATTACGATCCTTCCTGCAAAAGGAGCTTATACGCGGGATGATAAAAACATGATGTATCTCGTTGTCACACGGTACGAGCTGTATGACTTGGAACGGATTATTGGGGAGGTGGATCCCAACGCTTTCACCAATATTGTGCAGACAACGGGTATCTTCGGGTTTTTCCGGCGGGATTAAACATAATAACGTGAACCATCAATCAGTGCGCGATAAAAGGAGTTATTACTCATGCAAAAATGGGCCATCTTATTAGTTGTCGCCGTCATATTAGCAGCATGCAGCAATACAGATGATCAGCAGCCAACGGAATCACTCGTTACATTCCAGGATATGGACGTGACAACGACAAACCAAACAGCGCAATTAACCGCCAAAGCGAAGACGAATAACGATAGACTTTATTACACGTTTAAACAAGGTGACACCGTGCTCGTGGACGAACGTGACGGGGGCGTCAACAAGTTTGTGTAAATGACCCTATCCCTTTTGAATTTCGTTAGCCAGTGTTTTTATCGTTTA
>NZ_BAAADM010000034.1:0-8037 GCF_039522485.1 Lentibacillus halophilus | reverse complement strand
AACTCTTACTCGGCGGGCATCCCACCCACTATATGTTACGACCTAAGCCCGGTCGCTCTGCCAGGCACATACGCACTTTAGAATTGCGTATGTGCCTGGCACTTATTTCTGACTATAATAAAGCATTTTTCGACATAATCTACCATTATTTCCAGGAATGGTATATAATTGAATTGTTGTATTAAGACATGGGTTCTATAAATACATATAAGTCATAAGGACTCAGAAAAGACTTAGAAAGGAATTGATATCAAATGACAGAAAACAATCAAATAAAAAAAGGTATTCCTAAAAAGATCACAGCTATTATTGCAGCCACTGTATTGGTTGTTGTTGGGGGTATAGTAGCGTTTTCACTGATGAACAACTCTCCAAAAACACAATACTTCAAAGCTGAAACAAATACACTCGAATTTATGAACGAAAATGTAACGACAAGCTATCAACCGGAATTCGACTGGGCAAAGACAACAAAAGAAAAGCCAACTGAAAACACAGTGACATTATCCGGAAACTATAATGGTCCTCCCAGCAGCGGAATGGGAATAAGTCCGGACCAAATCATCAATAATTCCAAACTGCAGTTAACGACGCAAACGGATAAAGAAAACAAGCAGCTCGCAACGGATTTACAAGTTAACGTTGCCGGTATTGAACTGAAAAATATTAATCTATATCTGGATGACGACCGTTTAATGCTTCAGCTGCCCTTTATGCAAAAAACGTTGCAGGTTAAGGATGATGACCTGGCTCAGCTGATGGAGAACATGAACCTGACGTTCAATGGCGAATCCATCGATTTTGCAGATTTTTTCAATCATGTGGATGACTTATTATCAGAGGATGATAAATCATATCTACGGGAAGAATACTTACAAATGATCTACGAAGAACTGTCGGATGATTCGTTTGAGTCCGCCAATGAATCAGTCAAAATCCAGGATAATTCAATTGAAGCCGAAAAGTTATCATTACAGCTTTCTGAAAAAGAAGTGAAAGATCTAGTAAGTGCCCTTCTTGAAAAAGTTAAAAAGGATGATAGAGTAAAAGACATTATTAAAGATCTGAATGGTTATTCGACGACTTTAGCCAGTGCATCGGAAAACAATGCCGATCCCATCCTTAAAAACTATGAAAAAAATATCGACAAAGCCATTAACAGTTTGGAAGAAATCCGAATGCCTGAGGGAATAACGTCCACTATCTGGGTTAAAGACGGGTTGATTGTTAAACGCGAGTCAGCCATCAGTATGGGAGCTCAGAATGGAAAACTGGTTGACCTCAGTATGAATGGCACACAAGTATTAAATGATACGACAATAGATTTGGATTATACACTGGCTGCCAATGACAATGCCATAACAGTGAAGGCTGATATGTCAAACCAGGATAACGAACTCGAAAATTCTGTATCCATCAGTGCAGATGGTGCTGACTTATCATATCAGGGTTCCTCCACACTTAAGGACGGTACAAGGGAATTTGAACGTGAAATTTCTGTTAACGGTACCGGACCAAATCAAACCGGAAGTGTGATCTGGACTGGTGAGGCATCCTATGACAATGATCGCATGAATTCGGAGCATAATATAACAGTGGAAACACCAACCCTTCCACAGGCATTGAATATGGTAAGTCTGACTGTCAGCCGGGATGCCAAAGTTATTAAGCAAGTAGATAAACCAGAGGATAATAACGTTAAAGACCTTGGCACAATGTCACCCAGCGAGCTGAGGAATTATTTCCGGACGACGGTAGCACCACAATACCAACAATGGCTTACGGAGATTATGGGGGCTCCAGACGGCAACATGAACGGTTTTTAATTAAGGATGTGCAGGTATGACGTTTATCAGACATAGCCTTCTGTTTTTTAAAAGCAATCTGAAGACATTGCAGAGGAAGCTGCCGGTGCTTCCTCTGCTTTTACTATTCCCTGTTATACTTGTTTCCCTCATGGCTGTCATTGCCATATCAATTATTCAGCCGGATGAAGATGAACCGCTTCGTGTCGGACTGGTGGATCTTGATAAGTCGCAGGAAACGGAAATGGTTATCGAGTTAATCGAAAGCTCATCACAAACAGGGAACTATATCAAAATGGAAGCCCTGACAGAAGAACAGGCCCGCGAACAAATAAACGAGCAATTAAGCGCCTATGTCAGTTTTCCGAAAGGGTTTACTGAAAGTCTGTACAACGGGGATTCCGTCACACTGGAAGTAACTGGCAATGCCGGAAGACGGACAGAAAGCTATCTTGTTAAAGAATTGCTCGACAGCCTTGCCAGGCATATTCGGACGTCACAAGCCAACATTTTAACCATTGATGATTATTTAAAACCATTGCCCATTGCTGATGACAAGCGAAAAGATATACTGGTGCAGCAATTTAAGGACTTTCTCATCTATACAGCCGGTAAAGACAAGCTGCTAAGCGAAGAACAAATCACCAATCAGGCCACGAGCTCGCCTGTTCACTACTACGGTCTTGCCGCCTGGTTTATCATCATTACGATCTGGCTATTGGCATTTTACTCATTTTTTTCGAATGATGACGGAATTCGTATGCAAAACAGAATGCGATTATACGGGGTGACGGTGCTTCAGCAGCTCACGGCCAAAATCACGGCCACATGTCTGATCACGAGCGTTTTGGGGGCCATTTCCTTTTATCTGTATGTCTCAATAATGGCCATTCCATTATACAGTGAGGACTACATTCGAATCGCTCTTCTTACCCTGCTGTACTGCTTAATTTACTTGGGTATTCTTGCTATGCTGGAAACCATTTTTACAGGGCATAAAATTCGATTGCTTATGCAGTCATTACTGACGCTGCTAGTGCTGCTGGCAAGCGGTGCCATTATACCAACGCTATATTTTCCATTGTATATGCAGCATCTGCTCCCGTATTTATTTGCCAGTGAAGGCTTTCGCTGGCTGCAGGAAATCATATTAAACGGCAGATTTTACGCGGACTATATACCCATGACGCTGATGCTGCTATGCACTGTTATGATTCTGATTGGCACGTCCGTCTGGAAGGAGCGTGCTGTTAAATGAAACAGATTATCACAACGCGTTTAATGCACTGGAAGAAACAGTGGGTAAGCCTCATGTTCTGGCTCTTGTTCCCGTTTGTGGCAACAGTCAGCGTGATCATGATCACCGATGCACTGCAGGATGATGCACAGATCCCTGTCGGTGTTGTTCTGAAGGAGGAAACAGATGCTTCAGAGGCACTCGTTCAAAAAATCAAATCGGCCCCGTTTATCAGAACGACAATTTTGCCTGAAGACAAAGCACTGTATCGCCTGGAGAAACATGATCTGGACAGTGTATTTACAATTCATAGCAACTTTGAGCAAAAGATTCAGCAGAATAACAGGAGCCGTTTGATCACCGCTTATCAATCTGATCTATCGCTTGCCTACTCACCGGTTAAAGAAATGATTGTCTCGTATGTTCAGCAGGAAACCGGCCGCGCTAAAGCAGCTTTTACCATTCAGGAACTTGAAAAGCGCTATTCAGGTCAAACACAGTCGACAATTGAAGACATTGTTGCTAAGAGCAAAACGATACAAAAAGAGGAAGATCTGCTGTCTACCAATCTGACATTCCACGGTGATCATGAAACGATGAATGACACCCAGAGGCCATTTAATGTCTGGGGATTGTGGGGGATTTTCAGTCTTCTTTCCGCTATGCTTCTGTTTGATTGGGTTATTAAAGAAAAACAGTCGAAAGCCATATGGCGTCTGACATTTTCCCGGTGGTCATTAAAATCCTACTTGCTACTGAATTCCCTGCTGTACACGCTCGTTCTGTTTATGACAGATATGCTGACAGCTGTTTCGCTGTATTATATATTTGGCGAATGGCTCAATCCCGCCAATCTCCTGGTTTATCGGTTGCTCATTTGCACAGCGGCATTTTTATTGGCCCATTTGTTTAAACGTCCGTTTTACTATAACACAGTGGCATTCGCGCTTGTATTATTGGCTGGTATTGGCACTGGCGCCCTGCTTCCGACACGCATTACAGCGGATTGGCTTCCTGATTTTGCAAGCCCGCTGAGCCCACTGCTTGCTGGAAATTTACTCAGTCTGTGGCCGCTGGCAATCGGGGTGACTTTTGTATTATGGCTGATGAGAAAGGAGCAATATCATGCTTGAGGTCCAGACACTGTCCAAAGCCTATGGCAGAAAACAAATTTTGAATGATCTTTCCTTCACCGTACACCCCGGGGAAGTGATTGGACTTGTCGGAGAGAACGGCGCAGGCAAATCAACCCTGCTGCAGATTTTAGCTACACTGTCCCAGCCGAGTGCCGGCGAGATCATGTTATATGATCAATCCTACCGAACAGACGTTAAAATCATTCGCAGACAAATCGGTTTTGTGCCACAGGATATTGCTTTGTGGGAGGACTTTTCCGTAAAAGAAAACATGAGGTTTTTTGAAAAACTGTCATGGAACCACAAAAACACTGAACAGCTCAGGCAACTGTGCCAGGACATGAAATTGAACAAATGGAACGAAACGGTCAAACAATTATCTGGCGGCATGAAGCGCAAATTGAATATCGCCGTTAGCCTGATTCATGACCCTGACTTGCTGATTCTGGATGAACCGACCGCAGGCATTGATTTGAAATCCCGTAAAGACATTGCATCCTATTTAGCGGGTCTGGCCAAAACACAAGAAAAAATGATTCTATATACATCACACGATCTCGATCAAATTACGCAAACTTGTGATCGAATATACTGTATGGGTGATGATCCGTTTTATTACCAAGTATTACAAGCATATGGCGAACAGCCCGTTTTGTTATAGAAAAAGTCCCAGGCTATTTCTCCAAAACTAATTTTGTAACGGCTTCAACATGGTAGGTTTGCGGAAACATATCCACCGGCTGAATGCCTTCAACCGCATACCCATGCTTCGTTAAGTACTTTAAGTCCCGCGCCTGTGTTTCCGGATTACACGAGACATATACTACTCGCTTTGGCTGGAGTTTTACCACACTTGACAGAAACGCTTCGTCACTTCCGCTTCGTGGCGGATCCATAAGCACCACATCGGCTTTATCGCCGCGTGCTGCCATTTGCATCATAAACTCGCCAGCGTCGCCCTGATAGAATCGGGCATTTTTTACACCGTTACGTTTTGAATTGCGAATGGCGTCGCGAACGGCATCGTTATTCATTTCAACGCCAATAACGTTTCCAGCTTTCTGACTGGCAACCAGACCAATGGTACCAATTCCGCAGTACGCATCAACCACCGTTTCCTTGCCAGTCAGCTCTGCTATTTCAATGGCCTTTGCATACAATTTTTCGGTCTGAACCGGATTAATCTGATAAAAGGACTTTGCTGATATCTCGAACGTCATTCCGCAGAGGGTGTCTGTGATTGTCCCTTTGCCGAACAATACCTTTTCCTGATTACCCAGAACGACGCTGGTATCCCGTTTATTGACGTTCAGCAAAAGCGTCGTAATTTCAGGATGAGCTTTGCGAAAGGCCGTTATAAAATTATTTTTGCCTTTGAAGACAGGTGAGGCCGCTACTAGCACCACCATAATTTCACCGCTGACCTGACCAACTTTTATCAGGACATGCCTTAGAAAGCCTTGGCCGGTATCTTCGTTGTACGGCTGCATTTTAAAGGATTTCATCAGGCCCCTAATCGTTTGCACGATCTCGTCCGCTTTTGGATCATGAATAAGACACCGGTCCATGGGTATGATTCGGTGGGTGTTCTGAGCGTACAGCCCACCAATAATCTGCCGCTCTTTATTCCGTCCAAATGTCATTTGACTTTTATTCCGGTAGTCATATGGATGGTCCATCGTCAAAATGGGTTCCGGCTTGCCAAACGGTTTCATAATCGAATCGATGATGTTTTGTTTAAAACGCCCTTGCGCCTGGTTGCTCATATGCTGCAACTGACATCCCCCGCATTCGTAGTAATACGGACAAGGCGGATCGACGCGGTCATCAGACTGTTTGACCACCCGCTTTAGCTCTGCGTTACGATACCGCCCTTTTTTGGACACACGTATCTCAGCCGTTTCACCAGGCAGCAGATGCGCAACCTCCAGCTGCTTTCCTTCCCACTTAACAAGACCCTTGCCCTCACCGGTCAAACCTGAGCATGTAACTGTCGCCGTTGTGGCCTTCTGTCCATGTTGGCGCGAATTAGTTACTGCAGTCTGACCTCTTGGTTTTCCGCTTTTTGGTTTTCCTTTTGCGTGGTTCGGCTTCTTGTAGGATTTATCAGATTTGCTATTTTTATCAGGCTTTTTATAGCCACTATTCTTTCGCTTAGACATAGGCACTTCCCATCTTTACTTCTTCTTTACATCTATTATAGACCACCCAAAGCCGGCCGTAAACGCAGGCTTTAATGTAGCATTTCCCAACGCTGATGCTTTAATGTTAACATCGTAATATAAGGATTTATTTTAATGAAAAGCAGGAGGATCATATGAACTTTTACCTGTCATCTCAAGACGTGGGTCGTGAGGAACAAAAACTCAAAGACATGACAAAGGATGGCAATAGACGCGTAGCTTTTATCAATAATGCCATGGATTTTATGACAGATATCAACCAGAAGAATCAAAGTGATGCACGTAACGCAGCCGATTTAGAGCGTCTAGGTTTTACTGTGGATATCATCGATCTGAAACAATATTTCCATAATACAGGGGCTCTGGAAGACAAACTTGATCAGTACGACGTCCTCTGGGTTAGAGGCGGCAATACGTTTGTTTTGGCACAGGCCACGAGATTAAGTGGTTTTGACAGTATTGTTAAAACATATTATAGAGATAACAAAAACGTCTTATATGGCGGGTACAGTGCAGGCATTTGTATGCTTGGACCGACGTTAAAAGGTCTTCATTTAACGGATGATCCAGATGAAAAACCATATGGCGAAGATTACCCGACAGTTTGGGATGGACTAAACATATTAGATTATACCATTGTTCCGCATTATCAGTCAGGCATCCCGGAATCCGAGGATATCGACCGGACTATTGCCTATATAAAAAATCATAACACCCCCTTTAAAACACTGAAAGACGGCGAAGTCATCATTATCGAATAAACAAACGGGGTTGGGACAAAAGACGTTTAGTCAAATAAAAATCCGAACTATGACTCACAAACAATATTAATCAGTTCGGATTTTTCGCTTAGCGCAGGAAAAACACGGAGACTCCTGCGGGATGAAAAGCTTAGATAAGACCCCGCAGTGCGGTAAGCACGAGGAGGCTTATCAGCGCCCGCGGAAAGCGCAGTGTTTTTCCGGAGCGATGGCCACGCCTTAAATATATCGTTCGTATTTAGAAGCGATTTGTTCAGTCTTTTTCCCAGCCCCGTTTAGTCAAACTTTACATATGATACTGACGATGGAGCTCACGGACTTCTTCTGCAAGCTCAGGAACAGGGCCTTCAACTGTCGTGTCACGAATCACATCCTCGATCGGAAGGCTGCGGACACGGGGCAATCCGGTCATCCCCATTTCACTGAACCATCTGCCTAGCTGATCGGATGAACTAACATAAACGATACGGTCCAAACCAGCTAATCCATGGGCTGCAGCGCACATCGGGCAATGTTCACCTGAGGTATAGACGGTCGCCTCGCTTTTTTCTTTAGCTGACATATTTTCAGCTGCCGAACGTGCGAGCGCAATCTCCGGGTGCTGCGTATGGTCACCGCCTGAAGTGTGGTTATGATCTTCGGCGAGTACGTCACCATTGCCTGAGACAAGGACTGAACCGAATGGCTCGTCCCCTTTTTCCAAAGCAGTCTTTGCCAAGTCAACAGAACGGCGCAGGTGCTTCATATCTGTTTCATCGATCATACTTTTGAGTCCTCCTCGTCATATTCGTTCTTAGACCATTATAATCAAATGCCAGGCACATACACAATTCAGAATTGCGTATGGTCAAGTAGGAGTGAACCTCTCAGCCTAACGGCTGATTGTGTATCACTCCCCTCTCAGAACCATGCGAG
>NZ_BAAADM010000033.1:0-9126 GCF_039522485.1 Lentibacillus halophilus | reverse complement strand
GGCTAACTCTTACTCGGCGGGCATCCCACCCACTATATGTTACGACCTAAGCCCGGTCGCTCTGCCAGGCACGCACACAATTCTGAATTGTGCATGTGCCTGGCACTTTAATGGATATCTCGTCAATCCAGCCGTTCAAATCATCATTCGTTTAACAATTAGTTTTAAACGGTTCCGGCATCTGTTGGATGAACGCCATGACGGTAATAGTCTTTATACAAAGGCTTCATCGGTCTTTGGCCACGGATAATGTCGGCTGCTTTTTCAGCAAGCATCAATACCGGAGCATGAATGTTTCCATTGGTTGTATAAGGCATTGCCGAAGCATCAACCACACGCACATTTCTAAGCCCATGAACTTTCATCGTTTTCGGGTCAACGACGGCCATCGGATCAGAGGCATCCCCCATTTTAGCTGTGCAGGATGGATGAAGGGCTGTTTCAGCGTCGTTGGCTACCCATTCTAAAATGTCTTCATCGGTTTGAACAGATGGTCCAGGTGATATTTCGCCTGAACTATAGGCTTGTAATGATGGCTGATTCAGAATCTCTCTTGAGACACGTACAGCCTCAACCCATTCACGTCGATCCTTTTCAGTAGATAGATAGTTACAGATAATGCTTGGATGCTCGAAAGGGTTGGTTGAACGGATCTTAACACTTCCCCGTGAATTCGAGTACATCGGGCCGACATGGACTTGAAAGCCATGGTCGGTTTCGGCTTTTTGCCCGTCATACCGAACCGCAAGCGGTAGAAAGTGGAACATGAGATTCGGATAATCCACCTCATCGTTTGAGCGGACAAATCCACCGCCTTCAAAATGATTGGATGACGCAGGACCCGTTCTTCCCAACAGCCATTGCAGACCGATCCAAGGCATCTTGGCTTTATTAAGACTGGGCTGCTCAGAAACAGGCTCCGGGGTCGCATGCTGAATATAGACTTCAAGATGATCCTCAAGATTCTCACCAACCCCCGGCAAATCCACAATCGGATCAATGCCAAGAGACCGTAAATGATCGGCTTCCCCGACGCCCGACAATTGCAGTAATTGTGGCGTGTTAAACGCACCGCCGGCAAGAATCACTTCTCCAGCCTGTACGTTATACGTTTTATTATTTTTTTGATAGGTCACACCTTCTGCCTGTGTTCCGTTAAAATCAATACCGGTTACAAATGCACGTGTTTCAATCTTTAAATTTCTACGATGCTTGATCGGATGCAAATAGGCACGTGACGCGGACATCCGCCGGCCATTATGGACATGACTGTCAAAAGGGCCAAAACCTTCCTGACGAAATCCGTTGACATCAGGTGTTCTCGAATAGCCGGCCTCAACAGCTGCATCAAAAAAGGCTTGAAATAACGGATTCGTCGCCGGACCCCGTTTTAATTTCATTGGGCCATGATGACCACGATATTCATCAGAAGAATCGGCTCCAGTTGTTGTTTCCAGTCGTTTGAAATACGGCAGGCAATGGGCATAATCCCAATCTTCCATCCCTTTATCAGAAGCCCATCGTTCAAAATCCAGAGGGTTGCCACGCTGATAAATCATACCATTAATCGAGCTGGATCCCCCAAGTACTTTTCCGCGGGCATGGTCGACGTGACGTCCATTCATGTACGGCTCGGGATCTGTCTTATATATCCAGTCATAAAACGGATTGCCTGACGGAAACATTAACGCTGCTGGCATTTGAATAAGTAAATCCCACGCATAGTCACTGCGGCCCGCTTCAAGAACAAGCACACGTTTATCTTTATCCATCGTAAGACGGTTAGCAAGGACAGAGCCAGCACTGCCACCGCCAACAATGACATAGTCGTATGTTTCATGATTCATGTAAAAAACCTCCCCCGAAAATGCTTATGGCATTAAAAAACATATCCGATCGTTTTAATAACTTAGTTTAAATTATTAAATATATATTTAATAAGTGAAACAATTTTAATATAACATGGTTCTATTATCCTTGTAAACCGTCAAAAACATTATCTGAAATAGCAACAGTCCGATTTATTTAAGCTTTCACGAGATTGACATTTAAAAGAATCACGCCTGCAATAATGCACACGATACCTAAGATATTGGCTACCGACATCGTTTCATGCCAAACAATTACGCCAATGATCACTGTAAATGCCGTTCCTACCCCGGACCACACGGCATACCCAATACCTAATGGAATGGTTTTTAAAGACAAGCCTAAAAAATAAAACGAAAGGCCATAGCCCAGAACGACCATGAGCGATGGCCACAATTGGCTGAATCCATGGCTTGCTTTCAGGGCAGCTGTCCCTACCACTTCTGTCACAATTCCTAACATAAGATACACAAAACCACCCATTGATTATCACCTCTTTGTAAGCTGCATTAACCGTCCGGACAGCCTTTTATATAAAAATGTAACCGGCGATCGTTTCGTTTACATCACCGGCTTTTTTACAACGTTATTTAAACCAATAAAATGGTTCAGGCTTTTTATTACGGTAAATATGCTTCACTTCCGTATATTCTTCCATACCTTCTCGGCCTAACTCGCGGCCAATCCCGGATTGCTTATAACCGCCCCACGGAGCTTGGGCAAAATACGGATGAAAGTCATTGATCCAAACGGTGCCCAGACGCAGACGTTCGGCGACAAATTCAGCTTTTGCCACATCCTGGGTCCAAACAGCACCGGCTAAGCCATAAATCGTATCATTCGCTAATTTAATAGCGTCTTCTTGTGATTGAAACGTTTCAACCGTTAATACCGGACCAAATACTTCTTCTTGGACAATGCGCATATCGCTTGTACAGTTGGTGAAAATGGTAGGCAGATAGAAAAAGCCATCTTGTAATTCAGGGTCATCCGGACGCTTGCCGCCAGTAACGAGTGTCGCCCCTTCTTGTTTCCCGATGTCAACATATTTTTCCACCTTATCACGGTGTTCGCTTGAAATCAGTGGACCGCTTTGTGTATCGTCATCAAATCCATTGCCTAGTTTGATCCGCTTCGTCCGTTCGGTGAGTGCATTAACGAATTCATCATGAATCGACTCCTCGACTAATAATCGAGCACCCGCTGAACAAACTTGGCCGGCGTGGAAAAACACCGCATTCAATGCCTGATCGACCGCGGTTGTAAAATCCGCATCCGCAAATACGATATTCGGATTCTTCCCACCGAGCTCGAGAGCAATTTTTTTCACATTATGACTCGCTGCTTGCATAATGGTTTTCCCGGTCTCGATGCCTCCGGTGAAAGAAATTAAATCAATATCACGATTCTCAGATAGTTCGGCACCCGCTGTCGCTCCGGCTCCCAGCACCAAATTAGCCACGCCTTCAGGAATACCGGCCTCTTCGATGAGTTCAAACACTTTTACTGTTGTTAATGGGGTGATCTCACTAGGTTTCATAATGATGGTATTGCCCGCAGCTAATGCCGGTGCAATTTTCCAGGACGCTTGTAATAATGGATAATTCCATGGTGTGATTTGTCCACACACACCGACAGGCTCTCGTACCACTTTACTTTCTGAATCAGGCATCGGTGATGGAATCTTATCACCGCCATCTTTATCCGCTAAGCCACCAAAATAGAGAAAAACATTAGCGATATCGTCCATATCTTCCTTGCTTTCCTGAAGTGTTTTGCCAGTGTCCCACGTTTCTAATTCAGCCAATTCTTGTAAATCGCGGCGGATCAATAAACCAATTTGATACACATATTCCCCTCGTTCATTGGCAGGCAATGCAGACCAGATACCGTCGTCAAACGCCTCTCGTGCTGCTTGAATAGCGGCACGCGTATCCTGTTCATTCCCTTCAACCGCCGTTGCAATAACCTCTTGATTATAAGGATTAATAATATCTCGTGTCTCTTCAGATTGAGCATGGACCCACTCGCCATTAATTAGCATCTTTTGTAAATTCAAGCCACCACTCCCTTTAGGCAGATCGTTTTATTTAATTTATTAAATAATTATTTAACTGTATTAATAACTTTACTTTAGCAGCAAAACACAATGAATGTCAAAATTGGTGTCCGAGATAAAAAATTAAGGTTCAAAATTTAGATTTGACAAAAAATATAGTTTATTATTATATTAAGTACAATATCTATTTAAAAAAAATTAAATACATTAATCGTATTTAATAAAATAAAAGGGAGGGATCCATATATGCAAATGAATGATAATACATTATGAAAAGGTCTTGATCGTCTTCAATACAACGTTTATTAAATCTTATAAAGAAAGGTGACGATACACTCATGAGTTTTTTAAAACGAAGTCTATTGATCATAACTACAATGGTACTCCTAGTCCTCGCAGCTTGTAGTGAAAGTGATTCAAGTGGTGAAACGAATGGTTCCAATGAAGCGTCTGCTGAAGATAAAGACACCATTGTTATTGGACAAATTAATTGGCCGGAAAATATTGCAGTTACCAACATGTGGAAAGCCATTTTGGAAGATAAAGGCTATGACGTTAATTTAAAACTGATGGAAATGGGACCGCAAATGGCTTCCATATCGGATGGCGATTTGGATATAGCCCCTGAAGTATGGCTGCCCGTCCAGGATAAGAGTTACTATGAGGAGTATAAAGACGAGGCCAATTTTGAGGATGAACCGTGGTATCGCAAAGGCATCGTAGGATTAGCTGTTCCTGAATATATGGAAGATATTAATAGCATTGAAGATTTAAATGCCAACAAAGGTAAGTTTGATAGTGAAATAACAGGATTTGAGCCTGGAGCAGGCACAATGAAGAAAACGAAAGATGTCATTAACGACTACGATCTTGATTATAATTTAATCGAAAGCAGCGAGGCCGCTATGATTGCCACCATTCAAGAAAAGGTCGAAAATGAAGAGCCTGTCGTGGCGCCATTATGGAAACCTCATGACATTTTTTCCAAAGTTGATTTGAAGTTTCTGGATGATCCTCAAAAAACATACGGCGAAACGGAAAAAATTTATATGGCCAGCCGTGACGGTTTTCAATCCGACTATGAAGACGTCTATCAATGGATGAGCAATTGGGAATTAACCGATGATGAACTTGGCGATTTAATGGTATCCGTCCAAGAACACGAAGATAACCCTGTTAAAGGGGCGAAAAAATGGATCGACAACAACCAGGATGTCGTTGACGAATGGATGGAATAAAAAACAAACATAGTAATGGCCGTCATATGTTTTCATAGACTTATCGCTAGCTGTTTACCCTTGGGTTTGTATCGCTTTTACGACTCAGGGATCCAGCTAGCTTTTTTATGAGAATGTAAAGACCGTCCCACTCTCATCGTTTTTAAGATGGAGGCCTCCATTGACATGTCTGTTACATTTATTATAATGTAAAAGGACATGTTAAACTCATTATAAACGAATTTAATAAATGATATGCCTTTATTTTCCTCGAAAAGAGGTGCCGTGATGGACAGCAATCAAGATCAGTTTAATAATACAGATGGTTTGGAAAAAGTCGACCAGGTTGAAAACATGATGATCAATACCATATCCGAAACCATGGATCTTTATGGCGTCACCCCATCGGTTGGCCGTTTATATGGCATCCTTTATTTTAAACAACGACCAATGACGCTGGATGAAATGAAAGATGAACTGGGGATGAGTAAACCCAGCATGAGTACATCCATTCGAAAACTTCAGGATATCAATATCGTTAAAAAAGTCTGGCAAAAGGGCACAAAAAAAGATTTATTTGTCGCTGAGAAAAATTTCTTTAATTACTTCTCTCGCTTCTTTGGTATGAAATGGGAGCGGGAATCAATTATGTATTTGGAAAGCATCCAAATCGCTCAAAAACAACTGAATGAGGTTATCGACAATAATGACGACGACGAAGCATTGCAAGCAAGAGCCAGACAGGACTACGAACAGCTTGAAAATGCCAAACGCTACTACAAATGGATGGATAAACTCACACGACTGACGAAATCCGGCGAGATATTTAACTATATCCCTATCGATGACATTGACGAAGACGACTCTTAACAGCCCTTCAAGCGGGCGGCTCACATTTTCAGGTTCAAAATAATCACCCTAAATGCCCGCTAGGCTCACAGGGTGGTTATTTTTTTGTGTTTGACCGTATCGACACGACTAATGACGCAAATGTGATCATCAGTAAACGTATTTGAAATACTGTCATAAGGCAACACTCCTTGAAAAGGGAGTGAGCCACCACCCATGAAAGCCTTATGACAACTTCTCTTTCTAGGTGTTTTATTTTTATACGTTGGGGTTTACTCCGGTTGGTTATTTCCCTGTTCTTTTATAGCGTCCACCAGAAATTTCTCTGCTTCTTGAGAACGTCCTGTTTGAAAAGCAATACTGTTCGTATCAAAAAATACAAAATAAGGTTCTGAGTGGATATCCAATTCTTCTCGATTTTCTTCGATTTCATTCAATCCTCTGTAATAACTATGATTTATGACCTGTCCCATATCTTGGTTGTGTTCTTGCAAGAACTCTGGATTCTCGAAACCGCCGCTTGTATTTAATACGATTAAAAGATTATATTTTCCTTCTTCATTAGAAACCAAATCAGCATATCCATTCGGAGTATTTGGGGTATCTTGCCCATTAGAACATGCAACAAGTGCCGAAACCATCAAAATCAATGAACCAATCCTCAATAAATATGTCATGGAACCCCCTCACAAACAATGTTCTCGCTTATTCTATTACCTGACCTCTTATTCGACTATCGGAACGTTTCGAATGGTATAAAAAATAAACGCTGCCGCAAGTGACATTATATAGTGTAATACCCTTAAATTTAAATCCTTCTTGGCTTCAGTGACTGGCACGAACACAATCCTGAATTATTATAAACAAGACTAATCACCAACGGTAAATGTGTCCCCGATCGTAATATCATCGTCCCCGAGCGGAGCAGAAGATAGTTGTTTAATCACTCGATAATGGCCATCAGGCATTGTTAATTCCACCTTTTGGGTATACTTTTTTCCAGATTTTAATGTAATGTCTATATCATTAAAACCTTTTTCGTATGTGAATTCAGTCTGGTACCACTTATCGTTTTTTTGCTTTTCCACATAATAAGGTGTGCCAAAATGCAATGATTGTGAACCGTTATTGTCTAATACGATTGTCATTTTGTCATCATTATAAAGTGCTTTCATTGTCACATTCACACCATTATCCTTTTCCACAACATGATGGTCGATTTGGTTGTTCTGGCTCAATTTATCTGTTCTCTTTATATCATCGCAACTTGTCAGCAACAGCACCATTCCCATCGAGAAAATGACTATCAAAATGAATAACAAATTTTTCATCATTCTCACCCGCCTTTTCCACTTTGAAATGAACCGGAACCACACCCCATTAATTAACAGGACCATCCTTTTCATTGATCGTACCTCCTACACGATCGTAGCCTCTTACAAGGTTAGACGAATTGAAATGACGACAGGTTACGAATACCCCTTGCGATAACGTCTACCTGTATAATTTAAGAGATGCACCAGGCACACGCGTATGTGCTGGGAACTCACTCAATTCGGCTGGTTTACGGAATATTTCAGTCGCACGACGCATGGATTCAGTCGGATTTCGCCCGTATTCGGTCAAACGGCATGGGAATTCAGTTATTCCACAAAAAAACCCCTGCAGAAGTTTCCTCTCCACAAGACCATCTTCGCATCATGAACAATGGTTATTTTTGATTATATGCATCATAATCATTATAATGGATATCATCAAACCCAAGTGCCTGGCACCTGATAGGGCACCACCTTCAAAAGAATGGAGATTCACTATGGATGCTAATACAGCAAGCAATGATACAACCAAACGGTTATATCGTTTTCTACTATATGCAGCTATTATTATTACAGCGTTTAATTTACGTCCAGCCATTACATCGGTCGGTCCGGTCATTGGCCTTATACGTGATGATTTGGACCTTTCCAATAGCGGTGCTGGCATTATTACAAGTTTGCCCCTTCTCGCATTCGCGGCACTTTCGCCTATGGCACCAAAGATCGGAAGTCGTTATTCGAATGAACGGGCTTTGTTAATTGGATTGATCTTATTAGCTTTTGGTATCGGTATGCGCTCCATTTCCTCTATTCCATTATTATATATAGGAACATTTCTTGTCGGCATCGGGATCGCGTTTGGTAATGTCCTTCTTCCTGCTACGATTAAAGACTATTTCCCGGAAAAGTCGGGGTTGATGACCGGTTTCTATTCAATGGCAATGAACGCAATGGCTGCCATTGCTTCCGGTTTAAGCATACCTATAGCTGAAGGAATCGGATTGGGATGGGAAGTGGCATTATTGGTTTGGACCGTACCAGCGTTCATCGGGATTTTTATGTGGATTTATCTCAGCAGTAAAAGCCAACAAACGGACCAACACCATTCAAGCGGGAAAACATCGCCCAATAATCAAATTTGGAAATCGCCCTTAGCCTGGCAGCTATCATTATTTATGGGCTTTCAATCGTTTTTATTTTATATAACCATTTCCTGGCTGCCGGAAATACTGCATGATTATGGCGTCTCAATGGCAACAGGCGGATGGATGCTGTCGTTTATGCAGGTCATCGGCTTACCGTTCAGTTTTCTCATGCCCGTGCTTGCGGGAAAATTTCGATCACAATGGGGATTGGTCTGGGTACTGGTCTTCTGCGATGTCATCGGATACAGTGGGTTGTTATTCGGTCATTCATACGTTGTTATGGTTGCCAGTGTTGTATTGATTGGCGCAGGTCTGGGTGGTATGTTCCCGTTAGCCTTAACATTCTTAGGGATACGCGCACGTAATGGAAAAGACGCTTCTGTGTTATCTGGAATGGCCCAATCGTTCGGGTATTTATTGGCCGCAATCGGACCGGTGTTCATTGGTTATTTATATGATGTTTCAGGCTCCTGGACCATCCCACTTACGACAGTGATTACAGCGGCGATATTAGTCATTATCTTCGGCTCACTCGCCGGACGCGATCGCTATGTTTTTGACTAGAAGGTGCCTGGCACGCACACAATTCTGAATTGTGTATGGTCAAGTAGGAGTGAACCTCTCAGCCTAACGGCTGATTGTGTATCACTCCCCTCTCAGAACCATGCGAG
>NZ_BAAADM010000032.1:119828-161812 GCF_039522485.1 Lentibacillus halophilus | reverse complement strand
AAAAGTGTACAAAGATAAAGTGCCAGATATATTGGTGTGACAACCACATCGAGAAAAGATTGACACATACTTTTAACTCGTTTGCATTGACGAAACCGTATAAATTTCGTACGCTTACATAGAGTTTATTTTTTGGAGGACGGTTACAGATGATTACTGTTAATAATGTCAGTCTGCGATACGCAGATAAAAAGTTGTTTGAAGATGTCAACTTGAAGTTCACCCCCGGCAATTGCTATGGGGTCATCGGTGCGAATGGGGCGGGCAAGTCAACCTTTCTGCGCGTTCTTGCCGGCGAAGAAGAGCCACAGTCCGGCGACATATCGATCACACCGGGCGAACGGATGGCTGTTCTGAAACAGGACCACTTCGCATTTGAAGAATATGATGTCTTGGAAACGGTCCTAATGGGACATGAGCGATTATATGAGGTGAAACAAGAAAAAGACGCCATTTATATGAAGCCCGACTTCTCCGAGGAAGACGGCATGCGCGCTGCTGAACTTGAAGGGGAATTCGCTGAATTGAACGGCTGGGAAGCAGAATCAGACGCGGCTGTTCTTCTGAAAGGGTTGGGGATTGAGGAATCCCTCCACACATCGAAAATGGCGGATTTGCCAGAGGAACAGAAAGTAAAAGTATTGCTCGCCCAGGCCCTCTTTGGCAATCCGGAGATCTTACTTCTGGATGAGCCGACAAACGGACTGGATATCCATGCCATTCAATGGCTCGAAGAATTTCTGATCAACTATGAAAACACCGTTATTGTCGTTTCACATGACCGGCACTTTTTAAACAACGTTTGCACTCATATTGCCGATATTGACTATGGAAAAATTGAAATTTACGTCGGTAACTATGACTTTTGGTATGAATCCAGCCAGCTCGCCAAAAAAATGGCTGAAGAAGAGAACAAGAAAAAAGAAGAGAAGGTGAAAGAGCTTAAAGCGTTTATCGAGCGATTCAGCGCGAATAAGTCGAAATCAAAGCAGGCAACGTCACGGAAAAAAATGCTCGACAGTATCACACTCGATGACATTAAGCCTTCATCACGGCGATATCCGTATATTTCATTTACGCCGGAACGGGAAATTGGCAATGATTTGTTGTTCGTCGACGGTCTGACGAAATCCATTAATGGTGTCAAAGTGCTCGACAACGTCAGCTTTACATTGAATAAAGATGACAAAGTCGGCTTTCTTGGCAAGAGTGATATAGCCAAAACGACCCTTTTCGAAATTTTGATGGGCAATATGGAACCGGATGCTGGCACGTTCAAATGGGGGATTACAACGTCCCAATCCTACTTCCCGCGTGATAACTCTGCCTACTTTGACGACATTGACATGTCGCTGGTTGACTGGCTGCGGCAATACTCACCAGAAGACGGCACTGAAACATTTTTGCGCAGCTTTTTGGGCCGCATGCTGTTTTCGGGCGATCAGGCACTGAAAAAGGCGAATGTTCTTTCCGGCGGTGAACGTGTCCGTTGCATGCTGTCGAAAATGATGCTGTCCAAAGCCAATGTGCTGATTTTGGATGAGCCGACCAACCATCTTGACCTGGAATCCATTACGTCACTGAATAATGGCCTGGAAAAATTCAAAGGGTCCATTTTGTTTGCATCCCATGACCATGAATTCATCCAAACCATTGCCAATCGGCTGATCGAAATCACACCAAACGGCATCATTGACAAAGAAATGAGCTATGACGAGTATATTGCGGATAAAGAATTGCAGGAAAAAATAGAAGCTATGTATCAAACAGCGTAAGAAACCGGCATATTGACCGGTTTCTTTTTTGGTCTGAACGGGAGAAGTTATGTTACCCGAGAGCTGAAGCGAATCTCGTCTGCCGTTTTCGTTCTTGTTGTAACAATTACCAGTGGTGCCTGCATGACGTTTTTACTATAATGGAATTTAGATTAAAAACGAGCGAGGGATAAAGGTGAGAAACGTTTTACTGGCGATATTTGTAATGCTGATCTTGGGTTTCGGTATTATCGGCATCACCCGTACAATCAGCGATGCGAGCGATGCCGTGGGGAAAAACAATAATGAAACGGTTACTATTCAATAGTATATGTATCCCAATGGATGTGACCCTTGTCCAATCGACAAGGGTCACATCTGCTACTGCTTTTTTAATTGACGATGGTGACGTCGACCGTACGTACGCCCCAATTATATGCTTTATTCTTTGTTGGTACATGAACATCAATTTTGTTTCCTTGAATGGCACCACCGACATCAGCAGCCGTTGCATAACCGTACCCTTCCACATGGACTTTTGATCCCAACGGAATAACGTCAGGGTCAACCGCAATAACTTTGGCATTCGGGTTCGCATTCAAATTGACGCCCGTTGATGTCACGCCGGAACATCCGTCGCAATCCGCTGTATAAGCGGTCGCGGATACCGTTATCGTTTTGCCCTGCGGATTCTGGTTGGATGACTGCTCGTTGCTTTCAGTGGTTTTCGCTGCCACTTTATGAACAGCAGACTTATTCAATTTGTCCTGATCCGATTCCGCTTGTGTGTCATGGTTGTCCGAAGCAGATGTGCTGTCATCTTCACGCCTGATTGCTTCTCTAATGTCAAGCTCCTGTCCAACCGCAATCAATTGGGAATCCAGATCATTCCATTTTTTCAAGTTCTCAACCGATACATCGTATTTATTGCCGATACCGATTAATGTATCATCCTTCTCTACTTGATATGTCTCACGCAGAGGCGATGTTTGTTTTGGTTGAATGGTGGTTGAATTTAATTCGTTGGAGTCTGCTAGTTTGTTTATCGTTGTATTATGATCCTTTGTCATAGCCCAAAGGTTGTTATCTTCTTCATCGTTGTATGTCGCTGCTGACACACTGGTCCATACAGCCCCGGCCATAATAATTCCTGCAGCAATGGACGCTGTCAGTTTTTTCATAGGATGGTCCCTCCTTTAATTACTCCGCTATTTATCCTACCACGTCCTTGACGGCAATGCAGTTACAGGATAATTAAGAGTCTATTACAAGGGTTACCAAATGACCGAGAAAATATTACACAGATAATAGATTAATGGCATAGAAACATATAAAAAGCGGAAGCGAATGCCTCCTTCAGGCATTCACTTCCGTTTGCCGGTCAGCAATCTATTTCGCTATTCGAGTGGTTCATGTTAATAGATTTACGTCAGGGGCACAAACCACACGGCGTTATTGTCCTTGTGCAAATAACCCATTCAGAAAGCTACCTATCAATTCAATCATCTTGCTAAGCAGTGACTTCACTTGATTCCAGAAGCCGTCGTCGTTCAACAACCCCTGCACTTTGGAAGCAATGTCATCAAGTTGCTTTTTAACGGTATCAAAATTAATATCCAGATCGCGCATGCGTTCAAATAAATCGATAAGCATTTGCTTATGCTCATCACTTAGCGATAGGCTAAGTTCATCAAGCTTTTCCTCGACGATTTGTTTTACATCCTCTTTAGTCGCCGGATTCTGTTCCGCTATTTGCTTCTTGATTTCGGTCAACAGCTCACTTACCTTTTCCTGATCCATTCCTGCTTTATCCGCCAGCTTCGTCGCTGTATCCAGTTCATCATTGGCCAGTTCCATGCGCTCTTTGTCCAATGGTTCCCCTTGCGTATCATAGGCTTTATAGATGCCTGTAAGCGCGGAATGCCCGCTTACTTTCACCGGAGAAGCCACATCCACCGTTGCATTTTCCACGCCGGCTGTCAAAAGCGCGTTGGCATACATCTCGTTCGTCACCTGTGTGATGTTTTCAGACGTGACAATATTGATTGTTATACCTGCTCCCTGTTTTTCCTTGGTAATCTTAGCCGATGAAAACATTCGGGAATCCGGGTTGCCATCAATATAGGACGCGATATCGTTTCCTGTCACCGTATATTCTTCGACCGAACCCTTTTCATTGACCTCCAACATATTCTTGACATCTTGTTTTTGATCGTTTGTCAATGTATCACCATAGACGACAATCGGAGCACCGAATTTTTCGTCGATTCCGTCATTGGCCGCCATGACGCCACTCGTAAAAACACCAGATACAAACAGGGTGAGTACCATAGTAGCAATGATGGTTCTAAACAATCTCATTTTATTGACTCCTTTTATCATTGACATATGCTTGTCCAGCATCATTCATTGTTACGATTGATTATACCGTTTTATGATGATTTTTGATAGTCCTGATGGTTTAGTCGTTTGAGCATCCATCTTTATTTTTATCATTCATTCGCTTATATTTAACGTATCGAATGACTCGGTCTTTGTTCTTAATTCCCCGGCACCGGAGTCTCATCAGCCAGAATCATTGAAAATGCAGACCAAATATGATACAAATACGGGTGTTACCTTTATGAGAAAGAAAGTGATACCATGGGTGTCGTTATTGTTGAAGTCTGTGACGGAAACGCGATCACGACTTTGGATATAGAAGGAATTATTGAAAGTGAATTTCCGGAAGTAGCCGTTTTAATGAACGAATGTTTATCCTTTTGCGGTCTGTGCCGTGTGAAACCATACGCACTCGTCAATAACCGCCGCATTTTCGGACACACGCCTGATGAATGTTTGGATAACATTCGACAAGCGATAAAAGAGGAACTGGCCGTTTATCAATAATGGCCGGTTCCTCTTTTTACATGGTCAACAGTCAGTCTTTGTAAACGATGGCATCCATCTCAATGCGGGCGCCTTTGGGAAGACCGCCGACCTCGACGGTTGCCCGGGACGGATATGGCTGCGTCAAAAAACGTCCGTAAATGTCATTGACCGTGGAAAAGTCATCCATGGATGCGACATAGATGTTGAACTTTATGACATCGGAAAAATCCGCTCCGGCTTCGGTCAAAATAGCCTGCAAATTGTGAAGCACCTGTTTTGTCTGATTTTCAATGCCTTCCTGCAATTGAGCTGTTTCCGGATCCAGTCCGATTTGTCCGGAAATATAAATGTAGTCACCTGCCTGAATGGCCTGTGAATACGGTCCAATGGCATCCGGCGCCTTATCCGTATAGATTGCTTTTACCATACGTATTCCTCCTTCCATGTGTATATCCTCAGCGTATCATGTTGCACGTTTTTCCACTACGGTTTTGCAGAATTTTTTGTACGTATGTACATCCCGCAACGACGTCACCCATTTTGCTTTTGTTCGTTCCACAACACTTTTTCATGCCATTTACCAAACCGGTAGTATAAAAAGGCTATTAAACTGCTCGCGAGAAAACTGATTCCCATGCCAACAGCAAGCCCTGCATCCCCGAGCCATGCGGAAAACATACCGGCTAGCGGAAAGCGCAGCACCCAAAATGAAATAATATTCAGCGCCAATACTTGATACATCGCTCCAGATGCCCGGACGATTCCGTTCAAAATAAAATTAATCCCAAGAAACGGATAACACAAGGCGATAATTTGCAAATAGGTCGTTCCAAATGAAACGGCAGCTGAATCCTCCAAAAACAGCCGGACGCCGTATTCGGCAAACAGCACAACCAGGATGCCGACCGCCAGCATAACCGAGAAATTATACAGGACACCGTATTTGGCAATCTGGCGCACCCGATTCCAGTCACGCACGCCAATGTTTTGCCCGGCCATGCTGTTCACCGACGTCCCCAATGCATGCGCAGGTAGCATTAACAGACGGTCCAGACGCTGCGCCGCACCAAATCCGGCCACCACATGATCCCCGAACCCGGTGACAACACTCATAATCGCCGCCGACCCCGCCGATATAACCCCCATTTGCAGGCCAGACGGGATACCGAGATTCAGGATAAGGCCAACCTCTTGCCTTGACGGGCGTTTCGGCGTGCTGAATGGAGCGAGTTTTTTCGACAAGACATAAATCAGACCGTACAAAAAAGCACTGCCTTGAGCACCAATGGTCGCCAATGCTGCCCCACGAATACCGAGATCAAACACAGCCATGAATAAAGGATTCAGCATGACATTTAACAAGACAGCCATCATAACAAAACGGAGAGGCGTTTTACTGTCCCCAAGCGAACGAAGCACGGTGGAAATAAAATTGTAGCCAAACACAAACAAGATGCCAAGGAATTGAATTTGCAGATACGTCCGTGCTTCCGGCAACATCGTATCCGGTGTCCCCAAAAGTCGGAGCAGTTGCCCGGCAAATGTATGCCCCAGGGTGCTCAACAGCAATGCCATCACCGTTAACACGACGACAAACGCGTTCAAATAACGCTTCAACCCTTTTTCATCGGCACGGCCTTTTTGCTGGGACAAAATCGTCAGAGCTGCGTTATTCAATCCGAGAACGAACGACAGCACTGTGAAAATAATCGTGCTCGAAATGGCCACCGAACCGAGCGCACTCGCCCCAAGCAAATTCCCGACCCATAAACTGTCCGCAAACTGATACGACGTCTGCAGTAGATTCGTCAGCATGACCGGACCGGAAAATATAATGAGATGCCGTAACATATTTCCTTGTGTGAAATCATGTTGTTTGCGCATCACCAACCGCCTCTCCCAGGGTATTACGCTGCTATTGTATCATGAATCGTGTGAACGTTCTTTATCAGCGGTATTGAGCGATGATCAGCGATTCCGGTCAATCAGCGGTTTTCGTACGTTTATCGGCGATTCCCAAATTAAAAAGCTGCAGCGCTACGGGTGTGCGCTGCAGCTTCCGTTATGTCATGATGACTCGTTGTTAAAAAGGTAATCCATAATACCGTCCATTAGTGGCACCGAATCTGTCACTAAAAATACCGGCAACATCATAATCACTACTAAAACAGCCAGATTTGCCACAACAAATTTTGGGATTCCCTTTAGTATTCGGGACAACGTAAACATCTCCTATTTATGACTAATTTGTGACAGTATATCACATCGGGAATAAATTGAAAAGTGTGAGAACGTTAAATATTTAATAGCTCGCGCACGTCATCTTCACTCAGCGTTGACAGCATGGACTCGCCCGGCTGAATGACCTGGTCAATCAATTCCCGTTTTTTCTGCTGAAGGTCATAAATTTTTTCCTCAATGGTTCCCTCTGTCACCAAACGGATCACTTGGACGACGTCTTTTTGCCCGAATCGGTGCGCCCGGCCTGTCGCCTGATCTTCGACGGCCGGATTCCACCATAAATCGTACAGGATAACCGTATCCGCGCCGGTCAGATTCAATCCGGTGCCGCCTGCTTTTAATGACACAAGAAATACACTTTTTTCCCCGTTGTTAAAGCGTTCACTCATCTGAAGGCGTTCCTGTGAAGGGGTTTGCCCGTGCAAATAGAAGCAGTCAATCCCTTCATTGTTGAGCTTTTCCATGATAATGTCATGCATACTGGTGAACTGTGAAAAAATAAGCATGCGCTTGCCATTAGCATGGGCATTGCGGACGGTCTCCATCAATTGGTTCAGTTTGCCGGATTCCCCTTCATAGTTTTCCATAAAAACGGATGGGTGACAGCAAATTTGGCGTAGACGGGTCAGACCAGCCAAAATCTTCATCCGACTTTTATTGAAGCCGTCTTCTTGCAACGACTGTGCCGCATCCTGTTGTAGCTGGCGCCAGTAACCGACATACAATTCCTTCTGATCCTGTGTTAATTCAGAAACATGAACGGTTTCGATTTTTTCGGGCAGTTCCTTAAGCACATCTTCTTTGATACGCCGCAAAATGAACGGCCGTGTCATCCCGGCGATTTTCTGATGATCCAACTGCTTGAATTGACGTTGGTTCGGCATCAGCCCGGGCAAAATCACTTGAAAAATGGCCCATAGCTCATCAACGGAATTCTCAATCGGGGTGCCGCTCAGCGCAAATCGTCTGCCGGCCTTCAGCTGCCGGATCGCACGGGATGTTTTCGTCGCATAGTTTTTAATGTACTGCGCTTCATCAAGGATGAGCGTTTGCAATGTTCTATCATGGTACTGCTCTGCATCCTGCCTGATCGTTGCATACGATGTGATCCAAACATTTTTCGTCTCCAATGTTTCAATCATCTGCTCCCGTTCAGCCGGTGTGCCTGCCAAAACACCGACTTCGAGATCAGGGGCAAATTTGTCAAATTCGTTTTTCCAATTATATAAGACAGATGATGGTGCCACGATTAAATGCGGAATATCGCTTTGTTCCGATAGAATATAAGCGATGCTCTGCAACGTTTTGCCAAGCCCCATATCGTCGGCGAGAATGCCACCTAGGTGGTACGCGCTGAGCGATTTAAACCATTGATAGCCGGTATTTTGATAAGCTCGCAATTCAGCGTGCAAGTTGTCGGGCAGTGGATACACTTGTTCTTCCGGCGCTTTCAACTGATGCAGAAGCTTTTGAAAATCCGGTCCGTAATGCTTTGGCGTTTCAATCAATTCATCCACCTGTGTTCCGCGGTATACCGGCATATGCACCTGACCGTTATGAATATCATCTTTCTGTATGTCCAAATCATCAAACAACTGCTGCATGGAGGAAAACGCGTCCCCTTCCAGCGACATAAACGATCCATCCTGGAAGCGGTAGTAGCGCCTTTTTTCCATAACGGCATCCAGAACACGGTCTACTTCGCTTTCATCAATCCCTTGAATATTAAAGCCAATTTCCAGCAGATTGGACGAGGACTCCAGCTGCACGCTTGTGCTCGGCGATGACTGGTGGTCAACAATCAATTGCCGAATATCCGAGGTAATAAACAATTCAAGATAGTTATCCAAAACCGGCAGGACATGGTATAAAAAGTCATACAACGTTGTCTCGTCCGCTTCAATATATAATTGTTTGCCGTTGTAATGAAAATAGGCATATTCGATCAGGTTCATAATCGTTCGTTCTTTTTCAACGTCCCGGATGATGATTCCGTCATCGTCTTCCCGACCATTAAATGGGTCAATCTGGTGCTCACCGTAATGGTATTCCAATTTGCCAATAATCCAGCTGTCCTCCAGCTCCAGATACAACTTGGCGTGCAAAGGAACCTGGACAATATCGGAAGCAAGATCATCCGCCATCTGCACATCACCGACCTTTTGCAGCGACGGGACAACCTGGGAAATAAAGGCATCCGCCTGCTCCTTTTCGATAGGCAAGGTTTTGCTATATTTGGCTGCCGCGGTAATTTGTTTCATGATGGGCAAATGCTGTTTTTCCGGAAAATAAAACGTCCCATCGGCAAACAGGAAGCCATAATTCTCAAAATACGTAACGGCGTGCACGTCATTCAGATTTAATACCACTTCCCCAGCCTCATCTCTATCCAGATGGAACTGAAAGCCCAACGCATCTTCCACGATCGACAGGCCTTTATATGTTCCTTCGTCGGCTTTCACCGTAACGTCACGTTCCTGCAACATAGACAACAACTGTTTGGCAGCGAGCGGCGGTATCACAGTCGAACGCTCCGATACGTCCATCAAATGATGATTTACCCGGTCAACATATACTTGTTCATTCCGCATAATGGCATACAGCTGTTCCAAAATCGCCATGTCCTGCTCAAGGAAATAATGCGTATCCGGGTTATACGTAAATGTTTTAGTGAAATAATGCTCCCGTCCGTTAAATACATCCTCCAAAAAGGCGTATAGCTTTTTCACAAAGAGGCATCGCTTTTCCCCTACTTTCATTTCCAAAAGCACGTTGTGATCGGCATTCCATGTTAAATAATATTCAACATGGAGCGGTGTCATCTGCTGAGTAATCTCAGGTGCTGGGTTATCATCGTTTAAAGAAGCTATGGCATTCATCAGCCAGTTGCTCGTATAATAATTCCGCGACCGCCTCAACGGATTGTTCCGTGTGGTGTCACTGATCTCCAGCATGACCGCCGCAATGTGCTTACACGAGCGGTAAGCTGAAAATGCTGGACAGTCACAATATGCCCGCAGCGTGTCATTGGACAGATCAGCTGTATTTATTTCGACAAAATATGATTCCGACCCACGGACAGTTGCTGACCAGATGTCAAAATTCCGATCATAGGCAAGATCCGTGACAAGGCCATTATTATAATATTCCCATCCGCGCTTATACACAACAGACGGAAACAATTGCTGCACCGTTTTTTCATCGATCGTTTTCAAAACGTATACCCTACTTTCTGCCATTCTCTTTATCTATTATTGTACTATGAAGAAAAAAACTTTTAAACTGAATTCTCTTACCAGTATGGCTGTGACGGGCATGATGTATACATAAGAGTGACGACAGAAAAAAACTCCGGCATACGCCGAAGAATCAATGCACCCCATATTATTTCATTTTTGCCGGCAATGCGTGTATGGATTCAATCAGATCATTCAGTTTGCTTTCAATCCGGTGCAGCAAATAAAAGGTCACCACGATCGGAAAGCCTACTTCCGTCACAAATGATATCCATGTTTCCATCTGTATCCCCTCCTGACAATGTTTCATAAAAGGTGCTTATGCATAATCAACTGATTCAACTCCAATGGCTGCATTATTCACGACTGATGATGGCATCATCTGTGCGTTCAATGGTATACAACGACCGCTTTTGAAGTGGATTAATGGCCAAAACTATGGCAAACAGATTATTTGTCGTTGCGTCAGGTTTCACATTTCGAAAGCTTTTTGTCATATAAACCTTTTTGCCTGTCACCAAATCATACCCGTCATCCAAAACAAGCGTCAAACGTGATTGAACCTTTTGAGCGACAGCCATGCCAGACACCTCCCTTCACCCTTACCATCGAATCCATAAGGGAAAAAGGTGTCACCGGTGTAGAAGTGTCATAAACACAAACAATTCTGAATTGCGTATGTGCCTGGCACCTATATGTGACGTTTATCGACCTGAGAAACGATGTCTGCCATCATGTCACCAGCGGGTTGTCGTTTGCTTAGCCGGACACTTTGGCCACTCCAAAGATGAACCCATTCCGGTCGATTTTGTTTTGCTGCTTCACTCCGAATGTCTTTGGTTAATGCATTTTGAACTGGATAACCCGGCAGATCCTGTTCATATGGAGCCATCCTCGTGATGAACGCATTTTGAATACCTCTGGCCGGTTTACCGCTAAATGCCGAGGTGATGATTGGTTGATCCTCGGTACCGTTCAAAATGGCTTCGATCTGCTGTTGTTTCGCCCCACTTTCCAGACTGGTCATAAAGGCTGTTCCCATTTGGACCGCTTGAGCTCCTAAGGTAAGGGCTGCCAAGACACCTCGTCCATCCATAATGCCTCCTGCGGCAATCACTGGAATAGTGACATGATCAACGGCTTGCGGCACAAGCGCCATCGTTCCAATCATGGCCTTATCAAATGCTTCGGAAAACGTGCCACGATGACCCCCAGCTTCACTTCCCTGCATAACGACCATATCCATTCCATGTTCTTCATTAATTATTGCTTCGTTGACAGTTGTTGCTGTTCCCATGACGACAATGTGTTTCTGTTTTAACTGCTGCACCCTTTCCTCAGATGGAACACCGAATGTAAAGCTGCAAACAGGCACCCGTTCTTCTATAATCACTTCCATTTGCTTTTCAAATAGGTCGGTCGACGGTTTTGACACGTCCGGTTCCTTTAAGTTTAGTTCTTCGCGAAAGGGCCGCAATAATTCATTGGCGTTTTCTATGGCTGTTTCAGATGCATCTGGTATTTCCGGAACAAAGACATTAACGCCAAAAGGCCGATCCGTTAATTCCTTGACTTTCTGAATGGCCGTCTTCATCTGTTCAGGACTCATATAACCTGCTCCCAGCGTCCCAAGCCCTCCAGCATTGGAAATAGAAGCTATTAATTCAGGTGTTGTCGTACCTCCCGCCATTCCTGCCTGGATAATCGGATAGCGAATGCCCAGTTGCTGAGTGAATGTGTTCTCATGCCACATATTATCCTTCCTCCCTCAATGATTCATGATCCCTTTTTCACACTATAAACATGACGACTAAAAGGCCTAGAGATGTCCATACAAACGAATACGCGACTTTGTTCTCATTTGAGATTGTATTCTTTTTTGCCTTATGTATCATTGCTAAAACCGTTATATGTATTAAAAATAAAACATAATAACTTAACACATATATGATCCAGCGATTATTTTGTGTAAGGTCACTTAATGGGGTTATCAAGAAAACACTAACAACGACCATCACGGATATAACGAATAGAATGGGCATAAGGATGTGCATCTTATCCCACAATCGGTGCTTTAAAAATGTATTGCTTTTCTTCGTTTGAAAATACAATATTAAACTTAATAAGCCAATGACCACAACGATAAATAAAGCCGTCATTATCACCGGTATGTTGAACGTATGGCGTGAGGAAATGGGTACTCCTATATCTGTCTTAAACATATCTGCCAAGAATGCAATAACTACCAATAATGTCATCGGAATGATTTGGAATAACGTCCAACGTGAAAAAAGCATTGTTTGTGCTCCCTTATATTTCGTACGTGTTTTTAAATAAATGGACTCTACAAACGGCAGTCCCGATGAGATCCCATTCGGAATTAACTTATCATCATATGGCATTTCCTAAAAGGGACATAATCGGTATAAATCGATAAGTTCCATATGTCTGTCGCTCCTTTGATGGTATTATAACATTAAAAATAGTTATTTGCTCCATAATATGGTTCCTTATATTCAACATTGGCGCCGTTTCTCATCGTTTTTGATAGTAACCATAAAAAAATAATCCCTCATGCACATCACCCGGCATGTGAGGGATTATTTTCTGAGCCACCTTCTTCTGAGGGACAGAATGATTATTTGTACACATTTTACTTAATGGTTGGACATATATAGATGGGTCAAAGTCGCAATAATGTCATCAGTCGTATTCAATACCATAGATGCGTTAGACTCTATTAACTTTCCGTTGCTGCAGGATCACCCGGTTTCACCTTTTCTTTCAGTTTAAAGGAAAGCACAAACCCAAGGATGGCCGCTATGGCTGCAACGATAAAGGAAACATTCACGCCATGAATAAGTCCACTTACTTTCTCATTCGGTATGGCAGCTGTAGACATAATGGTAACAAGTATCGCAGTCCCGATCGATCCGGCAACTTGGCGGAATGTGTTATTCATCGCAGTCCCATGTGGAATCAGATCGTCAGGCAACTGGTTCAAAGCCAGGGTGGTCATGGGCATCATGATCATGGCAATAGAAATCATGCGAATGCCGTTCATGGTTGCCAGATAGGCAAAGCTCGTATCGGTAGACAAATTCGTAAACGTGAACGTTGTCAATGATAAGAGTAAAAGACCACCCCGAGCAAGCCATTTTCCCCCGAATTTATCAAAAAGATAACCGGTAATCGGGTTTGAAAATCCCATAATAATCGCTCCCGGCAACAACACAAGCCCCGATTTAAGTGCCGTAAATCCAAGCATATTCTGCATGTATAACGGCAATATAACATTCGTTCCAATCATTGCAGCGAAAGCAATCATTCCAAGAGCAGTCGCTAACGTAAAGGTTCCATGTTTAAACACCCTGAACTCGAGTAACGGTTGTTTCAAACTGAGCTGTCGTGTAATAAAGACGTAGAGCGAAACACCGCCAACAATCAAGGATAGAATGACCTGATAACTGAGCCAGCCAGCGTCACCAGCAGTACTGAATCCGTATAAAATTCCCCCGAATCCAACCGTCGAAAGAATAACCGATAATATATCCAACCTCGGATTCTTCTGTTCCGTCACGTTTTTCAGTAAGAAGTAAGCCGCTATAATGTCTATAATGGCAATTGGTAGGATAACGTAAAAAACACTGCGCCATATGAATTGATCCACAAGCCAGCCTGAGAGGCTCGGACCGATTGCCGGAGCGAACGCGATAACAAGTCCGAATAGCCCCATCGCCGTGCCTCTTCTATTTACAGGAAACGTAACAAACAGGACGGTCTGCATAAGTGGCATCATAATACCAGCGCCTGAGGCTTGAAGAACCCGTCCGGCCATTAAAAATGAAAAGTTTGGTGATATGGCAGCAATCAATGTTCCTGTTGCGAACAATCCCATAGCAGTCAAAAATAAACGACGTGTGGTGAATTTATCAATTAAAAAGGCCGTAACTGGAATCATAATACCATTTACGAGCATAAAAACGGACTGGAGCCATTGTACTGTCGTTTCACTCAATTCAAGAGCCCGCATAATGGGCGGAAGCGCAGTCCCAAGAAGCGTTTGGTTCAAAATGGTAATGAAAGCACCCGATAGTAATACCACGAAAAGCGGAACATATTTTTTCCATTCAAATGTTTCTGTATTTGCCATGACATATCTGCCTTCTTTCAAAAATTAATTGCTTATTAAGTATGATTACCCGTTCACAGCCGAATAACGGAAAACAAAACAAGCACCCAAAAAATCGTCATTGGATGGGGTGTGTTTCTTTTATTGGATCTTAGTTACATAGGAATAATAGCTGATATATATCCAGAAAAAACATACAATGAATAGCAATGAACCCAATTATAATCATTCCCCATAGTTGTATATTCTAATCGACCATTTTAGAAATTACTACCGTTCAACGCCGCCATCAAACATGTACGATTGCTTTTCATGAACATTCTACCCTTCTGTTGTCATCTGATCAACTTTAACATATTTTCTTTCACAAATGCTTTTATTACAAAACAGTTGTGAGCAAGAAACCTTTTTCAATGCGAGCATACTCTTAGTTGACATTTCTGCATTATAAACAGTGACAACGATAGCAAATAAAAATATATACGAACACCCATTTATAAAGCCTCCCTATCTAAAGGAGGCTTCATTAACGTTTAGTCCATCTGATTTGTTTTACTTTTTTATGAAGAGGTGTATCTCCCAGATTATCCATTTAGCACTTTAACATAGGCCACCTATTAATAAATAGAACGTTATGGTGACATCATATCAATCTTTTCAGCATAACGCACGGGAGGGTCTGAATCACCTTGACTTCCATCCCAATAAATCGTTACCTTTGTTCCTTCATCCAAGTCCAGTTCATCATACATATCCGGTTCAACACATAAAAGGCACCATAATTATCTTGGGCTAACTGGTTAATTCGTCATGTGTTTTACGTGAAACGTCACTTTCCTTAATATCAGGTATCAACAGGACATTGTATACTTCTTAATCATCACCATGCCGTTGCTCAGAATCCTTTTTATCTGTGTAGGCAATAATCCCTTCTTGTAATTCGTCAATATTATCCCCGTCGCATCCTATCAATAAAGCACCTACTGATAGAATCTTGACAAAAAATATCTTTTTCAATAATCATCCCCCTTATTGCCCGTTCTCCCCCGAATGCTTATTACTCTTCACTGACAGTGATTTTATTCGCAACCATTTTAGTATCAGGATCATTTTTCCATTCACCATTCACCCAAATGGTCACCTGTTGATCAGCATTTAAATAGGAAAATTCATCAACGGCTCCCTTGAAGCTTGTTTCATCATCAACCAAAACCTCATATTCCGGATACGATGCTTCCGGGTCAACATCATCTGTCCCAACAATCATACTGGATTCCTTGACCTTGATAATGACACCTTGAAAATCCGCATCATTGGTGCATCCCACCATAGCCAGCGAAAATATCGATGTTAAAACAAGCAGAGATAGCTTCTTCACAATATCACATCCTTTTTAAGGGGACGCTTATTGTCACATAATGGTTACAGATTTAATCCCTTAAACTGAATTGGATTACTATTTCAAAGCATCTACAAGCTGTTTCGCGTCAACCATTGACATACCTTTTACTTCCCTTAAATATTTTACAAGTTTTATATCACCGATGTTTTTTAATTTTTCACTTGCAATAGCAAAGTAGGCGAGCATGTCGGGACAGTTCTATCCCTTATCTCGCCTTGAGCCGTTATCCAATAAACGCTTATTATTAATTTAAACAAGTTTTAATATAGTCCATAATTTCATCGCGTTTTCCCAAAACAAATTTGTACTCATTGCCATTATCTGCTGCAATAATTAACGCATTTGAGATAAGGCCCAGCGATTTTGCCTTTCTCACTTCTAAGATACTACCCATCGATAATTCCAATTCTTTTTTCTGAATATTGATGGCATGCGGTTTAAAATACAACCTATCATTTGTCACTTTCAATTTCCCACCAACGGACTCAATCCCTCGTTTAAGATTTGCTCCAATATTATACTGAATGTGTTCATTACTTTTTAACTCCATAGGAACCCTCCTGCGCTATTCTCACATACATTAAGTACTATTCATTTAGCTCAAGATGTGTAGTATCTTTATTTTATAGATAATAGGGTTTATTTTTGCAGTAATTAACAAAATGTAATCAGTGACCTCATTATCAGGTTCGATTGTTTGGTAAGTGTATCCAAAACCATTGTATATAGTCTAACACCATTTTCCAATTCTTTTAAGTTTTACAACCACACAAGTGTGGAAAACCATTCTTTTTTTGATATACTTAAGTTAAGTTTGACAGGAGGATGATGCAGATGGGATTTTTTGATGGCATTATGGGCAATGCGTCGGAAGCGGATACCGATGAAGTCACTGAGGAACTTGAGGAACTGCTTGCTCCGACCGAAAAGGTGGAGCACGCGTACAAACTCATCCGAGATTTGATGGTCTTCACCAACAAACGACTGATTCTCGTTGACAAACAGGGCGTTAGCGGCAAAAAAATGGAATATCACTCCATTCCTTATAAGAGTATTGCCCATTTTTCCGTGGAAACGGCCGGGACGTTCGACTTGGAAGCTGAGCTGAAAATATGGATTTCAGGCACGGCTGAACCCGTTCAAAAAACATTCAACAAACAGCTGAACATTTACAAAGTACAGAGTGTATTATCGGAATACGTGTCTGGATAACCGATTGTAGGCACCTGTAAAACGAACATGGAATAAAAATGTCGCAACCAGCGTAAAAGCTGACCTCCTTGCTTGGAAGGTCAGCTTTTACGTTTTCATAACGTTTTCGATTGACTAAGCTAAGGCTCTGCCACTCACCGCTTTGCTCATCCCCTTGATGAGTAACTTTTGCCATGGTTCTCGTCGCATGCGGGCTCTCATTCCCCTGATGAGGAACCTTTATCCGACGTCCCCACCTTATTCAAGCGTTCATTCCCTTGATAAGTGACTTCGCCAAGGTTCGTCGCCGCATTCAGTGCCTCATAAGGAAATGAAGCACTATTACGGCAGGATCATTTTTGCCGGGCAACACGATCCAGATTGACGATGTTATCAACCGAAATTGGTGATCTATCGACCGGATTATGAAAATATCAACCTCATTCACATTTTATCAACCAGATTTAAATTATATCGACCAGATCCAGAATTTATCAACCGGACTGGCGATTTTATCGACCGGATTCCAGATATATCAACCAGATTGGCGCCATATCAACCGGTTTGTCAAAGGACTCGTCTTATAAGCCAACCACCATACAAATGGAGCAGCCAAATCCGCATTGGCTGCTCCGCACATGCATTTATTCACCCATTGTGACGTTCCATTCCTGCTCGGGATACAGCGGCAGGCGCAGGGCACGGTAGGCCTGGCGGTGGCTTTTTTGTTCAAACCCGGAGATGACAAGTTCATAAATAACCTCCGCTTGTTTGTCACCACTTACCTCAACGACCCGGCTGTTCCTCTTGTCGCCGCCGACGTCGATATAGCCGGATGTCAGCATGCGATTGCCAGTATCCGGATAATAATTGGCATCGCCGACGATGTTGGAGTATAGGTCTTTGCCGCGTTCTTCACCATAAGCCCACACTTCTTTCACCGTCATTTTATCCGGGTTGATTCGATACTGAACGGCTTGGCTGAATTGTTCACTGAGCGGATCATCGCCGCGGGTGATAACGATATTGTTATCAAACAGGATATAGTCATTCGTTGACATATCATTGTCCATATCCGGCATTGTCATGGGGGCATGCGGGCCGGCAGGAAATTTAAAGTCGTCGCTCTGTGGCTCCAACAAGTATTTGTCATAGGATTCCGGCCATTCTTCGTGATCCGCTAAAATCCAATCAATGGTCCCCTCCGGATAGGACATTTTCATGACCAAATCCTGGTGACGGCTGGACACGAGAATGGAATCGTCCTCGTTCACATACCAAATGGCATTCTGATGGAACCAGTCGTTTTTATCTGCTTGGGCTTCGTCATAATTCTCATAAAAACTATCCGGAAAAATATCACGGAAACTGAAGTTCCGCACGGTTTCACCGGTTTCGCGGTCAATTTCAATCATTTCATCCTGCACATAATCCGATTCAAGGTCGTGCACCGTTGCCAGCAAATTGCCATTTGGCAGCTCAATCGCATCATGGTGGACGACATTCGTTCGCGGGTGTTCTTCCATCTGCAGTGTATAGGCGTTATACACTTTGCCGAGCATGTCCATTTCGAGAATTTCATTATATTTGTTCTGACCTTTTTCCTTGGTGATATACATTAAATGACCATTATCAAATCGCTTGAAAATGTGCGAATTCCATAAGGACGAGTACCAGCGGACATCTCCCTTATCATCCACTGCGTATACGTAGCGGCTGCTCGGGAGAACAAAGGTTAAACCGTCTTCCATTTTTGACGGTTTGGATGTCACTAGGTCATTCGTCAAAAAGTCATCCGGTAAGGCACCCGTTTTGACGGTGAATGATTGTGTCCTCGTTTCACCTGCTTCATTGGTTGCTTCGATCGTTACTGTATTATCATAGTCCGGATATAACCCTAAAATTGGGACGGTGTGTTCGGTTTTTAAGTCTTCGTAGCTACGCTGAATATCGCCTTTTTCATTTTTGCCCTCAACCGTAACGCTGATTTTCGCGGGCTTGTCCGTTTCAAATTTAGCAACAGCTGTGAGTGGCGCCACCTTATATGGATCCACTTTCACAAATGGATTATCGAATGAATGGTTGCCTTCTTTGTAGGCTTTCTGCAGTTGCTTTTCCAACCCTTTCTGCTTATCCATTCGCCGGGTGTCATACGAGGATAACTGTTCCACCTCGCCGTCCGGCTTAAACGATACAGCCGTGCCATTAACACGGTCAGCGTTTCCATTATCACCAGTAAATTCAATGACCACCAAAAATGCCACTAACATGATGGCCAGGATCACAAATATCGCCAATGTCTGTCGCATCCATTCCCCGCCTTTCACTAGATTACTAAACCATCTACTATGATAATAAAGGCTGTACGGTAAAAATGGAAGACATAATTTTAAGCCCCGGACACCTCACATGAGTGGGGTGCCCTTCATTGATCGGTCTTTCAGAGGTGAATAATATCGCTCGTTTTCTGCCTATCTTTTTCTCTCACTTTTAAATGATAGGTTGTCGGATGGGTGTACCGCCTACTGTTTCCCTTAAACGTGACCGTCTCTGTGTAATAATCAATGTTATTCCGCCCCAGCTTGGACTTCACGTGGTAATAGTCGCCAATATGCTTGGTGGAAAAAACGATGATCCATTCCTGAAACAAGTTGCTGAACAAACGGTTCATGATGCTCTCCTCCCCCCATTCTGGTACTCAGCTTGCTGGCGGCCCTGCGTGACGAAATCAGGATCGCAGCAATCATTCGTTCCTGATACAGTCTATGCAGCAAATCGCTTGGCCGATTCAGCCGATTTAGAGTCATTTCCCACTGACCCGTTCAAATAATTTTTTCATAGATTCGTTTAAATCTCGTGATTATTGGAGACCATGGTTTACTAGAAAACGAGAAAAGGAGAGGTAACCATGGAAAAGCTGCGTTTATTACTTGCGTCACTCGCTGTGCTGCTTGTTATGGGATGGTTCAGCCCGAATGTTCACGCCGGTGATGGTCAAACGTATCAAGTCGGAACCGACATGCTGAAGGTGCGCTCCGGTCCATCGTCCAGTGCGGCGACAATCGGCCAGCTTGACGACGGGGACTTGGTGACTATTTTTGACGAAAGGTATGGTTGGGCGCAAACCTATTATGACGGGCGTGAAGCATGGGTGGCCAAACACTTGTTGATTCCGGACGAGGCGAGCAAACCATTTCACCGGACAGATGACGCGGCGAAAACAACCGTCACAACGCTGAAGCCGGCACGCGAAGCCCAAGACACATTAAACGGCTCAACTATTGTTCTTGATGCTGGGCATGGCGGAAGAGATACGGGTGCCATTGCTGGAACGAATGTACTCGAAAAAGACCTCACTATGAATACGGTGAATCTTGTAGCAGAGAAATTGCGTCAGGCTGGTGCATCCGTTGCGCTGACCCGTTCAAATGATGCATTTATACCGCTTTCTGATCGCGTCCGTATAAGTAACGCTAGTGAAGCCGACGCTTTCATCAGTTTACACTACAATTCATTTCCACTTGACGAGGTTAATGGCTTCAGTACGTACTATTATGATGAAGGAGATGAACAATCATTGGCTCGGGATGTTCAATCATCCTTGAAGCAAAACATTAAACTGAGTAGCCGCGGAGTTGTGCAAAACAATTATCATGTACTGCGGGAAAATCGTGATGTATCGATTCTGATAGAGTTGGGATTCTTAACTAACGATAGTGATCGTTCCATCATTCAAACAGAAGTCTATCAAACCAATGTTGCAAATGGCATTGTTGACGGGCTTGACAATCACTTTAACCAGCAGTAAGGAAAGCTGTCCATAACGGGCAGCTTTTTTGTTTTTCAGCTGAATCGTTATACCGCTGTTTCAAATTTCAATAATCACGATTTGTCTGATAATATATAGATATGAGCCCATCGTAACGAATGATGGAATGCGTTTCGTCTGAGTATGATGATACGTGTGCTGACTACTGGCGTGACCCAAAATGACCGTTTATAAACGAAACTTAGATGATCGGAGGCTATAACGTTGACTCATCCTGTAATTGAGCAAATCAGGGTTGGCAAACCGCAAACATATGGGGACAAAGACGCCAAAAATCCAATGGATCGCGAATGGACCACCGGCATTGTGAAGGAGCCTGTCTCAGGAAACGTATGGGTTGGTGAGACGAATTTGGATGAGGACGGGCAAGGTGATCGTAAAAACCATGGCGGCGCAGAAAAGGCCATATTTATATACCCCATCGCCCACTATGATCGTTGGCAGGAAAAACTTAGCCGCAACGACTTTACCATTGGGGCATTTGGTGAAAACCTCGCTATTCGAAATATGACGGAATCGGACGTGTGTGTTGGTGATACGTTCAAAGTCGGGGATGCCATCGTGCAAGTTTCCCAACCACGACGTCCGTGCTGGAGACCGGCCAGGCGCTGGCGGATTAAAGATCTGGCCATCCAGATCCAACGGGAAGAATTGACCGGCTGGTATTGTCGTGTTTTGAGGGAAGGATATATACAAGCCGGCGATACCTTTCAACTTCAAGAACGTCCATATCCTGAATGGACAGTGGCCGCCTGCAACGATGTCATGTATAACCATAAGCGGAATCGGGAGCTCTCCGCTAAGCTCGCTGCTGTGGATGTGCTCGCACCAAGCTGGCAGAACACCTTGTCCAAACGGGCACAAGGCCAACAAAGTTCCGATAAAAAACGGGTTATCGGCCCAAATGAATAGGGGGTGAGGTTGACGATGAATGAACACGTTCGAAAAATGGCTGATCAGGTGCGTGAATGGCTTGGTTTGCATCAGCACCAACTGATACACCATTATTTTTTTCGTGAAGTGGATGATTTCCATCAAACAGTCTATACCTTAACGACAGAATGGGTGCCCGACCATGCGGAATTACCCGATGACGGCTCTAATCCTGCGGGAACAGCTGTTGTAGATATCAACTTTCATACCGGAGCTGTGCAGCGAATCGTATTCGTACACAATACCAACAGCGCTGACAGCGAGGTTTACCCGACACCCGACCCCAAGGAATACGTCATTGAGTGGATCGAGGACTTGACGGGGCTTACCTTTGGTCGGCAATTTCTTATCGCCCGGGAGCATGACCATTCGATAACCTTTCACGCAGCGGTTGATAACATCCCGGTATCCCCTGGAGGAACGATCGAGGTTTCTTTCAATGACAATGGTGAACTTACATTGTTTTCAATCGACGGGCATTTTCCGAGTGAGGAGCACATTCAGTGGGAGCCATTTGCGCTGACACCTGACAAATATGAACCCGTCGCCCTGGAACAATGCCACCTTGTGGAACTGCCGGATCAAGCACAGGAAAAATGGCTGCCGGTGTTCGGCATTGAGGAAACGTTTATCACTAATGATGCTGAACGGACGATCCCGTTCCAAATGGGAGCGGATAAACAATCATTTGTAGCGAAAGACGAGGTCATGCGGTGGAGCACACCAATGACAGGAACATGGAAGCCTGGCGACATGGATCTGTCGCCGGACGTATCGGTTGAAACGGCGCGTGCCAATAAACCCCATCCGGATACGATCCCGCTGACCGAAGCAGAAGTAGCGGCGTGTGAACGTGAGGTACTTCGTTTTATGCGGCTTGTCTATCCCAAGGAAAGTGGAAAACGAAAATGGACGGGGGTTTATTTGCAGGATGGGTATATTATTGCAGAGATACAACGCATTGGTGATCAAGTAGCCAATGAACTAGATGTCAAAATAAAAGTGGTCATCGAACGGGAAACATGCACGGCCATAAATTATTTTGATCAAGAAGCGTTGTATGGAGCATTCCAACATTTTGACCAAGCCGATGATGCGGTTGTGTCACGCGATGACGCTGTCGCCTATCTGCGCCCGTATTTGCAAATGGACCCGATGTACGTGTACGACAGTGAAGAAGACCATTATATCATGTGCGGGAAATTGGATTGTGCCTATGGCGTTGATGCCGTGACCGGTGATGTTATCAGGTTGAATACGCTGTAATTGTGATGGATACATGGGGCCGGATTGACTGTTATTTAAGCCAAACCGGCCCGTTTGTCATTTGTCCCACTCCATTTACAAATCATCAAATCCATTTAAGTCACTTGTTTTCGTATACTGCCGTGACTTTTGCTCAAAGAAGTCCGTTTTTGTACCGTCAAAGTTATCTGCGTATGCCCGGATCCATTTCATCGGGTTCTCGGTATGCTCGGGGTACATTTCGTCAAGGCCCATCATCCGCAACATTTTATTCGCACGGTATTTGATGTAGCCGGCCATTTCATCAAGGTCGATTCCATCCACATTGGCGAGCACATACTTCGACCATTCGATTTCCAAATCCACAGATTCCTGAAACCGGCTGTATACCCAGTCGGAAAAGACCTCTGTATTCATTTCCGGATTTTCATGCAGTGTTGCCCGGAATAACTCTGAAATAAACCGGCCGTGTTCAAGCTCATCACGATTAATGTAGCTGATCATCGTTGACGTACCGACCATTTTATTTTTGCGTGCCAATGAATAAAAAAACGCAAACCCGGAATAGAAAAACATGCCTTCCAATAGAGCCGTATAGACCATCGTCTTCAGGATGTTTTCAATGGACGGTTCCTCGACAAACGCATTGTACTGCTCCGTAATCGCTTCGTTCCGCTTCAGCAAAATAGGATCCGTGCGGCCGAACTGAAACGATGCGTTCTGTTCATCGAGGGAAACAACCGACGACAATACATACGAATAGCTCTCATTATGCACAGCTTCCTGTTGAGCGATCACCGCCATAATCGATTGAACGGACGGGTCGGTCGCATACAACGACAACAAGAGTGCTGTCCGCGTCTGCGGTCCATCGAGTGTGGATAACAAACCAATGATCCTTAGATAGGCATCGCGTTCTTCCTCGGTCAGCGAGGCGAACTGGCGCAAGTCATCAGACATATTGATTTCATCAGCCTGCCAGTAGTTGCCGACCAAACGTTTATACATTTGATACCAATGGGGATATTTAATATCATTCCAATTCAAAATACCACTTGACTGCCCGCCAAACAGCGCTGTCGATTTGTTTGGGTTCATCGGTTCCAACGTTTTTGCTTTATCCAGCAAGGCTTTTGACATCACGAAGCACTCCTTTCAGCCAATCTTCCACCCGTTGTTCCTGAGATCCGCGCGGTGACTGCTCGATTTTCAACCCGGGCCACCGGCTTCCATAAAAGCGGGCAAGCTTATCGACCGCCCGGCAAAACAGATCATCGCCGCCAAATTGCGTGTCACCTGTACCGAATACGGCGACATTGTCTGGCTTATAACCGACTTCAAGAACAAAATCCTTTACCTCATCAGGTGTTGCCCCCATATCCCACGTGAATGTTCCGAGAAAAATCAAATCGTACACGGATGCATCAACCGGGAAATCCATCCCGGCGCGATGCATCTCGACGGTCGCTCCGTCAGCTTCAAGCATATCGGCAATCATTTCTGCTGTTTCCTTCGTGTTGCCGCTGAATGATAAATAAGCAATCAGGACTCTCAACTTTCACACCACTCACATTCCTCGACATCGTTAGCTGTGGACCGGACGTAATATGTTGTTTTCAGTCCTTCCTGCCATGCTTGCAAATGTACGTCCAGTAAAACAGATGCTTTAATGGTATGCGGGACATAGATATTGAACGAAATACTCTGATCAACATGCTTTTGTCGCGCTGCGTTCTGCCGAATCGACCAGCGCTGATCAACAATATAAGCCGAACGCCGGTAGAATGGGTACGTCTCCGGATTCAACTCCGGTGCCGTGAAGGGAATTTTAAAGTCTTTCTTTTCTTCAAAGTAAAATGGATGAAATACCGGGTCGATGCTGGCTGTCGAGCCGGCGATCATCGATGTGGACGAGTTCGGCGCTACCGCCATTAAGTAACCGTTGCGGATGCCATGAGTCGCCACATCCTGCTTCAACGCCTCCCAGTCTTCTCCTGTATAACCCTTGTCCGTAAAATACTGACCGGAATCCCATTTGCTTCCTGAAAACACCGGATAGCTGCCTTTTTCCTGGCTCAGCTCCATACTCGATTGAATGGTCCAATAGGCAATTTTTTCATACAACTGATCGGCATACGTGACAGCTTCTTCGGACTCCCAGCTGATTTGCTCTTTGGCCAATAAATGATGCCAGCCGAACGTCCCCAATCCGATAGCGCGGTATTTACGGTTAGTCATCTGTGTTTGGGTGAGCGGCAGCGTATTGATATCAATCACGTTATCGAGCATACGCACCTGAATCCGGATCAGCCGTTCAAGAACGTCTTCCGGCACAGCCCGTCCCAAATTAATCGAACTCAAGTTGCAAACAACATAGTCACCCGGTTTGTATTTTTGAACAATCGTACCGTCCTCTTCGGTCATTTCCTCTAAAAATTCCGTCGGGGACTGGTTTTGCGTAATTTCCGTGCACAAGTTGGAACAATAAATCATGCCCTCGTGCGGATTGTTATTTTGCCGGTTCACTTCATCCCGGTAAAACATAAATGGCGTACCTGATTCGAGCTGAGACTTCATGATGCGTTTCATGATATCAATGGCCGGAACAACACGTTTGCTGAGCTTATCCGATGCGACGCATTCCAGATAGCGTTCACGGAACGACCCACTACCCTTTTCTTCGTCGTAAAAATCCTCAAGCGAGTAGCCCATCACTTCGCGCACTTCATGTGGATCGAACAAATACCAGTCGCCCCGTTGTTCCACTTGTTCCATGAAATAATCCGGCAAACTGACACCGGTAAAAATGTCGTGAGCCCGCATGCGTTCATCACCATTGTTCAGCTTCAAATCAAGGAATCCTTCAATATCCGCATGCCATACATCCAGATAAATGGCAATGGCCCCTTTTCGCGTACCGAGCTGATCGACGCTGACGGCCGTATTATTCAGCTGTTTAATCCATGGCACCACACCGCTGGACATACCTTTAAACCCTTTAATCGAACTGCCACGGCTGCGGATTTTCCCCATATAAACGCCGATGCCACCACCATTTTTAGAAAGCTTGGCAATGGCAGTATTGCTGTCGTAAATTGATTGCAGGCTGTCATCGACCGTATCAATGAAACAACTTGACAACTGACCGTGTGTTTTGCCGGCATTCGTCATCGTCGGTGTGGCAACGGTCATATATAGATTGCTCAGCGCCCAATACGCCTCAGCAACGTACTGTGACCGATTCGCCGGATCCTCATCTTGCATCAGGTGCATGGCAATAATCATCCAGCGCTCCTGCGGCAGTTCGTAGATGTTTTTTTCATGATCTCCTGCCAGATAACGTGTTGCCAAGGTGAACAAGCCGAGATAATTGAATTGCAGGTCCCGCTCAGGAACGATGATTTGTGAGAAATATTCGATGTCGTCTTTTGTATATTTTTCTAAAAGAGCCTCCGTGTAAATGCCTTTTTCAGTCAGCGTTTGGATTAACTGGTGAAAGTCTCCATAGCGTTCGCTGGCATCGTATCCTCTGTTGGCCGCTGCCGCTTCGTATAACGTATGCAAATACACCCGACTGGCTACAAACGTCCAGTCCGGGTTTGCCTCATCGATATGTTCCAACGCCCATTTCATGACGTCATCTGTTGTCACGGCAGTATCGGCTTTATGTATTTTTTCAAGCAGTGGTTCTTTATCGGCATTTAGGCCCAGCGTTGCCTCATCCAATAATCTCGTCCACTGATCGGTAACTGCTGTTGTCATCGTTCTCCTCCTTTATACATAAAAAAACGTTCACCCTTGATGGATGAACGGACGTAAAACGACAGACTTTGCACAGAATGCCCGTCGTTTCACCATCCGCTTCCCCGGGGAATAGAAATACCGAATGACGGCAGGTCTCCTGACTTGTGCATCGATCTACTGAGGACCTTCCCATATAACTGCCGCAAAGCATGCCATACAGTGATTATCCCGTTCGTCCACACGTACAGTTGCGGGGACAGTTCCGACTCGATTGACCGGATTCCCTTTTAAGACAATTTGTGTCACCATCATTCGCCAATACTATATTTAGTGGTATTGTATTATCATCATTAATATATATTGTGTATCTACTTTAGCATAGAACGTGCAATGGTTCAACCATAATAAATATAAAAGGACCCGAAGAAAGACCTATGGACCAGCTTACCAGCGGTTCGACATATTTAACACTATAACACATTAATTTCTAATTTTTTTATTAGCCTGTATCCTGGTTTCGTTTTCATTCGTCATGATGCATTCATTCCATCTCATTTTGATATCGTTCCATTCAGTTCCAACAGTGCTGAATATCCTGAGCACCCTCGTGACATGCTACGCATAGAAAGGATGAGTGCTATGAATAAAGATCTGATTGATTGGCCAACGTTTATTAGCGCATTAGTGTTATTGCTTGCCGTTTCCATTCCACTTGCCGTCTTTCCGCAGGCTGGAAAAGAGATTGTGAATATGGCCAATGCCTTCGTGACCGGTAATTTAGGTGTCCTTTATTTAATATTTGGACTAGCAACATTTGCTTTTCTCACTTATGTTTCCTTCAGTAAAAATGGTCAAATTAAACTTGGCGACAAAGACGCTGAGAGGGAATTCGGCACCTTTTCTTGGGCAGCCATGCTGTTTGCTGCCGGTATCGGGTCCAGTATTCTCTATTGGGGAATGATTGAGTGGGCTTTCTATTACCAAGGACCGCCATTCGGGCTTGAAGGTGAATCGCAGGAAGCTATCCAATGGGCGCCGGCATACGGCATTTTCCACTGGGGTCCGATGGCTTGGGCCATTTATACATTACCAGCCTTGCCGATTGCTTATTTTTATTACGTGCGGAAAAAACCGGTTTTGAAAATAAGTGAGGCAGTCCGGCCGGTTCTCGGCAAAACTGTCGACACACCGTTGGGCAATATCATTGATGTTCTCTTCATGTTCGGCCTTATGGGGGGAGCTGGGACAACGCTTGCTCTTGGAACACCTATGATTGCTCAAGGTGTCAACAACATTACGGGGCTGCCACCTAATCTGGCAACGAAAACAGTCATTATGCTGCTATGTACACTCATTTTTGCCATTAGTGCCTACTCAGGGCTCAGACGCGGCATAAAAGTATTAAGTGATGTGAATTTATGGCTTGCCATTTTTATTCTTGTGTTTATTTTTGTTTTAGGCCCGACTGTATTCATTAGTGAAACAACGTTTACAAGCTTAGGGCTAATTTTGAATAACTTCTTCAAAATGGCAACTTGGCTGGAACCATTTGCTAATGTAGGTGGATTTACGGAAACTGGTTTCCCGGAAGCATGGACGGTTTTCTATTGGGCATGGTGGCTCGTATATGCCCCGTTTGTCGGACTGTTCGTGGCCCGGATTTCGCGCGGCCGCACCATTCAGGAAATGATTCTGGGCACAATTTTGTACGGCACTCTGGGCAGTGTTCTGTTTTTCGGTATCATGGGGAACTACGGATTGCACCTGCAGCTTACCGGGGCCTTTGATGTTGTTGGATTTATGAATGAAAACAGTCCACAGGCTGCCATTATTGCGATTTTGGATCAGCTTCCAATGGCTGTCATCATGGTGCCTTTATTTACGATACTGGCCATCATCTTTCTGGCCACAACGTTCGATTCGTCTTCCTATATTCTTGCAGCCGTTGTTCAAAAGGAAGTACAAAAAGAGCCGCTGCGCTGGAATCGGCTGTTTTGGGCGTTCACACTTTGCCTGATGCCGCTTGTCCTAATGTACGTCGGTGATTTAAAAACCTTGCAAACAGCAAGCATCGTCGCCGGATTTCCGGTGCTTGTCATTATGGGACTTTTGACATGGTCGTTCATGAAGGCCTCCAATGAAGACTTGCGAGCATCCAAAGACTATGAGCCGCCAACTATCTACATTAATCGGCGAGAAACAGTTCAGCGCACCCGTGAGCGGCAACAAAAAAGACAGTCAGCAAAGACATCTGAAGAATAATAACGATTTATTCTGATCCTGACAAACAACAAGCCTCCTTTCTGAATGACATGGCCTTCATTAGGGCAATGTAACATATGGAAGGAGGCTTTTATTCGTGAATTGGCTTTCCTTAATTCCGTTTGTCATCGTCATTGGATTGTCGATTTGGCTGAAAAAAATTCTTCCCGGATTGGTGTTGGGTGTGCTTGTCGGTGCATTCCTTACCAAATTCAGTGTTCTGGGTGGAGCGGAAAAGTCGGTCGACTATATTATTGAAACGTTAACAGATGAAGGCAATCTTAAAATTATTGGCTTTCTTTACTTATTTGGCGGGTTGATCGGAATGATGCAGATTTCCGGAGGTATTAAAGGCTTTTCCGATTGGGTCGGCGACAAGATCTCATCACAGCGCGGGTTACTTGGACTAATCTGGTTGACACTGCCCTTCACATTTATGATGCCGATGTTCCGGATTATGATGATTGGACCGGTCATGAAATCGCTCATAAAAGATATGAGTATCTCTAAACGCAAAGTCGGGTTTACCATGGACGTGTCGACGAGTTCGGTGATCGTCCTCTTGCCTGTTGCAACAGCCTTTGTCGGTTTTATGATATCAATGGTCAAAAGCGGTGTTCAAAAATATAACCTGGACATGGACCCATACCAGATTTTCCTGCTCAGTATTGTGTTTAACTTTTTTGCCATGGTGATGCTGGTCATCGGACTTATTCGCACGTTCTGGTCATCGTCCGAAAAAGAAAGGTCGAAAAAACAGTCCGGAAAAGATAATGATGAAACAGACTATCATCGCAGGGGCATTGAAAAAGAATTGTCAACGGTTAAAGCACAGCCATGGAATTTGATTATCCCCCTCTTTTTGCTGTTAGCATTAACATTGTTTTTATTATGGCGGGATGGTGTGGCAAAAGGAGCGGAAACGTTTATTCAGGCGTTTTCACAAGCGGATGCAACGTTTGTCATGTTGCTAGGAATATATATCACCTTGATTTTGACTTTCGTGTTTTATATCATTCGTCGCCAGCCTATGGACGAGACCATTTACCATTTTTATGATGGTGGGAATCAGCTTATGGAAGCGATTATTCTGCTTATTCTTGTCTGGTCATTATCATTGGTTACGGAGGATCTCGGTTTTTCCAAATTTATCAGTGCAACACTTGGGTCCTTTTTACCAAGTTTTACGATACCGGCCATCGTTTTTGTGCTTGGAGCTGTTGTCAGTTATTTTCTGGGGTCATCATTTGGAACATGGGGAATATTTATGCCGCTGGGGATAGCACTTGCCGTTTCTTCCGGTGCATCAATCCCGATGACGGCCGGTGCGGTATTTGCCAGCGGGTCATTCGGAGCTATGACATCCCCCCTCGGGGATACGACCATTACCACCGCTTCTATTCTGGAGTTACCCTTAACCGCTTATGCCCGCTACAAATTAAAAATCTGTTCCATTGGTGCCGGCATAGCAGCGGTACTTTATCTGGCCGCCGGTTTTTTCATGACTTAATTATGCCTGTTTCTTTCCGTATCCGGCACTAAAATCCCCCGCCAATTATTGCAAATGCTTTGGCGAGGGAGTTTGTGTTGCCTGCTTTTTCTCTTCGTCGTCAATTTCTTTAAACATATCCCGTTGTTGCTTCATCTGTTGCAGTTGAGTATTTAAATCGTTCAATTGCGCATGCAGTTGGTTAATTTGCGCATCCATGGACAGCTGACTTAAAATGTGCTGCACATCCGTTGATACTTTCTGAAATTCCCTTTGAGTAACCGGCTGTGCTTCTTTTTTGAGCGCAAAACCCACTTGTCCATTCGGCTCCAGTGTCGCCCACTCGACATCATCTATGTTGCTGACGTTTTTAATACGAAGATTCATCTCCAGCTGGTCCACCGTCAACCGTAATTTTTTTAAGGTTTTCTCCTTTATCTGACCATTTTCGATTAATATTTTGGATTTGCCGGTAATCACCTTTTCAAATATATTGCCTTTGATTTGGGAGTATTCCATGAAGAACAACGTCGTGATAAGAAGGGTTCCCACTCCTAATGTCACCCAAATATTTTTCCCGGATAACGGCTGGACAAGCAATGACCCGATTCCAATCATGATGACTGTCTGCGGCAGGGTCATTTGTGAGATCGATTTGCGACCTGCAAGCCTCAACAAAAAAGTTCCCCCGACCACAATAACGATGGACTTCCATATCCAGTCAAAATCCACTGTACCCAACTCCTTTCTACGGTTAGTTTAAGTGGAATCCGGCTGCTTATACATAGATAAGGCTGTCCCAGCATGTATGGCAGGACAGCCTTGTAATGTGCTCGTCATTTGTTCATTTTGGAAAAGAAGTCCGCCAGCGGATCGTCTTCTTCCTGGTCGTCCGCTTCGCCCTCGTCGTGTAGCGAATCAAGTTCGTTCATTTCAACTGCATCCAAATCCGGCTTATCGCTGGTTGGGGGTTCCGGCGGGTCAGGCTGTTCCATCTCTGGGGCATCGTCTACCGGGTGCTGATTGCCGCTTAATGTCGCAAGTACCGATGTTGCCCGGACTGGATCCTGCATGAGCTGATAAACAATATTGCCGATTAAAGCTTCGGAATGTTCATGCTTCAACCAGTTTTTCTGTTGCTGGGTAAGCTGCCGAGGCAGTGGTACCGTTACCGATTCTCGCTCCCGTGTGAACGTCTCCTGCACGCCTTTAAGCACATATTGGGCCATTTGACTGGAGAAATTGCGACGCTCCTGGTCCTTTATTTTTTGCAGTTGTTTCAATAAGTAATCCGGGGTGTCCGACGGGATTCGGAACGTGATGGACTGTCCGCGCTCTATACGCTTTTTCGACCGTTCCATAATATCACCTTATGTTTCATCCGTTGCAGCTTGTTCGTTTGCTTCGGCCGGTGCCGTTTTATTCAAGTAATCCATAATCAGTTTATAGTAGGCATTGGCCATCATCCAAATGCTTTCCTGTTCATCTTCAAAAAAGTCGATATTAAAGCCATCCAATTTGTTGTTCAATGCCTTAATATAATCTTTCAACACCGCCGAACCACCGCCGACAAAATAACAGATTTCCGACTGTGAATTCTTTTGCCACACTTGGCGCAAAAACCGGTATTCTTTTTTGGCAAGTTCCAGCAAAATACGATCAGTAATATCATGAACATTTGTCCGGCTGCCTTTCACCATAATGTGGTGGCGATCGTTTTTCCGCGTAATAATATCAACAACATCACGACGGCTGTCCAGTTCTACGCCGTGTCGTGTCCGGATTTCGTCGCGAATTTCCTCCAATGATTCGGCCACACCGAGCGGGAACCCTTGGGCTTTGTCATCATCGACATTCCGATTTCTAATAACGGCAATATCGGTCGACAGTCCGCCAATGTCCTGAATGAGAATTTGCTGATCAATTAATTCCTTGTTTATGACATTCAACTGGTTGTCCATAATGAGATTAACATAAGCGGCGAAGCCTTCCGGATAGACTTTCACTTCGTTAAATTTAATGTTAACTTTTTTACCTTGGTATTGCGGTGTTACGAGAAATTCGATTTGGTGCACCGACCCAAGAAGCTGAGAACGGTAGCCGACATCTTTGCCTTCCTTCACTTCACGCAACGGCAATCCCGTCCCCAGTGTGTAATTGGCATCAATGACATCATTCTTATTCTCTCGGAAAGCGTCACTGCTGACAGCGTCCAGTGCAATGGAGGCAAACAACATGACCAGTGTCTGGTCTTCTTCCGATTTGCTGCTTCCGGGATCAAGCTCTGTTGAATTGTTTGCCTTGGTTGCCAGATTGCCAATGCGGTACACGGCATTATTTTCTTCCAGGGCAGGGGAGTGGACCCGTATATGCAAATTATCAATCGGTTCCTTTTCATCCAGATCCTCTATACCGATCACTGGTCTGTCTTCTACGTCTCTTGAAATAACATTTGGAATGTAATAGGATTCATCCATTTGTCCAAAGTTGGCTTTTAACGCATCATTGCCGACATCGACAGCCGCAATTCTTGTATCGGTCATGTTTCACATACTCCTCTCTTTTTTCGTAGATTTCTTATTAACAGATTAATAGATTTCATTCAATAGTGCAATCCGACTTTATGTGCATTCTTTTATGTACACATGTATACATTTTGAAAACTCTATTATGAAAGCATGTGTACTTGTTTGTATACTTGCAAACGGGATTGTAATTATTTTGTGTACGTTTTGTTTACATGCACACATGAATACATTTCAGGTAAATTATGGAAATAATAGTTAAAAAATATGCCCTTTTACAAGGGCATATTATCATTTAGCTGCATTTTCTTTTTTAACTTGCTTACTTCGTAACTGACCACATGCGGCATCGATATCCGCACCGTTTTCCCAACGTACACCGCACTGAATGCCTTTTTCACGCAATGCCTCATAAAACGCCTGAATGGTTTCAGAATCGCTGCGTTGGTACTGGTCATGCTCACTCACCGTATTATACGGAATTAGGTTAACATAGGACAGATGTCGTTTATCTTTGAGCAATTCCACCAGCTCATCAGCGTCTTCTTTGTGGTCATTGACACCTTTCAGCATAATGTACTCATACGTTACACGTCGGTTAATATGATCCAAATAATAATCGACAGCTTTCATCAATTTATCAATGGAAAAAGCGCGGTTGATTTTCATAATCGATGAACGCAACTCATTGTTTGGCGCGTGCAGCGAAATCGCCAAATTAACTTGTGTACCAGTGTCCGTCCACTCGTAAATTTTATGCGCAAGCCCACTCGTGGACACTGTTATATGACGGGCGCCAATATTAAGACCGGCATCATCGTTGACGACGTAAATAAAGTCCATCAGGTTGTTAAAGTTATCAAATGGCTCACCAATACCCATGACAACGATGTGACTGACCCGTTCCTCTTTTCCATTAGCATCCATATCTTTCTGCACATTCAGAATCTGTTCGACAATTTCACTGCTATCAAGATCGCGATTTTTCCGCAACAGACCACTGGCGCAAAACGAACAGCCAATATTGCAGCCTACCTGGGTCGTCACACAAACCGATAGACCATAATTGAACCGCATTAGTACGGTTTCAATTAAATTCCCATCAGACAACCGAAACAAATATTTTATCGTGCCATCTTCGGATTCCTGTTTAATTTCATCTTTTAGCGTATGCAACACAAAGTTTTCTTCCAGAAGGGCTATGGTTTCCTTATTGACGTTCCGCATGTCAGCGAATTGATGAATGCGTTTTTTATACAACCAATTCCACACCTGATCAGCGCGAAAACGGCGCTGACCGTTATTAATGAGCCAGTTTTGCAATTTTTCATATGTCAAACCGTAAATGGATTTTTTGCTCATGTTTATCCCTCATTTCCAAACGTTCCAATCAATTATTATACTATATTAAGGCATGGAGCGCAATGGAGCAACTAAAATGCCAGTCCAGCGATGATCCCATATAAGCACATTATTGGCCTTTGAGAGCCTTTCATCATATGATTCCTTTTGAGGAGTGATAAAAACCATGGAAGCTAAAACATTTAACCATATTCCTTTATCCGTACTGGATCTTGCGTTTGTTCTTGAAGGCAGCACGCCAAAACAATCGTTTCAAAACAGTGTGCGCTTAGCTCAAAACGTCGAGGCATTCGGATTTAATCGATATTGGCTGGCGGAACATCATAACATGCCCGGCATCGCCAGTTCGGCTACATCCGTATTGATCGGACATATTGCCGGAGCAACCAACCGATTAAGGGTAGGTTCAGGCGGTGTCATGCTGCCCAACCATGCAGCGTTAGTCATCGCCGAGCAATTTGGCACACTCGAATCCTTGTATCCCGGTCGCATTGACCTTGGACTCGGACGGGCACCCGGAACCGACCAAGCAACCGTTTATGCCCTGCGACGGTCGTTGAATCAACGGGTGGAAGATTTTCCAAATCAAGTGGACGAGCTCGAACAATACTTTGCCGGAACCGGCAGCGTACAGTCCATCCCGGGATCCGGTCTTGATGTCCCGATCTGGCTGCTTGGATCCAGTGGTTTCAGTGCCCAACTAGCTGCACAGAAAGGCCGACCATTCTCAGCGGCGAGCCACTTTGCACCGGACAATACAATGGCTTCGCTGAATCTGTACCGCGAGCAATTTCAGCCGTCGAACCATATTGACCAACCGCATGCGATGATCGGTGTCAATGTCGTGGCTGCGGACACGGATGAGGAAGCCAAGTACTTGGCGACCACACAACAGCAGCAAATATTGAATCTACGTCGTGGCCAACCTGGCAAACTACAGCCACCCATCGAAAACACCGATGCCGTCTGGACAGAATTGGAGAAAGCCATCGTCGAACAATCCAGTCAATCGCCATACACCATTATCGGCAGCAAAGAAACCGTTCAGAACGATTTAGAACAGCTACTTGAGGATACCGGAGCTGATGAAATGATTATCACCTCACAGGTTTATGACATTGACGCCCGCATCCGCTCCTATGAAATTATCGGCGAACTAATGGAATAAATACGTTGAAAAGGATGGTTACGCAAGCGTTCATATACCCGAGGCGTCAGCATTTAGAGGTTTAAATTATCCCCTTTCGTTGGATCGATGGAAGACACATTGATATAGTGGACATACCAAAATAGTGAAGGGAGATGAACGACATGAACGTGATGCACAAGCTATTTGATTCGGCTCACAACAATTTAGTAAGTGAAATTCAAAATGCCGATGAAGCGAGTTTGGATATTCAACCGGAAGGGTTCGGCAACAACATTCATTGGCATGCTGGCCACGTGCTGACGATTAACGAAATGCTCTTATTCGGGTTTCCGGATCAATCCAGCCACTTGCCCGACAATTATAATGACTTGTTCGGCAATGGTTCTTCCCCCGCTGACTGGCCGGAAAATGTACCAAGCGTTAAAGAGCTAACAAACCAGCTTCAGGATCAATTGGAACGCATGAAACAGATTCCTGAGAGCCAATTTAACAACAAATTGGATAAACCGATCCTTGGCGCTGAAACATTCGGTGAATTGGCCGCTGTGGCTATGACCCACGAATCCAACCATACCGGACGAATCAACGCCATCAAAAAAGCGATCGCTAAATAAATGCCAAACATCTGCTCCCGATCCTACCAAGGAGCAGATGTTTTTTTGCGCTAACAAACGTCCTCATCCTTTTAAACCGTTTCTAAAACGAGCTCCTTCATCGTCCCGTTTTGGGCAAAATTGGTATGCCACGAAAAAGCTTTCTCGAGCACGTGTGGTGTTTGACCGCCACGCTTGAGTGCTTCTTCGTAATACGCCCACAGTTGCTCCCGATACAGCGGGTGGGCGCAGTTTTCAATAATCTTCGGCGCACGTTCTCTCGGTGCCAAACCGCGCAAATCCGCATACCCTTGCTCCGTGACAACAATATCGACATCATGTTCTGTATGGTCAATATGAGACGCAAATGGAACGATGCTGGAAATATCACCGTCTTTAGCGATGGATTTGGTTACAAAAATCGCCAATCTGGCATTTCGGGCAAAGTCCCCCGACCCACCGATGCCATTCATCATTTTCGTACCGGAAACGTGCGTAGAATTAACGTTTCCATAAATGTCAAACTCCAGCGCCGTATTGATAGCGATGAGTCCGAGTCGACGAATGATCTCCGGATGATTGGAAATTTCCTGCGGGCGCATGATGATTTGATCACGATAGGTTTCGAACTGGGAAAAGACTTGGTCCATCTTTTCTTTCGACAAAGTAATCGAACAACAGGAGGCAACGTCTACTTTTCCCTCATCCATTAAGTCAAATACAGCATCTTGCAGCACTTCCGAATAAATATGGAGATTCTGAAATTCCGAATCAACCATGCCGTGCAACACAGCATTGGCAACCGAACCGATACCCGACTGAATCGGTGCCAGTTGCTCAGTCAGGCGGCCGGACTGTACTTCAGACCGCAAAAAGGCAAGTAAATGATCAGCCATTAATTTTGTTTCGTCATCTGGCTGGGTAATCGTTGATGGCGAATCCTCTTGATGAGTGAAAACGATCCCCTTAATTTTCGACGTGTCGACCTTCATCCCCTTTTGACCGATTCTCTCACCTGAATTAGTCAATGGAATCGGCTGACGCTGTCCTTGTTTGGACGGACTATATAAGTCATGCACCCCTTCCAATTGTTCCGGTTGGGCGGTGTTGATTTCGACAATAATGTTTTCGGCATACTCGGCAAATACGAGGGAATTACCGATGGACGTTGATGGGATAATCGTTCCATCCTCTTTAATCGAAATCGCTTCCAAAATGGCGTAATCAATGGATTCGATTACGTCCCCGCGAACCCATTCCGATGTGTGGGATAAATGGTGGTCAACAAATAAGTGCTCGCCTTGATTGATTTTTTTGCGCATGACGGGATCCGCTTGAAATGGGAGACGCTTATTAATTATACCGGCTTCGGCAAACATTCGATCGACATCGGAGCCTAGTGATGCTCCGGTAAATACGTTTACTTTGAATGGCTCGTATTCTGCCCTGCTCACGAGCGCAGTTGGCACCGCTTTCACATCACCGGCACGTGTGAAACCGCTCATCCCCAACGTCATGCCATCTGTAATCCATGATGCAGCTTCTGTTGCGGTAACAACACGGTTATGGAGATGCTGTGCATAAATGCGATCATGTTTCGCTGTCATAATGAAACCCCTTTCGCGCATGTTTTCACCCATTATAACGCATGCGACAGCGACGATTGGCATTCTGCGCAGGGAAAAGCTATATTTGCGATGAGACGCCGAGATAAATAGATGAGACAGCATTTTTATGCCAACAATAGATAAATCATGACTGACGTTTTAAAACCCAAGCAGTTTGCGGAAGTAGCTGGAATACGACTGACTTACCGGCACTTGTTCGCCATTATCCATGGCCAACAGAAACGTCGAATGGGTATCCGGATAAATGGCCGTAATATGGTGCACGTTGACAATAAACGACCGGTGGCAACGGATGAACGTCTCGTGCGGAAGTGCATATTCGTAGTTCTGCAATGTCCGCTTGGTTGTTCCGACAAGTGTATCAGCATAGACATATGTTTTTCGGTCCTTTGCCTCCAAATAAATAACGTCATGAAAAGGAACTGGCTTCCACCCATCATCTGTTTTCACCGTGACGACCGACTTTCCCTCAGTCATCACAGGATAAATGGCCGTAACACAGCCTTGAAGTTTTCCCTCCAAATGAAACGGTACCGCCATTCCATGATACGGCACGCCGAATACACTGCGGTCAATAAATTCGGAAACCTTCTGCCCCGTGTGCAATGCTTTATAGGCAATGGATCCGGCGATGACTGGATCACCGGGTTTAATTTTTAAATCAATTCGTTTGCTCGGTCGGTAATAGATATATTCCGCATCATCCGAAACAGCGATGGATATTTCATCAGAAAACAATTCCCCCACCACGTCAAATAATGTTCCAAACGATAAACGATCCACGATACGTCACACTCCTCCCATTGATTAAAATTAGAGTACCATGACTGGATATAGATCAACAATCCCGTTGTTTTGCTAGTTTTCCATTGGCACTTTTGATAAGCTGGATGTATGAGCAATTATACGTAAGGGGTTTTCGTGATGAAAAATGTTGTTATCCTTGGCGGTGGTTATGGTGGCGTCAATATCACTCAAAATCTGATCGAACAGGATTTGCCGGAAGATGTGCAAATTACGGTGATCGACCGCAATCCCTATCACTCTATCAAAACGGAATTCTATACGATAGCGGCCGGTACATCTGCCGATAAAAACGTGCGCATGGATTTCCCAGAACACGATAAAGTGCGCTACATCTATGCAGAGGTGGCTGAAGTCGATACTGAAAACAGACAAATTGTATTTCAACATCGCCATAAGCCGGAAGTCTATGATTATTTAGTTATCAGTTTAGGGTGTGAGGATAATTATCACGGCGTTGACGGCGCCGCGGAGTACACCGAAAGCATCCAAACATTCCACGGAGCACGCCGAGCGGGAATGGCCATCGGAAATTTGAACGCATACGGAAAAGCCACCATCGTTGGCGCCGGCCTGAGCGGTATTGAAGTGGCAGCCGAAATACGGGAAAGCAGACCAGATTTGAACATCCGCCTACTCGATCGTGGAACATCGGTCCTGAAGGCATTTGACAGCAAAATACAAAATTACGTGGAAGACTGGTTTATGAAAAATGATGTAGAGGTGCTCCACGAGGCAAACGTTGAGTACGTCGAGAAAGACGGGGTCTGCAACAACGGCATCTGCTATGTGAACGATGTAACCATTTGGACAGCCGGTGTGCGTCCAAACTATATCGTACGCGACCTGCCATATAAAAAGGATGAACAAGACAAGGTGGTCATCAATGACTTTTACCAGGTACCCGATGATAAACACGTATACGTAGTCGGGGACTGCGCATCTTCGGAGCACTCCCCAAGCGCCCAGCTGGCTCGTCAGCAAGGCGAACAGATTGCCGAAGTCCTGTACGCTGTTCTAAAAGACGAGAAGCCGAAAAAACCCGGAAAATTGAAATTAAAAGGAACCCTTGGCGCACTCGGTAGTTCGGAAGGATTCGGCGAAATGATGTCGCAATCCGTCGTCGGCTACATTCCACGTTTGGCTAAATCAGGCGTGTTGTGGCTGAATAAACGCCACTGATGATCACTGGACCGGATGCATCGCAGCACCACATAATGTTGACTAATCGGACAAGCCCACGAGCCTGTCCGATTTTTTATAAGCAGAAGAGGCCGTGCATCTTTGAAGGAGCACTCAGGCCGAATTTGGTTGATATATTCCCGATATGGTTGATATATCTTAATGGCGGTTGATATATTTTCAATCCGGTCGATTTCTCGCCTGATCCGGTCGATATATCTTGATTCTGGTTGATATCTCCCTCATTCTGGTCGATTTCTCGTGAATCAAAGACAACCAACAGCCGTCGTATACCGCAAGTGGTTCTTCACGATACCATTTTGAGTCCCACGACGCCGACAATAATGACTACAAGACTCATAACACGGGACCAATTGCCCGACTCCCCAAAAAAAAGGATGCTCAACACCACTGCCCCTGCTGTACCAATACCGACCCAAACCGCATAAGCAATACTGACCTGCAAGTATGAAAATGACACATTGAGCAAAGCAGCTGATCCGCCAAATCCGGCGATATACATAAGCACATTCAAAATAGACCGGTTTTGGCTGGCCAATCTCAGACCAATAACGCCAATGATTTCACAAATAGACGCCATCATAATAAATAGCCATCCCATCAATCAACACCTTCTTTCGCCTGCTTTTCCGCTTTTCTGTCAGCCAGTTGCAGACCTACAACACCTACAACTAACAAAAAAATGAAAAACAGTTTGTCTGTGCCCAAACGCGCATCAAAGAAAATCATATCCAATAAAGCGATCCCAGCCGTTCCTGCCGATGCGAAAATAGCGTAAACCGTACCAGTCGGCAACCGTTCGCAAGCCTTTCGAAAACATTCCATATCTGCAAACATCACGAAAATGACCACCACATAATGCCACCAACTTATAGCTACATTTAAACCATACACCCACACCAATTCCAACAAACATAAAAGCACAACGTACATCCAGGCTTTTTTCTCTTTCATTTTCGGAGCCTCCTTCCAAAAATGACTGATAATCAGTCACAAACGTACATAATATACGAAACGAGCATGATGTTCACTATTTACAACAATCCTAGTGCATGCTTGGCAAAATCCAATACGTCTTCTTTCTTTAATGCGGCTGTCCGTTCATCCTGGCGGGTATACATATACGTCTGCTCAGCTGCATCTTCTATTAATCCAATTAAAATTTCAGCTGTTCGTTTTGGATTCAGCGACTCACGGATCACGCCCTCTGCTTTTGCCTTTTCGAGTTCGCCACTTAACCAGTCATAATAGGATTCGTAAATGGCTTCCCATTCCTGTCTGTATTCAACGGAAGCCAGACCGGCATATGTTAAGGCAAATATGTCACGGTGCTCTCTCGTCAATTCAAACACAATATCCAAAACCTGTTCCAGTTTAAACGACAAAGGGGATGCTTCATGAACATGTTCTTTAATTTCTTCCAATATTTTTTCCGTCATCACTTCTGCTATCGACAGCATCACTGAGAGTTTGGATGAAAAATATAAATAAAACGTGCCTTGCGCAATACCAGCACCATGCACAATGTCCGAGACTTTCGTTTTTTCAAGGCCTTTTTCACGGAAAACATCGATGGCTGATTGAATAATTTTTTCTTTTTTGTTATCCATTTGCATACCTCTTCACTATGACTGACTTTCATTCATTATACCGGATGCCTCTGCTGTCTGTCAAAATTTATGTGAATTATTTCTGATTCTTTTCACATAATGCTATACTGGATGCAGATACTTCTGTATAGGGATTCATTTTGTTTTTCCTATTTTTCTGCAACGAATACCAATCGCCAATGCTTGCTGGGGGTTTTTTATGGATAATCTGAAGGATACGGCACTGGAAGTTATTTATTCCATTGCTCCGATTGCACTGGTGATCACGCTACTGCAATTCACCATCATTTGGCTACCCATGGAAGATTTTTTACAATTTTTAATCGGCGTCCTGTTTGTCGGAATTGGACTGATACTGTTTTTACTCGGTGTTGATATCGGATTGCTCCCTGTCGGCGAATTGATTGGTTCCGCACTGACCAAAACCAAAAAGCTGTGGGTCATCATCCTTTTTGGGTTTCTGCTTGGTGCAGTTGTAACCATTGCAGAGCCGGATGTGCGTGTGCTCTCCTCACAAATTGATAATGTCTCCGATGGGGCGATTTCACAGCAGATGCTCATTCTGGCCGTTGCAATGGGGGTTGGTATCTTCGTCGGACTTGCTATGTTACGGATTATTTTCAAAATCAGTATTGTTTATTTACTGGCAGGCGGTTACGGGCTTGTTTTCTTAATTGCGGCGTTCACCCCGTCCTATTTCGTACCCATTTCCTTTGATTCCGGCGGGGTGACGACGGGGCCACTGACTGTTCCCTTTGTACTGGCACTCGGAGTCGGTGT
>NZ_BAAADM010000032.1:108195-119785 GCF_039522485.1 Lentibacillus halophilus | reverse complement strand
ACTAGTCGGATTGGCATCAATCGGGCCGATTTTGTCCGTGTTGATTCTGGGAGTGATTTATGGATGACATTTGATATATTTGGCGGATTTCTCGGGACGATGCAAGACGTCGCCATCGCATTGCTGCCACTGGCTGTGTTGTTCGCTATTTTCCACTTTGTTTTTTTAAAACTCCCGGCGAGGAGACTTCTTGATATTGGTACTGGCTTTGTCTTTGCCTTTGCAGGTCTGTCCCTGTTTCTCCAAGGGGTACATATCGGCTTTATGCCGTTTGGAGAGCTTATGGGCCAGGTTCTCGGCGGATTCACCCATAAATGGACCCTCATACCGATCGGGTTCATCATTGGTTTTTTTGCCATCTATGCAGAACCCGCCGTCGCTGTTATGGTAGAGCAAGCGGAAAAAGTATCCGGTGGCTACATCCCGGAAAAACTATTGCTGTACACGTTGTCGACTGGGGTCGGTATATCGGTTGCATTATCCATGATACGGCTTATTTACGGTTTCTCGCTATGGTACTTTATCATTCCAGGGTATATCATAGCGTTTATTATGATACGGTTTTCGCCGAAAAAATTTACGGCGATTGCATTTGATTCAGGCGGCGTTTCAACCGGACCAATGACAGCAACATTCGTACTCGCTATGTTCACTGGAATCGCCGCACAGATTGACGGACGCGACCCACTTTTGGATGGATTCGGTATGGTTGCATTGGTTGCATTGGCTCCGATATTGTCAGTGTTGACGCTTGGAATACTGTTCAGCAGAAAGGAGAAAGGTCAGTATGTCAGTGATGATTCAGGGGCAAAAACTTCTCATCACAATCGTTCATAAGGATAAGGCCAAAAGAGTCGTCCAGGCATCGCGCAATGCCGGGGCACAGGGCGGAACAACGATTTTGGGAGATGGGTTCCGTCTCAATGAAAAAAAACGCGTACTCGGCATACCGGTAGAACGCGAACGTGCCGTCATACTGACACTTGTCTCCGATGACATTTTTGACGATGTCCGGCGTGCCATTATTGATTCCGTTCAGTTGGATAAACCAAGACATGGAATCGGGTTTGTCATTGATACGAAACAACTTGCCGGCATTAACCATTTGCTTGGGTGGAATGGCGAAGGTGCCGAAACGGTCAAGGAGGGTGCTGCTGACACTATGAGCGAACAAAACGTGTTATACGATCTGATCATTACGATTGTCAACAGAGGCGATTCAGAAAAAGTCGTCGATGCAACCAGAAAAGCCGGGGCCGAGGGCGGAACCATTCTGCATGGCCGTGGCACAGGGGTCCATGAAAAGGCCAAACTGTTCAATATTATGATTGAACCTGAAAAAGAAATGGTGCTGACTTTGATCGATCGGAACAAAACAAAAGATGTCCTGCAGACGATTAATGAAGATGCGGAACTGAAAAAGCCGGGCAAAGGCGTTGCTTTTGTTCTGGAAGTTGACAGCACCGTCGGCATTAGCCATGAAATGAATGATTGGGTGAAAGAAGAATACAGGAAGCACAAGAAGAAAAAGAAACACGACAAGGAAGAGTGACTGGACGCTCTTCCTTTTATGTGTGATGAACGCACATCTTTACTTTTTTCCAGCTGGTCGTTTTTCCCATATAATGAATGACGACATCTATGCCAGTCGCAGCCATTTTTGACTTTCAGCAACTAATAAACTGTATGTGCTCTCTTAATCAAGATTTTATGTTTAACAGCTTGCCTTTCTTAATAACGCCACCAATATGGTTCATCCCGTAATGATACGACAACATTAGATAGTTCGGGACATTAAATATGGCAACATCGGCTTGTTTACCGGCTTCCAGACTGCCGATAACGTCAGCACGGTTAATCGCATGGGCCGCATTGATCGTCGTTGCGGTCAGCACTTCTTCTGGTGTCATACCCATTTTCAGGCAGCCCAAATTCATGATGAACGGCAAGGACAATGTGGGGGAGGAACCCGGATTGGCATCGGTGGACAGTGTGACGGCCACACCACTGTCAATCATTTTCCGAGCATCAGCATATTCCGCCATCAGGAAAAATGCCGTCCCAGGCAGCAGGACGCCCATGACATCATTTTCAGCCATTTGCTGGATGCCCTTATCGGATGCTTTCAAAAGGTGTTCAGCCGAAATTGCCCCGATTTCTGCAGCCAACTCAGCACCGCCGTATGGCTCAATTTCATCAGCATGTATCTTGGGAATGAGTCCATATTTTTTGCCGGCTTCCAGAATTCGTCGTGACTGTTCCGGGGTGAATACGCCGCGTTCGCAAAAGACATCATTGAAGTGAGCTAATTTGCGTCTGGCCACTTCCGGAATCATTTCCTCAATCACTCGGCTGACAAACGGTTCTGGATTATCCCGCTCATCGACCGGTACAGCATGCGCCCCCATAAACGTGGAGACGACATCCATCGCATGATCCTCGTCCAGTTTAGCAGCGACTTCTAACTGCTTTAGTTCATGCTCCAGTGAAAGACCATAGCCACTTTTAGCCTCCACCGTTGTCACCCCGTACTGGAAAAAGGTATCGAGCCGTTGTTTCGATTCATCATATAACTGATCAAAATCCGCTTCCTGTGTTGCCCTCGTTGTTGCATGGATTCCGCCACCAGCATTCATGATGTCCATATACGACTTGCCGTTCAGACGCATCGCGTACTCATTTTCACGGGTACCGGCATGAACCAAATGCGTATGCGGATCGATCAAGCCGGGGGTAACCGTCTTCCCGGTTGCATCCAAAACCTCTGCTTCAGCCATATCATTCTTGTATAAATGTTCCAACTCTTTCTGTTTACCGACAGCCTTAATAATGCCGTCCTTTATGAGTATACTGCCATTTTCCAAGATTGTTAATTCTCGCATTACATCCTGTTTTGCAGATGCTTCAGTATGACCAGCCATCGTCACAACTTGAGATGCGTTTTTAATCAATAAAGACGATCCCATTGTTCCACCTCCTCGTTTTTTTCAATGAGGTGTTCGATGCTTTATAAGTGTAGCATACTATGAAATGACACACAAATCAGACTATTACTCATTAAACTATAACCCCTCACCTGCTTTGATCATGTTACACGACTGTCGGCCAATGACATTTATCCTTTACCTAAATGACGCAGCAATTTTTCATAAATAGTCTGAAACTGCCGAATTTCTTCTCCCGTAAGTATGTGAAACAAATCTTTATACAATTCCTGGCCTGTTTTTTGGGCATCAGCCAGCGCCTGATGTCCTTGATTCGTAATGACCAGCAACACTTTTCTCCGGTCTTGTTCGTCATATTTACGAACAGCATACCCCTCGTTAATGAGCTTGTTTGCAATATTCGTCATCGCACCAGGTGTATAACTTAATTCTTTAGCAATAGCCGATGACTTACTGGGCCCTTTTTGACGCAATTCAAGCAAAACAAGGATGGATGAAATACCAATATTATGATTATATGATCCGTTGAAACGAACAATGGTTTCATTATTGAATATTTCAACCGCTCGAATCAGCTTAAAAATATTATCGTTCATTCGATCGCCCTACCATTATTAAAATTTAATGGAACCGCCATCGACATTGATGGTTTGTCCGGTAATATAATTCGAATCGTCACTTGCAAGGAATACAGCGGCACGACCAATATCTTCCTCCAGTTCACCGAAACGCCGCAATGGAATGTTTTCCAAAACGTCCTGATAGTATTCCGGCTGTTCTTTTGCCCATTGCTGTACACCTGGGGAGTTGGCGATCGGAGCAATCAGATTGACGTTAATACCATCCTTGCCGAATTCATTGGCGGTAACCCTTGTAATCGCACGAATGGCTTCTTTTGCTGCCGCATATGCCGCCTGATTGGCATGTCCTTCAATCCCGGCACCTGATGCAAAATTAATGATTTTCCCTTTTGTCTCCTGCAAATGAGGAATCGCCGCCTGCATCAAGTAGAACGTCGGATAAAAGCCAGTATCAAACGACAAATCCAAGTCCTTTTGGGTCGTTTCCAAAAAAGGTTTGTTTTTCGATGCATGGGCGTTATTGACGAGAATATCCAGTTTCCCATACTTGTCCACGACTTGTTCCACAATACTTTCAAGTTTATCATGCTCAGCTAAATTGGCTTGAATGAAAGTCGACTCCTGCTGATGTTGTTGTAAATGCTTGATGGCTTCCTGACCAGCTTCTTCATTCAAGTCGACAATGACCACCTTGGCACCTTCTTTAACAAAAGCCGTTGCCATCCCCTGGCCAATGCCACCAGCACCGCCCGTAATAATGGCAACCTTATCCTGTAATCTTCCCATTTCGATCACTCCTTGACTGGGTTATGTAAATATTTTAGCACTAAAATATTTATAAGTAAAATAACTGCCTCTCCCAATGGAATCCGGCCATCATCTTATTCTTCCGTATGCTATGAAAAAACTGCACCAGAAGAATCATATTTACGCATAGTATGTTGTTCTCAGGAATCTCTATATTACGCTAGATTTTGTAACTGTCCTATTAATAAAACAACCCCTCACCCGTGATATGTTATCCTTAAGGTAAAGGGGCTGTTTATCATTCTCAGTTTAAAACGGATTGGTCGCCCACTGCAGCGATTGTTTAATGAAAATACGCTGTTGAAGTTTGAGCTGCGATACCATATATTCCGCCAGATCTTCCGGTTGCATGTACTTGTCTTTATCATTTTGTTCAGGGTCATCCCCATACATCATTTCTGTTGCCACCATGCTTGGATTCATGGTGAAGACACGGATGTTGTGCGGCCGGACTTCCTGCATCAACGCCTCAGACATTCCTTGTACGGCGAATTTAGACGCACTGTACGACGTTGACCCTGCCGTCCCTTTTAGACCATTACTGGACGAGATGTTGATGATATCGCCTTTATCTTTTTCGATCATGTCCGGAAGCACAGCTCGGGTGACGTGATACGTACCAAAGACATTCACTTCCAACGTGTGCTTCCAGTCTTCCGGATCAAGGTCCAAAAAATTCCCTTTTAAACCGATGCCAGCATTGTTGATCAAAATATCGGCAGAGCCTACGTGTTGCCGCAATTCATCTACGGACTGCTCCACATTGGTCATGTCTGCAATGTCACAGGCTGTATAGTGAGCGGTCACGCCATGGGCCTCTGCTTCTTTGGCAACAGCCTGCAACTTGCTTTCAGTACGGGCGATCAACCCGACATGCACACCTTCTGCAGCCAGTTCAAGAGCCGTCGCGCGCCCTATACCACTGCCAGCACCGGTTATGTACGCTACTTTTCCCTGTATTTCCTGTCCCATTTACGAACCACCCTTTCGAAAAATATCTTACTGTTCAGTTTAAAGTTTCCTGGACGGATATTCAATGATGGCGATTTAAACAGGAAACGTTATGGACGTTCGGAAAATAAATGTCAAAGCAGCAAATGAACTTGGAATACAATATATAAACATCAAACAATTTACACGATTATTCAATGTGTGTCACAATATGAATGATTCACTGCGAAATAAAATTTGTACAAGTGAGGAATCAACCGATGAACGAGGTATATACTGGGAAAACCAAAGATGTCTATGCACTTGATAATGGAAACTATATGCTGCAGTTTAAAGATGACATGACGGGTGAAGATGGTGTGTTTGATCCAGGAGCCAACACGGTTGGTCTTTCGATTGAGGGAGCTGGAAAAGCTGGTCTCAGGCTGACGACTCACTTTTTCAAACAATGCCGGGATCAGGGGATTCCGACGCATTTTATCGAGACGGATATCGACAGGCAAACGATGACAGTCGTTCCAGCGACAGTGTTCGGCGAAGGCCTGGAAGTCATTTGCCGCTTCCGCGCGACAGGCAGCTTTATCCGCCGCTACGGAAAATATGCCGTAGAAGGCCAACCATTGGATGCATTTGTCGAAGTAACATTGAAGGATGATGAACGCGGAGATCCTCCCATCAGCCGGGATGCACTTGATACGCTGAGTATTTTAACCAAAGCGGAATACAGTATCCTGAAAGACCGCACACAAAAAATTGCGACGCTTGTGAAGAATGAGCTCGCCGAACAGGCTATTGATCTGTATGATATAAAACTTGAATTCGGCCGTGACCAGGACGGAGAGATAGTGCTGATTGATGAAATTTCAGGCGGCAATATGCGCGCCTTTAAAGATGGCGTTTATGTAGCACCCTTGGAACTTGCAAAGATGGTCACAAAGACGTAACTATTTAAAAGCCACGGGGGCCGACACATACCAATCAGGGGCTCGGACAAAACGAAATAAATCATTTCTAAATACGAACGATATGTTTTAGACGTAGTCGCCGCTCCGGAAAAACACTACGCTTTCCGCGGGCGCTGATGAGCCTCCTCGTGCTTATCGCACTGCGGGGTCTCATCTAGGCTTTCCATCCCGCAGGAGTCTCCGTGTTTTTCCTACGCTAAACAAAAATCCGAACTGATTCAGATTATTTGCGAATCATAGTTCGGATTTTTCTTTGACTAAATACCTTTTGTCCCAGCCCCTTTTTTACCCTTCTATTCTTCCTCAGCTCCTCCATACTAATGGTATATCCTTTAACAACCTCATTCACCAATATGGTTCTTTTTCGTTAGACAATGTTAGAACAAACGGATATAAACTAAGTATAATGAAGACAGTCATTCATTTGTATAGGCAAAACACCATTCCAACAAAAAGAATGACGTCTTGTTATACCGCTACTTGAGCTTAACGATTATTCCTCATCCGCTGTTTCCCCGGTGTCACCCTCTTCGCTTTCCGGCTGTGATGCATCTGGGCTTTGAGCGGCGGAAGCTTCCTGGTAGTATTGTTCTTTCTGAGCGTTGAAGTGATCCGTTTGACCGTTGGATACATAGCTCTCCAGCATGGCCTTCAAATCCATGCCGGTCGTTTCCTTCAATGATTCCTGGATGCCGAGCATCGTCGAGGTGACGTTATTGGCCACTTTGGACGAGCCGCCTTGGGAATCACTACCGCCCATATCAATGACTTTCATATCCTGAATCTGGGAAATTGGAGCTGCCACTTTTTCCGCATACTCGGGCAAGACGTTAATGAGCATTTCGACAATCGCTGCTTCGCCGTATTTTTCCATCGCCTCGGCCATCCGTGCTTTGGATTCAGCCTCCGCTTTACCGCGCTGCCGGATGACTTCTGCATCGGACTCCCCTTTGATGCGTTCCTTTTCTGCTTCGGCTTCAGCTTCTTTTGTCACTTTATACGCATCGGTATCGGCAACTGAGCGCCGGCGTTTGTTTTCTTCCTCTTCCAATTCCACCGCGCGTTGCTTTTCGATGTATTGAACTTTCAACTCTTCATCTTTTACTTGTTGTGCAAGCCGTTGCTTTTCCAGTTCGCCGGCTTGTTCGGCATTGGCGTTAGCACGGTTTGTTTCTTTCTGGAATTCAGCTTCTTTAATGTCTTTTTCCTTTTTCGATTGGGCAACTGCTGTCAGGCGACGGTTTTCTTCATCTTGTGCTTCTTGATCGTTTTGTGCCTGATAAATGCGGGTTTCCTTTTTGGCATCGGATTCCGCCTGATCCGCCTGCTTCTGTACCTCTGCGATATGCGGGCGTCCCAATGCGTCGATATAGCCATTTTCGGTATCGACGTCCTCCACATCGTTCAATGCAAATGAGGTAATCTCAAAACCCATACCTTTCAGATCGGATTCCGCAATCTTCTTCACCTGCGTATTGACTTCTTTAAAATCGTTATAAATTTTTTCAATGGATAGTGATGCAATAATGGCGCGTAAATGACCATTCAGCACATCCTTCAGTTCTTCCTCACGCTCATTCTGCTTTTTCCCAAGAAATTTCTCCGCAAAATTTGCCATAATTTGCAGTTCGCTTCCAATACTGATGACCGCCGTGCTGACCACCCGTACGGGAATGCCTTCCCGCGTGTACGCTTTTTCAGAATCAACTTTTAACTGAAACGAGGTCAAATCAATGGGGGTCGCTGTCTGAAACATACGCAGCCGATACCCACCGCCGCGAATAATTTTAACTGAGCGGCCATTTTCATCCTGGAAGATATTCCGCTCTTTTTCTGGATCGCCAAGCTTTGGCCCTGTCACAATCAAGGCTTCATTGGAACTCGCGGTTTTGTAGCGAATCCGGAAAATAATAAACATAATAATTCCCACAACGAGCGCTACAACCGCAATTATCGCAAGAATCATCAAAATCAGTGCATCCTGAAACATAAAAAAATAGCCTCCTTATTGAATGTCAATCCAAGCTCACCACGCTGCTTTCATTTTGTGTTTGACTTGTGTCTCAGTAAAAATCACTCCTATCATACTATTCGCACCTGTATCATTTCAGAACCCAAATCTTTCCAAGCCCATGTCGTCCCGCACTGCTGACGGACCGGCATCCGTCTTTCCTCCCTTTATGTATCAGCGGATATCCACTATTTGGTATCACTTTTATCATAACATATCTGATTCGATTTGGAATGAACGGCTCAAAAAAGCATTAAAAAACTGCCGACGTTGTGCCAGCAGTTTTTTGTAACATATAATTAAGATCTTACCGCCGATTATTGCTGCGCCCCTGTACACCTGGTCTCGACAAGTCACGCTTATTAATCCACACACGGTCCTGATTTGCATTATCTGGAAACTTTTCTCCGGCTTCCATTTTTATTTGCTGCGGATCCTCCACATTGCTTCCCGTCTCCCCCGCTTCAATATAAACGCCGTTATTGGGGGCCTTTTCACCAGCTTGAAATTGAGACTGTTCACCCATGTTTATCCCTCCTTACCTTGTGTATTTCCTATTCTGCCTGATCATCCCAGCATTATAATTGGGAAAATAAGGGTCAAGGAGTGTAATGAGCGACCAAACTGTTTTTATAACACAGGAGAAAGTCACTCAGCATGTTTTCTTCGGCATGGCTACGAGTCATTAAACTAAAAACACACCTACTGATTACTATTTTACTTCATCAGTAAGGTGTGCTTTTAACCATTATGTTTGTTTTCCAAAGTTACTTAATCTGTTGATTGAAAACTTGCCCATGGTTCAGGTCAATGATTTTGAGACGGTTCGTATCTTTAATAAAGATGCTCTTATATTGATTTTGGCTGTCTTCACTTTGTACAAACATGACACGCTTATGCTGGTTGTCTTCTGCTATGCGTGCTTGATCGTCATCCGCATTGATTTCATTTTCCAAAGTATCAAATTCAGGAAAATCTTCTACATCACCGGAAGCTTCATCAGATGACTCATTTTTATCTTCTGCTGCATCGTCATCGTCGTCAGCTTCTTGTTTATCCGAATCGGTCAAAACTTGATTAAAAACTTGCCCATTATCCAGGTCAATGATTTTGAGACGGTTCGTATCTTTAATAAAGATGCTCTTATACTCGTTCTGGCGATCTTCGTCCTGTACATACATGACACGCTTATGCTGGTTGTCTTCTACGATTCGTACTTGATCATCATCCGCATTCACTTCATCTTCCAATGTATCAAATTCAGGAAAATCATCCACGTCATTGGAAGCCTCATCTGATGACTCGTTTTCATCTTCTGCTGCATCGTCATCGTTGTCAGCTTCGGAGTTGGTAAGAACGTTGTTAAAAATTGGCCCATTGTCTAAGTCAATGATTTTAAGTCGGTCATTATTTTTGACAAAAACGCTTTTGTACTGTTCCTGATTGTTATCATCGCTCAGGATAATCACACGTTTGTTAGCGTTGTTTGCGACGACGTTTACTTGATAATCCTCAACATCATTCACATGCTCGTCCAGAACCTCATATTCAGCATACGTTTGAACATTACTGGAAATTTTTACGTTTTCGCTGCTCACTTGATGTGTTGGTGTTTGAGCATTTCCTTGATCCGGTGCATCTGTTGCTTGGGCACCTCCCATGCCAGTTAATCCTCCTGATAATAACAATGCTCCCGCTGCTGATGATAGAAATAATGTTTTCATGTTTCTGCCTCCTTGTTTCGTTGATTAATTTCATTATATCGATTCTTTCTAAGAACATCTTTAGAGTAAAATTAGAATTCAATGAGAAATAGGTTGATTGTTGTTAACGATCATTCATCTTATGGTAAGAAAAATTTCGTCCGTTAAGCCAACGTCTTCTTATTATTTACAGCCAGTGATATAATAAAGTGTATATGGTAGCGGAAGAAAAAGGGGAATAAGAAATGGCACGAATACTTATTGTAGAAGATGAAACATCCATTGCACGCGTGTTAGCTTTAGAACTGGAACATGAAGGACACCAAGCGGTAACAGCTGAGGCAGGCGATGAAGGCTTAACGCTTGCTGAAAGCGATTCCTGGGACTTACTCTTACTGGATGTCATGCTGCCCGAGCGCAGTGGTATAGATATCTTACGCCGGTTGCGCTCCAGAGGGGATTCAACGCCTGTCATTATGCTAACCGCTCGTGACACTGTTCCGGATAAAGTTTCGGGGCTCGATCAAGGTGCGAACGACTATGTTACAAAGCCTTTTGATATGGAAGAATTGTTGGCAAGAGTACGTGCTTGTTTGCGTCAGGGTGATACAGCAGCTGCGCCTGAGGTCTTCACCGTCGCGGACTTAACGGCCAATGTTCAGACACATCAAGTGACACGGGCAGACCAGCCGATTGAATTGACACCGCGGGAATTTGATCTATTGATTTGTCTGTTGCGTAATAAAGACATTGTCCTGACCCGGGACCAGCTGCTTCACCATGTTTGGGGATTTGATTACGCTGGGGAAACCAATATTGTCGATGTCTATATTCGTTATTTGCGACAAAAAATTGACCGGGGCTACACGTCTGCCCTGATCCAGACCGTTCGGGGCGTTGGCTATGTACTGCGTGAGGCGACATGAAGTTAAGGACAAGGATCCAACTGTTAACCACAGGATTGCTCATTGTTCTATTGCTGGCAGCGCATATCGGTATCTATGCCGCATCGGATCGTTTGCTTGTGAAATCCGTGACCGACCGGTTGAATAACCAATCAGAGGATATCTTACAATCGTTGAAAAGTGAAACGGATGTACCGACATCCCAGCTCATAAAAGCATCCACTCCAACCAATGGCATGGTCCGTGTCATCTCTTCTAATAACAAGGTACTGTCGATAGGCACTCAAGTTCCCAAGTTGCGGAAATTGGATCCTCACTTTGCCAAAGAACATAAAACAGCCGTACGTGAAACCTCGAATGGCCGAATAGCGTCTGTCTATTTTCCTCTTATTTGGTCTGACGGACGTGTTGTTTCCTTGGAGATCACTGAAAGCCTAGATCAAGAAGAAAAGACATTAGCCGTATTGCGCGGCGTTCTGATCGTCTCCGTGCTTTTCATCCTGATTCCGGTAATCTTTGGCACCCGTCTTCTGGCTCGTCTAATTGCTAAGCCAATTGGAACACTGCTTACGACCATGAACGATATTGAACAGAGTGGCAGCTTTCAAACCATTTCGGAAAAAAGACGCATGAATGATGAGCTTGGCCAATTAACTCGCACATTCAATCGGATGATCAACCGCTTGGAAGAGAATTTTTCACGACAACAACAATTTGTTTCC
>NZ_BAAADM010000032.1:34460-108157 GCF_039522485.1 Lentibacillus halophilus | reverse complement strand
CAGTTATTCTAGTGTGCTGGGCCGCTGGGGAAAAAATGACCCTGAGGTCCGTGATGAAGCAATTGAAGCTATTCATTCTGAAACGAAACGAATGCAGCATTTGGTAGAACAGCTGCTAGACTTAGCCCGGCACGATCAGCAGAGTGCCCTGAACTTAGAACGTCAAAACATTACCCAATTAAGTAGAGAAGCCGTTCAGCGCATGAAGCATGTAACAAAAGATGACATAACGCTGACCGGACCGGAGCTAACGATGCAAATTGACGCAGAAAAGTGGCAGCAGCTGCTGTTTATTCTGCTCGATAACGCGATTAAATATGGCGATGAACCGATTCATCTGACATTAACCACAGATGACAACGGAATCGTGTTTACTGTGGCAGACAATGGACCTGGCATCGATCCGGAAGAACGAGAGCAAGTCTTTGACCGTTTCTTTCGAATTGATAAGGCACGAAGCCGTAACAAAGGCGGGACGGGGCTTGGCTTATCACTGGCATTTCAAATCGTTCAGGCGCACGGTGGAACCATTGAAATTGAAGGTAATGAGCCGCGTGGCACCCAATTTATTGTTTGTTTGCCTGGTGACGTAACAGAGAGGAGGCAGTCAGAAGATGATTAAGCGAATAAGTTTGCTATTGGCGGCTTGCGTTCTTTTGATTGTCTGCCTCGTTTACTTTTGGCCATTTCAATCAGACACCCTTTCAATGCAAGCAGCAAGTGAACGGGCGCAAACATTGTACGGCGGAACCATTGAAGATGCTACAGAGGAAAACGGGGATTATATGGTCCGGCTGCGAAAAAACGAACGAACCTATCAAGTTCAAATCGATGATGCGGATGGATCCATCTTAAGCATGAATGCCATCGAGCAAGGTGAACGGTCGGATTCAAAGAACGAACAAAAAAACGATGGATCTAATGAAAAGAAACAACAAGAAAATGACCAACAGGATAACAACAAAAAGAAGCACGATGGCGACAAACCGGATAACAGCGAAACGAATCAGGAATCTCCGGACGTAAATCCCGGAGATAAAAACGATGGCCTGATTACAGCAGTGGAAGCGAGTGACATTGTATTAAAACATGTTGACGGTGAAGCGAAAAAGTCCGGCGTTGAAGCCCAGCTTGATGAAGATGATGATCGCTACATTTACGACGTCGAAATCGAACTGACAAACGGAGGAGAAGCAGAAGCTGAAGTCGATGCTGTTACTGGTAAAGTGCTGTATTTTTATGCGGAATAAGTGTTTTAAAAAAAGTAATCCTTCCCAATTGTTGTACGTAATCAGCAGTCTCCGAGAAAATATAGGGTGAGCATCCATTCTAATGCAAGTCACTCTTTTCATAGACCGGTGTGTTTACTTCACAATCTGCACTTTTCTAATCATCCGTCCTTCCACGACCAGCACTTTAAATGTTAAATCGTTTCGCTCGAGTACGTGCCCTTCTTCCGGAAAGTCATTTATTTCTTTTAACAAATAGCCGGCGAGAACATCTTCTTCTTCCGGAATTTCCGTGCCGAAGATGGAATTCAGCCGGTGCAGTGTTATTTTGCCATCACAGATGATTTCGGTGTCGGTGACTTTCTCAATCGTTGTATCGTTAGCCACGTCCATTTCATCTTCAATTTCCAGACCAATCATCGCTTCAATCACATCTTCGTGGGTCAATATTCCTTCCGTACCACCGTACTCGTCCAGTATGATGGCCATATGCTTTTTCTGTTTCGTCATTTTGCGGAATACCCATTCCGTCGGCTGGAATTCATACACCATCAAGGGATCCATATAGCAGAACGCCTCAAGTGGTTGGTCCGGATCTTCTCCCCATGACAACAAATACTTGGAATGAAAAACGGCGATAATGTCATCGATATCTTCCCGATAAACCGGATAACGTGTATACGGATTTTGAATGACGACGTCGCGCACCTCCGTAAACGAGGCTGTAATGGGCAGAGCGGTGATATCAACCCTTGGTGTCTGGAGGACATCTTTTATATCCAGATTGTAAAAGTCGAGCACCCCTTTAATACGATGGGATTCCGCCTGATCAAACGTTCCTTCCGAGTCGGCAATATCCACCATGGCGCGCAGATCATCTTTGGATACCGATTCATCCGAGGGCTGTCCCTTTGCCAAGGCGTTCGTAATCGCGTCAGTCATCCCATTAAGAATAATGGTTACCGGTTTAAAAATAAGGACAAAAAACCGGATGACCGGATAAATGACAAGGGAGATTTTATCCGGAAATGCCGCTGCAATCGATTTGGGAAGCACCTCGGAAAAGACAAGAATGGTTACGGTCAGAATAGCCGAGGCTAGTCCTACCTGAAAATTGTATTGAATCGCCAGCGTCGTCACGAGCGTCGGTAACATAATGTTAGCTATGTTATTGCCGATCAATATCGTTGTAATAAACTCGTTGGGTTTGGAAATGAAGTCCAATAGCTTTTCAGCCTTCTTATGATTATTTTTGGCCATTGTCTGGAGTTTCATCTTGTTGATGGCCGTCAGGGCGGTTTCACTGCCAGAAAAGAATAATGATGCAAATAATAATAGAATGATGGCAAGAAGCACTCTTCAGACGCCTCCTTATAATTGTATGTAGCTTTATTTTTCACAAATGGCCGTGTTTTAAACCTTAAAGAAAGGCTGACCAGTAATGCTACTGCCCAGCCTGCGACACCGCTTTAAAATGGCGTCCATTGTACGTTTTGCGCTACTTCCAGCCGCTTGTTGACATCGTCCCAGTTAACGACGTTCCACCATGCGTCAATGTAGTCTTTGCGTTTCGTTTGGTACTGTAAGTAATAGGCATGTTCCCACACATCCAGTACTAATAATGGAATCATATCCTGCTGGGACAGGTTTTGATGTTTTTCAGCCTGCAATATTTCAGTCCGGTGTGATCGTGGTGACCACACGAGCATTGCCCAGCCGACCGCTTGCACCTTTTCCGCTGCGTTGGAGAAGTGTTCCTTGAATTTCTCCCAACCTCCAAAGGTACGATTGATTTCTTGTTTGATTCGGCCGCTTGGTTTACCGCCGCCATTCGGGGACATATTATACCAGAAAATTGTGTGCAAATAGTGGCCGGCACCATTAAAGGCGGCTTCGTCTTCCCAATGCCGGATCAGGGAGAAGTCACCACGTTTTCTTGCCTTCTCCATTTCTTTTTCGGCTTTATTAAGGCCTTCCACATAACCTTTGTGGTGCTTGTCGTGATGCAGCCGCATGATTTCCTCACTGATATGTGGTTCCAATGCATTATAAGCGTATGGCAGTGGTGGAAGTTTATGCTTACCAATCGGAACGGTCCAGGACGATTGCCAGCCGTCATTGGTCTCATCATTCGATTCTTTCCGATCATCACCTACATTGTTGCTCGCTTCTTCCGTTTGTTCAGTTATCGTGTTATTGTTCGCCATTTCCACGTGTTCGGTGGTCACATCGTCACTTGTCGCTGTTTCTGTCTGTTCGGTTGCCATATCATCCGTCACCATATCTGTTCGGTAGTCTTCCGTATCATCAACCGGTATTTTCGGTGGCCCGGATTCCGTGTTATTGTCCGCTGTCTCTTCCTCTTGTATATCAGCATTCGGAAGCTCTTGTACAAAGGATGCGACCTGTTCTCTTAACGATTCAGCCTTGTTCTGCAGAGAGTAGACATGATCATCAACATCCACCTCCCCGGCATCATCCCCATCAATCTGGGCACGGGAATCATGAATGTCTCCCCGCAGTTGGCTAAACCGATTCAGCCAGTTATCAATGTCTGCCTCCCCTTCCTCAGTGACATTGTCCCGATACTTTAAATGAGTTATTGATTCTTCACATTGTTCTGCCCAATTGTTTAATTCCTGCAGCCAATAAATTTCTTGTGTCGGTAGCATAGGCCTATTCCTCCTTCAGATCATAAATCACTGCATGATAGCCTATGCCCACGCACCGACTTTCGTAACCCGTATACCTGAAAAGCAGTTGCATACAGGTTTATACAGGGAAACCTCCGTTGTCTCCATCATTTCCACAATAATCTTCAATACTGTCCAACTCCATGATTTCTTGCAAGCGATGACGTCTATTAAATTACCCATTTTATAGGTTGGAAAAACAACCCATGTTCCTTCTTTACGAGCACCGCGAAATAAGGTAGGATTAGTTATAAAATTATTTTTAATTTTATAATATTAAATGACTGTCGTATAAAGAGGGTGACGATGTGAACCTTACCTATTTTCTGTTCTTTCTGTGCATTATCGTCTGTACGCTGATTATTACGTATTGGGCAGCGAAACAGAGCAGGACGACGAATCAATTTTATGTGGCAGCAGGCAGCCTGACTGGCATTCAGAATGGGATGGCCATTGCGGGGGATTACATAAGTGCGGCGTCCTTTTTAGGGATCATCGGTACTATCGCCATCAATGGTTTTGATGGGTTTTTATATGCGATCGGCTTTCTAGTGTCTTATTTAATTGTTCTGTTTTTCATGGCGGAGCCTGTTCATCATTTAGGCACTTACTCCCTTGGTGATGTGATCTGTTCCCGGTTTCCGACCCTACGTATGCGGTGGCTGATGGCGATCAGTGCCCTGCTCATTTCAATCCTTTATATGATACCGCAACTGGTGGCAGCAGGGCTTTTGATTCAGTTGTTGCTTGATATTCATTATACAACATCGGTTCTCGTTATTGGCAGTCTCATGACGATTTACGTTGTATTTGGCGGTATGTTTGCAACGTCGTGGGTGCAAATTGTCAAAACGGTCGTGCTCATGGCTGGAACATTTCTACTCGCCTTGATCGTGTTGGCACGCTTTGGCTGGGACATTGCGGAATTGACCGAACAGGTAAAAGCAGGCACACCACTGGGCGAACAATTCTTCCAGCCGGGCAATCTATACGATAAGCCGCTCGAAAGCCTGTCGCTCCATTTGGCTCTGATTCTCGGAACGGCAGGATTGCCGCATATTCTGATACGTCTGTTCACTGTCCGCAATGCCCACGAAGTACGACAATCGCTTCTGACGGCCAGCTGGATCATTGGTGCCTTTTACATTATCGCCCTCATACTGGGATTTGGCGCTGTTGCTCTGATCGGCCATCATATATTGGTCGACGCTGATCCGACCGGAAACTTGGCCGCCCCGTTGCTCGCGAAGGAGTTGGGTGGTGACTTTCTGATGGCGTTCATTGCAGCGATTGCGTTTACGACCATTGTCGCTGTCGTGTCCGGCTTGGTGATTTCAGCCACGACCGCTTTTTCACACGATGTGTACCATCATATCATTAAAAAGGGACAAACGACGGAGAAGAAACAATTGCGCGCCGCACAATGGACTGCATTTGTTGTGGGGTTTATTTCTACGTTGTTTGCACTCGGATTGCAGCATATCAATGTAACATTTCTCGTGTCGCTGACGTTCATCGTTGCAGCATCGAGCAATCTCCCCGTTCTGTTGTTCACCATTTACTGGAAGCGGTTTAATGAGATGGGAGCCTTAATCGGAATGATCTCCGGATTGGTTGCTTCTCTGACACTACTTATACTCGGACCGAACATTATGAATCCGGATGGAGGCTGGATTCCAAGAAGGCCGCTTTTTCCCATGGCGAACCCGGGTATTATTGCTATTCCCATTGGGTTTTTAGGCGCTTTCATAGGATCAATGCTAAAAAAACACCATGACGAAAGCACCCAATCGTTCCGGCGAGTGTATATTAAAGCGCATACAGGGATTGACACGAAGGAGGGCTCCTCTTGATGCACCTGACGATGATTCTGTCGGAGCGACTCGGTTTATTGCTTGTGCTTGCGTTTGTTCTGACACGTATCCCCGGATTCCGTTCCTTGCTTGACCAGGAATACAGTAAAAAAATGACGCTGGTCCATATCGTTATGTTTGGCCTATTCGGGATAGCCGGTACGTTTACAGGACTGATTCTGGAAGACGGGGCGATTACGGAACAGTTTTTCGTCTGGACCGCCGGTGAGGATGAAATGGTTGTCAGTTCCAGTCTTGTTGCTATTGTGATCGCCGGGCTGTTGGGCGGCCCTGTTGTCGGGCTTGGAGCAGGCGTCATAGCAGGAGGGCATCTTTTCTTTCTTGGTGGCATAGGCTTTATCGCAAACAGTCTTGTCAACCCTGTCACCGGATTTCTTGCTGGATGGACAGGTCGCTTTTTTTCCAATGAACGGGTGATTTCTCCGTTAAAGGCTTTATTCATCGGCGTGTTTCCACCGATCCTGCACATGCATATGCTGCTGATTGCCAAACCAGGGTCCGATACTATGATCAATATGGTAAACATAATTGGCATGCCGCTCGTACTGTCGAACAGCATCGCCATCGCCATTTTCACCGCCGTAATCAGCATTGCTCTGCGTGAACAGGAAAATGAGGCAGCTCTATCGGCTAAAAAGGCTTTTACAATTGTAGAGGAGACACTGCCGTTTTTAAAAATGGGCTCCTCCCGGGAGATGGCTTATGGAATCGCCCGATTGCTTTATGACCGGTTGACGTTGGCTGCGGTATCAGTGACCGATGAAAGCGAAATTTTGGCACACGTCGGAATGGGGGACGACCACCATCAGCCGTCCAACCCGATCATTACACCGCTTTCCCGTGAAGCTATTGCCTCCGGACAGATGCAAATAGCCTACTCGCGCTCGGAGATTCAATGCCCGCACGCGAAATGCCCGTTTGAGTCCGCCATCATCATTCCCATTATCGATGCTAATGCATCATCGGGGCTGATTAAATTTTACTTCCGTAAAGCACAGCACGTCCGTCCGGTTGAAATTATGCTTGCACAGGGGTTAGGTCAATTGATTTCCAATCAGTTGCATACCATCGCCGCGGATAACCTTAGATCACACATACGTGATGCCGAGCTGCGCAACCTTCAAGCTCAAATCAATCCGCACTTTTTATTCAATACGCTTCATATGATTGCGGCACTGTTCCGGAAAGACCCTGAAAAAGCACGGAAAATCACGGTCAATCTGGCTCACTACATGCGATTTAACATACGTCTAGCAGCATCATCGCTTGTTCATCTGGAAAAAGAGATCGAACACGTTGAAGCGTATATAATGATCATCCAGACGCGGTTTGCCAATCGATTGCACATTTACTTGACAAAAGCGAACAAAGGGGATCAAGCCTTGATTCCTCCATCTACTATTCAGCCGCTGGTGGAAAACAGCATTAAACACGGCCTGCAAAATGTGACAGACGACGGTGAGGTGCATGTGACCATGGACAGCACCACAAACGGCATCCGGATAGCAGTTCAGGATAATGGGGCCGGTTTTGATAAACGTCTATTGACGAGCGATGGCATGGTGCAGGTGGACGATCACCACCAAAGCGGGGCTGGCATTGCCAATGTAAATCAGCGCCTTATCAATCTGTTAGGAAATTCGGCGCGCCTGCACATTCGCAATTTGCCAGAACACGGCAGCGAAGTAACATTTACGGTTCCGTATTATAACGAAACAAAAGGAGGCGGTGCATATGAAACGCATTCGCGTCATGATCGCAGAAGATGAAGAGCTGGCGCGCGAAGAACTGATTTATTTGTTGCACGAGGAGCCTGATATCACTATTTGTCCCAGTGCGACAACCGGAGATCAGTTAATCGACTTATTCAGCACTCATAAACCCGATGTTGTTTTTCTGGATGTACAAATGCCGGAAATGACCGGCGTTGAGGCAGCCAAACAAATGACAGAGCTCAACGGTCATCACCCACCGTTGTTTGTTTTTACAACGGCCTTTGATACGTATGCAGTGGATGCTTTTGACATTGAAGCTGTTGACTATTTATTGAAACCTTATGATGATAACCGGTTTGAACAAGCGATGAAACGGGTTCGAAAACAATTGCCACAAAGCGATGCGGCACAACCAATTGTCTCCGCATCATCCCAGCAGCCAACCCCATCGTCCAAATTGTTGATTGATGATGGGGAGCGTATGGTTGTTCTGTCGCCCGATTCCATCTATTATGCTGTTCCATCCAAACGGATGCTGGAAATCCATACGAATGATGAAATAATAGAAAGTCGGATGACCCTGCAGGAATTGGAAGACAAACTGCAAGACCACCCCTTTTTCCGGACCCACCGGAGTTATCTCGTCAACTTGAATCATGTCCGAGAGATCACACCATGGTTCAATGGTGCCTACAACGTAACGTTGAAAGATAAAGACAACACAACACTACCTGTCAGCCGTTCAGCAAGAAAGATTTTATTGGAAACATTTAAGTATTAACCACTCGCCACATTATTTTGACGATTCAAACAAAAAAGTGAGCAATTGATACACATTTTAACTCAATCCCGCCATTAATCTACTATACTATGACGTAAGCGCTTTCAGTAACCATGGAGGTGATCCCCCTTCGATCAGGCTTAAGAGTCGTTAAATACAGGTCATTTTAATCAAAGTAAGGAGGAATAACCGTGAATCAAACCCTTGCACCGGTAACGTCCGGCGCTAATATGCCGGATTATCATGATGCATGTTCCCATTTTGCATGGGCGGATGTTGAAAAGGCGTTTTCCTGGCATGAAACTGGAAAAGTCAATATGGCCTATGAAGCGATTGACCGTCATACCGAAACATGGCGAAGGAATAAAGTCGCCCTGTATTATAGCGATCAGGAGCGAGATGAAGCCTATACATTCCAGGACATGACATTCCTTTCCAATCGGTTTGGCAATGTGTTGCGCAATATAGGCACGGAAAAAGGCGACCGTGTGTTTTTGTTTATGCCTCGATCACCGGAACTCTATATCAGTATGATGGGCATTTTTAAAATCGGTGCCATAGCAGGCCCATTGTTTGAAGCGTTTATGGAACAAGCTGTGCGTGACCGGCTTGAAAATAGCGAGGCCTCTGTGCTGATTACAACACCGTCGTTGCTTGATCGTGTCCCTTATAACGAACTGCCGCATTTGGAAAATATTATTCTGGTCGGCGAAGGAAAAGCGCCGGAAGATGGCGATGTCCGGTTTTACCGATTTGAAGAGGAGATGGGGAAAGCTTCGCGAGATCTGACCATCGAATGGATGGATCGGGAAGACGGCATGATTCTTCACTATACATCCGGTTCAACCGGCAAGCCAAAAGGCGTCCTGCACGTCCATAACGCCATGATTCAGCAATATCAAACGGCCAAATGGGTGCTGGATTTGAAGGAAGATGACATTTATTGGTGCACCGCTGATCCAGGTTGGGTGACCGGGACATCGTATGGCATTTTCGGACCATGGCTGAACGGCATATCCAACTTGGTCCGAGGAGGCCGCTTCAGTGCCGAGGACTGGTATGGAACCATTGAAAAGTATCGTGTTTCCGTTTGGCTGAGTGCACCAACGGCCTTCCGCAGACTGATGGCAGCCGGTGATGACGTAGTGAAGCAATTTGACCTGAGTTCTCTTCGCCATGCCTTAAGTGTCGGAGAACCGTTGAACGCGGAAGTTGTGCATTGGGGTATGAACATTTATAACCTGCGCATCCATGACCACTGGTGGATGACGGAAACCGGGGGCATCGTTATCGCCAATTATCCGACCATGCCGATGAAGCCCGGTTCAATGGGGCGGCCATTCCCGGGGGTGCAAGCAGCGATTCTGGATGAAGAAGGAAATGAATTGCCGCCGGGACAAATGGGACGCTTGTGCATTAAAGCGGGCTGGCCATCCATGCTGCGCAGCGTCTGGAACAATGACGAACGGTTTCAAAAATACTTCCCTGTTGAAGGCTGGTTCGAATCCGGAGATTTAGCGACAATGGATGAGGATGGCTACTTCTGGTTCGAGGGTCGAGATGATGATGTTATCCAGACGTCCGGCGAACGGGTCGGCCCGTTTGAAGTTGAAAGTAAGCTTGTTGAACATCCTTCTGTTGCTGAAGCCGCTGTTATCGGAAAGCCAGATCCCGTCCGCGGGCAAATTATCAAAGCCTTTGTAGCGCTGAAAACCGGGTATGAGAAAAGCAATGAACTCGAGGAGGAACTGCGTCAATTCGTCAAACAAAAACTTGCCGCCCATGCCGCACCACGGGAAGTAGAAATTCGCGACTTTTTACCCAAAACACGCAGTGGCAAAATTATGCGGCGTGTACTGAAGTCATGGGAGCTTGACCTGCCAACAGGCGATTTGTCCACCATGGAAAAATAAAGCGATTCGTTATCAGTCGGGGATTTTCCTGTGTTGATGGAAAGCCCCCGCTTTTTCCATCCAAACAAACCGAGGAGGGGTTTCATGAGTGATAACGTTGGTTACAACACGCAAACAATTGACTTTGAAAAAGTCGAACAAAGCGGTCAGTTTCAAACGTTAATGCATGACCGAAAGAAGTTTATTATACCGTATACCATCTTTTTTCTTATTTTTTATTTTTTACTGCCGATTTTAACGTCATACACCACCTTTTTGAACACACCGGCGTTTGGTGACATTTCCTGGGTATGGGTGTTTGCATTTGCCCAATTTGTTATGACGTGGGTATTATGCACCATTTATGTAAAAAAAGCATCTTCCTTTGATAAACAGGCAAACGATATTATTGAGAAGCAGATTAAGAATGGAGGGAAGGCATCATGAGCCCGACGGTTATTATTCTTTTTCTGATCATCGTTGCATTGACCCTGGCTATCACATATTGGGCCTCAAGGCAGACACAGACAACAGGCGACTTTTATACAGCCGGCGGCGGTCTGACCGGATTTCAAAACGGCATTGCCATATCCGGTGACTATCTGTCAGCAGCATCGTTCCTCGGTATTGCCGGATCGATAGCACTTTACGGGTTTGATGGATTTTTTTACAGCATCGGTTTTTTGATCGCCTATCTCGTTGTGCTGTTTTTGGTCGCTGAACCACTGCGCAACCTCGGAAAATACACCCTTGCCGATATGATCAATGCCCGCTTTGATGCCAAAAAGGTACGCGGATCGGCAGCATTGAGTACCGTTACGATTTCTTTATTTTATATGATTGCACAGCTTGTCGGGGCAGGCGCACTTATTCAGCTATTGTTTGACATTCCTTATTGGATAGCTGTTCTCATTGTTGGTGTCATGATGACCATTTACGTGCTGTTCGGTGGTATGATCGCCACAAGCTGGGTACAAATCGTGAAAGCGGTTCTATTGATGGCTGGTATGTTTATCATTTCATTTCTTGTCCTTTTGAAGTTTAACTTTAACATCGGGGCCATGTTCACTGAGGTCAAAACAGCCACAAGTCATGGAGCTGATTATTTGAAACCAGGACTGAAATATACACAGCCACTTGACACCATTTCTCTCATGCTGGCGCTTGTCCTGGGGACGGCCGGATTGCCGCATATTCTCATGCGTTTTTTCACGGTTAAAGACGCCCAAACGGCTCGGAGCTCCGTCATAACAGCCACATGGACCATTGGCATTTTTTACGTATTGACGTTATTCCTTGGCTTCGGAGCTGCAGCATTTGTCGGCGAAACTAACATTATGGAAGCCAATCCAGGTGGAAATATGGCCGCACCACTGCTGGCAAGGGCCATCGGTGGCGAGATTCTCTTTGCATTCATATCCGCCGTCGCATTTGCCACTATTCTGGCCGTTGTCGCAGGACTCGTTTTATCTGGTGCTTCTGCCTTTGCCCATGACTTATACGGTCAAATCATTAAAAAAGGGAAAGCATCGGACCAACAACAAATGCTCGCGGCCCGATATGCTGCTTTGGCCGTATCAGTCCTGTCCATCGTCCTGGCTTTGTTTGCACAATATTTGAACGTCGCATTTCTAGTCTCACTGGCCTTCTGTATCGCAGCGAGTGCCAATCTGCCGGTCATCCTTTATACAGTCTACTGGAAAAGGTTTAACACATCCGGTGCCGTTACAGCCATGTTAGTCGGGTTGTTTTCAGCTTTAATTCTTGTGTCCATGAGTCCGAGCGTATTTTCACCGACAGAAGGAGCAGCATTGTTTGTTGGCGAACCCCTATTTCCGCTTTCCAACCCTGCTCTCGTCTCTGTGCCACTTGGATTCCTTGGAGGTTACGTGGGCACGGTACTGTCGAGCAACAAAGCCGACGCCAAACGATACGCCAAAGTTAAAGTGAAAGCCAACACCGGTTTTAAAGAGACAGGGAACTGACGCGTTATCGGAAAAAAGCGACTGCAAGAGCTGCAGTTGCTTTTTTTGCGAGGTGGGGGTGGGCTTCTTGTCCCTGGGGGGGTTGATCCTGTTGTCGCGCGAGTATCGTCCTGAACTATTCGGCGTTTTTTCCACTCATGGTAGCATACTCATCCCCGACTGTCCGATTCCGTCCTGCACCATAGCCGGCAATGGTCATAAGCGCTGACACGATCAAAAGCGTTATTAACGGCAGCTGCCAGCTTTGGGTTATATCGTTCAAATACCCGATTAAAATAGGACCGATGGCAGCTAAAAAATATCCAAGCGCTTGTGCCATTCCGGATAATTCCGCTGCTTGCCGCGCATCACTCGCGCGCATTCCTAAAAAGGCAAGTGCCAGCGGGAATAATCCTCCAGAGGCGATACCTATCAACGTTACGCTTGCATACATGGTAAAACTGGACTGTCCAAGCAGCAAACCAACCGTTCCTATAAAGGCCAGCACACAAATACCAACGGTCAGCATGCTTTGTGACCGGAGTTTACCAGCCATCACCGGCAGCAAAAAACCGACCGGTAAGCCAATAAACTGACTGTATGACAACAGCCATCCGGCCAACTCTTGGCTTGTACCATAGTCCTGTAAAATTTGCGGCAGCCACGCAATAATGACATAATACAAAAAAGCCTGCAAACCGAGAAAAAGGGCCACTTCCCAGGCAAGGCGGGATTTCCACATACGGACGTCACTTGCCGCAACATACTGAACCCGGACTTCATCCGCCGAGCGCCGCTGTTTCACAAAATAGATCCAAATAACAATTCCCGCAATAGTTGGAAGCCCCCAGAAAGCAAGCGACAACTCCCATCCGACACCGGCTATATTAGCGAGCGGAACACTAATTCCTGATGCCAGCGCCGCAACAAGCCCCATCGCTGTTGCGTACACACTCGTCATCAGTGCAACCCGATTCGGAAAACGCTCTTTAATAACCCCTGGCAGCAGCACGTTGGAGACCGCAATCCCTAGCCCAATCAGCAATGTCCCACTGAAAAGAAAAGCAACAAACGGAACAGATCGTATGATAATACCTGCCAAGAGTACAATCATGCTCCATATCAGCACGATTTCATTGGTATACCGCACCCCCAGTTTCGGTGCAACCGGTGACATCACAGCAAACGCCACCAGGGGCAGGCTGGTTAGGATTCCCACGCTCCAATTTGCAAGTCCAAGCTCATCGCCAATAACACCAACGAGCGGGCCAACCGATGTTATCGCCGGGCGCAAATTGAACGCAATCACGACAATCCCCGTAATGAGCAAAAACTGATTGTATCTTTTTAAATAGTCGTATTGATACATGCTCATAAAAAAGTCGCTCCCTTCCCCAATAAAATCTAACCGCTTCCAAAGCAAAGAAACGTCAATCTGTGGGCGTTTTTTTATCCCTCACCTTCCGATACGGAGTAAACACGAAAATATTTAGACTTCTTCACCATCCTACGTCAAGTTATACATCCAATCAAATAAAAAACCGCTGATGCGAAACCATCAGCAGTTCATGCGTTCACCGACCCTTCACCGTCGGGTTGGATCATTGATTGGTAAATATCATCAAGCGACCATGTTTTGCCTTTTTCATCTTTATATACAACGTGCTCCCGTTTGAAATGCACGGGGGAGTTCAGTCCGGCTGCCGCAGCAACCCGGAATAAGCCTTTACGCATCGTTATAACATAATTGGCTGTGCGATATTTCTTTTCATCAACGACAAGGGCTTTTTGTAAATCCGGATCCGTTGTGGCAACACCGACGGGACAGGCGTTGGATGCGCACTTAAGTGTCTGAATACAGCCGACGGTTATCATGAACGCGCGGGCAATGTTAACCAGATCGGCGCCCATCGCGATAGCAATAGCAACTTTGTCGGGCGAAAACATCTTACCCGATGCAATTATTTTAACACGATCACGAACACCGTATTTCTTTAAAGCGTTGTCCATAAGTGGCAATGCCGATTTAATTGGAAGCCCGACACTGTCGGTCAGTTCTTGATAGGAAGCACCTGTTCCACCTTCACCACCATCAACCGTAATAAAATCCGGACCTTTACCGGTGTCCCGAATCTGCTTGGCTAAATCATCCGCATCGAAATGGCTGCCGACAACGACCTTCATACCAACCGGTTTACCGGTATGCTCCCGAATACGTTCAATGAAGTTAAACAGCGATGGGGCATCGTCAAACTCCGGAAAACGGTTCGGACTGTCAATCGATTGATGTGGTTCAACCATTCGGATCCTGGCAATTTCCTCGGTCACTTTTTCCGCATCCACATGCCCACCGCGCGTCTTGGCACCCTGAGCAAGTTTGACTTCAAACGCCTTCAGCTGGGGTATTTTACTTTTTTCCAATAACTCATCCCAGTTAAAATTGCCTTCTTTGTCACGGACACCAAATTTACCTGGACCAATTTGCATAATAATATCGGCGCCGCCTTTTAAATGATAATCGGATAAGCCACCTTCACCGGTATTCATCCATGTTCCCTTGGCAATGCCCAATCCCTCCGATAAGGCCGTTATGGCACGTTCCCCCAATGAACCATAGCTCATCGCCGACATGCCAATCTGTCCGCGCACTTTAAATGGATACTTGCAATTGTTGCCGATAACGATGGTATCGTCCTCATCCAGTAAGTAAACGGGGGAATCATCCGCCTCAATATGCTCGTCTCTTTGCGTAAACAATGGATCTTTGACAAGCAAATAGCGATTGGTTTTCTGTTTCGTGTTTCTGTCCATTTTGATTTCTTCGGTCAGCTTGGGAAACATAGCATTTCGGATGTAATACCCTTCTTTTTCAAAGTCACGCTGGGAACCAAATCCGTACACATCCCGCTTATACTTGGCCTTTTTTATGATATGCTGATATTCCTCGCGTGAAATTGGTTTGCCTTCACGGTCATTATTGAAAAAATACTGACGCAGCTCCGGACCAATCTTTTCAAAAAAGTAACGCACCCTGCCTACTAACGGATAATTACGGAGAACCGGATGCTGTTTCTGTGTACGATCAACGAAGAATACGTAAACACCAATCCCTAACAGAATTGCAATGGTAAAAACAACAGCAACAAATCCAATCACGGTCATGATATTTGCTATGTTCATCGATACATTCCACCTTTAAAACCATATACGTTTAGGATGTATCCATAAATAAGCATTTATCCAACCAAAACGTTCGATTCATAAAAAAATCCCGACATGCGAGTGCCGAGATTGGTTAATAATGTCCATTATCATTGGCTTACTTAGCCCTTTCATCTCCGTTTCTATTTTGAAAACCCGTTGATTCAATACATCGGTCTTATTATCGAAATGACCGATAATGCTCTCCGTATATACGCCCAGACTGTCGATCAAATTCTTTTGCAGCCGTTCCTGGCCTTTCTCCAGCCTTTTCTGCCCCTGTTTCAAGCCTGATACATCTGTGTGCAGATCGGTCTGACCCGTGCGCAAGTGCTGTACCTCGGTACATAACTCGTTTTGTCCTGTACGTAAATCCTGTACTTCGGTGCGCACTCCTTGCATCTCAATTAAAATTTGTTTCAGTGTTTCTTTCAAGGGTCATCCCCCCTTGTACAAATCACTACTATTATACCACGTAAGAAGCTAAAAAACTGCTCTGGTTCAGTTGTTTTTTCATACGTTTCATACTTGCCTCCCCCAGGGATTCCCGGTGTTTAGACCATTGCTATATATGTCGCACTGTGATACAGTCGTAACGTGACATAGTAAAAGGATGAGAGACATGAAACAAGCAAAGTTATTCAAATCGTACATACCTATGACCGAAACGGCTTTTTACATCCTGATTTCCCTAGTCGAACCGCGGCACGGATACGGTATTATCAAACATGTGGAGACCATCACAAATAGCAGAATTCGCTTAGGGTCCGGAACGGTTTACGGGACATTGACGAAAATGCAGCGGGATGGCCTCATTACCGTCTACGCCGATGACAAGCGTAAAAAGATATATGAAATGACGGAAACGGGACGGCAGATTATGCAGCAGGAAATCACCAGGATTAAGGAACTGCACGCCAACGCCATGACATTTGAGGGGGAACTGCGATGACGATACAAACAATTCGGCCATTCTGGAGTTATGATATCGCTAAAACTGAAAAGTGGCTCGGTGAAATGGCTGCGCATGGCTATCATTTTATTAGGCTAAGGACACAGAAGCGGCAATTCGTTTTTGAAAAAGGCGAACCAAAAGATGTTACGTTTCGAATTCAATACGACAAAAACACAGAATTGCCTGCTGCGTTAGAAAATGACGGATGGCACCTTGTATGGCAGCATCGCAAGTGGCAGATCCTTCGCAATGATCAGCCTGCATACAATATCCGTATGTTTCCTATTCGGGATGGACTCATGAAGCGCAATAAAGTATTAATGTATGTATTTGGTAGCATCTTTCTCTATCATATTTTCACATTACTCATGCCCCTGTTGATCAATGGCTTGGTTTTAATGACAGGTGGGAGTATTCATGTTGTGGGAAGTCCGTTTTGGGCGATAACCATTGCTTATTTGATCGTAGTATGGGGTTTGGTGCCTTATTCCTTCATTAAGCTGTATCGTTCTCTTAAGCGACTTCAACATAGCCATACAGAGACCCAAAACAGGGAAACGTTCTTCACCACGACCGGTCGTATCGTAACAAAATGGAAATTCGGCTGGAATTATGCACCTGATAAACTGGAACAATGGCTTCGGGATATGGAGGAAGATGGATATAACCTGACGCGCATCAGCATGGCCGGCCTCCGGTTCCATTTCCAAGAAGGTGAAGCAAGAAAAGTAAGCTATTGTGTCGATTATCAGAACAGTCATCGCCCAAGTTATTTTGATATGCATAAACAAGCGGGGTGGCAGCTTATGTACACGAGCGACGTTGTGTTAGCTAAATGGGCCATCTGGGCTAAGGAATACCAGACGGAAGAAGCGCCACCGACGCTGTACAGTGACCGTACACACATGCTGAAACATGCCAAGCGAATAATGATAACGTATATGGCACTGTTTGGGCCGGTGGTATTGATGTTTATCGGGCTCATTATGACGGATATCAATCTCGTTCAAACAGATGGAATGGATATAAGCTGGTTGCAGATGGGGATATTCAGTCTTTTAATTATGGAATACAGCTTCTTGATGGTAAAGTCCTGGCTGTACTATCGGCGGATTAAGAGGCGAGTAGATGAAGTGGCTGCATCGTAATCGATCGGCTTGCCGCGAGAATCTGCGGGCAAGGGTTAAAAATGAGGGAAGGTGAACGATCCGACATTCCTTTTGTCTGGATAATGGGATATACGTTCATGTAGAATATAGTTTTAGGCGGTGCTTCACCGAACGTTGAATCAGTATCCATGGAGATGATAGCTATGTTTGACCAAATCAATCAAAAAAAGGCTCGACTTGATGCAAACCGGCCACTGCCAACTTATACACTGAACAGTCTGCGTGAAAAGCTTTGGCTCGAATGGACATACAACTCCAATGCTATCGAGGGCAATACATTAACCATCAACGAGACAAAGGTTGTGTTGGAAGGCATTACTGTCGGCGGAAAAACGATGCGTGAACACCTGGAGGTTATTAATCATCGTGATGCGATTGCGTATGTAGAAGAAATAGTAAAAAAAAATGAACCCTTATCAGAATGGCAAATAAAAAATTTGCATCAATTGATCTTAAAAGAAATTAATGATGACTATGCCGGTGTCTACCGGGACCAGCAAGTGTTCATTTCAGGTGCTGAACATACACCGCCATCTGCACTTTTCATTCCGGAACAAATGGAGAATCTCCTGAATTGGTATCAGCACGAAGCAAAATCGTTGCATCCCATTACCCGCGGCACTATGCTGCATGCTATATTTGTTGGAATTCACCCTTTCATCGATGGTAATGGTCGTGTATTGCGTTTATTATTGAATCTTGAACTTATGAAAGATGGCTTTCCACCGATTGTCATCAAAGTTGAAAATCGATTGAATTATTACGAAGCATTGGATAAAGCACATACCCAAAAAGATTATGATGACTTTATTCAGTTAGTGACAAAGGAAGCAGAGTCTTCGTTGGATCTGTATTTAAATGCCATTAGTTAAATGATAAATCCAGAGAAAAGGGCGTCTTGCAGGTATAGAACGACGAATAAAAGGGGGTCAACGGTGACCATGCTAGTTGCTGCCGCCGTATGGCTTCCCTCCGTCTGGCCGCGGCAACTGAGTTGGCTGTAGCTACCCCCCGTTCAGAAACGTCGAAATCCATTCGTTCATGATATGTTCCCATCAATTTATCCCGCCGAACAAATAATGTGATAATCAAGGCTGCCTCACTAACAGCAAGTAAGACCGCTCCCAGTAATAACCCACCGAGGAAAAGGGATTCACTGATGTCCCAGGCGTAGAAAAACCAGCCAAAGATTACACACACCCCGAGAAAGAAATTCATAACCGCTGCAACAACTACCTGAGAGCCAACGCCATAAGCAGAAATAATACATAAACCGTTATCGCTACGATACTTCCTTCTAATGTCATACAACATTATCCTTTCTCTAATAATGGCTGAGTTTAAGGCCAATGCCTAGTCTCACCAATAATAACTCAGGTTGAAAACATTGACCGCCACGGCGAAGATAGACTACCTCCAGTGCCATAATAACTTGCAGTACACTGTTTCCACCCGACTCCCCTATTCATTTTTCATACGTTCATCGATCACTCGTTCGTACCGTTTGTTATTGTCGAACCACGAACCAGCAGCACTGGCAAAACCGAAGACCATTATGAGCAGCAGCACGCCTACAAGCTCTCCGGTCGATAAAGCTGCCCAGATTGCTAACGGTGTATAATTATTGCCAAACAGTTGTCCAAAACAAACGACCACAACAATGACGAACGATGACCATAATCCTTTCCAAGCAACATAAAACCAAAAACCCTTAGACTTTTGCTTTCGCCACTTCTGATAAAATATTTCATCCGTATCCTTGCGTAATACGTTATACAGGACCATTAAAAATATTATTGAAGCCACGGCATAATAGTACGGTGTATAGTAAATATGTACCATTGCCGGCAAAAGTAACAAAGCAACGAGGGCGATCCCTCCAACTATAATTGAGAATATACGATTGCGTGCCATCCATTCCCCTCCCGTTTTCAAATCTAATAACTACATTCGATACACGTATTTAAAAATCCTTTATTCATACGTATGAAATGATTCTCTTGTTTTTAAACCCAAAAAATCAAAAATGAATTGTAACGTTTGACGTCCCAATGGTACTAATATAATGAAAGCTGCCGGAAGGGGGGGCAGACGTTGGAGGCATTCAAGCAGTTATATGTGGAGCATTATCAACACATTCATACCTATTTGTTCTACCTGACCGGTCGTCAGTCGCTGGCAGATGAACTGACACAAGAAACATTTTTACAGGCATTCAAATCCATTCATCGCTTTAAAGGGCAAAGCGCCATTTCAACTTGGCTGTTCCAGATTGCCAAACATGTCTTTTACAAGCAAGTAAGAAAAGAAGAAAAACATAAACAACTTATCAAAAAAACCGAACAGGAAAACAGTGTGGCAGATGCAACGACGCCGGAGAAAATCTATGAACAAAAGGAAACATCCATTCAACTACTGACAGCTATCAGACAATTGAAACAGCCTCATCAGGATATTGTCATTCTTAGAAGTTATAATGAATTGGATTATAAGGCCATTGCTGATATTTTTAATCAGTCCGAGACGTGGGCGCGTGTCAATTTTTACAGAGCCAAAAACAAACTGATAACCATAATGGACGGAGGTGGCATGAATGAGGAATAAGAACTGCGATATAGTAAGGGATCTCCTCCCCATGCATGTGGAGAATCTCACGAGTGATGAAAGCAAACAATTTGTTGATCAGCACCTTTTATCCTGCCAGGAATGCAAAAACGAATTACAAACAATACAAAGGGCATTGCCGCGTGCAGAGCAAAACAAACAGGAAGCGGGAGATGCGGACAAGATGGTAAAACGGATCAAAAACAGCAAAAATCAAATGGTGCTGTTCGCTGTGTTGCTCGGCGTGTTGTTCGGTGTCTACAGTTCCATGATGCTCTTTCAAATCAATGAATTTATTGCCATATTAATATTTTACCCCGTCGCAACCTTTGTCATTGGTTTGTTGGCTAGCCTCGTGCTGAAAAACAGTTGGATCGGACCGCTTGCAACGCTTCTATCAAGTATCGGCAGCATGTTTCTATTCATGAATGTTTCATTTGCCGTATGGATCGCCGTATATGTTGTCCTCAGCCTGCTGGGATCACTCCTCGGCAAGTTGATCCTGTTTGGCAACGAACAGAGGCCATGAGTGTAAATCTATTTTAATTTGACAAAGACTGATGTACCATTAAACCAGTATGAACAAAGAGGATGATTTCATGACCGACGTACGTACCGATATAACTCAATTTCGCGGCAGCCATTATGATTTTGGCTATGCCCAAGGGGCGGCCATCAAGGAGTCGCCTGTCCTGAAAAATCGCCGGGACAGCTGGCGCATCCGTAAACCCCGGTTTCAAACATGGGAACAAGATGTGAAACATGCGTTTATGCGGTTTGCTCCCGGTATTTGGGATGAATTGTTGGGCATGCGTGATGCGCTTGGTTTGCCGATGACGGACGTGCTCCGGGACTTCGGCCATTACCGGGTGAATGCGAAGCCGAGTGGTTGTTCCGTTTTAACAGGGAGCAACTTCATGGTGCGCAATTATGATTATCATCCGACGACGTACGACGGACGGTACAGCTTTTTTCAGCCGACTGATCAGGGCTATGCGATGATGGGACCGACATCGCGTGTGACCGGTCGTATGGATGGCATGAACGAAAAGGGACTCGTGATGGCGTATAATTTCATGCAGCGTCGTAAACCCGGCGACGGTTTTGTATCCTATATGGTGGGGCGAATAATTCTTGAAACGTGCGCCACGGTCGATGATGCTGTGCAACTGTTGAAAGACATCCCGCACCGCGGATCATTCAGTTATATCGTTTTGGATCGGAGCGACGAAACGTATGTCATAGAAGTGTCACCGCGCTCCGTGGACGTACGACGATCCCATACATGTACGAATCATTTTGAACTGCTGACGCATGAAAATCGCCACCATCTGGATGACTCCACGCGTCGATTAAACCTGATCCAGGAGAAGGAAGACCGAATCTGTGCATATGATGCGTTCCGGCTCATGAATGACAAAGATCGGGGCGTGTTTGCCGATTTGTATAAAAGTTGGGCAGGCACAATTCATACCACCGCTTATTTTCCAAAAGAATTGAAAGCGTGGTTCGCTCTGGGTGGCGATCGGGACCCTGTTATCTTTGATTTTGACGGCTGGCTTCGTGGCGACGATGTTGCGACTACGTCCATTCACGGTACACTGGATACGAAGCTGGGGCTGTCCAATACGGATTAACTCCATGTCCGAACTCAACCGGGACCTCTCCTACACAGCCGACGTTACAAAGATCACCCGCGCTCCCTATAAAAGGGTGCAGGGGTGATTTTTTATATTGATGTCGTTTGTCTGTCTTGCTTTAACGACGGTCTACCTCATTTCTGACAGTGCCTGCAAAAACAGCTGCCAAAACCGGTTCGAGTCAATCTCGCGGGCGAACTGAACATTGGGTGTTCGGCTTGATTGTCCCTCTGCATCAATCACCGTCATACCATAGGTGAATTCGCCTTTTATCTCTACATCAGCCCGTACCTTTTCCAGCTGAAACATCGCCGGTTCGATCAAATAGGCAACTGGACACGGATCGTGCAGTGCTGCACCTGAAAATTTTTCCTTATAGGCACCAGAATAAAAGCGGAGCATATCTGTAACAGCTGCTGCTTCCGGCGTATTAATCGCTGCTAATTGTTTCATCCGCTCATCCGTGGCGAGAACCTGATGGGTAACATCAAGCCCAAACATGGTCATTGGCACACCGCTTTCAAACACGACTTTTGCCGCCTCAGCATCGGCGTAGATGTTGAATTCCGCCGCCGGTGTCCGATTACCGTATGTACCGCCGCCCATCATAGTAATCTCATTAATGCGAGGAATAATCTCCGGTTTTTTCCGCATAGCGAGTGCAATATTCGTCAACGGACCAATCGCTGCAATGCTGATATCGCCTTCTGATGCCATCAATTTATCAATGAGGATATCAACAGCATGAGCACCGTCAGCTTGCTTGACTGGACTCTCCGGCAGAGAAGTGCCATCAAGGCCGCTATCCCCATGCACATGGGCTGCTTCTAATGAATCCCTTACCAATGGCCGGTCAGCTCCTTTGGCAACAAGGGTATCATCAAGACCAGCAAGTTCGCATACACGCAAAGCATTGATCGTGTTTTTATCGACACCAACATTGCCAGCAACCGTCGTAATCGCCTCAATGCTGAGATTGCTCACATTAGAAGCAGCCAACAGAATGGCCATCGCATCATCATGTCCGGGATCACAGTCTATCATTACTCGTTTGTCCATTCGGCCACCTCTCGATTATCTCAGTATGACGTTTATTCAACAAAAGCCCTTGTCAGATTACATAGTCCTCAATGCATCGTCAACATCTGTTTCACCGGAAATGAGATCAAACCCGCGTTTATATGTGTTCTCTTCCGTCAAGGATGCGGTGACCACGCTGGCCACATCCTCGCGCGGAACCGATCCCCGTTCCTCCATATTGTCGGAAACGGTAACCTTGCCAGTCGCTGCTTCATTCAGCAGTCGGCCGGGCCGGACAATCGTATAATTTAAGCTGCTCGTCTGGAGGATTCTGTCAGCATAGTGCTTAGCAGCGTAATAATGGCGAATTTTTTCATTCCAATGGCCGCGATTGTTGGCCTGCAGGGCACTCACCATGACAAAGCGATCCACACCGGCATCCTCAGCTGCTTCAATCGTTTTGACCGCACCATCCAAATCAACGAGCAGTGTCTTGTCCGGTCCTGTGCTGCCGCCGGACCCCGCTGTGAAAATAACTGCATCACAGCCTTTTGCCGCTTTTTTAATGGATTCTTTTCTGCCTTCGAGATTGGCCATGACAGCATCAATTCCCTGTTTTTTCAGTTCCTCTGCCTGCTCTTCCCGCCGAACCATCGCTCTTACTGTATGCTCTGGGTTATTGTGCAATTGCTTAACGATATGTTGACCGATTTGTCCATTCGCTCCTGCAACCAAAACGTGCATGAGGTCCATCTCCTTTAATTTAGGTTTATAGTTATTATTATTCCAAACAGCGACCATAATGACAACTATGCTGTTTGACGTTGGATCCAAAAGTTATCCATACAAAAAACCCCTTCCATGCCATGGAAAACATAGAAGGGGATGTCATTATTCCGCACGCGGTTCACTTTCAAAACCGATTTGCCGGTGACTGCCATCACAGAATGGTTTGTTCGAGGAATGGCCGCAGCGACAAAGAGAGATCATTTTTTTCGTTTCAAACGCATTCCCTTCGGCATCGACTAACTCCACATCGCCTTTCACCCGGTACGGTCCGTTGTCATTCACTGTTATTTTTACATTGTCACTCATGCATCTCTTCCCCTTTCTCTTATCTTCTAACACCTATATTCGATGCCCATTCGGAATATCCTGCCGAAATGACAAGAAAGTTCCATCTGTGGACTCCCACGGATGATCACTCGTTATTCATTTGACCATGATGGGTTTTTTTCATGGTGTCCCAAAAAAAGTCACCGTCCCTCTTTTCAAACGGAAATAGCCGCTTTTTTTTTGCTTCTTCGGCATGCTCCGTTACGATCTCATCAAACAGGTCACTGGTGTCCTTATCCATTGTTTCCAGATCCAATTCTTCCGCTGTTTGAATAAGCTTTTGGTCATGTATGTCTTCCCGCAGTCGTTGAACGCTTTTGCCTTTCCTGTCGATGCCCAGTTCGTCGGCCTCGTTTTTTATCACGGCTTTGAGCACGGCCTGTTTAAGCCCACGAAGATCGCGTTCATCCTTTTCAACACCCAATTCTTCCGCTTTTTGTCGCAGCATTTCTTCATACACATTTTCGGCAAGCAACTGTGGGTCCTTCCCTTTTTGATCAATCCCGAGTTCATCGGCTTTCTGTTTCACCTCGGCGTGATGGACTTCTTTAGCCAGTTCCTTAATATCTTTCCCTTCTGTTTCCAGGCCAAGCTTTCTTGCGGAGCGCTTAATTTTGGTTTCCGCCACTTGTTTGGCAATCTGCTTCAGGCCTTTATTTTCTGTTTCAATGCCGAGTTCTTTGGCCTCCATTTCCATGAAAATCCGCTCGTATAATTCTTCTTTATCCTCTCTCACGTCTTGTTTGCTGTGCAAATCATCGGCAAATCCTTTGTAAAAGTCCGACGCAAATGAGAAGCCTGTCGGTGGCAATACCAGTGACCATAACAGGGCGGTGGCAGCCAATAAGTGCTTCATCATGGGGTTCACCCTCCTGTTTCAGTAGATTGCGACAGACTTAGTATGACCAGACGTGACGAATCCATAACACATGATTACTGTTTTTGCAGCCAACGGGCAAACGCTAAAAGATCAGGAAACGTTTTATCCGCGGTCACCTCGTGCTGTTGCCGCTCACGGTGGCCGATGAAGACGGTTGTCGTTCCCGCCTTATTTCCGGCGGCGATGTCCGGGTCCCGGTCACCTACCATAAAGCTTTTATCCAGGGCAATATCATACGTTTGTGCCAAATCAACAATCATTTTAGGGCGTGGTTTGCGGCACTCACAACCGGCATGTGGCTTGTGGGGGCAATAGGCAATATCATCAATCGTAGCGCCAAATGCTGCCAGGTCGGCTTGCATGCGTTTATGTACGGCATCCAGCGCATCATCGGTCATATAACCGAGTCCGATTCCGCCCTGATTGGTGACCACAAAAACAAAAAACCCCATATCATTAAACGCTTGAATGGCCTCGCCGACTCCATCTAATAAGTAAACATCACTTGGTCGGTTAACAAATTTCACCCGATCAGTAAGCACTTCATTGATAACCCCGTCGCGGTCCAAAAAAACGGCTTGATTCATACCACTCCCTCCCATCAGCAAAGGCGGTATGAAGCACTCAGCATCACACCGCCATTTTTTTTGCTGCAGCTACGTTGGTGAGGCTGCAGTCATTCCGTCATTTTTCCACTATTCACCTTTGTCACTTCTATACTCATTGGGACGTCCGCCCTCGGGATTATAGTTTTTATACTGACTTTTACGTCCATTACGGTGTTCACCATTGTTGGCATTTTCTTTGAATTGATTGTTTTTTTCCGCTTCGTGTTTTTCCGCCATGTGTCTGACCTCCCTTTTTCATGATCAGGCCTAGCTTTTGAATAAGGAGGGTTAGTTATGCAAAGGCTTTTAGGGTAGCCAGCCTTTTTCCTTCACTTTGGAAACGGCTTCAATCCGGTTGGTTACTTCCAGTTTATCAAGAATGACGGATACATAGTTACGGACCGTGCCATTTGTCAGATACAGCCAATTTGCAATTTCCTTTGTATTTTTCCCCTCAGCGATCAGCTTCATTACCTGTTCCTCTCGTTCTGTCACCGGATTGCTATGGTCGTATGCCATATCAACCAGTTCCGGCGCATAAATCCGGTTCCCGTTCATAATCGTGCGGATGGAGTTCGCTAAATCCTCACTCGGACTGTCTTTCAGCAAATAGCCACTCACATCAGCTTTCCGCGCCCGTTCAAAATAACCTGTTCGTGCAAAAGTTGTTAACACAATGACCTTACAAGGATCATCCTTCAATTCTTCTGCTGCATCGAGACCGTTTTTTATTGGCATTTCAATATCCATTATACAAATATCCGGATGGTGCCGCCGCACAAGCGATAACGCTTCTTCTCCATTCCTTGCTTCTCCGGCAACTTCCATATCGTTTTCCAGTTCAAGCAGTGATCCTAGTGCCCCAAGCAGCATACGTTGATCTTCTGCTATTACAATGCTTATCACGATAAGTCCTCCTGTTCTGGCCGCTGAATGTCATTTGGCACCCGAATCGACAGGGTTGTTCCATTGACGGATGTCATTTCCAAACTACCATTAACAAACTCCAGCCGGTCTCTCATCCCTTGCAGTCCATTTTCGAAATAAGTACCCTTTTGATTCGTCTTGCCAATTCCATTATCCTGGATTTCCATAAGTACTTCTTCCCGTAATGGTGAAATGATAACGGTGCAGGAAGACGCTCCGCTATGTTTGACAACATTGGTCACAGCCTCTTTCAAACACATACTCAACACATTTTCAATGAATAAAGGCGTATCGGTAAGTTCCGCGTTTCCTTCCAAATGAAAATCAATTTGGGCAGCTGTCAACATTTCCTGGACACGATTGACTTCATCTTCCAGTTTGGCACCTTTCATATTTGACACCATTTCACGCACTTCCTTTAGCGCCGTTCGAGCCGTCTGATGAATATCATTAAGTTCATTTTTTGCTGCAGGAGGTTTTGCATCCACTAGCTTCCCTGCTAAATCACTTTTCAGGCCAATCATAGACAACTTTTGTCCCAGTGTATCATGCAGGTCGCGAGCAATCCGCTGACGCTCCTCCAGAACAGCTAATTGGGAAAGCTTTTGGTTGGCTGCTTCCAATTGATTTTCCAATTGCTCCTGCTTGTTTCGGAAATAAATCGTTAGTGGCAGCAGAACAACCCCAATAACACTAAATACAATAAATGGGAGTTGGGAAAAGAATATGACGTTTTGAGTAAAATAACTTATCGTAACTGCCGCAACCGTTGTAACCAAGTGAATCACATACAATGTTATAAAGCCAGCTTTATGCGGTATATTTCCGATGTAAAACGCTAAAAACAATGCGAAATAAACATATCCCAAAAACACCGTCATCACAACGCTTATAACCATTTCGACTCCCACTGACAAGTAGACCGCCCATCCCTCCGACAGAAAAGACACACTGTATGCGGTGAAAAACAGCAATATCATGAAAATACCGAAGACGATTTCCAATGCACCTGATGTCCGAAAGATAAAATAGAAAGGCAGAATACAAAAAATAATCCACGCATAAATACTAAGCCCTGTATTCTTCGGAACGAGGTGATACCATTTCTGCATACTGTTCCTCCTAACTGCTTCCGTTAAGTATATCAAAAAATCAGACCCCCCAATACATGATTGAAGGGTCTGATGGACAACGTTATTATTTTTTTGAAAGGTTGACTGGTCCGTGTTCAACCGTATGCTTTTTTTTAACCTCTTTAAAACTGACAAACGTCTTATTCGCTTCATCATACAGCCGGAAACGGAGGGATTTCAAACTGGACATTAATGTAATCGTTGTTGCCTGCTTGAGAGGCAGGGTCGATTCATGGGCCTTTTCCAAATGATAGTTCGGGACTTTGGGACTTAAATGATGTACATGGTGGAAGCCAATGCTGCCTGTTAGCCATTGCAAGATTTTCGGCAATTTGTAATAAGAACTTCCATCAACAGCAGCTTTGACAAAATCCCACTCGTCTTCATTTTCGAAATAAGAATCCTCAAACTGATGTTGTACATAAAAAAGCCAAATTCCCATGGCCCCTGCCATAAAGCTAATGGGCAACTGGATAATGAGAAATGCCTGCCAGCCGATTACCCAGATTAGCAGACCATAAATAACAACAACAGATGCATTGATAATATACGTATTCCAACATTCCTTTTGTTTTGCCCCAATTCGGTTAAAACGATTGGCAAGAAGATAAAGATACAATGGTCCCAATCCGAACATGACAATTGGGTTGCGGTAAAGCCGGTAAGCCAGCCTGCCCCAAAAGGAAGCGTCCATATATTCATCCACTGTCATCACCCATACATCACCAGTGCCACGCTTGTCCAGATTGCCGCTTGTCGCATGATGAATCGCATGGCTCCGTTTCCATTTTTCGAAAGCAAATAACGTGATAACGCCGGTGATCGTTCCAACCAAGCGATTAGCCTTGCCATTTTTAAAAAAGGATCCATGTGTACAGTCATGGAAAATAATGAAAATGCGAATAACGAATCCTGATAACAGAACTGTCAAGGCAAGCGTCAGCCAAATGGAGACAGACAGACTTTGGTAAGCCAAAAACCATATAAGGAAAAACGGCGGAATCGTATTGATTAACTGTAATATACTCGCCTTTGTATCTGGATTAGCAAAAGCTGCGACGCTCTTTTTTAACTGTGCTTGTTGTTGTCTGCTCATTATGTCCTCCTGCAGTAGAATTATTTTTATCTATTCATTTATATATAGGATAAAGAAAACAAAGAAACGTTAGAAGTCATAAACGTCAAGTAGCGCATGTGACAAATGTCATTTATATTATTTATGTAGGAATCAATGATTTCTCTATCGTTTGGTGATTTTCCAATCCATGAAGTACTTCATGACTAAACCATTACTCTTTCCGTATTCACCGAATTTTATCAGCATTTTCGGCAAAAATACCTATAAAGTGAACCTTCAATCAGTGGAGGTATGACAGGTGAGTTAATGCGTAATAAAAACCTTAGCCATTATCAGAAGGAGGCTGTTGTCGTGGAGGAGTTGGATCTACATCATATTTTTTCACTGACGCTTGTTCTAGTCATGCTCGCAGCGGGTATCACCGCCATCGCAAAGAAATTTAAGCAACCGTATCCGATTGCCTTAGTTATTATCGGAGCTATCATCGGACTCAGTAACATCCCTTTTCTGGAACCGTTGAAAGGATTCATTACCGAAGGCGACGTTTTTAATTTTGCTGTTATTACGCTTTTTCTGCCGGCTCTGCTCGGGGAAGCAGCGTTAAAGCTTCCATTTTCCCGGTTGTTTGACAACAAAAGACCCATCCTGTTGCTGGCGTTTGGCGGGACCTTTCTGTCATTTGTCGTTATTGGTTTTTCGTCGATGTGGCTTCTACAATTATCTATCCCGGCCGCTTTTGTGTTCGCTTCCGTCATGAGCGCGACGGACCCAGTCAGTGTGCTGTCCATCTTCAAAAATCTCGGTGTTCATAAACGTCTGTCCACTGTTATTGAAGGGGAAAGTTTATTCAATGACGGGTTGGCGGTTGTTCTCTTCAACATTTCGGCTTTTTCCCTGCTGACGTATTTGAATTCAGGAATCGAGGGGGTTGGCCTTGGTTTATGGGAATTCATCAAAGTCGTTGCCCTGGGCCTTATTATCGGTGGAACTGCCGGCTACATTGCATCACGTCTAACCAAGTATTTTGATGATTACCCGCTTGAGATTATTTTCAGTATCATTCTGTTTTACGGATCCTATTTACTGGCGGAAAATGTCGGTGCATCCGGCGTTATCGCTGTTGTTGTCGCCGCACTGACGCTTGGCAATTATGGTTCCAAAATCGGCATGAGCCCGGCAACCAAGTTGAACATCAGAAACTTTTGGGATGTCGTCACGTTGCTTGTTAACTCCCTTGTCTTTTTGATGGTCGGTTTGGAGATTACAAAAATTGATGTCGCTGACCGGTGGGGACTGATATTTACGGCCATTCTGATTGTGCTTGTCGCCAGAAGCATTGCTGTCTATACGAGCACGCTATTCACAGATGACATCCCCCGTACGTGGAAACACGTCTTGAACTGGGGAGGGCTGAAAGGATCCTTGTCAATTGCTCTTGTACTCAGCTTGCCGAGAGATTTTGACGGACGGGAAGATATTTTGATTTTCGCCTTCAGTACCGTACTGTTTTCACTTATATGTCAGGGGCTTACCATTAAACCGGTGCTCAACTGGCTCAACGTCAACCAGCAGGAAACCGGTTATGAGGATTATGAAATGCTGTTAGCCGATGCGTATCGGAACAAAAGGGCCATCGAAGAGATCGGCAGGGTGAAGGAGAATCTGCGGATCACGGATGCTGTAACGAATGACCTCGTAACCGATTATAAACAATCATTGGAAACCATACAGCAGGATATCGATACCCTTTTTGATAAGCAACCGGAGATGAAAGAAAAACAGTTGAACACACTGAAACGCCATTCCCTCTATGCTCAGCACGAAGCAGTCGAGCAGCTTGCCCGTGAAGATATTATCTCCAATGACGTGGCTGAGAAAATGAACGAGCAAATTATAGATCAATTGACGGATCTGGAAAGCGAGCATTAGTCATAGGGTCGAAGATGGTGCTTATTGAGGGCGATGAGCGACCCCTTCTAGCTCGTTGCTCGTGTTTTAGGCATTCATTACGTTGATGAACGACTTTCAAACGCTTCCTGGTACCGATTCGGGGACTCATTGCGACGATGAATAACGTTTCCTGAGCGCATTCCATCTTCGCAGTATTTAATCATTTTTTACAGACGGCGATTCCAAGTGGGTATTGTCCGGCATAATGGTCCTCAGCCGGTTTGATTAATGCACTTCTTTGAACATAAAAATGGGCCGAAGCATACGCCGGAAATAACTGTAAAAACTCAGCAACCGTCAGCTGATGCACGTGAAAGGGCGATTTGCATGGCTTACCGCGCCCCTTACCGAACGGCGTGGACAGTATAAGTGTCCCTCCCGGCTTCAGCAAAGCATACACATTGGCTAAAAACTGTTCTTCCGCTTGAATGTGCTCGATCGACTCAAAGCTGACGATGCAATCAAATGTCCCCAGTTTTTCCGGCAAACCGGCATCCGTCACATCTCCCTCAAGAAAAGTGGACTTCGGATGATGGTACGCGCCGCGCGCATAGTTCACCGTTTCCGGGTCCAAGTCAATACCAATCGTCTCGGTGACATCCGACTTCGGATTTTTGGCCAAAATATGCGTGCCATACCCCGTACCACAGGCGAAATCAAGCACCCGTCCGTACACTAATTCACTGGCAAAATGATACCTTGCCACATGCTCTATCAGCATGTCGTTCGTTATAGTCATGTTTTCGGGAATAATCCGTTCTCCTGTATCTTTAAGCATTCATCATCACCGCTTTGTTTCATTAATGAGAGTGCAGCTTGGCTTTATCCGGACGTTTTGCCGTAATGGCGCAAATGGCACCGATGACAGGAAACGTCAGAGAAGCCAGCAATACCGGCGTGTAATTGTGAAATAGATCAAATCCAGCACCGAACGGCAATGGGCCCAGCGACGAACCGATCACCACCATAGTCATTCCAACGCCATTGATACTGCCGACATATTTCCGGCCAAAATAATCCGGCCAGATAATGTTCATACCAATGCGCTCCAGGCCATTCGCAGCTCCCCACACGATACCGAATAAAATCGCCATAAACACACTATTGGTGATAAGCAGCATGAACAAAAAAATAATTTCAATGACAAACACACTGGCCAACAGATAATTCGTTGGTATTCGCTCCGTAATAAAACCGGAAATGAACGATATCGGAATACCCGCAAATGCCATCAGGCTCAGTACCATAGCAGCCACAGCCGACGACAGGCCATTCGTATCAAAAATCGATATAATATGAAATGTAATGCCGGTATTAATCATCGCCGGAATACCGACGCTGATCAGAATTCCCCAGAAAGCCCACGTCCGCATCGCTTCTTTTAACGTGAAGTCTTCATTGGATTCTGGAAGCGTGGTGCCGGCAATTGGTTCGCCGGTTTCGTTCTCAGTTTCCGTTTGAAAACCATCCGGTTCTAACCCCATCTCTTCCGGCCGGTTGCGCACACCGAACAGGGCAAACGGAACAAACACGACCAGCAACGCCACACCCCAGAAACGCCAAGCTATTGGCCAGCCCCACGTTTCAATGATCCACGTATTGATAATCGGAAAAAGCATCGCACTGGCAAAACTGCCCAACGTCATAAAACTGAATGCCCGACCTCTTTTTTTCACAAACCATTGGGCGGCGAGCGTATTCGGAATCAGCGACATCGTTCCCTGTCCGAGAAGACGAACAAGGAAAAACCCGACCGCCAGCATAGCCATATTGGTGACCATGCTGTTCCAAAAGCACGCCAGAGCAAAAACCGTTCCAACCGTCACCATCATGAACCGCTGCCCATACCGATCAATAAACCGTCCGACAACCATCATCATGATACCGGCAATCAGTGTTGCTGTCGAATAAAGACTCGACACCTCTGTCCGCGACCAACCAAAATCCTGAATATACTGATCAATGAACGCCGAATTGGAATACGTCTGCCCGGGCCCGGAGAAAAAGATGCCCAAGCCACCGATAAAAACGATGAACCATCCATAATAAAATGTCTGAAAAATCTTTCCTCGCCCCGTCAATGCAAACCTCCTCCAGCATACAGCGTTCGTTTTCTCCTGATACAAGCTGCTTATATTGTACTTGAAATCACGCAACAGGACAATTGTTGCAATGTCCATCCGTATTTATGGCTGTTGATATGCATGGATGTTACGAATGAGGACCATAATAAGAAAAAATCAACAACAAAGGAGTATAGTTTATGAAGCAATCGACGATACGTTTTCTTCTAATTGTTGGAATCAGCCTAGTGCTGGCAGCCTGTAACGGGAACGAGAACCAAAATAATCAGGAACAGGCAGCCGATTATTCGAGCAAAACAGAGGTGGATAATAACCAGTTGCCCATTTCCACTGTCCGGACCGACTCATCCAGCAACCGACAGGAAACAGACAAAATGCGGTTTAAACAGGCACCGCTTAATAACAGGCGGAACGAAGAAGACCCCCTCGAACGCAATTTGGAGCAAAATAACGATCCGCAAATTCGAAAAAATCCAGCCGGACAGGAACCCATCGACCGCAATGGGAACAATGCGCAACAAGAAAGCATCAGTCAGTATGCATCGAAAGTCATCGAGCTGACCAATCAGGAACGAAGCAAACAAGGATTGCCGGCGTTGAAGGCTGACAAACAATTAAGTCGTGTAGCGAACAATAAATCCATGGACATGCAACAGAAAAATTATTTCTCTCATAAAAGCCCGACGTATGGTTCCCCTTTTGAGATGATGAAGCAATTCGATGTCACCTACGAATCGGCCGGTGAAAATATCGCCAGAGGACAACCTAAGCCAAGTCACGTTGTTGATTCCTGGATGAATAGCGCCGACCATCGTAAAAACATTTTGGATGAATCGTTCACCCATATCGGGGTTGGCTTTACACGGAAAGGAAATTATTGGACTCAGATGTTTATTGAAAAGTAACAGAAAACCAACCAGCCATGCATGCCAAATCCGGTTGCATGGCTTTTTTATTTGCATAAGAGAACGTTTTTTGACAAAAAGGAATAGACAAGGTAATATCGAGCCATAAAATTCATAGTATTCTAATGAGAATTGAACCTATAAGGGGGAAGCAACATGAAAGCATTATGGAGAGGCTATATTCAAGCGTCACTCATTTCCAAAATCACCGTTGCGCTTGTGCTGGGTATTCTGGTTGGTCTTATATTCGGTGAAGATGCGGCTGTTCTGGCGCCATTCGGTGATCTCCTGCTCCGTCTATTGCGGTTTCTGATTGTGCCGCTCATTTTATTCACCTTGATTGTAGGTGTTAATCAAGCCAATTTGGGCAGCCTTGGTCGAATGGGCGGAAAAGTATTCGTCTACTATCTTATGACATCGGCCTTTGCCATCGTCGTCGGCATTGCCGTGGCCAGCCTGTTTAATCCAGGAACAGGGATGACGCTTGATGGAAGCGAATCATTTGATGTTCCGGAAAATCCCGGCGTTACTAATGTTCTGCTCAGTATTGTTCCCAACAATATCATATCAGCCTTCAGCGAATTGAATTTATTAGGTATTATTTTCACTGCGCTGGTATTCGGTATTGCTATTTCGGCACTGCGTACATCGGAGACGAATCATGATCTTGGTGAAGCTGTCTACCGCGTCATTGACGGGCTCAACGAAGCAACAATGACGATTATGAAAGGCATCATTCAGTATGTGCCAATTGGAATTTTAGCCATTATTGCCGAGATCGTCGGCAAACAAGGGGGCGATACCCTTTGGTCGCTCAGCAATGTGATCGCCGTTCTGTATATCGCATTGCTTGTTCAGCTCCTTATCTATATCATCTTTATGGCGCTGACCAACATTAATATCAAAAACTTTTTCAAACAGGGGCGTACACCGATGATCACATCCTTTGTCACACAAAGCAGCTCCGGAACGCTGCCGCTGACACTTAATGCTGCCAAAAACCTCAACCTGAAAAAAAGTCTTTATGGATTCAGTCTTCCGCTAGGTGCAACCATTAACATGGACGGAGCGGCCATCCGGATTGCTGTTTCAGCCGTTTTTGCCGCTAACGTGGTCGGGGATCCGCTCAGCTTCATGCAAATGCTTCAAGTCGTGCTGGTTGGCACCCTGGCATCCGTTGGTACCGCTGGTGTACCAGGGGCAGGAATTATTATGATAGCGACCGTTTTCGCCCAGCTCGGTCTGCCAATGGAAGCCGTCGGATTGCTCACGGCCATCGACGTCATTATCGGCATGGGTTGCACCGCACTGAACGTAACCGGTGATTTGGTCGGAACAAGCATTATTAACAAAACGGAACAAACCAAAACGGACAGCTGAATGAAAGCCCCCCTGAGGCACCAAATGGTTCAGGAGAATGTTTGTCAAAAAGTATGTATAGCGTTTTTTTACGGTAGGCGGTCAGTCATCAACAAACACGGTCAGCACTTTAGCCCCGTCATTGTCGACGGGGATGAACAAATGTGGCTTCACCCCTTTAAAATAGCTTGTGTCGCCTTTTTTCATATAATGCTTTTCGCCGTCATAAAAGAGTTCCATCGCCCCTTCAACCATGTAAATAAATTCGTCTTGGGAATGCGTATACGGCTCGTGGCGCTTATTGTAATCCATTGGGGTGACATGGACGATGGTCGGTTCTATCCGCGAAAAACGGGAGCGATTGGCAAGCAGCTCAAACGAGTAGCCCATATCATTATCATCGGCATTAATCTGCCTGTCCACCGTGGGAAGGATGACCAAATCTGTTTCAGGATGCCCATCAAGAACCCATGTAAGTGGCACATCGAGGGACTCGGAAATTTTGGAAAGCGTTGCAACTGCCGATGAGGTCTGGCCATTTTCAATTTTGGACAGAAGGCTTTTGGAAATGCCACACTGATCCGCGATTTGCTGCTGCGTATGTTTGCTTTTAATACGTGCTTGCTTCAACTTCAAGCCTATTGTTTCAAGATTGATGGCTGCTCTCCCCTTTCGCCTCAATAGTCTCTCTTACATAGAATAGGGCAATTTTGCCGCGTTGACAACCGACATACAACGACTCTGTTTCTTAACCGGATAGTCGTCACCAGCACACGTAACCCTCACTCTGTCTGCATGGGTGAGGGTTTCTAGGCAAATGTGTCCGTATGGTGCCGGATTCTTTCAACGTGGACTGACGGCTGAAGCTAATGTCTTGCTCGGCAACGTTTTACCCAGTTTATTTTGGATATAGAGAGCTGCTTCCCGGAGTTTATGTTCGTTTACTCCTGTATCGATACCAAGGCCATGCAACAAATACAAAACATCATTGGTCGCGACATTCCCAGCGGCTCCCGGTGCATACGGACAACCGCCCAAACCACCAATTGAACTGTCCAGACGGGTGATGCCATATTCCAATGATGTCATAATATTAGCAATGGCCATGCCGCGTGTGTCATGAAAATGCATAATAATATTTTTCTGTGGATACCGGGCCAACATGACATCCAGGAGGTTCTCCACTTGTGATGGAACAGCTGTGCCGATGGTGTCACCAAGGGAGACATCGTCCACTCCGAATTCGAACAGTTGATCACTAAGGCGAACGACCTGCTCCGGTGTTATCCGACCTTCATACGGGCAATCAAACACAGTTGACACATATCCCGTCACGTGTTTTCCCGCCTGTTTTGCATCCTGTACAACCTCTTGAAACACTGGAAACGTCTGATCAATCGATTTATTAATATTTTTCCGGTTATGCGTTTCGCTTGCCGACATAAACACCGCTGCCCCGTCAATTCCTGTTTCCAGTGCAAGCTCAAGCCCCTTTATATTGGGAACGAGCGCTGAATAGCGGATATTGGGGTTGCGATGAATCGCCTTGCCGACATCATGGGCATCCGACAGGGCTGGAACCCATTTCGGATGGACAAACGAGGAATACTCAATTTCCTTTAAGCCTGATTCAGACAGCATATTGATCCAGTGGGTTTTATCCGCTGTGGCCACCCGTGTCGTTTCATTTTGCAAGCCGTCGCGCGGACCGACTTCCTTTATCTGCACAGCTTCCGGCCATCGTCCCATGCGGCCCCCTCCTTTTCAAGGTGAATATGCCTGCACGTATATACGTCGTTTCAACATAATCTCATTATATTCATAATTGTTTCTTTTGATTCAACCTTGTTGAACTAAGTGTAATAACCAAACTCAATTATGTCAAATTTTCAAAATGTTCAGTTGGACCTCTCCTTATTACAATGGTCCAGATCGTTACTCATCATACCCCTCACCGACGTATCCAACCTATGCATGCACCACCAACATAAATAGGCCAGTCCATTTATAGGTATACTACGTCTGTTTCTGTTAAAATGGTGCTAAGCGTATGACAAAGTCAGAGATAAAGAGGCGTTGAATCGTTTATGAAATTATGGAATCGATATAAGGAATCTTCGTTTGTACTCAAAATGTCGCTTGGGTTTGTTCTGGGCACGATCGCTGGTATCGTGTTCGGCAAACAAGCAGAAATAATCAGCCCACTCGGGACATTGCTCATTCACCTGCTCCGTTTAATTGCTATACCAGTTATATTTCTGACCGTGGTTCTTGCGGTTAACCAAATGAATATCAAACAGCTTGGCCGAATTGGCGGCAAGCTCCTTGGCTACTATATGATTACAACGGCGGGGGCGGTACTGATCGGCTTAGGGCTGGCCTGGTTTTTTGAACCGGGAAACAATCTGACATTGCCGGATAAAAATGTGGAACAACCGGACACGCCGCCCATATCTGAGGTAATCCTGCAGATCGTACCTGAAAACTTATTTAAAGCGTTCACCTCAGGCGATCTTATGTCCATTCTGTTTTTAGCGGTTATCATTGGCATGGCTATTTCCATGATGAAATTTTCAGAAGAGGAAAAAATGAAACAGTATGGGGATATGCTTGACCGTTTCTTCACGGCCCTGAATGAAATGTTCTTTAAAATTTTACGAGGGGTTCTGCTGTATGCACCGATTGGAATATTCGCCATCACTGCTTCTGCTTTTGGCGGCCAGGGATGGTCCACACTGGAATCGTTGCTGAAGCTGACCGGTGTGTTCTATCTTGGCATTTTATTGCTGTGGGTATTTGTATACGCCGCCTTTCTCAAGTTATCCGGAACCTCAGTCTTTTCCTTTTTCCGGAACACGCGTGAAGCCTATACGACAGCATTCTTTACATCAAGCAGCATTGCATCGTTGCCAATAGCCATTGAATCCGCCAAAAAAGCGGGTATTTCCGCCAAAACAGCGAATTTCACCTTGCCGATAGGCGCTGTTTTTAACTCGGATGGCGGCGCACTGCGGATGGGGGTATCGCTCGTATTCGCAGCTAACATTACTGATCTGACCCTGTCACCGACGGATTTTTTTGTTATTGTGTTAATTGGTACACTGCTGTCGATTGGAACGGCAGGTGTTCCAGCAGCAGGTCTAGTCACACTATCAGCCGTTCTCACCATGTTCGGACTGCCGCTTGAAGTGGTGGCCCTCATTGCAGGTGTTGATGCCCTGATCGGGATGGGCGGCACGGCATCCAATGTGATCGGTGACATTATCGGCGCTGCTGTTGTTGACCGGACGGAAAAACGAAAGACGGCAACGTGACGGACGCGTATTCAAAAAGCTCTTCCCTCAAGCAAGGAAAGAGCTTTTTCATTTCATAATAAACACGATTATTCGGAAAAACCGTTACCCGTCTGTGAAAACCATGGCTGGCTCATAGGCCCATTCTCTTATACTGAGCTTCCTTGACGGTCATTGGTCAGCCCGAGCGCATGGGCGGCTGTTTTTTGAATATCATCGATAAGCTCGGGATAATCCCTCAAGGATAAACCGTATGATGGAATCATTTCTTTTATTTTGGGCTCCCATTCCTGTAGATACTCTGGAAAACATTTCTCAATAATCTCCAGTATGATGGAAACCGCCGTTGAGGCCCCCGGCGATGCACCGAGCAATGCGGCAATGGATCCGTCATCGGAATTGACAATTTCTGTTCCAAACTGAAGTGTGCCTTTGCCTGTGTCCGTATCCTTGATCACCTGGACCCGCTGACCCGCAGTCACGATGTCCCAGTCATCGCTGTTGGCTGTCGGAACAAATTCACGCAACTCCTCGATGTATTGTTCCTTCGATAACATGAGTTGTCCGAGCAAATATTTGGTCAATGACATGTTTTTAGCTCCTGCTGCCAACATCGTGAAGGCGTTACCCGGTTTAACCGAACCTAATAAATCCATATTCGAACCGGTTTTCAAAAACTTCGGTGAAAATCCGGCGAATGGCCCGAATAATAACGTCTCCTTGTTGCCGATATACCGTCTGTCAAGGTGCGGCACCGACATTGGTGGCGCTCCGACCGGCGCTTTGCCGTATACTTTTGCTTTATGTTTTTGGACAACATCCGGATTGTCACAGACGAGGAATAGACCACTTACTGGAAACCCACCCACGTGTTTGCTTTCCGGAATGCCCGTTTTTTGCAGCAACGGCAAAGCGGCTCCACCGGTTCCGATAAAGACGAATGATGACGTATGCGTTTCAAGTGTGCCGCGTTCAAAATTCCGCACCTTCACTTCCCATCCACCGTCATTCGTACGTTCCATATCATCCACCGTATGATTATATTTGATATGAACATTCTGCTGTTCCAAGTGCTTCAAAAGCTTTTGCGTCAAAGTGCCAAAGTCGACATCCGTACCAGTATCGATTTTTGTTGCCGCCCTGGGTTCTTGATCCGTTCGTTCTTCCATAATCAGAGGCATCCATTCTTTCAATGTTTCCCTATTATCGGAAAATTCCATTCCTTGAAAGAGTGGGTTGTTGGTTAAAGCTTCAAACCGCTTTTTCAAAAACGTCACATTGTCCTCGCCATGAACCAAACTCATATGCGGTAAGGGCCTAATAAAGTCCTGAGGGTTATCAATCAGATTGTTGTTGACGAGATGCGACCAAAATTGTTTGGACTCTTGAAACTTTTCATTGATATCCAATGCTTTTGTACAATCAATGGATCCGTCCGGTTGTTCGGGCGTATAATTAAGCTCACATAATGCAGAATGTCCTGTCCCTGCATTATTCCATACATTGGAGCTTTCTTCTCCTCCTTTTTCAAGCTTCTCAAAGATGGTAATATCCCAATCCGGTGCCAATTCCTTTAAAAGGGTGGCAAACGTGGCGCTCATGATCCCGGCACCGATCAGAATAACGTCGGTTGTTGTATGTTCGTTATTCATTTTCTCATCCCTATCCTTCAAGATTTGCTAAAAAGACACTGTGCTTCCGCTGATATCGACATCAAACGGTAAGCTCCCGGCCATTTTCATCACAATCCTTGATAGCCCATATATAGTCTATCAAAATTTTATACAAACTGAAATATTTATTTACGAAATGTTTCTGTTTTCCTCTATAGTTGACCCACATCATTGGTTATCGGGGAATATGTCGAAGCAGCCGTCGTCACATTGTTGTTCATGTTCGTCGACTACCTTGAATCAATTGCCAGCAAAGTAACTGCGGAAGATCTGAAGACAACCATCGAAAACCTTGGCTACCCGGTAGTATTGTAACAAAGCCAGTCGGAATCAGAGGCTGTCCGGCTGCATTCAATATAAAGGATTCACTAAGGAATAGCTTTAAGCTAAACATAGCGAAGAGAAGAAGAAATGGTTTAATATGGTGCAGAAAGGAGGGTTTTATGTGCTATATACAGCTATTCAGCATTATTTGCCGTACATTCGAACATTGCCCATTGATCAGCCGCTCACTAAACATAATTTATTGACAGCACCTTTGCTAATGGATAATGATGGCGATACACGTATGTACTATGCCCCCCATAATGACACCATCAACCTGGATGCCCCAATCGTTATCGTTGGCATCACCCCCGGATGGAGGCAAATGAAAGTTGCTTTTGAACAATTGGTGAGCAGTCTCGCGTCAGGTAACACACTGGAAACGTGCCTGAAAGAAACCAAACAGGCAGCCGGTTTCGCCGGATCGATGCGCAACAACCTCGTGCACATGCTGAATGAGTGCGGCATACCGGATATGCTTGGCCTTTCCAATGCTACTGATTTGTTTGAAGGCTACCGATATCTTCTTCATACGACGTCAGTCATTAAATATCCGGTGTTTATAAAAGGGAAAAACTATACCGGACATCAGCCACCCATCCACCGATGCCGATTATTACAGCCTTATGCTTGGAAAACCTTCCCTGATGAACTAGCTTCTATTCAGCCAAACGCGCTCGTGATTCCGCTTGGAAAAAAGGTTGACGAAACCATCACCGGACTGGCACAGGAACAGAAGCTTCCCGATCATACATATTTAACCGGCTTCCCGCATCCATCCGGTGCAAACGGCCATCGCGTTAAACAGTTTGGACAGCGAAAACAGCAGCTTCGGGAACAAGTCCAAGCCTGGGCGCGTGGGCAAACATGACATGATAATGAGAAGCAGAGGTGTTATTTATGATACGGCTCACCTCGCATAATCCGGAACGCCCGATACACTTGCTCCAGCAGAATCATGCGAAACATCTGATGAGGAAACGTCATTTTTGAAAACGATAATGCCATGTCACTCCGCTTCTGTACGTCTTCGCTTATACCGACCGATCCACCGATGACGAAGGTAATTTTGCTTTTGCCATAGGTGGCGAGCTTGTCCAATTTATCGGCAAATGTTTCAGAAGTGAGCATTTTCCCGTTGATTTCCAGAGTGATGACGTACGAATCCTTGCTGATGTGGGATAGGATCCGCTCGCCTTCTTTTCGTTTTACCTCCTGCATATTCGCATCACTCATATTATCGGGGGCTTTTTCGTCAGCAACTTCGGCAATGTGTACTTTCGTGTATGGGCTGAGCCGCTTCAGGTACTCCTCGATGCCCTGCTGCAAATACTTTTCCTTCAGTTTCCCGACTGCCACGATATCAATTTTCATCCACTGTCCATCCTTTGCATTGCATTCTTGCCTTCAGTTTACCAAAAAGTGATCGCACAAACATTCCGAACGACTGATAATAGTGAGATGTCCAATTCAAAATATTTGGTTTTTCTGTGAATTTTCCCTTTTATTTAGTACAATAGAGCAGAAATGTAGAAAGGATGTGGGACATGCCATATAAATTACGTACAAAACCTGCAGAACTACAACTATTGAGCTCCCTGAATACGCGAATGATTTTGCCTTCAAAGGATAAGCAGCATTTTATAAATTTGAGCAGAGGCTATGAAGGCGAGGTCCTATTTGATTCATTAACCGAAAACCTTACGTGTGACTGTTTCATATTAAATGACTTGCTGCTGAAAGTTAATAACACGCTCTTTCAAATTGATTCGCTGCTCATCTCATCCAGGAAAATTCATTTGTTTGAAGTAAAGAATCTTGAAGGGGATTATAATTACGAAGCAGATAAATTTTTCAAGTTGCCTCAATATGAAATCATAAATCCTCTGCACCAGTTGGGAAGAAGCGAATCATTACTGCGGCAGTTACTCCTCAAAGATAAAATCAATCTTCCAATTGACGCCTCTGTGGTTTTTATCAATCCGGAATTCACTCTATACCAGGCACCTATTGATAAGCCAATGATTTTACCAACCCAGATCAAAAACTATTTGAATCAATTAAATTCAGCACCTTCCAAACTAAATGAGCAGCACAAGCGGTTAGCAGACAAATTGATCTCTCTTCATATTGAGGATCCGCCTTATAAGCAACGGCCACCTTATACTTATCAGGACTTGCAAAATGGGATTACGTGCTTAGCATGCAAGTCCTTGTCCACTGCAGTTGAGGGGAGAAAACTTGTTTGCAAAGAATGTGAACATGAAGAAATAGTTGCAGCGGCTGTCATGCGGGCAGTCGAGGAATTCAAGCTACTGTTTCCGGACAGGAAAATTACAACCAATACCATTTATGATTGGTGTCAAGTGGTACCGTTCAAAAAGCGAGTTAGAAGAATATTGGATCAGAATTATACAAGAATAGGGGAAAATCGATGGACGTACTATGAATAAAATAAGGAAAAAACAGTAATGACATTAGGGAGTTAGAGATCCGCTGATTTTTCGGAAAGTTGTTGTTCTCGGACTTTTTGGCTGCTATCGGGAGCGATTTTGAGCCCGAGAAGCTCTCTCTCGGACCTTTCACTCGCTTTCGTGCGGCGTTTTGGCCTTGAGAAGCTCTCTCTCGGACTCTTCACTCTTCACTCGCTTTCGTGCGGCATTTTGGCCTTGAGAGGCCCTCTCTCGGACTTTTCTTCCACTTTCGTGCAGCATTTTGGCCTTGAGAGGCTCTTTCTCGGACTTTTCAACTGCTTTCGTACGGCGTTTTGGACTTGAGAGGCCCCTCTCTCGCTTTCATGCGGGGTTTTGGCTTAAAAAGCCCCCTGCCGATCAAGCATAGTATCTTGTGACTGATCGTGTTCACCTCGGTTCATATATAACCTCATGCTGATCACATCCCTTATCACGTTTTGCTATCGGCATATGCGATAAGAGCTTCATCCAGAAGCGGCCAGTTTTGGTTGGAGATGGGCAGCGGATCTCATCCTATATTACAAAAATTTTCGGTGTACTTTTTTCCCATTATACGAGAAAACCACTCGTTTATCGTCGACGATCGTTTCCATATGAACGGGCCGGCCCCAAAGCTGGTGAATATACGGCAGCACATTCTCCAAATAATGCAGGTCGAGTTCGGTTCCTTCATAGCTATGCTGCAAATATAATTCACCGTTTTGCAGGTAATCGCCATTTTCAACGGTGATATAGGGAAACCCACCGTTCACGCGCTGCGTAATGAGTTGATCCCGCACCTGTTCAAACGCTTTGTCGGTAATCGTATAATCGGATCCCTGCTTCTCGAACAGGTACATATCTTCCTGACGTACAAGGTCTTTGGTCAAATAATTACGGATGAATGATATATCCGATTCCATCTCCCGTACTTCAAAAATCTTTTCCCGTCCAGATCCGGGCACAACTCCTAGATTGCGCATGTCGTCTGTCGGGTTGTTATAGCGCTCTTCAATATCCTCCAGCATTTTTAAACCGAGATAATACGGGTTGATTTGCTGTTTGGATGGCTGGACAACGTTGGCGTTTAATGATGCGAATTCCACAGATTCATCTTCAGTCAGGTCCATCTCCCGCAAAATCCGCTTATGCCAGTATGACGCCCAGCCTTCGTTCATGATTTTCGTCTCCAGTTGCGGCCAGAAGTAACGCATTTCTTCCCGCATCATTGTCAATATATCCCGCTGCCAGTCATCCAGCTCCCGACTGTATTCCTCTATGAATAAAAGCACATCTTTTTCGGGGTGGGGCGGGAATGTTACGGGCTGTTGGGCCGGAAGCTGCTCGTTGGATGACGCGGATTCGTCCAGTTCCCACAAGTCATCATAGGAAGTGCCGGCCGATTGGCGTGCGGCAGGCACAGCGCCATCATCAGAGGCGTCATTTTCCCCGCTCGGTTCGATAACGGACGGGTCAATATGTTCCTGAATGGACAGAACGGCATCCAAAAATTGTTCCACCTTCTCCCGGCCATGAATCATTTCATAATGCTCAATCCGCTCGGCTGTTGCCGTCATACTTTCCACCATATCGCGCCTGGTCGGTGAAAATCGGACGTTATTTTTGAAAAAGTCGCTGTGGGCAAGCACGTGCGCGATAATGAGCTTATTTTCGATAAGACTGTTCGTATCCAGCAAAAACGCATAACACGGGTCCGAATTAATAACCAATTCATAGATCTGGCTCAGACCCAGATCGTAATGCGTCTTCATTTTATGAAACTGTTTGCCGAAGCTCCAGTGGGAAAAACGCGTCGGCATACCGTAAGCTCCAAACGTGTATATAATCGAAGCTGGACAAATTTCATACCGCATCGGATAAAAATCGAGACCAAACCCAGAGGCAATTTCTGTAATCTCATCAATCGTGCGGTTCAACTTTTGTGTATCCGTCACCATCATCCCTCCCAATGTCCTTTTTACATTGTATGACAGAAAGAGAAAAATTTGACCGTTCCCCCTAATGTATTACCACTGTTTTAAAAATTTTATTAATGACTTTCAAAATTATTGTTAAAATCGCTAATTCGTTATACAATATAGTATTATATCCCTTTTTATCAAAAAAGGGTCGTACCTTTTTCGTAAATGAACGGCAATATGGCTTGAGTGCACGTTTGTACAATTTTTTGAAAGGGGTTTGTTGCCATGAAAACGACAGAAGGTGTCTTGCAAACAGGAAAAGCACAGGCGGCACAGGATTATGTGAATCGTGTATACGAGACGGTCAAAGAACGCAATCCAAACGAAGAGGAATTTCACCAAACGATCAGTGAAATTTTTGACTCCCTCACACCGGTTTTTGCCGCTTATCCGGACTATATGAAATACAACATACTGGAGCGACTTACGGAGCCGGAGCGATTTATTACATTCAGAGTGCCGTGGGTGGATGATGATGGATACGTTCATGTTAACCGGGGATTCCGTGTACAGTTCAACAGTGCCTTGGGACCACACAAAGGCGGCTTGCGATTCCATCCATCCGTCAATAGCAGCATTATCAAATTCCTTGGATTTGAACAAATCTTTAAAAATTCCTTGACCGGACAGCCGATTGGAGGCGGAAAAGGTGGATCCGATTTCGATCCAAAAGGGAAATCCGATGTAGAAATCATGCGCTTCTGCCAAAGTTTTATGACCGAGTTATACCGTTATATCGGATCAGATACGGATGTGCCAGCCGGAGACATTGGCGTTGGTGCCCGGGAGATCGGCTACTTATTTGGTCAATATAAACGCATCCGCGGCACTGTGGAACCCGGTGTTTTGACCGGCAAAGGGCTTAAGTACGGCGGTAGCCTGACCCGAAAAGAAGCAACAGGCTATGGAACGATTTATTTTGTGCAGGAGATGCTCAAGGATAAAGGGCTTGATTTTTCAGGCCGCACCATTACGGTATCCGGTTCGGGCAACGTCTCCATTTATGCTATGGAGAAGGCTGCGGAACTTGGTGCGACCATTGTCGCATGCAGTGATTCAAACGGTTTTATCTATGATGAACAGGGAATTGACATTGATACCGTCAAGACTTTAAAGGAAACGGGCAACGAGCGGATTCACAGCTACACAAATATGCATCCGCACGCCCAATATGTTGATGGTTGCAATGGCATTTGGTCCATCCCGTGTGACATTGCCCTGCCATGTGCAACGCAAAACGAAATCGATGAGGCAACCGCCAAAACATTGGTGGCCAACGGTGTGAAAGTCATTGGTGAAGGGGCCAACATGCCGTCCACGTTGGAAGCCATTAATGTATTCCTTGACAACGATATTCTGTTTGCACCAGCAAAAGCTGCCAATGCCGGCGGTGTCGCTGTATCCTCTTTGGAAATGGCCCAGAATAGCGGCAAACTGTCCTGGTCATTTGACGAAGTGGATACAAAACTGCAAGATATCATGACAACCATTTATCAAAATTGCAAACAGGCTGCCAAGGATTACGGTCATGAAGACAACTTGGCGGATGGTGCCAACATTGCTGGCTTTATACGGGTTGCCGATACCATGCTAGAACAAGGCATTATTTAACTCTCGTGCTGCGACAACAGCTTTCCCTGAACGACGTCAAATTTTGCCTTTCTCTTCTTTGTATGTTTGCCTTTCTGTGAGCCACTCTATAAACAGGAGGGATGAAGATGGGTTTGCAATTTTTGACGATTGAATCGTTCAATAAGCTTTTGCAGCAATGGAGCGGAGACAGGATTAAAATTTCCAAACACGAACAATATGACCTTGATGAAATATTGATGACATTGCAGGCGATTTCCTATGAACGCAATACAAGAAGGCTGGATGATTATGTACCAATGCATACACTTCAGCTGAACGGTAATGGGACGATGGAAACCGATGCAAGGGAACCTCAAGAACTCCCTTCGTCGTTATACGATATCCCACTCGATGACCATTCCTTATACGAGTTTGACGGAAACCAATTTTTAATTAGCACATCCCGCGGCGTGTATAAAATTGAACGGGTATAACGAATCACCATTATCCTTATGGTGTTCTGATCCCGCTTTTAGCACCAGCCGCCATCACGTTTGATGCAAAAAAGCCCCCGCGTATGCGGAGGCCTCAAACGGTGGCTGTTTCTTTCTGAAAGAATTGTTTCAGTGCATGATATACATCCTGATTTCCTTTTAAAATATAGTGGCGGAATTTGGGATCCCTGAATTCGCTGTACGCCCGCATTAGGGTGGACTGGCGATTGTACACGTTCACTTCGGCATAACCGAACAAATTAGATTGCGCCATAATATCCTCCACCAAGCGGACACATTTGGGGTTATCAGATGTGATGTTTTCTCCATCGGAAAAATGAAATGGATAAATATTATACCTATCAGGACTGTATTCGTCAGCCATCAATTCCAATGCTTTTTCATAAGCCGACGAACAAATGGTCCCTCCACTTTCCCCTTTGGAAAAAAACGCTTCTTCCGTCACCACTTTTGCTTCGGTGTGATGCGCAATAAAGACTATTTCCACGCTTTCGTATTTCGTGCGTAAAAACTTAAGCATCCAGAAAAAGAAACTTCTCGCTAAATATTTCTCAAAGTTCCCCATTGATGCACTTGTGTCCATCATAGCCATAATCACTGCTTTTGACTCCGGTTTGATCACATCGTTCCATGTTTTAAAACGAAGATCATCGTTATAGATGGGTGCGATTTGCGTCTTTCCTTTCATAGCGTTGCGTTTCAATGCCGACAAAATCGTCCGTTTTTTATCGACGTTGCCCATTAAGCCTTTTTTACGTACGTCATTAAATTCGATATCCTCCGTCGTTATGTCTGCTTCGTCTTTTTGATGCAGATTGGGCAGCTCAAGTTCCTCAAAAAGGGCTTCTTCGAGTTCTGTCATGGACACGTCGGCCTCGTAGTAATCACTACCGGCCTGATCACCCGCCTGCTTTCCCTGGCCAGATCCGTTCTTTCCCTGATCTCCGCTGTTTGGATCACGGCCGATGACATCGCCTACGTCACTTTCTCCGTCCCCTTGGCCAACCTGTTTGGATTTGTCATGATTATATCGGATTTTGTATTCGTCCAGCGAACGAATAGGTATCTTGACGACATCACGGCCGTTGGACATAATGATATTTTCTTCACTGATTAAATCAGGCAAATTATTTCGAATAGCATCTTTCACTTTATCCATATGGCGCTTCTGATCTTGATAACCTTTACGATGGAGGGACCAATCTTCCCGGGAAACGGTATAATTCCTTTTGTCGTCATTCATAGTTTCCCCTCCTTATCCTTTTAATCAGTTTATGCGTAGACAAGCAAACAAGTTATCCCAACCGTATTAAATAGGGAAAAATAACAAGCGTCCATGGGACATTAGTCTTGTTATTTTTCCCTTACCATTACCGATTAAGCAGGCTTCCAACGTAGCGTAGCAGCTCGTTAGCGGATACGGAGCTATAGCCGTATTCATCAATCAGACGCGCAATGACTTCATTGATTTTCTTCAGTTGGGATTCATCCGGTGTCTGGGATGAGGTAGTAATTTTAACAACGTCCTTCAAATCAGCAAACAACTTCTTCTGAATAGCCTCCCGCAGACGCTCGTGGGAACTGTAATCGAAGCGTTTTCCTTTGCGTGCGTAAGCGGAAATGCGAATCAGAATTTCCTCTCTGAAGGCTTTTTTTGCATTTTCCGAGATGCCGATCTGCTCCTCAATTGACCGCATAAGTTTTTCATCCGGATTCATTTCCTCACCAGTAAGCGGATCAGGCAGTTTGGTTTGATTGCAATACGCTTCAACGTTATCCAAATAGTTATTCAGCAAGGTTTTGGCAGATTCCTCATAGGAATAGACGAACGCTTTCTGCACTTCTTTTTTGGCAATATCATCATATTCCCGTCGCGCAACGGAAATATAGTTTAAATACCTTTCTTTATCCTCATCCGATATTGATGGATGCTGTTCCAGACCTTCCTTCAAGGAACGCAGCACATCAAGCGCATTGATGGAGGCAACCTCTTTACGGATAATGGCCGAGGAAATCCGGTTGATGACATAGCGTGGATCAATGCCATTCATTCCTTCATCCGGATATTCTTTTTTCAATTCGTCTACATCAACCTGGTTATATCCTTCCACATTGTCGCCGTCATACAGACGCATTTTCTTGACGAGATCGACGCTCTGTTTTTTGGACTCTTCCAACCTCGTCAAAATGGAAAAAATAGCTGCAACCCTGAGCGCATGCGGGGCAATATGAACGTGTGCCATATCGCTTTCACGGATCATTTTTTGATAAATCCGTTCTTCCTCGCTTACTCTCAAGTTGTACGGTATCGGCATAACGATAATCCGTGATTGGAGAGCTTCGTTTTTTTGATTGGCAATGAAGGATCGGTATTCCGCCTCGTTCGTGTGGGCCACAATCATTTCATCCGCGCTAATTAAAGCGAATCGACCGGCTTTGAAATTGCCTTCCTGGGTTAAAGAGAGCAAGTGCCACAGAAACTTTTCATCACACTTCAGCATTTCCTGAAATTCCATCATGCCGCGATTGGCTTTGTTCAACTCACCATCGAAACGGTAGGCACGCGGATCGGACTCCGACCCATACTCGGCAATCGTTGAAAAGTCGATACTGCCCGTCAAATCGGCAATATCCTGGGATTTCGGATCCGATGGAGTAAACGTACCGATACCAACTCGATTATCTTCGGAAAGAAAGATGCGTTCCACCATCACATCTTCCATGCGCCCGTCGTACTCTTTTTCCAATCGCATCGCATTCAAGGGGGAAAGATGTCCTTCAATGCGAATGCCGTATTCATCGTAAAAATCTTCACGCAAATGCTGAGGGATTAAATGAAGCGGATCCTCATGCATTGGGCAGCCTTTAATAGCGTAAACAGCACCTTCATCGGTCCGTGAATACTGTTCAAGACCGCGTTTCAACATGTTGACAATGGTCGATTTTCCACCGCTGACAGGTCCCATTAAAAGCAAAATCCGTTTCCGTACGTCGAGCCTTTTTGCTGCCGGATGAAAGTATTCCTCCACTAGTTTTTCAATCGTATCTTCCAGTCCAAAAATCTCATCACCAAAAAATTGATACATCTTTTGGCCATCTTTTTCCTTTAATCCGGACTGTTGGATCATATTATAAACGCGCGAGTGGGCTGTCTGGGCAACTTCCGGATGTTCCTTTACAATTTCCAGATATTCTGCAAACGTGCCTTCCCACTTTAACTGTTGTTCTTCTTCACGATGATGTTTCACCTTATTAAGAATATCCATGTCATTCCTCCATCCAGGAAACGATTTCTACATCCTATGCAAGCGGTGTCGCGAAAATGCCCGTTCCTCACGAAACCCACCAATGACGACAGCATGTAACCTATTATGTCTATCCTCCTGAACATACTTTTTGATTCATATTATACGCGGTTCAAGGAAAGCTAGAACAAGAACAGAGCTCATTTGTTACTAAGCTAAAAAGGATGGATAGCATGAATGTTGCCAAATTAATTGTCAAATGTCTGGAACAGGAAGGGGTCCAATACGTTTTTGGTGTTCCGGGCGAAGAAAATATTGATCTGATGGATGCATTCTCTGATTCAACCATTGATTTCATCGTTACCCACCATGAAACGAGCGCCGCATTTATGGCTGGCACATATGGGCGACTGACCGGAAAACCGGGTGTCTGCCTTGCCACACTTGGTCCCGGCGCTACCAATCTGATGACAGGGGTGGCCAATGCTAATATGGATCACGCACCGCTTGTTGCCATCACCGGGCAGGCAGGGCTGGACCGCCAGCACAAAATATCACATCAATATTACGATTTGATCAACATGTACGAACCTGTCACCAAATGGAACACACAAATTAAAACCCCCTCCATCACTCCTGAGGTCGTCCGCAAAGCCTTCCAGATTGCCGGTGGAGATAAATGGGGGGCTACCCATATTGATTTGCCGGAAGATATCGCTGCCATGGACACTGACGGCCAGCCACTTCCCTTAATGGGTAGACCGCATACAGAGGCAAGCGAGGATGTCGTCAAACGGGCAGCATCCATGATCAATCAAGCGGAAAACCCAATTATCCTTGCCGGCAATGGAATAGCGAGACAACAGGCAACGGAAGACATGCGGGCATTCAGCGAGAAAAGCCAGATACCTGTTGTGCATTCCTTTATGGGAAAGGGCACGCTGCCATGGACCAATGATCTCAGTCTATTAACAGCCGGAATCGGTGAAAATGATTACATTGCATGCGGCTTTGACACGTCCGATTTGATCATCACGGTTGGATTCGATATAGCTGAATACCCACCTAAAAATTGGAACTCTAACGGCACAACGTCGATTATTCATATCGACACCACAGAAGCGGAAACGGATATGAATTATCCAGTCGCTTTGAATGTGCTCGGTAACATAACCAACAACCTGAGACATTTAAGCGAAGCAATCGACACCCGAAAACGGGACAAAGAGTGGGCGGCCAATGTGCGCAAGCAAACCATTAACGAATTTGAATCATTCCGGACGGATGACAGCTTTCCGGTTAAGCCGCAAAAAATCATTGCCGATTTGCGCTCTGTGCTGAGAGAAGACGATATCGCTATATCCGATGTCGGTGCTCACAAAATGTGGATGGCGCGCATGTACCATTGTTACGAACCGAATACATGCCTTATATCGAACGGACTTGCATCCATGGGCGTTGCGGTTCCGAGCGCCATTGCCGCCAAAATGGCCAAGCCACAACGCCATGTTGTTGCTGTCTGCGGGGATGGATCTTTCCAAATGACCGGTGCCGAACTGGAAACGGCCAAACGTCTCGACTTGCCGATCATAGTGCTCATGTGGCGCGATAATGGCTATGGGTTGATTGAGTGGCACCAAAAGAAAGAATTTGACCGGGCCTCCTACATCAAATTTGGCAACCCGGACTACCAGCAACTGGCGACATCATACGGATTTGAAGCCATAAACATCCAAGCAGCGGACGACCTTAAGCCAGCGCTGGAGCAAGCCACCGCCATGGCTAAACCAGTCTTTATCGATTGCCCGGTCGACTATAAGGAAAACATGAAACTGACGGAAAAACTGGGTGACATCATTTGTTAACAGAAAGGAAGATAGACCATGCTCGGTTCGATCATTAATGGCCAGGAATACAACGAAGCGTCGAATACCAAGGACGTATTAAACCCATACACACGGGAAAAAGAGGCGACCATTGCTCTCGCATCCAAAGCCGATTTGGAACAGGCGGTTACTAATGCTTTTGACACATTTCACCACACGATGAAAGATATGCCCGCGCATGAACGATCGGATATTTTACGGAAGACAGCCGATTTGATGGAAGAGCGGGTTGATGATTTTGCAGATACTATTATGAAAGAAGCAGGCAAACCGATCCGTTCGAGCCAGGAAGAAGTGCAGCGGGCCATTCAAGTGTTGCGTTTTGCCTCCGAAGAAGCAAAACATATCAGCGGTGAAGTGGTACCAATGGATGCCGCCCTGGATGGAGACGGGCGTCTTGGGCTGGTCAAGCACATTCCACTTGGCGTCGTTGCAGCGATTACGCCGTTCAATTTTCCGCTGAATTTATCGTTGCACAAAATTGCTCCAGCAATTGCTGCCGGCAACACCGTCATTTTCAAGCCGGCCGAAAAAACACCGGTTTCCGCTTATAAACTTGTTCAGCTTTTTCAAGAAGCAGGTATACCGGATGGCGTGCTGAATCTGTTGCTGGGAACTGGTGAAATCGGGGAAGGTCTCGTCAAGCACGATCAGGTGCATAAAATATCGTTTACCGGCAGTCTTCCCGTGGGACGTTCCATCCGAGAATCAGCCGGGTTTAAAAAAGTGACGCTAGAACTCGGATCCAACTCGCCCAATATTATTTTTGACGATGCCAACATCAATGAAGCCGTGGATCTTTTAGTGAAAGGATCGTTTGCTTTCTCCGGACAAGTATGTATTTCCGCTCAGCGAATTTATGTGCAGACGTCCGTTTATGACCAATTTCTCAAGCAGTTTATTGAAAAAACAAAAGGTCTGAAGGTCGGGAATCCGGAAGAAACAGATACAGACATCGGACCAATGATTGACGAAAGTGAAGCGAAGCGCGCTAAACAATGGATAGACGATGCGGTCGATAACGGAGCCAACGTCGAAGCGGGTGGCAACCAGGAAGGAACAGTTTTACGACCAGCCATCATGACCAATGTTAATAGCAACATGAAAATCATTGCTGAAGAAGTCTTTGCACCGATTGTATCGGTTATTCCGTTTGATAACGAGGACGACGCCGTTACCTATTCGAACAATTCGATTTACGGTCTCCAAGCGGGCGTCTTTACAAAGAACCTCGACCAGGCATTAAGAGTAGCTGACCAGCTCGAGATGGGCGGCGTTTGGATCAACGAAATCTCCACATATCGCCAGGATAATCACCCATATGGTGGGGTGAAACAGAGCGGCATTGGAAAAGAGGGTGTCAAATATGCCGTTGAGGATATGACCGAGGCCAAATTTATCGGCTTCAAACTAAAAGACAACGATGCAAAAAAAGCTTGAGGTTCATACTCTCTCAAGCTTTTTTTAATGCTTTCATAAGTTATCCTACGATCGGTGCGTTCACAGGTTCTCAAAAAACAACCGGATAACGTCGGCGCCGCCAATAAATGTGCCAAGTGAGCTGCCAATGTTGGCAAGAACGACGATGAGCAGTATGCGGGTGACCTTATTATGCCAAAACCCTTTCACATGATGGACATCTTCTGTCAATTGTTCAAAATCACCAACATTCGGTTTGCGGACGAATGCCTGGACAATACCGGCAAACCAACCGGCGGCAATCAGCGGGTTCAAGGATGACAACGGGGCTGCGACAAATGCTGTTACGATGGTCAGAGGATGTCCCAAGGCAACCGCTGTTCCAATAGCGGATAGGACTCCATTCCAAACAACCCAACTGATCGTTTGCTGCCATCCTGCTGCCGGGTTTGTCCAAAATGTATAGGCAATCACGGACAGAATCAGAATCGGAATGGCCCAAGCAATGATTTTTGGAATGCGGGACTTGGTCGGACGCTCCTGAAGCCGCGTCAGATCATGCTCCGTATGGATCTCCCGTTGAATACCCGGAACATGTGCCGCACCAAGCACAGCAACAACTTTGTCACCTGGCGCTTGTTTTATCTTTTGAGCGAGATATTGATCCCGTTCGTCAATAAGCGGTTTTTTCAACCGTGGGAAATGCTCTGTGAACTCTTCCAGCATGCTGTCCAGCATATCTTTCGACTTTAATTTCTCCAGCTCCTCTTCAGTAATGGTTTGCTGGCTGAATATGCTGCCAATCATCTGCATCAATAGCATCATTTTTCCCTTTAGTCCAATGTTTCCCCATATGCGGGAAAAGGTTATGCGAATATCGCGATCGGCCAGTACTAGGTCGGCATCCGCCTCATGTGCTGACTCAATACCCTGAATCATCTCTTGTCCGGCGTTAATGCCAAATTGCTTGGCCATTCGTTTTTGGAAGGAAGAAATGACGAGGTTCATTAACAACACCGTTGCTTTTCTTTGTTTAATGATTTGAAAAATGTCCGTTTCCTTCCATTTATCGCCTTCTGTAACAGATTGGTACCGCTGCTCATCAAGTTCAATACAAACGGCATCCGGCTGTTCTTCGTCAATGACGTCGCGAACTTGTTCAGCACTATGTTTGGATACGTGGGCCGTGCCAATCAAAATATATGTTTTTCCGTCCTGATCAATCCGTGTTACATTCTCTTCGTCCATAACGACTCCCCTATTCGTACTGTCATTCCTTCATACAAGTGTTGGCGCGACTGCCTGTTTTCCCGGAACCCATTATACATCAGATTGCAAGACTTGTCGCTAGAACGAGTCACCTGAAAAAAAGCCTGGTTCACGACCAGACTTCCTTATCTTATGAGGAAGGAATAATACCAACACCCATCTATTCCAAATCTCGGGTGGATGTCTTTATTTCTTCCATGGACGCCTGATATATATCGTAATCTTGTTCGGAAAACAATACCATAGCGACATAACGAATATCATGATCATTCTGATTCCGGAGAAAGCGGGCAATCGTCGTTAATGCCACCTGTGCTGCCAAATCCACGGGAAAACGATAAACACCTGTTGCAATCGATGGAAAAGCGACGCTCGTTGCCTGATGATCAGCTGCTAGCTGCAAAGAATTCCAGTAACAGTCGGCCAGTAACTGTTCATCTCTTTGCTGATGGTTCCCTGACCAGACCGGGCCGACTGTATGGATAACATACGTGGCCGGAAGCCTAAAACCATCTGTTATTACGGCTTCCCCTGTCGGCAGCTTTTCACCGTTCAGCTTCTCTTGGCGTACGCTTTTGCAAGCAGTGAGCAGATTATTGCCGGCTGCCCGATGGATAGCACCATCCACACCACCTCCCCCAAGTAGGGTGCCGTTCGCGGCATTAACAATCGCATCCGTCTGCTGTTTGGTAATATCACCCGTCAGCAGTTCCACCGTACGACCATTAACATTTGTCTTCATCCTGTCATCCTCCTTTCATGTTCGATTGTCTTTTCTTTCTCTCCATCTACCGCAATATAATCAGACTAAGAGTGCATAAAAAAATTTGCAATTCTATCCGCGATACCCTCGTTTTCATGATAAAATAGCCTTAACTTCATTGGGGGTGTGATATTATGTTTCTTTTTCAGATCGACGATGAATTGGCATTAAAACATTTAGAACTTCATGATGCGAACCGGTTATTTCAATTGACGGATCAATCACGGCACCACTTGCGTCAATGGCTGCCATGGGTTGATGGCACTAATTCGACAGCGGATTCCAAAGCATTTATCCAATCCAGCCTGAAAGCTTTTTCCAATCGTCGAGCACTGACAACCGGTATTCTTTATAAAAGCGAACTAGCCGGGGTGGTTGCTTTCAATCATCTGGACTGGGCAAATAATGCCGGCCAAATCGGCTATTGGTTGGGAACGCCTTATCAAGGCAATGGGATCATGATCCGTGCCGTTAGTGGTTTAATTGACTATGGCGTTTATTCGTTGGCATTAAATCGTATTGAAATCCGGGCAGCCGTTGCCAACACGAAAAGCCGAGCGATTCCGGAACGGCTTCGTTTTGTACAGGAAGGACAGTTGCGCCAAGCCGAACAATTGCACGCATCTTATACCGATCATGCGTTATACGGCATGTTGGCATCTGAATGGAAGCAGCTGCGACCGAATCATGCTTCCAATTATCACCCGGCCTTTCATAAAACATAAAGAAACGTACAGAATCTAACACCAGCATCCACAATTAATTATTTTGATGCCTTCTCGTACAGATCGTCAAAATGCCTGACCATTTCGAAGTCCAAATCGGTCAGTCCCTTCATTTGCCATGACGATATTTTCAAGGTGACGACTTTGTAATCGATAGAGATAAATGGATGATGCTTTTTGCTTTCGGCATATTCCGCAATCTGATCCACAAAACGAACACCACTCAAAAAGTCTTTAAACCGGTAGCGACGTTCGATCCATTTTTCGTCAAGGCGTTTCCATTCCGGCAACGTTTCCAATTCTGTTTCTATTTGCTCTTCGCTTAAACGTTCCATTCCAATCGCCTCCTTAACCCATCATAAGAATACTCTTAAACTTACGTAGGTCCAGTGTAACAAAATGGACCATTTCATTCAGCCAATCAACATATTATCCACAGTTCATCCACAGATTTTTGGGGATAAGTCACATCGACCTTTGTTACAACTGCCGTTCTGAATAACCATACAAAAAATGTGGGAGAGGTTGTCAAGATTGTCCCAATTCGAACATATACATAACACACCATGGCAAGGAGGTGTGTATGCAAACTATGAACTGGATCGGTTACGCAATTGGTTACGTTTTTTTCATATCCGGCGTATGTAAGTTAGTCAATAGCGATTTCCAAACGGTTTTCGCCAATCTGGGACTTCCATTTCCGGAAAAATTTCTTTTTCTCGTAGCCATAACAGAACTTGCATGCAGTGTGCTCATTATCGGGAGAATCTATGTTAGACAAGCGGCCACAGCACTCATGATCATTATCATTGGGGCTATTTATGTAACCAAAATTCCTGTGTTAATGAACCAAGGAGTGTTGTCATTCGCTTTTGAAGCACGGCTTGATATCGTTATGCTCATCTTGCTTCTGTTACTTTGGCAGCACAAACCGGGCCAACCGTCCTCCTGACCATAACGATATGCTTTCGTACTTATCCACAAATTTATACACATATGCACAAATGTTCGTCGTTATGTTGTCCTGGCATACATGTTCGCTACCATATATAGTTTGTTATATACAGGCTGTGGATGAAATGTGTATAAATGAACAACAAATCCTTTCAGTAATCCCTGCTATAAACCTTAAAAAAGCAAAAGCTATCCTTTATAAAGGATAGCTTAGCGTTGCTTGCCTAAAGTCATCGTTGTTGTCTGCTTATCTCCGTCCCGATAAAATGTCACGTCCAACGAGTCGCCGATTTCTTTTTTCTGATAAAGAATCTTCCGCAGATCAATCATGTTCAGTACCTGTTTTCCGTCGATGGCGGTGATAACGTCAAGACGCTTGATTCCGGCCTTGTCTGCAGGAGACAGTGATTCAGTATTCCAGACATAAACCCCACCATTCACATCGTCAGGAAGGTTCAATGTCCGGTCCCATTCGGTCTTTGGCACCTCATCCAGAGAATATATCTCCACACCCATATACGGACGCTTCACCTGACCATTCTGTTCCAGCTGATCGACAATCGGTTTGGCAGCATCAATCGGGATGGCAAACCCAATGCCCTCGACCGATTCTTCATTAATTTTCATGGAGTTGATTCCAATCAGCCGACCATCGATATTAATCAATGCACCACCACTGTTGCCCGGATTAATGGCCGCATCTGTCTGAATGACTTCAGTTTGCCAATCCGCCCGGCCGTCCTGGTTGAAATCCTGTGGAATAGTACGTTGCGTTCCGCTGATGACGCCCTGGGTAACGGAACCTAAAAACTTACCGAGTGGATTCCCGATGGCAATGGCTGGCTCCCCGACTTTTACATTAGCCGATGTTCCCAGTTTCATCGTTTGGTTCACATTGCTGCCATCCATCTGCAGAACCGCCAAATCAGAAAATAAATCACTTCCAAGAATTTTGGCTTCAACACGATTATCATTGGATAGAATGATTTCCACCGAATCGGCCCCCTGCACCACATGATGATTGGTGATGACATATGCCTGGCCGTCCTGCTTCTTATAGATAACCCCCGAGCCGGAACCAGCTTTTCGCTGATTACCCTGTTGCCAATAATCACCTTTGCGCTGTATATTAATGACACCTACAACAGCAGGGGAAACATTGTCTACAACATCTGTAATCTGCGAGGAAACATTCACCGATACATAATCATTGGCATCAAGCCCGGAACCGGTACCATCTATTGCCTTTTCCGATGTATCGTTCATCCCTAAAGACGGCATTATGTCAGTTTTGAGTACTGTGGGAATCAACGCCAAGACAGCTATTATGCCTATTCCCATTCCTATAAGTGCTGGAACAAGCCACCCGCGTTTGCTACTTCCTCGTTCAGCATGGCCCTTTTCAAAATAACCCATGTTATCTCTCCTTTAAAAGGATGAGAACCACGCACTCACGGATGCCAATGATTTCAACCGACGTCATACAATGATGTCGGTATTTTCGGATCAGTATTATAAAGAGGGAGATCAATCCCTCGATCCGTCAGAACATGGCTAACCGACATACGTGCGAGTTCCTTCATGTTATTATCTTGGCTTAAATGGGCCAAATAAATACGCTTGGTGCGATTACTGATCACATCACAAAGAGCAAGACCGCTATCCTCGTTAGAAACATGGCCGGTGTCCCCCAGTATACGTCGTTTGACGTTCCACGGATAACGTCCCATACGCAGCATCTCTATATCATGATTGGCTTCAAATATATAAGCATCCGCATCTTCCACCGTTTTCCGGATCCGCTCAGATACATAGCCCAAATCAGTCACAAGTGCAACTTTGGTGCCATTGTGACGAAACGTGAAAAACATGGGTTCAGCTGCATCATGGGACACACCGAACGATTCCACATCCATATCATTGAATGGCTTCACTTCTTCCATACCAAAATGAAACTTCTGATCCAATGCAATGGTTCCAATGGACGGTTGCATAGCTTTCCAGGTTTTTTCATTCGCATAAATCGGCAACTGATATTTACGCGCAAAAACCCCCAATCCTTTTATGTGATCCTGATGTTCATGTGTCACTAAAATACCGGTTAATTCGGATGGATCGACGCTTATTTCGTTAAACAGCCTGTCCATTTGCTTTCCACTCAACCCGACGTCAACCAGCAGTTTCTCTTGATTAGATTCAATATAAAAGGCATTTCCGGTGCTTCCGGAGGCTAAAACACTAAAACGCATAGTCATTTAATCCCACCTCTTTTACTGACGATTCACACGTTCATTCATATGTTTCAGTACATACTTTTTCATATCATTGTCGTCTGGCAGATTTTTAACTTTTTCTATAGACGCTGCCACGGCATCGACTAAAAAGGATGTTTCATCGTTTTGGACGACGAGATTCTCAAGTGCGTTCACAGAAAAATGCTTGTCTTCATTAACAGAAACGATCCATGTAGGCGCAAAAACCTGTTTCCCATTCGGAAGTGGAAATCGTGTGTGAAAACCAAGTTTGACATCTGTTATGTCATCACCTGGCCAAATTTTGTTGCCTTCATAAAGAACCTTGATGGCATCCATTTGCTTAATCAGAGTCTTCTTTTTATTTGTAGACGGCGCTGCCTTTCCGAGCATGGTTTGTGTATAGAACATCATCTCATTGTCATCATTGAGATATACGATAATGATGCCACTTTGATTGTAATAAATGGGATGATCCTTTTTCTTCTGGAAAAACACGAGCGTATTCATCGACTTATTCCATGAACCAAATGTATAATTATCGGGAAGAAGAATCTTGCTTTTAACCAGTTGACTGATTGTATTTTTCTTTGCATCATCCGGTACGCTTACTGGTTCTTTAAAACGGGAAATGATAAATGTTTGATTCAGAATTTCGACGTTTTGATTTTCCAGTGGACTGAAATAGTCCAATTCTTTGTCTGTGAATGTTTTCTTCCCTGCTGTAATATATGATTCATTTATTTCCTTCTGTGACAAGTCAGTACTGATAGTAATATCTTCTGACTCCAACTCCTGCTCCAATGTTACTTCGTCCGGATTTTCGTAACCAAAATCGGATTCCTCTTGTTTATTAAAAAACATGAATAATAAATACACATTAAGCACAAGGAAGCAGAGGATAAATAGCATTTTGATTTGTTTCCATTGCATCCTCAGCTCCCTCCTTTTTGCAGCGTTATGTCATCAGAACTCATTTTCTGCCAACAGCCTTTATAATTGATAAACCATGCCGCTTCCAATGTCAGAGCGTCTGATTCACCTTGATAGGTCAAGTCATAACCGATGCGAATATCATCCACTTGCTCTGGCTTATATGTTTTATTGTTGTTCAGATAATCGATGACGTTCGCACCTGATGGCAGTTCTTCCGTTTTACTGCTGAGCAAGTTCGCCAGGCTGAACAATGGACGATGGTAGCGGTTCGGCTGATTCAAGTCCTTAATCCGGTATTGTTGCTCAATCATCGATGCATGGTTGTTTCCATAGACCGGATAACCATCATAAAACATCTGATAACGAATGGTGTTGATCGATGTTTCTATATCCATCAAATGATAATCATCTGTCCATCCCTTATACTCGTTGATATTGTTTTTGCTCCGTTCCAGGAGTGCCGCCGGCTCCATTTGTTCAAAAGGGGACTGAAGAGGGTTTTGAAACTCCATCGTCCGTCTGTCTTGATAAACACGCATAATGCCGCGTGCATTGTCCGTAAAATATACTTCATTGTCATTGATTTGATTGCGGATGACAGCATCCGGATTCCGGAACAACACATCAACCATTGAATGAGAACCTATTTCCCTGACTGCCACTGACTTATTTGCCATTTCCACCGCGTGTTTCGGTATATAAATGGGTTGCTCCGCTTTATCAAACTGCGCGTATTCACGCAATCCTTCAAACGTTGTCAAAAGCTGCCAGAGCCGGCTGAAGGTTTCACTATTATTAACGGCCGCTGTCGCTTGTTGGTCACCTTTCCGGTCAAGAAACGTGATTTGCAGTGATGAATCATCTTCATCAAACGTTATAAAGAACCGTTCAAAATCCCAGTCGGGAAAAAGAGGATCCCCATTAAATGTAAACAGGCTGTCCAACATGCTCATAGGAATGGCAGTCGGGAATACAACCTCCAGTTGATTGCTTTCCGTCGGTCGACCACGGCTTTCTTCTGTCCGGAAGTCATACAACATCCATGAATGCATATCCTGATACAACGTTTCGCTGTCATTCGGGTCTGTAAAACCATAATAATGCTGCTCGTTTCGGAAAATAATGGATTTTGGTTTTATAATATTTTTTTTTGTCTCTTCATCTCCACCAAGGTCAACCCGGTCTTGAAACTGTTCAGGTGGGAGATCTTCTACTTCCGGTTTATAATTCCACAGGGCAAACGAAAGCAGCAGGCTCCCCACGACCAGTGCCCATAATATAACCGATTTGACGGTTTCAAACCGCATTACGCACCCCTCCGCTTCGTGTTCATTAGCGGAAGCGTAAAGAGAATTGTTGTCCCTTTACCTTCTTTGCTCTTCGCCCGGATGGTGCCATTGTGTGCTTCAACAATTTCCCTGGCAATCGACAATCCCAGACCCGTGCCGCCGACCTTGCGGGACCGTGCTTTATCTGCACGGTAAAAGCGGTCAAATATTTTATCAACTTTATCCCGGGGGATCCCCATGCCTTCATCCGACACACTCACCAGCAGCCGTCCTTGTTGTTTCATCGTTTTGAACCGGATGGTACCTCCTTCCGGTGAGTACTTAACAGCGTTGGAAATGATGTTATCGAGCACTTGGAATATTTTATCCTTATCAACCCATACGTCATAGGTTCCGTCCGACAAATCCCGTTTCAATGTAATGTCACTCGTCACGTTCATTTCAAACCGGTCGATGACATGATGGAAGAAAGTGATAAACTCGGTGCGTTCCATTTTCAATTCATAATTCTGATTATCCATTCGGGAAAGCTGCAACAGATCATTCACCATACGGATCATGCGTTCCGTTTCATTTTTGGTGACATCCAGAAATTTTGGTGCGAGATCTTTGTTTTCCCATGCACCCTCCGTCAATGCTTCCATATAACTCCGCATTGTTGTCAATGGCGTCCGCAGTTCATGTGATACATTGGACACAAATTCGCGGCGCTCCTGTTCCATTTTTTGCTGTTCGGTTACATCACTAAGAACCGTAATAAACCCATTAATAGCGTTTTCCTCGTCCATGACTGTCGAGAATTTAGCACGAATTAGAAAGATCGTGTCGTTATGACTGAAATCTATAATCATGGACCCACTATCAGGCAGTTCTGTGATGTCAACCTCATTTTCATCCAGTTGCAACACATCCAACAAAAACATCCCTTTTGCTTCTTCCGTCTCTTTGTCGAGCAAACGGGCAGCAGCTTCATTCAAAAGCGTGATAACACCCTGGTCATCTGTCGCGATAACACCGTCGGACATATTGGACAGAACGCTGCTCAGTTTTCGTCGTTCCTCTTCTGTCAATGCTCTTGAATGTTTCAACTTCGACGTTAAATCATTAAATGATTCAGCAAGTTGACCGATTTCATCTTTTCCATACACATTAACGCTTTGGGAAAAATCTTCTCTTGCCAATGTTTGTGCTTGTTTGCGCATTTCCTTAATCGGTTTGGTGATTGTGCGTGCCACCAATATTCCGAGCAGGACCGAAACCGTAATGGCAAGAAGTGAGCCCTGCATAAAAATACGATTAATATTTTCCAGCTGATTGTATACGCCCTCCATGTTTGCCTCAATGTACAGGGCGCCAACCTGTGTGTCTTCATTGTCATATATGGGAACCGCCCGAACATAGACAAGGTTTTTCTCCCGGTTGTACTGTTTTTTATCACCCTGGTTCCCATATAAAACAGCATTGCGGACAATATCTCTCGTCACTTTCTTTCCCACGTTCCTAGTGCCAGTATTATTGCTTGAAGCTATAATTCTGCTCTGTTTATTAACCACCTGAATATTAATGATGTCTTTGGTATCATTGACATTGACGATGTTCTGTACTTCCTGCGACAAAGTCGGTTCGCTATCATCATCGGAACGGTCTTTGCTGAATGCACGGGTCAAATTGACTTTCAAAATTTCCACACTGGCATCAATAGACTGCTCAAAATTTTCATTCAACTCACTCTCCAATCCCCGCGCAAAGTAAGCACTGATCACCTGGGTGGAGATTAATAGAAGTAAAATGAAAATAATGATAAATTTCACTTGTATCGAGCGAAAAAAACCTAACTTTTTCATGAACCAGTTCTACTCCTGTTCAGGATTGCGCAAATAATAGCCGACACCACGGCGGGTAATAATCCACACAGGGTTGCTCGGATTTTCCTCAATCTTTTCACGGAGACGACGAACAGTAACATCAACCGTCCGTACATCGCCAAAGTAATCGTAACCCCATACGGTCTCCAGCAAATGTTCACGGGTCATGACTTGACCAATATGACGGGCCAAATAATAAAGCAATTCGAATTCACGATGGGTCAGATCTACGTGATTCCCGTCACGGGTGACAGCATAAGCATCTGGCTGAATTTCCAGTCGGCCGATTTGAATGTTTTTCGTCGTTTTAACTCCATCATCCGGAATCTGCTGTTGACGGCGCAAATTCGCCTTCACCCGGGCAATCAACTCCCGATTACTGAATGGCTTCGTCACATAATCATCCGCGCCAAGCTCCAACCCAAGCACTTTATCAATTTCATCATCCTTGGCCGTCAGCATTATGATAGGCATGGAATGCGTCTTACGGATCTCCCGGCAAACCTCATTACCATCTTTATTCGGTAACATAATATCCAAAAGGACAAGATCGGGATCCTCTTCGTCAGCCAGCTCGATGGCTTCATCCCCATCGTAAGCAACAACAACATCATACCCTTCTTTATCCAAATTAAAATGTAAAATATCAGCTATTGGCTGTTCATCATCTACAACCAAAATTTTCTGTCCCATAAACGTCACGTCCTTTATGTAAGGTTCGTTTAACAAAGAGAGTCTAAACCCCATTGTTTTCCTTTATCCAATTGTAGTTTCTCGCTCCATTCTATCGTACTTTGTCCAAAATGTCTTATATCAGATGCGAAAAATATAAAACACACGGGCATTCATGCAATCATTAGTGTCACAAAAAAACTGACCCATCTTTTACGCATGAGTCAGTTGTCATTTGTTTTTACGAAAAATAACTCTTACACTCTGAATGACCTAAAAATACTTCTTCGGGTGTTGCAACGAACCATTTTGATAGACTTCAAAATGCAAATGAATGCCAGTAGAGTCCCCCGTTGCTCCCATAACTCCAATTTTTTGACCTTTTTCAACCGTTTGACCCGGGCTGACATTTATGGAGGCCAAATGAGCATAAATCGTTCGCATGCCATTATTATGATCGATCGTAATTTTGTTACCATAACCGCTGGACCGTTCAGCTGAAACAATCGTCCCATTGTCAGCTGCCTTTATAGTGCGGCTGCTTGGTCCCGCAATATCCATTCCTTTATGCATGGACCCCCAGCGCATGCCTACATTGCTGGATATATATCCACCGACTGCAGGCCAGTTCAGGTTGCCTGTTCCACGTGACGGGACAACCTTGGTTCCTTTAACGATAATTTTTTTGACCGGTTCTTTGGTTGTTTTTTCATTAATAATATTTCGGCTGGATTCATTCCCATTATTTATCGTCAGGGAATAATGCACCATCTTTTGACCTTCTTCACCTTGCTGTTTTACGTTTTCTTCACCTTTGTAAAGATTATCGGATTCGATGGTTTTTGTTTTATAATCAATCGACGTTTTTTCTTTTATTTCCTTCTTAACGATAACGTCAACAAATGGCTGATAGTCCGTCACATAAAGTTTCTGTCCAATTTGCAAAACAGAGGATTTTTTCAGTTCCTCGTTTAAGTTAAGCAATTCATCCAAGGTTAAATCGTGCTGCTTGGCTATATCCACCAATGTTTCTCCTTCGTTTACTTTATGTACCGTTTCAACTGGTGTCCCCTTTTCAAGGACGGAAATACCTTGCTTTTTCGTCAAAACGCCGGATGGCGCTGTTTTTTGTTCGGAAAAGGAAACCTTATCTGAAAGGGAAACGTCTGTAATAATAGTATCCCCGGCGCTTAAATGGTCCGTCGTTTGTTTATCATTCACTAGATTTGCCCGGGTATAATCGGTCATGTCGTTTTCCTGTTTTTTTGCCGTCAACGTCTCGAGATCCTGTTCATCGACAAAGTTGGTTTGATAGGCGTTCAGCGTTTGTTCAGCGGCCTTTTTATTTTGAAAGTATCCAACGCTTTTTCCGCCTATTTCCATTTTAACGGCTTCCGCTTGAACAGATAGGTTTTCTTGCAAATACGTGCTCACTTTCTGGTTATCATACGATGGGTCGAATACGCGCTCAGGTACTATATTCACTTCTTCCCCAATCGTCAGCGAAAGATTGTTAAAATCAGCTTTCTTGTTCTTCACTTTGCTTTCCATTATATCCTTCATGGCCTGTTTATCATTTACTTTGCCAATATGTTCACCATCAACATAAACATGAAATATTTTCCCCAGCGACCCTTCTTCAGCCTGAGCAGCCGTACCAAACAAAAATATTCCAAGACCTATCATAATGGCTATTTTTGGTAGTATATGACGATTCCTGTGAAGATCATCAAGCGGTTTTCTTCGTGCCATACCGTACGCTCCTTTTACCATGCAACGATATATACAAGTCTCATTGCTTCTTTTAGTCCTTTATTAAACTATCATAACTTCGCACACGATAAAATAGAGAACGGGTAAATGTAAATGAATTGTATAATAACGTCTACTTTTTTTACAATCACGTTACAATTAGTGACAATTATTTTATACGTTTCAAAATTTCAGTCTGAAACCGACAAAAAAACCTCCGTCGATAAGACAGAGGTTGAGTGAAAGCAAGTATTGTATTTAGCTGTAAACGCTGCGTACCATATTTGTCTGCGTGCGATCCGGACCGACGGAAAAAATAGACAGTTGAATGCCGGTTAATTGTGCGATGCGTTCCAAATAATGTCTGGCGTTGGGTGGAAGCTCATGAATGGATTGAACATTGGTGATACTTTCCGTCCATCCGGGCATTTCTTCATAAACCGGCTCACATTCAGCCAGTATACGCAGATTGGCCGGAAATTCATGTATTTTTTCTCCGTTATACATGTAAGCCACACAGATTTTGAGAGTTTCAATACCTGTCAAAACATCAAGTGAATTGAGGGATAAATCCGTCACGCCGCTAACACGCTGGGCATGACGCACAACCACACTGTCAAACCAACCAACACGTCGCGGTCGTCCAGTTGTTGTTCCGTATTCGTTGCCGGTCTCCCGTATCTGTTGGCCGGTGGCGTCGGTCAATTCAGTCGGAAACGGACCATCCCCGACTCGTGTCGTATACGCTTTAGACACCCCAACGACATGGTCAATTTTCGACGGGCCTATACCGGAGCCAATGGTGACCCCACCAGCAATCGGATTGGATGATGTGACAAACGGATAAGTTCCCTGATCAATATCAAGCATCACACCTTGAGCTCCTTCGAATAAAACACGGCGTCCCTGATCAAGGGCATCATTTAAAACAACCGACGTATCACATACAAATGGAGCCATCTGTCGACCGTATTCGTGATACTCTTCCAGTATCTCCTCCACTTGCATTGGTTCCGTTTCATAAATCTTTTCAAACAAACGGTTTTTTTCTTTTAAATTTTGTTCAAGCTTTGTACGGAATGCATCTTTGTCCAACAAATCGGCAACACGAATGCCCATGCGTGCGGCTTTATCCATATAGGCTGGGCCGATTCCTTTTTTCGTTGTCCCGATTTTATCGTTTCCTTTATCTTCTTCTTGAAGGACATCTAGCTTGATATGATACGGCAAAATGATATGAGCACGATTGCTGATACGCAAATGATCGGTTGCTATGCCATTGTCATGTAAATAAGTCATCTCTTCTGTGAAAGCCTTTGGATCAATAACCATTCCATTACCTAATACACACGTTTTATCATGAAAAAATATTCCGGATGGGATCAAGTGCAATTTATACGTTGCATCGTCAAATTTAATGGTATGCCCCGCATTATTTCCTCCCTGATAACGAGCAACCACTTCGGCATTCTGCGACAGGAAGTCGGTGATTTTACCTTTTCCTTCATCGCCCCATTGCGTTCCGACTACTACTACTGAGGACATGGCGCACCTCCATCATGCATCCACAATTGTATTTTCGTTACTGACAGCATGATTTTATCAATCATAGTCCTGACTGTCAAATTAAACACGAACGATATAACCAACAATATCAATTATTATTCGTTCAAAGCACAAACAAAAAACCAGTTCCATGGTTGAAGAACTGGTTATGTCTGTACAGGTTCAGGCGGGACATCACTTTCCGAATAACGGTGATCAAGATCAACAAATTTATTATATTCTTTAACAAACGCCAATTCAACATTGCCTACTGGCCCATTCCGCTGCTTGGAAATAATAATTTCGATAATATTCTGTTTTTCGGATTCCTGGTCATAGTAATCGTCCCGGTACAAAAAGCCGACAATATCAGCATCCTGTTCAATACTTCCGGACTCCCGCAAATCAGACATCATCGGCCGTTTATCCTGACGTGCTTCGACGCCACGTGATAACTGTGACAGAGCAATCAGCGGAACGTTCAATTCCCGCGCTAGTGCCTTCAAAGCACGCGAGATCTCCGACACTTCCTGCTGTCGGTTTTCCCGTGACTGACCCTGGCCCTGGATCAGCTGCAAATAATCGATCATGATCATGCCAAGACCATGCTCCTGTTTCAAACGACGGCATTTCGAACGGATTTCACTGACACGGATTCCCGGCGAATCGTCGATATAAATACCGGCATTGGACAAACTGCCCATCGCCATGGTCAGCTTACTCCAATCATCCGGCTCAAGTTTCCCGGTCCGCAGCCGCTGGGCATCGATGTTCCCTTCCGCACAAAGCATCCGGGAAACAAGCTGGTCTGCTCCCATTTCCAGACTGAATATCGCCACATTTTCATCGGTTTTGATGGCAATGTTTTGTGCAATATTTAGTGCAAAGGCCGTTTTACCAACCGACGGACGAGCGGCAATAATAATTAAGTCATTGCGCTGAAAACCCGACGTAATCTGATCCAAATCGCGATAACCTGTTGGAATGCCTGTTATATCTCCATCATGATGATGAAGCTGCTCAATATTATCATAGACATCGATTAGAACATCTTTAATTGGTTGAAAATTGCTTGTGTTTTTCCGCCCGGATACTTCAAGAATATTTTTCTCGGCTTCATTCAAAATATCATCCACATCTTCCTCACTGGAAAAGCCTGATGTGACAATATCTGTCGCTGTCCGGATCAGTCGACGCAACAATGCTTTTTCTTCAACGATTTTGCTGTAATAAACGATGTTGGCTGCGGTTGGAACACTACCGGCCAAATCGGATAAATATGAGACGCCGCCAGCTTCATCGAGCTTTTTTTCGTTGGACAGAAGGGTTGTCACCGTAACAAGATCAATCGGTTCCCCCCGATCCATCAATCGCAGCATGGCGTCAAAAATCCGTTGATGACTTGCCCGGTAAAAATCATCAGCCATAAGGTGCTCAGCAGCTGTTGGCATAGCATCAGGTTCAAGGAAAATGGCACCAATGACAGCCTGTTCTGCCTCTATATTATGCGGCGGTGTCCGATCATTCCATAGCTCACTCATCGGTTGCCCTCCTTATTAAAAAGATACGGCGAGCCTTGCTGCTTTATAAAATCATCCAGTCATGTTTCAGTTACATGGACGTTAATTGTTCCCGTGACGTCTTGGTGCAATTTGACAGGGACATTCGTGTAGCCAAGCGTCCGAATGGGGCTGTCCAGCTCAATTTTGCGCTTATCGATTTTATAGTTATAATCGTTTTTCAATGTATCTGCAATATGTTTCGATGTGATCGAACCAAACAGACGGCCGGCTTCACCTGATTTTGCTTTAATTTCCACGGTTATATCTTCCAGTTCATTTTTAAGCAGTTCGGCTTCCTTTTTAATTTCATCTTCCTGTTGCCGCTGTTTTTCCTTTTGTGCTTCAAGTGCTTTCAGGTTTCCTGATGTCGCCTCGTCTGCAAGACCTTTTTTCAGGAGGTAGTTCCGTGCATAACCATCTGAGACATTTTTTACTTCTCCTTTTTTTCCTTGGCCTTTTACGTCCTTTTTTAAGATGACTTTCATTCTGTTTCCCCTCCTGTAAAATATTCTTCCAATATATCTTTTAACAATGCTTCTGCATCGTCAATCGTTGTATCTTCAATTTGTGTGGCAGCATTGGTAAGGTGTCCGCCACCGTTCATTTTTTCCATAATCACCTGGACGTTTACATCGCCGAGCGAACGGGCACTTATGCCAATTCGCCCGTCGTCACGTTCCGAAATGACAAACGAAGCGTTAATTCCACTCATAGTCAAGAGGGTGTCAGCAGTCTGCGCCAGCAGCACACCACCATAAATTTCACCAGGACTACCCTTGGCAATCGCAATGGAATTACTATAAATTTCAGCACGCTCAATCAGTTTGCCACGCTTAATATAAAGATCAAGATCTTCTTTCATGAAACGCTGCACAAGTACGGTGTCCGCACCTTTGGAACGCAGATAGGATGCGGCATCAAATGTACGGGAACCCGTCCTGAGCGTGAAACTTTTTGTATCAACTATAATACCGGAAAGCAGAGCGGTTGCTTCAAGCATTTTAAGCTTCAGTTTTTGCGGCTGATACTCCAGCAGTTCCGTTACAAGTTCCGCTGTTGACGATGCATAAGGTTCCATATAAACAAGCGTTGGGTTCTCAATAAACTCTTCTGCACGTCTGTGGTGATCAATTACAACTTTGTAATCAGTTTTGTTTAATAGTTTTTCATGAGCCACCATACCAGGTTTATGCGTATCAACCACAACAATCAGGCTACGGCTGGTAACAAGCGCCTCTGACTCATCCGGATCAATGAAATATCCCCATAAATCATCATCTTGTTTGAGTGCATCAACCAAGCGGTGGACACCGGTATCCACATCATTCGAGTCAAATACAATATAGCCGTCCACATCATTGGCTCTCGCTATATTCAGAATGCCAATTGCAGCACCGAATGCATCCATATCCGGTGCCTTATGCCCCATAATAATAACATTGTCACTTTCCCGGACAAGTTCTTTTAATGCGTGTGAAATGACGCGTGCACGGACTCTCGTTCGTTTTTCCATTGGATTCGTACGGCCGCCATAAAAGCGTACTTTGCCCAGGTTATCCTTGATCGCAACCTGATCACCGCCACGGCCAAGAGCCAGATCAAGACTGGATTGCGCCATTTCGCCAAGTTCCGGAAGTGTGTTGTCTCCGGCACCGATACCAATGCTCAGCGTAACCGGAACGTTCTGCTCAGCGTTCAGTTCCCGGACTTCATCCAGTATATCAAATTTTGATTTTTCCAGCTGATCCAGTGTGTCCTTAGTCAAAACAGCTAGAAAACGATCCTGTGATGTCCGTTTTAAATAAAACCCATAATCCGTTGACCAACTGTTAAGTACAGACGTTACTTTGGAATTCAGCTGGCTTTTAAGGGTATCATCCATGTTTTGGGTGATTTCCTCATAATTATCAAGATATATGATAGCAATCGTGGTTTGCTCATTTTCATAACGTGTCTGAATATGGGCCTGTTCCGTCCGGTCAAAGAAATATAAAAGCCGGTCATCCTTTCTGATTGCTATCTGAAATTGATAACCGTTCATATCCATCCAGATGTCGTCATCATTTTCCTTAATTCGTGACGCAAAATCATCGGAAAGGTCATTCAATGACATTCCGACAAGCGTATCCTCCTCGTCAGAAAAACGATTCATATATGGATTGGCCCATTCGATGATATATTCTTCATTAAATAAAATAATTCCAATCGGCATCTCAAGCAATGCCTCTTCCCCAACCCGTTTCACACGATGGGAAAGCGTTTCAATGTACTTTTGCGTCGCATCTACCAGCTTCCGCTCCGATCGGATGCTGTAATAGATGGCTGCAGCCAGAATAAGAGTCATTATCAGTCCTGGCACCCATTGAAAGTACCAGATAAAACCGACAAGAACAGCTGCAACCACGTACATCACCCATAAATGGAGGCTTAACGGCTGTTTTCGTTGAAACTCCTGCATATCATCAGCTCCTACCTGTACTCCCGATCATGTTTTGCCATTGGCAATGCGGTCCCTAAGTGCAAACCCTATATCTATGATACCAAGCAAACGCACAAGGAAAAGGAAGATGAACGGAAGGAAAATCGTCAACAAAACGCTCATCACCGGCAACGCTTTGGTTATCCTTTTCACATACGTATAATAAAAGATAAAGGATAGTCCCTGCAATGCGATTAACAATCCAGCAAGCATCATAACATTATGGACGGCCTGTGCGGTCATTCCAGACAGATCCAAAAAGGATAGCATCAGGGCGACAAAATAGACCCAAATAAGCGACAAAGGAAGCCGGAACATACGAAACGGCGGAAATTGCAACGCATGATTCTGCCATTTCGTAATCACTTTATAGCTCACCCATTGGCTGATAAAAGCCATCAGTAAACTGATTAACACGATCCAAACCGGGATAAGTTCCAATAGCATATCAAGTTGATCTTTTACTGCCTGCATTTGGTCTTCTGCTTCGCCGGCCATTCCAAATTCTTCGATCACATCTTGACTCATGGATATGGATTCATCCATCACGCTATTCCATTCACTGATCAAATCAACTTGCAAAACAAGCTGGCTGTACAAAAACAGCATAACAAACCCGACAACAAACCCTAATGTGCCGCTCGCCAGCGTTTCATAAGCGGAGTGCTTTCTGTAAATAGCGGAGCCAATGGCAACGCCACCCAATCCCATCAGGACGGGAAGAGGCACAACGTGAACCGAGAGCAAAACCATCGTTAAGCCTGACGCTGCAAGCACCATAATGATTGATGATTTCCAGTCATATCGTGAAGCAAACACGATGAAAGGGACCGGAAGCAAAAAAACAGCAACAAACGGTATAACCGGAACAAAAACAGCCACCAGCGCAATAAGCATATAAATAATGGTTAATAATGCTCCATCTCGCCATTGATTTGATTGATCCATTCACTGCACCTTCTTTGTATCTTGCATGATTATGAGGTGTGTTTTCCATCCAGACAACATACTGCTCATTCATATATAATAACACGTTTGAAGCTTTTATTGTCATTTGAAAAGACTAACCCGAATTATTACCCGGGAAATAAATTCGGGAAATTTGTCGATAAATAAAGGCATTTTAAGAACGATTCATGGTCATGAACGTCATTTAATGGTATTTTAAATACTGGGACGTCATTTGTTAAGGGTGAGAAACCATGATTTTTTTACGCATATTCATCAATAGCCTGAAGTTGCCCGCTAAACAAACCATATTTCAATTAAATCGGATTGGTATGGATTATGCCGTCCTGTACTTATTTATCCTGATGCTCATCACGTCCATGCCATCCCTTATTTCCAGAATGCAGACGGCTGGTGAACCCGGAGCAACTATGAATCCGCTAATTATAATCATTTACTTTTTTATATTTTACTACCTGCCGCTAACCGTCATGGTGGTTTTGCTTATTTCATTAATGGCTTATATCGGAACGAAAACAGCTAAATTGCTGCAACGAAAAATTACATTTCCCATCCTGTGGAAAATCACCGTATACACGACAAGTCTTCCGTTTATTCTATTTTCGGTACTTGCCTTGTTTTTTCCGCTGGACGATTCATGGCTCGCTTTATTTGTCCCATATTCGCTTATTTTTTTGCTAAAAATAATAACGGTCTATCCGAAACGAAAAAAACGACCATAGGAGGGATCTTCCATGCGGTATCTCGGTGTTATTCTTATATTCGCAGCCGCCGTGATAAGTGTTGGGTGCACCGGCCAGGACAATGCAGACACGTCCGAAGTGGTTGTATCGGCTTCGTCCAGTTTATCGGATGTGTTGGGCGACCTGGCGGATGCATTTCAGGAAGAACATCCGGACGCAGCACTCTCGTTTCATTACGGTGCTTCAAGCAAGTTAGCGGACCAAATCAGCAACGGGTCACCGGTTGACGTTTTCTTATCAGCTGGTCAGCAACCTATCGAACAACTCACCGGACAAAACTTGCTGACAACCGACACAGAAATGGATTTTGCCCGTAATCGTCTGATACTGGCAAGCAGCAAACAAGAATCATTTCCGGCAACATCCATCAAGCAATTGCCGGAACTGAACATAAAACAAATAGCCATGGGTAATCCGGAAAACATCGCCGCCGGAAAATATGCCACACAAGCACTAAAAAAAAGCGGTGTCTGGGAAACGATTAAGGAAACAATCGTTTATACCAATGAAGGCGGACGGTCGCTCACCTATGTCGAGTCCGGAAATATGGAAGCAGGCTTTATTTATAGTAGCGATCTCCAACGATCTGAATTGATTCAAAACGTATTCACGATTGATGATGACCTCCACGCGCCCATTATTTATACAGGTGCCGTCATAACCTCCAGTAAAGACAAACAAACAGCCAAAGCATTTGTCTCCTTTCTGCAGACAGACAAAGCGCGTTCCATTTTGAAAAATCACGGGTTTAGCGGGGTTTAAAAGCATCATGAACCTTGTTAT
>NZ_BAAADM010000032.1:0-34417 GCF_039522485.1 Lentibacillus halophilus | reverse complement strand
GATGAATCGGGTCTTTCCACTATTAATCCGCTACATACGGCAATAATGCCATTTGACGGGCACGTTTAATTGCTACTGTCAATTTACGCTGATATTTTGCAGATGTTCCAGTAACACGGCGTGGAAGGATTTTCCCGCGCTCCGAAATGAACTTCTTCAAAAGATCAACATCCTTGTAGTCAATGTGTGTAATGCCATTGGCTTTAAAATAACACACTTTTTTACGTTTTGCACGACCACGACGAGCTGCCATTTGAACTCCTCCTTTTCATACTTATAACCTGGAAGCTAATCCATTAGACTACGGTCTTCTAAAATGGTAGATCATCATCCGATATATCGATCGGTTGTCCGTTATCTTTGAACGGGTTATCGCTGGCCGGTTGTTGATCCGGCTGATTCTGGTTCTGATTGTGGTTCTGGTTTGGCTGATAACCTGATGACTGCTGTCCCTTGTTTTGGGAAGATGCCTTTGATTCCAGGAATTGCACACTATCGGCAACAACTTCTGTCATAAAAACCGTTTTTCCGTCCTGGCCTTCAAAAGTACGCGTTTGAATGCGTCCATCAATACCGACCATGCTGCCTTTTTTCATATAGTTTGCCAGATTTTCAGCGGCTCTGCGCCAAACAACACAATTAATAAAATCAGCATCCCGGCTGCCTTGCTGATTTGAAAACGGACGATTAACCGCCACGGTAAAATTGGCTACAGCCACGCCACTGGCGGTATAGCGCAAATCAGGATCCTTCGTTAATCTGCCAACTAGAACGACACGATTTAACATCAGAACCACTCCCTATTATTGTTCATCTTCTCGAACTGCCATATGACGGATAATGTCATCAGTAAACTTCGCCTGACGATCGAATTCATTGATGGCATTTTCATCACCGCCGAAGTTGATGACAACATAGTACCCGTCACGGTAGTCGTTAATTTCATATGCAAGACGGCGCTTGCCCATTTCATCAACTTTTTCAATCTCCGCCCCGTTATTCGTCAATACGTTGTTGAAACGCTCAATCAAGTTAGTCTGCGCTTCTTCCTCCATATCCGGGCGGATGATGTACATGATTTCATATTTTCTCATCCGTTACACCTCCTTTTGGTCTTAGCGGCCCTTATCCAACGAAAAGAGCAAGGAGTAATTAGTTATTTATTACTCACAACACAGTATTATACCAAATGATTTTATGAAAAACAAGCATTCGAGAGATCCTGATTTTTTACCGAGGGAAACAGTATGGTTTAAACGTTGAAACGGAAATGGATAACGTCGCCGTCCTGGACAATATACTCTTTTCCTTCAAGCCGGGCATTGCCTTGTTCTCGAGCCGCAGCCATGGATCCTGCAGCCATTAAATCCTCATAGGAAACGGTTTCGGCTCTGATAAAGCCCCGTTCAAAGTCAGAATGAATAACACCCGCTGCCTGTGGGGCCTTCATCCCTTTACGGAAGGTCCAAGCACGTACTTCTGGCTCACCGGCGGTAAAAAATGTTCCCAGTCCGAGCAAGCTATACGACCGTTTAATAAGTTGATCCAGTCCGGCTTCCTCAATACCCAAATCATCCAAAAATAACTCTTTTTCCTCTTGATCAAGTTCGGATATTTCTTCTTCAACCTTGGCACAAACGGTAATGACTTCAGCGTTCTCAGCTTCAGCGTATTCTTTCACCCGTTGAACCTCGTCATTGGCATACGGGTTCTGCACCTCATCCTCACTCACATTTGCTGCGTACAGCGCGGGCTTGGTTGTGAGCAGATGAAGTTCTTGAACTATCTTCCATTCCTCTTCTGAAAATTCCAATGCCCGTGCAGGTTTTTCCGCTTCAAGCCCTTCTTTCAAGGTTGTAAGCACGTCCAATTCCGCCATAGCATCTTTATCTTTTTGTCTGGCCATCTTTTCCACACGTTGCGTGCGTTTTGTGACGGTTTCCAAATCGGCAAGAATGAGTTCCATATTAATGGTTTCCATATCATCAACCGGATCGATCTTACCTGATACGTGGGTCACATTCTCATCTGCAAAACAGCGTACAACTTGCACAATGGCATCAACCTGGCGAATATTGGCCAAAAATTGATTCCCCAGCCCTTCGCCTTTGCTTGCCCCTTGAACAATTCCGGCAATATCCGTAAATTCAAACGTTGTCGGAATCTTTTTCTTCGGGTTTACTAATTCTGTTAATTTATCCAAGCGATGGTCCGGAACTTCCACAATCCCTACATTCGGATCAATTGTCGCAAACGGGTAATTGGCTGCTTCCGCTCCTGCTTGCGTAATCGCATTGAACATAGTAGATTTACCAACATTCGGTAGCCCGACAATTCCTGCTGTCAAAGCCATGTAACTTTCACTCCTTAAGGATTTCCATTCATATGAACGCTTCAGTCATACCAATTATAGATACAAGCCTTGCAAATGACAAGAAGCGAAAAAATAAAAATAAGCATTCGGTAATGCTTATTTTTGCGAAAATAGTCGGTAAAATGCCATTTTGTATCGGTAAGGCCTTCCTAAATGTCAATTATAGACCTGCAATAACCATTTTCTCATCAATTACTCGGCTCCTTTTTCTAAAACCTTTTTCATTTTTTTTGCGAACTCTTTACGTGGAATCATAACACTATGACTACATCCTTCGCATTTAATCCGGATATCCATACCCATACGGATAACCTTCCATCGGTTTTCACCGCACGGGTGCGGTTTCTTCATTTGCACAATGTCATTCAGTCCAAATTCCTTATCCGCCATTATTGTTCACCCTCCTGCATCTGTCTGTCCGGTTGTATATCCAGTGATGTCGGTTCCTGGCTGCGCGAATACATCACCAGACGAGGTGCTGGTATGTCAATGCCTTCCTTATAAAGCGCCTCTTTTATTTCCTTTCGCATAATGCGTGCACCTGCCCATTGATAGACCGGCAACGTCTCAGCGATAACACGAATGACGTAATGGGATGATTCCAACGTTTGCACCCCGATAACTTCCGGTACCCGAACAATTTCCTCATATTGATCCGGTAGTTCTTTACCAATTGTTTCAATAAGTTTCTCAGCTATAACAGCATCATTCTCATATGGTATATTGACATCAACAACCGCGAGCCCGTTATGGACGGAATAGTTCGTTACCTGTGTCACGTTTCCGTTCGGAATAACATGTTGCTCGCCTGTCCAACTCTGGATTTTCGTCGTCCGCAGCCCGATTTCTTCCACTGTCCCCTCTGCCCCGGAAACTAAAATATAGTCACCTACAGAAAACTGATCTTCAAATATGATAAAAAATCCTGAAATAACATCACGTACAAGGCTTTGTGCACCGAAACCAATGGCCAATCCAGCAACCCCGGCACCCGCCAGTAAACTTGTAATCGGCAAGTTCAGTACGCCCTGCAAAATCATGATAATCGCTATAAAATAAACCGTATATTTCAACGTGTTTTGAATCAATTTTTTTAGCGTGACTTCCCTTCGTTCTGTTATCCGGAATGGGTTGTGTGTCCTGTTTTCAAAAATACGTTCAATCATCCGGTTGCCAAAACGAATAACGAGCATTGCCAGAATAATAATCAGAATGGTGTTCAGCAATGCACTCCCAACGGAAACCCAAAGGTCCGCCCCTGTTACATAGTCCCACAACTGTTGCCATTTATCTTGTAAAATTTCCAAACTATTACCCCCGGATGCAGCTTTATACATTGATTTTACATCAATCATGCTGTCAAGAAAAGAAAAGAACACCCCTCTTTACACCTCCCTGTTTTCCTTATCGGCCCATAACGGATATAAAAGCAAACGGCTTAGGACATACAAATTTAAAATCCCATAAACCGGATATATATAACTAATGAGCGTGGAAAACCCCAGGGTGGTAAGTGGAACCATAACAGCAATCATCCCCGCTGCTAACATCCATATGGGAAGGTTCCATATACTTTGCAGACGGGTGGCAATACCGAGAATGCCTGCTGCTGCCGTAGTAAAAATGGCAAACCACAACAGAGCAGACATAAAAATAAGAATTTCGAATGGATAATGTTTCAATATGGCAAATAATGGAATCTCATATATTAATAATTCATCAGCAATCTGAATCAGACTGCTATTATAAATAAATGAAATAGTCCCCAGCGACAATCCACTCCCGATTGCAGCAACAACAATTTCCTGCTTGGACCGGACTTTATTGCCGACGGCACCGAGCACGGCTATAAGCGGCAGAACATTTAACGCCGTGAAAGGAAACGCTGCCGTCCAATTGCGCTGTTCATGCCAATCAGCAAGCACATCAAGTTCCTGATCCATAATGAATAACAATAAAATATAGATAAGACCTCCAAGCAAGAGCGGCAGCACAATCTGATTCATGGCCAACAGTCCATTAATATCCTTTAAAAACAAGGCGATCAGGCCAAGAGCGATTAGCACAACCCCCCACCAATATGAAAACCGGAAAGCTTGTCCGGTGGCGCCGCTTCCAGCAATCATGACAACTGTTGTTGTGAACAAATATAAAAAAATCATAATATCATATACGTTTGTCAACTTCGGCCCGACAATATCTTTGAGTACCGGCAAATAATCACTTGACTGCTTCTTATAACTTACATCCATAATGACATAGCTACTTATCGTAAAAAATAGCGTAAACAACAAAATGGCCAATCCGCTTTCATAGCCAAAAAATTGCCATAACTCCCGTCCGGAAGCATACCCTGCGCCTATAGTTGTCCCAATAATTAAAAACATCCATTTGAACCCTGCTCCCCACATCGCTTTGCCTCCATTATTTAACTAGGTATAGATTTTAATGTTTTCCCGTATACTAATACCAATATGATTGTGGAGGATAAGCTATGAATCTGATTAATCGTTTTATACCCAAAAAGGAAAAACTTCAATTGATGTACGATAATCCAGCACTGCTGGATCAAATGACAGATCGGGTTTTATCTTGGACACCTGCGGCAAGAGACTATGTTGTTATTTGCATCGGCACCGATCGTTCTACCGGTGATGCGTTCGGTCCATTTACAGGATCCTATCTACTTGAAGAAGATTTGAAACACATTCACGTTTATGGAACGTTGCATGAACCGGTGCATGCCGTCAATATGGCGCACTATTTTGATTTGGTTCGTATGGAACATCGCCATCCATTTGTTATTGCCGTTGATGCTTCTTTAGGGAAATACGCTTCTGTGGGCACCATTACAGCAGATATTGGCTCACTGAAACCCGGTGCTGCCTTAAATAAAAATCTGCCTGATATTGGCGATGTACATATGACTGGCGTTGTCAATGTAGGTGGGTTTATGGAATATGCTATTTTGCAGAATACGAGACTATCGCTAGTCGTTGCTATGGCAAAACGTATGGCGACTTTGCTGCATCAACTCGACGAACAGCTTGATCATAAGTTCAGCGTATCCTCATCTGTCATGCGCTGAACCATAAAAAAATAGCTATAGGACAGAGAGCACATTTGTGGCACCCCCGCCTTATAGCAATCATTTATCCGTCTAAAAAAGAACATACACACCATAGATGACTCCAACCGTTACAATGGATGGCAAAAGGTTTCCGATCCGTATGGATGTTATGTTGAGCAAATTCAGACCAATAGCCACAATAATCAGACCGCCGACTGCTGTCAATTCAACAATGAATCCATTCAGCACCTGTTCGGGAATCCAATCTTTAATTTGTGTTGCCAAGAGCGCAATAACGCCTTGATACAAAACAACCGGTATCACTGAAAATAGAACGCCAAAGCCAAGTGTTGTCGTTAGTACTAACGCAACAAACCCATCAAGAACCCCTTTGATGAGTAACACCTCATGACTGTTGCGCAAACCACCATCCAATGCGCCAACGACAGACATAGCACCGATCACAAACACAAGTGATGCCGTTACAAATCCTTGTGCAACGCTTGCATCATCGCTGCTGGAGCGGGAAAACGTATTCCCAATCCATTCACCGAGTTTATTCAAACCCGCTTCCAGCTTCAGCCATTCGCCGATGATAGCACCGGTAAGCAGACTCAGTAACACTATGATAATGGTTTCGGTCGACAGGGCCATCTGCATCCCAATCAAAATGACCGCCAAACCGACGCCGTTCATCACAGTTTCTTTGTAACGTTCCGGAATGTTTGAAAAAAACATTCCAATAAAACTTCCGGCTATAATGCATACGCCATTGACTATTGTTCCGAATAAAGCCATAACGCCAACTCCATTTATGAAGTGATTACAGCATTTGATAAGATGCCGTTATTTCCTGTATCGCCTCAAGGAAACGATTTATTTCCTCTTCGGTGTTATATTTGCTCAAACTGGCTCTGATAACACCCTGTTGCGTTGTGTTCAAAAAGTCATGTGTCAGTGGACTGCAATGAAGGCCGGCGCGGACAGCTATGTCATAATGTGCATCCAGTACCATCGCAATCTCCTGCGACGGTATATCCAGCACATTAAATGCAGCTATCGGCAGCTGACAATGGTCTTTGTCCGGACTATAACATGTGATTCCGTCGATGGCCTGCAATCCTTTCATCAAAGACCGACCCAGCATTGTTTCACGTGGAACATTGTTGTGCTCGTCTGATTCATATACGTTCAAAGCAGCATTTAAACCGGCTATACCGGGGGTATTCAACGTTCCGCTTTCGAACTTTTCCGGCCATTGTTGTGGATTTTCAGGTTCCTCTGAAAAACTGCCGGTACCACCGTGCTGAACCGGCTCCAAATCCATGGATCCTTCCATAAGCAGCATTCCTGTCCCCTGTGGACCCAACAACCCTTTATGACCAGGAAAGGCTAGCATGGTGATGCCCATTTCCCGCATATTTATCTGTAAATGCCCTGCTGTCTGCGATGCATCCAATAATACAGGAATGCCATGGTCACTGGCGACAGTAGCTGCATGCTCCACCGGAAGAACCGTCCCTGTTACATTGGATGCATGTGTTAATGCCAACAGTCGGGTCTCCGGTCGGATAGACTCCCGGAGTTGGTTTTCAAGTGACACTGTATCATCATTTCCGCTTACATATGTAACCTTAATGCCATATTTCCGCTGCAAATACGCCAAAGGCCGGCGAATGGAATTATGTTCAAACACAGTGGCAATGACATGATCACCCTCAGACCAATTGATTCCCTTAATAGCTTGATTAAGGGCAGCAGTCGCATTCGGAAAAAACAGCGCTTTACGTGGATCACTGCTCCCAAATAAACGCGCAGCCCGCTCACGCGTATCGGCAATCATTTGAGCCGCTTCCCTTGCCAGAAGATGGCTGCCTCTTCCTGGATTGGCCCCGATAGAATTCAATGCATGAACCATCGCCTCGCCCACTTCCGGAGGTTTCGGACGTGAGGACGCAGCTTGGTCAAAATATATCATGTTTCCACACCTCCAACCGATCATTCAATTCTCGCTGAACATCCAGAATAACTGTTTTGCGGTGTAAAAAAGACTGACCTATTACTTCCTAAGCCAGCCTTTTACCACTTTAACGTTGATGTGAACGTAAATCATGCGGTGGGTTTTCCCTTCCATGTATGATTATTGCACCATCAGATATTGATCGTGGTTGTTGTTACTTAATGACGACCTCTACTTTTCAAACGTTTCCAATATACGTTCCAAGTCTTCATGGGAATAAAATTCAATCTCTATTTTTCCCTTCTGTTTTCCTTTATTGATGGATACAGCTGTACCGAGCCTGTCTCGCAACAGCGATTCTTGTTTTTCCAAAAACATATCCTTGTTCGGTTTGGGCTGTGCTTTTGTTGCTGGGTGTTCATTCAAATGGCTAATTAACTTTTCCGCCTGACGTACGTTCAATTTCTCTTTGCGTATCTGATTAGCCACCGACATAATTTGATTTTTATCTTTGATGCCAAGCAATGCACGTCCATGACCCATCGTAAGTTCACCATCGTTAATGGCAGTGACTGTATCATCCGGCAGAGACAAAAGTCGAACAATATTGGCGATGTGCGACCTGCTTTTGCCCAATCGTTTGGATAACGTGTCCTGCGTCACACCAAGCTCATTCATCAGATTATGATAGGCATGCGCTTCTTCAATCGGTGTCAGATCTTCCCGTTGCAGATTTTCCAAGAGCGCCACTTCCATCATTTTTTCGTCCGTTAAATCTTTAACCACAGATGGCAACGTGTCAAGCCCGGCTTCTTTAGCAGCTCGATAACGGCGCTCCCCGACGACAATTTCATAGCCTTTAATGCTTTTACGAAGAATGAGAGGTTGGACAATGCCATACGCCATGATAGACTCTTTCAACTCTTCTATCGCATCAGTGTTAAATGTTTTTCTTGGTTGATACGGATTCGGACGGCATTCATCAACCGGAATCTCCTGAATGATGTCATCATCTTTTTCTTCCGCATCCTGGGGAAAAAGCGCGTTAATACCTTTACCTAACCCTTTCGCCATTGCTTATCACTTCCTTCGCTAATTCAAGATAGACCTCAGCACCTTTGGATTTTGGATCATAGGTGATAATTGGCTCTCCGTGGCTTGGGGCCTCACCCAACCGGATATTTCTCGGTATAACAGACTGATACACTTTTTCCTGAAAATATTTTTTCACTTCTTCAATGACTTGAATACCAAGGTTTGTCCGTGCATCAAGCATAGTAAGCAACACACCTTCGATCATCAGTGATTTATTTAAATGTTTCTGCACAAGACGAATGGTGTTCAAAAGCTGACTAAGCCCTTCTAACGCATAAAATTCACATTGAACAGGAATCAACACGGTGTCTGCCGATGTCATGGCATTAAGGGTAAGCAATCCCAATGAGGGTGGGCAATCGATAATAATATAATCATAAGCTTCCTTAAAGCTTTCCAGTGCTTGTTTGAGACGTATTTCACGTGAAATGGTCGGAACCAATTCAATTTCCGCACCCGAAAGTTGAATCGTGGCGGGTATTATATCCAAATTTTGAACCGGAGTGGACACACAAACATTCTCGGCGGGTAAATCCTCCACCAGGACATTATAAATGCATTGATCCATGTCAGCCTTGTTTACACCAACACCACTCGTAGCGTTTCCCTGCGGATCCGTGTCGACAACCAAAACGCTGTTATTCATGCTGGCCAATCCGGCACTTAAATTCACGGCTGATGTTGTTTTCCCCACGCCACCCTTTTGATTGGCAATGGCTATAATCTTTCCCATGATGTCACCTACCTCAAGTCTATATCTATTATTCTATCATGTCTTTAAAAAAATGGGCTATTTATGCGACCATTTGTAAGAAAAAATTAATCGGCAACCATATGACGTCGACTCCAATTATTTTGGAATTTAAAAACCACTCACCTTTCTGCTGCAAAGATGAATGGTGTTTTAATTATATATATCATTAAATATCATTTCTGTTTCGGTATCTTAATGGTAATCTGGTAAAATTCATCACGGTCTTCTTCATCCGTCTCCACATCAATTCCTGTATCGGACACCATATTAAGCGACTGACGAATGGTATTCATCGCAATGCGAACATCTTTATTGACACCCTTACGTTTCGGCTGCTTTTTTGCTGGTTTTTCTGACGGCTGATCCAGCTTGGCAATATGTTCTTCGGCCTGTTTAACATTCAGGTCTTTTTCCATAATAGCCTCCAGCACCTTTTCCTGTTTTTCCGGATCGTTAACTTTAATTAACGCCCTTGCATGACGTTCGGTAATCTGTTTATCGAGAAGAGCGGTCTGTACTTTTTCCGGAAGTTTCAGCAGACGCAGTTTGTTCGCTATCGTTGATTGGTTTTTGCCAAGCCGTTGTGCTAAAGCTTCTTGTGTCAGCGAGTGCAAATCAAGCAACTGGGCATAGGCATTGGCTTCCTCCACTACTGTCAGCTCCTCTCGCTGCAGATTCTCTATCAGAGCAACAGAGGCGATTTCCGTATCGGTCATACTTCGGATAATGGCAGGAATATGACTCCATTCCAGCAATTGCACCGCGCGCCATCGTCGTTCACCAGTAATTAACTCATAGTGTGTTTCCTTTTCAATTTCGCGGACCACAATGGGCTGAATCATTCCATGCGTATGTATTGTTTGAGCAAGTTCCTCAATTTTTTCTTCATTGAATACGGCTCTTGGTTGGAATCGGTTCGGCTCTATTTTTGCAACAGGAAGTTCAGTTACCTCATCCGGATGGTAGGATTCTTCTTCTGGCACCGACTCGTTTTTGTCACCCATGCCAAATATTCGGTTCAATGGACTGACCATTAGCAAATCACCACCTTAAAAAACATATTCGGCCGTGCCGGAGCTACTGCTTCAGAAAATGCCGGCCACTGGATCAATCACAGTTTGATCTGAATGGTTCTGAACTACCTGTTTGTTCATCAGCATAACCGACAGCACTTATATTTCATGTTCCACGTGAAACAATCCCACTTCATTAATGACTTTAGACCAAAAAAATAGACTTACACAATCCGACAATATCATGTGTTTTCCCACATAAGATAATAATACGTTACTATTATTCTATCATATCTGACGACGAAAAAGTATGAAATCATAGCATAATCTTTCCATTCATTTTTCGTCCATTTATGTAATTGGCTTTTTGGTAGGCATTCCTGGTTTTCTCGGGTACTTTTTTGGTGTGACGTTCGTTTTATGTACCACAACAATGGATCGTTCGCTTTCTTCTTCAGGCAATTGAAAGGCATGGACAGTTTCCAGTTTTCCACCAAGCACGTTGAATGCTTTTGCCGCATTTTTAACCTCTTCGTCAACATTTGCTCCCTTCATTGCAATGAACGTGCCGTTTTTCCTTGTTAATGGAAGACATAATTCACTTAATACAGTCATTTTGGCAACGGCTCTAGCCATCACAATGTCAAAGGCTTCTCGATAAACACGATCGACAGCTGCCGTTTCAGCGCGGGCATGATGAAAAGTAACATCAGTTAGATGCAGCTCAGAAGCCAAGTGCTCCAAAAAATGAATGCGTTTCTTGAGCGAATCAACAATCGTAACCTTCAATTCAGGAAAACATATTTTGAGTGGGATGCTGGGGAAACCCGCCCCAGCACCCACATCACAAATATGACTGCCTTCCGTGAAGTCATGGTAAAAAGCTGCCGATACAGAATCATAGAAGTGCTTTAAATAGACATCTTCTTTATCGGTCAGCGTGGTCAGGTTAATCGTTTCATTCCAGTCCACCAGTGTATGAAAGTACGTTTCAAATTGAGCAATCTGCTTCTCGGTCAAATGAATGCCTTCAGCACGCAGTTCGTCTATAAATTGTTCTGGTGTCATTTAGCTGGACTCCTTTCTCCATGGCTTTCCAGTCGGCAATGATTCATTCGCACCGGCTTGGTTAGTTGGCAACCCGGGCGATTTTTCCCTGTTCAATATAAACGAGCAAAATGGATATATCAGACGGATTAACACCGGCAATACGGGAGGCCTGACCGACCGACAGCGGCCGCACGGTTTTCAGTTTTTCCTTCGCCTCAGAAGCAATACCATCAATATCGTCATAATCGATGTTATCAGGGATCGTCTTGTTTTCCATTTTCAGCATTTTGTCCACTTGTTCGTTTGCTTTCTTAATATAGCCTTCATACTTGATTTGAATTTCAACTTGTTCCCTGACGATTGGCGGCAATTCATCATTCGGTTCAATAATCTGTTCCACCATATCATAAGTGACTTCCGGACGCTTCAACAGATCGTATGCTTTGACCGCTTCTTTCAACGGAGATCCATTGGCTTCCTTCAACATCGATTGCACAGGTTCTTCCGGTTTGATAACGATCTTTCCAAGACGTTCTTTTTCTTCTTCAACAAGTCGTTTTTTCTCAGTGAATTGCTCATATCTATCGTCGCTGATCAACCCGTAAGAATACCCGATTTCCGTTAGACGCATATCCGCATTATCATGACGGAGAAGCAGACGATACTCAGCACGAGATGTCAGCAAGCGATATGGTTCTTTCGTTCCCTTGGTCACCAAATCATCAATAAGAACACCGATATAAGCCTGGGATCGGTCCAAAATGAGTGGTTCTTTGCCGAGTACTTTGGCTGCGGCATTGATTCCAGCCATAATACCTTGTGCAGCAGCTTCCTCATAACCAGACGTCCCGTTAATTTGTCCGGCTGTGAACAACCCAGGCACTTGTTTTAATTCCATTGTTGGCCAAATCTGTGTCGGAATGACCGCATCATATTCAATGGCATAGCCTGCCCGCATAATTTCAGCATTTTCCAATCCTGGGACCGTTTTGATCATCTCATGCTGCGTATATTCCGGCAATGAGGTTGACAGTCCTTGCACGTAAACTTCTTGGGTATCCCGCCCTTCCGGCTCAAGGAATACTTGATGGCGCGGTTTGTCATTGAATCGGACAATTTTATCCTCAATCGACGGACAATAACGCGGTCCTGTACCGCGTTTCATGCCGGAATACATTGCGGACAACGACAAATTATCGTTAATAATCTGATGTGTGAATTCATTCGTATACGTGAGCCAGCATGGAATCTGATCGGTAATATACTCCGTCGTTTCATAGGAAAATTGTTGCTGCTTAGCATCCCCCGGCTGTTCTTCCGTTTGGGAATAGTCAATGGTGCGACTGTTGACCCTTGGTGGTGTGCCTGTTTTGAACCGTGTTAGGGAGAGACCGAGCTCCTCCAGATTTTCGGATAATTTAATGGAGGCGCGTTGATTGTTTGGACCACTTTCATATTCCAGATCCCCCATCAATACTTTCCCACGCATAAAGGTTCCGGTGGTAACGATCACCTTATCCGCATAATAGGCAGCTTTCGTCTCGGTAATAACCCCTTTGCACTCGCCATCCTCCATGATCAATTCGTTGACCATACCTTGGCGAAGTGTTAAATTCTCTTGACTTTCCAGGACATGTTTCATTTCTTTAATATACAGCGGCTTATCCGCCTGTGCCCGCAAAGCCTGAACAGCGGGACCTTTTCTTGTGTTCAACAACCGCATTTGAATGTGTGTTTTATCTATGACTTTAGCCATGACACCACCAAGGGCATCCACTTCACGGACGACAATGCCTTTAGCAGGTCCACCAAGTGATGGGTTGCACGGCATGAAAGCAATCATGTCCAGATTCAGCGTCAGCATGAGCGTGTTTGCGCCCATTTTTGCTGCGGCGACACTTGCTTCTGCACCGGCATGGCCTCCGCCGACAACGATAACGTCATAATGTCCAGCGTCATATACCATTGTGTTCACCCTTTCTTTTACTATTATGAAACAAACCACTATCCTTTTAAAACGAAACCTTCATCGTTACGGGCTATTTTCCAAGGCAAAATTGGGAAAACAATTGATCAATCAAACTCTCGCTGGCCGTATCACCAACGATTTCACCCAAAAATTCCCACGTTCTGGTGACATCAATCTGTACAATATCCAGCGGCATATCCATTTCTAAACTCCCCATAGCGTCTTCGAGTGCCTGTTTGGCTTGTTTGAGAAGCTGGATATGTCGAACATTGGTGACATATGTCATATCACCAGTATCAATATCACCGGCAAAAAATGTTCTGGCAATGGCCGATTCCAACTGATCAATGCCTTCTTCCTGGATAAGGGATGCTGTGATCACAGGTTTCCCGGAAGCACGTTCGTTGACGTCGTTTATATCAAGTTTCTGATCCAGGTCCGTTTTATTAATCATCACAATATAATCAAGACCTTGCACCGCTTCAAACAGTTTCTCATCTTCCTCGGTCAACGGTTCATTATAATTCAGTACCAGAAGCACCAGATCGGCTTCCTGAAGAGCTTCGCGGGATCTGTCAACACCCATTTTTTCAACGATATCCTCCGTTTCCCGAATTCCGGCCGTGTCCACCAATCTAAGCGGGACACCACGGACATTGACATATTCCTCTATAGTATCACGAGTTGTTCCCGGTACTTCCGTTACAATCGCCTTATTTTCATGCACGAGTGTATTCATCAAAGAGGATTTACCGACGTTCGGACGACCAATAATCGCTGTAGCCAAACCTTCACGCAAAATTTTCCCCTGTTTGGCCACTTGGAGCAAATGGTCCAATTCCTGATGCACGTCCTTTGTTTTGTCTTGCATCATAGTCTTTGACATTTGCTCCACATCATCATACTCCGGATAATCAATATTTACTTCCACGTGGGCAACAGTTTCCAGAAGCTCTTGTCTGAGTCGCCCGATTAATTGCGACAATCGGCCGTCCATCTGCTTAAATGCCACCGACATGGCTTTGTCCGTTTTGGAGCGGATGATATCCATGACTGCTTCCGCCTGTGATAAATCAATCCGGCCATGTAAAAATGCCCGCTTGGTAAATTCACCCGGTTCGGCAATCCGTATGCCTTTATCAAGAGTGATTTCTAGTACACGGTTCACCGCAACCATTCCACCGTGACAATTAATTTCAACAACATCTTCCCGTGTGAATGTTTTAGGTGCCCGCATAACAGTTACCATCACTTCTTCAACAACGTGACCAACGGCTGGGTCAACAATTTTACCATAATGAATAGTATGCGTTTCTACTTCAAGCAAATTTTTGCCCTGAAACAATTCAGCCGTTACCGGAATGGCTTGTTCACCGCTCAGTCGGACAATCGATATCGCTCCCTCACCAACTGGTGTTGATATGGCCGCAATTGTCTCTGTCTCCATGGTTATCACCTCCATCTTTTTTCATTTTGACATCTATATAACGTGAAACAATATTCAGCGGAAAAATCTCTTCTTTCCACTGAATGTCATTGTTTGAATCAGGTATGGACGGATTGTTGATCCCCCTTTTTACATTTGTGGTTTTCCCACAGTCAGCAGCAAAATGTGATAACACATTAACATATGATAAAAGCTATTTATTTACATGCCACTAACACAATAGAATATCATAAAATCAGTCAAAAATAAACTTATCCACATGTAAATAATTAATCGATACAAAAAATCTTTTTATCCACATGTGAATAAAAAGATCATAAAACTTTATACGGTGACCCTAGCAACTTCCCCCTTGCACGACAAAAAACGCCCGGGAGTTGGTTTCCCGGACGTTTCATCGTAATCGTCTATATTATGGTCTGATAACGATATGCCGATGGGGTTCCAGCCCTTCCGAGGCTGTTGCTACATGATCATTATTTTGCAAGGCATGATGAATAATTTTGCGCTCAAAGGCCGGCATTGGCTCAAGTGATACCACTCTGTGAGATCGAATGGCTTTTTCGGCCATTTTATGAGCAAGTGATTCCAATGTTTCTTTGCGCCGTTCCCGATACCCCTCCGCATCAACCGCTACGGTATAGTGATCATGCCTGTCTTTATTAATGACTAGGTGCGTCAAATATTGAATGGCATTTAACGTATGTCCGTGTTTCCCAATCATTAATCCAATATTTTCTCCGGTTATATTAAAATAAACATGACTGCCATGGACGGCTGTTGTCACCTCTGCAGTAAGACCCAAATGGTCCACAATCGACGCCAAATATGTCTCTACATTTTCCACTGGATCCACCGGGATACGAACCTTCACAATTGCCGGTTTAGACCCGAAGACGCCGAGAATACCTTTTTTGCCTTCATCAACAACATCTACGTCCACCTGGTCCCGTGTGGTGTCTAACTGCATCAGTGATGATTGGACCGCTTCTTCAACCGTTTGCCCGCTGACAGTTATTTCTCTCACGTTTTGTCTCCCCCAGTTTTTTGATCATTCATCATTGGCTTGCGGATTAACAAGGTCTGGGCAACCATAAAGATGTTACCGACGACCCAGTACAACGCCAACGCTGATGGAAAGATAAACGCAGCAATCGTAATAAAGATGGGCATCACATATAGCATAACCATCATTTGTGGATTTTGTGCCGCCGCACTTCCCGCCATCATTAACTTCTGCTGCAGAAATGTTGCTGCACCAGCGATAAGTGGCAGAATAGGATCCGATGACCCCAATTCAAACCAGAGAAAAGAATGTTCGCTAACCTCTTGCGTACGCCTGATGGCATGATACATTGCAATCAAAATCGGCATCTGTACAAAAATCGGCAGACAACCTGCAAGCGGATTCACTCCATGCTTTTGAAACAATTGCATCGTTTCCTGCTGCAACTTTTGCTGAGTATTGGCGTCTTTAGAAGAATATTTCTGCTGTAATTCTTTCAGTTCTGGCTGTATCTCCTGCATCGCTTTAGAGCTTTTCAATTGTTTAACGTTTAACGGAAGTAGAATCAGACGGATAAAAATCGTCAAAACAATAATCGACAGGCCGTAACTGCCATTGAACAGCCCCGCCAAATATTTGATCGTCTCCGATAACGGATAGACAAAATATGAATTCCAGATACCTTCACTTTCCGAGGTGATCGGTTCATTGATTTGCATACATCCGGACAATATTGCTGTCAGCCCGACCACAGCCATCAGCAATAGCATTTTTTTACGCAACGCATTTCCTCCTAACTGACAAAACACCTATGTATCCTATTTTCGTAGTTATTTTACCATTAAATAAATGTAAGATTCTATATAAAAATGAAAAACGTCGTTATTTTTTCGATAACAACTTTTCTTTGGACAATAAATGAATCAAACTTTTTTTTACGCCGTTATAGTCCATTCGTCTTGTAGGCTTTCGTGCAATGATAATCAAATCATAAACCGGGGAAACTCTTGATTCCAATTCGCGAAAAGCTTCTCTCAAATGACGTTTTATTCTATTTCTAGTGACAGCATTGCCAATCTTTTTTCCAACAGACAAGCCAATACGAAAATGGGTTTGCTCTGACTTCTTTATATAATATAGAACAAGCTGTCTGTTTGCAAATGACGAGCCATGTTGAAACATATGTTGAAATTCTTTATTCGCTTTTATCCGATACGCCTTTTTCAATGCCATCACCTTTACCATGCTATCCGGATCCTCGTTCACCGTTCACCCGAAAAAATTCTATGTTCAAAATTAGGTTTATGCGTTTATGTCTTAAGTGGAAAAAAGACCACTGAATGATTCAGTGGTCTATGCAGATAATACTTTTCTTCCTTTACGACGACGGCGCTTCAAAACCTGACGGCCATCTTTTGTGCTCATACGGTTACGAAACCCGTGCACTTTTTTACGTTTGCGATTATTTGGCTGAAAAGTACGTTTCATATATCCTGCACCTCCCTGAGGAATAACAAATCTATCTTGTTCTTTTTTATGACAGTCTAATTCATTATAAGGAAAACAACTTCGGCCTGTCAATGTTTGCTCGGAAAAAACTTATCCACACTTTATTGTGCTCCAAATTTCAACACGTTTACACTATCCACAACGTATATCGACAGCCTATTCACAAAACCAGATAATGTGGACACATGATGTCTACATCCAGCGAATTCTGTGGATAACTGTCGATAAACCGTTGCACTACCCGTTTTTATTTGGTATTATATTTGTGTTTAAGCGTGTGAATAAAACATTCAGCAATAAATGTTATCAACAATCTGTGGATAAAGTGTGAATAATCGTTCACACTCTATCAACTCGTCCATAAACATAGTTGTGGATGATGTAAACAAACGACATATGATCGCTTCACACTGGGAACATATCATCCACAGTTTATAAAACATGCCAAATTATTCTACAAAACCTTTCCATCTTTCATGACTAAGACCCTTGCGAAAGATTAAGGAAAGGTTTTTCTATCATCTTCGGGTACAGAAAGAGGTGACTTTTCATGGAAAATGTCGACGATCTATGGAATGCGGCATTAAAGAACGTCGAGGACAAAATAAGCAAACCCAGTTATGAGACGTGGCTAAAAAACACAAAAGCCGAATCCCTGGATAATAATACATTGATTATATCTGCACCAAATGAATTTGCACGGGACTGGTTGGAAGGCCATTATACTGGTCTGATCGACGATATACTGCTGGAGCTCACCGGAGCCGAACTGTCAACTCGGTTTGTCATCCCGGATGCTAATGAATCGGAAGACGATGTGGGCCAGTCCCCCAAGAAAATTCCGACGGCAAATACAGGCAATGATACAAATGAAGCAAAAACTATGCTGAATTCCAAATATACATTTGACACGTTTGTTATTGGATCTGGCAACCGTTTTGCGCATGCCGCATCTCTGGCTGTTGCTGAAGCACCGGCACGGGCATACAATCCACTATTTATCTATGGCGGCGTCGGCCTGGGAAAAACACATTTGATGCACGCAATTGGGCATTATGTTCAAGATCATAATCCAAAAGCCAAAGTCGACTATTTGACATCCGAAAAATTTACGAACGAGTTTATTAACGCCATTATGGAAAACAAAGCAGCCAATTTCCGCAACAAGTACCGAAATGTGGACATCTTACTTATAGATGATATTCAATTTCTTGCTGGAAAAGAACAAACACAGGAAGAATTCTTCCATACATTTAATACATTGCACGAAGAAAACAAACAAATTGTCATTTCCAGCGACCGTCCACCAAAGGAAATTCCGACACTGGAAGACCGTTTGCGCTCAAGATTTGAATGGGGATTGATTACAGATATCACGCCACCTGACTTGGAAACACGAATTGCTATATTAAACAAAAAGGCAAAAGCAGAGGGGCTTGACATAGCGAATGAAGTTATGTTGTACATTGCGAATCAAATAGACACCAATATACGGGAGCTCGAAGGAGCACTGATACGTGTTGTCGCCTACTCCTCTTTAGTGAATCAGGATATTGATGCATCCCTTGCAGCAGATGCCCTAAAAGATATCATACCGAGCAGCAAACCACGCACAATTACTATCCATGGAATTCAAGAAGCTGTGGGAGAAAAATATAATGTAAAATTGGACGACTTTGCTGCTAAAAAACGAACAAAATCCATTGCGTTTCCCCGTCAGATTGCTATGTACTTAGCACGTGAATTAACCGATTTCTCCTTGCCAAAAATCGGCGACGAATTCGGTGGGCGCGATCATACAACAGTCATTCACGCTCATGAGAAAGTCGTTAAAACCATGGAGAACGACACATTGCTGCAAAAAGATGTGGAAGAATTAAAAGAACAACTAAAATCATTCTAGTACTGGGTCGTTGTTAATGATGTGGACGAAATGAACCAGTTCATAAACATCTTGTCCACATGTGAATAACTGGTGAAAACAGACAAGTTTGAGGATATCCACATAATCACAACCCTTACTACGATTATTACGGTATTTTATTAATAAATATATATAATCATGCATCAAAAGGAGAATTCATCTCATGAAATTTGTCGTTCAGCGTGACCAACTGATCTCCAGTGTACAAGACGTCATGAAGGCTATTTCAGCTAAGGCCGCTATTCCTATCCTGACCGGAATGAAAATAAAAGCTGAATCAGACGGCATCACATTAACTGGTAGTGACTCTGATATTTCAATTGAATCATTTATACCGGCTGAAGAAGATGGTATGATCAATGCGGAACAAATTGAAGCTGGAAGTATCGTTGTGCAAGCTCGCTATTTTCCAGATATTGTTCGAAAACTTCCAGAAAAGACTGTTGAAATTGAGGCAGATGCGAGTCTAAAAGTGACCATTCGTTCCGGAAAGGCCAAATTTAACCTGAATGGACAGGATGCGGACGAGTATCCGAAATTACCGGCACTGCAGACAGATGACAACTTTGAAATCCAGGCTGATTTGTTAAAAAATCTCATTAAGCAGACTGGTTTCGCCGTTTCCTCGATGGAAACAAGACCCATTCTTACCGGTGTTAATGTTAAAATGGACGAAGAAACACTTCATTTCACAGCAACGGACAGTCACCGGCTGGCATCACGTCAAGTTTCCATCGAGGATATGCATGCCGCATTTTCTAGCATTGTTATTCCGGGCAAAAGCTTAAATGAATTGTATAAAATTCTAGATGATAATGACCAAAGAGTGGAAATAAGCGTTGCCAACAATCAAATTCTCTTCCGGACGAAGCATTTAAACTTCCTGTCACGGCTGCTCGATGGCAACTATCCGGAAACATCACGGCTGATTCCTGAAAAAAGCCAAACACGACTACATCTGAAAACAAAAGAATTGATTGATACCATTGATCGTGCGTCACTGCTTGCAAGAGATGAACGCAACAATGTGGTCAAATTAACAACCAAAGATACGGAAACGCTACAGATCAGCAGTAATTCCCCGGAAGTTGGGCAAGTAGCTGAAGAAGTTTCCCTTCAATCCATGGAAGGAGAAGACGTTAAGATATCATTCAGTTCCAAATATATGCTTGATGCATTAAAAGCCATCGAAAATGATGACGTCATTATTGAATTCACTGGTGCTATGCGTCCATTTATTATTAAGCCGATCAACGGTGATCCCATATTGCAATTAATTCTGCCCGTGAGAACGTATTGATCACCAAAACTTTTTCAATTAATCCGATATTTGAACAAGTGGAACAGCTGGAGTATTTTTCAGCTGTTCCACTTTTATTCGTTTTACCTCTGTATTTCTTGATCATAATAAAAATAAGATGCTCTTTCCTTCCCTTATCAATAAATTTTTAGTAAAATAGATAGGAAGTATAAAAAGCGTACTGACCATTATGAACAAAGTCTGGTGAAACTTATGAATCGTTATGAAGAAATAGCAATAAGCACGGATTTTATTCCACTGGGGCAGTTTATGAAAATGATGAATGTCCTTGACTCTGGCGGGATGGTTAAAGCCTACTTACAGGACATTGGAGTGCTGGTTAATGATGAGCGTGTATACCAAAGAGGCAAAAAGTTGTACCCGGGTGACAGCGTGACCGTGGATGATATCGGGACCTTTGTCGTTTCCAAAGAATAGTCGCGGGGAATTGCTATGAAAATTAACCACCTTCAATTGAAAAACTACCGAAATTATGAACAATTGAACCTTTCCTTTGATGATAAAGTCAATGTTATCATCGGGGAGAATGCGCAAGGGAAAACCAATCTGATGGAAGCCATTTATTTACTCGCATTCACAAAATCACACCGGACGCCCAGAGAAAAAGAGCTTATTCAGTGGGAACAGGCTTACGCAACAGTCAAAGGAACCATTTACAAACGAAATCGCCATTTCCCGCTCGAAGTTATTTTGTCAGCAAAGGGCAAAAAAGCAAAATTAAACCATCTGGAGCAGAAACGTTTGAGCGATTATATTGGTGCGCTCAACGTTGTCATGTTTGCCCCAGAACATTTGGCCCTCGTTAAAGGATCGCCTCAGATCAGAAGACGGTTTATCGATATGGAACTTGGTCAGATACAACCGAGCTACATGTACCATTTGGGTCAATACCAGAAAACGTTGCGACAGCGTAATCATTTACTCAAACAGATGAAGCTCCAGGAAAAATGGGATCCTGATATGTTGCAGGTTCTGACCGATCAGCTCTCGCAACATGCAGCGATCTTGTTGGAGCGACGATTTGTTTTTCTGGAATTGCTTCGGAAGTGGGCTTCTCCGGTTCACGATAGTATTACTCGCAGTATGGAGAAACTTGAAATCAGGTATGCTCCTACCATTGAGGTATCAGAATCAGCAAATAAGGAAACGATAGAGACTGTATATACGAATAAATATCATGAGTTACAGGACAAAGAGATTGAACGTGGCACCACTTTAGCAGGACCGCACCGGGATGATCTCATTTTTTATGTTAATCAGAAAAATGTACAGACATTCGGTTCTCAAGGACAGCAGCGGACTGCCGCTTTATCGGTGAAGCTTGCCGAGATTGAACTTATCTCCAGCGAGGTTGGTGAATATCCGGTATTGCTTCTTGATGATGTGTTGAGCGAATTGGATGATCACCGGCAGTCCCATTTATTGAATAGCATTCAAGGCAAAGTACAGACCTTTGTATCCACAACAAGTGTTGACGGGATTAACCATGAAACACTGCGGAAAGCGGAGTTGTTTCATGTCAGAGATGGTGTTGCACATACATGATGATGGGGGGATAGAATGTTTATTCATATAGGCAATGATAGCATTATCCAATCAGACGATATTATTTCCATTATTGACCGTAATGTCGCGATGTCGTCCAGCATTATGGAAGAAATGCTGGTGAACACAGGCATAAAGCAGCACGTCTTCAACGCTGCTGATGACGTTAAATCTGTTGTGATCACGGAAGATGATATTTATTGCAGCTCCTTGTCCGTTGCAACGCTCAAAAAGCGTTCCGGCATGACTCTGTCGACCAGTACACTGGAAGACTTTTCAAATGAACTCGAAGAATAAGCGCTTAAGGACCATCTATTAGTAGAAACGTAGGTGATAAGATGTCAGCAGAGGAAAAAGTCTCAAATAATCAGGCGTATGATGCGGAGCAGATTCAAGTATTGGAAGGACTGGAAGCGGTTCGCAAAAGGCCCGGAATGTACATCGGGGCAACCAGTGAAAAAGGGTTGCATCATCTCGTATGGGAAATAGTTGATAATAGTATTGATGAAGCACTGGCCGGTTTTTGTGACAGAATTAACGTTATTCTTGAAAAAGATAATAGTGTTACCGTCATCGACAATGGGCGCGGCATTCCTGTCGATATTCAAAAGAAAACCGGCAAACCGGCAATTGAAGTCATTATGACCGTTCTGCATGCTGGCGGTAAATTTGGTGGCGGGGGTTATAAGGTTTCCGGCGGATTGCATGGTGTCGGCGCCTCGGTGGTTAACGCCCTGTCAAGCACATTGGATGTTTATGTTTACCGTGATGAGAAAGTTTACTATCTTGGATTTGAAAAAGGCATACCTCAAGGGCCTGTCGAAACTATTGATGAAACGAATATAACGGGGACAAAGATACAATTTAAACCGGATCCGGAAATTTTCACCGAGATTGTTGAATTTGATTTTGACACCCTCACTCAACGGTTACGGGAGCTGGCATTTCTAAATAAAGGCATTACGATTGCCATTGAGGATAAACGAACCAACGAAGAACCTGTCGAGTTTTACTACGAGGGCGGTATCAGTTCCTATGTCGAGTATATCAACCGGAATCGTCAAGTATTGCATGAACCGTTCTATGCTGAAAGTGAAGATATACAGATAACAGTTGAAGTCGCCATTCAGTATAATGATGGTTTTGCCAGCAATATTTATTCGTACGCCAACAATATTCATACGTATGAAGGCGGAACTCATGAATCGGGGTTCAAATCCGGACTGACCCGGGTTATCAATGATTATGCCCGGAAGAATAACATGTTTAAAGAAAATGATCCGAACTTGAGCGGCGATGATGTCCGGGAGGGTATGACAGCGATCATTTCCATTAAGCACCCAGATCCTCAGTTTGAAGGGCAAACAAAAACAAAGCTTGGAAATAGCGAAGTAAAAAAGGTGACCGATTCGGCGTTCAGTGACGTCTTTTCCAAGTTTTTATTTGAAAATCCGGACATTGCCAAAGTCGTTGTGGAAAAGGGGTTAATGGCATCCCGAGCGCGAATTGCTGCCAAGAAGGCACGGGAACTGACAAGGCGTAAAAGTGCGCTTGAGGTTTCTAATCTGCCTGGTAAGCTGGCCGATTGCTCATCCAAGGATGCAAGCATCGGAGAACTATATATTGTTGAGGGTGACTCAGCAGGTGGATCTGCTAAACAGGGGCGCGATCGACACTTCCAGGCTATATTGCCATTACGAGGCAAAATATTGAATGTCGAAAAAGCTCGTCTTGATAAAATTTTATCTAATGAAGAAGTTCGGGCAATGATTACTGCACTCGGTACCGGCATTGGTGAGGAATTTGACATGACGAAAGCACGGTACGGGAAAATTGTTATTATGACCGATGCTGATGTGGACGGTGCCCATATCCGCACTTTACTTTTAACATTTTTCTATCGTTATATGCGTCCGCTGATTGAAAACGGCTATGTTTACATTGCGCAGCCGCCATTGTATAAAATTCAGCAGGGAAAAGCCGCCTACTATGCGTACGATGATAAGGAAATGGAGCGAATTTTAGAAGAAATACCGAACTCACCAAAACCCGGATTTCAGCGCTATAAAGGGCTTGGTGAAATGAATGCAACCCAACTTTGGGAAACCACGATGAACCCAGATACCCGCACATTGCTTCAGGTCGAGCTATCGGATGCGATGGATGCGGATTATATTTTCGATATGCTGATGGGGGATAAAGTGGAACCGCGCAGGAATTTCATTCAGGAGAATGCGGAATATGTGCAAAATTTGGATGTGTAAGTACTTGTACTTTCTGCGGTAATCAATACAGTCATACCAATACAGTAATAGGAAGCAGCAATATTAAGGTTAGTCTTCTCATGGAACCGGCTTGACGTGCCGTGTTTTTCGGGAAGTGAGATTTGGAGGTATGTTAAATGGCGGATCACGAGCGTCCAAATGTTCAAGAAATTAATCTCGGTCAGGAAATGCGTACATCATTCCTCGATTATGCCATGAGTGTTATTGTGTCACGGGCCCTTCCGGATGTACGTGATGGCATGAAGCCTGTTCATCGCAGAATTTTATATGCGATGAACGACCTTGGCATGCATGCCGATAAAGCGTATAAAAAATCGGCCCGCATCGTTGGCGAAGTCATTGGTAAATACCATCCGCACGGTGACTCGGCCGTCTATGAAGCCATGGTCCGGATGGCCCAGGATTTCAGTTATCGTTATATGCTTGTCGACGGACATGGCAATTTTGGCTCTGTCGATGGGGATTCGGCAGCAGCGATGCGTTATACCGAAGCACGCATGTCTAAAATCTCCATGGAAATGCTGCGAGATATCAATAAAGATACGATCGATTATACGGAAAACTATGATGGCACAGAGCACGAACCAGTTGTTTTTCCTTCCCGTTTTCCAAATCTGCTTGTTAACGGTGGGGCTGGAATTGCTGTCGGAATGGCAACCAATATCCCCCCTCACAATCTTGGTGAAACAATCGACGCCGTGTTGGCCCTCAGTAAAGATCCTGATATCACCATCCATGAATTGATGGAGTCCTATATTCATGGTCCTGATTTTCCGACGGCCGGTGAAATTCTTGGGAGAAATGGTATTCGAAAAGCTTATGAAACGGGGAAAGGATCGGTGACCGTCCGGGCGAAAGTGGACGTCGAAGAACATGCCAACGGGAAATCAAGTCTGATCGTCACGGAATTGCCATATCAGGTTAACAAGGCTAAACTGGTTGAAAAAATTGCTGAATTGGTCCGAGATAAGCGGATTGAGGGTATAGCGGATTTACGTGATGAATCGGATCGCAACGGCATGCGCGTTGTTATTGAACTGCGCCGTGACGCCAATTCAAGCATAGTCCTGAACAATTTGTATAAACAATCCGCACTTCAGACGACATTTGGGATTAATATGCTTGCGCTTGTCAATGGACGACCGCAAATACTGACTGTGAAACAATGTTTGGAACATTATTTGGAACATCAAAGAGAAATTGTGACACGGCGTACCGAATTTGAACTGCGCAAAGCACAGGCACGGGCTCATATTTTGGAAGGTCTGCGAATTGCACTTGATAACCTTGATAACGTTATTTCACTCATTCGCAATTCCCAAACGACCGACACAGCCAAAAACGGACTGATGGAACAGTTTGAGCTGACGGACAAGCAAGCTCAGGCTATTCTTGATATGCGTCTGCAACGACTGACCGGATTGGAACGGGATAAGATCAACAATGAATATGATGATTTGCTGCAGCAAATTGATGAATTGAAAGCTATTCTTGCCGATGATGAAAAATTACTGGAGATTATCCGAGAAGAACTGATTGCCATTAAGGATAAATTTAATGACAATCGCCGTACAGAGATTGTGTCCGGTGGGATTGACTCGATTGAGGATGAGGACTTGATCCCGGAAGAAAACATCGTGATTACGCTTACCCATCACGGATATGTCAAACGGCTGCCTGCCTCGACATATCGGACACAAAAACGTGGCGGTCGTGGCATTCAGGGAATGGGAACAAATGATGATGACTTTGTTGAACATCTCGTATCCACATCCACCCATGACACGGTCCTTTTCTTTACCAATAAAGGGAAAGTTTACCGTGCGAAAGGTTATGAAATTCCGGAGTTCAGTCGTACCGCCAAAGGAATCCCCATCATTAATTTGCTTCAGGTGGCGAAGGAAGAATGGATTAATGCGGTTATTACCGTTTCTGAATACAGCAGTGACCATTTCTTATTCTTTACGACCAAACATGGCATTTGCAAACGGACCAGCCTGTCACAGTTTGCGAATATTCGTAAAGGTGGACTTATTGCCGTAGGACTCCGTGAAGAGGATGAGCTTATTTCTGTTCAAATGACGGATGGAAAGAAAGATATGATGATCGGCACGAAAACGGGTTATATCATCCGTTTCCCTGAAGATGAGGTTCGGGAAATGGGAAGAAATGCAGCCGGCGTACGCGGTATTGCATTACGGGACGATGATGACGTCGTTTCCATGGAAATACTGGACGAAGGAATGCACGTTCTTCATGTGACGAACAATGGGACCGGAAAACGTACACCAGAGGAACAATATCGGGTAACGAAACGCGGTGGCAAAGGCATTTACACATGCAAATTATCCGAAAACAATAACGTCGTAGCCGTAAAAGCTGTCACAGGTGACGAGGATATTATGCTTATAACCGCAGCAGGCGTATTGATCCGGATTCCGGTGGACAGCATTTCCCAAACAGGACGAAATGCACAAGGTGTCCGGCTGATCCGGCTTCAGGAAGATGAGGAAGTGGCTACTGTTGCTGTGGCGGAACAGGAAGAAGACGATCCGGAAGATGACAGCACTGAGGATAACGATTGGGAAGCCAGAGCCGTTACGGATGGTGACCATGACACAGATAATGCGCAAGAGAATGGGGAATAACCCCGATGTCAAACGTTCACAGGTAGTCACAGTTGGTTAAAAGTGTTACGCCGAGCAACATCGGGATTTTTTCCGCTGTTATCTCTAAAAAGGATCGGATAAATGGAAAGTCGGCATCCGGCTTGGCAGCAAGGACTTCCCCCCACCATTCCGGCTCATAACGGCACAGCATGCTTAAGTTATAGAGAAGCAAATAATGGACCATCACTTCAGAAATGGGTAAGCAATCGTCCCGGTTAATTGGAAAATAGACCTGATCATCCGTCATGCTAGTGAAAAAGGGACTGGCCTCTGACGGACAAAGTGGTTCATATAGCTCAATATTTATGTAATTATGGTTTGTTTGCGTCATTTTTATTGGCGGTAAGTATGGTTTGATGCGATTAATAAAAGTGTTGACGGTTAAATGATAGTGATCGATTATCCAACTGGGGAATTGCAATGACCTAGCCCCCCGTTTTCCGACGGCTGTCAGCTTGTCCCCCGCTTGATACCGGAATAAGGGCCCCAATTCCGGTATTAGCGCAAACAGCTGGTTCATTTTGATTTTAGTAAAAGGCGGTGTCCGGATAGCAAAAAGGTGAGTGGTAAAGTAGGAAAATAGGCCGTTTTGCTGAATTTTTACTTCATCTTTCATAAATGTATAATCCCGTTTTTTGCGTTTTCTGCTGGATACACCGTGAGCCAGAATGGCCGTCGATTCCGGATAATCCGGACGTACCGACAGCAGGTTTGCTTTGATTAAATGCACCATGCCATAAAAAAATAAAAGCGGCTGCAATAAAGGTTCCAGTTGTTTGCCATTTTGGTAGAAACGCAACCCGTGATCCAGATAATGTATAAATGGCGAACAGTTTTCAAAGCTTTTAACGGAAGCATTATTCATTTTTAATTTCCGATGGTAGCAATCGGCCAAATACGCTTGAGCATTCTGCTGAGACTGCAAATAAGTATAAAACTGTGAAATGTTGTTGGTAAGCATTATAGAAGCTCCTAATTGTGGTAAATTTCAGAATTGAAGTTTTTCTTTTGTGTGCCCGCTAAGCTGTTGCAAATGTGGCGTTGTTGCCGTATTGTTATTATCAATAGAATGTCTTGACTTAGTTTGCCCCGGATTCATAATTTTAATCACAGCGAGCATACTCACTGATAGGAGGTTAAACCAATGCGCGAGGACAAGTTTGCCAAAGAAGGATTGACGTTTGATGACGTATTACTGATGCCGGCGAAATCGGATGTACTGCCTAATGAAGTTGATATAGGCACGAATTTATCGACAAACATTCGTCTTGAGTTGCCGTTGATCAGTGCCGGGATGGATACGGTGACGGAAGCAGAAATGGCGATTGCAATGGCTCGTCAGGGCGGTTTGGGCATCATTCATAAAAATATGCAGATTGAGGATCAAGCGGAACAGATCGATCGGGTGAAGCGTTCGGAAAGCGGTGTGATCACGAATCCATTTTTCCTCACACCAGAGCATCAGGTTTATGATGCGGAACATCTGATGGGGAAATTTCGTATTTCCGGTGTTCCTATTGTGAACAATATCGATGAACAAAAATTGACAGGTATTCTAACAAACCGGGATTTACGCTTTATCCAGGATTATTCAATTCCGATTAAAGATGTTATGACAAGTGAAAACCTTGTGACAGCCCCTGTTGGTACCACATTGGAAGAAGCGGAGACATTATTACAGAATCAACGCATTGAAAAACTCCCGCTTGTTGATAATGACCGTGTCCTTAAAGGGCTGATTACGATTAAAGATATTGAAAAGGCCATTGAATTTCCAAATTCGTCCAAGGATGGACAAGGACGTCTCTTGGCAGGTGCAGCTGTTGGTATTTCCGGTGATTCCATGAAGCGAATCGAAAAGCTGACTGAAGCAGGTGCTGATGTTATTGTCGTAGATACGGCACATGGACACTCGCAGGCCGTACTCGAACAAGTCCGTACTATTCGCGATGCGTATCCGGATTTAAATATTATTGCAGGCAATGTTGCTACGGCCGAGGCAACCGCCGATTTGATTGAAGCGGGTGCAACGATTGTCAAAGTGGGTATTGGTCCTGGCTCCATTTGTACAACAAGAGTGGTTTCAGGCATCGGTGTGCCGCAGATTACGGCTATTTATGATTGTGCGGCCAAGGCATCTGAATACGGTGTTCCCATCATTGCTGATGGCGGGATCAAGTATTCCGGTGACATTGTAAAAGCTATTGCTGCCGGTGCTCACGCTGTGATGCTTGGAAGTATGTTTGCCGGTGTATCGGAAAGTCCAGGAGAGAAAGAGATTTTTCAGGGCCGGCAATATAAAGTCTACCGTGGTATGGGATCGGTCGGTGCGATGAAGGCAGGCTCCAAAGACCGGTATTTCCAGGATGCGGAAGATGCTAAAAAACTGGTTCCGGAGGGTATAGAAGGACGGACGGCCTATAAGGGACCACTCGCTGACACGACCCATCAATTGGCCGGGGGTCTGCGTGCGGGTATGGGCTACTGTGGCACTCCGACCATCGATGATATGCGTCTTAATGCCCGTTTTATTCGGATATCCAACGCCGGAATGCGGGAAAGCCACCCGCATGATGTGCAAATAACTAAAGAGGCTCCCAATTACTCCTGAGGGGGTATCAACTTGTGACGCCAACGTAACATAGTAATTTTTTCCTAATGATTTTAAATAGATAGGGCTTTTACCTGTCTATTTTTTTTCTATTTTTTATGATAAAATACGAATGTTAATGGTCAGTAGAATGCAGCAAAGACATACTTAATCAAAGTGGAGGAAACGAAAGTGAGCTATAGTGGAAAGACATATGTGTCCCTATTCTTGGCTGTTGTCGTGATGATCGCTGTTGCCGTAACACAGCCATGGACGGTACAGGCATCAGATTTAGATCTGGATGCGGAATCAGCCATTCTGGTAGATGCGAAAACAGGTAAAATTTTGTACGCTAAAAAGCCGGACATGGCCCTTCCCCCTGCCAGCATGACTAAAATGATGACGGAATACCTCGTTCATGAAGCGATTGAGGATGGCGACATCAGTTGGGATACCACGACACAGATCAGCGATTATGCGTACAGTATATCGGCCAACACGACATTTTCCGGTGTCGGCCTGAAACAAAGTAAAGATTATACCGTTAAAGAATTGTACGAAGCAATGGCCATTAATTCGGACAATGCCACCACGATCGCCCTTGCCGAACTGGTTGCAGGCTCGGAAGGTGAGTTTGTCAAAATGATGAACAAGAAGGCCAAAGAGATGGGACTGCCGGATTATAAGTTTGTTAATTCGACAGGACTACACAATTCGTCCCTCGGCGACAATGTACCGGAGGGAACCGATCCGAATGCCAATAATCAGCTTTCTGCCCGATCAGCGGCGCTGTTGGCGTATCATCTGATCAATGACTATCCAAAAGCGCTTGATGTATCCAAAGTTCCATCAACAAATTTTGATGGCCAAACCATTCGCAACTATAACTGGATGCTCCCGCATGACCCGAAAGAGGCAAGTTCTCTTAAGCAATTTCATTATAAAGGCGTTGATGGATTGAAAACCGGTCACACAGACATGGCGCAGTATTGTTTCACAGGAACGGCAAAACGTGATGGCAATCGGTTTATTTCTGTCATTATGCGAGCCGAAAGTGAACCAGCACGTTTTCAGCAGACAGCAAAACTGTTGAATTACGGATTCCAGCAATTCCAGAAACAAGAGATATTTCCGGAAGGTTATCAGCTGGATGATAAATCAAACATGCCAGTAGCCAAAGGAAAAAAGGATACGGTACAGATAGCCGTCAACGACTCGTTCCGTTCGTATATAAAACAGGGCCAAAAAGAGAACTACGCCATGACGTATCATTTGAATAAAGACAAATTAAATAAAGAAGAAAAACTGACGGCGCCAGTTAAAAAAGGAGAAAAGATCGGCACAGCTGAAATCGTTTATAAAGGCGACGATGATTATGGCTATATTTTTCCGGATGTAAACAAACAGACCATGGATCTGACAGCACAGAGCAAGGTGGAAAAAGCTAACTGGTTCATGCTCGCCATTGGATCGGTCGGACACTTTTTTTCCAATCTATTTACAACAGTGACGGATACGGTTAAAGGCTGGTTCTAATAGTCGATACTGCTTGATCGACTTCAGGCGGAGATGTGTAGTAAAATAAAACTAGAAACAATTATATATTGGAGGTAGAGCGATGGTGAATACGGGTACAGATCGTGTGAAGCGTGGAATGGCAGAAATGCAAAAGGGCGGCGTCATTATGGATGTTGTTAATGCCGAACAGGCTCAAATAGCGGAAAATGCGGGTGCTGTTGCCGTTATGGCACTGGAACGTGTTCCGTCTGACATCCGTGCAGCCGGTGGTGTTGCTCGCATGGCAAGTCCAGAAGTTACCGAAGAGGTGATGAATGCTGTATCGGTTCCAGTGATGGCAAAAGCTCGTATCGGACATATGGTGGAAGCACGTGTATTGGAGTCTATGGGGGCTGACTATATCGATGAAAGTGAAGTATTGACCCCAGCCGATGACGTGTATCATTTGAAAAAATCGGATTATACGGTACCGTTTGTCTGCGGCTGTCGCAATCTTGGGGAGGCGGCACGACGTATTGGTGAAGGTGCATCTATGCTCCGTACCAAAGGTGAGCCCGGTACAGGAAATATTGTTGAGGCCGTTCGCCATATGCGCCAGGTCCAATCTGAAATCAGGAAATTGACATCGATGTCGGATGATGAAGTGATGACCTATGCTAAAGACATTGGGGCACCATATGACGTACTGATGAACATCCGCGAGGAAGGTCGTCTTCCTGTTGTCAACTTCGCAGCCGGCGGGGTAGCAACACCGGCGGATGCGGCTCTTATGATGCAACTTGGAGCGGATGGTGTCTTTGTTGGATCAGGTATTTTTAAATCGACACATCCGGAAAAGTATGCTAAGGCGATTGTTGAAGCAACAACACATTATACGGATTACCAATTAATCAGTGAGCTTTCCAAAGACCTTGGTAATGCAATGAAAGGCATTGAAATGGGAACATTGGAAGGACATGACCGGATGCAGGATCGCAGTGAATAGAAAGAAGGAATAACGATGAATGTGATTGGTGTACTTGCCTTGCAAGGTGCCGTCCGCGAACATATACGGTCCATCGAAGCATGCGGTGCTGCTGCCGTGGAGATCAAGCGGGTGGAACAGCTCAGTGAAATAGATGGATTGATTATTCCTGGCGGTGAAAGCACAACAATGCAAAGGCTGATGGACAGTTATGGTTTTTCTGATGCTATTAGAGAATTTGGCAGACAGGGAAAACCAGTATTTGGTACGTGCGCGGGAATGATTTTGATGGCGAATGCTGTTGAGGGGCAGGACAGTCGTCATCTTGGTTTGATGGATATCACCGTTGCCAGAAACGCATTCGGCAGACAAGTGGCAAGTTTTGAAGCAACTTTGGATATAACATATGCAGGAGATGGTTTCCATGCTGTGTTTATTCGGGCGCCGTATATCACTGAAGCAGGCCATGAGGTGGAAGGACTGGCTGACTATCAGAAAAGGATGGTTGCGGCTAAACAGGGCCATTATTTGTGCACGGCTTTTCACCCCGAATTAACAGATGATCATCGTTTTATTGCATATTTTATCGAAATGGTGGAACAATCAAAAAATAGCCTTGCGTCTTAATCGGACGTCATTTGTGATGTAATAATAATGATTAACAGTAACGAAAGGAAATAGTAACAGGTGTCAGCTGTCTTCAGAGAGCCGATGACAGGTGAGAATCGGTGATGGCTGCCTGTGAATCCATCCTTAAACTGGTTTGCTGAAATAACAGTAGGTAAACTCGGTGGAAAACCGTTATCGTATGGAGCCGGAAGGGGATATCTCTTCAATAAGGGTGGCAACGCGGAAAGCAAACTTCCGTCCCTGACAGTCAGGGACGGGAGTTTTTTATATGTTAATAAGGAGGATGTCACGATGCTTGATCGGAAATTTTTACGAAATAACTTTAAAGAGGTTAAGGAAGCATTATCCTATCGCGGGGAAGATCTTTCTGAACTGGACCGGTTTGGTGAACTTGACGAACGCCGAAGAACATTGATTTCGGAAACGGAGGCTCTGAAGGCCAAACGGAATGAAACATCGAAACAAATTTCCGAACTGAAGAAAGAAAAAAAAGATGCTGAATCGGCTATTGAGGAAATGCGGAAAGTCGGTGATCAAATAAAAGAACTTGACAATGAGTTGAACGACCTGGAAGATTCATTGGAAATGATTATGTTGTCCATTCCGAATATTCCACATGAAAGTGTGCCGGTCGGTGACGACGAAGACGATAATGTGGAAATACGCAGGTGGGGCACTCATTCGGAATTTGGTTTTGAGAAACAGCCGCATTGGGATATTGCTGCCAACTTGGATATTCTTGACTTTGAACGGGCCGCCAAAGTGACCGGGAGCCGTTTTGTATTTTACAAAGGGCTTGGAGCACGGTTGGAACGGGCACTGATAAGTTTTATGATGGACGTACATGCTGATAATCACGGGTACACGGAAATGATGCCGCCGCAAATTGTTAATCGCGGAAGTCTGACAGGAACGGGTCAGCTTCCAAAATTTGCTGAGGATGTTTTTAAATTGGAGGACTGGGACTATTTTCTGATTCCGACAGCTGAAGTACCTGTGACGAATTTTTATCGGGATGAGATTTTGAGCATGGAGGATCTTCCGAGCAAATATGTCGCATACAGTGCGAATTTCCGCTCAGAGGCAGGCTCAGCCGGACGGGATACGCGTGGACTTATTCGCCAGCACCAATTCAATAAAGTGGAATTGGTTCATTTTACGAAACCGGAAGATTCCTACGAAACGCTGGAGATACTTACGGGGCATGCGGAAAAGGTATTGCAATTGTTGAACTTGCCGTATCGTGTAATGAACATGTGCACGGGTGATTTAGGGTTCACTGCCGCTAAAAAGTACGATATTGAAGTTTGGATCCCGAGCCAGGAAACCTACCGTGAAATTTCATCCTGTTCCAATTTTGAGGATTTTCAGGCAAGACGTGCTGGCATCCGGTTTCGCAGAGGGGAAAAAGAGAAACCGGAACATGTCCATACATTGAATGGTTCCGGTCTTGCCGTCGGACGGACGCTTGCTGCCATTCTGGAAAATTATCAACAGGACGATGGGTCTGTTATTGTTCCGGATGTTCTCCGGCCGTATATGGGCGGCAAAGACACGCTCAGATGAGGAACAGTGTATAAAGCAGTGCGGAATTCTTGAATGGTGTCAGGAATTCCGCTGGCTTAGTCTCGTATTAACATGATATATGTAATATATGTGTAAAATAATTCTCGGGGCCACCTGAGGCAATTTTCTAGTCAAAAAAGAGAAGGCACTCTATCATG
>NZ_BAAADM010000031.1:0-16034 GCF_039522485.1 Lentibacillus halophilus | reverse complement strand
AAGATCAAACTCTCCAAAAAAGTTTGGGATACGACTGACACCGATCAGCCGTTCATTGGCTTCGCTTATTTTTGTGGATTTCAAGGGGTAAGTCATTCAGCCGATATACACATCAGCATTCCGACTTCCTGCCTCTGACATCCATCTGTCATACTGGCTGTTTTGTTCAGTTTTCAAGGAGCAACGAATTGTCTGTCGCTGTCTTTCCCCGACAGCAAAAATTATTATATCACCGTCATAACCGACTGTCAATACTTTTTTAAATAAAATTGATCAATGGAATGAATGAGTGAATTAAATGTGTGCTGTTTTTAAGCAGCAAGAGTTATATTACTACCTCACAAGAAAAAAGTCAATGGTATACAACAAAGAAATTCAATGAATTTTTTCCTGAATAAACACCATACATAATATGCATGAAAATGGAACAAAGTAATCCAACCAGACAGTCCGAGGTGATATAAATGAAAAATGGTATTCGATTACTAGTGTTTGCGTTATTACTGATTCCATTTACGGTGATGGCAGAAGAAAATAATAAACCGGCTCCCAAACACCTTGCTTCCTATAACAACGATGTAACCGGTGATACGGAGAAGGAAACCATTACATTAAAAGGAGTATCATTTGCAGACGATACAAAATACTACATGGATACCTGGGCTTTCCTATCTTCTAAAGATGGAGGCGAATGGGAAATCCAGTATGATGGCGGCTATGAACCGCAAATGCATTTCCATGATTTAAATCATGACGGTGTAAAGGATATTCTGTATCAGAGTTTATCTAACAAAAAGGCCAATTTGTATGACTATCAACTGCATACCGTACAAAAAAACCAACTTAAACAAATACCGCTTCCAAAGCAAACATTTATTCAAGCCATGTTCAAAGATGATTTTCAAGTGGAAGTAAAAATTGCGCCTGATAAAGATCCCTCTATCGTGGATATTAGTGATCGAGATTCCCGTTACATTGAACTCGGTATTTATGATCAAAATGGAGAGTTAATTGAAGAAAACGCCCCCATGATTGAGCCGATTGCGTCCTTTAAACCAGTTAAAATCAATAAGCAAAAAGGATATGGATTAAAAAGTAAACAACGAATCAGTGGCGCGTTCCGCAGTGATCAACTCGGAACGGTGGAAACCTTATGGTATTTTGAAAAAGATCAATGGATTATTTTAAAGACGGAATGGGTACCAAGCAATTAATATCACGTCCTCCCTTTCTGCTTTATGACGACTGACCCGCAATAATCCATTATTAAAAAAGGATCTCCTCCCATACACTGGGCGAGATCCTTTTGATAAACGAAATCACGTTAATTGGCCACGATATTAACAAGCTTCCCTGGCACGACAATTACTTTGCGCACCGTTTTTCCTTCCAGAAACTCCTGAATTTTTTCATGCTGAAGCGCTTGTTTTTCCAGTTCTTCTTTCGATATATCTTTTGGTGCGGTCATTTTGGCTCGTACTTTGCCCATCACCTGCAGAACAACTTCCACTTCATCCTCGACAAGTTTGTTTTCGTCGTACCCGGGCCATTCCGCATAACTGATGGTTTCCGGATACCCCAGAACCTCCCACATTTCTTCAGACAAATGGGGAGCAACCGGGGAAAGCAATTTAACAAATCCTTCCACATACTTTTTCGGAATCGTTTCGGCTTTGTACCCTTCGTTGATAAACACCATCAGCTGTGAAATGCCGGTATTGAAATGTAGATTTTCAAAATCCTCGGTTACCTTTTTAACGGTTTCATGATACACCTTGTCCAGCGGGGAAGCATCGTCCGTGTCAGCAATCTTTTCAGACAACCCGCCCTGCTCATTCACAAATAGGCGCCATACGCGATCCAAAAAGCGGCGCGCTCCGTCCAAACCATTTGTCGACCAGGCAACGGCTGCCTCCAAAGGACCCATGAACATTTCATACAGCCGTAATGTATCGGCACCATGTGTTGAAATGATATCATCCGGGTTAATGACATTACCTTTGGATTTACTCATTTTTTCGTTGCCTTCACCAAGGATCATTCCTTGATTGAAGAGCTTCATGAATGGCTCTTTCGTCGGTACGACACCAATGTCATACAAAAACTTATGCCAGAATCGCGCATACAAAAGGTGAAGCACGGCGTGTTCAGCACCACCGATATAAATATCAACCGGGAGCCATTCTTTTAAAGCGTCAGGATCCGCTAATCCGTCCGGGTTATTTGGATCGATAAACCGCAAGAAATACCAGCAACTTCCGGCCCATTGCGGCATAGTGTTCGTTTCACGCCGGCCTTTCATACCTGTTTCGGGATCCTGAACTTGGACCCAAGGACTCGTTGCCAGTGGCGACTCCCCGGTTCCGGATGGCTTTATTTCATCCATTTCCGGCAATTCAAGCGGCAATTCATTCTCTGGGACAGCACTCATAGAGCCATCTTCCCAGTGAATGATGGGAATCGGCTCTCCCCAATAACGCTGTCTGGAAAACAGCCAATCTCTAAGTCGATAGGTCACTTTTCGTGTTCCGATGTCATTCGTTTCCAACCATTCAATCATTTTAGCAATGGCATCATCGGTATACAGACCGTTAAGGAAATCGGAATTAACGTGTTCCCCGTCTTCGGTATAAGCATCTTCAGAAAGATCTCCACCGGCAACCACTTCTTTAATCGGCAATTCAAATTGCTGAGCAAATGCGTAGTCGCGCTCGTCATGGCCAGGAACCGCCATAATGGCACCACTTCCATAACCCATCAATACATAATCGGCAATCCAGATTGGCATTTTTTCGTTATTAACCGGATTAATGGCGTAAGCACCTGTAAAGACACCGGTTTTTTCTTTAGCCAGGTCGGTTCGCTCCAGTTCTGACTTCGTTTCTATCTCCTTTAGATACGCATCCACTTTTGCTTGTTGCTGAGGTGTCACGATTTTCTCTACAAGCGGATGCTCCGGTGCAAAGACAGCATACGTTGCGCCAAACAATGTATCCGGTCTGGTTGTAAAGGCCGTGAATGCATCTGTTTGACCATCGATAGAAAATGTCACCTCAGCACCCTCGGATCGGCCAATCCAGTTTCGTTGCATCTCTTTAATGCTATCCGGCCAGTCAACATCGTCGAGATCATCCAGAAGACGGTCTGCATAGGAGGTGATCCGCAGCATCCATTGTTTCATCGGTTTGCGCACAACTGGATGACCGCCACGTTCACTCTTACCGTCGATCACTTCTTCATTGGCAAGGACGGTACCAAGCGCCGGGCACCAATTGACTGGAATTTCATCCATATAAGCCAATCCATGTTCATACAATTTAAGGAAGATCCATTGTGTCCATTTATAATAATTCGGATCGGTCGTATTGATTTCACGATCCCAGTCGTAGGAAAAGCCGAGTTCTTTAATTTGCCGTTTGAACGTCGCAATATTTTCGTTTGTGAATGCTGCCGGACTGTTGCCTGTATCAATCGCATGCTGTTCCGCCGGCAAGCCAAACGCATCCCAGCCCATTGGATGAAGCACTTCATAGCCCTGCATCCGTTTCATCCGGGAGTAAATATCCGTTGCGGTATAGCCTTCCGGATGTCCAACATGCAATCCGGCCCCCGATGGATAAGGGAACATATCCAGTGCATACACTTTTTCCTTATTCGAAAATGTATCGGCTTTAAATGTTTTATGTTCAGCCCAATAATTCTGCCATTTCTTTTCGATTTCTTGATGATTGAAGCTCATCACGTGTCCTCCCTTATTCTTTTTTACGGACGGCAAGCAGCATTTCCATACGGGCTTGTCTGCATCAGTCATTTTTTAATAAAAAAGCCACTCATCCCTCTTGTAAGGGACGAGAAGCTTCTCCCGCGGTACCACCCAAATTAACGCAGCACTGGCGTTCACTTATTCCTTAACGCAGATGGACGGCACAAGACGACTGATGGATGATTCGTCCGTGCAGCTTAAAGGTGCGTTCACAAACCCCCAGGGGACAGATAACACTAGCTACTGCCTTGCTTTACCCGGAACGATTCATTACGGCTCCTTTTCTTCAACGGTCAGCTATGTATAACGCATTCTAGCTAATGCACCAATCTTTGTCAAATGTTATCGAGTGTGTAACGTTTCCATTGTTTCTATTTCATGCTAAACTAATCATAGCACGTTACATAAAGGAGTACAAACATTCATGATAAAGGGAATTCTCAAGTATGCACATCATTTGCTGAGTGAATCGATTACCGGGGGAGATACCGTTATCGATGCCACATGCGGCAATGGCAACGACACCGTTTTTCTTAGCAAGACTGTCGGCACTAACGGACATGTTTACGGTTTCGACATTCAGGAGCAGGCCATCATTCATACCAGGGATCGCCTTGCTCGGGAACAATTGACTAACGCAACCATTATTCACGACAGTCATAGCAACTTTATCCACCACATTCCGGTTGACCGTCTCACCCGTCTCGGCGGAGCTATTTTTAATCTTGGTTATCTTCCCGGAAGTGACAAAACCGTTATTACGAATAGTGAAACAACGATTCTGGCGATGGAAGGTATTCTGTCCCACTTAAAGCAAAACGGACTCATCGTACTTGTTATTTATCACGGTCATAAAGGCGGGGACCAGGAAAAAGAGCACCTTCTGCATTATGTAAGTCTGCTCGATCAAACATACTACCATGTTTTATATTATGGTTTTATCAATCAGAAAAACGAGCCTCCCTTCATACTGGCCATTCAAAAAAGACATTAAAGGAAAACGCCCATAACAAACGATTGCTGTTCGTTATATGCGGAATAAACGATTAATTTTCCCTGCTGCTTTTCCGGTTCGCTGCCTTTTGGCCTACCGGAAAACGGGCCTTTGTTTTACAGAACCAATGATAAGCTTTCGCATTCCAGTGAAAAAAGGATGAAGAATGGCCACTTTCGCGAAACAATAGTGTTTTCATATCCCTACCGTTGTTTAGGTTGTTCACTTTCGGGTCGCCCAGATATAGCCCAATAAGGCCTTGATATACCATTTTATGGAAGGGTCTATCCATCAGCTGTTGAACATAACGATCTGCCTGCCTGATAAAATAGCAGAATCGTTCTTTCATCTGATCAACGCTTTCATAATAACGGCAGAAATTCAAATCACCTTCAAGCGTATCTTCCTTTTGGTCAATATAATAATCTAAGAGAATATGCAACCCTTGCATATAAGGGAAATAACTTTCCATGATACGTGTGGCCATGTTTTCGTTCATTCGGCCGCACATGGTATAGGAAACGAGACAGAATACACCCAGGGTTGAACCGGCAGCAGCCGCAAACTCATGCCAGTATAACGAATAGGATGGGCCTTCGTGGTTATGGAACCAGGCCGTTAACCGGCTGATTCGCTCATCCATCCTGACATGTTTATGGACTTGCAAATCACTGTATAGATGTTCCAATTCGGATAAGTGTTCCTGGATAATACCGTAGTTGGCCATGTTCCGCATCGTTTTTTGACACTCCCGGACTAAATCGGCCAAGTATTCGCCATCATCCTGCTCATCATGAAATGCATAGTAATTTTTAATGGGATTATCTTGAGTCAATGCATCGGTCATGGCTTGATGCAGTTGCCGGAAATCGTCCGGATCCATCGACGTGCTCCGATCACACAGATTATCCAAATAATCACTTATCGTCTGATAGGCAACGATGAAACGCACCGCCTCATGCCATCGATAGCCGGCAAGTAAAGCATAAACAGCTCCACCCATACAATGAAACCGCTTTGAACCCATGCTTGCCAGGGCCTGATCCCGCAATTCATTATCCGGTATTTGTTCCGCACGCGTTTGCCAATGTGTTAATTCGTGACGGACTGCTGGGAAGATGTATCTATACACCGCAGTCATTAATGTCATAGGTGTTCTCGGTACGCTGTAACCCAACCCATTCCCTCCAATAGCTTCGACAACAGTTCAGCCCCTTCTTCAGTGACAAGGGACTTTGGCATTTGTTAAAACATCCGGTTTGTCTCCTTCTTTCACAAACACTATACTACTAATATCACCATATTTTGGAGGCGGATTCAAATGATAGACCACTTTAAGCAAACCGAACCCACGATTCATCCATCTGTTTTCATTGCACACGATGCCGACGTAATCGGAGACGTTACTATTCAGGAAGATTCCAGTGTCTGGTTCAAAACCGTTATCCGTGGCGATGTGGCACCGACAAGAATCGGTTCCAGAGTTAATATCCAGGATCTGTCGCTGCTCCATCAAAGCCCTGACTTGCCGATAACGATTGAGGATGATGTAACGATCGGCCACCAAGTCACACTGCATGCATGCACAGTCAGGAACAATGCCCTGATTGGCATGGGGTCCCTTATTCTGGACGATGCCGAAATCGGAGAATATGCCTTTATCGGTGCGGGAAGTCTCGTTCCACCTGGCAAAACCATACCTCCCTATTCGCTTGCATTAGGACGACCAGCCAAGGTTGTTCGCGCATTGACCAAAGAAGACTATGACGAAATGGCGCGCGTTGGAAAATCCTATGTTGACAAAGGGCGGTATTATAAACATCACACCAATACCGGCCAATCGTTTTAACCATACAGCTTCTTATAACGTAAAACGTCAATTATCGGTTTTTTATCTTTCATCAATAGTTCATTGAACATAAATCAGGCGGCTACGATCGTTAGCGAACGTAACCGCCTGTTTTTAATATACATTATTTCATCCGGTCTTTTCGACAGTTCCAACATCTTGTTCACTCAGGGACAATGCGTTCAAATCATATTTATTCTCCACAAAAATCTGATGCCATAACATAAACATGAGAACTGTCCAAATTTTGCGGCTGTAATCCCCCTTGTCTTGACAATGAGCGTCAAGCAGTTCAAGGATGTATGATTTATGCAGCAAATGATCTGTGGAACTGTCATGAATCAACTGTTTTGCCCAATCATACAATTCATTCTTTAACCAATGGCGGATAGGAACAGGAAACCCAAGCTTTTTCCGATCGAGCACATGATCTGGTATTATACCGCGTGACGCTTCACGCAATATGCTTTTCGTCGTGCCATTGGCTGTTTTTAATTGAGGTGGCAGTTGACTTGCCACTCGGAATACCTCTTTATCCAAAAAAGGTACACGAAGCTCCAGAGAATGAGCCATCGTCGTCCGATCCGCTTTTAACAAAATATCCCCGCGCATCCACGTATGAATGTCAATATACTGCATTTGATTAATGAGCGGACCATCGCTCATCTGATCATATAATGGCTCCGTTATTTTCCGATAGGATAAGTCATCCCGGAATGACTTCAGGAACGTTTGCTTTTCATCATCTTCAAACATTTTAGCATTGCCGATGTAGCGATCCCGCAATGGGGTGGTTCCCCGCTGGAGGAAGCTTTTGCCGCGTACCCCTTCCGGCATGACATCAGCGACTCGGCGCAGCAGGTGTTTAGCGGGAGCCGGGATAGAGTCAAACAGTTTCAATGATTCGGGTTCACGATAAATATTGTAACCGCCGAACAGTTCATCAGCGCCCTCACCGGACAAAACGACGGCGACATGCTTCCGTGCCTCGCGTGCCACAAAGTATAGCGGCACACAAGCTGGATCAGCAAGCGGGTCATCCATATGCCACATGATTTTCGGGAGATTGGCCACATATTCCTCCGGGGTGATTCGATAAGCTATGTTTTCCACTCCGAGTTTGTCTGCTGTTTCTTTAGCAACATCAACTTCGGAATAGCCTTCGCGTTCAAAGCCAACGGAAAATGTCTTGATGTCCGGATTTATTTCTTTTGCTATGGCGGCAATAATCGTTGAATCAATACCGCCGGATAGAAACGATCCGACCGGAACATCGCTGCGCATATGCATCTTAACCGAATCAGACATGACATCCCGGATACGTTTTATCCAATCCTGCTTGTCCATCAATACCGGGGAGAATGACGCCTGCCAATAGCGATGCTGCGTCATCTTTTCAGACGGCCGTTTTATAAAGTAATGTCCGGGTTCCATTTTTTGAATGCTCGTTGTCATGGTCATTGGCTCCGGTACAAATTGGAAACTCAAATAATGCTGCAATGCCTCCAGGTTGACATCGTCATGTTCATACATGGAGAGAATGCTTTTCTTCTCAGAAGCGAAAACCATTTCCTCGTCCGTTTCCCGATAAAATAACGGTTTAATGCCAAATGGATCACGTGCGCCGTACAGTGTTTCCTGTTCTTTGTCCCAAATAAGAATGGAAAACATGCCGCGCAAATGGGCAAATGCCTTTTCTTTATATTTTTTGAACAAAGCTGCAATAACTTCTGTGTCCGACTCCGTAGTAAACGTATAACCTTCTGCAGTCAAATCACGACGAAGTTCAACATAATTATAGATTTCACCATTGAAGACGATTAAGATGGTATCATCATCATAGCTTAAAGGCTGCTGACCGCTGTCAGGATCGATAATGCTTAATCGCCGGAACCCAAACGAAACGTAAGCATCATGATAATACCCTTCATCGTCAGGGCCTCTATGTGTCATTACGTTATTCTGCTGTTTAAACGATTTTTTCTCTTCCTCATTGGGTACCGCAGGGTCATTGCGTATCAAACCAATAAAACCACACATTTTCTTGCCTCACTTTCTATCATGTTGCTTGTTTATTATATCAAAAACCAACGACCTATAACGACAAAAAACGCTTGACTATCGTGTTGCACGACAGACGCACACCAACGACAATGGTGAAGATTGTTGATACTGAATTAACGTTTTTCCATCATATCATTAAAATTCAATTTTCTATTTAGAGCATACATTATTGGGATCCCGATAGCCATAATTCCGAATTCCCCCATAGCAGTCAACAGCCATGTCAACAGAAATGGCAAACCAGCTGCAAGATAGAGTTCAAACGCAATGATAAACATATTGAATGTAAATACGATCGTGTTGATGACGAGCAATGTCAACTTATGTTTAATAAATTTAGCCAAAAGTATGATGATTCCTAGCGATAGCGCCGAGTGAGCAACGCCAAATGTTAAATCGTACACACCAGTCGGCGAAAATAAATTCGTCAAGAGGACACCCAATACGATGCCGAAAAAATATTTTTTATTGAAGACAACGAGGTGGTTGAACACTTCAGGGATGCGAAACTGAATGTTCGAGAAGGCAATCGGTGCGATGGCCAATGACACAACGACATAAGTAGCTGCCACCAGTGCATTGGCGGTTAACGTTTTGATATTCAATTATATCACTCCTTAGTTTTTTATCGTGGGATGGTTTCGAACCACGGTTTGGAGATACTCGTTCCAAACGATTCTATTATACCCGAAAAAAAGGAATGTGCAAGACGATTACTACACCAATATTAATCCATATCAGTTTGAACAACGATCGAGAAAGGATACAATGAAATTGGAGGAAATTAGACATTTACTAGAAGGAGGAAAATGTTATGGAAAACATTCTATTCATTGAAACGGGAATGGGTATTGACGTGCACGGTCAGGATGTCAACGTGGCGTCGGAACGGGCTGTGACCAACGCTATCCACTATAATTCCATGCCCGGCGTGCGAACCATGTTGCCGGACAATAGCTTGAATAATATGCACGTATATGTGAAGCTGGCTATTCCGGAAGATCATGATCAGTTGAACGAAGAGAATATCAAGGCACTTATTCCATATGGGACAGTCACTGTGGAAGTAATGAACGGAGGTATGGCCACGACGAGTGGCATTTATTTGGAGGACCAACAAGACACAAACGACCTTATGTATATTGTCAACGCGGTGGTGGAAGTAGGTTACTAACAACGAACACATAACTCCCCATGATGGCATCAATTACCAGACAACAAACGATATCAAACGTAACTTGAAGCGTGCCTGCCCTAATGGGGATGATGTGTATTTTGATAACGTCGGCGGGGAGGATATAAAACGCTGTTATGACACAATAGGAAGTAATTGGTGAGTCCTATGCTGAGACTAACCTTACTACCAGCATTTATCCTTCGTTAAACTGCCATTCAGCGGGCAGAAGGGCCCAATTGAATAACGTTTCACTTTATCAGAACATTGATTGGATCCCGCCTGTTTTTGGTTCTACATAATACCAGTTTCGAGTCGCTGTATGAGAAGCACTATCTTGTTCATGGTCCACGACATCATAGACATGAATGACGTATCGATCATTTTCCATATGATCGTATTCCACTTTTACATTTGGTTTATTTGTAAGCCCCGCATGATCACGAACCAACTTTTGCGCCTCTTTTCTTGTTAATTCCTGTTCGTTGTTCGCATGATTATTCCCTTGGTCATTCACGTCTTTCCTTGTCCTATTTCGTTTGTTGATCTTCCATTGTCCATCCTGAAGCTGGAATGTTACGGTTAAAGTGTAAGCCCCGTAAAGTTCGCTTTCCGCTTCTTGAATAACTTGATATGTTTGATCACTTAGCTTCTTTGTCTGATACGGCTGATTCGTATTAATCCATACGGGAGCATCTTGCGCCTCCAAATACAATTTGCCGTCTTTTTCATGGTAGTATTCGTTGACATACATTTGGGCTAGTTCTTTCGTTGTAACGTCTGTTAGCTTCTTGATTAATTCTGATTTTGAATCGAACGTTTGGACCCGGCCGTTCTTGTTCGTTTCCTGAATCAATAATTGTTGAAAGGTATGACTCAATGTTTCAACTGGCGGTTTTTCAGCCGCTTTATTATCCGGCTGATTTTGTCCGTTTTTCGTTTGTCCCTCATCTGCCTCATGATTGTTTTGACCCTTGTCAGAACCATCGTTGCTATGGCCGTCCATTTCCGTTTGCTGTTCCTGATTGCCAGACGTGTTCTCAGACTTTCCCTGATCATTCTCCGGTGTTCCACAGCCACTTAAACCAAGTACAAGAATTCCTGTCATTGCAATTGTGATAACCCATTTCATAAGCTCTCTTCCCTCCTAATGAGCGTACTTATAACACCATTCCCGTATTATATTTGTATGAATCAGATTCGTGAATTACAATTGTTAGAGTTTTTTCGGAAAGCACTTAACAAAGGTTGTTCCATAGAGCGAGCAAGTATGAGCAATGCTCGCTGATCCTAGTTATTTCTAGGCTTCTTTTGACAGAATCTACACACCCGCCTGCTATAAAACATAACATATAACGACTTTTGCACTATTGGAGTTGATTCAATTGAGTATTGCAGTCGGTACGCACTATATTTACACCGTTCAAGCGGGCGATACCCTTTACGAAATAGCTAATCGTTTTTCGAGTTCCCCACAAGCAATTGCTGAGGCAAATCATTTATATCCGCCAGTCACCGCTCCTGAATTAATCTTCCCCGGTCAACGATTAGTTGTCTCCACTGCCGGCAATATCGACACGTATTACATGGTAGCACCCGGAGATACACTAACTGATATTACCATACGTTTTTCGACTACCTATGGATTAATGACTGCAATGAACCCTGCTATCAATAACCCAGATGTTATCATCTCCAGCCAGCAGCTTGATGTCCCAGCCTTTATTTATAATGTAGAGAAAGGGGATACTCTCTTTCAAATTCAACAACGATTTGGCATTCACCGTTCAGAAATAATCAGAGCTAATCTTGGCCGCCCGGGCTTTTCACCTGATCTCATTTGGCCGGGATATTCACTAATTATTCCGCTTCCTTCCACAGCAAATATCACCGTCACTTACCCGATACCTGGAACGGTTATCCAAGATGGTTTCCCTGTTGCGGGATGGGTTCGCAGTTTTGAGGGAAATGTCCTCCATCAGATTCGTGATAGCAATGGCGTGATTGTATCCAATAAAAGGGCTGCCACTGCAAGCCAGGGTGCACCAGCTTACGGATTTTTCCAAAGCTCTTTGCCATTTGACAGGCAGCCCACCTCTGATATTGGGGACGTTTGGGTATATACGAGGAGTCCAAGAGATGACGAAATACAGGATTTGGTCCAGGTGAAAATTCATTTTATTATTTAAGGTGGGAATAGGGAGTCAGACATCCGCAAATAGCAATTCAAAACTACGAACAACCGGCTTCCAATCCCCGAATCAAGCTAGATAACACTTTTCACCTTTCTTATAGGATTATCGTGTTTATTAATTAATTCTACCACTCCTAAACTTAAAACCATGATAATTATTTGACATCATGCACCAAAACCACCATTTTGACATTAATTATGTTTTAATAGTATGAAAGACATAGTTCTCCCGGTATATAATAATGCCGTAATCATGAGGAGGTCCTATGAATTACGAGTCTGAATTAAACAAAGAACTTAAAAACCGTCATGATATTGAAACAGCCCTCAATGAGTCGTCAATTGTTGCTGTTACTGATCATCGCGGTGTCATTCAATCAGCTAATGAGAAATTCACTGAGTTGTCCAAGTACACGAATGAAGAACTGATTGGGAGCTATCAAAATATCATTAATTCCGGATATCACAGTCGTGCATTTTTTCATAATCTGTGGAAAACGATAGGATCCGGTAAGGTTTGGAAGGGTGAAATCAAAAATAAAGCCAAGGATGGAACTTATTATTGGGTTGAAACAACCATCATGCCATTCCTAAACGACAATGGAAAACCGTATCAATACATTTCCATACGTCATGATATTACGCAAAGGAAACAATATGAAGAAACCATCAAGCAGCTGGCGTATTATGATCAGCTAACATCATTGCCCAATCGTCATTTGCTTAACGAATGGGGAAACAACCTTGAAGAAAACCATAAGATAACGGTTTTCTTCCTGGATATTGATCGGTTTAAATCACTTAATGATAATTATGGCCATTATGCAGGAGATATCATCTTACAAAAAATTGCTGACAGACTCCGGAGTTGTCTGCGTGATTCGGATTTCATCGTGAGAGAAGGCGGTGATGAGTTTATCATCTTACTGGATAACGTCTATAAGCGTGAAGATATTGAGACATTTGCCAGTAAGATTATCGACCAATTTGAGAAGCCGATTTATATTGATTACCAGTCAATCAGGGTGACAACCAGTATAGGTATTAGCACTAATCAACTCCTGCCAGGGCATGATCATCGGTCAAAAGCCATTGAAACATTTATCCGGAACGCCGATACAGCCATGTACCATGCCAAAAAGCAAGGTGGCAACACGTATTGCTTTAACACACAAAGTCAAAACCATGATATGGAACGCTATCAGCATATGGAACATGAACTAAGATTTGCTCTTGAGAATGATCAGTTCACCATTGTCTATCAGCCTTTTATCGGATTAGAAAGCGAAGAGGTTGTTGGTTTGGAATCGCTGCTGCGCTGGTATAGTCCGTATTTAGGTGCTGTGTCACCCGCAGAATTCATTCCACTTTTGGAAGAATTAGGGCTAATTATCCCTGTCGGCAAATGGATTCTTAAGTCCGTCTGTCAGCAATTAAAGGAATGGCAGAATGAAGGTATTTTTTTACAGAGAGTTTCCGTTAATGTATCGCCCGTCCAATTAAGAAATCGAGACTTCGTCAATGATTTAAAAGCTATTTTAACGGAAACAAAGATTGATCCAGCCTATTTGGATTTAGAGTTGACAGAAGGAACCATTCTCAATGTCAGCGAATCAGCAGCAGTCATTAACGATCTGCAGGCATTGGGTGTCAACATCTCCATTGATGACTTTGGAACAGGGTATTCGTCACTCAATTATCTCAAGCAGTTGCCTATCAATACCCTTAAAATTGATAAATCTTTCATTCATGATTTGGACTTTGACGACGACGTCATCGTCAATACCATCATTAATATGGGACAGAATCTTAATTTCACGGTTTTGGCTGAAGGCATTGAAAGTTATGACCAATTGGCCTACCTCCAAAATCAAAACTGCCATGAAGGTCAGGGATTCTATTGGAGTAAACCGGTTAATGCAACAGCTATTCCTTATTTATACAACAACAATGGACAAGAACAATATGGCGCACCTGCCAGCAAACATTAATAGTTAAAAAGCGCATCAGGTATGGATTGCATCAAACCATACCTGATGCGCTTACGCTCATGTTAGTTGTTGGTATAAAAATTTCTAGTTTACCTTACCGCCATCGTATGAAAAGACCACAGCCGATCTTAATGCGAACAGTGTCAGGCACTGTTCATTTTGAAAATGGAGGAGATTTTATGATGCTTGAACTTATTTGTGTAGAACTTCTCTGTAAAGGAGCCCTTTATGGCTTATACTCTTCACCGCTTCGTATGTAATGATCAACGAAAGAGAAGGCATCATCTAAGGTTAAGATGTCCCAATTTTCCTTTCGTTGGCCCCTGTTACCGGGTACATGATGATGATGATGAGGTTCTGACTTAATTTTGTATTTCCCCGGGGTCCATGATGCATCGTGTAGCTCATTTTCCCAAGCCGAAATATGATTATACAGTTTTCCCATTTTTGGAATGATAACTTTCCATTGGTAATGGTACTCTATAACAAAGCCATCTTCATATTTTTCGGTTGCATGTAACCCTGTCTTCCCGTGTACAGGGTGCTCTATCAGTGGAAACAGCACTGATAACTTATTATTGGTCCGCTTATAATTACCGTATATCGAATCCTTTGGTGACAATTCAATATAATTGCAGAACAAGTCACCATATTTCCCTAATATCTCTGGTATGTTCGCAGGGAGAAGGATTTTTTCCGTCTCACTACTCAATATCCTTCTCTCCTATAATTTGATTGGTTAGCTGCTCTTCCTCTTCAAGGAGATCCCGCCATTCATAATAATCAGAGGGGTCATCCATCATATCAATGTCTATTCCTTCAAAGGATTTTTCAATATAAGGCGTCTTGTATTTCTTTTTGTATTGCATCAATTCTTCATAAACTTCACTTAACCGTTCTTCAGGTGTTTGACGTAATCGCTTCTTCTCTTGATAGAGGTATTGCATCTTAATACAATACACTGGGTCCTTCCAAAGATCTACCGCATGTTTTGGAATCTTATTATGAGAAGACGTATCAATATGTTCAAACCCCTGCTTCATATATTTGTTCAGGGTGACGTTAGATACGCCTAGAAGACTTGCTGCTTGTTTTGGTTTGATCAAATAGTCCTCCCGATATTCGAAAATAATATCTTTACCACTAATTTGATAATACCATTCCTCTAAATCCAGCTTAAGTTTTCCAAATTCCAAATCACTGGTTGGCATGCTAAGTAACATCAGACGTTTTAACCATTCTAATAACGCTAGACGGTTTTTATCCGATAAAATGTATTGCTCATTGAAATGAAGGTAGGTCGTATCAAAGGTAATTTCCTTTAGGCGATCCTTAAAAGTCCCTATCATGATGACGATAATTTGGCTCAAAATATAACTTGTCTCTTTTTCAATCTTTGATTTACTTTTTAACTTATAAGCATTTTCAATGTCTTTTTCTGTTTCTTCAAATATCGTCGCAGTCATCATTTTCACCTCTCTCACCTCCATTATAGCTTTATTGTTAATAAAAAGTCAATTTTAATTAATTAACGATTTATACATAATCATTAATCATTCTATCCAGCCATAGAAAAAATATACGCGATGTTCCACAACAATCGCATTCAACTTTTACTTCTCTTTTTCTTCTAATACCGTTCCAGCTCTTATTCTATCTGTTCTTTCTATTCTATGTTTTTCCCATCTTTCTCCTCTTAGAAAACCGAATTCAACGATTCCCAAGTGTTGTATTCGAACGTACAACTTTTCCCAATACTTCTTCAAAGGTATCCACTTGTCTCCGTTGCTCATCTAAATAACGCTATTTGCTAATAATTCATTCTTTTATTGCTTTTCCCCTTTCCGCACTCTTGTATAACCATATGCGAGAAGCGTGGAAGGTAGACGAACAACGTTGCATTGAGAGCATAGGTACGATTCTCTAGGTGAACGGGTCAAGTAGGAGTGAACCTCTCAGCCTAACGGCTGATTGTGTATCACTCCCCTCTCAGAACCATGCGAGC
>NZ_BAAADM010000030.1:137059-140496 GCF_039522485.1 Lentibacillus halophilus | reverse complement strand
CTAACTCTTACTCGGCGGGCATCCCACCCACTATATGTTACGACCTAAGCCCGGTCGCTCTGCCAGGCACTCGAACCCAAAATTCAAACCCATATGGTCATCGGAATCCGACCTATCCTTACCTTCATACAAATAAAACAAAGAAGCTTATAACGTTTTGTAACCGATGGGAATATGAGTTCCGAGGAATTCCTCACGCATTTCAACGTTTGAATGTCTGTCACTTTTTTATCTAGTCGTCAGCCGGTTGTACGCCTGGACGGAAGAGCTGGTTATCCTCAGAAGCTTCTCTTTGAAATTACGCTCCAGTCTGTCCGTTGAGATTCCAATCCAAAACAACTATCCTAGAACTTCATACATGCCAAAAACAGTCGTTCAACATATCCCGGGATTGACCACAGGAACCCCGCACTCTTTCTTGAATGCCATGCTCCAAATAAATTTAAATAAACATATAGAGAAGGCTTACCCCTTCATAGGTGAGAATTTTTTGTAAGCCTATGGGTAAAGCCTAAAAACGAAAGCCCTGCAGAGACTTTCTCTCCACAGGACTTCCACTGTATCCAGCCACTTTAGTGTTTTAAAGCAGCGGGGGACTGACCCCGATATCGAGATTTTCTCTCCACAGGACTTCCACTGTATCCGACTGCTTTAGCGCTTTAAAGCAGCGGGGGACTGACCCCGATATTCTCATACACACCGACCGCATGAAATCCTTCAAGGACAGACACCTATGCCAACACCAACCCATCTACCTGTAAAAGCAGAAGATGTGGAACTAAAAGCAACACCAGTCATGAATGGACTCTATCATACTTACAAATGATCCGCGTAATTTAATGGCATAACATAACTTGCTAGCCTTTTAAAAATGACTAAATAAAGGGGTTTTTTGGCATGCCATATTTTAACGCTCTATATCTTTATACTTCTCAAAATATCCCCCCCTTTAAATTTCTTATTATATTCCTGATTAAATATCATAAAAAAAGAAGCCTACCCGAGAAAATTTAGAGTAAAATCTTCCCGGATAGACTTTTTGAAGCGTACACCCCGATATTTTTGTTTACAACAGTAATTTGCTTATTTTATTACCTTAAATGAAGCGTTAATGGTTACCGTAACATCGTCTGCGTTGTCTGCAGTTAATGCAAACTCATACGTATTTTCACCTGTCTTACTAACGCTATTGGTTGCGCCATTTCCGGCAACTAGGTGATCAATAACTCCTGCAACAGCTGATTCTTTCGTGCTATCTTGTTCATCTTGGATTTCTATATTAGCAAATTGGTCTTTGTTTTCATATTCTACTATCTTCTGCTTTAATGTTTTAAGAGTTCCGGCTGCTTGGGTTAAATGGAACTTAGCGCCAGTTTCTACCGTAACGTCTTCTGCTCCATCTGTAGATAGTGTAACGTTCGATCCATCTTCATTAACTTCAGCAGTTACGCCTTCTGCCAGATCTAGACCTTCAATAACACCTTCAACGGCTGATTTTTTGTTCCCAGCAGTTTCGCCTTTAATCTCTAAATTCGAGAAATCAGTACCACTTACAGTGTCTTTAGCGGCTTGTAGATCTTGAGCTGCTTGGGTTAAATCAAAGGAAGCTTCAACTGTTACCGTAACATCATCTGCGTTGTCTGCAGTTAATGTAAACTCATACGTATTTTCACCTGTCTTACTAACGCTATTGGTTGCGCCATTTCCGGCAACTAGGTGATCAATAACTCCTGCAACAGCTGATTCTTTCGTGCTATCTTGTTCATCTTGGATTTCTATATTAGCAAATTGGTCTTTGTTTTCATATTCTACTATCTTCTGCTTTAATGTTTTAAGAGTTCCGGCTGCTTGGGTTAAATGGAACTTAGCGCCAGTTTCTACCGTAACGTCTTCTGCTCCATCTGTAGATAGTGTAACGTTCGATCCATCTTCATTAACTTCAGCAGTTACGCCTTCTGCCAGATCTAGACCTTCAATAACACCTTCAACGGCTGATTTTTTGTTCCCAGCAGTTTCGCCTTTAATCTCTAAATTCGAGAAATCAGTACCACTTACAGTGTCTTTAGCGGCTTGTAGATCTTGAGCTGCTATTTGTTCTTCAGTATAGACAGTCCATCCATCGTCTTCTTTAACAGCCGTGTATGTCTCCTCATTAGCATTAAATTCGAATTCACCATCTAAATTAGATGTATCAAATGAATCACCGTCTACATTATCAAAAGTGAATGTCATTTCGTTGGCTTCGTTATCTTTTGTTTCTGTTGCGACTGAGAATTTAACACTTTTATCTTCACCATAATCAACAGTCACATTTTCAGCATCTAAGTCAGTACTTGAAGTTGCTGTGAAATATGAGTTTGCTGGAGTCTGATCAAACCCATCTTGACTGAATATCCATTTTCCATCTTTATAATTAGCTGTAACTGTTCTACCTTTATCAGTAAATTCAAAGCTTTCTACACCCTTCGGCACTGTGAATTTACCATCAGTATATGCAACGTTGTCAGGAATATTTTCTACACTGCCGTTAGCGTTATATTTTGCTTCTGTTGAATTTTCTTTCGCCGTATCAACTAACTTTTGTGCTTCATCAATGAATCCTTGGTTGTGATCATAAGCATCTTCGCTCATACCAAGTTCTTTTGCTGTATCAAGATTGTCTTGCGCATTGTTTACGATCTTTTGTTTCTTCTCGATGTTTTTCTCGTTAGTTATCTTTTTAACTACACCGCTAGCGGAAGACTTAGAAAGAGAAATATAAGTATCCACTGCTGAATCCAGTGTGTTTGTATCTTCCTCACTTACAAGGTCTTTCTGAGCGTCAGTAAGATTCTCATAAGCTTCCTGTGCATCTACAAGGGCATCGCCATTTTCAAGTGGGTTGCCATCAGGAAGGCCAGTAATCTTATCTGCTACTTTATCGGCTGCTGCCTGGTTCTTATCTTCTTTCGCTGTATCAACTAGTTTTTGAGCCTCATCGATGAATCCTTGATGATGATCATAAACATCTTGGCTCATACCAAGTTGCTTAGCTGTATCAAGATTGTTTTGTGCATTATTTACGATCTTTTGTTTCTTCTCGATGTTTTTCTCACTAGTTACCTTATCAACTGCACCTTGGGCTGAACCTTTAGAAAGTGTGATATATTGTTGCACTGCTGAATCCAGTGTGTTTTTATCTTCGTTACTTACAAGGCCTTTCTGAACGTCAGTAAGATTCTCATAAGCTTCCTGTGCTTCTACAAGGGCATCGCCATTTTCAAGTGGGTTGCCATCAGGAAGGCTAGTAATCTTATCCGCTACTTTATCGGCTGCTGCCTGGTTCTTATCTTCTTTCGCTGTATCAACTAGTTTTTGAGCCTCATCGATGAATCCTTGATGATGATCATAAACATCTTGGCTCATACCAAGTTGCTTAGCTGTATCAAGATTGTTTT
>NZ_BAAADM010000030.1:92173-137052 GCF_039522485.1 Lentibacillus halophilus | reverse complement strand
TAAGTATCCACTGCTGAATCCAGTGTGTTTGTATCTTCCTCACTTACAAGGTCTTTCTGAGCGTCAGTAAGATTCTCATAAGCTTCCTGTGCATCTACAAGGGCATCGCCATTTTCAAGTGGGTTGCCATCAGGAAGGCTAGTAATCTTATCTGCCACTTTGTTAGCTGCTTTTTTATCTTCTACTGTTGGATCAAGATCTGTTGCAGCTGTTTTGAATGTCCACTCACCATCAGCATACTCTGCTGTGACTTCAGCATCACCATCGTCGAATGCGAAGCTGTCCACATCATATGGTACATCAAACGAACTGCCTTCAAATGACACATTTTTATTGGAAATATTTTCGACTTCAGTAACCTTTTCATATTTAGTTTCAGCAGATACTTTATCATTAACATCTTTAACTAGATTCTTTACATCACTAACAGATTCTACAGTTTGATTACCAAAGGCAATAAGGTAGTCAGATGCGTTATCTTCATTGAAAGTATCCATATTAAATTTAGCATCATCTTCATTATCCGAAGTGATATCAGCTAATTTTTGAAGTGTTGGTTTAACTTGTTCTGGTTTATTAGCATCACTTAAAGAATCAATTGTATTTAAAATGGCTTCTTCTTGTAGATCCTGGTACGCATTCTCCGCATCTGTTAACTTGTCGACGTTTTTAACTAATTTTTGTTGAGCATCTGATAAATCATCATAGGCACTTCTTGCGTTTTCTATTTGCTCTTTATGCTTTGTTTGTACGCCTTCAGCTTCAGGCAGCTCTTTGATTAATGAGCTCACTTCATTTGCTGCTTCAAAGTTTTCAATTTTGTCAGCCTCTGTGTTAACAAGATCACTTAGAGCATCTTTAATATCGCCATCAGATAGTGACCCAACAGCACCTTCAGCTGACGTTAATTTGATATTTGCATCAAAAATGTTGTCGGCTGTTAATTCACCAGTTTTATCTTGTAATGAATTGATGTGAGATGTCGCAAGGATAATATCATTCGCTGCATTAGAACGATCCATCAAGTCATCATGCTGTTCACCTATTACCTTCTGGATGGCGTTTGAAGCCTCGCGGAATGCTTCTGATGCCTCCTGACGCTTATCACCATCATTTACAAGCGTTTCAACTTTATCTGTTGAGGCAACCAAGTCTTCTAAGTCACTTGTTGCTTGTTTTGCATTATCTAAAGTTTCCTGGAGATCCTTAATTTTAGCTTCAGCATCGTCTAACTTCCATACGTTACGGAAGTCGTCTTCTTTAACAGATTCATAGCCTGTGGCTTCATTTAGTGCTTTACGCGCTTCATTTACCTGCTCTTCATCATTCAATGTGATGTTTTGCTTGATTGGTAAGTTGGTTAATGCAGTTTTAGCATCAAGACGTGCTTGTTCTTTTGCTTCCATTTTGTCTTTAAGCTCATCAATTCTGTCTTGAGCAAGCTTAAAGTGGTCATAGTTGCCGATGTCTGATTCTTTAACACCGATGTCTTTGGCGTCTTTAACTTTATCAGCTGCATTTTGTACTTTTGCTGCATCATCTTCTAAATCATCTAATGAAAAGTTAGCAGGATCACCGATTTTACTAATAGCATCTTGTGCCGTTTGGATTGCTTTTTCTTTTGCTTCTTGAGCAGCTTCTATCTCAGCAATCTTGTCTTCCAATTGGTCCATTGGATACGTGTAAAAGACGACGTTACTATCAAGGTTGTGCGCTTGCTTAACAAGATCTTTTGCGTCGTTAACTTGATCTTTTGCGTCTTGTAAATTGTCAGCTGTTACATCTTCGGGTTTAGGTAACTCATTAATAGCATCTTGTGCTTTATTGACGGCTTGATCAATTTTTTCATTCTTTTCTGTTACTAACGCTGTAATCTTGTCTTCCAATTGGTCCATTGGATACGTGTAAAAGACGACATTTTCATCAAGTTCTTTGGCATCTGCCACAAGTTCTTTGGCATTTGCAACCTCATCTTGAGCTTCTTCCAGATTATCTTGCGTTACATCCTCTGGTTTTGATAAGTTATTAATCGCGTCTTGCGCTTTATTGACAGCTTCGTCTATCTTTTCCTGTTGTTCCGACTGCACATCAGAAATTTTACTTTCTAATTGATCAATTATTTTCGTATCAAAAGATGCGTCTCCATCAAGTTCTTTAGCATCAGCAATCAGCTTATTTGCCTCTCCTACTTGATCTTGCACATCTTCAAAATTCTCTAATGTGACATCTTCAGGATTAGGTAAAGCGTTGATGGCCTTTTCAGCTTGGTCAACAGCTTTGTCGACATCGTCTTGTGCATTATCGACGAGTTTCTGGCCTTCTTGAACAAATGACATATAATGATCATACGTATCGTCATCCATACCTAATGCTTTAGACGTTTCAAGGTTCTTTTCGGCTTCAGTTACAACGGATTGCATATCTTCCACTGTTTCTGCATTATTAACAGCTTGCACTACGCCACTGGCTTCACTCTTAGTGAGGGTTTGGAATTGGCTGACTTGACTGTCAAGTTTCTTTTGAGCATCATCGTTTACAGAGTTCTGACCCTCATCTGTCAAGTCATTAAATGCTTTTTGTGCGGCTAAAATGGCGTCACCATTTTCAAGTAGATTGCCTTCTGTTGTTAAGTCTTCAATTGTTTGTTCTACATTAGCAATATCTTCCTCAGAGTCACTTTCAGTATAAGTAACTGTCATACCTTCGATATCGAAGTCATCACTTGATACAGTGTATTTTGTACCGGAGACTAATGAATTATCTTTAGATAAAACAAAAGAAGCCTTATTTCCATTAAGACTTTCAGCTTTGTATGTAGCTTTCGTGGTGTTTTCATCAACTGATAATGCGATTGTTGTATCTTCAAGGTCTGTTTCTTCTAAAGAAGCATCTTCAGCAAATGTTACTTCAACTGTTGTAGCGTTAATCGCACTTACAGATTCAACTGCTGGTGACTCAACAGTTACTGTTTTAGTAGTAAATTCAGTGACATGCTCTCCATCTTTCATACCCATAACTTTTACTGTATTTTCACCAGCATCAAGGGCCTTGGTTGTTAATTCAAAGTTCCCTTCTTTATCAAGGTCAACAGAAGCATTGTTTAATACTTCGTTGCCATCAGCATCTTCCACGACAATGTGAGCTGCCGTACCATTATTAACTTGGCCAGAAACAGTTACTGAATTATCATCATTTACATTCGCACTCACCGAATCAACTGTTATTTCTTTTTGTACTGGATCTAATTTTTTAATAGCTTCTTCAACGGAATCACCGGCAGAAAGATAGACAAGAAGAGTCGAATAATCATACTTATCCCCATTAATTTCAATTGTATTAGGGGTTTCAGCTAATGAGCCATCCGTATTGAAGTATTTGTCATATGCATCGTTATTAGGTTGTGTTATTAAAATATTTAAATAATCATAACTTTGATTATCTAAGGAGTTAAATGTAACTTGACCAAATTCTGTATCATCCGATTCTGCAGAAACGGGTGAAATAAGACTCGTACCAGCTACTGCAACAACTGCTGCTGCTGAAATACCTTTAAATGAATTTCTCATATTTTATAAAAAACCTCCTAGATTTTATGAACAGATATATCTTGTAGAGAAGTAATCTTGAATTATTATCAAGATTACTTCTCAAATTTATTTAATAGTGACTAATTACTTTTTCGGGTTAATCACTACAAGTTCTGCTTTATTGATTTCCTCTTCACTATGTCCACTGATTGTATCACCAGCAGTAGAGAACGTAGGAGCAAGACCTTCCTTATCGTAATAGTCAAGTTCTACTGTTTCACCATCTTCAAATTCTATAGTGACTTGGGAATCCTTTGAAACATTATCAAAATGTTTATTTAAATCATCCACTTTAACCCCTACTGTAAAGCTATTACCAACCGGTTCTTTTTCAATGTTAGCTCCGGACTCTTTAACAGTAACTGAATCGCTATTCTCACCTTATCCACATCTCTATTAAGTGGTTTATAATGAGCCTACACCGTACAAGCGACTTTCATCACATACGGCGTGCCATCAGTTTTATTCGATAAACTTTCTTAGGGAAATAAGTCTTCGAATAATGATTACTGACTGGGTCCCTTCGTTACGGCTAGTTTTATCCTCATCGTATGTTACCACACAACTACAAACGGCTAACCATTGTCACTACTACGAACCCGCTGCCATCTTATTAGCATCACTGGTGCTAACACACCTCTTCTAATAAGACTTCAAACGTTCCATTGTTTCCATCCCTTCGTTTGATGACCGTAGATCTCCACTATTCAGGGATGAGCAAGTCCCGTTTAATAGTTAATTGTGCGGAACTCCGTTCCACCATTTCAGATGGAAGGGTGAACACTAAACCCCTAGCTTAATTTTTCCTAGTATTCACGGCATCACCCTGGATCAACATGGATTCGTCGCCTGATCCTAGTCACCTTTTAAGGAACCCCGCCTCACTTTTGTGAGTACGTCTTCACCTGACTTCGCCCCTTTGGTCTGTTAGAACCGCATTGGACGCAGGAGGATTAGGTCTTGCCGGTAACTATTCGGCAAGAATAGGAATTCCACCCATACACTGGAAAGACAATAGTTTAAAAGAAATCCCCAAGAAACTTATACATCTTCACCATTGAATAATACAATGTTGTCGTTTCTTGGGGTAGTTTCTTCACTCATTTCGCCTTAATAGACTTATAGAGTACCGTTTCGTTTATTTTTCTTCAGAGGTGTTCTTGTTTACAGTAACTGTAACTTCTTGGTTATTATCGAATTCAACAGTTGGATAATTATCTCCATCTTTCACTTTTACTTCAGAGATGGAAATAGTCGTTTCGCCTTCGTTGGTAATCACTGAATTGGATGCCTCATCTGCATCGTTATTTTTCTTAATCACATTTTCATCGTTTGTAGTGAATTCTACATCATTAATATTCGCGGAATCAGCTTCAGTTCCTTCAATTTTTGTTATATTGTCAAGTGCTGAAGTTAATTGATAAAGACCAGCGCCACTATCTAGTTCAATTTCGGGTTTATTTGAAGTAAATTGAACATCTGCTGATTCTTCTGCTACAGTTACTACAAATTCAACATCGGTTGTAGCGTTGCCGTCGCTAACTTCGACAGTTACAGTTGATTCGCCTGCTTCTTCAGCAGTCACTTCCAACTCACCGTCAACAGTGTCAGCAGATACACTTGAACCGTCGACATCTACTGATTCAACAGTTAAGTCATCACCATCTGCATCAGTAGCAAGCTGATCAACAGTAAGTGTTACTGAACCGTCTGCTTCTAGTTCTTGATCGGAAGCATCAGCCTCTGGTGCATTGTTATCCGATCCATCATTAGAATCGTCACTATTGCCCTCATTAGCAGGCACGTCATCAGAGTCAACCGAGCCAGTCATAACAACGGCGTCAGCAAACTTGCTGCCTTTGTCAGGAAGAGCAATCGTTACTTCGTCGCCTTCTTCAACATCGCGAAGGTTCTCGTCTGAGTAGTCGGATGCATCAGAGTCGGTTGCATCGTAAACGTTGCCGTCATTGGCAAGTTCATACGTTTTTTGCGTGCCATCCATTTCAATCCGGACTTCATTGTCGCTGACACTGACGCCGTCCTTAACAACCGTACCTGTAACTAAACGATCATCTTCATCGTTTGTATCAAGATTGGTGAATCCAGTTACAAGGTCACCGGAGGAGCTTATGCTGATTTCAACAACGCTGCCTTCTTCAACATCAAAGCTTGGATCTTTCTTGTCGACGTCATACGTGACATCTTCACCATTAACCAGTGCTCTGATACGAGTGATGTCGTCATCGGACGTATCAACACGCTTAATGAGGGCTGTTTCGTCTGTATCATCATCGACGACATCTTCATAAGAAACAATGTGGGTGACGTAGCCATCTTCATCAGAGTAGACAACCGCGTCGGAAATATCGATGCCTTTTTCTTTAAGATCACCCCATGTCGTCGCACTGACGTCTTCGGTGTCCGGATCGCTATATTCGCTTTCTTTTGCATCCGATACATCATAAACCAATGTTGAGTTCTCAAGAAGATTGCCGTTTGCATACTTGGAATCTTCATCGATGGAAGACTTCAGGTCTGCAGTGTTCTTAAAGAATTCAAGCTCATCAATGTTGTTATTGTCATCTTCCACGAGATTGATGAGATTTCCGTTGTCCTTGAGGTACTCAGAAACGCTCATAACATCGCCAATGACGTTATCATCTTCATCCAATGCGATGATCGATGCATTACTCAGATCAGCACCTACATCTTCACGATCAACCGCTACGAAGCCATCCTTACCTTCAATGCCCAATGCAAATTCATCAATTTCGGTGCCATCAAAGTCTTCATCAACTTCGAATTCTTTCTTTTCACCATCCTGGATAGCTGTTACCTGATCAAGGGAGCTGACTTTTAGATCATAAAGCTTGGATGATCCTTCAGAGTCGACACCTTCAACTTCAATCATGCCATCGCCTTTGTTATCGATGTACGGTGTCAAGTCGCCTTGGAGATAGAGTGAATTATAATTCTTTTCAAAGTCGCCGACTTCACCAGTTACATAGACGATATCATTTTTATGATTCATGTGAAGTTTCACAGCGCCAGCATCCTGAAGCTGCTTAGCATCGTCATCATCAATGGTTTCAAAGTCGCCATCTTCATTTAAGAATTGAATGCCGCTGTAACTATAGTTTTTGCCGTCAACATCGAATGAATCATCGTAAACGTTGTCGATTTCGCCCTTAACAGTATTGGTGTTAACTACGGCAAGGCCATCGCCACTGTATGCATCTTCGTTGAAGAATACAACGTCGCCTTTTTCGATGTCATCGATGGAAATTTCTTTGCCATTTTTAACAATGGTGTAATCCTCAAGATCCAGATCATTGGAATCTTTTCCAAGGATGTAATTGTCATCCACTTCGTCAACCAGAACAGGGTCATCTGTGAAGTCGAATGCATAAACGCGTGCTACATCGCCGTTGTCATCAAAAATGACTTTAGCATAGTCATATTCGTTATTAACAAGGGCTTCAACGTCTTCCTGACCGTCAGCCTCAACGTTGCCATCGTCCGAGTCAGCACCGTCATTAACGATGAATTGTACATCTTCAGCAAGGTCAAATTCTGTTCCCTCATCAACGGTCTCGATTTCATCTTTTGCTGTTACTTCAATAGCGTCATAAACGACTTCTTCATTTGTGATAAGGTTGAAGTCCTGTACATTGTCGTCACCGTCATACCAAATAGCGATTTCTTGACCCAGTGCTTCCTGGAAGTTGAAGTCCATGTCTTCAGGAACGTCCAGATTGACTTTCGTCTGAGCACCTTCGCCATTATTTTCATTGTATTGAACGGTTACGTCACGCTCGCCGGAATCAACGTCTATGACACGGGCGTTATCATCATCATCGAGATATTCCGGACGAGTGAAGTTTGTCTCTAAATCACCGATTTGCAGCGTGTATTCAGTCAGACGCTCAACTTCATCCGGAGCATTGTCGCTTGTGTTGTCATAAAGCATGATTTCAGCCGACTTGCCATCAGCTGCAAGGTCAACACTTTGAACACCCGCACGATTCAAGCTAGCTGTTTCATATAGAGAAACCTCAGACTTATCAATGGAAGCCATTGGTTTGTTGAATTGGACTTCAAGCACATGACCATCGTCTGTAAGCGCACTTACGTTAGTGATCTGTTGTTTAGCGGATTCCGGATTCAGTGCACCATGAAGCATGGTAGCGAATGCACCGCGGGAAATCTCTTCGTTTGGACGGAAGTTATCCAGTTCAACTGTCAGGCCAAGATTGGCCATTACTTGCACACTGCTTTCATGGGATGGGCTAACGTTGCTCAGGTTAACGTCAACATCCTCACCATTGTCATCTTCGTCCAAGCCTAATCCACTGACAAGAACGGTAGCCATTTGTTCACGGCTGATCTCATCATTCGGGTTGAACATGCCATTGTTGCCATCGAAAGCGCCTGCTTCCGTTACAGCAGCAATTTCTTCAGCATACAGGCTGTCCGCACCGACGTCGTCATACGCTTGCAAAGCGCCCTCAACGTCAGCCGGTGTGTTCAAATCCAGTGCTTGGAAAAGCATAACAGCTACTTGTTGACGCGTAACATTGTCATAGACGCCGAATGAGCCGTCTTCATAGCCGGCTACAATGCCCTGTTCGGCCAGAGCCATAATCCCTTCGTAGTGTGAGTCACCTTCCTGAACGTCAGTAAAAGATACTGAATCTGCTGATACAGCAGGTGCAACAGCTGCGACCGCAGCGGTTGCCGCCAAAGATGACGCAGCAAACTTACGATAATTCTTCTGTTCTGCCATAAAGCGTTATCCTCCCTTTAATTAATCACATTATTAATACTATCTTCCGGACCATATACATTCGGATATGTAAAACCCAGAAAATAGAATTTCACCTAGCAATCTATTGATTCCATTTCAGTATAGACATTTCTGCGATTCTTGTCAACAATAATCAAACGACTTTCTAAGCTGCTTGCTACACGTTCATAGTTTCATATGGGGTGGCACCCGAACCGCTAGGCTGATTGCTACTTTACTAGACTATTGGAGTCAATGCAAGCTTGTTGCGTGCTTTTCATTATTTACCTCCCTTACCATTGTCATTCCGGTGTTTTTTGCCAATTTCGATTTCAGCTTATGCCCGTTTATTAAGATCATCACACCACAGGAATATATGTGGTGTGATGATCGGTTATGACTCTTTTTTTTGGCGTTTTCGAACAACATGCAACAGGAATCTCGGGAGAACGATCTGCCGTTTCCATCGCCACGGTTCGACAATCAATCGGTACAGCCATTCCAGCCCCAGTTTGCGTGTCCAGGCCGGTGCGCGTTTTGTATGCCCTGCGATAACATCGAACGAGCCGCCGACACCCTGGAAAACAGATGCATGCAGACGGGACTTGTTGTCGTTGATCCATTGTTCCTGCGCCGGACTGCCCTTGGCGACAAATACAATGTCGGCCTGTGACTGATTGATGGCCTCAATAACAGCGTCGTTGTCATCGGTGTAGCCATGCATCACACCGGCGACGTGCACATTCGGGTCATCCTTCTGCAGTTGCGCTTTGGCTTCTTCTGCGACACCCGGTTTAGCGCCGTACAGAAAGATCCGCTTCTGCTGTCTGGATGCCTCCCGGATAATGGCCATCATTAAATCAACGCCGGTAATCCGATCGGTGATACGACCGCCCTGTAACCGGGAGGCGAGCAGCACGCCGATGCCATCCGGTATTTGGTAATCGGCGGCATTAATCAGTTCCCGTAAATCGGCGTTTTGCTCTGCCTTCATGATCTTTTCCGGATTAACAGCAACGATAAAAGAATGCTGTTGCTCCTCAATCCGGTGGAACAGCTGCGGGATGAGACTATCGTATGTTTCATTCGATACATCGACGTTCAATATGGTTTCTTTGTCAGCCATTGGTTTCCTCACCTGTTCTTTGTATCTCCCAGACGGATGAAGTCAAATCCGGCGGCACGCCATGTTGCTTCGTGGAGACAATTTTTCGTATCGAGAACAATTCGTTCCGTCATCGCTTGGCCTATTTCCGCCGGGTCATAGGCCTTGAACGCATCATGGTCCGTTACGACGACGACGATGGATGCGCCGTCGATCGCGTCTTGAAGGTCTGTCACCTGATGCGGGACGCGAACATCGGTCATGTGCGGATCATACACCGTATAATCGATCTGCATCCGATTGAAGTGTTCCATAATCTTAAGCGACGGACTCTCCCGCATGTCGTCGACGTTTCCTTTAAACGACAGGCCAAGTAGCGCGACCCGTGGCTGATCCAGCTGATACTCGTTATGAAGGATGTGCCAGATTTTGTCCGCTGTGAATGCCGGCATGTCATCATTGGTATGTCGTGCCTGTGTAATCATGCGGGCGGTGTCGGGATGCCGTTCGGCCAAAAACCACGGATCGACTGCAATGCAGTGCCCGCCGACACCGGGACCCGGCTGATGGATGTTGACCCGGGGATGGCAGTTCGCTAATTGGATCGCTTCCCAAACGTTAATGCCCATCGCCTCACTCAGCTGCGCCAGCTCGTTCGCGAAGGCGATATTGATATCGCGATAAGTGTTTTCCATCACTTTCGCCATCTCAGCTGTTGTGGCATCGGTCACGTGTATGGCCCCCTGAACAAACGACTGATAAATCTCTTTCGTCCGTTGTCCGGATGCGTCGTTAATGCCGCCAACAATCCGGTCGTTGGCTTCCAATTCTTTGAAGATCTTTCCCGGTATCACCCGTTCAGGGGAATGGGCGACGTATACATCACTGCCGATGGCCAAGCCTGTCTCTTTTAACTCCGGCAGCATAACGTCTTCCACGGTCCGCGGTGGGACGGTGGATTCCAGCACGACAAGGTTGCCCGTCTGGACATACGGCACAATGCTTCGGGTGGCGGATCGGACATAATCAAGGTCAGCGGTTTTATTGTCCATAATCGGTGATGGAACGGCAATAATGAACACGTCCGCTTCAACCGGTGTCGTACCAAACGTCAGATGGCCACTGTCCACCGCTGCGGTGAGCGCCTCGTGGAGCCCCGGTTCCTCGATATGCAACTGTTTCTGATGAAGGTTACGGACTGTTTCCTCGTTGACGTCCATCCCGTGTACGTGAAACCCGTGTTTTGCGAAAATAATCGACGTCGGCAAACCGATGTAACCCAAGCCTATGACACAGATGTTTTTCACGATGTCTGCTCCTTTCCGTTTGTTGTGCCGGATAGCGAGTCACTCCGGCCGCGCCTTACTGTCTCCATCCAGGCAAGCAGGGCGAAGAAGAACATAGGGAATACCTGGTTTTCCCAAACATTATAGACGGCACCGACCAATCCGGTGAATATCCAGACATACAACATGACATGTGCGAGCGTCCGGTCCACTGGGCGCGTTTTGGCCATTCGATAAGCCATGTTCAGCATAAAGATGGCAAACAGTATCGTCCCGATGGTGCCGGTCTGCACGATAATCTGAATATATTGGTTGTCCGAGTAAAAATCAGTTCCCATATAATCATAAATATCGTTGAGCCCGTAGTCATCATAAATCGGTGATGAATAAACAAGCGCTGCCGAGTCACCGAACGTACCAAAGCCTGTTCCGATCACAGGGTAATCCGACCAGATATCCAGGCCGACTTTGACGAAGAAAATGCGGCCGGTGTTCAAGCTCCGTTCGAATTGTTCCTGATCAAACGACGAACTGAACCGGTCTCCAAGCGAGTTGCTTCCCTGTCCTTGCTGACCGGCATCCCCCCACATCGACACTATGAAGCGATCCATATAGTGAACGGATGAAAACACGAGCACAAACCCTGCTACGGCAGCAATGACAACTTGTTTGGTTAAATGTTTATCTCGTGCCAGGATTAAATAAATCACACCGGCTATGACGATGCCGATGATACTGCCCCGGGAATAAGTCAAGAGCAGCGTGCCGACTTCCAGTATGAGCGGTATGTACCATGCTTTGTTTTTGGTCACCCGCAGCAAGGCAAAGCTGGCTGCGATCGCTATGAACATATACAAGCTCATGGAGTTCGGGTTGGACAGCAAGCCGTAAATCCGTTCGAAATTGGCCGGTGAAATAAACATTTCTTTCCATGCCTGTGGAATCAGCCATTGTCGCTGTGATAGTTTTTCCACAAACCCGTGCGCGATGAGTACCATGGCGACACCGGTGATGACTTTCAGGACGTTGAGCATCTCCCCCCGGCGCCACGACAGGCGTTTAACACCGTAGTACAATAGATACATGGTGAGAAATTTACGCAGTTGAAACACGATGGCGACGAGCGAGACGCCTGTTGTCAGCGCCGCTATCGCACCCACCAGACAGAATAATAGATACGCCCATTCATACCATTCGAGCCGGATGATGGATCGATAGTCTTTTTGTTTAATCGCATCGGTGAGCACTCGGATGACCAGGACGAGAATGCCGACATCGCCTGCGTACGTCAGGCCATCACTGATCTCCACGAGAAACGGCCGGAACGGAAAATAAAGGATGAGCAGTGGTATGAGTAGTTTCGGTTTATACCATGTTACAGCTGCGAAATAGATGACTGATAGAGCGATGGCAAGACTTTTGGGCAGGAATAGGCCGACCAACAAGACGGCCACCGTGGCTATCGTAATTTGTATTAGTTGTTTGTTATCATCCATCGATGTTCAACCCCACATTTTTTAAATCGTTTTTTTGAAACTATACCTCTGTTATCATAAAGGGTTGCTGTCCTGTTATGCAAGAGGAAAATGCATGCACGTGGCTATGAATCATAGGTTAGGACAAAACCAAAACATGGTGGAATAGGTTTTAACGGCCGCTCCGGAAAAACACTTCGCTTTCCGCGGGCGCTGATAAGCCTCCTCGTGCTTATCGCACTGCGGGGTCTTATCTAGGCTTTTCATCCCGCTGGAGTCTCCGTGTTTTTCCTACGCTAAGTGTAACATCCGGGCCGAATCAGATTAGTTATCAATCGTCATTCGGGTTTTTCGTTATGCTACGAAAAAACACTCCGCTTGTGTCGTTATGCAAAAATCCGAACCAATTCAATTGTTATGAATTGCCGTTCGGATTTTCGTTAGCGAAACGTCGTTTGTCCTAGTTTCTTAAAGGCGCTTTTTTCTGACGTTCATGAGTTTCAGCAACGGCCGGTAGTTGTCACTGATCAGTCCGGTGGCTTCGACGACTAGTTCGACAAGGAGGATCAGGCCGAATAGAATCATAGTCGACCCCCAAATCGTTGCTTCCGTGAAGATAATCGCTGCGGTGCTGAAGATGCTGCTCAGCGCGTAAATCATAATAACGGTTTGCCGGTGCGAAAAGCCGAGCCGTAATAAACAATGATGCAAGTGCAACTTATCCGGCGCTGATAACGACTGGTTGTTCAGAAAACGGCGGATAATGGCAAACAGTGTATCAAGAATGGGGACGCCCAAAATGATAATCGGCACAATCAATGAAAAGATCGCAACATTTTTAAACAGTCCGATAACGGCGAACACACTGATCATGTAGCCGAGAAATAGCGCACCGGTATCCCCCATAAATAGTGTCGCCGGATGAAAGTTGAAAATGAGAAATCCAAGCGTGCTGCCGAGCAGTATAAAGCCTAACAGTGCGACGAGCGGATTACCCATGGCGATACCGAGTCCGGAGATGGTCAGTATAACGATGGCCGATACACCTGCGGCCAGTCCGTCCAGGCCATCAATCAGATTAATCGCATTGGTGATGCCGACAATCCATAGAATCGTAATCGGAATGGCGAACATGCCAAATTCGATCCGGTCAGCGAGCATACCGAACGGCAGTGTGACAAAGTCAATCTGGACCCCACCCAATACGGTTGTTGTTGCGGCGAGCAGCTGCCCGCCGAGTTTAGCCTTTGCCGACAGTTCATATAGATCGTCGAGGACACCGACGCCTGTAATGATAACGCCTCCGACCAGTACCGGCCAGGCGCTCATTGTCTCAGGCAGAAACAGGAGAAATCCGAGCAGGAATGTAAAAAATATGGCAAGCCCGCCTAAACGGGGCATAATGTTTTGATGCACTTTCCGGTCGTTTGGCTGGTCAACCGCCCCGATACGGATGGCTAATGTTTTGACGAGTGGTGTCATGAAAAATGAGACAATGATACAAACTGCTAGAGCGACGTATACCATGTCAGGATCCTCCCACCTTTTCCCTTTTAGAATCATTGATTTGTGCTTTATATATGTACTAGTTTTATAGACGTTGTGCGTGATTGATACGTTTCACTTTTATAGCAACCTTTTTTCATTATACCGTTTATAAAACAGAAATCAACATGTATCATGTTACAATTTATGTACAAGCGTGAAACAATGGCTTCCAGTGAGCGACGTGCGGCGTACGGAGATGACGGACATCGCGGGCCGCTTGAGCCGGATGTGGCTTACGTTTCTTAGTGTATCAGACGTGTATCAGAACGAGTCAACGTCGCCCTGGGTCAGCCACCAATCGCTAAGGTGATGACCGGTGTCTGCGCCCAAGTCGTTCACTACCAATGGCATCGGTCGGTCATGTTCTTTCACGCCGATACGTGCAAAAGCGTGGGCCGCTGTCGCATCAGGAGACGCCCACAGCTGGATAACGTCGGCTGCGGCGAGGGTTGCCACGGCGCCTTTGGCCAGGTATTCCCAGACGGAGGCGTCGTCATAGGCCAACGCGTCCACGACGTGTCCGATCACCGCCTGCCCCTTTTTGAACGGGACGGTTTCCGTCGTCAGCACGACATAGCCTTGTAAGTGGCCGTCCTTGCTGAGAGCGATCAATCGATACGTCGCCTCCGGATGACGGAGGTAGCGCCATTGGAGGTACGCCGCATCCCGCTTCAGCATGACCGGTTTCATCTGTTGACAGGCGTCCGCTAATTCGTCGAACTGCTCATCACACGTAGTGACCTCCCTCAACGTCCACCCTTCCGGCAAAACGTCGCCGCTCGCATGGCGCCGTTTCCAGCGTTTATACCATGTTCCTAACGTCTTGAGCGGCTTCAGAAACGAGAACACGCACGCCGCCAGGGCGACAGGGTCAAGGATCACCCGGTGCCGTGCGACATCCCCGGCATGCACCGCGTTCGTCGTTTTTAGCAGCTGCTCTTTAGCTTGTGCAGCCGGGAATCCATACAGCAGTTTGATCCCTTGATCGGTCGCAGCGGTGAGCATGGCGTCATTCAACTGGCGGTAAATGCCGCGCCCCCGGGCATCAGGGTCAACCATTGTATCGACGCGCAAGGCGATGGGCTCGGTGACACCGTTGATATAGGCATCGCTCACCCATAAAGCGATGTGGCCGAGCAGCGCCCCGTCGTCCTCATACACAAAAATAAACGGATTCAGCGCATTCGGAGGATCTCGGAACTTCCACGCCCATTCGTCCCGGGACCGGTCTTTCTCGAATACCTTGTGATATAACGCTTGTATTTGCGGCTCATCGCCGGTTTGATACGCTCGAACTGTCATCGCTTAAGCTCCTTACTGCTTCAGGCTCTGTGCATACAGCCGCCGTTTCCGGTTGATGTTTTTATAGATGGCCCATAGCAATGTATCCGTCCGGTTGGCCTGTTTAAATAGATGGGGAAACGCATGTTTATACGCGCTCAAATAGTCACAGTGTTGAATAAATGCGGCGACGGACGGCTCGAAAAAAACTTCCACCGCCCGAGCGTCCGCACGCGTCAAATGGGATTTCAGCCTGTTCAGTTCCAGAAATCCGTCAAAAGCAATCGCCTGGGATGAAAATGTGCTGATGGCTCGTTCTTTGTCCGATACGGTCGTGGAGATGTCCATAACAGCATTAATATAGTCCGGTGGTATGGGACAATTAATTTCGTATAAGCGAATGGTCACATCCGGCGTGTCAGTCGCTTTCAGGACATCGGCCAGAATCCGGGCCGTTTCGGTATGGTCCGGGTGGGCATCAATAAACGATGGGCAATAGATGACATCCGGCTGCAATGAATCGATCATGTCGTGAAAAAGAGCTCTCGCTTCGTCACTGCTCGTCACCGCTCCGTCGGGGAGGCCGAGATAACGAATGTCTGTGATGCCGAGAATGTGCTGCACCTGCTCCATTTCCTGCATACGCACAGACATGAGGCCTTCTTTGCTGAGGTCACTGACACTGTTGGATCCGTCTGTTACGAAGACACAGTGCACGTCGGCGCCTTCATTCGCATGCCGTCGAATAACGCCGCCCGGTCCAATGGTTTCGTCATCCATGTGGGGGGCCAATACGAGCACGCGCCCGGCCTGTTTCGTATCAGAAAGGGTTTTTGAGCCGCTGTAATGGCGCTGCAGCACATATCTCGTCAGCGGCCTATTTATGGGTTTCAGAATTGTCATCAATAGTTCTTTTGCCTTCATTTAAGAGACCCCTTTATGCCTTTCTCTTTGTCTTAAACAAATGATTAAGAAGAAACCGCAACGCTTGGGAACGGAGCACGTAAGCACTGATGACATAAACAACGGCACCTGTGAGCGCAATAACGATGATCTGTGTGAGATGATGCCAGTCCATCAGGTGCAGCAGCGGATAGACGACGGCGGCCATGATACCGGTTGCTGCCGTTATTTTCATACATTCGACGGCCAAATACGTCAATCGCAGGCCGTTCACCACTTTATAAAACACGATAAATTGGGTGCCGACATAGGTGAATGCCATGATTGAGGCAGCCAGCGGAATACCGCGATAGCCGATCCAGCCGGTCAGTATCACGTTCAAAATAATATTCAGCCCGATGGACAGGCTGCTGATCACCAGGATAAGGTGTCCTTTTTTTAACGAATAAAAGCCTTTGTTAATCATTTGATTTAAACTGAAAAACACGACCGACCCGACATACAGATAAGCAACGTGGGTCGTCGCCATGGTTGCCTCCGCTGTAAATTCCCCGCGTTCATACAGCAATGAAATAATATTCGGCATTAATATGAGCATACCGATGACCGATGGCAGGAGAATCAAATACATTGATGTCAGCCCTTGTTCGATGCCGCGCTTGAACAGGTGACGGTCATCTGTCGTAATCGCTTTGGAAAGCAGCGGAAAAACAATCGTCCCAATCGTGACACCGAAAATTCCCTGCGGCATGTGAACAAGGTTTTTAGCATAGTTAATATAGGTGACCGCACCCTCTTCAAAGTAACTGGCAAACATCGTACCGACCATTAAATGGACTTGACCGATCGCGGCCGACAGTGCAACCGGGATAAACACCCAGTAAAAACGCCGGATTTCCAGCCATTCCAATCGGGGCCGGAATGCCATCATGTTCCGCGATAAAACGATTGAGAGCATCACGATCAAGGCGACCACCGTGCCGGCGACGTAGCCGATCGCCAGTGAATAAGCGCCGATCCGTTCTGCAAACAGCAACGCACTCCCGATCGAGGACGCGATAACAATGATTTGCGATATCATCGACATGCTGAAGCGGTTTTGCGCGTCAAAAAAGGATTCGAGCACCGCATTCATGCCGATGAACAGGATGGACGCAAAGAAAATAGCGGAAATGCGGATGGCGATGTCGGTGGCTTCACCGCTGAAGTCCGGATAAAACAATGGAATATAGACCGGGGCCAGTGCCACACCGATCAGCGCTGTCACCAGACTGAAGACGATGGTGCCTTTGAATATTTGACCAAGGTGCCAGTCGCCCCGCTGTTTGTCCAACGCGTCGATATAACTTGGTACGAAGGCGTTCTTCATACCGTTTCTCATAAACAGAATGAACATATTCGGAATGATGAATGCCGCCAAATACGCATCGGCTACAAAACTATCACCGAAATAGTATGCGATAACCATGTCCCGGATGAGTCCGGACACTTTTAACAAAAGCGATGCCCCAATAAAGAGAACACTTGCGAGTCCCAGCTTCGATTTCAAACAACCTACCTCTTTCAGGCGTCATAGATATATCGCACTTATTTTATCATATTTTTAGGTCATGCATAAGGGAAAATGACATGTAAAAAACAGGGGAGCCGGGACATAACTAAACAAATCACTTCTAAACACGAACAATATAGTTAAGACGTAGTCACCGCTCCGGAAAAACACTACGCTTTCCGCGGGCGCTGATAAGCCTCCTCGTGCTTATCGCACTGCGGGGTCTTATCTAGGCTTTTCATCCCGCTGGAGTCTCCGTGTTTTTCCTACGCTAAACGAAAAATCCGAACTTATTCAGATTTTTCGCGAATCATAGTTCGGATTTTTTGAATAAACGTCTTCTGTCCCAGCCTCCACTGTTCAGGACGTGTGTGCGGGGATGCCTCAGCGGGTCAGACTCTGAAAATAGGCATCCGACCATTTATACAATTGCAGCATATCGGTATAGTCGTCTTCGAAAGACGCTGTCGGGTCGGTGGTGCCGTCGACGCCTTCGTCTTTTTTGATGTCATATGTTCGGACGTCGTGTTTCGCCGTTTCCGGAACAAACAATACATCATCATTGAAAAACGCGCCGGTCGGTAAATAATACCGCATGCCGAGCAAATTGCTGTCATATTGCAGAAGATCCTGACCGAAATACAGTCCTTCCGGCTCGACACCGACCATATTGAGAAGGGTCGGCATCATGTCGAGCTGGCCACCCACCGTATCATTCGTCTTGTCGCTCAGTGCCGGTTTGCCGGGGACGTCCATGATGAACGGAATGTTGAAGCGATCAAGCAGTGAATACGGATGACCAAGAAGATCATCCAGCAGTTGCACGTCTTTGTCCGTGACGAGTTGCCCGTGCACGCCGGAGTGATCGCCGTACAATGTGATCACCGATTCATCCCAAATACCGGCCTGCTTGAGGTCATCCATAAAGTCACCGAGGACACGATCCGCATAGTGAACCGACTGCAAGTAATTGCCTGTCAGCGTTCCCTGGAATTTTTCCGGGAGATCCAGTCCACGCTTATCCTCCGGCATTTTAAATGGGGTATGACTGGTCAACGAAATCACATGAGCATAAAAAGGTTGCTCGCGGTCAGCGAATGTCGTTAATTTGTCCATTGTTTTGTCATAGAAATACTCATCGGAAGGCCCAAAGCCGATGACGTGTTTATTGTCATAAAGGTTGTCGAGATGATAGGCGTTGTCAAAGCCCAATACCGGATACATCGTCGACCGATTCCAATAGTCGCTCTCGCCGGCATGAAAGGTCGCTGTCCGGTACCCTTTTTTGTTCAACAGCTTGGGCAGAGCGGGGATGGCTTTGTCTGCCAATTCCTCGGATGTCGGTGTATCGCCGACCGGATAAATCGACGTATTCATCATGAACTCGGCATCAGACGTATTGCCGGAGCCGATCTGCTGATACATATGATCAAAGTAAAGACTGTCGTCCAGCCACGCGTTGATATTTGGGGTGATTTCCTGGCCGTTCACCTCGAGATTAATCACAAAATCCTGCAATGATTCAATTTGTAAAACGATCACGTTCCTGTCACGGGCGATACCGTGGTAGTTATGCTCCGAAAACGGGACGGGTTCATTTCCTTTCAGACGAATGATGTCATTGACGGAAACATCGCTTAACACGTCGTCAGGGTCGACCCCGCCGACAGAGTCCCCATATAGTTTAATAGCTTGTGCGTTTAACATACCATGGTCCTCGGAAAACAGCGTCTGATCCAATATGCGTGCGTCTTTGTTCGCTGCGAAGTTTAAGGAAGCAATGATTAGGCAGGCGGCGAGCACGGGGATCAGAAATGCTTTCGACAGCCGGCGATTAACCGGATAATGGCCCCACTTCCGGAAGACAAGACATATTGCGAGTATAAGGAAATCCGCAAAGTAAAGCATGTCCTGACGCGCCACAAGCATCATAATACTATCACTGACCGAGCCGACCTGGTTGACTTGGCCAAGGTCGTGATACGTTGGAACGGTCCCGAAGTAGCGTTCATAGACGGTCATGCTGAAGAAAAGAACGGACAATAACACATCCAGCGCCACATAGATTGGTAGCTTAGCTTTGCCGCCCAGCCACTCGATCAAAACGAATAGAATAAGTACGATGCTCAGTTCATACCAGAATGTATGTAATATATTAATATCACCGAATACGTGATAGCGGAAAAAGAAAAATTTCAGAGCCACCATAATGGTGAAAAAGCTAAAATAAGATATCAACACGCGTTTAACCTGCCCCATGACAAAAACTCACCTCTACTGAATCATAATAGCGCACCATAGATTTGTAAAGAATTTTGCCGGTGCCTGGCACGAACACAATTCAGAATTGTCTTGGTGCCTGGCACTTGCATAATTCAGAATTGTTTTGGTGCCTGGCACCTGTTAGTATTAATCGTAATAAGGGGGATGATGATGAAGAAATCTGTGGCTATTTTTATCGTTTTGGCTATTGTTCTAGTGATATTTTTTGTGGCGATCGAGTTTATGGGTACGAATGAAACGGAGACGACAGAAGGTTTTGACCATAATGGCCGTGTGGAGCAGGTGTCCTCGATCAGTCAGGATCGGTTGAACCGGCAAGCTGAGGTGGACAAGCGGCTTAAAAATGAATACACTGATGGGTCGTATTCGTTTCAGGATCCGTTTATTGAATTGGATCCGTACGACGCCACGCCTCTGGCAGCGTTGGCGAAATTCAGCACGCCGGAGCCGGCAACGATTAAGGTGACTGTTGAGGGGAAAGATGGCGGTGGCGACATCCAGCATACATATGCCGCATATAATAAGGAGCATTCCGTCCCTATTCTGGGGCTGTACCCGGACTATGACAATACGGTAACCATCGCGGCGACGACGAACGATGGTGAAACGATGACGACCAAGCTCACCATCCAAACGGACGCTTTGCCGGATGATTTTTTGACGATTGATCAAGTGGATGCAGAACCGAAACGCATGGAAAGCGGCTTAACGTTTATCGTGCCGAGCGGGATGTACGCGTACGCCTTGGATCATAATGGAGATGTCCGGTGGTACTCCTCGATATGGAACCGCCATGTTTTCAAACGTCTGGAGAACGGTCATCTGTTGTTTTTGACCCAGGAAGACGGGCAGGATCAATACAATGAATTGTTGGAGATGGATATGCTAGGCAAGGTAACGGCCGATTATCATGTGGATTTGGAAGGATTTGAAAACAATAATCCTGTCCACCATGATGTGATCGAGCTGCCGAACGGAAACTTCCTGGCGACCGTCCACGATACAGATACCGCATTCGTGCAGGATAAAATGATCGAAATAGACCGCGACACCGGGGAGACAGTTCGCGAATTCAGCTTTGAGGATGTTTTCCCGGCGTCATTTTATGATGACTATGACGGGACACAGGCAGATGACGGCGACTGGTTCCATCAAAATGCGATCCAGTATATGGAAGAAGACGATGCGATTCTCGTCTCCAGCCGTCATCAGAGTTTGACCATGAAGATGTCTTATCCGAGCGGTGACATCCATTGGATATTGGCCTCACATGACCATTGGCCGGAGTCGTTTGAAAAGTATTTGCTGGAGCCACAGGGGGATGATTTTAAATTTCCCGGCGGCCCGCATTCTGTTGTGACGTTGCCTGATTTCGATAACAATGCGGAAACGACCGATTATTTGCTGTTTGATAACAATATTGCGCTGGCACGCGGTAATGAGGACTTGAGCAAAATGTTTAGCCGGGGCGTTCAATACCGTGTCAACGCTGACGACCGGACCGTTGAGGAGGTATGGTCCTACGGGGAGGAACGCGGTTACAGCATGTACTCCAACATCGTCGGGGATGCCAACTACGATCCCGGGACAGGCAATCGACTGATAACGTCCGGCTACACACCCGATCCGGACGATAGTGACAAGCGTATTAGCCGGATTGTGGAAGTCACCGATGACCAGCCGGCCGACGTAGTGTACGAAGTCGCCATTTCCGGCTTTGAAACCGGCAGCTATCGTCAAGCCTACCGCGCCCTGCGCATGCCGATATACCCAAGAAAAGAATGGCACTGAATTGTTTCGGTGCCTGGCACTTGCATAATTCTGAATTGTCTCGGTGCCTGGCACTAAGGAGGTGGATCACATGACAGAGTCGAATTCGGGTGGGCATATCCAAGGTGTGCCTGCTTATTTTCAATACCCGGAACTGCCCACTGGGTGCGAGGCAACGTCGCTGGCGATGCTGTTGAGTTGGGGGTGTGGCCGGGATGTGAGCAAATATGACGTCGCAGATGCATTGCAAAAAGGCGACAACGTTCAATGGACGGATGGCGAATGGACGGGAGCGAATCCGGACAAGGCGTTTGTCGGGGATCCTTATACCGACTCGAATGATGGCAGTTTCGGTGTTTTTGAAGGACCTATTCTGGAGGCGCTTGAATGGTTTATGCCCGGGCGCGGCGTTGATTGGACCGGTGCGTCATTTGATGCGCTGCTTGCTGTTGTTCGTTCGGGGGCACCCGTGCTGGCGTGGACAACGCTTGAGCAGCGTGAGACATTTTACGGATTATCGTGGACTGCCCCGGATGGCGAGACGATTGACTGGTATGAAAATGAACATGCTGTCGTGATGGTAGGTGTGGACGGAGATGACGTGATCGCCCATGATCCGCATACCGGAAAAGCGGAACATTACGAAAGGACGCTGTTCGAACGGAACTGGCGCTCGTTGGGCGGGCGTGCCGTAGCATTGGACGTGTAGTGAGTGTGCTGGGATCAGGGGATGACGCTTCGTTTGGTTTGCTGTCTTTGTGTGGCTCAAGACGGGGAAGTCGCGCGCGTTTCGGCTCGAGCTGCGCGACCTTGACGGATGACTGCGCAAGTTTCGGCCCGAGCTGCGCGAGCTCACTCCATTACTGCGCGAGTTCTCGACTGAGCCGCGCGACCTCACTCCATTACTGCGCGAGTTCTCGCCCAAGTTGCGCGACCTCACTCCATTACTGCGCGAGTTCTTGCCGGAGTTGCGCGACCTCACCCTTTACTGCGCGCGTTTCCGGCCGAGTTGCGCGACCTACCTTCATTACTGTGCGAGTTCTCGACTGAGCCGCGCGACCTCACCTTTTACTGCGCGAACTCACACGTGGTTCACTTTTTCCATGAAGCAACGATAATAGAAGGCTGATTTTCGGCAGCAGCCGAAAATCGTCTTTTGAATAGAATTAAAAAAGGTCAAATGAACTCTATGTTTTCAGCACAAAAACAGAAGAATTCATTTAGACCTATGTTCGTTTAACCCGATATGAAATTTTTAAATATGATCGTCCGTTCCTATACAAACGAAAGCTGTTGGTCAATCATCTGACAACGAACGGAAGGGATACTTACCATTTTCATCCCTTCACGCGTTCTCTTGTGCTTCCAGCAGCTTCCTCAAATTTGCCAATTCGTCTTCGGTGAGTGTTGTGCCTTTGCCCATTTTTTCCTTATCAGGGGACCAGTCCCGCAGATCATACTTGGGATCCCGGCCGTTCCAGCTGACGAGATTCAATTCTTTCGTCCAACCTTTGGGGGATTCGGATAAGACACCGATTGTTTTTTTTATGTCATAGTTAATCGAAGCCATGTTGATGTCTCCTTTTTATCGTTATCGTTGCATGCGGATGATTCGCTGGGATGATTGTGCATCTTGCTGTGCGCCCCGTTCCTTCTGCCTGATGACGAGCAATCCGACTATTATACTGTAAATGAAATGCCCAAGAGTCCAATATAGCCAGGATGTCAAATCACCAAGTTCCGGCGGGTGATTGGATAGACCTGTCAGCGGATACAGCATTGCACTGCCCATTGTATAAATGAGTACATAAGCCGTAAGCGACCGTTGCAGGTGCACCATTTTCAGCATGGCATACAGAAGGATAACACTTGCTATACAGAAGATGATATGAAAAATGACGCCCACAACAGGACGCTGGTCCCATGCTTTCAATAAGGGGATATAATCAATGTTGTACAATAAAATATAAGCATTGCTGCCTGTTAGAGAATGAATGGCTTGTAAAAAAACCGCCAGCACTGCCGCGCCGATGATTCCGATGAGAGTAAGTTTGCCATATGTGCGCATCCCGATTCCGCCTCCCCGTGAACTGATATATTGGTCTTTTTCCGCCAAAGCAGGATGGCAAACATATCTAATGATTGATGGGCGCACAGACTGGTTTGCGCACGTGTCACGGTTGATTTATCCCAGAACGGTCTCCACATGGTTCGTTACGTTATAGCGATTTCTGGGGAACGTTTTGAATATGGCACGTCGATTCAGCGACCATTGTCCAATTCATTAAAACCACCATTAATCGTCCTGCCGCAACTTTTCAATTTCGTCCTCATCCAGTTGCGTGATCTTAGCAATAAATGCCGTCGACAATCCCTCGCTTATCATAGCAAGCGCAACTTCCTTGATCCCTTTTTCTTTCCCCTTTTCCTCAAACGAAATCGGCAGGTCCATGATCTTCTCCACATCTGGTGAGTTTTTAACGTCTTTCATCAAGCTTGCCTCCTCCTCTTCGTTTACCTCCATGACGATATCGAGCCGTTTTGCCTCGGCCTCATGCATGTCGGAAAACACTTCTTCGGACAGTGGTTTGATGGTGTGAAAGTCAATATACTCATGCACTTTCGGGAAGAATGCTTGCAAAAACTCCTCGAAAAATGTGTGAATTAATTCCTTGAATAAGTGGTCGTGATGAATGTAGGCGGGTGTGTTTGATTCTTCCCGCACACATGTCGCTAGTTTCATTTTAACACATCCTTAATGGGGGATGAAGGGCGTCAAGGTGGGGGTCTGCTTACACAATACCATAACAGCATAAAAAGAACAAGTGTTCCCGTTCATTTTTTAAAAAAATTGGGAGCCGGCCTGTCACCCAGCTATTTCTGTTTCGGTCGATAGTTCGGGTGGATGTGTTTGCTTCCGAGAATCCGATAATTGAAGTTTTCCGGCGGTATGCTGGTCAGCTTTTTGCGGTTGGCAAGGTAACATGCGACACCAAGTGCGATCCAGACGACGAGAGCAATAAGTGATTTGGAAGAAAAATGAAATTCCCCTGCTACTTGTGGAGCATTGTCAAAACCGACATACGCCCACGGTGCGATCGCGACCATCGACAAAATCGCGGCAAAAGCAGTCGTGTTCGCTAGGAAAAGCGGTGTGACATGGGACAGTCCGGAGCCAGGCTGGACGCCCTCTAACAAAGTAATGACAATGACGCCGACAACCATGATGGAATAAACTATAAACTGCTTATATGATTGGTTAGGTCCTGGTTGTATGGGGCGTCGCGCGAGTTTTGGCCTGAGTTGCGCGACCTCGCCCTTTATTGCGCGAGTTGCCGCACGAGCTGCGCGACCTCGCCCTTTACTGCGCGAGTTGCCGCACGAGCTGCGCGACCTCGCCCTTTACTGCGCGAGTTGCCGCACGAGCTGCGCGACCTTGTCCTTTATTGCGCGAGTTGCCGCACGAGTTGCGCGATCGGCCGCTTCAGTTGCTTGCTTTTTCCTCTTGCTCCAAACGCAGGGTGTTCAAATAGTTGAGCAGTGGTTCGCGCAGGTCCTCGCGCATGAGCGCCATTTCAATCGTTGTCTGGATAAAGCCGAGCTGTTCGCCGACGTCATAGCGGTACCCGTCCATTTCATAGGCGTAAACGGGTTGGGTTTCAGCGATCTCCTGGATGGCGTCGGTCAACTGGATTTCGCCGTCAGCGCCGATTGTTTGCTTCTCTAAACAATCGAATATGTCCGGTGTCAGGATGTAGCGGCCGATAATGGCCATGTTGGATGGCGCTGTTCCTTGTTGTGGCTTTTCCACTAGACGGTTCACTTGATGCAATTGGCCTATTTCCTTCGTTGGATCAATGATGCCATAGCGGTGTGTTTCGTCGTCGGGAACATTTTTAACACCGATAATAGAGGACCCGGCTTGATCGTATTGGGTCATCATTTGCTTCAGTCCAGGGGTCTCATTTTGGATAATGTCATCGCCCAAGAGTACGGCGAAGGGCTCGTCGCCTATAAATTTCCGGGCGCACCAGATGGCATGTCCCAGTCCTTTTGGCTCTTTTTGCCGGATGTAATGGATGTCGACGTTGGCTGATTTGCGGATCTGCTCCAGTTGCTCAAATTTTTCCTTTTTCATCAAGGTGTCTTCCAATTCCAATGAGTGGTCGAAATGGTCTTCAATCGCCCGCTTCCCTTTTCCGGTCACAATAATGATGTCTTCAATACCGGAACGAACGGCTTCGTCGACGATGTATTCAATCGTTGGCTTGTCCACGATCGGGAGCATTTCTTTCGGCATGGCCTTGGTCGCCGGCAAAAATCGGGTACCGAGTCCGGCTGCCGGTATAATCGCTTTTCTGATGTGCTGCATCATTCTCCTCCTTTTGCGTCTATTATAGCGAAAATCGTTTCCTTGGTGCATGGAATGACGTTTCATCCTCGTATTCGGAGCATTTTTCCAAACGTACGAATGACGGGTTTTTTTCCTCCTGCGACGGCACCGCTGATTTCGGCAAACATTTGCAACAGAAATAAAATGACGAAGGTGATGATCAGCGCGGTGGACAGGCTGGCATAGGAAAACAGTACGGCCAGTGTCCCGAACAGAATGCTGAACGCATAGATGATCAGGACGGTTGTTCGGTGGCTGAACCCAGCGGCGAGCAGCTGATAATGGACGTGCTTATTGTCCGGCATCATGATGGGCTGTTTGCTGATAGCGCGGCGGATGATGGTGAACAGCGTATCGAAAATGGGCACCGCCAGGACGATGACCGGGATGATGAAGCTGAACAGGGCGATGTTTTTAAACAGTCCGACAATGGAAACGACGGCGATCATGTAGCCAAGAAAATTGGATCCGGTATCGCCCATGTAGATGTTTGCCGGATAAAAATTGTGATACAAAAAGCCGAGATTCGCACCAATCAGGACGATGCATAAATACACCGGAATAAGCTCCCCGTCAATGATAGCCATGACACACATGCTGGCGAGTGCAATGGTCGAAACACCTGTCGCCAGGCCATCGAGCCCGTCCAGAAGATTGATGGCGTTGGTGATCCCGACGACCCAGATGACGGTGATAAGCACGCTCATGAAACCGAGATCAACCATGCCGAAGACCGGAATCGTAATCCGCTCGATGATGAGGCCCGATGAAATAAGGAACGACGATGCAATCAACTGACCGGTCAACTTCACCACCGGGCGTATGGCGAGGCGATCATCCAGTGCCCCAGTGATCAGAATGACGATCGCGCCGAGCAGAATTTCCGGGAGATGTTCGTGGCGCGGTTGTAAATACAGGCTACCAAGCAGAACCCCTATGAAAATAGCCAGGCCGCCCAATCGCGGTGTCACGTTGGTATGGATTTTTCGATGATTCGGCAAGTCAACCGCCTTGATGCGGATGGCGAATGTTTTGACGGGATAGGTGACAAGCAATGCCGACAGCAGCGCAATCGCAAACGCTATCGCCAAATCGGTATACGCAAACATGGTGTGTCTCCTTGTACGAATGTCATTTGGTCGTTGGTGTGTTGACCTACATTATAGCCGATGGATGACGGAAAAAGCAACTATTGGTCCCGCTGGAAGTGAGTTCTTGATCGTGCATCTTGGTGGAAAAGGGCTGTATGTGCGTGAACGAGGGAACCGTACCCGGAATGGTGGCCCCGCGGATTCATCAAGCGAAGTGTTTTTCTCGCCTAAAGCATGACCATCAACGCACAAGCATACGTATGAGAGGTATGGACTTTGATTTTCTCAGGAAGGGGATTGAACGGCGATGCAATTTTATTATGGTGGTCAAATGCCGCTGCGGGTGCTGGATGAGGCGGAGTTTTGGAAAGAGCAGGAAGCCGAGCATACGGTTGTTATACGGGAGTTAGTAGACTTGGAAGACCATTTTGTCAAAACATTGAAGCAATGGGAAGACGTCTTGGAAACGACGCACCAGCATGTTAAACGATTTATTGAATCGGTCGCGCGGAGCAACTACCACGTATCGCACGCGCTCTATCAACAGGTGCTGGAACTGGTGTCTTTCTGTCTGCAGGAAAGTCAGGCTTTCATCCAATTTTGCCGGCAGATCAAGCAGGAAAGTTCAGCGGTATCAGGCAACCACACCGCCAAAGTGGTGATTAATCATATTATCGACGAGTCCGAATATTTTATCGGCATCGCTCAAACCATTTTATATGAGCAATGATAGAATGCCCTCACGCGGGTGTTCTTTTTTTATTGGAGGTGGGGGGGTGTCGCTTGGGGAGGTGCTGCGCGAGATTGGGGTGGAGCTGCACAAGATTGGGTGGGGACTGCGCGAGCTTAGGTGGAGCTGCGCGAGTTGTGCTCTAAGTTGCGCGACCTTAGGGTGGAATTGCGCAAGATTGGGTGAAGACTGCGCGAGTTGCGCTTTGAGTTGCGCGCCTCACCCCCGAATGGCGCGACCCTGACCCATGACTGCGCGAGTTCCAGACGGAATTGCGCGACCTTGGGGTGGAGCTGCGCAAGATTGGGTGGTGACTGCGCGAGTGGCGCTTTGAGTTGCGCGCCTCACCCCCGAATTGCGCGACCCTGACCCATGACTGCGCGAGTTCCAGACGGAATTGCGCGAGTTGTGATGGAGCTGCGCGACCTTGGGGTGGAATTGCGCAAGATTGGGTGAAGACTGCTCGAGTGGCGCTTTGAGTTGCGCGACCTCACCCCCGAATGGCGCGATTCTGGGTGGAGCTGCGCGACATCGGTGATTATTTCTCATGGGTAACCGCATCGATCAGCAGGACGATAGCTGTAATAATATGCATCGTGATACCGATAAACGGAATCACGGCTACAAACGACGTGACCATACCCAGGATGCTTCCCGCCATACTTCCTTTGGCGCTGCGGGCAATCACCAATGTGACGAGATGGGCAATGAACATGACAAACAAAATACCCCAGGACGTGCTAAAAACGAACGCAGCACCGATAAACGGGATGCCAAGAAACGCCTCGCCACCGCCAGTGATAAACTTCATGATTCGTGATAATGACATGATGAAAAATCCTCTCCTGAGCATAGCTTAGTTTTAAACGGAATAACGATTGTCATGCGAAGGTAAGAAAGACTTTGACGCGTTGCCCCACAGAAGCATCGTACCATCCGTACAAAAAATAAGCGTTTTCGTGTTTCGTGTCCACTCTTAATTCTTATACGTTGTCATGCTCCAAAGTATCCTTTATGACGGCAGGTGGTATGGTCGTCGCGCCGGAGTTGATACGTTCGACGATTCATTTGTGAAAAGTCGCACGAATGGTGATACCTTTCAAACGGATTTTTGAATCATTCGCCCATACGCCTTGGGGCCGCATTCGATGCCCCTAATCGACCAATCCTTTCAAGCATTCCTTAGTAGTTCTATTGTACACGTTCCATTACGTTTTTTCCAGCCAAATAACGATGGTACACTTCTGTCTGCTTATTTATTTCAAGGACTTGCATTCTTTGTTGCTTATGGAGCCGTTCAATAGCACAAAGTCGTCTATATCGTTTTTATGTGCGTAACGGCTGGTATGGTTGCACGATTGACAGAACCATTTGCCAAAGATTCGTTTCATCCCCCGTTTGGCGCATTCTGGACAGAAAACGCCCGGCAGCAGATGCATGAGGTCACCAAAGGGGAGTTTTTGTGTTTGAACAATCAAAAAAATAGTGTTTCCCACTCTTTTAGTGGGTCTACTACTTTTGACGTTTAGTACTCAAGTAGCTTTTGGTGAAAAAGGGGATTACAAGCTTGATGATGGGGAAGTTGTAAACATTAGAACGGATAAAACTTATTCAAATGCGATAAAAGTAGACAATGGAGAAGCGAGGGAACTGACCCTTAAAGAATTAAAACAACATTTAGAAGAACAGAGCGAAAATCAGTCCAAGGTTAATACGAATATTAATAATGAATTAACTCAACTGAGTGATATAAAACCACAAGCAACAGTTTATAGTTACGACGAGTATAATAATTCAACAAATTATTATAAACCTGGGGATGACCGGAAAGTTAGCGCTGAAGTTAACTGTTCTGGCTCAGCAAAGCCTTGTGGTATAACAAGTACACAAGGTTGGAGTATATCTGAATCGCCAACCAGATGGCGTGTACTATTTACAATAATGTAAACATTATAATAAATCCCCATTTCCCATGTATGGGGGTTTTATAATGAAGAAGAACAAAGGTCTAAAAAATTTTAATAATAACATATTATTATGAGCACACATCAAAACTAATTTTTTGAAAGGTGATATAAATGTTTAAAAAGATGCTTTTATTTTTCATCGTGGCTGTTGTACTATATGGATGTGATAATATTGAACAAAGTACATCGGATCAAGAAAAATTTTCTACATTTGAAAGCGCTCTAACTAACTTTAATGAATCAGCAGGAAAAAACTTAGTATTCGTGAATACAACGAAAGGTGATAATTTATTATTAGCCGAAGATAATGGAGAATTTTTTTATGTGGGAGAAGTGCGTGAAGAAAATGCTCAATATATATCAAGAAAAATAACATCTAGGTTGGATATAAGTACTGGTGGTGGTGGTGTAGAAGTTTTGCTACCTGAAGCAGAGATGAATTACTATATAGCCATTAAAGAAAATTCTATGATAGATTCTGATAAACAAAGTTTCTTCCCATTTTCGGATAATAAATCATTTCAGGTTCTTTCGAAAAAAGATGGTAAAACGATGATTGAATCATATGAGAAAATAAAATAATTAGGGGTCGCTGAATAATTAAAAATCACTGTTCTGACAGGAATTTTGTGCTCTTTTGTCGAAATAAGATGCAAGAGGAAAACCCGAATTGGGTAAAAAACCTTGCACCTGGAGGCTTTGACAATGTATGAACATAGGAGGTAATGGATTATATTTTCGCAATTTGACGGTCATCATATTTTGCATCAATTGTTAAAGGCGTATCTAAAGCACGAGAAAGGGATAGAAGTGTTTGATAATTTGGCTGTGTTAGCCCAGCCTCTAATCGGCCAATTGTAGACTTAGCAACATTGATGGCTGCTGCCAGTTCGTGTTGAGTCATTTGTTTGTTATGACGATGACTCACAATTTGCGCTGCTAAATAGCCTCGCTGCTCGATTTCTTCAACACGATCTTTACCAACGATATCCGCCAACTTCTTATTAAAATCATCATTCACTGTAAAAGACAACAAGATCACTCTCCTTTTTGGATAGGATAAAGGGAAGGGCTATGGACACAATATTCTAAATAGCGTTCTTCGGCCGGTTGAATATCCTGCCTTTGAATATCCCCATTATATTGCTTATCAAAATAATGGACTAAAATGACCTTATGATAATTATGAATAGCATATAAAATCCGATGATTACCCGATGATCGGCCGGAGACGCCCCAACGATACAAATTGGTGATTGTTGTGTTTCGCACAATATGCTTCATAACAGGCGGGAATTCTTCTTCTGGTGTTTGGTCATTAAATTCTTCAGGCCAAGGGTACAATTTCAAACGTTCTTTTTGGGCTAAATAACGTTCGGCAACGTTCAACCGATCACCTTTCCCTTTCGTTCGTTTCTCCTAGCCAGCCTTATCTAATAGCATTTCCTCAAAGCGTTTAATTTTATCATGAAGCACCAATTCAAAAACCATTACATTCAGCCTTTATAAAACAGTTTATATAACCATAATAGCATTAATGCTACTTAATGTCAAAATACACTGAGACTGCGCAGAAAACGGCCAGCCTGGGACGTTACTCAAATGACTCTCTTCCCTAATACATAAGTTGATCATTCCCTGTTCAGCATAAAAATGAGAACTCGTTATTAATCAAATCGCTCGGTAAATTCCCAAAATCGCTTGTTCCACGTCAACTGTTGTCATGGCTATCTTGCTCCTTTTTCAGATGGTTTTTCAGTCTTTTCAGTGCTTTTCGATGCAGCTTGAATACGTTTTGCGGTGAATCGTTGAATAAAGCAGCTATTTCGTTGTTTTGTACGCCATGCACGTATTTGTGCGTTAAAATGCCTTTCTGTTTGGGCGTCAGGGTTTGGATAGCTTGATATAATTGGCAGGGACGGAATGGAAGCGAGATGGTGGTGCTGAAGCCAATTTTGAAGGTGAAATTTTTGATTTTCGACTTGGGTAATGGGGTACTCAAAACCGGATTCGACCTCTCCGTCACTGCGCGTGAGCTGATGAAGAGCGGTATCAAATGTCAATTGGTCTCTGTAATGTTTGGCATCAACGATAAACATACTGTAATCAGCAATGACGAGTGAGTCGATTTGACTATTTTTGCCGTTGGTGCGCAAGGAAACATCGTCCAAAATGGTATACCGGCTGGCGAGCATGTCGAGATAGTAATCGACTTTTAATTCACCTGCATAGCCGGCGCCCTGTTTTCGGGCATCGTCTTTCATTTCCGGAAGACGCGGAAATGATGCAGGCATTCGAGGGATGAGCGCATCAAGCTTTTGGAGCGGAAGGGGTTTGGAACGATTTTTTATTCTCATAAAAATCTCCTTTATTTTATTTTTAGAGGAATATACTTAATATAGCACATTATTTGTGAAAAGTAATGGGTTTAAAAGGGAAATGTCGGCAGGGGCCGACATTTTTCATTATATTTTTTGTATTGAGGATGCGTTGCGCTGGAAGATGGCGCGAGTTTTGACCGGGATTGCGCGACCCTCGCTCTGAACTGCGCGACCCTGACGCATTATTGCGCGAGTTCCCGACGGAGTTGCGCGTGTTGTGTGGTTATCGCGCGAGTTAGGCTCTAAGTTGCACAACTTCACCCCATGACCGCGCGACTCTCACTCTGATTTGCGTGACCTCACCCCATAACCGCGCGACTCTCACTCTGATTTGCGCGACCTCACCCCATAACCGCCCGACCCTGCTGCATAACTGCGCGAGTTCCCAATGGAGTTGCGCGCGTTGTGTGGTTATCGCGCGAGTTGCGCGACCTCACCACGTGACTGCGCGACCCTCCCCCAAATCGCGCGACCCCCCACAACTACGCGATCCTCCAACAAAAAAGCTTCCTGCCGCGGCAGGAAGCTTCCTTTCGTTCGTTAGCGTCGTGTGAATTTGGCGGTCAGGTCGTCAAATAAGGTATAGACGACCGGAATGAGCAATAGCGTGAATATGCTCGATACACTCAGGCCGAATATGATCGTAATGGCCAGTGGCTGCTGCATGGCGGAACCTTGGCCGAGGGCGAGTCCGAGCGGTACCATGGCGAGAATGGTCGTCAAGGTGGTCATCAGGATGGGGCGCAGTCGGCTTGGGCCGGCCTCCAGAATGGCCTCGTGACGGTCGCTCCCTTTACGCCGGACGATATTAATGTAGTCGACGAGTACGATCGAGTTGTTGACGACGATTCCGGCGAGCATGATGACCCCGATGAATGCCGGGATGCTGAGCGGTAAGCCGGTGACATACAGGCCGCCGAGCACGCCGATGACGGTTGCCGGCAATGAAAACATAATAACGAACGGGAACAAGGCATTTTCAAACTGCACCGCCATGACAGCATAGACGAGAAAGATCGAGAAGACGAGCGCGACGGCCAGCTGACCGAACGATTCGGCCATATCTTCCACTTGGCCGCCCATGTCGTAAGTGTATCCGTCTGGCATGGCCATGTCATCCAGCGCTTGCTCCACATCGCTGCTCACTCGGCCGAGGTTGCGGCCGGCAAGCTCACTGGTAATGTTGACTTGCGGTTCCTGATTTTCACGCTGCAAGGTGACAGGGCCTTGTGCTTCGTTTAAATCAGCCAGCGAGACGAGAGGTATGGTTGCACCGCTCGGCGAATGGATGCTCATATCCTCCAAATCGCTGATGGTGCTGCGTTCCTCTTTCGGAAACATCAGCGTGACATTCATTTCATCGCCGTCTTCCCGGTACGTCGAGGCAACCCGGCCGGTGAATTGCAACCGGATTTGGCTGATAATTTGCTGTTTCGTCAGGCCGTATTGAGCTGCTTTTCCATTATCAACTTCGATCTGCATTTGCGGGACACCGGTTCCTGCAGATGATTCGGCATTGCGCACCCCGTCAATACGAGAGATGGTGTTTACAACGTCATCGGCGAGGTCGCGGAGCACTTGATGTTCCGGACCGTTCAAGCTGAGTTGAATCGGGTCGCCCATCCCGGCAGCACTATTTGACGCCGAGACCGAGATTTCTGCTCCAGGCACTGTTTCCAAATCATCGCTCATATCCTGAACGATCGCACTGGTGGACGCGTCCCGTTCTGCTGCCGGAACGAGTTGAATTCGATACGTTGCCGAACCCCCGGATGATCCGCCCATTCCCATGGCACCGCCGCCTCCACCAGCATTTAAGTAATTTGTTTCCACGACAGCATCGTACGTGTCCAATTTGTCACTAACGGTTTCCGTAATGTCGGTCGTATGCGCAAACGAACTGCCCGGCCCGGTTTGCACGTTCACTTGCACTTTACCCTGATCCGTCGATGGCATAAATGATGTCCCGATCTGTGGAATGAGCGCCAGACTGCCGGCAATGATCACGACGGTTCCGAATACGGTTGTTTTCCGGTGACCGAGCACCCAGCGAAGCATACTGCGGTAGACATTGTTCACTTTGTCCAGAAAGCGATTGAACCAGTAGCGGCGTCCGCTGTCACCGGTCGCCTTGGCAAGCAATTTCGACGACAGCATCGGCACGAGGGTCACCGCTGCAACCAGCGATGCAATCAGCGAGAACGACACGGCCAAAGCCAGCGGTGTGAACATGTCCGAGGCAATTCCTTCGACAAACACCATGGGCAAAAAGACGACCAATGTTGTTGTCGTGGATGCGATGACAGCAGATGCGAGTTCGGACGCCCCTTTAATGGCGGCGTCAACCATTGCATAACCGTGCTGTCGGTACGAGTAAATGTGTTCAAGTATCACAATTGAACTATCGACCATCATCCCGAGGCCGAGCGCCAGTCCGCCGAGAGTCAACACGTTCAACGTTTCTCCGGTAAAATACATCAAGGTGAACGTCGAGATAATCGCGATGGGAATCGACAAACCAATAACGATTGTCGCCCGGATGCTTTTCAAAAACAAAAGCAATATGAAAAAGGAAATGATGCCGCCGATGATAATGTTTTGCACGACGGATTGGATCGACATTTTAATGTATTCCGACGTATCAATAATGACATCGGTCTGAAGCTCTGCTGGCAAATCGTTTTTCATATCGGTCATGCTCGCGTTCACGTTATTGGCGACGTTGACCGTGTTGGCGTCGGTTTTTTTCATGATAGAGAGAACGACCGCTGATTCGCCATTGACGATCGTTTTGCTGTCTGATTCTTTGTACGTATCGCGCACATCCGCCAGGTCGCTCACGTGAACGGTCGCCTGCCGCTCGGTTTGCACAATGGTTTCTTTAATATCATCGACCGATGCCAATTCCCCGGTCACTCGGAGCTGTAAGTCTTTATTGCCTTTTTCTATCGTTCCAACCGAGGCTGATTGGTTGGCATTATTGAGCGCCTCGATGATGGAGCGGGATGTGACACCGTATTGATTCAACTTAGCCTGATCAAGGATCAACTGAATTTCCCGTTTTTTCGCACCTTCCACAGTGACCGACGCGACACCGCTCTGCCGTTCAAAATACGGCACAATCTCATCATTAGCAACCTGTGTCAGTTTGGCCGGTTCATCCCCGGTCAACCCCACCCACATAATCGGCATTTGTTGCGGATTAAACCGTAATATACTCGGGTCACCGGCGTTCTCCGGCAAAACGCCTCTCACTTGATCAACACTTTCCCGGACGTTCAGCAACGCTTGATCGAGGTTGGTTCCGCTATTAAACATCAAAACAACAAGAGATGACCCTGCCTGAGACTGGGATTGAACCGTTTCGATGCCCTCCACCGAACTGACTGAGGACTCGATTGGCTCGCTAATGAGTTTTTCCACTTCTTCCGGTGCAGCATCGCCATAAGACGTCGCAACAACGGCAACCGGCAAATCAATTTCCGGCATCAAATTAACGTTCAAATTGCGCAGAGAGACAACACCCAGGGCGATAATCGCAAGCACAATCATGATGACACCGACCGGGCGCTTGACGGATGATGTTACAAGTTTCACGAGTCATCCCTCTCTTTCACGACGTTGACACTTGCGCCGTCCGACAGTGTTAAAAGTCCGTTGACAACAACGTGGTCCCCGTCCTGGATGACCCCTTTCACCGCTGTCTTCTTGGACTTTGTCTCGCGAATGACGACGTCCGTTTTGACCGCTTTGCTGTTCTCAACGACATAAACAAACGGGTCACCGCGTCCGGTCACGACCGATTCCGTCGGCACAATGATGGCGTCACTGACGCGTTTTTCCGGTATGTGCATCGTCGCTGTCATGCCGGTCAGCACCGTTTCCGCATCATCCGGGTTCGGGTTGATGGTTGCTTTAATGGGATATAGGCCCTTGTCTCCCGGCATGGCGCTGCGTTCGGTCAGTTCGGCGTCATAATCCTGTTCACCAATCGTGACCGTATATGTCGTGCCTTTTTCCAGCAATTGGCGTATGTCCGTCGTAACGGATGCCGTTATGATCATGGGGTCAACATTCGAGATAACCATGACCGGATCAGATCCAGAAACCCGATCCCCTTCTTCGGCATCCAATTGAGCGATGTTTCCCGCTGTCGATGCACGGATATTCCGGCTGCCAGCTGCTGTTTTTATCGTCAGCAGAGAGGCGTTTTCTTCAACGGTATCGCCATTAGCCACGTTCAGCTCGGTTATTTCCCCGGAGTTTGGCACCATTACCGGTGTCGTCGCGGCTGGCTGCACCTGGCCGTACAACGTTTTTTCCACTACCAAGTCCCCGATTGTCGCCTCCGATGTCTCGACAGATACAACGTGGTCCTCCGTATCATCGGATTCATTTTCGTTTTGATTGCATGCGGCAAACACACTGACGATGGCCACCATTGCCGCGATTACAAACAAATGTCGCATGACTCGATTCCTCATTTCATTAATCCGGTCCATTGATGTCTTCGTTTCATAGTTGTCCCACCGGTCCGGAAAAATATGCCGAATTGAACGAACAAAGCCCGACCGGTTGCGATCATCCTTGGTGATGTCGTCCGGTGTGCCATCACATCTCTCGACAACAGCAACGGCCATCGATTGACGGAGACAAGGGGGCATCTCTTTGAATTGTCGGGTTTGTGAAAACGTTTTCATTTGTGGGCAGCAACGACTCTTTTGGTGCCGGACACCACGTTAATCGGCCGCACGAAGGGAGAGTGAGCGACCCCCTCCCCATTGCTCAACGTCAATACGGCGGGTTCCACGGAATGGCATTTTTCCCGAAAAAAATCGAGCGATTCATCTTAGCAATAATTTGACTGGTTCGTTTAAACTGCAAATCAAATGCCTTTACCGACGTGTTAACGAACAAGCCAGAGCCGTCATGAAACATTACATACGTCCTGTCGTCACGCTGTTCAAACGAATCAATCTGGTAAAAGGAAAGCCAGACATTATCTTTCTTTTTAGACGAAGCTGTGGGCAGCATATACACGCCTTGGTCCGGAATAACAGGAACCGGAACCTTGCTGCTTACATTCAACAGTTTGCGCACCGATTTCCGTCTCCCTTCCAACGTCGAGCCGTTAAGCACGCATGCATGATCAATAATCTGTTCAGGCCGGTACGCCGAATGCTTTTCTTTTGACGTTTCCAAAATAAGTGAGCGATAATACGCGGAATCCTTTGTGACAATCGCTTTCGTTTGTTGTGAAATCAAATAAATCGGTGACGCATACCTTCCTCCCATACACAATCCCCCCGATACGTCGACAATAAGCTTATTGTACTATGTTTTTCACCGATAAGCCATTCGTATCAGTAAGGTTTATCCGTTGATATCAAAAATTATGAGTTAGGAGACGGGTGTTGCCATATGTATGGCATGGTTCCCGTGGTTAAAAAACATAAAAAAATCCCCTGACCACGAGGGGATTTTTGACTTTCTCTGCCACTGTTTATTCCGAATAATCACTGGCCATCTCTATTCATGTTATCGTCGTCATCGGTCATGTTGTCTTCATTGTTATTGTCTTGGTCTGTATTGTCGCCATCCCCAGTTGTACCATCAGGGCTGTCATTATTCGGTTGCGAATCGCCCTGATTACCTTCATTCATATTGGGGTTTTCTTCGTTGTTATTATTGGGATTGTCATTGTCCAGCTGCGGATCGTCTTGATTATCCCCATTCATATCCGGATTTTCTTCCTCCTGATTTAACGGGGCCTCATCGCCACCGTTATTATTATTATTAGCCGGATCATCGTCGTTATCCGTTCCGCATGCTGCCAGTAATGACAACGCTAAAATGGGTGTGCCCAATTTGAAAAGCCATTTTTGCATGATGGTTCCCTCCTTTGACGTTTTTCGGTATCGTTTATAGCGTTACCAATTTGGGAACCACCATGCATATTTTTTAAAAAATTGTAGGAAGAAAATGGCCATAGCATACAGCGGTCGTGCGAATCGACTGCCATAATTCTTATCACGTGCCATGCTCGGACACGGACCGTTTTAAGGCAGCTGTTTATTGAATGGCAAACGTGATTTCCGCTTCACAAGCAACCTCGCCATCAACTGTCGCCACTCCTTTTCCCTTGCCGACGGAGCCTTTTATTCGCACAATCTCCACGTCCAGATGCAGTTGATCGCCCGGTTGAACCTGGCGTTTGAAGCGGCACTTATCAAGCCCGGCAAGAAAGCCAATTTTTCCTTTATTTTCCTCAATTCCGAGCACGCCAATCGCCCCGGTCTGAGCCAATGCTTCGACAATGAGAACCCCCGGCATCACCGGATAATCCGGAAAATGCCCCTGAAAGAAAGGCTCATTGGCTGTGACATTTTTGACCGCCGTGACCCGTTCACCTTCCGTTATGTCCGTCACCTTATCAACAAGCAAAAAAGGGTACCGGTGCGGAATGGTGTCTTTGATTTGTTGAATATCCATCCGAATCTCTCCTTATCCTATGTAGGGTACATCCATTATAGCAAAAAATACAGCCAAATGCGGACCAGCTACCGGACGAGGTGGAATAATTGACCGTGTGGCAGGCGGTATCGACCGGATTGGTGGACTTATCAACCGGGATGGAGAGGATATCGACCGGAATTGTGGACTTATCAACCAGGATGAGGGGGTTATCAACCGGATTTGAAATTTATCAACCGGGATGAGGAAGGTATCGACCGGATTGGGATTTTATCGACCGGTATGAGGGGGATATCGACCGGATTTGAAATTTATCAACCAGGATGAGGAGGATATCGACCGGATTTGAATTTTATCAACCGCATTCCGGAGATATCAACCAAATCTTGAATGTATCGACCGCATCACATTCCGGTTTCACAACCGCACAGCCATAAAAAAAGCATGCCCGCATGTTGCGGAGATGCTTATCGAGGTTTGGTCACGATGTCAATCATGTGTTGCCATGTTTTCCATTGAAGAGCGTCGATCGGGTTGCCGTCGCCGACCACGCCATAGCCAACCATCAATCCGACAGCGAGTGCGACGACCGATAGCGCCAGTACGACAATCATGCGAAGCCAAATGGGAAACATGCGGCGGTGTGGTTTTTGATGACGGCGTTTTTCTTGCTTTCGTTTTTTCTTATGCTCTTTACGCGTCACGTCATCCGTTTCAACCCCGGTCCTGCGTTGTCTCCGATTCGGTTCCGACTCTGTTTCATCCGGAGCTGAATCGTCTGTCTGGACCCCAGTCATTTCCTCTTGGTCGTGAACCGATTGCTGCTGTGCAACAGTTCCCGCGTCATCCGTTGCTGTTTCGCCGGTGGTCTGCTGTTGGGTTTGATCTTGAACAGCGACCTGTTCGTCCCTTGTCATCCTGTCGTTTTGCTCTGTTTGGTCCTTCTGATCTATTGGCATGGCTTGTTTCTCCTTACTCCGTTGTTGCAAGACACGGTCGGTCATGCCTTCATAAACGTCTTCATCCATACGGGAGACCGGGATCGTCGAGTTATCAGGAAAACACCGCGTGCCCGGTCGTTGGATTGTTGACCTAGTATACCCGGTGCCATCCCGGTTTATGTTACCACCGGGTCGTCATAACAACTGTCTGGAATCATGGTTTGTGACATTGTCCATTGTCTGCATCACCGGCCCGCAAGCCGCTGATGGCTTTGCCCATGCGTCTATCATAAGCTTTCAGGACGCGCTGGTTCGCAACCATCAGGGACGACGCCATCTGAGCGTCATGGGTTACGCTTTATCGACATTGGATCCCTTGAGGAGTCCTTGACAAGTGGTATAGCCCGCTCCAACCGGAAGATGATCGTTACACAATCTTTTTCCGTTCAACTTTATCAATATTTTCCAACATGATGCCCGTTCCTTTGGCGACACAGTTCATCGGTTCCTCGGCCAAAAACACCGGTACTTTCAATTCGTCGGCAAGAAGTCGATCAATGCCATGCACGAGCGCGCCCCCGCCAGTTAATGTCACACCGCGGTCAATGATATCTGCAGACAATTCCGGCGGTGTGCGTTCCAGAACTTGTTTAGCACTGTGTGTAATCAAGGCAACCGACTCACGCAACGCTTCCTCAATTTCCGGGGAGCCAACCGTGATGGTCCGTGGCAATCCGCTCACCATATCCCGGCCGCGGATGTCCATTTCCTCGTGACGACCGTCTTTGAACACCGTTGCGACATTGATTTTTATATCTTCGGCTGTACGCTCACCAATTAGCAGGTTGTATCTCTTTTTAATGTATTGCAAAATTTCTCCATCAAACGTATCCCCGGCTAATTTAACCGTTTCCGATGTGACAATATTGCTCATCGATAGAACCGCCACGTCAGTTGTGCCGCCGCCAATGTCCACGATCATATTGCCGCTCGGATGCTCGATTTCCATTCCGGACCCGATAGCTGCCACTTTCGGCTCTTCCTCAAGATAGACTTTTCCGCCACCAGACTTTTCTGCCGCTTCTTTAATCGCCTTTTGTTCCACTTTCGTAATATTGGTCGGGCAACAGATGAGCATTTTCGGTTTGGATAAAAAGCCTTTTACATTAATTTTATTAATAAAATATTTCAACATTGCTTCGGTGACATCAAAATCGGCAATCACACCGTCTTTTAACGGGCGAATCGCTTCAATATGTCCGGGCGTTCGCCCCACCATGCGGCGTGCCGCTTCCCCAACCTCGAGCACGCGGCCAGTATGACGGTCCATGGCCACGACAGAGGATTCATCCAAAACAATGCCTTTTCCTTTGACATGGATCAGCACATTCGCTGTTCCAAGGTCAATCCCGATGTCCCTCGCAAACATGCATGCAAGCCTCCCTGCTATGAAATCGTTCTCGTATCCAACATAAACTATTCCTACTAATCTCCTATTCTATCACAAAATCCATCATTTAACCGCCTGTTCAAGAAAAAAGATAGCAAAAAATAGTCGTCGTATCAGTCACAAATTCGTCACAAATTCATGCAGGAACGAGCGCCATTTTATCGAAATAGTGTTTAGAAGCCTTAAAAGGAGTGATACCACTGCATCGAAAAAAGACGTATGACTTACTGGCGTATGAAGCGCTTTTCCGGTGTATGCACCCAACGCACCGGCACCATGAGTCCATTGTTTCGGTCTACAAAAAAGAAAAGGCCGGTTTCGACGGCGAACGAAATGTGGACTACAAACTTTCCGCCTATCCACGGGACGACCTCTTCCTCATTAAGGGACTGCGCTTGGACAATCCCCCTTTTTATTTTCAAATCGACACACTCATCCTGACAAAACAATTTATAACCCTATTAGAAATTAAAAATCAGCAAGGAACCTTTATGTATGATGCGAAACTACGGCAATTGACCCAGGACGTTAATGGTCAAGTCAAAGCTTACAAGGACCCCATTTTACAAGTTGACGCCCAAAAGATGCATTTACAGGCATGGCTGGAACGGCGCGGAATCTACGGCATCCCAATAGAAACGCTGGTTGTCGTCGCCTTCCCTTCCACAGTCATCGCCAACGTCAGAGAAGATCCGGACGTTTACAACCAAATCATCCATACTGAAAGCCTGCACCAACATTTGGACCGCATTCACGCCAAGCATGAAAAGGACGTGTTCACCAAGAGAGAGATGACAAATCTGCACCGGCAATTCCTCCGTGCCAATCAACCGCTGCGCACCCATATTTTAAACACGCATCACGTTGAACAGCACCATTTGATTCCAGGGATCCCGTGCTCGCAATGCGCACGTTATCCGATGATTCGAAAACGCGGAAAATGGCAGTGCCCCGCCTGTTCCGCCACGGATGATGACGCCCATAAGCAACGTATTCTGGATTATTTTCTTCTTCACGACGACACAATTACCAACCGGACATGCCGCAGCCTTCTGCAAATTGACTCGCCAAGAACCGCATACCGATTGTTGAACGGCATGAACCTGAAGCATACCGGCACAAACAAGGGCCGAAAGTACATGGCTCCGGCATTAGGGGACTTCCCGCAACAATCAAGCTTCCCGGAACCGCCCAAAAACCACACACGGAACCCGATGCGTTAATAACCGGTTGATATCCATCTCGATCTGGTCGATATATTCTGAATGCGGTTGATACCTGCCTCGATCCGGTTGATATTTTCTGAATCTGGTTGATACCTGCCTCCATCCGGTTGATATGTTCCGAATCTGGTTGATACCTGCCTCGATCTGGTTGATATCTGCCTCCATCCGGTCGATATTTTCTGAATCTGGTTGATATCTGCCTCGACCTGGTTGATATATTCTGAATGCGGTTGATATCTGCCTCGACCCGGTTGATATGTTCCGAATCTGATTGATATCTGCCTCGACCTGGTTGATATATTCTGAATCTGGTTGATATCTGCCTCCATCTGGTTGATATTTTCCGAATCTGGTTGATATTTGCCTCGATCCGGTTGATATATTCCGAATCCGGTTGATATCGACCTCGACCCGGTTGATATTTTCTGAATCTGGTTGATATCTGCCTCGACCCGGTTGATATTTTCCGAATCTGGTTGATATCTGCCTCGACCCGGTTGATATATTCTGAATCTGGTTGTATCCCTCTCCATCCGGTTGTATCACCACTTGCTATCTGCTAGCGTCGTGCTCGCACACCCGCGTGTCCGCTCGGTAAACGCTTTCAACAATTGAAAGACCCAACCGTTTGCCGGCTGGGCCGTTCGTTGGCGACTATCAATTTGTCGGAATCGTTCAGTGGACGATTACCGCCTTCGTCACCATTTTTTGGATAGGTGCAACCGATTATCCGATTGGTTTGGCACTTGCCTCCTCCTCTTCTTCATCATCTGGTCGGTATTTACTCCGGGTTGCTTCGCCTCCGCGAAGATGGCGGATCGATTTGTTGTAGCTGAGCACATGTTTAACTTCATTGTAAAGTTCGGGATTGATTTCCGGCAGTCGTTCGGTTAAATCTTTGTGAACGGTACTTTTGGAAACGCCGAATTCTTTGGCGATCAATCGGACAGTTTTTTTTGATTCGACCACATATCGCCCTATCCTGGTCGTCCTCTCTTTGATGTAATCGTGCACACCGTTCGCCTCCCTAAGTTGGATATTTCCGAGGTGTGGGTTGAGACAAACAAGGTGATTCCTCTCACGCTGTTCACTCATCTTTTGGCAAAGGGCATCTGTGCAGCTGTGGCTATGGTTTCCCTGCAGATCAAAACAAGACAAAAAGCGCACTTCAAAGGTGATATGTAAACCGTTACACTGGTGAATTGACTGGATGGAAAGCTACACAAGCGCTCACCTCAGACTTTTCTGAATGCTTGATTACTTCATTTTATTATCGTTTGCCTTGAATTATGATGACTTTTTGACGCTGACGACCGCGGACATGCCGTTTGTTGAGGATTCTTTATAACGTGCGGCGCGCGAGGGACGTTTGAGGGCAGCTTGTTTATGCGCACGAAAAACAGCTCCAGCGGGGTTGCTGGAGCTGTATCTATTGGCTTTGATTGATCCATTGTTGGAATCGGTATCGCTTTTATGCCAGATGTTATGGCATTTCCTTATTTTTATCCGATTGATCATCGCTGGAGCTGTTGGAATCACTGTTTTCCTCAGATGGCGCGTCGCCTGATTGACCTGAGTCATTGTTTTTATCGGATGATGAGTCGCCTGACTGATCTGAGTCATTGTTTTTGTCGGATGATGTGTCGCCTGACTGATCCGAGTCATTGTTTTTGTCGGATGATGCATCACCTGAGTCGGCTCCTTCTTCCTCAGTGCTGTCCGATTCACTGCTGGATGAGTCGTCTTCGGTGTTCATGCTGTCGTCTTCCGATTTTTCCGCCAGCGCGTCGTCAATGGCGCTTAAAGGCTGGTTGAAAAAGTCTTCCGGATTGACCTCGGTCCCGTCTTTTCGAATCTCAAAATGAACATGGGTACCATTCTCTTTGCCAAATGTGTTCTTTCCGGCGGTTCCCAGGACATCACCCTGCTCCACGTTATCGTCAGTGGATACATTGACATCGCCGAGACTGGCGTAATGCGTTGTTACGCCATTGTCATGCGTCATAGTCACAACATTGCCCATCAACGGATCCTCTTTGATTTCCGTAACGTTACCGCTTAATGACGCCTGAACATCGAATGTTTCGCCATCAGCAGAAGCGATATCCACGCCTGTGCTTTGATAGTAGCGGTTATTCAAGACGACCAAGGCATCCTCCTGCTCTTTTTGATCGGCGTCATAGTCATAGTATTTAGTTACGATTTCTGCTTCAAGCTTGTCTTCAACAGGCTTTTGAATGATCTCCTGCTGATCCACGACGGGCTTTGCTTCCTGATCATGTTCAATCGGGGAATAGTCTTCGGTTTTCTCCTCCTGGGTCTCGTCAATCTGGTTGCCAATATTCTGATACCATACCACCAACGACAAGAGCAAGGCAGCAATCGTCAGATATACGGCTGGAAAGAACCACTTCTTACGGAAAATGCGACTCCATTTATTTTTTGGAGTTTTGTTTTCTTCTGTCATATGTCATCACCTCAGCAACATTCTGAGCAGAAAAATCCAAAACTATACATTAAATTTCTAAAAAAGTCCTATTTTGCTGCATTTTTTTGCGTTAATGGGGAATCATAAGCTGTTTTTTGGTAAAAACGATCCCTTTCATGCGGCGGGTGAACCACTCGTGCCGCCCTGGCCGTAACGTCTCCC
>NZ_BAAADM010000030.1:35221-92124 GCF_039522485.1 Lentibacillus halophilus | reverse complement strand
CGTGTTTCGATCCTATTTGGCGACAAGGGCGGGAACGGCGTCGTTGACCGTGCTGATATTAACGTCTTGATAGTAATGATTAAGAATGTCTTTGTACGTTTTGCCTTCTTTGGCCATGCCGTTTGCGCCGAATTGGCTCATACCGATGCCGTGTCCGAATCCTTTCGTCGTAAAAATCAAGTGACCATTTTTCTTCTCAATGGAAAAATCACTGGACCGGAGTCCGAGCTTCTTACGAACGTCCCGCCCGGTGTAGGAGTTCTTCCCAATGGTCAATTGTTTGACACGCTTGCTCTCAGTTCTCGAGATTTTCATAGAAAGGTTCCCGATAGCTGGCAGTTCCGTTCCCAGCCGTTTTTCTATTTCCGTCATAGAGAAAATTTTCTGATCCAAAAATTTCGGTGAGTTTTTATCCCATGGGCTTTTCACACTGCGCAAGTAAGGAACTTTATTTTTCCAATAGTCTTCCGAGTTTTCCGTATACCCATTGCTCGTGGAAAAATAGGCCGGTGTAATCGGTTTGTTTTCATAGGTTAAAATTTCGTCTTTGGTTGCTTTGACGGCCTTTTTGATTTTTTTCATTTCTTTGTTATAGTTCTTTCCCATCGTTTTCCGCAGTTCTTGTTCATTATGATAAACCTGGTCATTGGTTGTGTCGCTGACATCCGGTGCATCCGGGTTTTCTTGATGCATCATGCGGTTGACGATGTATGTTCTTGCTGCGAGCGCTTGGGCCTTTAGTGCCTCCATTTCAAATTCGGCCGGAGCTTCGGAAGCAACCACACGGGAAACGTACGTCTCGAGCGGTACATTTTCCACATTATCCGCACTGGCCCGGGCCACTTCCACTGAAAACGGCGAATCCCCCATCGCGATCTCCAAGCTGGCAGCAGACTTTTCCACCACCTTATCCGGACTGCTGTCATCAGACATAAACGGAATTACTACAGCGGTCGGAACGATTAAAATGACCGTCAAGATCGTTGCGAAAAACAGGACAAGCGGATGTTTCCATAGGGCCGTTTTTCTGGTGAGCAACTGAGGCTTTTTTTGTTTAAGAAGTTGCTTCAGTTTGTCACTATTGGTCTGGAATTTTCGTGGTTTTTTTTTCTTCCAGGCTTTTGGAACGGTCGGTTTTTTCTTCATGAACAGCCTCCTTCATTGCGAAATAATGGTGTCTGATCTGGTAGCATGATATGTGGCATTCCTGCTATTAAATTTATACAGTAGAGGAGGCTAATAGAACCATAAAATAAAATGATGCGGTTGGAACGTACCGGATGGGGCAGTGTCAAACGGAGCGAGGCGGATTTCAACCGGATTCCGAATTTATCGACCGGTTCGTGGCACTTATCAACCGGATTCCGAATTTATCGACCGGTTCGTGGCACTTATCAACCAGATTCCGAATTTATCAACCGGATCGAGGCAGATATCAACCGGATTCCGGGTTTATCAACCGGAGCGAGGCACATTTCAACCGGATTCCGAATTTATCGACCGGAGCGAGGCATATATCAACCAGATTCTGAATTTATCAACCAGGTCGCGGCACATTTCAACCAGATTCCGAGTTTATCGACCGGATCGAGGCACTTATCAACCAGATTCCGAATTTATCAACCGGATCGAGGCAGATATCAACCGGATTCCGGGTTTATCAACCGGAGCGAGGCACATTTCAACCGGATTCCGAATTTATCGACCGGAGCGAGGCACTTATCAACCGGATTCCGGGTTTATCAACCGGAGCGAGGCACTTATCAACCAGATTCCGGGTTTATCAACCAGATCGAGGCACATATCAACCGCGTTCTGAATTTATCAACCGGATCGGGAGTGATTTCAACCGGGACAAGCCATGCATCAATCCTGGTGCCATTGAATGACCCGCTCGTTCAATCCGGTGATCCCCAGGCCGGGCCTATTCCCAAACGTGATATGGCTGGCGTTGTATTCGATGCCGCCGTCGATCGTGTCACCGTCCAGCATGAGCGGTGCATCCAAATCATACCACGTGACGTTCGGCTGGCTGGCGGCGACGTGCGCTGCGGCGGTGATGCCCATGCCGGTTTCCATCATACTGCCGACCATGCATGCCACTCCGTAGATGTCGGCCAATGTTGCCACCTTCAACGCTTCATGAATGCCGCCGGTCTTCATCAGCTTAATATTGATCATGTCAACGGCCCGCGCCTCCAGCACCCGTTTGGCATCGTAAGCAGAAAAAACACTTTCGTCCGCCACAATCAATGGGCTCGTATGGGCTGTTACATAGCGCAAGCCATCCAAGTCATGGCGGACGACCGGCTGCTCAACGCATTGAATATCCAGACCGAGCGTTTCCATTTTTTGAATCGTCCGGACGGCTTCTTTGGCCTGCCAGCCCTGGTTGGCATCCAGACGAATCAACGGGTCCGGTCCCACTTGCTCGCGGATGGCTTCGATACGTTTGATATCGGTTTGACTGTCATCGCGGCCGACTTTCACCTTCAACGTGGTAAACCCATCATTAATACAAGCTTGTGCGTCGTCCGCCATTTCCCCGGGATGATTGACGCTAACGGTATCATCGGTTTCAATGACCGAACGATAGCCGCCAAGAAATTGAAACAGCGGCATGCCGGCGTACTGAGCAAGACAGTCGTGCAAAGCCATATCGACCGCTGCTTTAGCGCTTGTGTTGCCGACAGCACTGCTCGACAATGCCGCGAACACGTGCTCCCGCTGTAACAACGATTGGCCGCATAACAATGGCTTGATCATCGTGTTGATCGCCTCAACAATGCTTGCCACGCTGTCACCGGTGATCACTTCGGTCGGGGGTGCTTCTCCCCAGCCGATCACACCGTTATCACACGTCACCTTCACAACGATGGTTTCAACTGTGGTCACAGTACGCAACGCTGTTTTAAACGGTGTATGCAGCGGAATGGACGCATACCCTGTTTCAATCGTCTGTATGTTCATGGAAACATTCGCTCCTTTTGTAAACCGGCTGCCCGATTCCATCAAACACCGTTATTGCACACCCGGCTCGATCGTTAATCGTTTCCTGGTCGTTGACAAAAACGCACGGGCCCCCAGCGGCACGGAAAAATGCGGGAAACAATGGCCGATCTTGAATCCGGCCATGACCGGACACGGAAGATCCGATAAATGATCGGCCAACACCTGCTCCAGAGAAAGCGATGGCTCGTGTGTCGGCTTGGCATCGGCAAAATCACCGACAATAATGCCTGCTGCCGCATCCAATTTACCGGCGAGACGCAATTGATTGAGCATCGAATCAATCCGGTACGGCGCCTCACCGATATCTTCCAGCAGCAGGAGCTTACCGTTTGTATCAATGTCATAATCCGTACCGAGCGTGCTGGCCAACACGGACACATTCCCTCCGACCAACGCTCCGTCCGCTTCCCCGGGCGCCAGCACCGTCAGCGGCGATACGTCTTCTGTGTAGTGCAGCGTCTCCGGAGCAAATAATTGCCGGAACATACGCGCCGACAATGGATCAAACGCCTCATCCGCCACGTCAGATGCCGGCATCGGCCCATGAAATGTTGTCAGTCCTGTCCATTGACGGATGGCTGTGTGCATATAGGTGATGTCACTGTACCCCCAGATGATTTTTGGATGCCGGCTGATCAACTCATAATCGATTTTGTCAGCCAACCGGGCGCTCCCGTAGCCGCCGCGTGCAAACATAATCGCCCGCACCGATGTGTCGCTTATCATATGATGAATATCCGCCACCCGTTGGTCATCCGTTCCCTCTAAATAGCCATGCCACTCATCAATCGTTGCCCCATATGTGACGTGCAGCCCCATCGCCTCGAAAAACGGGGTTGCCCGCGCCAGACGATCGCTGTCCACCGGGCCTGCCGGTGCGACGATTCCGATGGTGTCCCCTCGCTTCAATCGATATGGTTTCATATGAATGTCTCCTTCTTTCCGAGTCTCACCCCATCACGCACTAAGGGCCTTTACGACTAGTGTATTTATGTCATGGTCGGATAATCACTCATCCGCTATCATTGTGTTTGAAATTTGTGTTAAAATGGATGCAAACATGAAAACGTCATGGCAGGACGATCTGCAACGCATCATTCAGCCTGGGCCGAATTTGAACCGCCTTTATTAAGGCTAATCGGGAGGTGGATTCGCCATGTCCTTACTGAATCTACTATGGGCGCATGAAGGACGGTGGTTAAATTAGGTATGGTTATTTCGATGGGTTTTTCGGTACTTGTGTTCGTGGTTATCGTTGTGGTTATTTATAGGATGGTTTCCGGTAAAGGAACGCCCGACAACAGTTATACGCCATTCGATCATATTACCGGTCAAGCCGATACAGACTTTCATGAGGAAACAACGGACGTCGAACAAGACGACGATTAACGTATTCAACGACACCGGCCCGTATACGCACCACATGCCGTGCATGTCAGTAGTCGTGGTGTCTACCAGAATAGAAGTGCCGCAATCATTGTCATAAACAGACCGATGACAACCGGGATAACGCTTTTTCGAACCAGATCAATGACAGATATTTTGGCAAAACCTGCGATAGCGATGATGGGTGACCATGCAACAAGGGTACCACCGCCCATCCAGATGGCGCCGATTTGGCCGATGGATGCAAGGGTTGTTGGATCCATTCCTGTTGATGCGGCCAAAGCGTCTGAAAGCGACCCGATTAATGGCAACGCAGAAAACCCAGATCCATCAAGACCGGAGACCATCCCCAACACCAACACACCTAATGCCGTGAAGAAGGCGTTATCAGGAATATAAGCCCGGCCCTCCTGAACTAAGTCAAACAGGAAAGAAGGCGTCGCATCGGGCTCTGTACCGAAAATCTGCCCCGCCAGATCCCCGCTTCCGATAAAGAAAAATGCGGCCACTGGAATAACCAGCCCCATGACTTTAAAAGCAAACACGAAACCGCTCACGATATGATCGCTAACATCCTGTAACGTTTGTTTGTAATTGCGAAACAGCGACATGACAATGATTAATAGAATCGCTGTCCCGCCAACGAGCGACGAACCCGCACCGTCGTCAATTGATGGTATGACTGTCGAGAATGTAGCTGTAATCACGTATGCAACAATGATCAAAAATATAAAAGGAACAACAAAAGCAAATACGGAACTATATTTTCCTTTATTCACGTGACTGTTATCGACTCGGACGTTTAAGTCATCGTCACCGCTGTTTTCCCATTCTGTAAGGTTTTGTTGTGCAGGTTTTTTCATGGATGTGCGAACCATGACATAAGCAATGCTCAGCGAAATCGCTCCGGCAATCAACGATAATATAAACGTCTGCTCCCCAATGGCACTGGTTTCCAGAGCGCCACTGCCGGACGCGGTTAACTCTGGTGCCACCTTCAAAATAAAATCCGACGACAACGCCATCCCGTGACCAGCTAAGGAAATCGAAATAGCGGCTCCGATGGGCGATAGACCGGCTTTGATAGCCACCGGAATTAATAGGGCCCCAATGAGCGGAACAGCTGGTGCCGGCCAGAAAAATAACGATAAAAAGTACGTGACGACAGCAAGCACCCAATAAGCGGTTGTGCCGTTTTTCATGATCTTTTGAAGTGGCTGAATCATCTTCTCGTCAGCGCCAATCGACTGAATCGAACGTAAGAGTGCCGTCATAATCGCTATGATTAAAAAAATGTTAAAGAGCTCGGACGCTGCTGTTAAGTTGGAATTGAAAATAGCTTGAATGCCACCCAAAAACGACCCAGAAAACGACCATGAAACGAAAAAACTCATTATTAACGCTGGCACAACAACATTTTGCCGACATAATAACGTTAAAATAATAAGCAATGTCCCAGCCAGATACAACCAATGCGCCCATAGTAGTTCCATGACATTTCCCCTTTATTGAAAACTCCAATAATGCATGGTTATTGTATGTAGCGATTGGGCGAATGTGACAAACGGGGCGGATCGTGCGCTAATGGCGATCTCATCAGATAGGAGACTTTGAGCAGACAGTTTGGGGAATCAGTATGAAACAGGCTGTTACTGGGGATGATGATTCTGGACAATAAAAAAACAGATGCAATCGTGTCATCAAAACAACCATTGGAACGTTTCCATCTGTATGGGAATAGTGTGTTTCCGCCCATAATAATAAAACGGCCCCCTTAAGCAAACAGACGAGTGTTTCTTCTGTCTGCTTGAAGGAGGCAGCATACCCTGTTACATCTGATATTTTCTGTCTAAAACGCGGTGATATGGTGCAGAAACGATAGTGGTTCATGTCTCGAGTCACGTACTGGACAGATATTCGACAAAGTTTAATGGGCGATCGTTAACTGGAGACGATGCCTGCTCTGCATCCCTGTCTGCCTCAATGCGTTCAACCGACGCGCCGAGGCCAGCCAGTTTTTCGGCGAAATCAACATAGCCGCGGTCCAGATGTTTTAAATCGGTCACACGCGTGATCCCTTCTGAGCGCAGACCGGCCAATATAAGTGCTGCGGCTGCACGCAGATCGGTTGCAGCCACTTCAGCACCCTGCAAATCGCTGGGGCCTTCAATAATGACACTACGTCCTTCGACTTTCATCCTGGCATTCATACGCCGGAACTCTTCAACGTGCATAAACCGATTTTCAAACACAGTCTCGGTAATCACACTCGTTCCATAAGCGTTCAACATTAACGCCATCATCTGGGATTGCATATCGGTCGGGAATCCTGGATGTGGCAATGTTTTAATATCGGTTGCCAGCAGTTTATCCGGCCCCAACACACGAATACCTTCGCCTTCACTCAGAATCGTTGTCCCCATTTCTTCAAGTTTGGCAATAACGGAACGCAAATGCGCGCTTTCCGCATTTTCAATTAAAACGTTCCCACCGGTAATGGATGCGGCGACCATAAAGGTTCCTGCTTCGACCCGATCTGGAATAATGGAGTGATCGACGCCGTGCAGGCTTTCCGCTCCTTCAATGCGAATCGTTTCTGTACCGGCTCCAACCACTTTGGTCCCCATTTTGTTCAGGAAATTGGCCAAGTCGACGATTTCCGGTTCTTTGGCACAGTTTTCAATCGTGGTCGTGCCGTCAGCAAGTGATGCAGCCATCATGATGTTTTCTGTAGCTCCCACACTTGGCATATCAAGATAAACCTTAGCACCGTGCAGTCGCCCTTTTGCCTGGAGTTCAACAAACCCATTGCCCACGTGGACATCTGCTCCCATAGCCTCAAACCCTTTTAAATGGAGGTCAATCGGTCTGGACCCGATGGCACAGCCTCCGGGCATAGCGACTTTCGCATGACCGTAACGGGCTAACAGCGGACCAAGCACCAACACGGATGCCCGCATTTTACGCACATATTCCGGTGGCGCTTCGGTCATGAGTGGTTCAGATGCATCCACATGAACGGTATTGTCAGCAAATGATATATGAGCATTCATATTGCGCAGTACTTCATTAATTGTATAGACGTCGGCAAGGACAGGGACATCAGTGATGACACTTTCGCCTTCACTTGCAAGCATACTTGCTGCTATCACAGGCAATACAGCGTTTTTGGCACCTTCAACGCGCACAGTGCCCTGCAGCCTTTCCCCACCTCGTACGATGATTTCTTCCATATTCTCTTAACCCCTTATCATCCGATTTCACTATATTAGTATTCAGTAATCAGTATAGGTGTGCCTATCGTAAGTGCTGATTTACCAGTTGTTTTATTTTTCAACACCATTTGCACATTCATTGGTTTGTTCATAATCAGATCCTTATTCCATAAAGTCGAATGCCCATATACAATTTTTTTGACATTTGACGTTTTCACGTTGTCCGTCTGGGTTTGTATCATACTCAGATTCATCGTTTTTTTAAGCTTGTTAAAAAAATAAACACCATCTATATTACCATCAATGGATGCGGTAAGACAAACGAATGTTGTCGAATTCCCACTAAAATACGTATTTTTTACGTTTTTTAGTCGGGAATGATAGACTTGTTTGACTTGACTGTTCCACTGTTTCCCCTTGATCACTGCGATAAATTCCGCCTGATGAGCACGGTTTTTTGGAATCACCACTTTATACAATCCGAAAACAGGCTCTTCTTTTTGTCCGTATTCAAATGTGTATTTTACACTATTATCGCTTTCAGTACTTGAGGCATTGTAATCAGTTTTTTCCTGAAGCTGTTGGACATAACCTTTTAACGTTTTCCGATCGATCTGTTCCTTTACCGTGACCTGCCATCTATCCGCTTCAAGACCGGCTTGAGAAACCGCTGCTTCTAGTTTTTCCATTTTATTATTCGTTGACCCTGAAGCAACGCTAGTATGTAATAGAGATACGAGAATAATAGATACGATTAATGCGATTTGTTTCATAAAAAACGCCCCCTTGTTGACTATATTTATAGTATAAACAAGCGAGCATTTTTTAAACGGTCAGTTTTAATGATAAACGAATGACGTTATCCAACGATTCATTGAAATAAATACATTAAATCCTGCGACCATTGGATAAAATCGAGAAAGAAACGACTGACACCGGTGCCAATAAAAATGGCGATAAATACAATAAGGACTTTAGCTTCCGCTTCACGGCCTTTTCGGATAAGCGGATCAATATTAATGGTCGTAACCGCACGCCATGTAATATAGATGAAAATTAAATGGGAGATCATTCCGATAATCGCTGTCATACCAATAGATGAAAACATAATTCCACACCTTGCTTTAAGTATAATCACGTGACATTCGTTTAATGCATCTGTATGTTACTTTGCCATCGATAAGGCCAATTGTCAATTATTTTATCCCGTATAACTGATGGTTAGCCATAGTCACAAACATGAGGGGTCATGAAGGGCAGGAATCATCATTTCCCGGGAAATATCGACACCAACGCTTGGTGGTGATCAGGTTGATAAGCCGCTTTCGGGTTGGTCGATATCACTCACGGGATGGTCGATATATTCTTGAATGCGGTTGATATCGCGCGCGAACCGGTCGATATATCCTGAATCCGGTTGATATCCTGCGCGAACCGGTTGATATATCCTGAATGTGGTCGATATCCTGCGCGAGGCGGTCGATATATCCCTGAATCCGGTCGATATCGCTCGCGGTCCGGTTGATATATCCTGAATCCGGTTGATATCCTGCGCGAACCGGTTGATATATTCCTGAATCTGGTTGATATCCTGCGCGAACCGGTCGATATATTCCTGAATCTGGTTGATATCCTGCGCGAACCGGTTGATATATCCTGAATCCGGTTGATATCCTGCGCGAACCGGTCGATATATCCTGAATCCGGTTGATATCCTGCGCGAACCGGTTGATATATCCTGAATGTGGTCGATATCCTGCGCGAGGCGGTCGATATATCCCTGAATCCGGTCGATATCGCTCGCGGTCCGGTCGATATATCCTGAATCCGGTTGATATCCTGCGCGGTCCGGTCGATATATTCCGAATCTGGTTGATATCCTTCGCGGTCCGGTTGATATATTCTGAATCTGGTTGATATCTTCTCACCCTGGTCGATATATTCCAACCCCAGTCAAGTCTGCCTCCACAGGGCCCCTTATCAGACGGTCATTCGCTGCATACAAAAAAGAAAATCCCTTATAACGGATCGTTACAAGAGATTTTTTATTTACTGAGCGATGTCCAATCGATTCATTGCGCGTTTGAGTGCTAGTTCTGCCCGTTGATGGTCAACGTTTTCCTGCTGTTGCTCCAACCGTTGTTCAGCACGTTTTTTGGCTTCCTGTGCACGCTGAACGTCTATTTTGCCGGGTTCTTCGGCGGATTGGGCCAAAATGGTTACTTTATCCGGCCGTACTTCGAGGAACCCGCCGTTGACAGCCAGTTGCACGGAATTATCATCTTGCTTCAAACGTACGGAACTAATGGATAAAGGGGCAACCATTGGAATATGCCCTGGCAAAACGCCGAGCTCGCCATTTTCGGCTTTACAGCTGACCATGTCGAATTGATCATCGAGAACCGGGCCATCAGGAGTAACAACACTCACATCTACTGTTTTCAATGCAACGCCTCCTCAGACACTGGCATGGCCGGATGCGACAGTTGATAGATGTGCTTTCCGGTTGTTCCGGCGGCCATTATCTCTGTTCATCCAGCAATGCCTGATTGATTATTCCATTTCTTTTGCTTTTTCGTCGACATTTTCAATCCGGCCGACGAGGCGAAAAGCGTCTTCCGGCACGTCATCGTATTCGCCGTTAAGAATTCTACGGAAACCTTTGATCGTTTCTGAAATCGGTACATACGATCCCGGTTGGCCGGTGAACTGCTCGGCTACGTGGAAGTTCTGGGACAGGAAGAACTGAATACGGCGCGCGCGGGAAACCGTCAGTTTGTCCTCATCCGACAACTCATCCATGCCAAGAATCGCGATAATATCCTGCAGTTCTTTATACTTTTGTATCGTTTTCTGCACTTCATCAGCTACATTGCTGTGCTCTTCACCGACAACTTCAGGGTCAAGGGCACGGGATGTAGAAGCCAATGGATCCACCGCGGGGTAAATGCCTTGTTCCGTCAGGGAACGATCCAGGTTCGTTGTGGCATCCAAGTGAGCAAATGTCGTTGCCGGTGCCGGGTCGGTGTAGTCGTCAGCCGGGACATAAACGGCTTGAATGGACGTAACCGAACCTTTGTCCGTCGTTGTGATCCGTTCCTGCAGTTGGCCCATTTCAGTCGCCAATGTCGGCTGATAACCAACCGCTGATGGCATACGGCCCAACAATGCAGACACTTCCATGCCCGCCTGAGTAAAGCGGAAGATATTATCAATAAATAACAAAACGTCCTGGTTTTCTTCGTCACGGAAGTACTCTGCCATTGTCAGACCGGTCAATGCTACGCGCATCCGGGCTCCGGGCGGCTCATTCATCTGACCAAAAACCATGGCCGTTTTCGAGATAACCCCTGATTCCTTCATTTCATAGTAAAGGTCGTTGCCTTCGCGTGTGCGTTCACCTACACCGGCAAACACGGAAATACCGCCATGCTCCTGAGCAACGTTGTTGATCAATTCCTGAATCAAAACGGTTTTTCCTACGCCGGCACCACCGAACAGGCCAATCTTACCACCTCTTGTGTATGGTGCCAATAAGTCAATAACCTTAATGCCTGTTTCCAAAATTTCTGTATCTGTCGTTAATTCATCAAATTCCGGCGGTTGGCGATGAATCGGATCACGCCGAACATCATCCGGAACCGGTTCTTCCAAATCAATATTTTCACCAAGTACGTTAAATACACGGCTCAATGTCTGTTCCCCGACCGGGACAGAGATAGATGCGCCGGTGTTAGCGACTGGCGCATTACGTTGAAGCCCATCGGTAGAGGACATGGCAATGGTACGCACCGCACCGTCTCCAAGATGAAGCGCAACCTCCAATGTCAGGTTGTTTGCATTGTCATCGTCGGAGCCGACAATCAGTGCGTTATTAATATCCGGGATGTCTCCTTCGTCAAATGCCACGTCGACAACAGGGCCCATAACCTGTGTAATGTGTCCCTTGCTCATTGGTTTCCCTCCTATCATAACTCTCGGCAGCTCAACGTCCGTGCTGCATATGGTCACGTTTCCATGGTCACTTTTTCTATGTGGACGTCCTGAATGATTCCACTACTCCAATGCAGCCACGCCGCCGATGATTTCGTTGATTTCCTGAGTGATCGCCGCTTGACGTGCACGGTTGTACGATAATGTCAAGTCATCAATAATGTCATTGGCATTATCCGTTGCATTGCGCATAGCGTTCATACGTGCAGCATGTTCACTTGCTTTACTGTCAAGCAATGCACCGTAAATCAGACTTTCAGCATATTGCGGCAGGAGTACTTTTAAAATCTCGTCTTGATTTGGCTCGTACTCGTATTGCCCCATGCCGGACGTCGTTGCTTCTTGAGCAATATCTGTGAGCGGCAATAATTTTTTAGACGTCACCTCTTGGGATATGGCGCTTTTGAAATGATTGTAGACCACTTTCAGCTCATCGATATCCTCATCAATAAACAATTGCACCGCTTCAGAAGCCAGTTGCCGAACGTCTTCAAAATTGGGCTGATCCGCCATGCCAATGACCTCTTTGGTTACCGGCATGTTTCGTTTTTTGAAAAAGTCATAACCGACACGACCAATCACAATGACGGTGTACTCATCGGTCGATTGATGGTTTTTCTGAATGGTTTCATACGTTTTTTTCAGAACGTTGCTGTTAAAGGCACCAGCCAAACCACGGTCCGATGTAATGACGAAATAAGCCGTTTTTTTGACCTCACGTTTCTCAAGCATCGGGTGTGTCGCATCCATCGTTCCACCGGCGATATTGGCGACCACTTCCTGAATTTTCTCGCTGTACGGTTTAAATTGTTTGGCGTTCATTTCCGCCTTGTTTAACTTGGAAGCGGAAACCATCTCCATGGCTTTGGTGATCTTTTTTGTTTTTGATGTTGAATTTATCCGTTTTTGTAAATCTCTGAGGGATGCCAAGCTTTGTTCACCACCCTTCCTTAACAGAGGCCGGGCGTCGGGAAAGGTGAGGCCGGACCACAGCAGCCGGGCCTCTCACCTATTCCATTACCGGACCATTATTACGTTTCCGTCGGAGCAAACACTTTCTTGAATGCTTCAACGGCTTCACTCATCTCATCACCCTCGGTCAGTTTACCGGTTTCGCGGAGGGTGTTAAGCAATTCTTTCCGATTTTCATCAAGCCAGATATGGAATTCTTTTTCAAAGCGTGTCACATCATTGACCGGAATATCGTCAAGGAAGCCTTTCGTCAATGCGTAAATGATCATCACTTGTTTTTCGACATCAATCGGTTCATGCAATCCTTGTTTCAATACTTCAACCGTACGGGCACCACGATCAAGTTTGGCCTGGGTTGATTTATCAAGGTCCGATCCGAACTGGGCAAATGCTTCGAGTTCACGGAAGGACGCAAGATCCAAACGCAGGGTTCCGGCGACTTTCTTCATCGCTTTTAATTGAGCGGAACCGCCGACACGGGAAACAGACAGACCTGCGTTGATTGCCGGGCGAACGCCGGAGAAGAACAAGTCGGACTGCAAAAAGATTTGTCCGTCGGTGATGGAAATAACGTTCGTCGGAATATAGGCACCGATATCGCCAGCCTGTGTCTCAACAAACGGCAGGGCAGTGAGCGATCCGCCACCTTTATCGTCGTTCAGTTTCGCAGCACGTTCCAACAAACGTGAATGTAAGTAGAATACGTCTCCCGGAAATGCTTCACGGCCTGGCGGGCGGCGCAGCAACAGGGACAGTTCACGATAGGCCGCTGCCTGCTTGGTCAAGTCATCATAGACGACAACGACATGTTTTCCGTTATACATGAAGTCCTCACCCATGGATACACCTGCATATGGTGCGAGATACAACAATGGTGCAGGTTCCGATGCACCGGCGGAAACAACAATCGTCTTATCAAGCACACCATAACGGCGGAATGTCTCTACGGTTGACCGGACGGTGGAATCTTTCTGACCGATGGCTACGTAAATGCAGAGCATGTCCTCATTCTTCTGGTTCAGAATGGTATCCACAGCAACCGTCGTTTTTCCTGTTTGCCGGTCGCCGATGATCAGTTCACGTTGTCCGCGACCGATCGGAACCAATGCGTCAATCGCTTTAATACCCGTTTGCAGCGGTTCTTCAACTGATTGACGATCCATAATGGATGGTGCCGGAGATTCAATTTCGCGGTTTTTCGATGTTTCCACCGGACCTTTGCCGTCGATTGGCTGTCCCAGTGGATTGACAACGCGTCCGAGCAGCTCTTCTCCAACGGGTACTTGCATAACCCGGCCGGTGCGACGGACTTCATCGCCTTCTTTAATATCTGCAAATGGGCCTAAAATGACGATACCAACATTGTTTTCTTCCAAGTTTTGCGCCATGCCCATGACGCCATTCGAAAATTCAAGGAGCTCACCAGCCATGGCATTGTCAAGGCCATGAGCACGTGCAATACCGTCACCGACTTCAATAACTGTGCCAACATCGTTTACTTCGATATCGCCGTCAAAATCTTCAATTTGCTGTTTAATCAGTGAGCTAATTTCGTCAGCTTTAATGCTCATACCATTTCACCCCTATCTCCATTAGTTTACCGCTCCAATATTCCGTTGGATCCGATTCAATTTGCCTTGGATGGATCCATCATAAATCGTATTACCTATCCGCAGTTTAATGCCGCCGATAACTGATGGATCGACGACAGAGGTGAGCTTGATCGCCTGTTTACCAAAACGTTTGGCAAACGTCTGTTCAAGCCGCTCTTTTTCTCCCTGTGACAGTGCCCGAACGGAATATACGGTTCCCTCTTCTATTCCTTTCGCATCATTCACCAACCGGATAAAATGGTCAATAACCAACGGCACAATGTCCAAACGGTGACGCGTCGCCAAGAGGTGCAGCGTCGTGACGATGTCCTCCGAGAACGACCGGAACACGTCATTGATAAATTGTTCCTTTTGTTCTAAAGAAATGCGTGGATGCTTCAGGAATGGCATCAACGTGTCATTGTCGTCAATGATGGTTTTCAGGACAAGCAATTCATCGGCCCATTGATCCATTGTTCCTTTTTCATTGCTCAGCTGGAAAAGCGCGTCTGCGTAACGTTTTGAAACGGCTTCACTCATCGTTTTTCGCCTGCTTCCTTGATATACTCATCAATGAGTTTGTCCTGATCCTGTTCGCTAATTTCTTTTTCAATCACTTTGCTGGCAATTTGTACAGATAAGGAACCTACTTGATCCTGAAGGGCCTGGATCGCTTTTTCTTTTTCGTTTTCAATTTCATTCTGCGCTGCTTGTTTGATTTGCTCGGCTTCCCGGCGGGCATTATCAATAATTTCCTGCTCCTGCTTCGAGCCGGCATTTCGTGCATCCTCAATAATCTTTTGCGCTTCCTGTTTCGTCTGCTTCAACTGTTCTGCCGCTTCGTTCTGAGCTTTTTCCGCTTCCGCCCGGCTCTGTTCAGCCGATTCGATTTCACTGGCCACATGTTCTTCCCGCTGTTGCATGACATTCATCAAAGGGCCCCAGGCAAATTTACGGAGCAGTATGATTAACACAAGGAAGAAAAACAGCTGAGTCAGCATCGTTCCGACTTGGAGACCGGCAAGGGAGGCATAAATCGTCGTAAATCCAGTGAGTGCCTGCACAGAATTCACTCCTTTCGCATAACCAATTGTCGTTTGCCATTCGTGTTCAGGTGTTGGCGTATTGGCGAAAGATCCATCAGGAACGGATCTTTCGCCATAATCGTATTTATTTCGTCTTGTATTACATAACCATTAGTGCGATAACAACCGCGATGATCGGTACAGCCTCAACAAGACCGACACCAATGAACATCGTTGTCTGCAATTGACCGCGCAACTCCGGCTGACGGGCAATCCCTTCGACCGTACGACTGACAATCAATCCGTTACCTACACCGGCACCTAATGCCGCCAAACCTACTGCAATTGCTGCTGCTAATGCTCCAGACATAATATGAATCCTCCTCAAAATTTTTTATGTGTTCACCATCCTGCCTCAGCGTGGTTATCGCTAAAACAGGGATATTCCTAATTTAAACAATACTTAGTGATCACTGGACACTTTATGTGACATGTATACCAGCGTCAGTATTGTGAAAATAAACGCTTGGATCGTGCCTATGAATAAACTAAATCCTTGCCATGCAAGCATAGGAATGGCACCGCCAAGGAATCCCCAAACAGTTGTTGACGTGAGTCCGGCTAAAAGTCCCAACAGAACTTCACCGGCATAAATGTTTCCAAATAAACGAAGACCAAGTGTCAGCGTATTGGAAAACTCCTCAATAATGTTGATCGGGAAGAATACCCAATGCGGACGGAAGAAATCTTTCCCGTATTCTTTGCCTCCGCGTACTTTAATGCCATAGTAATGGGTAAGCACGATGACCATTGTCGACAATGTCAATGTCAATCCAGGGTCGGCTGTCGGTGATTTCCACCATAGTTCGTTGCCGAATGTGATCAGGGTTATGACACCAAGTATGTTACTTACTAAAATATACGTAATCAGTGTCAGTCCCAACGGCAGAAAAACCCGCCCTGTTTTCCAGTCCATGGTGTCACTGATCATTCCTTTGACAAAATCAACGACCCATTCCATGAAATTTTGCGCGCCGGATGGCTTCATTTGCAGTTTTCTGGTGGCCAGAACACACAAAACGAATACAATAAGTGTGGAAATAGCTGTCATAACTACGACAGACAGGTTAAAATCAAGCCAAGGTATATCCAGCACATCATGCGCTATTGGCGCTTCATGATCCATCTTTTTCACCCCTTTTCCAAGCATTACTTTTTAGATTTGGACATAAAAAAATCTATCACAATGACCAGATAGGATGTCATTAATCCAACTAACACGGAAATCACATCAATGGACGCATCAAACCGAAGTGCGATCAGGACAGCCAATGCAGCCGCCGCAATGCGTGACATGCTGCCGAGTGAGCCTGCAGACGTCTGACTCGCCACGGATGCCGCAAACGTATTAATTTTACGCTGAAGCAGCCACAGGTTGTACAAACTGACGGAACCGCCCAAGATAAGCCCAAGGAAAATGTGTGAATAAGGTGTGAAACCTGCTCCCAGCACGAATAGTGCTAGAAGATAAATCATCCACTTGCGCTGCCTGCCGGCCATGTAGCCATAATATGACATGATTTGACTCTTCTCCCGGGGAATTGATGTGACAGGATGCTGCCGCTCAAGGCAGGCAATCGTATTGCCAGTAAAACGGTGCACCGACGATAGAATTATGTAAGGTTCAAGCATGCAAATGCAAAAATTCCTTACTATTCCACACTATGCTAGTTTACATTAGCGACTACCTATTGTCAATCGATGACGACGTTAAAAAAACGGGTGTGCGCCTTGATGGGATCACCATGCACAACCCCTGCCCTGCCGACTATGACATGTCTTTTAAGGCCTGATCCGTCCACCTTATTATAACGAATAAACGGCTTCATTTATATGAACATTATGTGACAACTTTTTTGACATATCGAAAATGTTGAATACAGATTGTTATACGCAACGGAGGGTCGTCGCCAAGCCCCGGCTGATTCATTCATCCCGGTCACTGAGACGGATACGGAATATGCAGTCGTGTCTGAAAACTGGATGTTTCACCGCTTTTAAACGTCACCGTAACGACAGCCCGGTAGTCGCCTGGTTTTCCGAGCTCATCCGCTGGCAAGGTGCCTTTATTCAAACCGTCCTGAACGTTGTCTGATTCCAAAAGCATCCGATCATGCACTAGCGTATCCAGGCTGTACAGGTTCACTTCCATATGCTTTGCCGGCTTGGTTAAGTAGAGTTGAAAGGCATAAGTATCCTTGGAAAACGGCTTCAACGACAAGGTGAAGCCCATCGCTTTCGGATAATCAGCGGTCTTATTGACAAAGACATATGGCATGTCATATTGGTTGTCCCCTTGGTTGAGCATCAGCCACCCTTGATGGATACCGTTTTTAGCCATGTTGCTATTGAGGCTTAATTCGAGTGTCAATGGTTTTGACTCCCCAGGTTTTAATGTGAACGATTCCGGCAGATGCCAGTTCACACCTTTTTTCGTTGCCGGCACGGACAGCGAATAGGTGTGTTTGGATGATGAAGTGTTGGTAACCGTGATTGTCTGCTTTTGAGCCGCACGAAATCCCGTGACCTTGCCAAATGACAATAAGGGCTGATTGATGATGGTTTCAGTACGGATGGCTTGTTTCGGCTGGATTTCACCGGCCCCCTGGATAACCGGGGCAAAAGGATTTCCATCGGTATCGGTTAGGCGTTTGGCCGTTGTTTTTACGGCGCCAGTCAACTTGCCGATGTCCCAGTCCGGATGGGCTTCCATCATAAGCGCCATAACACCGGTGACATGCGGTGCCGCCATGCTTGTCCCCTGCAAATGACGGTATCCCCCCGGGACGGTACTTAAAATGTTCGTTCCCGGTGCACTGACGCCCGGTTTCAGGTCCCAGTTGACGGTGACAGGACCCCGTGAGCTGAAAGGTGCCATCGTTTTCGGTGTCTGTTGATACCTGGTTTCCACATATAAGCTGTCGTTGGTCGTTTTTTCCACGAGCCATTGGCCATCACTTTGGCTGATGGAGGCGACCGGGATGGTGACCGGGTCATCGGACGGATGCACTTTTCCGCGAAACGAACCGGCTTCATGATTGTATATCAGCACAGCTTTAGCGCCTGCTTCCTCCGCCTTTTTAGCTTTTTTATAAAACGGATCATCACCACGCTTGACCAGAGCTATTTTGCCGCGGACATCACCGGCTTCAGGTGATTCAATGGCATAATCTTTTGTTAATCGCCACGCGGGGGATCCATCCATATGTTGGAGGCTGATGGTTTTATTGAAACGTTTTCCCTCCAGAAAAGGTTTGGTTTTCGGATAAGCCGCCGCTCCGACAGACAGTCCGTCAGCAGCCGTTGCCGGTGAGCCAATGGTCCATCGACCCGGTCCAGAATTGCCGCCTGCAACCACCACCGGCACTCCACGATCAGCAGCGCGATTGACCGCTATACTCGTCGGAAAGTCAGGTCCATTGATCGCATTGCCGAGAGAAAGATTGATCACGTCCGCGCCGTCTTCCACCGCCTGTTCCAATGCGGCAATGACTTGAACGGACGTGCCGCTTCCGCCCGATCCGAGCGCACGATAGGCATGCAGCTCCGCATCCGGGGCAACACCTTGAAGCGCTCCATCAGCAGCGATGATTCCGGCGACGTGGGACCCGTGCATGGTTGGCATGCCTTGCTTTACCGTCGTTTCCATCGGGTCGTTATCAAGATCGACCAGATCATAGCCACCGGCAAAATTATCCGCCAAGTCCGGATGGGTGTAGTCAATGCCGGTATCCACCACGGCTACCTGCACCCCCTGGCCGGTATAGTCGGTATTATTCAGGGCGGCAGGTTTCACACTGTCGTTGGTTGCATTTTTCGGGCTCTTCAACGCTTGTTGGGTCGATTCAGCCTGGGCTTCGTATGTCGTTACCTGGTGGACAGCCGTTATGAAGTCGACGTTATCCAATTTTTTCAGCTGTCTTGGTTTTGCTTTTAACGCGAGTCCGTTAAATAGTTTGTCATAGACGGCAACGATATCGATAAATGGACGGTGCGTTTGCAAATACGACTGTCGCTCTTTCGGACTACCCTTCACTTCAACGATGACGGATGTTTCGTTGTCGACGCTACGGCTGGATGGGTCGTCTCGAGCAGCAGCAGACATGGGTAGCGTGATGATAATGGCTATGAACAAAAGCAGAACATACCGCATACAGGAATCCCCTTTTACAGCGTGATGTCCATTAGCATTTGAAAATCAAGGGGCATTCATGCATACGAATGGGTATGGGATTGCGATGGAGAAAGTAATGTACAAAAAAGGGGCTGGGACAAAAGACGTTTAGGCAAATAAAAATCCGAACTATGATTCGCAAAAAATTTGAATCAGTTCGGATTTTTCGTTTAGCGTAGGAAAAACACGGAGACTCCTGCGGGATGAAAAGCCTAGATGAGACCCCGCAGTGCGATAAGCACGAGGAGGCTCATCAGCGCCCGCGGAAAGCGTAGTGTTTTTCCGGAGCGGTGACTACTTCTTTAATATATTGTTCGTATTTATTAAATGCTAAAATAAGCCGCGATGGCGTCGGCAATCCGGACTGATGCGTCGCCGTCTCCATACGGATTGGCTGCTTTGGCCATGTGTTCATAGACGTCTCCGTCACGCAGCAGCTCATCCGCCATTTGAAAAATTGCGTCCTCATCGGTGCCGGCCAATTTTAACGTGCCGGCTTCCAGACCTTCCGGGCGTTCGGTCGTGTTGCGCAGGACAAGAACCGGCACACCAAGAGATGGCGCCTCTTCCTGCACGCCGCCCGAATCGGTCATAATCACGTGCGATTTCGCCGCGAAGTTATGGAAGTCGACCACATCGAGCGGCTCCATCAGCTTAATCCGGTCGTCATCACCGAGAATGCTGGCCGCTGTTTCCTGAACAACCGGATTCAAATGCACAGGGTAAACGACATGAATGTCAGCGTGCGTATCCACGAGTCGTTTGATCGCCCGGAACATCTGCTCCATATGGCGGCCGAGGTTTTCCCGGCGGTGGGCGGTCACGAGAACAAGCCGCCTGCCGTCCGTTTCGTCCATGACAGGGCTGGTATAATCAGGATCAACCGTTGTTTTCAAAGCGTCAATCGCCGTGTTTCCGGTAACGACGATGCTATCGGCCGGTTTGTTTTCATCGAGCAGATTCTGTTTGGACGTATCGGTCGGCGAAAAATGCAAATCAGCCATGACGCCGGTCAGCTGCCGGTTCATCTCTTCCGGATACGGGGAATATTTATCCCACGTACGCAAGCCGGCCTCGACGTGACCGAGGGCAATCTGATTATAATAGGCGGCCAGTGACGCAGCAAATGTCGTTGTCGTATCCCCATGCACCAGCACCATATCCGGCTCGGTCTCCTTCATAACAGTGTCAAGGCCTTCCAGCGCACGCGTTGTCATCTGCGCAAGCGTTTGGTTCGCTGACATAATATTCAAGTCAACGTCCGGTGTGATGCCGAATATATCGAGCACTTGATCGAGCATTTCGCGGTGTTGCGCCGTTACAGCCACGATAGGATCAAATACATCGTCCCGTTTTTTCAGTTCGAGAACAAGCGGGGCCATTTTGATCGCTTCCGGCCTCGTCCCAAAAATGGTCATCACTTTTATCCGTCTCGTCATTATGTTTCCCCTCCATCCTTATGACGTCCGCGAGTGCATGCGCTATTTCGTTCCATATAACCGGTCGCCCGCATCACCAAGTCCGGGAACGATGAACCCATCATCGTTCAGTCGTTCATCCAGTGCTGCAAGGAAAATATCGACGTCCGGATGCTCGTTCTGAATGACCTCCACGCCTTCAGGGGCGCCGACGAGACACATGAGACGAATTTGTCTGGCTCCGCGCTTTTTAAGCGAGTAGATCGCGTCATTGGCTGATCCGCCGGTTGCAAGCATCGGATCGAGCACAATCAGCTCGCGTTCTTCTATATCAGACGGCAATTTTACGTAATATTCGTGTGGCGTCAATGTTTCCGGATCACGGTACATTCCGACATGACCGACACGTGCGGCGGGAATGAGATTCAGCATCCCGTCGACCATGCCAAGCCCGGCACGGAGAATCGGAATCAGACCGACTTTTTTACCGGCAAGGACATTCGTTGTTGCTTCCATCATCGGTGTCTCCGTTGTTTTTTCCTGCAGCGGAAAATTCCGTGTGATTTCAAACGCCATCAGCGCGGCGACCTCGTCCACCAGCTCACGGAATTCTTTCGTCCCCGTATGTTTGTCACGTATGTACGTCAATTTATGCTGAATCAGCGGATGATCCAGTACATGTACGTTTCCCATTGTTGCCGACACTCCTTCTTATAAATGGCATCTTTCAAATTGTACTGAAAAACGGACTAGGATGCAAGGAACCTTCGAGCAACGATCAGGCGTTAGCGAGACTGGGCAGTCGATGATCATATGGAGGGGCGGATATCAACCGGATTCAGAATTTATCGACCGGAGCGTGCGGGATATCAACCAGATTCGGAATTTATCAACCGGAGCGCGCAGGATATCAACCAGATTCGGAATTTATCAACCGGATCACGCGGGATATCAACCAGATTCTGAATTTATCGACCGGAGCGTGCGGGATATCAACCAGATTCGGAATTTATCAACCGGAGCGCGCGAGATATCAACCGGATTCTGAATTTATCGACCGGAGCGCGCAGGATATCAACCAGATTCTGGATTTATCGACCGGAGCGCGCGGGATTTCAACCAGATTCGGAATTAATCGACCGGAGCGCGGAGGATATCAACCAGATTCAGAATTTATCGACCGGAGCGCGCGGGATTTCAACCAGATTCTGAATTTATCAACCGGAGCGCGCAGGATATCAACCAGATTCTGAATTTATCAACCGGAGCGCGCAAGATATCAACCGGATTCTTGATTTATCGACCGGATCACGCGGGATATCAACCAGATTCAGAATTTATCGACCAGGGCGCGCACATATCAACCGGATCGCCTCGCAACATGGAATCTCTTTCTATGATTCCATACAAAAAGGATGCTCCCCTTTAAGGAACATCCTCATACGTTATTTGTAGATTGGAAATTGATTGGTGAGGCTTTGCACGCGGTCTTTGGCCTCCCGCAATACTTGCTCATCCTCATGATGTTTCAGAACAGTGGCGATGATTGATGCCACTTCTTTCATTTCCGCTTCTTTAAAGCCGCGTGTCGTCACGGCTGCGCTTCCCACGCGAAGACCGCTTGTGACAGATGGCTTTTCCTGATCGAAGGGAATAGTATTTTTGTTGGCCGTGATACCGATCTCGTCAAGCGCTTTTTCAGCGATGTCGCCCGTCAGCTCCAATGGGGTCACATCAATCAACACAATGTGATTATCGGTTCCGTCTGAGACGATGCGTGCTCCTTCTTGTTTCAAAGCATCGCTTAACGTCTGCGCGTTGCGAATAATTTGTTCCGAATATGTTTTGAAGTCATCGGACAATGCTTCTTTTAACGATACAGCTTTGGAGGCGATGATATGCATAAGCGGTCCGCCCTGCATGCGGGGGAAAACAGCTTTATCAATCGCTTTGGCGTACTTCTCTTTACACAAAATCATACCGCCACGGGGGCCGCGCAATGTTTTATGTGTGGTCGTTGTGACAAAATCGGCATACGGCACCGGATTGGAATGGAGCCCAGCTGCAATAAGCCCGGCAGGATGGGCTATGTCAGCCATCAAGTACGCACCGACCTCGTCAGCAATCTCCCGGAATTTGGCAAAATCAATCTCGCGCGGATAGGCACTGGCACCGGCTATAATCAATTTCGGCTGCACCTCTTTGGCACGTTCGAGCACCGCGTCATAGTCCAGCTTCTCCGTTTCGGGATCCACGCCATAGTCAACTACATGATACAGTTTTCCGCTGAAATTAACGGGGCTGCCGTGTGTCAGATGGCCGCCATGATTCAAATTCATGCCCAGTATCGTATCACCCGGGTCGAGCACGGAAAAATAAACAGCCATATTAGCTTGGGCACCCGAGTGCGGCTGGACGTTGGCATGATCGGCTCCGAACAATTCTTTTGCCCGATCGCGCGCCAAATTTTCCGCGACGTCGACATGTTCACACCCGCCGTAGTAGCGTTTACCTGGATAGCCTTCCGCGTATTTGTTCGTCAGCACCGATCCCATGGCTTCCATAACCGCTCCGGATACAAAATTTTCTGATGCAATCAATTCAATTTTATCGTGTTGACGATCCTTTTCTGCCTGTACAGCTTCAAACAGTTCCTTATCTTCTTTCAAATGGTCCATCGGTGGTTCCTCCTTTGGAATGTGGTCTGCTTTCATGGATGCTTCATCGCCCGTGAAGGGGCTGGGACAAAACGAACAAATCACTTCTGAATACGAACGATGTATTTAAAACGTTTCCTCCCGCTGGAATACCTGCCCCCGCGCTCATGTCATTAAGCAAATAATCCGAAACCATTCACAGACTAATGATACATTATCGTTCGTATCTTATTTAACGAAACGTCTTTTATCCCAGTCCCACTGGTTATTGAGATGGTGGATATGCCGCCCGTTTGCCCCCGACCAGCTTAGGTCGTGTGCGTGCTGCATTAACTCTGGCATGCCCGGCCGAACGATGATTGAACCGGAGCGGAATGGCCACTGGGCGCAGGTGCATGCCGATCATAGTTTCCCCGATATCGAGGCCGTGATCCGCGGTAATCGACTCGGCCAGAACGGCTTTGTCCATTTGCTGAAATGCAAGCGATGCTAACGAACCACCTGCTTCAGGGACCGGAATGGCCGTCACTTGTCGCAGTTGCCGCTCGTTCAATGTTTCTTTATCGACGACCAATGCGCGATTCAAATGTTCACAGCATTGAAAAGCGAGGGTGATGCCGGTTTTTTCCTTCAGTGATGTCAGTGCTTGAAAAATAATCGACGCCAGTTCTCCGCTTCCGGATGTGCCGATACGCTCACCGGCTACCTCGCTCGTGGAACAGCCGATGACAACCAGATCACCCTGCTGGAGATGGCCACTTGCTATCCATTCGTTGACGATTTGATCCATGTCCTGTTTGAGCTGTTGTTGGTCTTGTTCCATATCCGTCATCTAGCAACCCTCCAGAAAATATGTGATGTCTATCGATACTGCAGCTGCTTGCCTGTCATGCCTGCACGCACGTCAGGCAAGCACGCGTCTTTGTCATAAACGTTCCCGAGACCGGCCGGCTCCTCACTGCTGGTCCCTAATATTTTTCACCAATTCATCCACGTATGTTTCCAATTCATTCAGCGTTTCTTGATAAACGGCCAAGTCTCCGCCGAACGGATCGGAAATATCGTAATGAATAAGCCGTTTTTCCAAGCGTTCCATTTCTGCCCGCTCGTCCTGTGTCCCGGCTTTGCTGTTCAATTCATAGTCGGTATACCGTTGCTTCAGCTCATCCCATACGGCTTGATCCGACTGGGCGACGTATTCCTTCAACGTGTAGTATTTTTCCTGATAATCGGGATAGTCCAAAATCAATGATTGCTTATGCCGGGTCGTCATCGTGAGCACCACGTCCGCCCAGTTGAGCAAGTCGTCCGTCACCGGCTGGGATGTCGTATTTATGGTCAGACCCTTTTGCTTCAGCGCCTCAAGGGCCATATCATTCGGACTCTGGTTGTCAGGGGCAAATATACCTGCTGACTGCACCGTCGCATGAGGCAGACGATGTTTGGCCAGTGCTTCCGCCATCGGGCTGCGGCACGTATTACCGGTACATACAAACAATAGTTTCATGGATGAGCCTCCGATTGGTGTACTTTCTATCTAAATTATACCATAAAAATGGTCGTATTGTCAGAAAAAAGAGCAACCGATCAACGGCGAAATGTGGAAATTAAAAAGACTCTCCGCCATTACCGGCAGAAAGCCTGTCACCCGAACAAAATATACAGTCCAAATCCGCATAATATGCTTCCACCGAGAATTTCACTGTACACGCCGAGCAGCCCGTGCACTTTCCTGCCCAAAATCAGACCGATCCATGTGAGTACCATGCTGGTCGTTCCGAACGCCAGAAGTGTGACCACGGTGCGCACGTTGGACAAACCGAGACTGAGACCGACGGAAAAGCTGTCCAGACTGACACTGAGTGCAAAAAATAAAAGGCCAATACCCACTGGCTGGGCTAATTGTGGTGTTTCATGATTAAACGCGGAAAAAACCATTTGGGCCCCGATGCCGAACAGCAGCAATCCCCCGGCAAGTACCGTGTAGTCGCCAATTTGGCTCGAAATGGCTTGTCCCAGTAAAATACCGATAAATGGCATAAGGACATGAAAAAACCCAATAATGATTCCAATCAAAGCAATGCGCTTCAGCCTGAGTTTTTGCATTCCCAAACCAAGGCTGACGGAAAATGCATCCATCCCAAGCGCCATCGCCATAAGCATGAGGGATACCAACTCCCCCGCATAATAGGCTGTCATTTCCAATCCTCTCCCCGGACAAGCTAATTCAGCCTATGCAGGAGAGGACGCATATATGCCTAATACCGAGAAAATGGGCGCTTTTATGGAGAAGTCATTGCCAGAACGGTTGGTGACACCATTCGCTTCCAGACTTGCCGTTAAGGGGAGATATAATCGGATGCTGCTTTTTGCAAGCGATTCATAACGGCCTGTCCAATGTTTGTTTTCGGAAACGTCTCACATAAAATAACATCGATATCCTCGTATTTGAACAGGCGCAGGGCGTCATAAATGCTGGCAGCCACTTCGGACAGGTCCGACCCGAGTGGAATGACGTTATCCGCCTTCAGTCTCGCCGCCATTTGTGTCTGCGCCATGACGCCGACGCGTTTGTTGTGCCGGTGCTGGCGGTCAATCACCGCTTGTATGGCGGCAGCTGACCCGTCCACCAGCCACATCGGAACGTCCGGTGCATAGTGGGTGTACTTCATGCCGGGTGCTTTCGGTTTCTCGCCGGTGGTTGCGAGTGCTGGGTCGACCATAACGGTGCCACATACTGTTTCCAGTTGCTCTTTTGTGATGCCGCCCGGGCGCAAAATAACCGGTATGTCCTGGGTACAGTCGATCACCGTTGATTCCACACCAACCCCGGTCGGTCCCGCATCCACAAGGCCGGCTATTTTTCCGTGCAGATCCGCCCACACGTGTTCGGCTATTGTCGGACTTGGTTTGCCGGATAGATTGGCACTTGGCGCGGCAATCGGGGTATCGCATGCTTCTAGCAATGCCTGGGCCACCGGGTGATCCGGAATGCGCACACCGATTGTGGATAACCCGGCTGTCACGTTACGGGCGCACGTGCCATTTTCCGGAAGCACTAACGTTATCGGTCCAGGCATGAACGCGTTGATCAGCTGCTCAGCCACTGGGGAAGGTTCATCCGTCAATCGACGCAGCTGCTGTTTGGTGGCGACATGTGCAATGAGCGGGTTATCTTCCGGCCGTTCTTTGGCCCGGAAGATACCTGAGACGGCTGCTTCATTCGTTGCATCGGCCCCCAGTCCATATACCGTTTCAGTCGGAAATGCAACCGTCCATCCGTTCCGCAACAGCCCGGAGGCGTCGTTGATCGCTTGTTGATCCATGTCATCGTGATGAATGGTCCATCGTTTCGTTTCCATCGTCACTGTCCTCCATTTCCAACCTACATTGTAGACGATGGCGGAATGATACGCAAAGACTGTTTTTCCTCCATCATGCCATGACTGGAATCACATTCTAGAAGCCTATCATTTGTCATCCACAAGTGCATCCACAACTGATTTCCAGAACCCATCTGTTTGGTCATTCTAGTTCCGGACATGCAACGAAAACAGTATGCGTTTATCAACACCATGTGTATAAAATTTTCAACTTATACACAAATACCCACATGTTATCAACAGAAATCAGTGGATAAGTGGTGAGTTTTCCTCAAGAAACGTTGTACATCCACCAATTTCCGGTTTCAATTGGTTGATCCTGCACCCATTTGTTTTCTTTTTGTGGATAAAACTGCAATGCCTCGAGCAACACATCGACCATTGGCTGGTGACTGTGGACAAATATGTGTTTTGCTTGTTTTTCCTTGGCTAACGTCAGAATGGTTTCCAAAAGGACTGGTAACGATTCAGCGGCGTTTTTCGTGACATAGAGTTGCTTCAGCCAGTAGATTCCCTCTTCCACAGTGTCCAAAACAAAACAGCCTTCAATCGCTCCCTCTATTTCAACAACATAGCCTTTATTCAGCAGTAGATTCCCTTGGACGTCGTCATTGTTTTCCAGAAAGGTTTCCAGTTTGTCAGTTGGTGCGCGATTCGCTGCGATCAATTCCATTTTCTTCACCTCGGCGATTAATAGTTATGTTTCTATCATGATATGCCGAAACTAGATAACCTATGACTAGTCGAACCATTTAAAGAGAAAAAACTCCACGTTGGCCTCGTCTTTCGCCTGTTTGTCGTCATCGGATTCGTCGGTTTCGTCGTCACCCTTGCTCTCAGCCTGCGCCGCGCTCGTTCCATTGGAAAAATCCAAAAAACACAATGGAGGAAACAACACACACCACCAATTCGACCCGTTTCCTTCACCAAGCGTGATCAGCACGGCTTCGTATTCACCGGCAGGATACAACAATGATCCGTACAACTTAGCGGGGAACGTGATATTTTCCCCATATTCTACCTCCGCTGCCGTTTCAACGTTCTCTTCCTCCAATACATCGTCAACGATTTGTCGGATATCAGGCATACGGTTTTCAATCATTGACCGCGCCTTGTTAATGCTGGTTATGTCTTCAACCCAGTCCGTAATGGCAGCATTTACCGCATCACGGACTTTCCGCTTCACTTCTTGGTCGTCCGGTTTGTCGCTGTTAGCTAAAATACGCAGCCGAATGGCCTCATCCGGTATGACCTTTATATCGGATTCGTCATTGGATTGGTCATTGGAATCTATTTCATCACTTGCACTCGTAAAAGGCATCGAAAATAATAGAATAAAAAATATAAAGACCGCAAATAGAATCTTAATCTGCCTCATTTGAAAAATCCCCTCTCCAACCTGTTTAGCAACAGTCTGGACAAGGGAAGCCAAAAACATACGGGTCATTGAGCAGTTATTTACTCATTGAGCAGCGTGGATGATGCGGTTGTGTTGATTGATGTCCTGTATGGTATGAATCGCACTATCCGGCATGGCCTGTTGGAGCAGGGTTGAGACAGACTCGCTCTGTTCATAGCCGATTTCCAAAAATACGTGTCCCGGCTTACGCAGGATTTTGGGCACGTCAGCTATGATGGCTTTATACGCGTCCAAGCCGTCATCTCCTGCAAACAACGCCAATGCCGGGTCAAAATCTTTAACTGTGTCGGCAAGATCGGGTTTGGCGTGTTCAGCTACATAAGGCGGATTGGACACGATGATGTCCGGCCGGATGGTGTTGCTGATCAGGGGCGCGAGGTAATCACCGTGCAGAAACCGCACATCCGCACCGAGCATGATGGCATTAGTCCCGGCCATGTCAAGCGCCTCTTGTGACACGTCCGTTGCATAGACCGTGGCTCGCGGCAATTCCAGGGCCAGTGTTACGGCAATTACACCGCTCCCGGTACCGATATCAGCAATCGTCAACGGCCCCCGCGGAACGGTGCGGATCACCTTTTCAACCAGTTCTTCCGTTTCCGGTCGTGGAATGAGGGTGTGCCGATTCACGTGAAATTCCCGCCCGTAAAAGGATGCCTTTCCCGTGAGATGCTCCAGCGGCACACCAGATGTTACATGCTGGTGGATACCGTTCCAAAATCGCTCGGCAACTGCCTCAGGGACCGATTCGCGCAACATCGTGAGCATCTCGGTTCGTGAGACGCCCAGACAGTCCAGCAGCAGCCATTCAGCTAAGGCAGGCTCCCGTCCATTTTCTTGTAAAAAAAGAGACGCCCGGCGTAGGACGTCATGCAGCTTCTCCACATTGGTTGCCATTATTTATTCACCAATTTCCTCCAGTTTTTTCGTTTGCTCTTCCAAAAGCAAGGCATCGATAAACTCATCCAACTTGCCCTCCATGACTTGGTCGAGCTTTTGCAAGGTAAGCCCGATGCGATGATCGGTGACGCGTGTCTGCGGAAAGTTGTACGTACGGATGCGCTCCGATCGGTCACCGGTACCCACTGCGGATTTGCGGTTTTCATCAATCTCCGCCTGGGCTTCCTGTTGGTACTTGTCATAAATGCGCGCACGCAGTACTTTCATCGCTTTTTCCCTGTTTTTAATCTGGGATTTTTCATCCTGACAGGAAACGACGATACCGGTCGGATCATGGGTCAAGCGCACCGCTGACATCGTCGTGTTGACGCTTTGCCCGCCGGGTCCACTGGATGCGAACGTGTCCACGCGGATGTCTTTATCATTGAGTTCCACTTCCACATCTTCCGCTTCCGGCAAAACAGCTACCGTGGCCGTTGACGTATGAATGCGACCGCCGGATTCAGTGTCAGGGACACGCTGTACGCGGTGGGCGCCGTTTTCGTATTTCAGCTTGGAATAGGCTCCGGTCCCATTCACCATAAAGATAATCTCCTTATAACCGCCCACTCCGGTCGTCGTCGCCTCAACAACGTCGATTTTCCAGCCATGATGTTCGGCGTATTTGACATACATCCGGTACAAATCACCGGCAAACAAAGCGGCTTCGTCACCGCCTGCTGCCGCGCGCACCTCCATAAAGACGTTCTTATCATCGTTGGGGTCTTTCGGCAAAAGCAGAAGCCGCAACCGTTCTTCCAGCTGCTCCTTGTCAGTGGTGAGTTGTTCGATTTCCGACTTGGCCATATCCTTCATGTCGTCATCCGACTCTTCAGCTAACATGTCTTTCGCCTCGTCCAGCTGCTGCGTCACGTCTTGATATTTCCGATAGGCCTGGACCACTTCTTCAAGGTCGGATTGTTCCTTGGAATATTCGCGCAATTTACTGGTATCATTGATGATTTCCGGATCACTGAGCAGTTCATTTAACGTGTCATACCGTTCTTCAAGCGATTGCAATCGTTCTAACACAACGGTCACCTCTTTTCGATTAACAGTATAATTATAATATACGGGGGCAGGGAGGTCAAAATGAAACGGCGATGTGGGTCCACAGACTTGGTTGGTTCTGGCAATACGGCTGGTCGAATCAGGTACAACGAGAGCGGATGGTACGACGAGGTCGGCCGTTATTGCGGGTGATTCGGTTGGTTTACAGGACATTTCAGCCGCACGGGGCGATGATTCGGTCAGTTTTGGGCTCAGATTCGGTCGGTTTCCGCATGAATTCGGTCAAATGACACGGGAATTCAGTTAGTTATCCCACAAAAAAAGAGCGCCGGAGCACTCTTTCTTTTACTTAATTAACTGCCGCTGCTGTCACGGTTCTAGGTTTGTCCGGGACATCATGATGGTGACGGCACCTTGGTTCATACGACTCCGATGCGCCGACCATAATGACCGGATCATGATACGAGGCGGGATGGCCATTAATTAGTCGCTGGGTGCGGCTTGCGGGAGATCCACAAATCGGACAAATGGCATTCAGTTTGGAGACCGATTCGCTTCGTGCCATCAATGTCGGCATTGGACCAAACGATTCACCGCGGAAGTCCGTATCCAAGCCGGCTGCCAACACACAAGTCCCTCTATTCGCTAATGTCTCGACAGCAGCAACAATACCGTCGTCAAAAAACTGCACCTCGTCCACACCGACAACATCTAAATGGCGGTTGCGGACACTATCCAGCAAATCCGCCGCATCGCGTACCGGGTGTGCCATAATCGAGGTTCCATTATGTGACACGACGGAATCCTCGGCAAACCGATCATCGATAGACGGTTTAAACATTTGTACAGTTAAATGACCATAGGCAGCACGACGCACTCGTCGGATGAGTTCTTCCGATTTTCCGGAGAACATGCTGCCGCAAATGACTTCCACCCACCCGTTTTGGTTCATAACGTGCATGACAGGATCTCCCTTCCAGAAACACCTTTACTATGTAGTCTGTGGATAATGACTTTGACATATCCCGGCCGTAAAAGTGAAAAACAGGCAAAATGGATGCTTTGCCTGTTTTTCAACCAGCATTCAAGCCAGTTTTACCGGGAATAACCGGTTTCCATTTTTTGTCTCAGCTAAGATGAACCGACTAACAGCTATGTCGCCGTTGACCGAGCCCGTTCATCTTTCTGCCTAATCCAGTTCCGTGTGCTAGCGGCTCGTGTCGTAAGTAATAAACCCTCCGAACGGGAAAATCGCCGTTCTGCGGTTTTCTTACTTACGCATGTCGCCGCTGACCGAGCACACTCCACTTTTTAACCAATCCAGATTCGACTCCTAGAAGCTGCCGTCATAAGCAATGGCCTTCCAAACGCCAAAAACCAGGCGTTTTACAGCCCCTTGCTTATGAGTCCGCTTCTGATCAGTCGTCTCAGCTTTTTGTCTTACTTCATGTTATATTTGCGTTTGAATCGGTCGACGCGTCCGCCGGCTTTGTCTGCTTTTTGCTGACCGGTATAGAACGGGTGTGACGCTGAGCTGATTTCAACGCGGATTAACGGATACGTGTTGCCGTCTTCCCATTCGATGGTTTCATCGGATGAGGCTGTGGATCCGCTCATGAATTTAACTTCCGAGCTTGTGTCCAAAAACACGACGTTTCTGTATTCCGGATGGATATCCTGTTTCATAATTTTTCCACTCCTTTTTGCCCTGTAACCTATGGAAACAGAGTAATTGCAACATCCAGACAGGTACTGACGATACCCTAAAACTCACATAAAAAGATTATAACAGCGCACCGTTATGATTGCAATAGCCGTCAGTCATCCGTCACGTTTTTGTCTTCTTCCGCTTCATTTCCTCATCCATTTTCTGTAAGAATTCCTCGTTATTTTTCGTGGCGCGCATGCGTTTTAAAAACCGGTCCAGGAATTGCTGGGAATCCTGCATCGTTTTACGGATCGTCCAGTTTTTATCAAGATGATCTTTGGAAACGAGCAATTCTTCTTTCCGCGTGCCTGATTTCAGAATATCGATGGAAGGGAAAATCCTGCGTTCGGCCAGGCTGCGATCCAAGTGGAGCTCCATGTTACCTGTTCCTTTAAATTCTTCATAGATGACATCATCCATCCGTGACCCTGTATCGATGAGTGTCGTTGCCAGCGCTGTGAAACTTCCGCCTTCTTCAATATTTCGCGCTGCTCCGAAAAATCGCTTCGGTCGGTGAAATGCCGCCGGATCAATACCACCGGAAAGTGTTCGGCCGCTCGGTGGAATGACCAGGTTATAAGCACGGGTAAGTCGTGTAATGCTGTCCATTAAAACAACGACGTCGTGCTTTTGTTCCACCAGACGCATGGCACGCTCGAGCACCAGTTCCGAGACTTTAATATGGCTTTCGGGAACCTCATCAAATGTCGAGCTGACAACATCCACATCGGAATGGACCGATCGTTCAATATCCGTCACTTCTTCCGGACGTTCATCCACCAGTAAAATAATCAGTTTCGCACTCGGATGGTTGGTCGAAATGCTGTTGGCTATTTCTTTCAACAGCATGGTCTTTCCGGCTTTTGGCGGTGCGACGATCAGGCCGCGTTGTCCAAATCCAACCGGTGTCATTAAATCAATAATGCGGGTGGATAGATTTTTTGACTGCCGTTCCAACGGCATGAATCTATCGGGATATAATGCCGTCAGTGCTGGAAAGTGGACGCGTTCCTTAGCGGTCTCCGGGTCTTCCTCGTTGACCGCATCAACGTGCAAAATCCCGTAATAGCGTTCATTCTCTTTTGGCGGGCGAACTTTCCCTGATACTTTATCACCGTTGCGTAAATCAAACCGACGAATTTGTGACGCGGAAATGTAAATGTCTTCTGTACTCGGGGAATAGTTGATGGGTCGGAGAAAGCCGAATCCTTCTGATGGAATAATTTCCAAGATTCCGTCCATAAACAAAAAGCCGTCTTTTTCCGCCTGTGCTTTTAATATGGCAAAAATCAGTTCCCGCTTTGTCATTTTTGCATAATACGATACTTTATATTCCCTGGCCAGAGCATAGATGTCTTTTAAAGTCAATGTCTCCAGATGGGAAATGCTTAATGATGCCATTCAATCACCACACTTATTCATTTTGCATACGATTAATGAAACCAATCGTTGACGGCTGTATGAAGCACGTCACCGCTGTTCAATGTTTCTTTTTGTATTACTGATTGGCAGGTTTCAGGCGTGTACACGCTGCTGAGTGGCAGGCTTGTCCAGAATGACACGTGGACGGCTTATCCTATTCCGTTTGCCTGAACATATCAAAGAAATGGAAGAGTAACCGGAAGCTAGAATAGAAGTTCGTCTATCATTATAGTTTGACCGTTCACCTCAATAAATAAACATATACCATGATAACCTGTTACGCGTCAATAATCAACTCTATTGTTTTATTTTTTTGGATAGTAATGAGGAATTTTATTGCTGGTGACAAGGAATAAACACCCACGTTTGGATCCTTCCTTGCCTGTCGTGGTTATCGTGAATCCGATTGGGAAATGGTTAAAATGAAGAAGAAAGCCGGACATGCAGCTTTCTTCCTAAGATCATTCGATATCTCGATGTCGGCCATGGGTTACGGCTGAATAACGAGATTCGGTTTTTTATCCAGGCTGTGTTCACCGTCAATGAAGCGGATGGTCCCGCTTTTGGCACGCATAACAACCGTTTGGGTCGTTGCCTTCGCTCCTTTGAACTGAACGCCCTGTAATAGTTCGCCATCGGTTACACCGGTTGCGGCAAAAATCGCATCATCACCGCCGCAAAAGTCATTCATATAATATACTTTTTCCAAGTCCGCGATGCCCATTCGGTTGCAACGGGCAACGTCGTCATCGTTGGCCGGCATCAGTTTCCCCTGTATTTCACCGCCGAGGCATTTCAGCGCAACCGCACTCAGGACGCCCTCGGGAGCACCGCCAATGCCCATTAAAATATCGACGCCCGTGTCATCGAATGCCGTATTCATGGCCGCAGCCACATCGCCATCTGGAATCAATTTAATGCGCGCGCCGGCCGATCGGATGTCCTCAATCAATTCCGCATGACGCGGCCGGTCAAGAACGATGGCAACCAAGTCTTCCATGGCTTTATTCCGTGCTTTGGCAACAGCTTCGAGATTGTCTTTCACCGATGCGTTAATGTCAATTTTGCCAACGGATTCTGACCCGACAGCAATTTTTTTCATATGCATGTCCGGAGCATGCAGCAGATTTTTTGCATCAGCAATTGCTATGACCGACAAGGCGTTCCATGTCCCTTGAGCAACGATGTTTGTCCCTTCCAACGGGTCGACCGCAACATCCACTTTTGGCCCCGAGCCTGTGCCGAGATTTTCCCCAATATAAAGCATGGGCGCTTCATCTTTTTCCCCTTCACCGATGACGACGGTTCCCTGCATGGGAATGGTGTCAAATACATCGCGCATGGCTGACGTTGCCGCGTCATCCGCCTCATTTTTTTTGCCGCGCCCCATCCAGCGTGCTGATGATTGTGCGGCCGCTTCTGTCACGCGAACCAGTTCCATGGTTAAGCTTCGTTCCATTTTTCCCTCTCCTTTTTCATGAAAATATCCTCATCCCAAAAGGACGTCTATACGGAGGGTTCTCATGTTTTTATCGTGTGATGTATAGCAATGTTCCAGTCTTCAGCGGCTGGCTCCGTACCTCACTATGCGGTCGCTCTCGAGCTTTTGTCAGGAATTTTGAAATTGTTCGATTTCCTGTTCATTCATTTCTTCTCGCCATACGTTGGCACCGAGGCTGTTCAGTTTCTCAGTCAATTGTTCATAACCCCGGTCAATGTGTTCAATACCTGAGATTTCGGTGACACCTTTTGCCATCAAACCGGCAATGACCAGTGAGGCACCTGCACGCAGATCACTGGCTGTGACACGAGCACCTTCCAGTTGAGTGGGACCCGACACAATGGCTGAGCCGCCCTCGACTTTTATCGATGCATTCATTCGCCGCAATTCATCAATGTGTTTTAAACGTGCAGAGTAAATGGTATCGGTGACGACGCCAGTGTTGTTGGCTTTAGTCAGCAGGGTCGTAAACGGCTGCTGCAGATCGGTCGGAAATCCGGGGTATACCAATGTTTTGACATCAACACTGTTTAGCGGTTTTTTCGGAGCAATCAATAGTCGCTCATCACCTTCGTCGATCCGTACACCCATCTCCCGCAGTTTGGCCAGGACGGGTTCCAGGTGTTGTGAGATGACATTATCAATAATGACTTCATCACCTTGTGCCGCTGCGGTGATCGCGTAGGTGCCGGCTTCAATCCGGTCCGGGATAATGACATGCTGACACCCATTCAACGACGGCACCCCTTCAATGCGAATGACATCCGTTCCGACCCCTTTGATCTTGGCTCCCATATTCGTCAGAAGGGTCGCCACATCGATAATTTCCGGTTCTTTTGCGGCATTTTCAATAATCGTTTTTCCTTTTGCCTTGACAGCGGCAAGCATGATATTAATGGTTGCTCCGACGCTGACGACATCAAGATAAATTCTGGCACCGCGAAGTTCATTGGCACGGAGGTAAATGGCGCCCTGCTCATTGGTAACTGTGGCACCAAGCGCTTCAAACCCTTTAATGTGCTGATCAATTGGGCGCGGACCTAGATGACAGCCGCCGGGAAGGCCAATCACAGCTTGATTGAATTTGCCCAGCATCGCACCCATGAAATAGTACGAGGCACGGAGCTTTTTCACTTTTCCATTCGGGAGCGGCATCGAGACGATATTGGCGGGATCAATATGGACTGTCCGACCGTCCCAGTTAACATGACCGCCAATTTCCTCGAGTAAGTCACCCAAATCATAAACATCGGATATGTTCGGCAATCCTTCAATCGCGACGTGGGAGTCAGCCAATAATGCCGCCGGAAGCAGCGCCACAGCACTGTTTTTAGCACCATGAACCTGGACATTTCCATTTAGTAAATGGCCACCTTCAATCAGTATCTTTTGCAATGGTGAGCACCTCTCTTAACAAACGCTAAGATGTGAGCGAATGCTCCAGTGGCAAACGTCCGACTGGAAAAGGCTGCAACCAGCGGCCGGCATTCGCTTGTCACTTTATCATGTACGTTTTTTCCAGTTTTATGCACTTAATTTGATTTATTCCAGTCGGCCAAAAATTTCTCAATCCCCTGATCGGTCAATGGGTGTTTCACAAGCTGATCGAACACTTTATACGGAATCGTCGCGATGTGCGCACCATGTTTGGCTGCATTCGTTACATGCAATGGATGCCTGATCGATGCCGCGATAATTTCCGTTCCAATATCGTGCAGGTCAAATATCTCCCTAATCGATTCAATCAATGCCATGCTGTCATGACCAATGTCATCCAGACGGCCTAAAAACGGTGAAACGTATGATGCACCGGCGCGAGCAGCCAGCAATGCCTGGTTGGCACTGAACACTAAGGTGACATTCGTTTTTATGTTCATATCGCTGAATGCTTTGACAGCTTTCAAGCCTTCCAGTGTCATCGGGACTTTTACCGTGATATTCGGCGCGATGGATGCCAACTCTTTGCCCTCGGTAATCATACCCTGCGCATCTTCGGAGACGACTTCAGCGCTGACAGAGCCAGATACTTCATTGGTGATTTCCTTCAAGCGTTCATGAAAGGAGACCCCTTCCTTGGACACAAGACTTGGGTTGGTCGTTACTCCGGCCAAAACACCAAGTTCGTTAGCTGACCGGACTTCATCAATATTGGCAGTATCCACGAAAAATTTCATTAATCTATCCCTCTCTTTCAATAACTACACACATGTCCATATGCATCATAAACCAATATCCGAAAAAAACTGTAATATAAGAATACCAATTTGAACGGTCCATGGCAAGCAGAAATCAAAATGTGCGGCCATCGTTTACCATGACCGCACATCTTTTCATAATAATAATCAATTCGTCCCCAATAGACCTTTGGTGGATGTGCAAACGTTTTCCACATCGAACGGTTTGCCGATCACTTCTTTGACCATGCTGAATTGTTCCGACACTTTCTCGATGTCCTCGATCATACCGCTCATGATAATGGACGGAATGTGCATCCGATCCCGTTCCAGTTGCTCCAACACTTGCACACCGTCAACCACAGGAAGCTTGTAATCCAGCATAAGCAAATCAAACGACCTTGCATAAAGAGAATCAAGTGCTTCTTTCCCGGTTTCCGCGGTTGTCACACAATATCCTTCATTTGTAAACATTTCCTTGAGCAGCAGTCGCACACCTGGCTGGTCATCCACCACAAGTATATCCTTGGATTCCATCATTAACGTCATCCCCTAAGTTTAAGACGGTTAGCAATCGTTACATTTTATTCCTTGTATTGGTTTTATATTCTTCATAAATGGCTTAAAATCCTGTTATTTATGAACCAAAATAACCAAAATGAACCTTTTTGCCTACCAACCATCATAAGAGAGATGCGATTTCTATTCATTAACCAAGGACTTTTAAATTACGATGACGAATGAGTGGCGGCGCTGATAAACCCTTCAAACAGTGATTGCGGACGTGTTGGACGCGATTTGAATTCCGGATGAAACTGGCAAGCGACAAACCAAGGGTGATCCGTAAGTTCCATCGTTTCCACGAGTCGGCCGTCCGGACTGGTTCCGGAAACCATCATACCGTTTCGCTGCAAATCATCGCGGTAATCGTTATTCAATTCGTACCGGTGACGGTGACGTTCATGGACCAGATCCGCTTCACCATACGCTTGTGCCGTTTTCGTATCAGCGATCAGTTGACACGGATAAACACCCAGTCGCAACGTTCCACCCAGTTCGGAAATATTTTTCTGTTCCGGCAACAGGTCAATGACCGGATGAGGGGTGGCAGGGTCAATTTCGGCTGAATGGGCCCCTTCCAGACCGAGCACATTTCGAGCGTATTCGACAGTGGCTAATTGCATACCGAGACAGATACCCAAAAACGGGATACGATTTTCCCGGGCATAGCGGATAGCCTCTATCTTTCCATCAATACCGCGATCGCCAAAGCCGCCGGGAACTAAAATGCCGTCCATGGTGGCCAGCTCCTGTTTGATCGTTTCCTTATCGCATTTTTCCGAGTTAATCCATTTGACGGTGACATCCGTATCATAGGAAAACCCGGCATGCTTCAAGGCTTCCACAACAGACAAATACGCATCCGGCAGTTCGACATACTTGCCGACAAGCGCAATTTCCGTTGTTCTGGACAAATGGCGCACCCGATAAAGAAGTTGATTCCATTCGTGCATCTCCGGCTCCTCGCATTGCAATCCGAGGTGATCACAGACCAGCCGATCAAACTGCTGATTTTGCAAAGCGATCGGTACCTGGTATAGCGTATCCGCATCGCGCATTTCAATCACCGCGTTTTTATCCGTATCGCAAAAGAGTGCAATTTTCTCTTTCATGTCGTCACTGATCGCTAGCTCGGACCGCAGAACAATGGAATCAGGCTGAATACCGAGCGAGCGCAATTCTTTAACACTGTGCTGGGTCGGTTTGGTTTTCACTTCGCCCGCAGCTTTAATGTATGGAACAAGGGTACAGTGAATATACATAACATGGTCTTTGCCAATGTCATTTTTGATTTGACGGATCGCTTCAAGAAACGGCAATGATTCAATATCTCCGACCGTTCCGCCAATCTCGGTGATCACAACATCCGCCTCGGTTGCCTGACCCGCGCGGAATACCTGTTCCTTAATTTCATTGGTGATATGGGGGATAACCTGTACCGTCCCGCCCAAATAATCGCCACGGCGTTCTTTTTTGATGACACTCGAATACACTTTTCCAGTCGTAATATTGCTGTATTTATTTAAATTAATGTCGATAAACCGTTCATAATGCCCGAGATCCAAATCCGTTTCCGCACCATCGTCGGTGACAAACACTTCCCCGTGCTGATACGGACTCATTGTACCCGGGTCGACATTGATATACGGGTCAAATTTTTGAATCGTCACTTTCAATCCGCGATTTTTCAACAGTCGGCCCAGGGAAGCGGCTGTTATTCCTTTGCCGAGTGATGAAACGACACCGCCGGTCACAAAAATATACTTTGTCACGAGTTATCCCTCTTCTTTCCGTGTAAAAATTACCCAATCAAACGATGCTGCTATTAGGTTGTGTCATATCGTTGTTGTTATCAAATAAAAAAGCGCCACCCCCGACAGTCAGGGGTAGCGCTTATACGCAACAATCAGCGAGCCCAATAAAAATTGTAATCACACGCGTTTGAAAAGTCAAGCCGCTTAATTAATTTGTATCGTTATCGTTGTCCTTCGTATCATCATCGTTTTCCTCTGTGTCCTCGTCGCCGTCAAATTCCTGATCAATGCCTTCCCCGGCACTGTCAATATCAACATCATCCATATCCAGATCATCCACGTCATCATCAAGCAAGTTATCATCAATCATTAAGTCCTCATCGTTTTCCTGCTTTTCAGGTTCTTTCTTTTTGGGCTGCTTCGTCTGCTGCTTTTCCTTCTTGGATGATTTTTTCTTCGGTGTTGACGTCACTTCTTCATCCATTTGCTCAACGGGGTACCAGCGTTTCAACCCCCATGCGCCGGAGCCAGCTGTCAGGAATCGGCCATCAACGGTCAAATCGGTGTAAAATTGCGCAATGAATTCCTGCTTATTCTCGTCCGTAAACCCTTTTATGTCGGCTATTCTGTCATACAATTCATTAAAGTCCATGACTTTCTGTTCATTCGATAGAATATCATTTGCCAGTTCAAGCATTGACGTTGCTTCCAGTTCTTCGCGGCTGTATTGATCCAAGCTCACGATACCGCACTCCCTTTTTCATATATTTCATTCACAAAACTAAACGATGGCATGATCCTGCCCATATGCCTACATATCATACCATTCATTATAAACAATTCGCAAAGGAATATGCCAGCGGAATCTTTTTGGAATTGACATAGGCGGCAATACTGGCCTTTTACGTCGTATAAGGCAGTCGCCATCGAGCCGGGACTGCCCACCGGGAATGGTTATTCGTCAACGGGTTCCTTGTTTGTCGCGCGAGTTTGGGGTGGAGCTGCACAAGTTCTGAGCGGAGTTGCGCGACCTTTGGAGAGAACCGCGCGAGTTGAGTGGTTATTGCGCAACGTTTGCCCTGAGTTGCGCGAGCTTGCCGTTTACTGCGCGACTTTCTCCTCGAGTGGCGCAAATTCATCCTATTGTCGCGCGACCGTCTTATATCAGCATTCGTCCGATGGGCTAAAAAACGTTTGAGTGATGGTCGCATCGCGCATGTATCGTTCGACCGGGTAATCTTTCGTGTAACCATAGCCGCCGAATACTTGCACGGCGTCTGTCGTAATCCGGATTGCGGCGTCACCGGCAACGAATTTGGACATAGCTGACGCTTCTCTGTACGGCTGCCCTTCTGATGCGAGCCAGGACGCCTGATAGGTTAATAGACGAGACGCTTCCACATCCGTAGCCATATCGGCGAGTTTAAACGAAATAGCTTGATTGGCTGCGATCGGCTTGCCGAACTGCTCCCGCTTTTTCGCGTAATCCACCGCGGCATCCAGCGCGCCCTGGGCAATGCCAACAGCCTGGGCGGCCATGCTGGTGCGCCCGCTATCTTGGGTAGCCATGGCAATCGTCAAACCTTGTCCTTCCGCTCCGAGCAGGTTGTCTTTCGGAACACGACAATGGTCGAACACGAGCTCGGTTGTTGGAGACGAACGAACACCGAGTTTCTTTTCCGTTTTGCCGAACGTGAAACCTTTCGTCCCCTTTTCAACAATGAATGCACTGATACTCCCGTCGCCGGCGTCCGGATCGGTCGTGGCAAACACGATGTAAAGGTCGGCCGCACCGCCATTCATAGTCCATACTTGGTTCCCATTTAATATATAATCATCGCCGTCTTTGTTGGCAACGGTTGTTATCGCAGCGGTGTCCCTGCTGGATACGGATTCGGACACGGCATACGCACCGAGAGCTTCTCCAGTTGCTAGTCGGTGAAGGAATGTCCGCTTTTGTTCGTCGGTTCCATACTGATAAATGGGCCAGCTGGCAAGTGCCACATGTGTTGACAGCGTCATACCTGTGGATGCACAGACACGTGAGAGTTCTTCCACGGCGATGCAATAGCTGAGGACGTCCGCCCCTATGCCACCATATGCTTCGGGCCATGGAATCCCTGTCAAACCAAGGTTAGCCATGTTATCAAACATTTCCCGGTCAAAACGCTCCTCGGCATCCCGTTCAGCAGCCGTCGGTTCCACATCGTTTTTGGCAAAATCACAAACCATCGTCCGCAGCATTTCCTGTTCGTCGGTTAATTGAAAGTCCATAGAGCATGATCCCCCTTCCTCATCGGACTAGTGCAACACGTTTTTCGCGATGACTTTATGTTGGATTTCATTGGTTCCTTCATATATTTCGGTGACTTTTGCATCACGAAAAAAACGCTCCACTGGGGAGTCCTCTGTGCAAGCGTACCTGCCGCACACACGAAGTGCTTCTGTTGCTGCTTTGCGCGCGGTTTTGGCCGCATAGACCTTCGCCATCGATGCTTCTTTGTTGCAAGGAACACCGCGCTGTACGAACGATGCAGCTTGGTGAGTCAAGAGGTTGGCCGCCTCCACCTCTGCCGCCGTCTCGGCAAGTTGGGAGGAGGCCCTGTCACGGGCATAGGCGGACGTGTGCTCCAACGCTGCCTCGGCAATGCCCAGCGCTTGTGCAGCAATACCGATACGGCCGACATTTAAGTTTGCCATGGCAATGTTGAATCCATCACCTTCTGCACCAAGCAGCTGATCCCGGGAAATACGACAATGGTCAAAGCCAACCTGGACAGTGCTAGATCCGTGCAACCCCATTTTTCGCTCCGATTTGCCAATGAAAAGGCCTGGTGCATCCTTTTCCACAATAAACGCACTGATCCCTTTGGACCGGCCCTCTCCGCTTGTTCGGGCAAACGTGATAAAGGTATCCGCCTCCCTGCCATTGGTGGTGAACATTTTCTCGCCATTCAGCACATAATCATCCCCGTCCAAGACAGCTATTGTCCGCATGCTGGCGGCGTCTGACCCTGCTTCGGATTCCGTCAGGGCAAACGCACCGAGATAGGTGCCGGATGCAAGCTTCGGTAAATAATGACTCTTTTGCTGCTCCGTACCAAATCGGACGATCGGATTGGTACCGACCGATGTATGGACGGATAAAATAACGCCGAGAGCCGCACTCACCTTTGACAGCTCAATGATGGCCGAGATGTACGATATGTAATCCATGCCGCTGCCGCCATACGCTGTCGGAATAGGAATCCCCATCAGGCCAATGTTGCCCATTTTTTTCACCAATTCGGACGGAAATCGGCCCTCCTGTTCCATGCGTTCAACGAGCGGGGAGACATCCGTTTGGGCAAAATCACGCATCACGCCCCGAATTCTTTCCTGTTCGTCCGTTAATCGAAAATTCATGGTTGCCCCTCCAGCATTCATCCCTTTTTGTCGTGGTCCGGATTAATCATACTGGTAAAAACCTCGTCCGGCTTTTTTGCCAAGCCATCCGGCATGCACATATTTTTTCAGTAGCGGGCACGGGCGATATTTGCTGTCGTTATAGCCGTCATAGAGCACTTCCATAATGTAAAGACACGTGTCGAGTCCGATGAAATCAGCGAGTGTCATCGGCCCCATTGGATGGTTCATGCCCAGTGTCATCACCGTATCCACATCCTCAACCGATGCCACGCCTTCATGGACGGCAAAAATGGCTTCATTGATCATCGGCATTAGAATACGGTTGGCAGCAAACGCTGGGGCGTCATCAACTTCCACCGGACTTTTTGACAAATCGGTTGCCATTGCTTCCACAGCCTGATATGTGGCATCACTTGTCTGCAGGCCGCGGATGACTTCCACCAGTTTCATAACAGGCACTGGATTCATAAAATGCATGCCGATGAACTGCTCGGGCCGATTGGTTGCCGCAGCCATTTCGGTAATCGGCAGCGATGATGTATTCGTCGCTAAAATGGCATGATCGGGGGCACGGGCATCCAGCTCGTTGAAAAGACTCGTTTTGGCATCAAGGTTTTCCACGATGGCTTCAATCGCCAAGTCACATTCCCGCACGGAATCGATATCGGTTACTGGCTGAAGAAGATCCATCGTATTTTGCTTTTCATGCTCAGAAATACGTGTTTTTTCCACTGCCTTCGTTAAACGTTTTCTCACCCCTTCCATTCCTTTATCAAGTGCGTTTTTGTTGGCATCATACAGATAAACATGGTAGCCGGATTGAGCGCATACCTGGGCGATTCCTGATCCCATTTGCCCAGAGCCGACCACCATCATGTGGTTGATTGCCATGAAAAAGCCTCCCTTTGCCTGATTGGTTTCGTTGGTTTATATAAGATGAAAACAGCCGTCCGCTCAGTGGATCCGTTCATTCATTCGATAGTCGGATGAAATAAAACAGCGGTGCGCTTATTCCCCCGGTACTTCCAAAAGCACAGCATCACCCTGGCCGCCGCCGCTGCAAATCGCCGCGATGCCAAGGCCGCCGCCCCGGCGCTTCAGTTCGTGAATCAGCGTCAGAATAATGCGGGCACCGCTCGCTCCGATTGGGTGGCCCAGCGCAACGGCACCACCGTTGACGTTGATTTTTTCCGGATCGATATCAGCTATTTGTCCGCTTGCCAGCGATACAGCTGCAAACGCCTCGTTAATTTCGTACAATGAGATATCCTGTTCAGTGTAACCGGTCTTTTTCAATAATTTGTTAATAACAAGTCCGGGCGTCTTTGGAAAATCTTCCGACGCGACGGCGACTTCCTCATGACCAAGGATGTGGGCCATCGGCGTCTTGCCGAGCTGATTCGCCTGTTCATCCGACATAATGACAAAGGCACCGGCACCATCATTGACCCCTGGTGCGTTCCCGGCGGTAATGGTGCCATCTTTATCAAAAGCCGGACGCAATTTAGCCAGTTTGGCTGAATCCGTGTCGCGGCGCGGTGTTTCATCTGTGTCGACGGTAATCGGATCCTTTTTTCGTTGCGGCACATCAACCGGGACGATCTCCGAGGCAAATGCGCCGGAGTCAATCGCCTTTACAGCCCGCTGATGACTGCGGTAAGCCCATTCATCCTGCGCCTCTCTCGTCAAGCCATATTCCTCGGCTGTTCTGTTGCCGTAACTGCCCATGTGAACACCGCCAAAAGAACACGTGAGTCCGTCGTGAACCATCATATCGACGACCTGTTTATCACCCATGCGGTGTCCCCAGCGGGCATCGGGCAAAATGTACGGCGCATTGCTCATGCTTTCCATGCCACCGGCCACGAGTATGTCTTCATCCCCGGCCCGGATGAGCTGATCAGCAAGCGTGACACTGCGCAAGCCGGATGCGCACACTTTATTGATGGTTTCGGTTTTGACGTCCCACGGAATGCCTGCATAACGCGCAGCCTGCCGTGATGGAATCTGTCCCTGGCCGCCCTGAAGAACGTTTCCCATAATGACTTCGTCGACGCGCTCACCATCCAGCCCCGCCCGGTTCAGCGCTCCGCGGATAGCTGCACCGCCGAGCTGCGAGGCTGTCATTGGCTGCAAACTGCCTCCAAAATTGCCGAATGGCGTGCGTGCACCAGAGGCTATGACACTTTTTTTCATATTGCCAACGTCCTTTCCTGAGTTTGTTTAGACCGAACGCTCGCTCGACAAAGAAGGGAGATCCAGTCGTGCGCGTTTCAGGGCAGCCGCGCGAGTTGCGCGATCCTCTCCTGATGTTGCGCGACTTTACCCTGATCTGTGCGAGTTTCAGGCCGAGTTGCGCGACTTTACCTCATCATTGCACGAGCTGCGTCCTGAATGGCGCGACATGACCCCATTCTCGCGCGAGTCCGTTCCGAGCTGCGCGGCTTTACCTTTAGGCTGTCTGCTCTTCGTCCTCCGTCAATACGGACAGTGCGAGGATTTCAGCCACATCCATGGTGCCGATATCTTCGTCCACTTCTTTTGCCTTCGTTCCGTCACTGAGCATTGTGAGGCAGAATGGGCATGCACTGGAGATCATCGTTGATTCGGTTTCCAGCGCCTGTTCGGTACGGGCGACGTTAATATGGTTGCCGGTTGTATCTTCCGTCCACATCAAACCGCCCCCGGCACCGCAGCACATGCCATTTTCCCTGCTGCGATTCATTTCGATTAAATCAAGTCCCGGTATTGCATTTAAAATTTCCCTCGGCGGATCGTATACGCCGTTATACCGGCCCAAATAGCAAGAGTCATGATACGTGAGCCGCTGGTTAATCGGCCGTTGCGGCTTTAATTTTCCATTCATCACCAGGTCGTACAGCATCTGTGTATGATGATAGACTTCCGCTTCAAAACCAAAGTCGGGGTATTCGTTTTTGAAAATATTATACGCATGTGGATCAATCGTCACGATTTTCGTTACATTGTTTTTTTCAAATTCGCTTATGTTTTTCTCAGCGATTTCCTGGAATAAAAATTCATTTCCTATGCGTCGTGCCGTGTCACCGGAATTCTGCTCCTTATTGCCAAGGATAGCAAAATTAATGCCGGCCTGATTCATCAGTTTGGCAAAGGCCAGAGCAATCTTTTGACTGCGATTGTCAAACGATCCCATCGAACTGACCCAAAAGAGATACTCAAAATCTTTATCTTCTTTTTTCAGTTCTTTAATCGTCGGGATATACGCATCGTCATCCTGCTCACGCCATTTGATGCGGTCTTTCTTGGACAAGCCCCATGGATTGCCTTGGCGTTCGATGTTCATAACAGCGCGCTGGGCACCCTGGTCCATTTTCCCTTCTGTCATAACGAGATAGCGGCGCATGTCGATAATCGCCCCGACGTGCTCATTCATAACCGGACATGCGTCTTCACACGCGCGGCATGTGGTGCATCCGGACAGTTCCTCTTCGGTAATAACGTCCCCGATAAGGCTGACATCCGCCATGCCCGCCGCTGCTTCATTGGCTCCTTCACCGGCCAACTGATTGCCTTTCGTTCCGGAAAACGCATACGACGGCACCCACGGCGATTTGCCCGTCACGGCCGCTCCTTTTTCCGTAAGATGATCGCGTGCTTTAACCATAATATCCATCGGCGACAGCATTTTACCGGTGCCTGATGCCGGACAGACATCGGTGCAGCGCCCACACTCCACACACGCATAAAAATCAATCAACTGGCGCTGGTCGAAATCTTCCACCTTGCCGACGCCGAATGACATCTCACTTTCATCAGTGGCGTCATCCATATTATCAAAGTCAATTTTTTCCAGTTTGCCAGGCTCCCGTTTGCTTAAAAACACATTAATAGGCGCAGCAATTAAATGCGCATGCTTGGACTGTGGTACATAAATGAGGAAGGCCAGTATCGTCATCGTATGAATCCACCAGAACACATAGAATGCCACCAACGCAGCCGTTTCGCCCATCCAGCCAAATGCAAGAGCGATCACACTCGCCACTGGCTCCGACCACGATGCAGCTTCCCCGTGCCAAATGATGTTCATCCCGTTTCCGAGTAATACGGACATCATCAATGTGGCAATAAACAGTAGCACAAGACCCGCTTTAAACCCACGTTTGAGACGAACAATTTTCTCAATATAACGCCGATAAAACGCCCACACGACGGCCACCAATATCATTAATGTTACCAGTTCCTGAAAAAATGTAAATCCCGGATACAGAGCGCCGAACGGCAAGTGACTCCCCGGTGCGAGTCCTCTTACGAACATATCAATGGCTCCGAACTGAACAAGGATAAATCCGTAGAACATCATCACGTGAATCGTCCCGGATTTTTTATCTTTCAACAGCTTGGACTGACCAAAAACAATGGTGCCAACACGCCGGAAGCGTTCTTTAAAATCTCGGTCAAAGTTGGATTCTTTGCCAAGTTTTATGTAAGAAACCCGTGTCGCCACCACTTTGACAAATAAATATACACCATAAATAACAATAGCTGCAAAGGCCAGCCAATTAATCGTCAAAAATATATCCATCGTGCTCCTCCCCCTTTAAAATACAGTATAACGCATAATGACAACGATTGCATTCTTTTGATTAAGAAAATTCAGTTGGTTTAGTCACTACTCTATACGATGAATGATTATTCAGTCAACCTGATTCAGAGAATCACCATAAAGTTGCGGAATTCTAAATCCGGTTGATAATTCTACCAATCCGGTTGATATATCAGTCGATACGGTCGATATATTCTAAATTTGGTTGATAAATCTGCCAATCTGGTTGATATATCCTGAATCCGGTTGATAAACCCGCCATCCGGCCAAGCAAGGGTAGGCAGCCAGCTCGTATCATCTTGGCAAGGTTATGACAATGATGGACAAGGTGACAAACGACCGGGTAAGACTAACAATCCATTGAGCATCCTTGATGGCTTTTATCAAAAAGTCATTAAAAAATTAGACTGATAGCATGGTTCAGTCTAAAAAAAACTTGCAGAAAGGCGGTGCCTCTGCAAGTTTTTTATTACATTGATTCGGGTGCGGTAATACCGATCAGACGAAGGCCGTTTGCGAGCGTGGTGCGGACGGCTTCCATAAGGGCTATTCGGGCTTTGGTGCGTTCCGGATGATCCGGGTCGAGCACTTTTTCCGCATTGTAAAAGCTGTGCAGCTGCGACGCCAGTTCGAATACATACTGCGGTACTTTATGTGGTGCGCGTTTTTCGGCAGCATCCGCGATCGTTTGCGGGAATGCGCCCAGCTTTTTCAACAAGTCTGTTTCTTTCTCGGCAGTCAGAAGATTGGCATCAAACGCCTCACTTCCGGCAAATCCTTTCGCTTCGGCCTGTTTCAGCATCGTGCAGATCCGAGCATGGGCATATTGTACATAATACACCGGATTGTCGTTGGATTGGGAACGGGCGAGATCCAAATCAAAGTCGAATTGCGTGTCGTTGGACCGCATGACAAAGAAGTAACGTGTCGCATCAATGCCGACATCTTCCATCAAATCCCGCAGTGCCACCGCATTGCCGGTGCGCTTGCTCATGCGCAGTTTTTCTCCGCCTTCGTACAGGTTAACGATCTGGATAATTTTAACAACCAGCTTGTCCGCCGGATACCCAAGCGCCTGAATGGCCGCTTCCATCCGCGCGATATAGCCGTGATGATCGGACCCCCATACATTAATCATCTCCTGGAATCCGCGCTCCAGTTTATCCTTATGGTAGGCGATGTCCGGTGTCAGATACGTATAGCTGCCGTCCTGCTTGATCAAAACGCGGTCCTTGTCATCACCGAAATCGGTCGAACGGAACCAGACAGCCCCGTCCTGTTCATAGACATAGCCGCCATCCCGCAATGTCTGAACGGCTTCTTCCACCTTCTTGTCAGCGTATAGCGACTGTTCGGAAAACCAGTGGTCAAAATGCACTCCGAAGTCGGCGAGGTCTTTTTTTATCTGGTTGAGCGACGACTGCAGCCCGTACTCCCGGCAAAAGGAAAGCCGCTCCGATGTGTCGGCGTCCACCCATTTTTCACCGTACTCAGCTGCCATGTCCCGGCCGATAGCAGCAACATCGTCCCCACGGTAGCCGTCTTCCGGCATTTTAGCGTCTCGGCCGAGCGCCTGCATGTACCGGGTTTCCACCGATGTCGCCAATTTGTCAATCTGGCTGCCAGCATCGTTAATGTAATATTCCCGTTCCACGTTGTAGCCCGCCGCTTCCAGTACATTGGAAAACACGTCGCCATAAGCTGCACCGCGGGCATGGCCAAGATGCAAATCACCGGTCGGGTTGACGGAAACAAATTCCACCTGCACCTTCTCGCCCTTGCCGGCATCGCTCCGGCCGTATGTATCTCCAGCTTCCAGAATTGCCGGGATCAAATCGCCGAGAAAATCATTTTTCATGAAAAAATTGATGAAACCGGGACCGGCTACCTCCACTTTGTCGACATGCGCTTTGGCCGTATCCAGATGAGTGGTAATATCCTCAGCAATCTGTTTGGGAGCTTTTTTAGCAATGCGTGCGAGCTGCATGGCAATATTTGTTGCAAAATCACCATGCGCTTTTTCTTTCGGTTTTTCCAAAATCACTTCCGGCCGCTCCTCATCAGTCGCCAGTTCGGCCTGAACTACTGCGGCAGCAATTTCCTGTTTCAAAATATCTTCCGTCTGTTGCAACACATTGGTCATGAGCCTTCCTCCTTATGATGGACATTCAACGCTAATTGATGGTTTCGTTCAAGCTGCCCGTTCAGTTTGACCGTATAGGCCAAGGTCAAATAGCCCGCCTTTCCCGGATCAGGGCGGCGATAGTCCATGTGTGTCGTATACGTTTGCATATCTATCGTACCGTACGGGTGCTGGTAAACATTTTCGGTCGACCGATGCGGCTGAAACTGTTGATGCATAACGACCGGCCCGTTGCGCTTAATACTCACTCTGTCCTTATGAATGGTAATCATATTGTTAAGGCGCGCCCCGTCGTCAAGGGTTTCGCGAAAGGTGAGCACATCCATATTGTTTTTTTGATAAAAATAACCTGTCTCTCTTACTGTATTGTACTCTATGTCACCATCGTCATCAATCGACGTATGGAGCTCAATGGCAACCTGTTTCGCATCGTGTGTCATTTTTTGAACGCTCCTGATGAATATAATAACCTATTGTATCTATGAATGCCTTTCCATTGCAAACGCGACACAAAACAACATTGACTTTTCCCCTGCTCCGCCTCGCGCTAATTGTAAGCCATAACGCTCAAACCGGGCAACGCCACCGGAACGGCGCGAGTTTGGGGTGGAGCCGCGCAACCTCCGTTATAACTGCGCGACATTTGGAGGGAGCTGCGCGAGTTGCAACACGAACTGCGCAACCTTCACCCCGAGCTGCGCGACCTGCTCGGATTACTGCGCGAGTTTCTCCTGAATGGCGCGACCCCACCCATTATTGCGCGACTTTCCACTCTATCCAATCCCGCTCGACGATTTTTGCAGGCAGGCGGGTTTAATTCCGTTTGTTCTTTTCCATAATGGGAGTAACATCTGTCGAAAATGGAGTATCTCATATGCGGAAATTATTACGGCTGAACGCATTCAAAAAACGATTGATATACATGATACCACTTGCGATGGCTGCAGCAGCGATACTATTCATCGCCGGCGTTTATGCGGTCAGTTTTCTGCTTGGGCCGCCACCGCTCACCAACGATCAAAACACGGTTTATTACGGCATCGATGGAAACGTTATCGGGGAGGAACAAGGTGCCCAAAATCGCCGCTGGGTTAGCCTTGATGACATATCGCCCAAGCTCATTCAAGCAACACTCGCTGTTGAGGATACCCGTTTTTACGAACACAATGGCTTTGATGTGAAACGGATTGCCGGTGCCTTGCTTACCGATTTGAAAAGTCTTTCTCTGAAGGAAGGGGCAAGTACCCTCACCCAACAATATGCACGGAATTTGTATTTATCGCATGAGAAGACGTGGATGCGGAAGCTGAAGGAAGCATTTTATACCGTACGGCTAGAGATGCACTATTCCAAAAAGGAAATCTTGGAAGGCTACCTTAACACGATTTATTACGGCCACGGTAAATATGGTGTGGAAACGGCAAGCCGACATTTTTTTGATCAGTCAGCAGCCGATTTGTCGTTGCCGGAAGCGGCGATGATGTCTGCCATTCCGAAAGGGCCGGCGTATTATTCCCCATTTAATGATAGGGAAAATGCCAAACGCCGGCAGCGACGCATTCTTGATTTGATGCTTGATAATGGTGACATTACCGAGCGACAGCATTTTCTCGCAACCCGTAAACATCTCGCCTTTACCGAGGCGGACGAACGGAATAACGTGCCGCTCGCCCCATATTTTCAGGATGCCGTTTTGAACGAAGCAGCATCCATTTTGGAGATGGATACAGAAACCATTCGTTCTGGCGGCTACAATATTCATACCACGCTTAACAAAACGATGCAGAAAACGTTGAGACAAAGCGCGTCCAATGTCATTCAGTCAAGCAGCGATATTCAGCTCGGTGCGATGGCCATGAACCCTGCGAGTGGGGGCATTCGTGCGCTTATCGGCGGAAGGGATTATACCGACAGCCAGTTTAACCGAGCGATGCAGGCGAAGCGAATGCCGGGGTCCGCTTTCAAACCATTTCTTTACTACGCCGCCCTGGAAAACGGCTATACGCCGACCACCATGCTGCAGAGCAAACCGACAGCATTCCGACTGGAAAATGGTAATGTTTATCAACCGAGCAACTATAACGGCTACTATGCCAATAAACCCATATCACTCGCCCAAGCACTCGCCTTATCCGATAATGTGTATGCGGTCAAAACCAATTTGTATCTCGGCCCGGAGACGTTGGTGAGCACCGCCCGTCAATTTGGATTTGACGGGGAGTTGCCCGCGGTTCCTTCCCTTGCGCTCGGAACATCGGCTGTGACCGTGGAAAATATGGTGACCGGATACAGCATGATCGCCAATGGTGGAAAGCAGGTGGAGGGACACACCATTACCAAAATCACAAACCGAAATGGTCGCACCGTTTTTGAACGGGCGGATCAGCAGGAGAAACGCGTGCTGGATCCGCAAACAACATTCGTTTTAACGCAACTGATGACTGGCATGTTTGATCGATCACTTGACGGCTACATGCCCGTGACCGGGTCCAGCATCGCTGATACACTGGAGAGAACCTATGCCGGAAAATCAGGCACCACCGATGCAGACAACTGGATGATCGGATACAGTCCAATGCTCGCGACAGGGGTCTGGACGGGATTTGACGATAACCGGAAAATTTTCGGCCGAACCGAGCATCGCTACGCCAAACAAATCTGGGCCAATTTTATGAACAAGACCCATCAAAACGGCAGCCGTTCATCATTTGATGCGCCGTCCGGCGTCACCAGTATCCGTATTGATCCCGAAAGCGGCAAACGGGCCACCACCTACTGTGACACAAGCCGTCTCATGTATTTTAAAAAAGGGACCGCGCCACAGAAATACTGCACCATGCACATGCCAGACGATGAGCCGAATGCGGATGACGAGAAGAAGGATGAGCCGGGCATGCTGGAAAAAGTTATGGACTTCCTATTCTGATGACGCAAGTACCCATTTCCAGGCCCGTACACAGGGCATATAAAAAGAGCTGACTCCCCATAGGCAGTCAGCTCTTTTTGTGTCCTAGTAATCCATGTTTCCGTCCATGTATACATATTTTACAAATTTCCATCCAAAAGCACAAGCCGAAAACCGACAATTCACTGATCGGTCACAAAATGTTCATTAATTCGGAAGCGCGTTTTTCAATTCATCGGTCGAATTTTTCCACATGTCGCCGCCTTCAAAGTTAGCCAAAAAGTCTTTCAACAACTTTTTGGAATGCTCATCCATGTGTTCCACCCGGATCTTGCCCTTCAAGGAATCTTCCATATGTTTGACATGCTCCGGCATGGATTTGTAAGCACGTTTGATGGAACGGTCGACAACGAGTTCACTGCCGCCCACACCGGCAAAGTACGGACCGTTTTCGCCTTTTTCAACCGTAACCCAGACGACCCAATACACCAGGCCATTAGGAACCGCATCCCTGTCCGACTGAAACTTGACACGACGCTCGACGGCACTGCGAGCATGCATCGCTTCCATGTCAACAAACGCTTGGTCCTCATTCGGGTCGATGATGACCGATGACATATTTTCCAGACTGATGGAGCCAATACCGTAGCCTTCGTGACCATCATTCGGGTCATCTTTTATAATCGTAAATTGATTCGTTTTCTTTTGGTTGGACGATTGATCGGAACTCATTTCAAAACCCTCCTAAATCGGTATGGTGCTTTCCATTGTAGCATACGCTTCCGATGCTGTTCATCCGGATGCTCATTGCACCGGATGCATTGCTTGAATCAGCCGGTGTGCCTCATCCAGCTCCAGATCGGTGTACTGTTGCTTCGGTTTAACCGTATGTACTTTCTCATTGACGTCATCACGGCTCAACCCGTCAAAGTAAAGCATCGTCGCTACAAGCTCAAGAAACCGGGAGCTTTTTTCCTGCAGCAGAGCTATCGGTTCGGTCATATCGGGCATCGTCATCCCGAATTGCTGCAAGAAGTCTCTTCCCGATCCGGTTATATGGTAATGATACTGAACATAATTGCTTTTGTTTTCTTTCTCCTCGGCCAAGAATCCGAGATTGCACAGCTCTTCCACCCGTAAGGACAATTCCTCCGAATATGGTCCGTAAAAATGAAATTGATACTTCTCTTCAAACGGGAAGTTCCATTTTTGCAGGATATATATCATTTTCTGCAACTTTTTCCGTCCGCTCACTTCTTCCGCGTCGGAAAAAAACCGCATTAATTTGGCATGATCAGTCAGCATGGTTATTCGCTCCTTTGTAAGGTTGCTTCAAATGCAGGAGTTCTGCTATTCGTCGTTTGGCCGGATGGTCGTCCGACAGCTTTTTCACCAGATCCGCCGGGTAATAAAGCTTATGGTCCGTACGTTTTTTACCGGAAATGGCCTCGACGATATCCGAATGCCGGGACAGCTCCACTAAGCTCGCATCCGGCATCAGCAAGTGAATGGGCAGGCGCTCTTCCTCTTCGCCCGGCCGGTAAAAATCATACGGCAAATCAGACGACGAGTCGACTTCCAAGTAGTAATCCGGATCCATACCCGCCTCGCGGAACAGCTGCGTGAGTTCATTCCACTCGTTCATCTGCTCGTTCGGATTAAATTCGATGTATTTAAACAGATGCCGGTTCACAAATCGCTCGCACAAGTCACTCAGAATTGGATCATCCTCTTCCTGCCAAAGTTGGAAATAATACATGACCACCGTCTCATCCAACTTCAAATAGTCGCGGAGACCAACTGATTCATTGAAAAAGGAAACGAAATGGATCGGCTTCAACTTAAAGGTATAATCATTTTCGTACAAATATTTGGCGCGATGCAGGATTTTGGACAAAATCACTTCCGCACTGCGGGTGACCGGGTGAAAATAGACTTGCCAATACATTTGATAGCGGCTCATAATATAATCCTCAACCGCATGCATCCCGGTCGATTTGATCACGACCTGGTCCTCCAGCGGCCGCATGAGACGTAAAATCCGTTCCATATCGAAGTGCCCGTAGCTGACCCCGGTGAAATACGCATCGCGCTGCAAGTAATCCATCCGGTCAGCATCGATCTGGCTGGAAATAAGGCTGACAACGAGCTTGTCCTCATATGTTTTGTCGATCACATCGGCCACCTTTTGGGAAAAGCCTGGCTCGACCTGTTCCAAAATATGGTGCACGTCTGTATCGCCGAGAATAATCGCTTGTGTAAACTGCTCATGATCCAATTTGAACACTTTTTCAAACGAATGGGAAAATGGCCCATGCCCCAGATCATGAAGCAAAGCGGCACACAGCGAGACCAATCGTTCCCCTGGATCCCAGCGTGGACTGTCCGCGAAATTTTCCAAGATGCGCCGTATGATTTCATACACACCAAGCGAATGATGGAACCGGCTGTGTTCAGCGCCGTGAAACGTCAAATACGTCGTCCCGAGCTGCTTAATCCGTCGCAGCCGCTGAAATTCCGGTGTGGCAATCAAATCCCAGATGACCCGGTCATTGACATGGACATAACGGTGCACCGGATCTTTAAAAACTTTTTCCTCATGCAATTTTTCATCTTTGTATGGCATGGATTCACCTGTTTCTTTTCGACAATGTTATAGTATATTATAGGATAGTTTCGTGAAAGTTAAAAGGATGGAATAAAGGAGAACACTATGAAACATTGGAAAGACGTCGTGCACCACACGGCATTTCGCTATTTGGATCATACTGAAAAAAATATTTTCCACGGGCGGGCATATACCGCACTAACGTCGTTTGCCGTTGATGACGTACTCGCTCTGTCCGCTGCCGGTGCAGACACGGAGGCGGCCGTGCGGCTTTGGGTGCATTCGGATACCGTCGTCCTCGGCATTCCCGACACACGTCTGCCGCATCTGAAAGAGGGAATCCGGCTGGTGTCGGAGCGCGGCTATCACGCGATCGTCCGCAATTCCGGTGGGCTCGCTGTCCCCCTTGATGCAGGTGTCCTGAATCTGTCCCTCGTCCTTCCCAGTGTCAGAGGTATTTCCATTCACGACTGCTATGACGCGATGGTCGGATTCATTCAACATGTGCTGCGCGACCTCACCGATGGTATCGAGGCGTATGAAATTGTCGGTTCCTACTGTCCGGGCGACTACGACTTGAGCATCAGCGGGCGAAAATTTGCTGGCATCTCACAGCGCCGGGTCAAAAACGGAGCGGCCATCCAGATTTATTTGGATGTGAATGGTCGGGGACAGGAGCGCGCGGAACTGATTCGGGATTTTTATGAAGCGGCACGAAAAGGCGAAGCAACATCATTTGATTATCCGGATATTGAACCGAGCGTGATGGCGTCACTATCAGAATTGCTCGGCATGGAATTGACGGTGGATGATTTGAAATCACGCGTTTGGGAAGCAATCAACGCCGTCAGCGACCGGATGCGCACCAGTGACTTTTCCGACGACGAATGGGAGCAGTTCACGAAGCGATACGCGCAGATGGTGAAACGGAACGAGAACGTAGCCGCCATGCAGTGAAGGGTGCGCAGGGGGTGGGCTGCGCTGTGCGCGTTTTGGCTCGAGCTGTGCGAGTTTTGGCTCTAGCTGCGCGACCTCGTTCGATTATTGCGCGAGTTGCGGCCTTAGCCGCGCGACCTTACCCCATGATGGCGCGACTCCCCGCTTGAACTGCGCGAGTTGCCCCATAACCGCGTGACTTTTGGCGTGAATTGCGCGACCTTACCCCATGACTGCGCGCGTTGTGGCTCGAGTCGCGCGACCTCACCTCATGATAGCGCGCGTCGTTCAAAACCGTTTTCCGTTCAGGATTCACTTTGCATGGGTTCGAGGTGTTTTGTACAATTCAGTAATTCAAGCGTCCAGCCGTTCTCTCCGGAAGCGATGCAGCTTACGGACGTGTTGCCAAGCAATGTTTGGGCGTCTATTTCCGGTGAAAGATGGGTTAATAGCTGTTTGATAAAGGTGCCGTGGCTCACAATTAAAATATGGTCGCCTTCGTGTGTGGCGGATACTTCATTGAGAAATGACATTCCGCGTTCGACCATGCTTTCAGCCGTTTCCTGACCCAAGTCGAGTGACCGCCAGTTATATCCCCAAGTTGCGGTGCGTTCAGCTTCGTTCATTCCTTCAATTTGGCCGCAATCGCGCTCCCGGAGCCTTTTATCCCGATGAAGATCCATCCCTCCCATGGCACGTGCAATGGCCTCGGCCGTATCGTTGGCCCGGCTTAAGTCGCTGGTATAAATGACATCCCAATGATCCGTGCACAAGCGTTCGGCCACCTTTTCAGCTTCCTGGCGCCCTTGTGCATCCAGTGGCACATCGGAGCTGCCCTGCGCCCGGCCCTCCTTATTCCAGAGCGTCGTGCCGTGCCGGACAAACCCTACTTTCGTCATACTGCTTCACCCCAAAATCGTTTTTGCTATCATTAGTATAAC
>NZ_BAAADM010000030.1:0-35175 GCF_039522485.1 Lentibacillus halophilus | reverse complement strand
CCACTGTACGCTTTTACATCATCGTTATGCCTGCATGGCCGTGATTAGTGCCAGGCTGTAAACGTCATCTGCACTGCAGCCACGTGACAGGTCATTGACCGGTTTATTCAAGCCTTGCAAAATAGGACCGACCGCCTCAAAACCACCGAGTCGCTGAGCAATTTTGTAGCCGATATTTCCTGCTTCCAGACTTGGAAAGATAAACACATTCGCGTCACCCTGCAGAACGGAATCCGGTGCTTTTTTAGCAGCCACATCCGGAACGAATGCCGCATCAAACTGAAATTCGCCGTCGATAACGAGCGATGCGTCTTTATTCTGCGCCAGACGTAAGGCTTCCACCACTTTATCCGTCTCTTCCGACTGGGCGGATCCTTTCGTGGAGAAGCTGAGCATCGCCACACGCGGATCGATATCAAACAGTTTCGCTGTCGTCGCACTTTCGGTAGCGGTTTCCGCCAGATCTTGACTGTCCGGGCTCATGTTGATCGCACAATCGGCGAATACATATTTTTCCTCACCACGAATCATGATAAAAACACCGGATGTTTTCTGAACGCCGTCTTTCGTTTTGATGATTTGCAAGGCAGGCCGGACCGTTTCCGTTGTCGAATGCGCCGCTCCGCTGACAAGGCCGTCCGCCTGTCCCATGTGAACGAGCATGGTGCCGAAATAGTTTTCATCCCGTAGAATATCCTTGGCTTCGTCGGCCGACACTTTCCCTTTGCGGCGTTCGACAAACGCTTCGATCATGGTATCCATGTCTGGATGATCGTTCGGGTCCATCCATTCACACTGGGATATGTCCGCACCGGCCTCCGCTGCCTTTTGCCGGATGGTTTCTGGTTGGCCCAGCAGAATCGGTGTCACCACCCTGGCTTGGCTTAGACGATCAGCCGCTGTTAAAATTCTGGCGTCATACCCTTCCGGAAAAACAATGCGCTTGTCCGTTTCTTTCAAACTGTTTTCAATCCCTGTTAAAAGATGACTCATTACATGCCCTCCCAACTATCCATTTCTGTCTCAATCATAATGTAATGACCGCAATGTGAAAACCATTTTGAGCTATTCATTTTTGTTTTTTCTGACAGAATCATGACACATACGTGATGACATGCTGATCATAGCCCAAATATGATATAGTTACTTTAGGTACTAATTGATCAGCGAATGGACACGCTGAGACATAAGCGAATTTTTTCAAATGAAGGAGCGTTTTTTTATGACAGCAGCAGAAGCAGTTAAAACGTTGGACGGTTGGTATTGCTTACATGACATGCGTACGGTTGACTGGACTTCATGGAAAATGGCATCCCGTGAGGACCGCGATGAAGCGATTCAGGAATTTAAACAGTTGCTGACGGATTGGGAAGAAGTGGAACAGGCCGAAAATGGCAGCCATGTTCTGTATCAAGTCCTTGGCCATAAAGCGGATATGATGTTCATGATATTGCGCCCGTCGCTGAACGAATTGACCGATGTGGAAACCGCGTTCAATAAATCCAAACTGGCTGAGTTCCTGCAGCCTGTTTATTCGTATGTCTCTGTTGTGGAAATGTCGCAATACAGCGGCAACGCATCAGCGGATGATCCAAAAGTACGTGATCGGCTATACCCCATTTTGCCAAAGTGGGAGCATATGTGTTTCTACCCGATGGATAAACGGCGTGAAGGGGAGGAAAACTGGTACTCACTCAGCTTCAAAGAACGGGCAGGGCTGCTTTATGAACATTCCAAAACCGGACGCCAATATTCCGGTAACGTCAAGCAGATTATTACGGGGTCATTCGGCTTTGATGATTGGGAATGGGGCGTCACCTTATTTGCCCATGACGCATTGCAGCTGAAGAAACTTGTCTACGAAATGCGTTTTGACGAAGTAAGTGCCAAATACGGCGAATTCGGTACGTTCTTTGTAGGGAACCACCTTGCCAAAGACGGACTGGACACTTATTTGCACGTATAAATAATAGAACAAAAATGAAAAGAAGAACCGGTAGTGGAGCCGGTTCTTCTTTTCATTTCCAAAGGGTACTGCTGTTCATCGTTTGATTTGTCAAAAAATGATGTATGTTTTTGCTGGTCATGTGTCATCATTAGCGCATGCCTTACATATAGATAGTTGAGAAACCAATATAGGTTAGCTTTGCAGAAGCGAGGTGCAAGTGATGTGGCTGTAGTTCGGTACACGGAAAAAGGCGTTGATGTATTAGCGCGATTAATGCGAGCGGAAGCAGAAGGGGATGGCAAACTGGGAATGCTTATGGCCGGCAACACCGGAATTAACCGGGTCCGCGGTGAATGCCTTGATTTTACTGAAATTGATACCATTAATCAAATGGTTCACCAGAGTCCGGGCGGATTTGAGGCGACACAGAAAGGATATTTTTATCAGCGCGCCCGGGAAAAGGATAAACAATTGGCTCGTAAAGTGATCAGTGGCAAACGCTATCACCCGGCAAGCAATTCCTTATATTTTTTCAAACCAACCGGTGCCTGCCCGGAGCAATGGTTCGGCCAAGGGAACACGGGCCGGTATAAATCCCACTGTTTCTTTGCACCGAGTTCATCCGAATGTCCGCAAGTTTATTAATAAGAGGAGGTTTTCTACATGAGTGACTATTATTACACCGACCCGTATCAGGTAAATCCATACTATTACTATCCACCGACGTCCCCTGCTTACTACCCGGTGTATGACCCGAGGCAATTTCCAACAAATCCACCGGCGACGAATCAGCAGGGTCAGCAAGTACCGAGTCAACCTAGTCAGCAACCACCGGCTCAACAAACCATGCTCCCACAGCAACAGTCCTACATTGAAAACATACTGCGTCTGAATGAAGGAAAGCAAGCGACCGTTTATATGACATTTGAAAACAATGATGAATGGAATGCGAAAGTGTTTAAAGGGATTGTTGAGGCAGCGGGTCGCGACCACATCATTTTAAGCGATCAGCAAACCGGAAAACGTTATTTGTTACTGATGATTTATCTTGACTATGTAACCTTTAACGAAGAGCTTAATTATCAGTATCCTTATAATAACAGCGGAAGCAGCGGACAGATGTCGCAATACCCGCCGCGCTGACGTCGGGGTCAGGCATTCGTATACCGGCGCGCCCACCGGCATGGAGCAGTCCTGCCGGTGGGTACTCATTTGCAGAGGTCGCAAACAGGCTGCTACCGCTACAAGGTTTATCCCGTCCATACATCGTGACTGGGCTGCAAACCGGCCAGAGGGGACGTGATTCATGTGCGGAATGTGTATGAAAAATACATACGTCTGGAATTCGTAACCCTCGGACTGGCTATTGTAACGGGGATTATCGCCATTATGCAAGGATACGTCATCATGATGACAGGCAGCTTGTATTTCATTGCAGCAAGCCTATTCTGCGAAGGTGTCCTGCATACGAGCACGAACAACGCTCAAGACGGCATCAAGCAACTTATTAAAGCTGGAATGGTAGCGATTTTGTCCACTATTATGCTGTTTCAGTTATAGCCCTTTCATAACCGCATAGCCGAGCAATACCCAGCCAATCAAAAAGGCAACCCCGCCAATGGGGGTGATCATGGCAAACGTTTTCGCTCCGGTCACTGAGTAAATATAGAGCGTGCCGGAAAAAAGAATGATGCCAATGAAAAACATCCACCCGGCCCACATAAGCCCACCGGTCTGCCATTTGGCAAGCAATAAACCGACGGCAAGCATAGCCATGGTATGAAACATTTGGTAATTGACCGCCTTCTCCCATGTGCCGAGCGCTTTTTCGGAAACTTTTCCTTCCAGTCCGTGGGCGCCGAACGCACCAAGCGCAACCGCCAAAAAGCCGTTGATGGCCCCCAGCATCAAAAACAACTTCATCAAAATACGCCTCCTCTGTCCACGTGTATGTTAAAAATCAAAAATGGAATGTCCATTTGCGCCGTCTTGTTCGGTTCGCTTTTCGGTTCCCTCGAGCGGTTTGCCGGTCATTTCTTGTCCGAGCATCGCCTTCATTTCGTCGGCTGTCATGTCACTGCTGGACGGTGTTGCCGACTTCGGTTTTTCCTCCAGCAACAGCTCACATAAAAGGTGAATATGGGCTATATGGGCTTTCATGCCTGCATCGTCGTTGGACAACCGTTTCGCTTCGGCCAGCTCCTTTTCCATTTTCTGTATGATCGTATCGTTCGTCACAGCCATGGTTGCCACTCCTTTTCCTTAACTTAAGCCAGTATAACATGAACATGATCGTTTCAACCATGTAAAAAGCCTTGGATACGCTCCAAGACTTTCTCAATCTCCCCGCAATCTATATATTAATGTGACGTTGTCTTTCTTCTTGATATCGGTCGTATACCCACCGCAGAAACGCCAGTTCTTTTTCCTGGAGTTTCCGGCCTAACTGTCTCTCTGTGTGTTCCCGCATGTGTTCCATTTGCTTCATAACAACACATCCCCTTCTGAAATGAATCAAACGTTCATTTATCATGTCGTTATTGTAACGTTAATCATGCCGGGAATCAATATGCAAACAAAAATTTACGAAATTTACTGATAATTTGACAGCGCTCGACAGGGGTCGGATGCGATGTTAAGACCGTTCATTTTCTTTCGATTCAAGTTCCGTCAGTCGGGCTTCCAATCGATCAATATCCTCTTTGGTGGCCAGCCCCAAATCATGGGCGAACGACTGCAGTTGCTCCTGGCTTTTTTCATTCCATTCATCGGTTTTCGATTCACCCTTATTGGCTAAATCTCTCAGCATGCTTCTCGCCTCGTCCTGGGTCAATTCGCCCTTGTCCACCAACACCTGGAGTTTCTCGTCCACTTTTTCCTTACCTGTGATGGCTGCACCGAGCCCCAGCAGGAACCCTTTTCTCAAGAAATCACTCATCGTCATGGCCCCTCTCTCTTCCGGTTTAGTATCATATATTCTGCATATGTTTTCCCGACATCGAAACAATGTAAACATGCCTTTTTGAACGTTCGCTGTTATGATTCTATGCAGCAAAAGGTGGCAATTATGCCAGAATTATTGACTTCCTGAAACGATCCCCGAACTGTTGGTCAAAGTGGATCGTTCAGCCGTCATATGTCTTCTGCGAATGCTGGTCGCCCTTCATGTTTTAAAAAGGGTACGGCAATGGCTTCTGCTTACCCCCTATGGAAAACACCCGGCACCTTTAGACTTACCGGGGAGGTTCTATGGCAACGGACGGAAATGGAGATCGGTTTCCGCTGTTATTTTTTCTGTTGATAGAGCGGTGTTCTTCGGCATTTCCTTATCCGGCTGGTCGTCTTCCGGTGCTTTTTCTATCCGCTCCGGCTGGTACCCAAGCATCTCTGTCATTTTACGCATGAACGTATAAAAACTGGCCTGCCGCTTCGCACCTGTATGATAAATGCCTGTTAAACCGTTTGACACAAAGGCCACAACCGCAGCGGCCAGGTCCTCGACATGGACGAATGTCCGGATCAGATCAGGCCGGTAAGCTGTGATTTGTTCATTGGCGAGCGTTTCCTTTAGCTGTTTTGTTCGTTCATCCTGTTGGCCGAGATGGTTTTCACCGTAGATCGGCCCTGCTCGTAATATGGCATAATTCGTAACCTGATCAGCAATCATGCGTTCGGCTTTAATTTTGGCATTGGCATACGTGCTTAACGTATGTTCATCCGGCCATTTGCTGACATAATCCTCTTCATTGTATGGACCGTTTCCATCAGAAAATACGAAATCCGTCGACAGATAGATCAATTTGGTTTCCGGTCGCAAATGGTCAAGCAAATGCAGCAGCCCTTCGTTGATCAAGTCATCTTCATAAGTGCCGCTCATGACTGACCAGACCACAACGTCCGGCTGCATCGTTTTATAAAATCCCGAAAACGACTCCGGATCATTGACATCCAGCTTGTGAAGATCGGTAAACGCTCCGGGATCCGTCAAATACGTGCCGGATACATCTAAAGACGGTTCATTTTTCAATAACTGATAAACGGTTGAGCCAAGATAGCCGCTTGCACCAAAGACACATACGTTCATTGTTTCTCCCTCCTTTTATTTAGGAACAGTTGCTAAGTCGATGCTTTGAATACTCCTTTTCCAGGGGTTTCACGCCTCATCTCGAGACCGTCCGTCCGCGTATCATTCGTTGCAGTATGGACAGTTTTCCTTCCACAAGCGGCTGCCAAATGCCGACGACAGGTTTACTGGCCAGTGCGAAGACAATCAAGGCTGCAATGAGACCGAGGCCGACAACATCCAAAACGTTATGAATGGCAAATAAATCGGCTTGCCGGAAAAATTGGATAAAAAATCCGTGCAACAAATAAACGTACAAGGTCCGTTCGCCGAGATGTGTCAAACCACTGCGGCGCAACGGTACCCAGGCAAAGACGGCGGCAACCATCAATCCCGACGTCACATAAACCAGCAGACGTGCCAGCACCCCTAAATCAGGCATGCCCAAGTCGTTGTAGGATTTTGACGCCAAAAGCCATCCGGAATTGAAATCCGGTGCCACATAAATCGCCACAGCTGTCGCGCCCATGACAACAAGGGCAGCGATGCGTACCGGCGTTGTTTTCAGCCAAGCCATGTTGTCTTTCGTCATCCAAAAGCCCATCAGGAAAAATGGGAAAAAAACAAATGTCCTGGACAAACTGAAGGTATGGCCGATTTCACCAAACAGGCCAACCAGTAATCCGATGCCGACCGAAATAGCCATACCCATTCCTGCTGGTATCTTTTTGAACCAAATCAGCAACAAGTGCCAGCTAAACAGACTGAACAAAAACCATAGTGACCAGTGCGGATAAAACATCCCCGCCTGCCAGCCGTCTTTACCAATCCAGAAAAAATACCCTGTATAAAGAAGCTGGAAAATGGCATAGGGCAGAAGCAATTTTTTTGCCATTTTCATCATGTAACTCATATTCCCGGAACCTTTCGCAAAAAAACCAGCCAGAAAAATAAATGCCGGCATATGGAAGGTGTAAATCCATAAATACAATGTATTGATCCCTGCTGTGTCTTCCCGGAACGGTTGAATAATATGACCGAACACGACCAGAAAAATCATGATCCATTTTGCATTATCAAAATAAGCATTCCGCTCCATTTGTCTCCCTGCCTTTGTTGGTAATCATCGTTGACACAGGTTCTATACCCGTTTTGTCATAGCATTACGACAGGGAGCCCACTATTTTTGGCAGTTGTTAATGAATTGTAAGCGGAATGCAAAGGTATGCAATCATTGTTATCCGGACAGGGCGAGGAGGGCACGATTGACCGGATGGCGGGTGGGTGATATCAACCGGATTCTGGATTTATCACCAGGTTGGCTGAGGTATCAACCGGATCCAGATTTTATCGACCGGATTGGCTGATTTATCAACCAGATTCTGAATTTATCGACCGGTTGACACGATTTATCAACCAGATTCTGAATTTATCGACCAGGTTTTCTGATTTATCAACCGGATCCAGGATTTATCGACCAGATCCAATTTCCTGCCATATTACCCGGGCGGTTACCACACGTTGTCTTTTATTTGGCTTTGGCAATCTTTTTCTTCGGTGTTGTTGCTTTTTTGCCTGCTTTCGATGTTGTTTGGTTGTCATCCTGGGCGCGGTCCAGCGATTTTTGCAGAGCATCCATCAAGTTGGTGACATTGTCAGGCTTTGGCTTTTCCGTTGCCGTTGTAACGTCTTCATCATTTTTCTTCTGCTCGATCAACTCCAACAGCGCGGCGCGATACTCATCGTTGTATTTTTCCGGGTCAAACGTGGCGGACAGTTGATCAACCAGCATTTTTGCCGTATCCAGCTCTTTAGCATCGGCATTGTCGGCTTCTGGTACATTCGGGACGTCTTGTACGTCGCGGACTTCATCCGGATAATGAATGGTTTCGACGACAAGCGTATTTTCATAAATGCGAATGACGGCCAATTGCTCCTTGGAGCGGATCATCATTTTGGCAACACCGATTTTTCCGGTATCTTTCAACGCTGAGCGAAGAAGTCCGTACGATTTGACCCCGCTTTCATCGGGTGACAGGTAATAGCTTTTTTCAAAATAGATCGGGTCTATCTCGTCCAATTCAACGAAGTCCATAATTTCCACCGCTTTATCTTTTTGTTCTTTTTTAAGATTTTCCAGTTCTTCATCATCCAACACCACAAATTTATTTTTGGCGTATTCGTACGCTTTCACGATTTCGTCATTTTTCACATCCCGGTCACAGTTCGGGCAGACGCGTTCATACGTCACCGGCGTCTCGCATTCCTTGTGCAGATTGCGCAGTTTCACGTCTTTGTTTTCGGTTGCGGCGTGCATTTTCACCGGAATATTGACCAATCCGAAACTGATCGTCCCCTTCCACATCGTATGCATACGTTTGGCCTCCTTTTAAATATAGTTTGGCTCCCGGGGTACAAATTTATCCTGATAACGGATATGAAATGGAGGTATATTAACGACTAGGAGAGTGGTTCGATGAATGTCATGAAGCCAATTATGAACGATACGATTCCACGCGGAGGTGACTGGGTGTATGAAACGAAATATGACGGGTTCCGTTGCTTGCTGAAATGGGAAAAGGATTCGATCAGGCTTATCAGCAAAAATGGCACCGATCTGACGGCTACCTTTCCTGAGATTCCGTCCGCTTGTCAAACAGAGCAATCACTAATCGGGGCGCGTTTGCCACTGACGCTGGACGGGGAACTGGCCATTCTGAACAATGCGCATCAATCCAATTTTTCCTTACTCCAGCAGCGTGGCCGGATGACAAATACCGACCGGATTGCTGCGGCCGCTTCGGAGCGACCGGTGAGTTTTATGGCGTTTGATGTGCTTTTGGAAGCCGGGGAGTCGCTCTTAGAGGAACCACTACAACAACGGAAGCAGCGTCTGCGAAAGTTGTTTAACGACAAAAGCCAGTTGGGTCAACGTTTGTATGCTGTTCCGTTTTCGAGCGATGCGGATGCGGCTTGGGAGAACGCATTCCGCTATAAAGGCGAGGGGGTGGTAGCGAAACGACAAACGAGTGTTTACAAGCAAGGCAAAGACCATCGCGACTGGTTTAAAATTAAAAACTGGCGGACGGTAACGGCATTTTTAACGTTTTATCATACACAAAATGACTATTTTACCGCCTGTGTTTTCCACGACGGCAAGCCGGTTGACATCGGGAAATGCAAACACGGGCTGGATGAATCGGCATCCGATACATTACGGCAATTGTTTGTCACGAATGGGACGAAGGAGATTGACGGCTACCGTCTCCCACCCGCCGTATGCGCGTCAATCCATACATTGGACCTGGTCTCGGACGAGATTCGGGAGCCTTCATTTAGCCAGTTGCTTCCGGATATGGATGCGGCCGACTGTACGGTGGAAAAATTGAATCTTGATATGGCCATGTTGCCGGAGACGGTTGAAGCGACCAATACGGCGAAAGTTTTCTGGCCGAGTGTCGGAGTAACAAAAGGCGATATGCTTGCTTACATGCGGGAAGTCACGCCCTATATGTTGCCATTTTTGCAGGACAGGATGCTTACCATTATCCGCTGTCCGGACGGGGTGGACGGGGAATCTTTTTTTCAAAAACATCGGCCGGATGGTGCGCCGGATTTTGTCAAAGGTGTTGAGCATGACGGGGACATGCATTTTGTTTGCAATAATTTGGAGTCACTCGTCTGGCTCGCCAATCACGGCACGATGGAATACCATATCCCGTTCCAACCATCCGATCGCACACAGCCGGTTGAGATTGTGTTTGACCTGGACCCGCCTGGCCGCGAAGCTTTCCATTTGGCCGTCAAAGCTGCGAAATTGCTGAAGCAACTGCTGGATAACCTTGACTTGATCTCATTTGTCAAAACATCCGGCGGAAAAGGGCTGCAAGTGCACATTCCCATTCCTCCCGGCACCATGTCGTATGCCGACACCGGTATATTTACACAAGCGATTGCCTGGACGCTTGAGCGCGAATACCCGAAAGCCTTCACGACCGAGCGAATGAAGGAAAAACGCGGAAACCGTTTATATATCGATTATTTGCAGCACGGGGAAGGCAAAACGATCGTCGCACCCTACTCCCCAAGGAAGCGAAAAGACGCAACAGTTGCCGCGCCGTTGTTCTGGGAAGAAGTTAATGACGATCTGTCGCCGGATATGTTCACCGTTGCTAATGTCATCGACCGTGTGCAAACAAATGGATGTCCCTTCGCACCCTACTTTACCACCAAGCAGCAGCAGCCAATCGACAAAATCATAAACATGACCCGCGAGTAGAGACAAAGACAAACTCCTTGGCTCGGGTCGCGCAATTTAATATACCTCAACCATAAAAAAAGCCGCCCCGTGCTGGAGCGGCTTTTTTCATTACAATGCGGTTTCTTGTTCGATTGCCGTTTTATCGTTAAAAGTCTTTCGGTTCAACTTTTTCATCACGCGTGATGTCAGCGTGCCTGTGAGCATAGCGTCATTAACGTTCAAGGCGGTGCGGCCCATGTCAATCAATGCTTCAATCGAGATAAGCAGCCCGGCCAGGGCAACCGGAAGCCCCATGGACGACAGAACAATCAGCGCTGCAAATGTGGCACCACCGCCGACACCGGCCACACCAAACGAGCTAATGCCAATGATTAATACCAATTGAAGAATAAAACCTGGTGTGAACGGGTCTATACCGACAGAGGGCGCGATCATAACAGCAAGCATGGCCGGATAAAGACCTGCACATCCATTTTGCCCAATGGTTGCACCAAACGATGCCGACATATTCGCAATTCCTTGGTCAACACCAAGCGAATTCTTCTGTGCCTGGATATTTAAGGGAATCGTTCCGGCACTTGAACGGGAGGTAAATGCGAAACTTAAAACCGGCAGCACTTTTTTTAAATACGTCATTGGGTTCAATCCAAACACACCAACCAGCACTAAATGAATAAGGAACATGACAATCAGAGCAGCATACGATGCAATAACAAATTTGCCCAGTTCCACGATGCCTGCCACATCCGTGCTGGCTACCGTTGTTGCGATCAATGCCAATATTCCAAATGGTGTCAGGCGCAGAATCAGCGTTACGATACGCATGATAACAGCGAAAATGGTATTAACACCTTTGGTAAACCGTTCTGCCTCTTCCGGTTTCTTTCGGCGCAATCCTAAAACCGCGATCCCAACAATCATGGAAAAAATAACAATGGCAATAACCGACGTCGGACGGTCCTGGGTCATATCCTGAAAAATATTGGACGGAATAAAACTTAAAATCTTTTCAGGTGTTGATTGGTTCTCCATATCCCCTAATGTTGATTCCAGCATCGACCCCCGATCCTGTTCGGCCTGGCCGGATTCGATTTCACCGGCATTCAAGTCAAAAAGAGCAGCGCTTCCGACGCCAACCAGTGCCGCTACCATCGCAGTCGAAACCAGAAATCCAATAATCCAGGCCGACATTCTCCCAAGATCCGATGATTTTTCTAAATTAATGATCGATTGAATAATAGAAACCATAACCAGCGGAACAACAATCATCATCAATAATTGTACATACCCTCTGCCGACAATATTGTACCACTCAATGGTTTGTGAAAGCACGTCGGACCCCGTCCCATAGATAACCTGAAGGATCACACCTAAAACGATGCCAATACCAAGACCTGCAAATACACGCTTACTGAACGAATAATGCTTTTGCTGCATACGAATTAAAAGACCTATAAGTACCACAAGAACAGCAACATTCAAAACAATATAAAATATATCCACCATCACTTCCCCCTTTTATTTATGCGAGTCCAGCGCTCTGAACCACCATCATCCCACGTACTGATTGTCTTAGTATATGCAGCGGTTATTCCATTTGCCACCCCCCAACCAAGCATTTTCTCCCTTAAAGGTGACAATCCCTATAATAATAGTATGTTTTAATGCATTATAAAAAAGAATACTGACTTGTGTCAAGAAAGAAAATGGTCTATTTAATCCGAGATAACTCTGATTTCGTATTTTTTAATAAATATGGGCAATCAAAAACGCTCAGATACTATTCTGAGCGTCTTTAACGTAATGATTAGGGAAACATAATTTTCTCAGCCTAAAATGGAGCGCCACCCAATTTCATTCTATCTCCGCCTGTACCTCTATCGCCACATTGCCTTGCACGGCCCGGGAGATCATGCAGTTGGATTCGGCCTTGTCAACGAGCTTATGCAATTTGTCATATTCTTTTTCACCCGAGCCGTGCTTCAAGGCAACGTACGGTTTATGAATAATTCTTTCATACGTCATGACACCGTTTGTAACATCAACCACACCTTCCGAGTCGAGTGACATTGCCGCCAGTGGCAATTCGGCTCGTTCGATCATCGCTGCAAGGGTAATTACATAGCACGTTGCTGCTGCTCCCAGCAGCATTTCGTCCGGGTTCGTTCCCACACCCGGGCCGTCCATTTCCGGTGGGATGGAGATATTTGTCTGCAAATTCCCCGCTTCAATCGATCCGGTACTGTTGCGCCCACCCGGCCAGGTCGCTTGTAAATGAAAATGATGTTGTGCCATTCAATCCCTCCTATCCAAACATGAAACCAATGCCTGTACCAACAATAACGCCAATGATCACGACCAGCCATGCCGGCACTTTCCAAAAATGAAGAAGACCGAACAACACAGCAGCCAGTGCGAAGTCAGCACCATCCGCAACGGAGCTGGTGAAGACCGGGTCATACCATGCCGCCAGCAATATACCGACCACACTGGCATTCACACCGGTCAGAACACCCTGAAAACCGGAACGATGGCGCAATTCGGATAAAAATGGCAACGCCCCGACAAGCAGCAGAAAAGACGGCAAAAAGATGGCAATTGTCGCAACGACCGCTCCGCCTATGCCGCTGATCATTGCCCCCAAGTAACTGGAAAACGTAAACAACGGACCGGGAACGGCCTGAGCCATTCCGTAGCCGGCGAGAAAGTCACTGCCTGTAAGCAAGCCATTCGGCACCACTTCCTGCTCCAAAAGCGGCAGCACGACATGACCCCCGCCAAAAACGAGTGTGCCCACCCGGAAGAAGATGTCGGCCAACGTTATATACACATGGGATACCGCTTGGCTTAGCAACGGCAAGCCCACAAGCAAACCTACCAGCACACTCAATGACATGAGCCCCTGTTTTTTTGTGATGGGCACGGAAAACGGCTGTACGCGAGACGTGGCTTCTTTGGAAAATAGGAAAAAGCCCAAAATAGCCGCGCCGATGATGACACCAATCTGTACCATCGCTGACGGGAATAACAGCATGACCACAGCAGCCGCCAATGCAACCGCTATGCGCGGTGTGTCAGGAGTCAGTTTTTTGCCAAGCCCGATCACGGCATGGGCAACGACGGCCACAGCAACAATTTTCAAGCCCCCGATCCACGCCGCACCTTCCAAGGAAAAGGTTTGGTAGAATAGCGCAAACAGTACAAGCACGATGACGGATGGCACGGTAAAGCCAAACCACGACACAAGCCCGCCGAAAAAGCCACCGCGCAGCATGCCGATGGATATGCCCACCTGACTACTGGCTGGGCCCGGAAGAAACTGGCACAACGCAATGATGTCCGCATACGTTTTATCATCGAGCCATTGCCGTTTATCAATGTATTCATCCTTAAAATAACCAAGATGAGCTACCGGACCACCAAAGGAGGTGAGCCCCAACTTAAGAGATGTTCGCAGTATTTCCATGAGTGAATGGTGTGTCCTCATCCTATCTCCCCCTGCTCCGTTGCTATTTCAAGTCCGAACGTATCACATTTTTCCGTCAATGACGACAAATATGATGCTATCGCGTATGAAAATGACTATTAGTGAAAAAATGTCATTACCGTATGAATTCATGTCTTGTGTTGAACAATGACCATCAAGCAGACGAAAAAAGTGCTGTTTTCCGTGTTGATAATTTGCACAACAGGCATGATATCAGGCATAGTAAATAGTGGGGGTTCGGGCAGCTGGTTAAGTATATGATCAAATGTGTCACGGTTGACTAAAAATAATTTTCATGTAATAATCAGTATTGAATTATAAAAATTATAATTCAGCAAAGAAACAAGGCGGTCCAGGTTCCATACCAAACCTGCCACTATACATTCAAAAAACCAAGGAGGAGATGACGTATGTCTTTAATCGGAAAAGAAATTCAATCATTCCAATCAAAAGCCTACAGTCCACAGAACGGAGAATTTATTGATATGACGGATGAGGATCTAAAAGGACAATGGAATATTGTTTGCTTTTATCCTGCTGACTTTTCATTCGTCTGCCCAACAGAACTGGAAGATCTTCAAGAGCAATATGCCAATTTGAAGGAACTTGGCGTCGAAGTATATTCCGTTTCAACTGATAGTCACTTTGTCCATAAAGCATGGCACGATCATTCCGAAGCGATTAACAAAATTGAATATACAATGATCGGTGACCCTGCACAAACCATCTCCAACAACTTTGAGGTGCTTGATGACCAGGGTTTTGCTCAACGCGGTACATTCCTGATTGACCCGGATGGTGTTGTACAAGCAGCTGAAATTAATGCGGACGGTATCGGCCGTGACGCAAGTACCCTTGTCGGCAAAGTAAAAGCAGCACAATATGTCCGCAACAATCCAGGTGAAGTTTGCCCGGCAAAATGGGAAGAAGGATCTGAAACATTGAAACCAAGTCTTGATCTTGTAGGAAAAATTTAAGGGGTCGATTCAATTATGATACTGGACGCCGATTTAAAAGCACAATTAGCCCAATACCTCGAATTAATGGAAGACGACGTATTGCTTAAGGTGAGTGCCGGATCTGATAAAGTCTCCCGTGACACGCTTGAATTGGTCGATGAACTGGCTTCCATGTCCCAACATATTAAAGTGGAGCACACAGAACTGCCGAGAACCCCAAGTTTCAGTGTGAACCGCGTCGGCGAAGACACCGGTATCACATTTGCCGGTGTCCCGCTCGGCCATGAATTCACATCGTTGGTACTGGCGCTTTTGCAGGTAAGCGGCAGAACCCCGAAAGAAGACCAGAAACTCATAGACCAGGCTAAAAGTTTGAAAGGGAAACATGACTTTGTTACTTACGCCAGCTTAAGCTGTCAAAACTGCCCGGTTGTTGTCCAGGCACTGAACGTCATGAGCGTGCTTAATCCGGACATTACGCATACCATGATTGATGGCGCCGCATTTAAAGAAGAAGCGGAAAGCAACAACATCATGGCCGTGCCAACTGTATTTCTGAACGGCGAATCGTTCGGAGGCGGCCGGATGACACTTGAAGAGATTCTTGCCAAATTGGGCAGCGGCCCGGATGCTTCCGAGTTTGAAAATAAAGATCCATTTGATGTCCTTGTTGTCGGCGGTGGTCCGGCAAGTGCAAGCGCTGCAATTTACGCAGCACGCAAAGGCATTCGCACAGGTATGGTCACCGAGCGTATCGGAGGCCAGGTCAATGACACCGCAGGGATTGAAAACTTTATCAGTGTTAAGCGTACCGAGGGGCCTATATTTGCAGAAAGCCTCGAAGAACACGTCAAAGACTACAACATTGATGTCATGAATCTGCAACGTGCGCAAGGACTCGAAAGAAAAAATAACGTTATTGAGATGGAACTTGAGAACGGCGCTGTTTTGGAAAGCAAGACCGTCGTCCTCGCAACAGGAGCCCGTTGGCGCCAAATTGGCGTACCGGGTGAAGAGGAATTCCGCAATAAAGGTGTGGCGTACTGCCCGCACTGTGACGGTCCGCTATTTGAAGGAAAAGATGTGGCCGTTATTGGTGGCGGTAACTCCGGTGTGGAAGCTGCCATCGATCTCGCCGGTATTGTCAAACACGTCACCGTTCTGGAATTTGCACCGGAATTAAAAGCAGACTCCGTGTTGCAGGAACGCCTGAACAGTTTACCAAACACGACGATTAAGACGAATGCAAAGACAACCGAAATTACCGGTGAAGATAATGTCAATGGCATTACCTACATCGATCGTGAATCCGAAACGGAACAGCACATAGAGCTCGAAGGTGTATTTGTCCAGATCGGGCTACTGCCAAATACCGAATGGTTGGGTGACAATGTTGAACGCAATAAATTCGGTGAGATTGCAGTGGATCGACTCGGGGCCACCAACGTACCCGGTGTCTACGCTGCCGGCGATTGTACCGATGAGCCCAACAAGCAAATCATTATCTCCATGGGTTCCGGTGCCAATGCCGCCTTGAATGCGTTCGATTATATCATCCGGAACTAGACACAAAACGGGACTGGGACAAAAGACGTTTAGTCAAAGAAAAATCCGAACATGATTCACAAATAATCTGAATCAGTTCGGATTTTTCGTTTAGCGTAGGAAAAACACGGAGACTCCTGCGGGATGAAAAGCCTAGATGAGACCCCGCAGTGCGACGAGCACGAGGAGGCTCATCAGCGCCCGCGGCAAAGAAGACACTGTGAAAGCGACCAAAGGAAGCTTGAACAGATGTCGCGCTTGTGCCTGGCAAGGTGAAAGCGCAGTGTTTTTCCGAAGCGATGACTACTTCTTAACTATATTGTTCGTGTTCAGGAGTGATTTGTTTAGTTATGTCCCAGCCTCGTTTTTTCTATTGCTTGTCCAGCAAGTCTTTGAGTACACGAGCCTGATTGTATGTTTCATCTTTGGCAGCAAACAAAAGAGTTAGTTGTTGATCGTTGTCTTGTGCCAGTTCCTTCAGCTGCTGGAAGGCTTCTTGCTGTTTGCCGTCCTGAAGTTCGTCGTTGTACCGCTGTTTAAATGTCTCATACTTGTCCGGATCATGCCCGAACCATTGGCGCAGCTCGCTCGACGGCCCGATTTCTTTCAGCCAATAATCAAGTTGGGCAGCCTCTTTGGAGACACCTCTTGGCCAAACCCGATCCACCAGTACGCGCACGCCGTCATTCACCTCTGCTTGTTCGTAAATCCGCTTCGTTTTCACGGCCATTTTTCACAACCTTTCCGTTCATGAATGATCATTCGATGGCTCTTTTTTTGATGAAAACCAGCCCGTCACTGCAACGGCAACGAGAACACCGTAAAATATGAGTTTCCACGTTGTTGAGTGCGGAAACCCATGGGGAATCAGCCCAATATCATCGTGTGCGAGAACGATCAGCGTCAGTTTCACACCAACCCAGCCGACAATGACAAATGCAGCTACTTCCAGACCGGGGCGTTTATTCAACAATTCCACGAAAACATTGGCGGCAAACCGCATTAGAATCAAACCGATCATTCCGCCGGCAAACACCACTGCAAACTTCGCACCGTCCAGACTGCCGATCGTTGGCCAAGCCGTGTCCGGAAGAGCCACCGCCAGAGCCACCGCCGCCAAAATCGAATCAATGGCAAACGCAAGGTCGGCGAATTCCACTTTCAAAACCGTCATCCAGAATCCGTTACCAGCCGATTTGAGTTCCGATTTGTTTGTTTCTCCGGTCGCCTTATGGCTGAATCTATCGTACAAATTTTTCGCTGAAATACCGAGCAAATAAAGGGCACCCAACGCCTGTACCTGCCATACATCCACAAGAAACGAAATAATGAACAACGACCCGAATCGCAGCACAAATGCGCCGGCCAATCCGTAAAACAGAGCTTTTTTTCGCTTTTCTTGCGGAAGGTGTTTCACCATAATCGCTAGCACCAAGGCGTTGTCCGCTGCCAGCAATCCTTCCAAACCGATCAGTATTACCAGCACCCATGCATATTCCATCAGTAATTGCGCTTCCATGATTATCTCTCCTTCATCGTTATGATCCCGACCAATGGCAGGACCATAAAAAAGACCCTTACCATGACGTGGTAAAGGTCTCGCTAACAACGCGGTGTTGCCAATCAAGCCGGAGATAACCATCTCGAATTGACGACTTTAATTGTACAGCTACTCCCCTTTTGAAAAGGAACGAATTATATGTTTGTTTTCATTAAACCGCTTTTGTCGTAAATTGTCAAATCATACGAACTAAATGGTCTCTTATCGATGTGAGTGCTTCTCCGTTCGAATATCTGTCGTTCGATGGCGTTTCACAATTAGGATGACACCCGGTTCAAAAATTCATTCATGGCAGCAGTCAAGTCGGTCAGTCGCTTCCTGCTTTCGGCTTCATGATTACCGCAGACACCAACGTAGCATTTCAGTTTCGGTTCTGTTCCTGACGGGCGCAGACAAACCCAGCAGTCACCCGCCAGCAAAAATTTCACAACGTTATCCTTGGGCAGTTTGATGGGCTCTGTCTGTTCCTTGCCTGGGGTGATGCGCTCACCGGCCCAATAATCTTCGACAGTCTGTACCGGCATGCCACCGATGTCAGCCATCGTCTCCGTCCGCGCGGCCTGCATGATGTCTGAGATTGTTTCCATGCCCTCTTTTCCGGTCAGCTTCCACGAAACCATATCCTCAATGTAATACCCGTGCGCATCATAAAGGGATTGCAGCGCCTTATCAAGCGTCTTACCCTGTTTTTTCCAATAATACGCCATTTCACACGTGGCGATAGCAGCCTGGACAGCATCTTTATCGCGCACGACATCGCTGATTAAATAACCGAAACTTTCTTCATAGCCGAAAAGAAACGTTTCCCCCGTGGTTTCAAACTGGCGGATTTTCTCTCCGATATATTTAAAACCGGTCAGCGTATCAATCGTCCGGACACCGTAGCTTTCGGCAATCCGCCTGCCCAGTTCAGACGTGACAATCGTTTTGATCATGCGGGCATTTGCAAGCAGCTGCCGATCTGTATGTTTTAAAATATAGTCCAGCAAGAGCGCACCCAGCTGATTGCCGGTCAGCACCGTATAGTCCCCATTTGCATCCTTCACGGCAGCTCCTAACCTATCTGCATCCGGATCGGTTGCGATGAGGATGTCCGCTTGGGTCTGTTTGCCGCGTTGCATGGCCATTGTAAACGCCTGATGTTCTTCCGGGTTGGGCGAATCAACCGTGGAAAACGCCGGATCCGGTTCTACCTGTTCTTCTACGACGTCCACTTGGTGAAAATGCAACCGTTGCAGTCCGCTTAACACAAGATGATGCGCCGTCCCGTGCAGCGGGGTGAAGACAATCTGTAAATCCTTCGCCCGCTTCTGCTCAGCGGAATCAAGTTGGCTCATGGCCTCCAAGTATTTCAAATAGGCGTGGTCAATGTCACGGCCGACCCATATGAGCCGTTCCTGCGCCTCCAGTTCCGACTGCTCCAAATACGGGACGGTCAGTTCATCGTCTATGCTAGCCATCTCGTCAGTAATGGCAGCCGCTTCATCCGGTGTTATTTGCCCGCCATCGTCATTGTAGACCTTAAACCCGTTGTATTCCGGGGGGTTGTGGCTGGCGGTAATCATCACACCAGCGGCAGCACCCAAGTAACGGACAGCAAACGAAAGCAGTGGCGTCGGATGCAGCGTGTCAAACACGTATGCTTTCATCCCGTGCGCCCCGAGAACTTTGGCTGTTTCGACGGCAAATTCCCTCGACATATGACGGGAATCATACGACACCGCCACACCGCGGTCATGGACATTGACATAATGCTTTTTCAAGTAACGACCGAGCGCGTGCACGGCTTTGCGGATGGTATGGCGATTCATCCGGTTCGTCCCCGGGCCGAGCACTCCGCGCATTCCCCCGGTCCCGAAAGCCAGGTCCGTATAAAAGGCATCCTCCAGCAGATCCGGCTGATCACGCATCGCGTCAAGCTCTTGTTTCAACTGATCATCCAGATGCTCGCTGTTTTTCCATTTATCATAGATGGCTTCCCATTGACGCATAGCAGTTCCCCTCCATCTGTCGACTATTCATAAGTCACAGTCTATCATACTTTTGTCCGGTCTTCTATTTTTCTATGTTTGTCCGTGCGCGTTTTCGGTGACAATGCATAACGAATGCTTTCTATTGTAACCAAGAACCGTTAAAATGGACGAAACAACTAACAATAGGATGTGATGGCCGTGCTGGAAAAACGATCATTCCAAACATTAATCATGCTTATTCTTGTCTTTCTACTCATATGGCTTGTATTTAAAACGAGATTTATTTTTGATCCTCTGTTTACGTACATGGGTGCGGTTGCCCTGCCCGTTATCGGTGCAGGTATTTTATTCTACTTGATGAGGCCACTTGTTGATTGGCTGGGAAAATGGAAAATAAACCGGGTCGTTTCCATCCTTATCGTGTTTATGCTTCTCATACTGGCGGTGTTTTTGATTGTCACCTATGTTGCACCGGTATTGCAGCGACAATTCACGAACCTGCTCAACAATATACCGCGCATGGTAAGCGGTGTGCAGGACCTTATCTCCTACTGGCAACATAATCAGGAATTTATCCCGAAAGAAGTAAACGAAACGGTTAACAAAATTACATCGAATTTGCAGTCGTATATTCAATCATTCATGAGCTTTATTTTCGGGTTTATTAGCGAGTTTATCGGGGTCGTCTTTGCGCTGATACTGATTCCGTTTTTCCTGTTTTTCATGCTGAAGGACGGGGAAAAATTTGCACCCTTTATCACTCAATTTTTCGAGGCTGATAAGGCGGCCAATATCCGTTCTCTATTGCGAAAGATTGACGATGCTCTGACCTCCTATATCCAGGGGCAGCTCGTTGTCAGCATCTGTATTGGTGTATTATTGTACATCGGCTATTCTATCATTCAACTGGATTATGCCCTGACGCTCGCGATTTTCGGTATGATTATCTGTGTCATCCCGTTTCTCGGGCCTTATCTGGCTGTTACACCGGCCATTATCGTCGGATTCTTCCAGGACCCGATGATGGCTGTCTGGGTAGCCATAGTCATGATCATTGCCCAACAGATTGAAGGCAACCTCGTATCGCCCAATGTGATGGGACGGGCGCTGAAGCTGCATCCGCTAACAGTGATCACCGTGATTCTTGCTGCCGGAAGCATCGGGGGATTATTGGGCATGTTGTTCGCTGTACCACTTTACGCCGTAATAAAAACGATCATCAGCCATTTCTATCATACGTATCAGGATACGCTTCCTGAGGACGAAGATGCGCTTATTTGACGTGACCTCTTGTTCGCAGGTCGGTTTTACGCTACACTGCAGACAGGAGTGATGGTATGCGAAAACAAGACATTGAAGCCGAACTGGCGGAATTGAAGTCCGATTACAGCCGGATTCAGGGAGATGTGGAAAAAGCCACCTCGTTCAGTGTGGATACGTCCGCCGGTGACAAAAAGCTGGAGGAAATCGAGGATCGCATGAAGGAATTAAACCAACAACTGGATAATCTTGAATAGACCAATGCAGCGCTACGATCATCGTGCGCTGCATTGGTCTGTTCGTCACATTTCTTGATCATTCACTGGTTTGTTACCACTGTCCGTCTTCTGGTTCGCCAAACGTTTGCGGAGTTTCTTAATTTCTTTCCCAGGCGGAGTGAGACTGACGAGTTTATCGCCGGCTTCCGGTGTCACCCGAATTTCCTCAGTATAAAACCGCATATGTCCGGACGGCTTCATAACATACAAGAGAACCGTATGCTCATCCTTATCATTTAAGTATTGCTTGTAGCTGTACTGATTTGTGATCGACGTTTGGCGGAACACGTAATGATTGGAAAGTTTATGGTTTAATTGGTCCAGCGATAATTCTTTCTTAAACAAAATCCGCCCAGCCACTTTATTGACGGTATCCCCCATACTATGGAGGTCATATCGGTACGGGCTCACTTTAAACACATTCGTCCGGCCGAATTCGGGCATGAATGTCGTACAGACCAAGGCGTTATAGGAATTATACTCGGTTGCCGCAATCATATATTCGTACGGATTCGTGTCCAACTGATATTCCGTCTGCTCGGACAGCATCTCCCCGTGAAAATACGGGACACCCGCAGCGCGGGCTTTTCGCAGCCGTTCCCATGATGAGTCAACAATCATAACAGGGGCATTCACTTTTTTCAGAGATTGAGCCAGGTTAACGGTAAATGAATTGCTGCCAACAATCAACGTTCCCGGCCGGCCTTCCAGGGACAGATGCAATTTCCTGGCGAGCCACCCGATAGAAAATCCATGAGCAACAACGGTGGTAAACACTAAGGCGAATGTGATCGTTGTAATGAGCGATGCATCAACATAGCCCGCCTCCGATAAGATCGAAGCAAAATAGCCCGATACAGTTAGCGCGACAACACCTCGCGGGGCAATCCAGCCGAGCAGCGCTTTTTCGTTTATAGACAGGTTAGTGCCAATGGTTGATAGAAAAATCGACAGAGGACGTACCACAAACATCATGAGCAATACATAGCCCATAATATTCGGATCAAACACCTTCAGAAGGGTATCGACTTGCAGGGAAGCCGTCAACATAATAAAAATAGCCGATATGAGAAGAATCGACACATTTTCCTTAAAGTGACGCATGTCGGCAATCGAACTGATGCCCATGTTGGCCAGGGTCATGCCCATCGCCGTGACCGCGAGCAACCCGGTTTCATGAATAATGACATCAGCAAGTGTGAAACAGCCAATAACGACCGTGAAGACGGCCGGGGATTTAAGAAATTCGGGCATATAGCCATGTTCAAACATCCAACCGATTCCTTTGCCGCATGCCCAACCCAATATGGCTGCAAAGACAGATGCCGCCAAAAACGTGATTAATGCGGAGCCATCGGGATTCTCGGCTGTCAGGTAGCTGATAATTTCAAAAGCAAATACCGCGAGAAGCGCACCAATCGGATCAACAATGATGCCTTCCCATTTCAAGATTTTCGCGGGTCTCGGTTTCAACTTCGACTGACGCAAAAGCGGCATGATAACAGTGGGCCCCGTCACAATAAACAGCCCACCAATAACAAAGGCAGCCGCCCAGCTCAAATCAGCTATATAATGGGCGGTCAATGACCCGAGAATCCATGACAAGAATGCCCCGATCGTTGAAATACGGAAAACCGGACGCCCTAGACCGCGAATTTCCTTAAAACTTAAGTTCAAACTTCCTTCAAACAGGATGATCGCAACAGCAACAGAGATAATCGGATTATATAATTCACCAAAATCGTCCTCCGGATCCATCAGTCCCAATATTGGTCCAGCAAGCAGTCCAATAATGGACATGACAACAATGGCCGGCATTCTGTAACGCCATGCCGCCCACTGGGAACCGATGCCCAAAAGTCCGATAAGCATAATTTCAAATAGAACAGATGAAGGCATATATTACCCCCTAACGTATCGTGTTAAAAACAGACAATAACATAAGGTTATTTTAAATGGGGAAAAAGGGATTGTAAACTGATTTAATGACAATCAATGGATCAATCACCACCCCCCTCTGTCGCGATCTGAGACCAAACGTCATGAGAACATGCCCCAGTGTGATTAACCAACTGAATGTGAACGAGTCAGACACTCTGCCGATTGATATTTTCCTATATTGACAGGCTAAGACATTCTTGCTAAACTTCTTTTGTTTTGCAGTCAATAGAACGCTATAACGATTCTGATTATTTATTTTTTTATAAACAATAGCAGCATGAAAGGATCGATACACGATGAAAAAGGATGTCTGGATCATTGGCTTTATGCTTTTTGCATTATTTTTTGGTGCGGGTAATTTGATTTATCCCCCAACGCTTGGATTGGAATCCGGCACAACGTACTGGGCGGCTATTGCCGGGTTTATTATTACCGGGGTTGGGCTACCGATCATGGCTGTCACAGCTATTTCCACGGTAAAAAATGGCGCGGCAGAACTGGCTGATCGGGTGCACCCACTGTTCGGAGCCATATTTACAGCTGTCGTTTATCTTGCCATTGGACCATTTTTCGGCATTCCGCGTGCAGCTACCGTTGCGTTTGAAATGAGTGTCGAACCATTCACTAGTGTCTCCCCGTTCCTGTTATTTCTGTTCACCATTATTTTCTTTCTACTTGTGTATCTGGTCAGTATTAACCCATCGAAAATGGCTGACCGGATCGGCGAATTTCTGACACCGTTATTATTGCTGGCGATTGTTATACTTTGTATCGGCGGGATTCTACTTCTGGATGGTGGCACACAGAATCCGGCTTCCGCCTATGCCACGGCACCATCTTTTACAGGCTTTGTGGAAGGTTATTTGACAATGGATGCGATTGGGGGACTCGCATTCGGCATTATTGTCATCCAGGCATTTAACGATCGAGGCGTATCATCACGGAAACAGCTCATTTCAGCCACCCTGAAAGCCGGGGTGATCGCCGGAATCGGACTATCATGTGTGTATGCAGCGCTGGGGTGGATTGGAACGAGAATGGGCACATCTGAAACCTTTGCCAATGGCGGGGATATATTGGCCGCTGCAGCTGATACGATGTTCGGCCATTTCGGGACGATGCTGCTCGGCATTATCGTTGCACTGGCCTGTTTTACGACATCGGTCGGACTGGTTGCTGCATGTGCTCAATTTTTCCATAAACGGACGCCTCTTTCGTACAAACAAATTGCTGCTGTGGTAACGATCGTTAGCTTTTTGATTGCCAACCAGGGGCTGAACACAATTATCCGTGTTTCGGTGCCGGTATTGACATTTATTTACCCAATTGTCATCGTCCTGATTGCGCTCACGTTTCTGAATCGTCTGTTTGGTGGTGCAGCGTATGTTTACCGCGGGGCCATTCTCATGACGGGGGTGGTGTCGTTATATGATGGACTGATTGACTTCGGTATCAGCATGCCGGCGCTCACTTCGATGATGGAGCACCTCCCCTTCTTCGCCAGCGGCATTGGCTGGCTTGTACCGGCATTGATCGGCGGCATTGGCGGCTATGTCATCCAACGAAATCGAACGCCATCGCATTCCGGGTAAAGAACTGGTTTAACAGTTCTTTTTTTATAGAATCCGCTTAAAGAGATATGTTAGGATAAGGAAAGATAAAGGGGAATCAAGTGATGCTTGAACAAGCGGAGACCATATTGAAAACATATTTTGGCTATCCATCGTTCCGTTCCGGTCAACGGCAGACGATGGAACATATTATGGAAAAAAAGAACACCCTCGCTGTCATGCCGACGGGCGGGGGCAAATCGTTGTGCTATCAGATCCCGGGCATGGCAATGGATGGAACAGCTATCATCATTTCCCCGCTTATTTCGCTGATGAAAGATCAGGTGGATGCGTTGGAGGCGTTGGGAATACCGGCTACCTACATAAACAGTTCGCTCACGGGTGATGAACAGAACAAACGCCTGAAGGCTATTGAAGCTGGTGAGTACCAATTCGTCTATGCGGCACCGGAGCGTTTTGAATCCGCCGCTTTTCTGTCTGTCATGAAACGGATTCCGATAGCTTTCGCCGCATTTGATGAAGCACACTGCATTTCCCAATGGGGGCATGACTTCCGACCGAGCTACCGGTCGATCGTCAACAGCCTGGAACAAATCCCGGATATTCCGGCGATTATCGCGCTGACAGCGACCGCTACCGAAGACGTCATTGCCGACATTCAGACGTTGCTGAACATCCATGATGACCATGTCGTGAAAACCGGATTTGAACGGGACAACTTGTCGTTCCATGTTGTCAAAGGGAAAAACAAACAAACCTACATCCGTTCGTTTATGAACGAGCACCGGCATGAATCCGGAATTATTTACACCGCGACCCGAAAACAGGCCGATGCACTCGCGGACCAATTGGAACGATGGGGAATGGCAGCGGCAAAATACCATGCCGGCTTAACCGAAGACGAACGAAAAACCGCTCAGTCCGCCTTCATTCATGATGAAAAAACCGTCATGGTCGCAACGAATGCATTCGGTATGGGCATCGATAAATCGAATGTGCGGTTTATCATTCATTATGCGATGCCGATGACGATGGAGGCCTACTATCAGGAGGCAGGCAGAGCCGGTCGTGACGGCGAACACAGTGACTGCATCCTGCTGTTTTCGCCGCAGGATGTCCAGCTGCAAAAGTTTCTGATCGAACAATCACCCATGGATGATGCAGCGAAACAAAGCGACTACCGAAAATTACAAGCGATGATGAATTATTGTCATACGCAAAGCTGTCTGACGTCTTATATCTTAGACTATTTCGGCGACGTATCCAATCGAGAGGGCTGCAATCGTTGCAGCAACTGTGAGCACCGACAGGAACGTGTTGACATCACCGAGGAGGCCCAAATGATTCTGTCCTGTGTTAAACGAATGGGGGAGCGATTCGGCATCACGATGACGGCAAAAGTATTGAAAGGCTCAGGCGACAGCCGATTACGGCGTTTTCGCCTGGATACGCTGTCCACTTACGGCCTCCTCTCTGCCTATACGGAAAAACAGTTGGGGGAACGGATCCAATTCCTCGTTGCCGAACAATTTTTGGCCACCGCGGATGGGAAATATCCGACATTGCAGCTCAACGAGAACTCAGTCGATGTGCTGAAAGGAAAACAGACGGTCTGGATGTATACGGCCCCCATTCCTGTGAGCGAGGACGCCGACTACCGTGAAGATTTGTTTGCATCACTGCGCGACCGGCGGAAGACCATTGCTGATGAACAGGGTGTACCACCATATGTACTGTTTTCAGATGCCACGTTAAAAGAATTCAGCCGCTACTTTCCGGAAACAAAAGACGCGATGCTCGCCATTAAAGGCGTTGGCGAGAAAAAGTTCGAACAATACGGGGAAGCCTTTCTTGAGGTGATCAACGAATGGCGCTACAACAATCCGAATATCACCCGCCCCGTTAAAATAGCCGGTAAGCGTCCATCCGTAAAAAGAGAAAAACAATCGGACGACCGGCCGAGCCATATGATCAGCTATTCGCAGTTCCAATCGGGAAAATCTGTGACTGATATCGCCGTATTACGCGGCATGACGGAACAAACGGTTGAGGATCATCTATTTAAAGCGTATAAGGCTGGACATCCTATTACCTGGGAAATATTTTTTCATTCTGACGACGAAGCGGCCATATTACAAGCGCGGGAACAACTGGACGAACCGAAGCTAAAGCCAATTAAAGAATCGTTGCCGGAAAGGTTTGATTATACAGCTATAAAGGCTGTGTTGGTGAAAAATGGACTTATGTAATGGCATGGATGGGAAATTGAAAGCACGGGGCTGGGACAAGACTAAACGTTAGACACTAGATACGAACGATTGTCCAGATACTTTAAATAATGTTGGGATGCATTTAACTATCGCTGCGGAAAAATACTTCGCTTTCCGGGGGCGGCTGATGAGCCTCCTCGTTCTTTGCACTCCGGGGTCTCATCTAAGGCCTTTGCTCCCCCAGGAGTCTACGTATTTTTCCTCCGCTAATTGAGGCAAAAACCCGTTATATAGAGAGTAAAATCCGAACTGATTCAGATTATTTGTGAATCACTGTTCGGATTTTTATTTGACTAAACGTCTTTTGTCATAGCCTTTTGTTTGGCTGGTGTATATACCGGCACACGGGTTGCGCGACTTTTTGTTTGAGCTGCGCGCGTTGTTCGATTATCGCGTGCGTTTTATCCTAAGTTGCGCGAGTTTCCTTCCAAACTGCACAACCTTTGCCTTTAGTTGCGCGAGTTTCCCGATTATTGCGCGATTACAACCTTTATTGCACAACTTTTCACGCGAGCCGCGCGAGTTGCTCAATTATGACGCGACCCTCGTCTCGAATTGCACGCCTTTACCTTACCTTTTTACATTCAGTGCCCAGGTGCCGTTGCGGAAGACGGCTTCGGTAGTGCCATCCTCAAACACGCCGTCAATGTCTAAATCGGCCGAGCCAATCATAAAGTCAACATGATTGAGGCTGTCGTTGACGCCGTGTGCATCCAATGCGTCGTCACCCATGCTTGAGCCACCTTCCAAATTCGTTGGATAGGCTTTCCCGAGTGCAATGTGACAGGACGCATTTTCGTCAAACAGCGTATTATAGAAAATCAGCCCGGACTGTGATACCGGCGATTCATCCGGGACAAGCGCCACTTCGCCAAGCCGGCGCGACCCTTCATCCGTATCAAGCAAATGTTTCAATGTGTCTTCTCCTTGCTCAGCTTGATAATCCACTACTTTTCCGTCTTCAAATGTCAGCTTAAAGTTATCAATGACACTGCCGCCGTAATTTAATGGTTTTGTGCTGGATACCGTGCCGTTCACACGATATTTATGCGGCATGGAGAAAACTTCTTCAGTCGGCATGTTCGGATTAAACCGGACCCCTTGCTCCGATACGGCTGATCCGCCTTTCCACACATGGCCATCCGGCAGAGCAATTTCCAAATCGGTGCCTGGCGCCCGGAAGTGCAATGTCTTATATTGTTTACCATTCAGAATTTCGCGGGCCGTCTCCAGCGTTTGATTATGGTCTTCCCACGCAGCAACAGGATCCTCTTTATCAACACGGACAATGCTGACGATCGCATCCCACAGGTGATCGACCGCGTCGTCACGAGATTTTTCCGGGAAAACCTTTTGAGCCCAATCCCCCGTCGGAATGGAAATAATCGACCAGGTAATCCGGTCATTCATCGTGTACTGCCGGAATTCTTTCATGGCTTCAGCGGACGCTTTGTTCGCCATAGCCACCCGGGATGAATCAATATCTTTCAAAAGATCGGGGTTTGAGGCGTTAATCGACAGCACCGCCGCTCCGTCTTTGGCGTAGCCTTCATAAAGATCGACTTTCCACTGCGGAATGGTTCCGATCACCTCATCCGGTGCATGTTCGAATTTCAAACGTGTCAATTCGTCGTCCGCCCAATTAATATGTACGTCTTTGGCGCCCATATCGTAGGCTTTCCGGGCAACGACCCGGGCGAAATCGGCCCCTTCAATCGGTGCGTTAATCATGAGTGCCTGATTGTCCTGCAGATTGACACCGGTGCGCAAAGCCAGGTTTGCGTATTTTTCCATCGTTTGTGTCGATACCATAGTGATCCCTCCAAATAGCCAAATGAAATTTCCATTGTTATTATTTCATATATGTGAAACATTACCAAATCATGAATCGCTCATCCCGTTACGATTGATTCCACGGGTAGCTGGTTGAAAATGTCGTCGCCATCTCTTTGGACTGTTTTCGCCGTTGCTTCCGTTGTTCAGCACGTCCCGGAGCCGAGGCGTTCAATTGCTTCTCATGATCGGTTTCCGGATAAACGTGCGGAATCGGTGTCGGCTGTCCTTCATCGTCAATGGCGACGAATGTCAGAAAGGCTGTTGTACACACGTTTCTATCACCTGTCAGCAAATTTTCGGAAACCGTTTTGATAAAGACCTCCATCGACGTGTTATGCGTCCACGTCACAAACGCTTCCACGCAGATCGAGTCGCCTTCTTTGATCGGCTCCAAAAAGTCAATCGAATCCATGGATGCTGTAACGACCGGTAGTCTCGCATGCCGGACAGCAGCAATAGCGGCCACATCATCAATATGGGCCATCAGCTTGCCTCCGAACAAGGTTCCATGGTTATTCGTGTCAGGCGGGAGCACGTGCGTTGTTTTAACAGTCAATGAATTGATGCACGGTTTCGATTCCATATCTATTCCTCCATGTCGTTGCTTGATTCGTTATCGTAGGTTCATATCAGGTAACCGTTCCTATAAAATCGGTGACAGCAGCCGTGAAATTGATTCTTTGAACCGGATGCCGAGGGAACGGGTCAGATACAGTTTTCTCGTCATTTGCGTTGAAACGGCAATATCATTCTTGTATGCGTCAAGAAGCCGCTCGGCCAACCCTTGATCATACAGGAACGCATTCACCTCAAAATTAAGTCGAAAACTGCGCACATCAATATTCGCTGTGCCGACCGAAGCAATTTTCCCGTCAACAATAATCGTTTTGGCATGCAGGAAGCCTTTCTGATAAATATACACCTCTGCTCCAGCTTTCAATAGGTCCCCGACATACGACATTGTTGCCCAATATACGAACATGTGATCCGGTTTGCTCGGAATCATCAGTTTGATATCCACCCCTGACAGCGCCGCAATGCGCAGTGTATCCTGCAGGCTCTCATCGGGAATGAAATAAGGCGTCTGAATGTAGACATACTCTTTTGCGGACATAATCATTTTTATGTAGCCATTTTTGATCTGTTCCCATTCGGAGTCTGGCCCGCTGGAGACAATCTGCACACCCACATCGCCGCACGGCTCATAATCATAGTACCGTTTATCATACGGAATGTCATTTCGAGATGCCTGATTCCAATCAAGAACAAAGCGCGTTTGCATCTGGGCAACCGCATCACCGCATATACGCAAGTGTGTATCACGCCAGTATCCGAATTTTTTATTGTGTCCGAGGTATTCATCACCAATATTAAAACCACCGATATAACCAATTTGCCCATCAATGATAGCGAGTTTACGATGATTTCGGTAATTGATCTTCAAATTGATTTTCGGGATTTTCGCCGGAAAAAATGATTCGATTTCAATACCGGCATTGCGCAGGCGCCGCACAAATTTTTTACTAATGCCGCGGGATCCCAGATCATCGTACAACACCCGCACGTCAATTCCCTGCTGTACCTTTTTAATTAAAATATTGGCAATGGACATACCCAGCTGGTCATGACGGAGGGTATAATACAGCAGATGAATATGGTCCTGGGCATGTTCCAGATCGTCCAATAAAGCTGAAAATTTTTCCTCCCCATCTGTAAAAATCCGGACACTATTATCCTGTGTAAATATGGCGTCATCATTGTGCAAATGCATATAAAAAAGATTTTTGTAGGCCGTCAGCCCCTTGTGTTTAAATGAAAAACGATTCTCTTCCATAGCACGCAGTTGATTCTGCACCGACGTTTTCACACCAAGTTTGCTTTTGGTGTCCCACGTAAAAATGCGCTCACGGCTAATACGTCTTCCAAAAATTAAATATAATATAAATCCGGCAATCGGAATAAACATGAGTACCATTAGCCATGCCCACGTCGACGTTGCATCCTTGCGCTCCAGGAAAATAATCGTCAGTGCCAGCGCAATATTAAATACCAGTATCCCCCAAACAAACAATGACCAGACACCCAACGACAAAACCTCACTTTTTCAAATACCAATACCCTTACTATAGCATAATTTTTACCGCGCTGGTATGTGTATAACGTTGACATTTTTAAAATATGCATTTACCAGTCTGTCATACAGAAAAGAAAAAGTCGCACCTCTGTTTATTTTCCTTTATCTGTTGACGTTTACACACATATATGTTTATAATATTCACTAAATTAATAATAACATCTCTTATCAAGAGCGGTGGAGGGAATAGGCCCAGTGAAGCCCGGCAACCGGCAAGGCATATGCGTTGCAAGGTGCTACATCCTACAGGTCGGAGAGATCTGAAGATAAGAGGAGGACGGTTACATACAAAAACCCCTCTTCTCTTATGGAAGAGGGGGTTTTTATTGCACCTCTTCCTCCAGACAAAGTCATAACACTTACTATTAAAGGAGGAATTATTGATGAGTGATTTTCATCGTAACAACCAGGAAACACAACTGCTTCACGGAGGACAGGAACCTGACCCGTCAACAGGATCACGGGCGGTGCCCATCCATCAGACGACGTCCTATGTGTTTCGGGATTCCGAGCATGCGCAAAATGTGTTTGGTTTGGCTGAACCGGGAAATATTTATACCCGTATCACCAACCCAACCATCGATGCATTTGAACAACGTATGGCGCTTCTAGAGGATGGCTCAGCTGCTGTTGCTACCTCCTCGGGCATGGCAGCCATTACTATGGCGATTATGACCATTGCCGGAAGCGGCGATCACATCATATCCGACAGCAACCTGTACGGTGGCACATACAACCTTTTTGCCAACACACTGCCCAAATATGGCATTCAAGTTTCATTTGTCGACGGGACGGATCCGGAGAGCATTAAAAACGCCATAACAGATCAAACAAAAGCAGTCATTGGCGAAATTATCACCAACCCGAGCCTGAATGTGCTTGATCTGGAAACCATCAGCGGTATAGCTCATGATCATGGCATTCCTCTGATTATCGACAATACGTTTGCAACACCGTATGTTACCAAACCGCTTACGTGGGGTGCGGATGTGGTTGTCCATTCAGCAACGAAATGGATTGGTGGCCATGGCACGTCGATTGCCGGTGTTGTCGTTGACGGAGGCCGATTCAATTGGGCGAATGGCAACTTCCCGGAATTCACGGAACCGGATGATAGTTATAACGGCTTGCGGTATGCTGATCTCGGACCGACGGCTTTTGGCACCAAATTGCGCGTTCAAATGCTCCGAGACATCGGTGCCTGCCTGAGCCCGTATAACGCCTTTTTACTTCTGCAAGGTCTCGAAACACTGCATTTGCGAATCGAGCGTCATAATGAGAATGCTAAATACGTTGCTCGGTACCTGCAGGGGCACCCGGCCGTCGAGTGGGTTAATTATCCGGGTCTGTCCGATCACCCCGCCCATGAAACGGCGAATAAGTATTTGCAAAACGGGTACGGATCAATTATTACATTTGGCATTAAAGGCGGACGTGACGCCGGAAGAAAACTGATCGACAACGTCACACTCTGGTCCCACGTTGCCAATGTCGGTGATGCGAAATCGTTAATTATCCATCCGGCATCGACCACCCATCAGCAACTCAGCGACGAGGATTTGGTTAAAAGCGGCGTTTCCGAAGAACTTGTCCGTCTGTCAGTTGGACTGGAATCCACATCGGATATCCTTGCTGATCTTGACCAGGCCATTGTTAAAGCAACCGGCGAGGAACCGACGATTCAGACGACGGAAGAAGACGCCATCAGCTGGCTGCTTGCATCGCCGTTCGACCGCACCGGTGGAGGCTTACGCCAAAAAACGATCGCACTCATCAGTGATGATCAAACGGACAGTGCATGGGCGGCAGCGCATCAGCTTAAGACGCTGGGTTTCCAAATTATCCACGTCAATGCACCCGCATCCGACGCCCCGTCCATCGCGAAGGATGAAGGCAGCCCGGATATTATCGACGCCGTGTTGATCGCCGACAATGAACTTGCACCGGAACGGATCGACGAACTCACGCGGCTCAATGGAAAAATAGTGTGGATACAGCATTCCCAACCTGCGACGAAAACAGTGAACAAAGCTGCCGAGGCGGGTATTACCGTTATTTCCGGAAAAAATGCGTATGACGAAGCTGTGCGCCTCCGAAGCAGCAGTGCCCAATAAACACATCTAATGCACTAAAATCCGCTTATAAAACTTTCTATACAGGAGCGAGTACACCCTATCGTGTACCGCTCCTTTTTCACTTTATAGGGTGTGTTCGACTGTTGTCTGAGGGCCGATGTTTGAATATAGCGTATATCGGGGATTATTTTAAGCGCGCAGCATGGTATAATAAAATAAATAAACGAATAATCCTTAAAGATAAACCATTCTCTTTTTACAATAGCAACAGGGATTATGCAGCATGGGTGTGAAACGTATGAACAAAAAGCTCATCACCGGCATTCTGATTAGTGTACTCATTCTGTGCACGGCCGTTTTTTTTCTCATAAGCAATCCGGATGAACCAGTAACTCAACCATCTGAAACCAACACCGACGATCACGACCAACCATTACGCAAATCCCAATCGGAATCCGGTAACGATAAAAATGACAACGAATCGCCGGAAGTGGAAGTGGAAGAGAAAAAGGAAAAGGACAACAATCCTGACGAAAAAGCCGACGAATCTGGCTCCCGATTGCAGGAGCTGCTGAACAAAGCCGTCCGAAGCACCATTAATTTTTTTACAAAAGAACATATGCACGTAGCGGCAGTTGGCGACTCATTGACACAAGGTGTTGGCGATGACGTTGTAGAGGGCGGTTATATCGGCATTTTGGATCAAAAAATCAACCAGGATGAGCAACGGGTTACATTCGATAATTTCGGAAAGCGCGGCAATCGCTCCAGTCAACTTTTAAAACGACTGGAAAAACCATCTATTCAGGAATCTATCAAACAAGCCGATATTGTATTGCTGACTATTGGCGCCAATGACGTCATGCAAGTCGTGAAAAAGAATTTCCTCAGTTTGGAAATGAGCGATTTTAAACAACCTAGGAAGGACTATAAAACCCATCTCGAATCCATTTTTACTACCATTAAAAATCTTAATGACGATGCATCAATTTACCTGATCGGCTTCTATAACCCATTCAGAAACTATTTTAAAAATTTGGAAGAACTGAATACCATCATCAACAATTGGAACCAGACAGGTAAAACGGCCACCTCCAACTTTGATCGGACGAATTTTATCCCGATAGCCGATATGTTTCATGCAGAAGACAAAAACGTATTTGCGGAGGATAACTTTCATCCCAATCATAGAGGATATCAACTGTTTGCCAGGCGTGTTCTCCATTCTATAACAACCGATCAATAAGGGGGTGAGACGTTGCCGAAGCTTGATAAACCGGGGATATGGAGGCAACTGTTCCTGTGGCTATGTGGTGTGAATGCACTTATTATTATTGTCATTGTAGCACTGCTATTTTGGCCCGTATCTGAAACTGACACACCCGAACCCACCAAGGAAGATACCAAACCAAGTTCCGAATTTATTGTTCGTACCAGCAAACAAAATCTAAATGAGCTGGTCAATGCCTATATCGATAAACTGTTGAAAGGCAGCAATCACCATTATCAGGTCACATTGAAGGATAATGTAAAATTGGTCGGGGAATTGCCTGCTTTCTCCTCTTCTGTCCGAGTTTCGCTGCAACTGGATCCGGTCGTACAGAATAACGGGGACGTTATTCTGAAGCAAAAATCCATCTCTATCGGACAACTGCAACTACCCAATAAAAAAATTATGGAGTATTTAAAGAAATATTTGCCGATGCCGAAATGGGTGACGGTTGATCCGGCCAACGAAGAAATTTATGTAGCGGTCACCGATATGACTATCCGGAGTAACTTCCGGATCAGTGTGGAACAATTTGACCTCAAAGCAAACAACCTTGCTTTTAAAATCAACGTGCCTTATGAATCACTTGGTATTGAAATGGACATTGAATGAATGGGTCATTGTTCAGCCGAATTGGCGTGTGATCCCAATGGAAACTGTTATTTTAACTCATATGTGTAAAATAATTCTCGGGGCCACCTGAGGCAATTTTCTAGTCAAAAAAGAGAAGGCACTCTATCATG
>NZ_BAAADM010000029.1:0-5707 GCF_039522485.1 Lentibacillus halophilus | reverse complement strand
GCTTCAACGGTACTATGTAGCCCTCCGACTTCCTATCAGACATTTGGTTTCCTCACTTTGTATCGCTTGTACAACCATACTCCCTGCTTCCGCAGGAAGACCCGATAGGACCTCCCGGGTTGCCGTAGCATATCCATGTCTAGCGTGCCGTGGTCACCGACCCCGGAAAGGTCTTAATAAGCTCGCCTATACCGCTTATCAAGATGTTGCATTCTGGACTGACAAAACCATCTGCCCTTTCATTGGGTATTTCGGGGCTCAATCCCTTCAACTGTCGTTTACGGCCCACTAGCTAACTGTTTACGCTTAATGATGAAAGTTGCCTTTCACCACCCAAAACTTGCTACGAGCGAGTGGCTAACTCTTACTCGGCGGGCATCCCACCCGCTATATGCTACGACCTAAGCCCGGTCGCTCTGCCAGGCACCTGATAAATTCTGAATTGTTCAGGTGCCTGGCACTTATCCGCGCGCTACACATATCGCCCTCTTATGCTGGGTGGGTATACATAGGTCGTTTGGGGCGAGGCAACATGAGCCAGCGGGTCGCTTATTTCGGGCGTAACCTCGAGCACGTTGTTCTGTTTGATGTTATACCGGGCTTCAGAAAGACGCCACGGCATGTGGGAAATCGTTGCTTTGACAATATACGTTCCTTTGACCATGTAGACATGGTAGCGTTCCGTAAGCCAGTTCTCCAATGAGTGATTCTCTGGAGAAAACCAGCCGGATAACGGATAAACATCGGCTGAAAATCGTCGGGATGGCTCGCCAACAGTTGATTCCATTCTGAATGATGTCCGTCTCCCGCTCGTGGAAGTATCAAAAGAGGCTTGCTGATAAGGCAAAGACAGCAAACATCGGGCACCCAACACCGACAGCCTGCTGTTTGTGTACACATTAAGAAAATAAACAGCCGGTTCCTCATAAAAACGGATATACGTCCGCACATTCACCTGCCAGAACGGACCAAGAGAGAACAAGCTTGACCCCCATCGCAAACGACTTCGGGGCGAACGAAAGAGTACCACGCTTATCCATGCCTGGCCATGAAACGTATCCAGCTGAAAAGGACCCGGCACGAGCGGTCGTAGCCCATCATACGGTACCGGCCAATGAATGAATATAGGATGTTCCCAATATTGAACCCCCACCCATGGCCTGTTCATAGCGCAGCCCCTCCTTTCTGGTGCCTGGCACGCACACAATTCTGAATATTTCCGGAATTGATCCTAGTTCCTATAATATACCCGATTTTTTAATTGAAAAGAACTGTTCGTGCACTAGAGCGATCTTCCGTTACATTTCTTTGAGCCAATTCTTAGTTTTCCCCATGTCGCCGTTGTAATGAATTTATCTATAACCACCACTCACATGTTTCATTTCATGTATAGAGTGGAATGCTGTATATAAAGATGACCCTTGAACATGAAAGGATGATTGGACAAATGATAGAGATCAAAGGTGAGGAAAAGGGGCAGATTTTGGAAGTGACGACTGAGGGCACAGCAACACAGGATGACTTGGAAACATTTGAAGAAGCGTTAAAGGCTAAGAAACTTCAAGAGGAACCTCTCAACATTTTGTTCATTTTCAAAAACATTGAGGGCAACACTACAAAAGCACTGCCGAAAGCTTGGAAAATCCTTACCCAACTAAGAAGCATCAAAAAAAGCGCCATTGTAGCAGATGAAACATTTAGCCTTAACGAAAAAGTTGAAAAGCTCATACCAGGTGTGGAAGTCACCCAGTACCCACTGCAAGAACTGGATGCAGCACGAGAATGGCTTCGCGGATAGGATGGTGCCTGTCACTTCCCGATTTTTGTCGAAATCATTGGGTGAGGACCCCCCCCTCCCTCCTTCCAAATGCATTCTATTATTTCAGCTTTATTTTATAATCGAACCCGAAATGGAAAAAGTGTCATGCAAAACACTGCACATGACACTTTTTCTTGTAGGGATACGATTATAGACGTGACGTACTTCCTGTTAACCGGACACTGTAATACTTGGTAATGTTAGAATAGCTTTCCATTTGTGTCGGTGCTTGGCGCAAGTTCTCATTTTCATAAAAACTTTAAATAATTTAAATAAAATCATATCTTTTTTATTTAAACTGAATTATAATGATGTCATATTAAAAATAATAGGGGGATGGATATGAGGCAATATGAATTTAACACGAATGAAAGTGAGATTATCGTAAACGCTATCGTTGAAGGTTACCGGGATTATATCGAGCATCGTAAAGACCGCCGTCAGAAAATGAAAATCAGTTCTGCCTTTGCGTGGACAAAAGGAAACTTTATAGAAAATAAAATAGCTGAAATCAGCAGTAACATTAATTTATCGTATAAAATGTCAAAAGCTGGTTTAACCTGGGATTATCTACAATTTATTCACAATGACACAAAAAAGCTTTTCCTTATAAAAAATGCTGCCTATTTTAACCAAAATAATTTCTCACACGCTGTACTGCCTAATAAAAATAAAGGGCAACGCCGCACTTATCTCCATGAACTCTCAAAAATTAATAAGTCACTTAACTTTCCGAACACAACTTCATGGTATGAAAATCCTTTTGAAAGAAATGAACAATTATCCTTATTTATACCTAAAAACCAAATAGAGGATGAACTTGACCAGATTAAATCATCTTATAATGAATTTCACATTCTTACATACAAAATTGATGACGCTTATCAAATATCTGAGATTATGCATTACTTACCCAATCCTGAGGACAATACAGCTTATCCCATAGAAAATCTTTCAAAACACATTACTGGTTCAGAGTTAACAGATGAAGAACGATATATCGTTGCTCCTGAACAGGATAGTGATATAATAGATCCCGCAGCATTTGATATAGGTATCTTTGACGACGAAGAAAGTAATTAAGTATTAATCATTTAGGGGGAGCATAATGTTTATTGGAGAAAACTTGACTAATCTTCGTATCATGCATGGATATTCCCGAAAACAGCTCTCTGAAATGTTAAATGTAACAGAACAAGCCGTTTGGCAATACGAAAATTATTACACATCACCTAAAATACAGAATGTAAATGATTTAAAGTCCATTTTTTATGTGAAAAGTAAATATTTTTATAAAAAGGATATTCTAAGCCGGTACTTTGAACCAGAAAATATACCAGTCATGAATATTGCCTATCGTTCTAACGTGATGAACGTTATTTCCAAAACACAATCCGAGGCAAAGCACGTTGAATTTTTGGATAGCTTTGTTAACTATTTAACAACTTATATTAAATTGCCTACACAGAAAATCATTCAATTAAGGGACGACGTAATCAGCTATTTAAATACAACGAATGATGACAGACATACACAAATAAACAAAGTCGCCAAGACCGCACGTCAAAGATTAGGCTTCCGCAATGACTCAAATGACAATTTATTGTTTCTGATTGAAAAAAGTGGCGTATTTGTTTTTGAAAAAGCTATTGGGGAAGAAATTGATGCTTACAGTTTATGGACAAATCGGGAGCGTCCTTTCATTATATTGGGCAATTTAAAACGTTCAGCTGTACGCAGAAATTTTGACATCGCTCATGAACTTGGCCATTTGCTGCTTCACTATAAACTGGAATTCACCCATTTAGATCGCAAAGGCCATAAAGCTATTGAAAAAGAAGCTAATCAGTTTGCCGGTGCATTTCTTTTGCCTGAGGAGGCATTTTTAGAGGATATGCAGACAGTTGCACGTACAACAAACCCCGATGCATATACCGATTTAAAAACAAAATACAAAACGTCCATGCAAGTTCTGGGATACCGTGCAGCCAGTTTAGACATTCTAGATGCCAAAACACATCGAAATTTTTATGCAGCACTTCATCGAAAAGGTTATTTAAAAAGAGAGCCAATTGATGAGGCACTTCAAATACAGAAACCGCAAAAAGTTAAATCGATCATTGATTTCGTTGCTAAAAATGGGTTGATTGATATACGCAAAATGATTGAAAACGACTGGATGGTGGAAACTCCTTTTTTCCATCATATAACAGGGATCGATTCAAAGTTTTTTAATCACTATATGGTGGATGATAGTCAATTTGACTTAGGATATGTTACTAATATTTCAGAAAGTTAATGTGAGCACTCCCCAGGTCAAGCATCATATAAAAAAGAGCCTAGGGTGGAATAAGTGCCAGGCACGTACACAATTCAGAATTGTTTATGTACTTGGCACTCGGATATTAAAATTGCTTATGTTCCTACTACTCGAATGTTATATACTGGAAAAACAACTGAAGTAGACCGAGGATGGACAGGGCGGTTCGGGAGTGGCAAAATGCCTTCCATTTCCATCCACTTTCCCAGGGAATAGTAGGCGCTCTCGTTCAATACCTACGCTCCACAGCATTTCTTATATTTTTCCCGCTGCTTGGAATAGTGGTCTTGATGGTGGTGCCTGTCACTTCCCAATTATTCTACCCGTTCCCTCCCCACAAACTCTTGATATTTCCGGCGCTTCTCCCAGGCATCCCCTGAAAAGTAATCCAAAATAATAGCCATGGTCAAAAGATGATGTCTGGACGTATGCATGTAATATCGGTAACTGCTCCATGGATAGCTTTGTGGATGCATCACCATGTTGGCGTCTACCGGATTCAAATGGATATAACGGCTCACTTCCAGCATCCCTTGTTTCGATGCAATCAGCTTATCATAATACCGTTTTTCAAAGACATGGCCGGTGATTCGGTTCTTTGTATTGTAATAGTCAGCATACCGCTTGTTGATGAATGACATAACTTTGGAGACAGGCTGATCTTTGGACCGTATTTGCAGGTGAAAATGGTTGGTCATCAAACAGTAGGAAGCGAGTTCAAACGGGGCCTTCTTATTGGTCTGTTGGAGTATACGAAGGAAAATTTTGAAATTACTATCATCCTTAAAAAGCGCATCCCTGCGATTGCCGCGACAGACGACGTGATAGAATGAATCGGGATCCCACATCCGCTTTTTCCGACCCATCGTTAGTGTATCATTCCTTTCTGCACTTTGTTCGCACGGATCACCGTATTGTCACGGCTTCCAAAAACTTTCATTGCTTATACCTTTATCGCCAGTTAAGTTATTGATTACATATAAGATATCCTATAATCTATGAAAAGTCAAGAACATTTGTTCGAAAATATAATCATTAAATCTGTTTTATTGAGACCTTAAAACGCTAAAAATCCAATTTCACCCAAATACTGCTGAAATAAAATACAAAAACAACAAAAAGCAACCTTAGAAAATTCTCTTTATAATGGACCCAAGATTTTAGACACGAAAAAGGGAGATGTTAAGGTACTTTTATGAAACGTAAAAGCTATACACCTGAATTTAAATCACAAATCGTGTTGGAAATCTTGAAGGAAGAAAAATCCATGAGCCAGATCGCATCAGAGAACGAGGTTCACGTGAATCAGCTGCATAAATGGAAAACACATTTTCTGCAGGAGATGCCACAGGTTTTTGAGAAACAAAATAAGGACAAGGAAAAGATGAAAGCCGATTATGAAAAACAATTGGACAATCTGTATTCCGAAGTCGGGAAATTAACCACGCAGCTGTCGTGGCTCAAAAAAAAATCTGGCATCTACGACGACTAGGCAAGAACGTATGGAAATGGTCGATTGGGCTGATTCAGAACTCTCAATTTCCGATCAGGCCAAGTTGCTGGGCATC
>NZ_BAAADM010000028.1:0-29790 GCF_039522485.1 Lentibacillus halophilus | reverse complement strand
CGCTCGCATGGTTCTGAGAGGGGAGTGATACACAATCAGCCGTTAGGCTGAGAGGTTCACTCCTACTTGACCTAGATAGTCCCTATGATTTCCGTGGTACTTTAAAGACTGCGATGACTAGTAACAGGAGCGGTATGATAGTTTGAAATAATACCGAGTAAATGATACTGGTTGTGGCGAAATACTGACTAATTTCCTGTATACCGGGTGCCCACACTGTAAAACCAATGATTAGAAAGCCAATTGGCCAGACAATCGGGCGATAATCATCGAGTTTCAACCAATGGGCAGTACCAAGAACCACTACGTAATAAAATACGGCGGTTTTGATGAAAATTCCGCTTACCCAAATGGCCATTACGAGCGCTTCAATGTGTTGGAAAAAATCAGCGATGCTGACGTAACGAGCAGCATCCATGACTGGGTAAAAAAATCTTGTTGTAATTTCTCCAAATATAAGTAGAGTGGCTAAGTTTGTAATGACCATCGTAAACAGCACACTGGTCACAGAATGCATGCCCCATTTTAAGCTTTTTTTATGATCTTCTATAAAGGGAAGTAAAAAGGCGACCATAATAAATAAGCTGAACCAGCTCTGAAGAATATATGCTCCTTTAATAGATGGCATCATGCCATCTCCCATAATTGGAAACATATTATTCGGTTCCAGTTCAGGAATCAGTAAAACGATAATGATTATCCAAAGCAGGAAAGTCACGGGTATAAAGATCTGAGCTGTTCTTGCAATGGTTTCCAAACCTCCTCGTACGGCAATTCCGCAGACAATAACCATTGCAATATTAACCACAATCATCGGTGTTTGAGGAAGAAAAATACCCGCGACAAACTCTCCGTACTGATTCACGACTAGGGATTCGTTGTGTAAAAAGTAGAAGATATAAAAAAAGCCAATAACTTTTCCTGGAATGAAGCCAATAATATGTTGGCTGTATTGAATCAATGTTTCCTTCGTGTAAAGTGTGTTTAGCTTGTATGCATTATACACAGCCAGATACCCAGCTAGGGAGCCCCAAACAGGGGACATCCACATATCATGGTCTGCGTATGCAGCAGTCGTTGCCGGTAAGGAGAGAATAGCGGTTGCTAAAACAGCTGGATACATTAAAACCGCCATCTGTAAAGCTGAAATCCTTCCTTTCTCCACCCTATTTCCCCCTTTATCATGGATGTGATAACCAGAATATTATTCTTTGGTTTTAAATCCGTCATAAGAATATAGGGACTCTGTACCTCTAGTCTTCTTTTTCCTCACTTATGGCTTTTATAGCCTGTCCGCTCTTATCATAGAATATTCATCATAAGAAACTTGTGTCGCAACCATCCAATTAGAAGTAAGTGCCAGGCATATACGCAATTCTAAATTGCGTATATGCCTGGCACTTATAATCCATGGAGAAGACAAAAAGAGATATTAAAGGGAGGTTTCAATCTCCCGTTAAAGGTCGTTTCATTGATTCTATACACAGAACCGGGTCAGTCTATCTGGATTTAATGGCGGTTCCTCCAATCATTCCTCTTTTCCTGTGCATGTCAGGCAACTATCGTCTTTCAAAAAACTCCGCATGATCTTCAACATATTGTCTGAACGTAATTGGTTTCCGCCCCAGTAATTTTTCTGCCTCATCGGTCACTTTTTCTGCTGTACCGAGTTTTGTCATTAAGTACAGCATCATCATCACATTAGCAAACGTTTTTGGTGTTCCTCTTTTTATAAATGCCTTCCTGAATTCAAGCAGTCCCGGATTTGTATAGATTATATCCCGGTGCAACACATCTGACATGATGGAAGCAGCCTGATAATAGGTTATCGCTTCATTGCCGGTTAGCGTATAAGCTTTGTTTATATAACCATGATCTGTGAGGCATACAGCTGCACAGGCTGCTATATCTCTTGTATCAATAAAATTGGTTTTAGCATTGCCGGCAGGTATAAATAATTCCCCTCGGTATAACAAATCCTTACGATGCGTCGTATTTAGATTTTGCATGAAAAAGCCAGGGCGCAAAAATGTATAATTAAATCCTAGATCACGTATGAACGACTCAATTTTTCGGTGTGGAACGAACGGATTTTTCTCAACGCCGAATAGCGAAACGAATACAATGTGCTCTACGCCAGCTGCTTTGGCGCTTTCTAAAAATGGAAGCATATCTTTTTCTGGTGAGGACAGGTGAGGCGGGCGCATAAGAAAAATTTTCGTTACATCTTCCAGCGCTTGTTTATAGGTTTGCGGGCGCAGAAAGTCGAATGCCGTCACTTCTGCATGGCTGTTTGAGAAAAATTGTTTTCCCTTTTTTACATCCCTGACAGCAGCCTTAACTGTCACCTCCTTCTGTAATAGTTGATCTACCACATAGCTGCCTATATTCCCAGTCGAACCTGTCACCAATATTTTTGTCATAACGTCGCCACCTCGCGTTTCATATAACTGCTTTAACTTCAAAGTACATACATATTGACAAAAATTCAAGTTCATTATAAGATACATTTTAGAGTTTGTGACCAACCGGTATCTAAATGTAACCGTACAGTACAAGGAGGATTTATGTCAACAAAAAAGCAAGAAATCAAAGATATGGCGATCCATCTGTTTGCGGAGAAGGGGTATTATGTTACATCAGTTCAGGAAATTGCTCAAACGTGTAATGTATCCAAAGGAGCTTTCTATAAGCATTTCGATTCGAAGGAGAATTTGCTTATAGAAATTATCAAAGATCATCATGAAAGTCTGTTCAAAAAAGCGCATTCCGTTCAATATTCCGATGCACTGTCCGCCACGGAAGTGCTGCAAAAAAGAATTACGATTGAATTAGAAGAAATGCAAAAGAGCAGCTCTATTTTTTTCATTGTGTTAAATGAATATTCACCTAATGACCAAAGTGAAGTAGCTGACATGATGGAAAACTTCCGACTGGAGTTAATGGAGTGGCATAAACAATGGTTATTAGAAGCGTTTGGTGAAAAAAATCACTCCATTATATGGGATTTAGTAGTTATTTACGAAGGCATTATGAAAGAGTATACATCATTATTTATTTTTCGAGGGATAACACTTTCCATTAATCATTTGGCGAATTTAATCACCTCTGTGTTAGAAGAAGCAGGAAATTCAATGCGAATGATGCACCCGATTCTCACGAAAGAAAAACTATTTAAACCAATGAATGAAGAAGAAAAAGTTTCATTAAAAAGCAAAATGAATCAGCAACTTTCTCAAATGAAACTATTGGTGAAAAGTCTTTCTTTACAAGAAAACGAAAAGGATAAATTTACACAGACGGTTAACCATCTAACAAAAGAGGTAAGTATGGCTGAACCAAAAATGTACTTAATAGAAGCGTTGATTAATTATTTGAAATCAGAAGAAGCGCTAAGAACCAGCGCTATCCGATTGGAACAGACGATAAATAATCATTTGCGAGGGAAGGGTGAACATGCATGGTGACAGAACAGTCGCAAGTTAGCCAGAAGCAAGAACGAATAGGACCAATGATTGCAGTGATGCTTATTGGCGCATTTGTTGGTATTTTAAATGAAACATTACTGGCAACAGCTTTACCATCCATTATGGATGATTTTGGTATTAATGAAAACAAAGCACAGTGGCTGACAACGGCTTTTCTATTAGCTAACGGGGTTATGGTTCCTATTACTGCTTTCTTAATTGAAAGGTTTCCCACAAGAAAACTATTCCTAACTGCGCTGAGTATCTTAGGATTGGGGACCTTAATCAGTGCATTTGCACATGTATTTCCACTATTATTAGTTGGCAGAGTGATACAGGCAGCAGGATCCGGAATCATGCTGCCATTAATGATGACTGTTATACTAACAGTGATTCCAAAAGAAAAACGAGGCAAAATGATGGGGCTTGCAGGCATTGTCATTTCATTTGGACCAGCTATCGGACCAACACTTTCCGGTTGGTTACTGCAGCATTTTTCATGGCGTGCGCTATTTTATGTAGTTTTACCAATTGTTGTCTTAACGTTTATTTTTGCATACATTGTTATAAAAAATGTTATCAAGCTTACACACCCGAAAATGGATATACTTTCTATAATCCTTTCTTCATTGGGTTTTGGAGGTCTATTATTTGGTTTCAGCAGTGCAGGAGATGGCGGATGGACCAGTCTGAAAGTGATTGTGTCACTGATTGCAGGAGTTATTATTCTTGGACTCTTTATATGGCGACAATTAAAACTGCAAACACCTTTGCTTCAATTCAGGGTTTTTAAATTTAAAGCGTTCAGTGTTTCTATTGTTATTACCATGATAGTAATGATGTCTATGATTGGTGCGGAGACACTCTTACCATTATATATCCAGAATTTAAGAGGTTTTACGGCTTTACAATCAGGACTTGTACTTCTTCCGGGAGCCGTTGTTATGGGAATGATGTCTCCTGTTACTGGTGCATTGTTTGATAAATTCGGTGCAAAGTGGCTGGCCCTTCCAGGGTTAACAATCGTTGCCGTAACGACGTTTATATTCACGGATATGACATTGGAAACGCCGCTGTGGTTCATAGCTGTTATATATGCAGTGCGCATGTTTGGACTATCTTTTGCTATGATGCCGGTTATGACATCAGGATTAAATCAGGTACCAATGAAGTGGAATGCGCATGGATCAGCTATGGCGAATACGATGCAGCAAGTATCTGCTTCCATCGGCACTGCAATACTAATTACAGTAATGACGTCGGGGGCTAAAAGTTACGAACCAGATGCGTCGGCACTTCAAGGCCTGACACAACAAGAAGCGAAATTGCAGATAGCTCATCAAGCGCAACTAAGTGGTTATAATGATGCGTTTATTTTTGCGACCAGTATAGCCGTTGCCGGGGCGGTCTTTTCTCTGTTTCTTAAAAATAAATCAGCTTCCGAATAACAAATGTACTTTACATTTCAAAAAATAATATTAACCTCTCATGTGTTAATGTTAGCTCATAATGGGACTTCTTTAATGTGTTCTTATGAGTACCGAGTAGCCATAACTGTAGTAAATGTTTTGCATGAGCCTCTTTCCGAATGTCGGTGTGGGAATAGCCTGGAAACTACCCATTTCAGGCATCATCTCCGAAACTTGGGTGATGTTTGAACATCCGATTGACACAAACACTTGTTACCACTGTCTTCATTTTTTTTGCACAGATATGTTATTCTTAACTTTAGTTACGCAGAAATCTAGTTATTAGAATAAGTAACGAAATACAGTTAAACGTTGGAGGTATTATGGAAGCTATTGGTTTTTTAATTATACGCGTTATTGTTGGTCTGTACTATTCAGCACATGGAGCCCAGAAAGCATTTGGATGGTTTGGTGGTAATGGCCCTGGCAAGACAGGTGCATTTTTTGACAAAATTGGCGTAAGGCCAGGTAAAACGATGGCTTTATTAATAGGGATAAGTGAATTTATTGGCGGTATTTTATTTCTATTAGGATTGCTGATGCCTTTGGCAGCTTTATTATTTGTTATTCCCATGATTGGTGCTATTAAAACCGTTCACGGAAAAAATGGCTTGTTTGTCGATAAAGGTGGCATTGAATATAATGTGGTATTAATCGCTGTTGCACTGGGTATCACATTGTCAGGTCCTGGGCTGTTAGCATTGGATACCCTTTATAATATTCATTTTTGGTAAACATTTGTTCGGATTAAAACGTTCAACTATCGTAAAAAGCATGGCAGCAATAAGCGGTTACCCCGTTTCGCAGCCATGCTTTTTGATTGGTCTAATTGGCTTTAGTATTCCAATAATTATTTGCAGCGGCCACTGTTTGAAAATGCATAGCTATAACATCCGAGGCAGCTATGAGACTATTGGCGTTTTTGGAATACTTGGGACGCAGTTTTTTTCTGATTTTCAAGGAAGGTTGTGTATATTCCACGCCTTTTTGAGCAAGTGTGATGGCCAATTCAAATCCTTCTTGTGGTGTGTCAGTTTTCAAACTTTTTATCCATTTTTCCACGAAACCCATCCCCTTATATACCAATTTTTATAGCGTATGAACGAACGGAACCAAATGTTATGTTGCTTACGTTCATCCATACATTTATACAGTCCAATAAGATGTTAATGACCAATTGGCCCGAATCCTCTTTTCAACGAGGGTCTCTCTGTCGTTGGAGGTTCGACAGGTTCTTGTATGCTTGAAACTCCCTCCCGCTTGTTTTTATTTTATCATTTACTTCTCTGTTTAAATCCAATTATAATTAACTATACCTGATTATAACTATTATAATTGGAGGGTGTAACATGAAGTATGTAAAATGGTTGATGATCGCCTTTGTCGCCGTGCTGGCAGCTTGCAGCAGTGATGGCGATAATAGTGATGAAGAAAAAGAGAACGTTGCTTTGACCATTTCCGCTGCTGCCAGTATGACGGATGCGATGAAAGAATTAAAAGATGTTTATGAACAGAAAGAGAACGTCGCATTGACGCTTAATTTTGCAGGATCTGGAAAACTGGCTCAGCAAATTCGACAAGGTGCGCCGGCCGATGTTTTTATTTCTGCCAATCAGGACTGGATGGACAGGTTGGAAAAGAATAATCGGATTATCCAAGAGACTCGAAAAGATGTAACCGGTAACAGCATTGTCCTTATTGCAGGGGAAAATTCTGATCTAGATTATCAATCGATGGATGCTATTGAACCGGACGATGTGGATCAGATTGCCATTGGCAACCCAGAAAGTGTGCCAGCGGGAAAATATGCCGATCAAACACTAAGGTCACTTGATATACGGAGTAAATTAGAGAAAGAACTCGTATTTGCGAAAGATGTGCGCCAAGTCCTTACATATGTGGAAACCGGAAATACAGATATTGGGTTTGTCTATAAGAGCGATGCACTCATTTCCGATAAGATTCAAGTGTTGACGAAAGCTGCCGCCGAAACACATGATGCCATTATCTATCCGGCTGCTGTTACAGCCGATACAGAGAACAAAAAAGCGGCCAAATCGTTCGTTCAATTTTTGCAATCAGATGACGCTCAATCCGTTTTTGAGGAATATGGATTTGATATGCAGGATGGGTGATGATAATGCCTGATGTAAACATTTCGCCGTTATGGCTTTCCTTTAAGACAGCCGCCATTGCAACAGTTATTGTATTTATTATTGGTGTTTTTCTAGCAAGGGTGATGGCACGGAATCACTTTTTTGGGAAAAGTGTTGTTGAAGCCATTTTTATGCTGCCACTCGTCTTGCCGCCCACCGTTGTTGGGTTTGGACTACTCGTTATTTTTGGGAAAAATGGCCCCTTAGGTTCGATATTGGAGACGGTTTTTGATATGCAAATTGTGTTTCAGTGGAATGCTGTTCTCATAGCAGCCGTTGTCGTAGCTTTTCCATTAATGTATCAAAGTGCCACGGCGGCTTTTCAGCAATACGATGCCAATGTGGAAAAGGCGGCATATACGATGGGGGCCTCAAAATGGAGAGTGTTTTGGACCATTTCCTTCCCCATAGCATGGCCGGGGTTGTTGTCCGGGCTTGTCTTAACGTTTGCCAGGGCGCTTGGCGAATTTGGTGCAACATTGATGCTTGCAGGCTATATCCCTGGTGAGACGAATACGATACCGCTTGCGATTTATTTTGAGGTTCAAGCAGGGAATACGGAAGTAGCCGCCTTTTGGGTGATTATTATTATTGCTCTTGGTTTCAGTGCTATATTGTGGCTGAATTGGTGGAGCAAACGAAATATGATGCGCTACAAAAGCAATTCCAGATGATGAGGAGAGTTCGATATGTTGGATGTGGCAATCGAAAAGCAGCTGGCCCATTTTACGTTACATATGTCTTTTCAGGCAGCGGATGAAATCATTGTCCTTTTTGGTCCATCGGGTTCAGGGAAAACAACTGTACTGAACTGTATTGCCGGTCTGACCAATCCGGATGAAGGGCATATCCGATTGAATCAGCGCGCGTTATTTGAAGCAGAAGGGAAGACGCTGCCGATTCAAAAACGCCATATAGGATATCTTTTCCAGGATTACGCATTGTTTCCTCATAAGACGGTCTGGAAAAATATTGCTTATGGTATGAAGAATGAATCATTGGTGCTTGACTTAATGCGGGAGTTGCGGGTTGAACATTTGCAGCAGCATTATCCCCAGCAAATTTCCGGCGGGGAGAAGCAGCGGGTGGCATTGGCACGCGCGCTGGCAACCGCGCCTGATTTATTGCTGTTGGATGAACCATTTTCAGCACTGGATGATAAAACACGTGAACGCAGTCACGCTGAGCTATTGCGTCTGCATCGAATGTGGAAAATACCGGTTATACTCGTAACCCATGCCAAACAGGAAGCGGAAAAATTGGGTGACCGGATACTGTATATGGAGGAAGGCGCGTTGCAATCCAACTTACCGAAGTAACCGGCACGACATTGTGCAGACAGACCACGTTATGACGATATGACCTTTATTTAATTGTCAACAATTGATCAATTTGACGATATGACAATATGGCGTTATGATAACTTACGGAAGCATGCTCATATTATAGATTCAAAGATTATTATGAACAGAAATGCGCGTTCGTACAAAAGGAGATAAAAAATGATAAACTTAAAAATGTACAGTAATGGCGAGTGGAAAACGTCAGCGAATGATGACTTTAATGAAGTGATTAACCCTGCTACCCAGGAAGTCATTGCAAAAGCACCGCGAGCGACAAAAGAAGAAACGGACGAGATAATCCAGATAGCTAAAGATACATTTGAAAGTGGCGAATGGGCAGACACCCCTGCGCGGGAGAGGGCTCGGTTTCTGTTTCAAATAGCTGATAAAATTGAAGAGAGACAAGACGAACTGGTAGAATTGGAAGTTATTAATAACGGCAAAACAAAAAGTGAAGTGGCATTTGATGTGGCCGATGCAGCCTTTTGCTTCCGCTATTACGCTGGGTTGATTACAACGCCGGATGGACAAACATACCACGTTCCTGATGCTATGCAATCCATGACAGTAAAGGAACCTATTGGTGTGACAGGATTGATTGTTCCCTGGAATCTACCATTTCTAATGAGTGTTTGGAAGATTGCGCCGGCGTTGGCTGCAGGAAACTCGATTGTATTTAAACCGGCCGAACTCACTCCGGTAACAGCCATGACATTGTTTGAAATAATGGATGAAACAGGAATACCCAAAGGCGCCGTTAATATGGTAATGGGTAAGGGATCCGTTGTTGGTCAGACGATAGCGGAAAGTCACCAGGTAGATGCGGTATCTTTCACTGGAAGCACGGATGTAGGCCGAGGTATTATGCAAGCTGCTACAGGAAACTTGAAAAAAGTGTCACTCGAGTTGGGAGGGAAATCACCCAATATTATATTCGATGACGCTGAATTTGAAACTGCGGTTGATTACGCTTTGTTTGGCATCTTTTTTGGCTCAGGTCAAAATTGTTCTGCAGGAAGTCGTATTCTTGTACAAGAGGGCATATACAATCAATTTGTCGAACGATTTATTGAACGAGCGAAGAAAATAAAAGTAGGACCTGGAATGGACGAAGGCGTTGAAATGGGAGCGATCGCAAGTCACGCTCAACTTAAAACCATTCTTAACTACATTGACGTAGGCAAACAAGAAGGCGCAACATTAGCGCTTGGAGGCAACCAGTTGAAAGAAAATGGGCTGGAGAAAGGGTTTTTTGTAGAACCAACCGTATTCACGGATGTTTCATCTGACATGCGCATCGTACAGGAAGAAATCTTTGGTCCTGTCGTAACGATACAAACATTTAAAGACGAAAAAGAAGCCATCGATTTAGCGAATGATACCGAATTTGGTCTGGCCGGCGCTGTATTTTCCCAGGACGGAGCAAAAGCTATGCGTGTTATTAAAAAAGTGCGTGCCGGTATCACATGGATTAACACGTATCATCCGACATATGTGGAAGCGCCTTGGGGTGGATACAAACAAAGTGGTATTGGTCGTGGCTTGGGAACCTTTGGATTAGAGGAATTTCAAGAGGTGAAACAAATTAATATCAATCAAGAAATGGAACCATCCGGCTGGTTTTCAGAGTAATAGCTGTATAATTTAATAGTATTGTTGACAATAAGACAATGTATGTTATAGTTTTTGTGGAAGTAGATTTGTTGGATCTCATGGAATAGATGAAATATGAAAGGAGATTATGGCCAATGGCAGAAAGCAAACAAAAGCAATCAAACAAAAAACGCCCAATCATCGATGTGGATATTCACGAAGGAGCTCTTTACGAAGACCTTCTTCCTTATTTGGATAATCCTTGGAAGAGGTATATTACCGATAGCGATTGGGTTATGGAAAAACATTTGCCTTATCCCATACCAGGGCCGGACGGATTGAACCGGGCAGACGCTAAGACACCAGACGGTCGTCCAGCGGGAACCGACCTTTCTTTCATGCAAGAACAGTTGCTTGATGAAGTAGGACATGAATATGGGATACTGACAAGTGCATTTGATCCATCTCCATCATCGATGCACGGCTGGTATGAAATGGCTCATGCATTAGCTTCGGCGTATAACGACTATCAAATAGATCATTGGTTGGATAAAGACGAACGATTGTATGGATCAGTCCATGTTGCAGCTCAAGAGCCCCAATCCGCTGTCCGTGAAATTGAGCGGGTCGGTTCTCACCCGAAAATGGTGCAAGTGATGCTGCCAATTGATGACAGACCATGGGGTGACCCATATTATCATCCGATTTTTGAAGCTGCCGAGCGTCACAACTTAATGATTGCTATGCATCATAACGAACCGCCATCCTATTATGGAAAATATCCGCGCTATTTTGTTGAATGGCATTGCGTAATGCCTAACACACATATGGTGCAGATTAACAGTATGGTATTCAATGGTGTTTTTGAAAAATATCCGAATCTGAAATTAATGATGGTCGAAGCAGGCTTTACATATGCTCCTGCGCTCATGCGGAAAATGGATCAGCAATATAAAGCCTTGCGTCATGAAGTACCGTGGATCAAACGGTTGCCAAGCCAAATCATTCGAGAGCATGTTTGTTTTTCAACTCAGCCTTCGGATGAATTGAGTTCGGAGGAATTTATGACATTCGTTGATCTTATGGGATCAGACGAAATGATTTGTTTTTCAACGGACTATCCACATTGGGACTATGATTCTCCATTCCAGGCATTGCCTTCACTCGGCGAGGATTTGGAAAACAAGATCTTTAGAGAAAATGCACGAAACTTTTATCCAAAACTACAAAATACGAGGAGGCCAGTATCCCAATGAAAGAAATCGTATGCAAAAAAGATGAACTGCAACCAGGTCAAACCATGAGAGCAAAGATGGGTCCTTTCCCTATTATTGTATGTCGTACACCAGACGGAGAGTATCACGCTTTTAATAATAAATGCGCTCACCAAGGCGCTCCCATGTCTGAAGGGGTAATGTGCGGAGCTTCCGTACCTACGGATACACCGGGGGAGTACGACTACCAGAAGGAAGGCGAGATTCTTCGTTGCCCTTGGCATGGAATGGAATATGATATAAAAAATGAAGGACGTATGCTAGCTGATCCTGAACAAAAACTTAAAGAATTCAATGTCTCTTTTGAAGACGATGATGTAGTCGTCTCATTATAACAATAAATGGTTGTTGTTTAATGAGTATACTAGGATTGGTCAACTTCTTCTGTCAGGCAACAAATGGATAGTTGGTCGAAAGGAAAAACTTTTAGAATACAAATAGATCCCGAAAATATGGTCTGAAGCCGTAGGACACGTTAAAATAGGGAGTGAGTGAACGCGGCCTTTGTTATTACATCACCTTGTATGAGTGAAAAGGCAACGTAATGCGAACTTTTTAATAACAATACTATTATTGCGGCCGTCGGTCATGTACGTACATTCATGAACAGGTTTTACAGCTCATTTAATAAAACTTACAAAATGGGGCAAGGCTGTAAGTAGAGATATTACCATTTTGCGATGTCGTGTAAAATGTTCACAATCATTTATGGATAAATCGGCCTTCAAGAATGCACTATGTAAAATGATGTAGTATCTAAAAGGACTTTTTTAGCAAAACTTTAGCCTGAAGATCGACTTTAGTCGTTAACGCATATGTTTGAATCCATCTGTTTAAGCAGGTGGATTTTAGTCCTTTTCTGATATGAGACAATTTGTTCCATAATGAAATGCTATCAGTTTGAAATGCTAATTCAACAAACATGGTGTTGATATTAGTTACGAAAGGATGTTTAACGGTGAATATGAATGTCAGAAAAGGGTCATTAAAACATCAGATTGCTGAAGAAATCCGCAAGGCCATTTTTCGCGGGGATTTAAAACCTGGCGAAAAGGTAACAGAATTAAAACTATCAAAGGATTTTGAAGTCAGCAGAGGACCTATCCGTGAGGCGATGCAATTATTAGTTATGGAAGGGCTGCTTGTTTCGACAACGTTTAAAGAAACGAAGGTGGCCAATATTACTTCTGAGGAAGCGAATGAATTGCTTGTTCCCATCAGAATAAATATTGAAACATTCGCTTTGAAAAAAGGTTTTCCACTTTGGGGTCAACAACACTTTGAACAATTTGAGGAAGTTTTGGAGCAGATGAGACGTGCGGCGAATTTTAATGACACACCTCTCTTCAGCGATTTGGATATGCAATTCCATGAGTTGATTGTTCGTTCGTCCAACATGTATAATGTGAAAAGTTTGTGGGATTCTGTTTTAAATCGAAGCCGTTTGCTGTTTATATATGAAAATGACTTACCCTTTGATTTGCAAAAATATACTGAGTTTCACCGCACTTTATTGGATTCGTTTAAAACTGGTGATTTAGATTTCGCCATTCGAACCTTAAAGGATCATATTATTCAATCCAACTCTCTTAACATTGAATTCCCTATCGAGGGCGACAAATAAGACCAGAAACATGAAAGATGTCTGGTTCTCATAATAGTAGAGATAGAGACGGTCCCAGTGATCGTCGTTTTTTAATTGGTATAACAAACTGACGACGTATGTATCAGCTTGAGAACCAGTCCCCCAAACCATATGCCAGTCCAACTTTTTTCATTCAATTATTTTAACATGATATCCAAAATAAAAAACGGACACGATTTAAGGGTTTGGTGTGCTATATCACGCATATCCAAGTTTAAATCATGCCCTGATAATGTTACCTAGTTTCAATTAGGATCAGAAAAGCACTCTTATTTTTAGGTAAGATATCATCTTTATTGGTTACTTCTTCATCTACGACATGCTGGGTTTTTGTTCCAACAGGTTCTTCTAAAAACCATGTTCCCATACCTGAGACTGTGGGGACATCCTGAATGGTGTAGAGAACCGCATTTTCATGATCCGATGTGTTACAATGTTCATGCTCTAACCAAGCTGGGGAGAAAAATACATCTCCTTTTTCCCACTCGAGTTTTTCCCCGTTAATAATACTATAACCTTCACCTTGAAAGACTATAAGTGTTAGCTTAGTAAGCTTAATCACGTAACATCAGGACTTTTTGTACTGATATAGGGTCTTTATAGGTGGATAACTTTTTGGTATAACTTATGCAAATTCAGGTGTACGCGTAAAGACGCGACGTACCATCGGTTCAAAAAACTCAACTGGATAATGAACATAATTCGGATCAAAACAGTTTTGATCATAGTTTTTACAGAAGTTAATGCACTCTTCGTAGTAAGGGCTGTCTTTAAAATAGTCACGCGCATTTTTTTCTTCTTCTGACATATGTGCCATATAGTGTTGTTGGAAAACACCATGATGTTTAACAATCCAAGCAGCCTTTTCTGAGACGAATGGTTTAAGGATAGCAGCTACCATTTCACCGTGTGTATATGGTGCAAGTTCATCGCCAATATCATGAAAAAGAGCGGCCATAACCATATCTTCGTCTTCATTATTTTCATAGGCACGTGTTGCTGATTGCAAGCAATGTTCGTAACGCGAAATGCGGTACCCACTGAAACTATCTTTCAATCCGTCCAATGTTTTCAAAAGCCGGTCAGGCAACCCCAGGTTAAACCCATCTTCTAATTCATCCAAAAACTCAAATTCCTCTTTTGTGCCATCTTCCATTCTTGTAAAGTCTACGATTTTTTGCATTCTAATATACCTCCTCAATCGATTTGTTACTAGGTTAATAAATCAGGTTGTTCTTCAGTAATGCGTTCCCACAATGGTTGGAAATTTTCCCAGCCATCCTTTTCCCGTCCAACTTGTTCGGCTGTTAAAGCAGCGTTCTTGTCGTCAATTGGATCGACAATGCCAGCTGATTCGGCTAATAATTGAGACTGACAGGAACGTTCCATTGTAATGAACCAAAAGGCCGCGGAATCAACCGATTGTCCAACGGTTAGTGGGCCATGGCTCTTTAAAAGAACCGCCTTATTGTCTCCCAAGGCTTTAGCAACCTTTTCTCCTTCGCTCTCATCATATACAACACCGGAGAATTCATTCAAAACTGAATGATCATTGAAAAAGGCACAGGAATCCTGTGTCAACGGATCAAGCAATCGTCCGGCTGCTGACCATGTCTTACCATGTATAGGATGAGCATGTGCCGAAGCTATCACATCGGGACGAGCCTGATGGACCGCCGAATGAATAGCGAAAGCCGATTGATGAACACCGTAGTTTCCTTCGACGACTTCACCATTATGATTGACAAGAACAAGATCCGAAGCCCGCATTTTCCCGAAGTGAAGGCCATAGGGATTCACCCATAAATGGTCAGTAAATTCGGGATCCCGATATGTAATGTGGCCGGCTGCTCCTTCTGAGAAGCCAAAGCGGGCAAACAAACGAAAAGCGGCAGCTACACGCTGCTTGCCGTGTTCTCGTTCTTCATCTATTCCATTAAAGGATGGCGGTTGAAGATAATTTTGAACATGTTTGCCACTCACATACTCTTTTGAAGCTTGATTCATTTAGATCCATACCTCCTTTTTATAATGAATTTTTATTTGTAACTGTTAGTCTAACATGTAATGTCCGATTGTCAACAATTATTTGGTCATATTGTTGACAATGAAATTAGACATGTTATGCTTTTTAATGAAGTTTGAAAAGTAGCGTAACTATAAACTTATGAAAATTAAACAATATTATCAGGTTGAAGGAGGGATTGGCTCGCGACGTATATCATTACATAGAACGTAAACATGCCGTCGTCATCGAGAGACATATGTAAAATGTTTTGAAGACTCTTCTATTATTAAAAGGAGTGATTAACAGTGGCAGGATCACAGAATAAAAAACAGATTATTGATACAGATATTCATGAAAGAGCAACATACAAAGATCTTCTTCCCTATTTGGATAATCCATGGAAAAGATATATTACCGACAGCGATTGGGTTCAGGAGAAACATCTGCCTTACCCTATTTTAGGTGCGGATGGTTTGGACCGTGCCGACGCTAAGCCTCCAAGTGGTGGTCCAGCAGGGAATAGCTTATCCTTTATGCAAGAGCAGCTTCTTGATGACATCGGTCACGAAGCCGGGATTTTAACCGGAGCATTGGACCCATCTCCTTCTTCCATGCACGGTTGGTATGAAATGGCGGTTGCATTGGCGACAGCTTATAATGATTGGCAAATTGAGAATTGGTTGGATAAAGATGAGCGAATATATGGATCTGTCCATGTCGCTGCTCAAGATCCACAAGCGGCCGTCCGTGAAATTGAACGCGTAGGTCCTCATCCTAAAATGGTGCAAGTGCTATTGCCAATTGATGACAGGCCATGGGGAGATCCATACTATCATCCTATATTTGAAGCGGCGGAGCGCCACGACCTTACGATTGGGATGCACCATAACGAGCCGCCATCCTATTATGGCCAGTTTCCTCGTTATTTTGTCGAGTGGCACTCTGTTATGCCTAATACGCACATGGTTCAGATTAATAGCATGGTTTTTAATGGCGTCTTTGAAAAATACCCAAATCTTAAATTGGTGATGATTGAGGCTGGCTTCACTTATGCACCGGCTTTAATGAAGAAAATGGATCAACAATACAAAGCGCTTCGCCATGAGGTACCGTGGGTTAAAAGACTACCGAGCCGTATTATTCAAGAACATGTACGGTTTACAACCCAGCCGGTTGATGAATTAAGCCAAAAGGAATTTATGCAATTTATTGAATTAATGGGATCAGAGGACATGGTTTGCTTTTCCACTGACTATCCTCATTGGGATTACGATTCACCATTCCAAGCGCTCCCTGCACTAGGCGATGACCTTGAAAGAAAAATCTTCCGGGAAAACGCCAGGGCCGCGTATCCAAAATTGCCACAAGCGGCGGGAATGGTCAATCAATGAAACTGTGATGTGTGAAAGAAACGTTTCCAATCAAATTGGCCAGGGTTTAAAGACGAAACAACCGTTGTCTTAAACACAGAATTACTCCCTTATTCAATTTTAGGAATGTGACTATTGACGAAAATATTGCAATAAAGGAAATGGGCTTAGACGCAATGCCCATTTCCTCTGAATTTTTTATTCTATGTCATACAGAGAAATTTTAGATAATGCCTTTAAAGATACGTACAATCTTGAATTCGAAAAGCAAACCAAATGGGGATAGGACTCGTTTATGATACTGTTAAAGAGAAAGATGTTGAAATTGATGGGAAGGATCCAAAGAAAGTAGCTTTGACCTATTTAAAAAATCAAGAAATATTGGATTAAAGGAAGATGGTTACACGAGAACAACAGAGAAGTTGGACCATGAGTTCTGTTTCGCTTTTCCTTGCCTCAGCCCCCTGAACAATAAAGTTTTTTATAAAGACTAGATTAATATTTATGCCATATTGTCAACAATAAATCAAACACATTGTTGACAATAAACTTAGACATGTTATGATTTTTAACATGACTTAAAAATCAAAAAATCAAAAACCTATAACAAACAAGCAGTTTTTGTTGAAAGAAGGAGGGATTGTATAAGAATAATTCCATAAAAGGTCAAAATGCCACGATCAGAGGATCAAATCTATTAGGAAGGCGGAATCACAAATTAATAGATGAGAACCAATCACACGATATGGACGATCTTATTGACAATTATGGATTTATTTCGTCTCTCTTGATCTCCCATGAACGATGAGACGACTAATTCGACAAAATGAGGTGTGCTGTGAATGATTCAACTTGAAGGAATTAATAAAACATTTGATGATGGGTCAGAAGCATTAAAAGATATTAATTTGCATTGTAATACTGGTGAAATCACGGTTTTAATCGGGCCGAGTGGCTGCGGCAAAACCACGACAATGAAATTGCTCAATCGTTTGATTAACCAGTCCGAAGGAAAAATTTATTTTGACGATAAAGACATAACCAATATGAATCCTGTGGAACTCCGGCGGGGGATTGGCTATGTTATCCAGCATGTTGGTCTGTTTCCCCATATGACGATTGAAAAAAACATCGGTGTTGTCCCGAGGCTGTTAAAGTGGGACGACGATCGCATCAAAACCCGGGTGAATGAACTATTAAACATGGTAGGACTGGACCCGGATACATACGGGCAACGTTACCCTTCCGAATTGAGCGGCGGTCAACAACAGCGAATCGGTGTTATCCGTGCGCTTGCCGCTGAACCCCCGATTATCCTGATGGATGAACCTTTCAGTGCCCTTGACCCCATCAGCCGTGAACAACTGCAGGATGAACTTATTCGTTTACAAAAAAATATTCAAAAGACCATTGTCTTCGTTACGCACGATATGGACGAAGCGTTAAAAATTGCGGATCAAATTGTGCTAATGAAGGATGGTGTCATCGTTCAACAAGGAACACCGGAAGAGATTCTAAGACATCCGGCTGATGACTTTGTTAAAGACTTCATCGGTCAAAAACGACTGCAACAGGTGCAGGATATACCGACCGTTGGCGAGGTTATGAATGAAAAACCCGTGACCATTGCTCCGGGGCGGGGGCTTGCTGAAGCTATGAAAGTGATGGAAAACAAACGCGTGGATTCCTTGATTGTCGTTGACGGAAATAATACATTGGAAGGCTATATTACCGTTTATGACGTCACACAGGCGTTTGATAATGAGGATCAGCGGGTTCACGATATCATGCACACATTCCGCCATACCATTCATACGGACCTGTTATTGTCAAACGCCATTCGTATGATGAATGAGCTTCAGACTCCGTACTTACCTGTTGTGAAAGACGAAAGTTCCTTAGTTGGCGTGCTGACACGTGGTAGTATTGTAGGCCATATAGGTACAGCGTATTCATCGATTAAGGAAGGTGTGGTATAAGTGTATGATTACAATTATTTTTCAGTCTTTTATAAACGCCTGCCAGATCTACTAGAAACACTTTACGAACATGTTATTATATCGGGTATTGCAATACTCCTTGGTTGTATAATTGCCATTCCGATAGGTATTTTTCTATCTTGGACTTCAATTCGATGGATAAAATCTACAATACTTAATATCACTAATGTTTTTCAGACGATCCCGACTTTAGCATTACTTGCCATGCTACTTCCTTTGTTTGGTATTGGAATGAAACCTGCTATTGTGGCATTGTTTCTGTATTCTTTGATGCCAATTATGAAAAACACATATGCTGGTTTTGAATCTATTGATTCAGAAATTATTCAATCAGCAGAAGGGATGGGATACAGCCCGTTGCAAAGATTATTACAAATTGAAATTCCATTGGCGGTACCTTATATCATGTCGGGTATCCGTTTAACAACCGTTTATATTGTTAGTTGGGCGGTGTTAGCTGGACTGATCGGCGGCGGTGGCTTAGGTCAACTAATTGTCACTGGTATGGGACTGAATGATCAACCTCTCATCATTGCTGCTTCCGTTTTTTCGATGATTCTTGTTTTAATCACCGATTTTCTTCTTGGAACGGTGGAGAAACTGTTTTCAAGAAAAGGACAACCTGAAAAACAAAATGTTTAAATGTGGAGGGTTTTAAAATGAAAAAAACCGTAAGTACAGTACTATTGTTGTTATTTTCCTCAACTCTTTTACTTTCTGCGTGTTCTGGAGAAAACACGATCACTGTTGGTGCTCAAACTTATTCAGAAACCAAAACTATTGGCTTTATGTACAAGGAATTAATCGAGGCAAATACTGATCTGTCAGTAAATGTGAAGACTGACATGTCTACTGATACCGTTATATTAAAGGCAATGATGAACGACGAAGTAGACATAGCTACTTCCTATACTGGAACTGCACTAACAAGTTTTTTTTCAATGAAATACCCAAAAGATCGTGATGCTACATTGAAACAAACTAAAAATGATTTTGCAGATGAATATAATATTAAAGTGCTAGATCCGCTTGGCTTTGCAAATACTTATGCCATAGGTGTAACGCAAGAATTTTCTGAAAAAAATAATATTAATGCCATTTCCGATTTAAAAGATATAGCTGGAGATTTAACGTTCGTGTCAGATACAAGCTGGATGGGACGTAAAGAGGATGGTTATAAAGCTTTTACTAAGTTATATGGTTTTAAATTCGGTGAAACAAAACAGGTGAATAATCTTCAATATAAGGCTTTAAAAAACAACGAAGCAGACGCTGGTCTGGTTTATTCAACGGACGCTCGTATTGATTCTTATAACCTTACGACATTAAATGATAACAAAAACTTCTTTCCACCATATGATGCAGTTCCTTTCGTTAGACAGGAAACTTTAGATAATCACCCGGAGATTAAAGAAGTGTTCAGCTCATTAATTGGAAAACTCGACCTTGATACGATAAGGAAACTAAACCACCAAGTAGATGTTGAGGGTGAAGACCCACATGATGTAGCTGTGGACTTCCTCAAGAAACAAGATATGTTAAACTAGGAGGATTTTAATATGGATATCATATTGCAATTTTTCGGCTACATCAGTGAAAATTGGTTTCATCTTATTACTTTAACATTTGTTCATATTTTGATGGTAATTATCGGATTGGGACTGTCACTGCTTATAGGGGTTCCGCTAGGTATTCTTAGTGCTAAAAACGAAAAATTTGCTGCTCCTATTTTAGCTTTGGCCAATATCATTCAAGTATTTCCGGCCCTTGCACTTTTAGCGATTTTGATGGTGTTTTTAGGTCTTGGTTTTAAAACGGTGATTGTCGCATTGCTTCTTTATTCATTACTACCGATTATTCGAAATACGTATATTGGATTAAAAGAAGTAGATGAGACTATATCCCAAGCTGGTATAGGGGTTGGAATGACACCCTTTCAACTTCTTTTAAAAGTACAACTCCCGTTATCAGTGCCATTTTTGCTAGCAGGTGTACGTGTTGCAACAATTGTTGCAATTAGTCTTGCAACCATTGCTCCTTTCATCGGTGGAGGAGGCCTTGGTGAAGACATTCTTTCTGGCATTAACACACATCAGCCAGTGAAAATGTATAGTGGTGGGATTCTTGCTGCATTGCTAGCAATCTTTATCGATCTTATTTTAGGGAAGGTCCAAGAACGAGTAGAATATAAGTAGTAGGAATTTATTATGATAAAGCTTTGTATAACAACCAGATCAATGAAACGATGTGACTCTAAGTAATAAATTAAATTTATCAAAGTGACTCTACACGGAAGTTTATTATAAAGGCAAATTACTGAGATACTTTTGAAAGTGTATGGGCTGGATCGTGTGTTCTGTTAATTGCCTCAATATGGATTTGCTTTGCTTGATTTTTGGTCTAGACTTTATCGATTTTTTCTTTGGTACTCATGTTTGTGAGTTTCCCTTTGCCTTTTAATGCATGGTCTCATAAAGCAAAGAAATGATGTCTGGGGAAAATAGATAGGATGAATGCGCCGGTGCTTTAACAGTCCCGGTTTTGAGTGAATGTCATTAGGGTAAATAACTAATTAATATAGTAAAGGGTGATATAGAATGAAAAAAAAGGCATTTAATAAACTTGAAGAACTTTTCAATGAGATGGTCGAACTAAGAAGGCATTTTCATATGTATCCGGAGTTATCATTTCAAGAAGAGAAAACAGCACAAACTATTGCAGAGTATCAAAAGAAACTAGGTTTAGAAGTACAGACAAACGTTGGAGGCAATGGTGTGGTAGCAACTCTAAGGGGGGGCAAACCTGGAAAGACCGTAGCCATTCGAGCAGATTTCGACGCTTTGCCAATTGAAGAAGAGAATAACGTTTCATATAAGTCAAAAAACCAAGGTGTAATGCACGCTTGCGGACACGATGCACATACGGCAATAGCTTTAGGTATTTCTAATGCACTTGCTAGTATGCAAGAAGAATTAGAAGGAAATGTAGTATTCATCCATCAACATGCAGAAGAAATGGGAACAGGTGGAGCGATACTGATGATTGAAGACGGCGCATTAACTGATGTTGATGCTATTTTTGCAACTCATGTTGCAAATGATGTACCTATTGGTAAAATGTTGCATAGCAATGATTCTATAATGGCAGCTTCGGATGACTTTACGATAGAAATCAAAGGCTTTGGTGGGCATGCTGGATCACCACATAATTCTATCGATGTAATATCAACTGGCTCTCAGTTAGTTAATAACTTACAACAAATTGTAAATAGGAAAATTGATCCAATAATACCTGCTGTGCTTACAGTTGGTTCATTTCACGCCGGAACAAGTACGAATATCATTCCGGAAAAGGCTACGTTGGAAGGTACAGTCAGAACAGCCGATGAACATATTAGAAAAGAAATCCCTGAATGGATAGAAGAAATCACCGAACACACAGCAAAAACATTTGGAGCAGATTATAACTTTGATTACCAATTTGGTTACCCAGTTACTAAAAACGATTACTCAATGAATCAAATATTGGTTCATGCAGCTAAGGAAACTATTGATGAAGAAAATATTATTGAAATGAACCCAGAAATGGGATCTGAAGATTTTGCTTACTTTCTGCAACATATTCCTGGTTCATATTTTAGAATAGGCTCAGCTAATGAAGAAAAAGACCTTATCTATCCTCATCACCATCCGAAATTTGATATTGATGAAACCGTATTATTAAGTGGTGCTAAGACGTTATTAGCTGCAGTATTTGCATACTGGGAGAATCAAAACTGAACATTTTCTTCTTCAAGAATGACAACCAAAAATAAAATAAAGAGCTTATTCATGAAAAAATAACCGAAGATCTTTCCTAGTAAAATGCAAATTTTAAGTTTGGAGTTTTTGAGAAATTAAACATCATGTCGTTACTTTGAATAGAATGAGTTTTTAAAAATTTACTTTAGAAAGAAGGTTTTATAATGTCAAAACCACATGTAGTCATAGAGTGGAATGATACTGAAACAGATGCAAAAGGTTGGTTAGTTGTTCATAATTTTGTGAAGGGTTACACAGGTGGCGGTACGAGAATGCATCCATCTGTGACTAAGGAAGAAGTTATAAGACTGGCTGAAACAATGGCTTACAAGTATGTGGCTTGTGAAAGTGATACGACTGGAGGATGTAAAGCAGGTATTGCTTATGATTACAAGGCACCAGATGCATATGATGTATTAAGAAGGTTTCTAATTGCCATGATGCCTTATATTGACACCGGCGTATCTTTAGGAGCTGATTTAGGGACTAACTATGAAGATATACTAAATATATTTAATGAGTTCGGCATTGATATCCCTCTAACCCCATCAATGAAAAATGATTTAAGCGTCCTTAAAGGGATTAAACAGTTTGATGATCTATTAGAAACAAGAGTTGATGGTATACCTTTAAATGATGTGGTTACCGGATATGGTGTTGCATTTTCAGCTGATGAAGCTTGGAAGTTTAAAAATGGGAAAGATGAAGCTAAAGTTGTCATTCAAGGATTCGGTTCTGTCGGCGCAAGTTGTGCATTAAAATTGTATGAATTGGGTTATCAAGTCGTGGGGATTTCGGATGCAAACTTATTGGTAACGTGTGACGAAGGATTGGATGTCCGGAAGCTTTTCAATCATAAAAATGAGCATGGAGAAATGAATCAGCATTATTTTGAACCGCATTATACTGTAATGTCAAACACAGAATGGCTCGATGTGGACTGCGATATTCTAATCCCATGCGCTTTAGAGGATGTTATTAATCAATCTAATGCAAATATTGTCAAAGCCAGTCTGATTGTGGAAGCTGCAAATATTCCGATTTCCACTGAAGGGGACGAAATCATCCAAAAAAGAGGAATTGATGTTGTCAATGATTATATTGTAAACATAGGGGCAACGAGATTTAGTGAGGCAGTTATTTTTGGGCTGATAGATTCAAATCCAAAAGCGGTGGTTGATGATATTGAAAAGCTATGCAGGAAAAATACGCATCATCTTTTTACAGAAGCTAAAAGACAAAACAGATATCAAAAAGATGTTGCTCATGAAATTTTTAAACCGGAAATTAGTGATTTACTGGAATTCTCTAAACCCTATGAATATTTAACATAAATTAAATATATTGCACAATGAGGAGGCTTATAACGCATGAAAACATCAGAAAAAGTAGAATTTACTGCCGCCGATTCCGTTGTACAGGAACTCGTAAAGGCAAATGTTGAGATCGTTTTTGGCATTGTGAGCATACATAACATGCCGATTTATGACGCAATTGCAAAGAATAGTGATATCCATATGGTGGCAGCACGCGGAGAAAGTGGCGCGGTCAATATGGCCGATGGTTATGCGAGAGCAACAGGGAAATTGGGTGTGGTAATAACAAGTACTGGGGCTGGAGCCGGTAATGCTGCCGGTGCACTGACCGAATCATGGAACAAGGGTACGCCATTGCTTCATATCACTGGTGAAGTGGCTTCGGATTATATTGGAAAAGGCAAAAGGTATATTCATGAATGCAAGGATCAACTCGCCATGATGGAAGGTGCCAGCAAACAAGCTTTGTTACTGCAAGAGCCTGAACAGACGTCTACCTTCATTCGTAAGGCGATCGGCAATTCAAAAACACCTCCTGTGGGTCCGATAACAGTACTTGTTCCAACCGATTTACAGACGGTAATTACCACAAATAGTGAAGTTATAAATCCAACTGAAGACACGTTGGAGGAATTTAAAGAACGTACCGCCTTTTTTTCCGAAGAAATGATCCAAAAAATTTCCGCCGCCAAACGCCCCATTATCTGGGCAGGTGGTGGAGTGATCGATTCCGGTGCCTCAGAGGAAGTTAAACAATTAGCCGAGCGAATGCAATCAGCTGTAATAACCAGTGAGTCAGGGAAAGGGTCCATACCCGAAAATCATCCACTATGTATCGGTAGTTTTACTTCGGAGCCACAGGTTGAAAAAATAATAAAAGAGTCGGATCTATTGATTAGTATTGGCACCCGTTTTCGTGGGGAAGAAACCAACGACTGGACCTTGCCATTTCCGGCGGAGCATATCCAGATTGATGCTGATCCAGAAGCAATCAATCTTAACTATCAAACAAGTTATGGACTTGTCGGTGATGCGAAGTCTATTTTACAAAACCTTGTTCATCAATTATCCGAGAAGGAAATGGCATCAGCTAAGTCTTATGCGAAAGAGATAGAATCCGTCCGGAACCAGGTGCGATCAGCATTGCGGGAAGCTGTTGCGCCCTATGATCAATTTGCTGATGAGATGCGTCGTTTGATGCCCAATGATGCCATACTCGTTCGTGATGTCACCATTCCGGCCTATCTGTGGGGAAATCGGTTAATTGACATTTATCAGCCGAGAACATCTATATCCGCTTCAGGTGGCGGAATTGGACAAGGTTTACCCACGGCGATTGGGGCCCAAATCGATGATAAAGATCGTACAGTCGTCTTAATGGCAGGTGACGGCGGGTTTATGGTGAATGTCGGTGAATTGGCCACAGCGGCCGAGGAAGAGCTTCCTTTGGTTGTTATTTTATTTGATGATGGTGGATATGGCATTCTGCGTTATCTGCAAAATGCTGCATATGGAAGATTGGCAGCTGTCAATTTAAATAATCCGGACTATGTCATGATGAGTCAATCAATGGGTTTTGAAGCTGAGAAGGTCCAATCTGCAGGCGAATTCACATCTGCATTGGAAACTGCGATTAAACGGAGAAGGCCATCGATGATTGTTGTTGATATGGATGCTGTGGGTCCGATGAATCACCCATATGAAGAATCGGCTGAATACATTGAGTCATTTCATCCGAAAAAGTTGTCGCATGACGGATAAGAAGACAAGTTTTAGCTTATACCGGATAGAGGAAACGTGAAACAGAACTCATTGATTCTTACAACCTGAGCGGACGATTGCGATAGAATCAAAATGTAATTGATCATACACAATATGCTGCAACACCCCCTGCACAAGGGTCTTTGTTTGTAAAGGCTGGATTAATATTCTATGTCATATTGTCAACAATAATTTGGTCATATTGTCAACAATAGTTTTAGACATGTTATGATTTTTAATGTAGTATAAAAACGGAAAAGTCAAAAACCCACGACAAATAGCAATTTTCGTTAAAAGGGAGGGATTGTATAAGAATAATTCCATAAAAGGTCAAAATGCCACGATCAGAGGATCAAATCTATTAAGAAGTCGGAATCACAAATTAATAGATGAGGACCAATCACACGATATGGACGATCTTATTGACAATTATGGATTTATTTCGTCTCTCTTGATCTCCCATGAACGATGAGATGACTAATTCGACAAAATGAGGTGTGTTGTGAATGATTCAACTCGAAGGAATTAATAAAACATTTGATGATGGGTCAGAAGCATTAAAAGATATTAATCTGCATTGTAATACTGGTGAAATCACGGTTTTAATCGGGCCGAGTGGTTGCGGCAAAACCACGACGATGAAATTGCTCAATCGTTTGATTAACCAGTCCGAGGGAAAAATTTATTTTGACGATAAAGACATAACCAATATGAATCCTGTGGAACTCCGACGGGGGATTGGCTATGTTATCCAGCATGTTGGTTTGTTTCCCCACATGACGATTGAAAAAAACATCGGTGTTGTCCCGAGGTTGTTAAAGTGGGACGACGATCGCATCAAAACCCGGGTGAACGAGTTATTAAACATGGTAGGACTGGACCCGGATACATACGGGCAACGTTACCCTTCCGAATTGAGCGGCGGTCAACAACAGCGAATCGGTGTTATCCGTGCGCTTGCCGCTGAGCCCCCGATTATCCTGATGGATGAACCTTTCAGTGCCCTTGATCCCATCAGCCGTGAACAACTACAGGATGAACTTATTCGTTTACAAAAAAATATTCAAAAGACCATTGTCTTTGTTACACACGATATGGACGAAGCGTTAAAAATTGCGGATCAAATTGTGTTAATGAAGGATGGTGTCATCGTTCAACAAGGAACACCGGAAGAGATTTTAAGACATCCGGCTGATGACTTTGTTAAAGACTTCATCGGTCAAAAACGACTGCAACAGGTGCAGGATATACCGACCGTTGGCGAGGTTATGAATGAAAAACCCGTGACCATTGCTCCGGGGCGGGGGCTTGCTGAAGCTATGAAAGTGATGGAAAACAAGCGCGTGGATTCCTTGATTGTCGTTGACGGAAATAATACATTGGAAGGCTATATTACCGTTTATGACGTCACACAGGCGTTTGATAATGAGGATCAGCAAGTTCAGGATATTATGCATACATTCCGCCATACCATTCATGCGGACATGTTATTGTCCAATGCCATTCGTATGATGAATGAGCTTAAAGCCCCTTATTTGCCTGTTATCACTGAACAACATTCATTGGCCGGCCTTATTACAAGAGGCAGTATTGTCGGTTATATGGGGGATACCTACCCCTCTGTCAGAAATGGAGTGGTATAAATGAATGATTACGGTTACTTGTCCATTTTTTCCGCCCGGGCCAATGATCTTCTCATTGCCCTTGGTGAACATATGCTGATCACGTTTGCATCAGTCATGCTGGGATGCTTGGTGGCCATACCACTCGGCATATTTTTAACGAAAACAGATATAGGATGGATCCGATCGATCACATTCACCATTACCAATGTGTTTAACACGATACCCAGCCTCGCTATGCTGGCAATGTTGCTTCCCTTGTTGGGTATTGGGCTGGTCCCTGCGATAGTGGCTTTGTTCCTGTATTCGCTCATGCCTATTCTGCGCAATACGTATGCCGGGTTCACATCCATTGACCCACATATTATTGAATCAGCCAGAGGCATGGGATATAGTACCACGCAACTTTTGTTTCAAATTGAACTCCTACTTGCGGTACCTTATATTATGTCGGGTATACGTCTGACAACGGTCTATATCATTAATTGGGCCGCATTGGCCACGTTGATCGGTGCAGGTGGCTTAGGGGAACTCATTGTCAGCGGATTGGGCGTTTATGATAAGCCGTTAATTCTTGCAGCGGCCATCCTGGCAATGCTTCTTGCGCTTGTCGCCGATTTTTCACTCGGAAAAGTGGAGAAGTTCTTTTTCAAAAGCGCACATTCGACGCAACAACAAAATTAAACTGGAGGTTAACCAAATATGAAAAAACAATTATCCATTATTCTTTCTGTGTTAATATTAATGACATTGTCACTTTCGGCATGCAGTTCAAGCGGAAGTGGCTCAGGCGGATCAATCACCATTGGCACGCAAACGTACACTGAAACTAAGATTTTGGCGGAAATGTATAAGGCATTAATTGAGGATAATACCGATGTGTCTGTGGATATCAAGACAGATCTAGAGACGAGTCCTGTCACACTTAAAGCCATGCAAAGCGGTGACATACAAATGTCAACACAGTATACCGGTACAGCGTTATCCGCATTTTTCTCGATTGAAAATCCTAAAGATCCTGAAGCAACATTGAAACAGGCCAAGGAGGATTTCAGCGGCGATAAATTTAACTTCAAATGGTTTGATTCTGTCGGATACGCCAATACGTACGCGTTTGCTGTAAGGGACAGCCTGGCAGAAAAATACGATCTGGAAACCATTTCAGATTTAAAAGGCAAAGCAAATAATATGACCGCTGCTTTCGATACAAGTTGGTTGGAGCGGGACAACGATGGCTATGATGCCTTTAAGAATACGTATGATCTGGAGTTTGGAAAGACCCGCCCAATGGAAATCGGCCTTGTGTACGATGCGGTTAAGGAGAAAGATGTCGATATTGCTCTTGCTTATTCTACCGATGCCCGTATTGAAGGGTTCGATCTCACCATTTTAGAGGATAACAAACAGTTCTTTCCACCTTACGACGCATCGCCTGTGGTCACTCAAAAAGCGCTTGATAACAATCCGGGAATTTCAGATGCCATCGAACCGTTGCTAGGAAAACTGGATGAAGCCAAAATGGGGAAACTAAACGGGAAAGTTGATCTGGATGGAAAGGATCCAAAGGACGTAGCTCTAAACTATTTGAAAGATCAAGGCATGTTGAAATAGGAGGCTGACCAATGGACGGTATTGTGTCATTGTTTCAATACTTTCAGGACAACTGGGCTGAGTTACTGTCTCTAACATATGATCATATATTAATGGTAGTTGTCGGGATGCTATGGGCGCTGGCCGTGGGCATTCCTTTAGGGATTATCTGTGCCAAGAACAGCAAACTGGCCACCATTATTCTGGCTGCAGCCAATATTATTCAAGTATTTCCGAGCCTGGCCCTTTTGGCTGTGCTCATGTTGATATTCGGTATCGGGTTTAAGTCCGTTGTGATTGGGTTGTTTTTATATTCCTTGTTGCCAATTATCCGCAACACCTACGTGGGGTTGAAAGAAGTGGATTCAAGTGTCATGCAGGCTGGTAAAGGCGTGGGCATGAATAGTCTTCAAGTCTTATTAAAAGTACAATTCCCACTGTCCCTGCCCTTTCTGCTATCGGGGGTACGTGTCGCAGCCGTCCTTGCGATTGGTGTGGCAGCTTTGGCCCCCTTTATAGGTGGGGAGGGCCTCGGACGGACCATATATTCCGGTATTAACTTACGGGATCCGATGAAAATATATAGCGGGGCCATGATTGCAGCCGTTCTTGCGATTGGCATTGATTACTTTTTAGGACGAGCGCAGGAAAAGTTAAGCAGGTGATTTTATTTACGCAGAAACGCCTGATGAGTCAATCAATGGAAACAGTATGCCTAATAAGTATGAAGAACGGTCTGAATATATTGAGTTTTAGAAACTGGTAAATTAGAAACGGTTCTTTTTGTTGGATTGAAAAAGTAGAATGGTTACAGTGACTAAAAAATTACGACGTTCTACCATAGAACTATTTTTGGAACTAAAAGCCGAACCTTTCCTACACTAGGGGAGGTTCGGCTTTATGAGTATGTTGGGAATGTGTTATGTCTAGGGAATGAAAGTCTCCTACTCGATGTAGTAATAACTGCTACAATGTTAATAGGAAAAACAAGCCTATTTAATGAAAAAATTTAATTGAAAACCCTGCAACCAACTAATCTGTTGCAGGGTTTTCAAAGTAAAGGCAATAGGGAGAGCCACCATGACGGATTCCTACTCCCATATAACTTAAGAGGAAATTTTATCCTCTTTAAGAGATTGCGTTCCCGCTAATACACATCTACTATCATAACAATTATTAAATAATAATCAACCCTGTCAAATGATTCAGTACCTGTGGTCACAATAGAGCCATTCAGTTTGACCCGGGTTGAACGGACGTCCCCGGATAGCATTTAATTCAAAAAAGACGTATTATTGAATCGTTCTAGAAGTCCGGTGAAAAAGTCAACCTGTTCTAGGAATTTCCTAGCTTTATGTCGAATATAGTCATACAGA
>NZ_BAAADM010000027.1:0-26201 GCF_039522485.1 Lentibacillus halophilus | reverse complement strand
GCTCGCATGGTTCTGAGAGGGGAGTGATACACAATCAGCCGTTAGGCTGAGAGGTTCACTCCTACTTGACCTTGAGTACGATCGTTTTTCGAGGTATTTTTACTTAGAATAAGGAATCTACTTCTTGGAGTTTCAATGCATATTACTGGCAGAGCTGGAAATTTGGAAAAAATTAATGTTTAGTCAAAATGGTATTTTCTCCAGTTCTTTTTTGTAGTTTTGTATCTTATCTTAGTGGCATTTCGGCAAAATAGAGTTTTTACATCGTTTTAGGTCCTTATAAGGCAGTTTTAATGATCCTGGTACCGAACAAATGTTCTTGACTTTTGATAGAATATAGCTTATCCTATACTAACCAACTATTGATAAAAAGGTGTGAGGATCAATGGCAAAATACGATCAAATTAAGGTAGGCGGACGTTTATCGACTTAAATTACTAGAGGGAGGAGGGATATGTGGAGAATTTCTTTATTGTGGGGATGTGGATTATCTTTTTTCTTTTAACGTGTTATATTTTCATTTATTGGATAAATAGGGAAGCGGTAAAAGATAAAGATACAATCCGCAAGACATGGTATTTGCTGTATTTTTTTGGAGTACTGGTATACTTAACTGCACATCCAAGCAGTCTTTTTGCGAGCTGGCAAAATTATTTAGTGGTTTTAATTGGCTTTATTGTTGTTGATTCACTGATTTTTTTGAGTCTTTACGTTTCAAAACTAGGCGGAAATGAATTACAAGTGCCAGAGGAGCAAATCGAAAGAACAGAGAATTATTGGATCTCAGCAAGCCGAAAAGTCGAAAACATGGAGCATGTATTGAATTCGTATGAATATCTGAGGTATACTAGAAATGAGGAAGAGTATATTAGTGAATTAGATAACTTCCTCAATAACTATGGAAAAAAAGAATGGTTGTCAGTAGATGTTTTACCATATTACACGGAAGAGCATAAAGATGAATTGCTGGATAGCATCCAACGACCCAAGTCAAAAGTTGCAAGAGTGCTTGACATAGGTCAAACCTATTTTTCGACAAAAGACAAACTGATGTTGCTCCCCTTATTTGTATTGGGTCAAAACTATATAGCGAAAGTAACAACCACAATAGAAGATGTGGAAATTCAAGATATTGATGGAAATATTATTAATATGCTTCTGATGACTCATGTTTTAGCTGTTGAGGAGTCTTATTCTGACAAAGGTGGGTGCTGAATATGAAGAAGAATAATAAACAGTCTGTTATTACAAAAGGTGAACCACCAAGAAGAAGTTTGAATATCCCAATTGCTTATGTAGGAGAGAACCATAGCCAAAGAAGACTGCGGGAAGAAAATAGACGAATCCTGGGTAAAAGAAGAAGAACTTACGGATGGCGTGAAGAAGAAAGTGTCCATTAATGGGCGCTTTTTTTACTAAAGTTCCCTTTGTCGCATAGAATTACAACTGTCACATAAACCTAATATAAGCATAAAAATTAGGTGGTGGTTAAAAGGTGAATGAACCGAAACGAAGGCGTCTTAATTTGCCCCTGGCAAACGTCGGGCCATCGAACAATCAACAAAAGCTACAAAAGGAAAACGCGGCAATTATTCGAAGGTTGCATGTCAATCGCTCCAAGCGACAACGAAAAACGAACTCAAATAAATCCTTTTTAACTGCTGAAGGAATCCTGAAAGACATTATTTCCGAGGGATATACTGAGTATGACATTTTGAAGGAGTTCAGAAACAGAATCACCGAGTTAGACATCAGCTAATTAATTGTTTTTAGTGCACTTCCCGAATTTTGTCGAATGTATCGGGGGTCAGTCCCCAAAGCTCAAGCACATATACTATGTATATAGGATGTGATATGTATGTGCGATAAAGATAAAAAAAGTGAGGAGGGGAACAAAATGGCTGCAACTAGCGCGAAAAAGACTTATACGCTTGACAGAAACCAAGCAAAGATAATTGCTAACGCGTCAAAAGTGAATGTAGAAAAACCCTCTTATGAAGGTAGTTTTCACTTGTCCCCTGAAGAACGTCAAAAGAAAGCGGAAGGTATTTTAAATAAATGGAAACGTCATTAACTGCAGTCTCATTAATGGATTTAATCGAACAAGGCGGAGATGAACTGAATGAGATTCTCCGCTCTTTTTCTTGTGTAGTTAATGAGAGTATTCAAAATTTTTTTACATAACAATGCAATAAATCAAGAAAAAGAGGATAATGCTAGAACAACTATTATATTTGATGATGAAACTGGGGACATTGTGGGATACTTTACTGCTACCCAGTGCCAGGCACGTAAACAATTCAGAATTGCGTTGGTGCCAGGCACTCGTTACCAAGTGGAACGGAAGCACCTTGCCTTAAATGAAATTGGCAGTATTGGTTTAAATAATATACTATATATCAAAGCCGGGGCTACCTCAACATTTTGTACAAGAACTGGCACAGCTTGCAACATTCAGTAATCCTGCATTTTACAAAGCGGAGAAAAAGAGGTTATCCACGAAAGAAATTCCACGAATAATCAATTGTTCAGAAGAAACCGAAGCCAACCTGATTTTGCCGAGAGGATGTATGGAATATTTAAACCAATTCCTGGAACAAAAGTCACTTGGAATGAACGTAAGAGATAAAAGGAATTTAGGTACACCATTAGATGTTGAGTTTCACGGGACATTATCCATTCAGCAGGATGAAGCACTGCAAAAGTTATTAAGACATCGTACGGGTGTTTTGTCAGCCACTACTGGATTTGGAAAGACCGTTATTGCGGCATCCATGATTGCACAACGAAAAGTTAATACGTTGGTGATCGTTCATCGGAAGCATTTAATGGATCAATGGAAAGAGCGTCTGAACGTATTTCTCAAAAAGGAATCAAGGATGATCGGTCAATTTGGAGGTGGCAAAAATACCGCCAAAGGAACAAGCATGGGGACGGTTCTCATGTTTCCCTTTTACCAAAACACAATTTGCCTGTTTATGTGAACTTGGGGGTTGAGCGCAAATTTCTCAGCTGACTTTGAAAGCCCTCTTGGAAGCAGGGGAACCGTCCCCGCGCTTCATTGTGAAAGCCCTCTTGGAAGCAGGGGAACCGTCCCCGCGCTTCACTCGCGCTTCAAAAAATTATTATTGATTTTGCTCTTCTTCTAATTCATTTTCTCCTTGATCATGTTGTTCAGAAGGCTCTTCAGTTGGATCTGGCTCCTGTTCATCATTAGGTGTACCACACCCGACTAATAATCCAGCAGAGAAAATTGCTGTAATTGTAGCTAATGTTATTTTTTAAAAATTCATCGTAATCACCTCGTTAAGTAAATTTTTATTTCCTTTCTTATTTATACCCAGTTTCTTTTTACGTATTCTTTTACATAAATGAATCAATTTCATAAATGCATTTCCTGTTTAATATGTGAACATATATCTACATTTGTAAACCATATTATATAATGGGTTTACAAATGAGTGATTACTAAATACAATAGATAGTATCTTTTTATATTCTAAATGGGGGGGAGAAGATATGACTACAAAAGAAATGGTTTACATAGCGTTATTTGCCGCGTTGATTGGTGTGCTGGGTATAATTCCACCGATTCCGCTCGGATTTATTCCTGTGCCAATTACTGCACAAACTTTGGGTGTCATGCTGGCAGGCTGCTTTTTAGGAAGGAAAATGGGAGCGCTAAGTTTAGTGTTATTTATTGTTTTAATTGCGATTGGCTTACCGCTGTTAACAGGTGGACGCGGAGGATTTTCTGTACTTGTTGGTCCTTCTGCTGGGTATATTCTCAGTTGGCCAATTGCAGCCTATTTAATTGGTTACTTTGTTGAAAAGATCTGGAGCAAATTAGCTTTGTGGAAGGTAATTGCTATTAACATTTTGTTTGGCGTTATATTTGTTAGTTTAATTGGTGCGCCTGTTATGGCAATTATTACAAATACCTCTGTATGGGCAGGGCTTGTTGGGTCAACGGTATTTCTGCCAGGGGATTGCTTGAAAGCAGTTATTGCTGCAGTCATTGCAGTACAATTAAATCCGGTCAGTCCAATTGAAGAGAAAACCAAGGGTGCATAAGTATGCAAATAAAACCATGGAATGTAATGGATGTTGTTATCCAACACGCAAAAAAAACACCTGACAAAATTGCGATTTGTGATAGTGAGAAGAATTGTACATATGCCGATCTTCTTCATCAAGTGAGAAAAGTTTCCTGCGGTTTAAAGAAAAATAGAACAGCGAATGCAAGGGTTGTCATTATCTCCAATAATTGCATGGAGTATGCTGAAGTATTTCTCGGTGCAATCTATGCGGGCTGCATCCCGGTGGTGCTTGATCCTAAATGGAGTCAAAAAGAAATGATTCAAGTATTAGAGAATAACAATCCATCACTTATTTTTGGAGATAAATTCAAGCTCATGAAAATCCCGGATAGTACCATGCAAACAAAGGTATCCTTTCAAGAGGACGAGGAAATCACTTCCTATAGTACATGGTTAGCTTCACAAGAAGAAGATACCACCATGGAAGCGAATGAAGTGTTATTTATAGGATATACATCTGGAACAACCGGGAAACCAAAAGGGTTTATGCGCAGTCACGTATCGTGGATCAAGAGTTTTGAATCAGGTATCCACGTATTCGGGTTGAAAGAAACCGACCACTTTATTGCGCCGGGTTCCTTTGCTCATTCCTTGTCATTGTTTGTGCTCATACAGAGTTTATATCTAGGTGGCACGTTTCATGTGGTTTCAAAATTCAATGCGGAAAAAGTGGCTGCTATATGCAGTCAGTACAAAGATATTATTTTGTTTGTTGTGCCTACGATGATTCAATCATTGATCGCGAGTACAATAAATGAATCGGACATTAAGGGATTGATCAGTTCGGGTTCGACGTGGACTGCAGCTATGAAGAAACAGGCTATTAAACGATTTGGCAGAACAAAGATATTTGAGTTCTATGGTACTTCGGAGGCAAGTTATATTAGCTATCTTACTGTCTCAGAAAAAACCGACTTACATTCTGCAGGGAAACCTTTTCCTGGTGTTGAAATCTCTGTATGTGATGAAAATGGATGGGAACGCGACAGAGGGGAAGTCGGACAACTAAAGATAAAAAGTGAGATGGTTTTCACTGGCTATGATCATATGCCAAAAGAGACAAAAGCAGCTTTTCATGATGACTGGCTTTTATTAGAAGATTATGGCTATCTGGATGAGAATAATCAATTATATTTAAGCGGACGAAAGAAGAACATGATTATTACGGGCGGGTTAAATGTTTTCCCTGAAGAAGTGGAAACTGTTCTTAAGCAACTCTCGGAAATTAAGGAATCTATGGTGTTTGGCATTGCCGATATGCACTGGGGTGAGAGAGTTGTTGCTGTTGTTTCCTGGAAAGGTGAAAGGAAACTTTCATCCGTTAGTTTGAGAAAATATTGTTCTGAGTTTTTGGCAACGTATAAAATTCCGAAAAAAGTAGTGACGGTTGATTCATTTGTCTATACAGGCGGTGGGAAGGTAGCGCGTAAGGTGATGGAAGACCGAATAAAGGATGTGCTGACATGACAGAATGTGTTTTTGTTACAGCTAAACGAACCCCGATCGGCAAAAAAGGAGGAGTACTGAAGTCACTTGACCCGGAAAACCTTCTATCGCCACTCATTGAGAGAATCATGACTGAAAGTGGACTAGCTGCTGAATCAGTAGCTGATGTCATTGCTGGGAATGTGGTAGGTCCAGGGGGAAACATTTCCCGCGTTTCATTACTTAATGCTGGGCTGCCTGTTACTGTACCGGGTGTAACAATTGATAGGCAATGCGGGTCCGGACTTGAGGCAATTCAACTTGCAGCACGTCATATTCAAAGCGGTGCGGGTGAAATTTATCTGGCGGGCGGTACAGAAAGCACGAGTCGGGCACCGTGGAAACTGGCAAGACCAAAGCATATGTCAGGCACACCCACATTATATGAGCGTGCCCCTTTCACACCACCTTCTTATGGTGATCCTGATATGGGGATTGCGGCGGAGAATGTTGCGAAAAAATATCAGATAACAAGAGAAGCACAAGATGAATATGCAGGAAAAAGTCATAGAAAAGCAAATAGTGCTATGAAGAGGAAGCGTTTTTCGGATGAAATTGTTCCGTTGGAAGTTACAGGGCAACTGGTGAGTGCAGATGAATGTCCACGTGATCACTCAAAATTGGAGAATATTCTGAGACGAATGCCTCCATTATTTCACAAAGACGGAAGTGTGACTGCTGGAAATGCATGTTCGGTTAATGATGGTGCGGCATTAGTGCTGGCAATGTCGAGCCAAAAATGCAAAGAACTTGGGCTGGTGCCGGCTGTGCGTTTTGTGGATGCTGTGGTGGCAGGGGTAGATCCAGCCTTACTTGGCATTGGTCCTGTTCCAGCAGTGGAAAAACTATTAGAACGCCAACAATTAACGGTAGAAGATATTGATGTCGTCGAATTTAACGAAGCATTTTCTTCACAAGTGCTTGCATCACTCAAAGCACTCAAAATACCTGAAGAAAAAGTAAATGTGAATGGCGGGGCTATAGCATTAGGACATCCATATGGTGCATCCGGAGCTATTTTGATGACACGATTAATGACAGAGATGAAGTACGGAAACTATAAAAGAGGTCTTGCAACCCTTGGAATAGGCGGGGGAATGGGGCTGGCAGTACTAGTAGAGGCGATATAAGTGAATGAATCTCGTGAAGTTGTTATGACAGCGGAATGGGTTAGGCAATATGCACAATCTATTGATGCACCATTAACACAAGTAAATGGTAATTATATTGCGCCGCCAACGATGATTATGCTGTTCTGGCAATTGTTTGATTCATGGAAGCAGGAAGGTAGAGTCCTTTTGCATGTGAAACAGACATATGATTACGTTTGTCCAATTACAACCGATATGACACTGGATTGTACGCTTACCTTACAAAAACAAAGAAAAGTTGGTTCGGATGAATATAAAGTTTATCTTTTAACGTGTTTCTATCAAAATGAAGTTATAGCGACCGCTAAGACAACATTAATGATACAAGGTGAGTAATATGGAAAAAAGAAAGATTACGAGAGAAGCAGTTCAGCATTATGCAAATGTTTCAAAAGATAAGGCCTCTATTCATATACAAGAAATCGAAGACAATAAAAGCACCGCTAAAAAAGCTATTGCCCATGGAGCGTATATCATGGGACTCGCACAGTCATTGTACAGCATGAAGCACGCGGGGCAGTGGGCAAAATCTTGCACTATGACATTTCATAACCCGGTATATGTTGATTCTAATGTATGGTTTGATTTTGTGGAGAAGAAGGACTGCATTGAGATTTTTGTGACAGGCGAGGATTCCGAACTATTGGCAAAAGGTGTTTTAGATGTTGCATGGTTATGAATTTGCGACCAGCAGAAAGGTGATATTTTGTGATTATGTTTGATCAGGTTAGCTTTTATTATCAAAATAACAATCCGATTGTTTCCAATCTCAATCTTTCCATAAAAGAACGGGAATATGTCGCCCTTGTCGGTCAAAATGGCTGTGGGAAGTCAACCATTGCAAAATTAATGAATGGTCTTCTTACTCCCAAAAAAGGGTCTGTTGAAGTTTTTGGAATGAAAACAGCTAATAATTCATATATTCAATCCATTCGAAAGCATGTTGGATATATTTTTCAAAATCCGGAAAATCAGTTTATTACGACATCGGTTTTAGATGAAATCGTGTTTGGTCTGGAAAATATTCAGGTTCCTAAAGAGGAAATGGATGAGCGCATTAACAAGACCCTAGCAATGGTTGGAATGTCGTCATACAAGTATGCGATGCCCCAATATTTATCCGGCGGGCAAAAACAAAAGATTGCCATTGCAGCTATTTTGGCTATGGAACCGAGCTATATTCTTTTTGATGAGGCGACATCTATGCTTGACCCAAAGGGGAGGCAAGATATACTCGCCATAATGCGCCAGTTGAATCAACTTGGGATAACGATTATTCATATTACCCATCATATGGAAGAGGCATTAGAAGCCAAACGTATTCTTTTTGTTAACAAGGGTGAACTGCGATTTGATGGTTCTCCATTCCAATTTTTTACAACCATTCCCGTAACTGACTACGGACTGGATAAACCTTTTGTCTTCCGTGCATCCGAGACACTAAATATACCTGTCGATTCCTCTCTGGATTGGAGAAAGTTGGCTGAATCTTTATGGTTTTCACATTAAAAGATATAAATGTTTGTATCGGTAAAGAAAAAATTTTACATAATATAACCTGTTCTATCCCTAGAGGGAGATGGATTTCCGTTATTGGAACATCCGGTTCAGGAAAATCAACATTGCTTAAAACGCTTAAAGGATTAGTTACTATCGACAGTGGAGAATATTTTTTCGACGATAGACAGATTGTACGAAAAAAAAGTATTGATACAACAGCTATTTCCGAAGTGGGATATGTTTTTCAATATCCTGAACATCAATTTTTCCAGACAACAGTATATAAAGAACTTGCGCTAGGTTTAGAACAAAAAAAGTACTCGAAAAAAAAGATAAATGATACCATCTCAGAAATACTGCAGCTTTTTGATCTGCCCGAGGAAATTCTTGCTAAATCCCCATTTCAACTAAGTGGCGGACAGCGCAGAAAACTTGCGATTGCATCCGTCATGACAACTAAGCCGAAGATTATGCTGTTAGACGAACCAACAGCAGCGCTTGATCCCATAAGTCGAAAGAAAATAGTAGCAGGAATCAAACACTGGCAAGAAGAAGGCAATACTGTTATCTTTGTCTCCCATCAGATGGAGGATGTTGCCGAGTATTCAGATAATGTCCTCGTTATGCAACGTGGCAGAATTGTCACACATATGGATGCGACAGCTTTGTTTTTGCATTATGGAAATCTTATGGAAGAAAGCGGAATGATTCTTCCGCCATCTGTTCAGCTGAAAAATAGTGTAGAAAAACTGGCGAAAGAATATGTTGATATCACCAGCTGCAGGGAAGCGGATATTTTAGCAGCGGTTCGCAAAGCAGTGGCCAAGCGAGGTGAACAATTTGTCTGAGGCAATTATTCTGGGGCAGTATATTGAAAAGGAATCAATACTTCATCGGCTTGATCCGCGTACAAAGCTAGTTTCGATGATCAGTATCATGGTATGGTTTGTCGTGATTCAGTCAGTGATGGAGTATGTGCTGGCCACGGTCTTTACTTTTTTCCTTCTGTTCATCTCAAATGTTTCGATACGATACTATTGGAAAAGTTTGCGTCCAATTCTGTTTATTATTTTGTTTACAGCTATGTACAATGCGTTTCTTACTAAAGGAGAAGTTGTCCTGTGGGAATGGTCCGTCTTCCATTTAACACAGGAAGGAATACATCAGGGAATCCGGTTTGCATGGAGAATTGTACTGCTTATTTTAATGGCATCTATACTTACATTCACCACAAAGCCACTGTCGTTAACTGCCGGTTTAGAGCGACTGCTCAAGCCATTATCCCGTTTTGGTATTCCTATTGAACAGTTTTCCCTGATGGTTACAATTGCAATTCGTTTCATCCCGACGATTGTGAGCGAATTTGATCGTATTGTACTTGCGCAAAAAGCAAGAGGGATCGATGTCAAAGAGCGCTCCTTGATTCAAAGGATGTTCTTGTATATACCCATGCTGATTCCGCTGCTTTTTTCTTTAATTCAACGAGCGGAAACACTTGCGGAAGCGATTGACTCGCGTGTATATGGAAAAGGGAAAAACCGTACCAGCTATCGCAGTCTTCAGTTGTCTGCAGCCGATTACCGGGGTCTCACTATTGTACATTTATTTGTTGTTACCGGTGTATTCTGGTCGATTTATTTTGTTTAGCAGGAGTTGGTTTGACAGGGTATTGTGGAATGGTTCCGCATTATGATATCGAGCGATAGTACTTAAAATAAGCCTTCTCCCTGATTTAAATTCGGTACTGTTTGAGTCACCACAAAGGCATCATATTTCCAGCCACCCATCATGAACTTCAACAACCTGGTCACATACATCCAGTGCGCGTAGTTGGAATAACAGTAGTTTTCCACTAGTCTTCTAGATTCTGAAACATATTTTTTTGATAGCAATAGCTGTATTTTGATAGGCTTCTATTATCATTTCAAACAATGCTTAATTTTCATGCAAATATAATAAGTTGTAAGTTCTAATAAGGGAGGTTTAAACCACATGTTAATCGAATGGTATTAGATTGCCTAATGCGGCGTTAGGGTTAAAGAAGTACGTAGAGGCGCTATAGTTTCATGAGTGGTTCAACATAACATAAAGTAGAAGTATTATGCCATCCTCCAGGAGGTGCTAAGCGTTCAGACGTTTATCGGTATCTGGTAACATAACATCCCCACCTAAGTTTATAGTGGATAGGCCACATAATAACCTTTAATTATACATGGAGTTTACGTGCTCGGGTGGAACACTTATTTCAAACGGCACATCTTTAAAGGCGGGAAGCATAGAACTGCTTCACTCACCTCCCCGTGCTCTATAGTGTATCTGATTTCCATTTACATTATAGCAACTTTTACCGTGGAGGGAGAGTTTCTTTCATTACATTTTTGTGCCTTAAGCACAGCGAAAGGAATGATACTTTAAATGCAAAAGAACAAAAAGGCGATGGTTGGTACTCATTGGGGAATCTATCAAGTTGAGACTAGTGACGATGCTGTTGTTGATGTACAGCCTGCGGGGACGGACTCTAATCCATCTCCCATTGGAGAACTATTGTATGATGCGATGGATAACCGTTTCCGTATTTCTCAACCTATGGTTAGAGCTGGATATTTACGAGGTGATCAAAATCATCGTCAATCTCGTGGAAAAGAACCTTTTGTACCGGTAAGTTGGGACGAAGCACTTGAACTGGCAGCATCTGCATTAAAGGACATAAAGGAAAAGGTAGGAAATGCCGGAATCTATGGTGGATCGTATGGATGGGGCAGTGCCGGGAGATTCCATCATGCCCAAAGTCAGATCCACCGATTTTTGAACACTATCGGGGGGTACGTCGCATCGGTGAACAATTACTCTGCGGGCGCGTGCCAAGTTATTGTTCCCCATGTAATTGGTGTGGATTATGGAACTGCAGACGATGTAGTAGAATATGGTGAGATCATCGAGGCTTGCGACTTGCTCATTGCCTTCGGAGGTTTGAATCAGTATAATAACCAAGTAATACCTGGTGGGGTCACTGACCACAACGAAAGAAATGTGATCGAAGAGCTTGCAGCATCGGGCACCGAAGTTATCTCGATCAGCCCCATTCAATCCGATATACCAAGGGATGTTGCGAGTGAGTGGATTGCTGCAAGACCTTGCTCAGACGTTGCTATTATGCTTGGAATTGCCCATTACCTTGAAGTGAACAGCAAGGTCGACGTTACGTTCATTGATCGTTACACAGTCGGATATGACAAGTTCAAGGCATATCTGCTGGGGCAGTCTGACGGTGTTATGAAGGATCCAGAATGGGCATCCTCCATCGCTAATATTCCTTCACAAGATATTATACGTCTCGCAGATAAACTTGCCAATGCACGTTGTCCGTTAATAACGGTTAGCCTGTCACTGCAAAGATCAGAACATGGCGAACAACCCTTCTGGCTCGCCATCGTGCTTGCCGCTATGCTGGGATCGATAGGAAAGAAAGGTGGCGGTTTTGGACTTAGATGGGGGAGTAGTAATGGTTCAGGTTACTATCATAAACCCCCTTTTTCATGGGGTAGACTTCCACAAGGCCGGAACCCAATCAAGCAGACGATCCCTGTTGCCCGAATTGCTGATATGCTACTAAATCCAAGTAGCCCTTACTCATACAATGGAGAAATAAGAACCTATCCTGATATCCAACTAATCTATTGGGCTGGCGGTAATCCATTTCATCATCACCAAGATTTGAACAAACTCCGTCGTGCTTGGAGGAAGCCGAAAACCGTGATTGTTCATGATTCGACTTGGACAGCTACGGCACGTCACGCGGATATCGTATTCCCAGCAAACACCTTTCTTGAGCGTAATGATGTTATTTGCAGCAAAGATGATTATCATATTACTCCGTCGAAAAAGGTGCTGGAGAATTACGGGCAATCTCGAACTGATTATGAAATTTTCTGCGGGTTGGCTGAAAGACTGGGTGTGCTTGAAGCTTTTTCAGAAGGTCGCGATGAGACGGCGTGGCTGAAAAACATTTATAAAGTTAGTAGGAATAACGCCAAACAGGCAGGTGCCGAATTGATTCCCTTTGATGAGTTTTGGGAGACGGGCGAGCCTTTATATGCAGAGCCTAAGATGAAGCCGAGACGAAATAACTTTATGTCACGCTTTCTCAACGATCCTAAGGCCCAGCCGCTGTCGACACCTTCCGGGAAGATCGAGATCTTCTCGAGTAGAATCGCATCCTTTAAATATGCTGACTGTACCGGGCATCCGAAATGGTTCGATAAGAATGAATGGTTAGGAGCGCCTCGGGCAAGTAGTTTTCCATTACACATGATCTCCCATCAACCACGTAATAAACTTCATAGTCAATTCGATTTCGGAGCTTTCAGCCATAAGGATAAGACAGCGGGGAGGGAGACGGTTACTATAAATCCTGCTGATGCATGTAAGCGTGGGATAGCGGACGGAATGCTTGTACGGATTTTTAATGATCGAGGTGCTTGCTTGGCAGGAGCGCGACTTTCAGACGACATTATGCAAGGTGTCGTTAGTTTGCCTACAGGCGCATGGTATTGTCCAGACGATACCGAGGGACCTAATAGCCTGGAGTACCACGGCAACCCGAATGTCCTGACAGCGGATAAAGGTACTTCTTTACTAGCGCAAGGGCCAACCGCCCATAGTTGCTTGGTCGAAATCGAACCGTTTCATGGTTCTGCGCCAGAAGTTCAAGAATTGTTAACGCCCAAATTTATTTCGCGTGCGGATGTGTAAAAAAACGGAAAAAACTTAACAGAAACAGATTTTTTCATTTATTTGATGCATCATTAGTATAGCTGGAACCCTTGATGTTCAAGGGTTGATAAATTATCTAAGAATTTCTGTCACTGGCATTGCATAAATAATAAGGAAAAATCAATAATATTCCCAATTATCAAAATGTAAGTTTCAGGGTATAAAAAATCCTAGATATGGATGTTTATAGGGAAGCGAAAAATGATTTCTTTAGCAAGATAATACAAACTCCTGAATTTAAGCAATTAAAAAGCGGTGAAGATAGATAAATATAATTCGTTCAACAAACGGGCGCCGCTCGACAAGTTCTGCCTTTCACGCCTTACCATCCCATTTCTTGGAGCTGCCATTGGGATAGACCCGAAAAAAATCGAGAGTGCTAAAACAGAATTTTTTGTGGCTTACGGTGGTCCTTTAGCTGGATTACTATCCATACTTCCAGCAGTCGCCCTTTATATGACAACAGGTAATCCTTATTTCCGAACAAACGATCATGGCAAACCAGTTCACGTCCTTATTTGTCAAAAGAACGAAAAGACCAGGTTAATCGTTATCTTCAAAGCAATACAGGTTTTACTTTTCCGATTTCACAGGAAAAGAAGCGTACAGAAATTGAAAAGACCAAGGTAGAGAAAGACATTTTGCGAGGTATTTTAAATGAAATGAACATGAGAGAGGATACACTGGAAACAGAGTCTGATGGTCAGTTTGCGTCAGTAGGGACAAAAGTTAAATCTCTTTTTCTATACTGCTTGCTATAATCCTTGTTTTTGCCATTAATATTTTAGACGCCAGTCAGCCAACAGGTTTGTAGTTGGTGGGTAGTGCTTGTCATCTTCCGTGTACTGCTCTATGTGGAAGTTGAATTATCAACTAAGAAGAATGACAGGTAATGCTTTTAATTATGGTAAAATAATAAGAACAAATAGAAATAAGGAAAGGAGAAGCAATATGTTAGATAAGAATGATACAAATGTTCAGTTGCCTAATGAAATCATTGGAATACTTGAAAAGAGTGTCAACGGAAAAAACATTGATGAAAAAGTACGATTATCACTAGCTATTGGAATGTTTGTTGATGGAACGGTTACTCTGGAACGTGCAGCTGAACTTTAAGGAATGCCTTTGGCAAATTTTATAGATATCCTTCGTAATAAAAATATTCCATGGATGGAATATACCCCAGAACATATTAAAGATGACGAAACAGCTATCCAAAAATATAAGGATGGACAGAATAAATGAGTACGATCATTACAAACACAAGTCCTATCATTGCCTTATCTATGATAGAAAAACTATCAATATTATGGGAAGGAGTGAGAAAACGTCCGTATGGTCGTTTTTATTTATGATATGATAGATGTGGAGATCGAAGATCGTATCGCATCAATGGAAATGCTAGGTTAGATCGGCTTTGGGGTAGATTTGGATGCTGTAATACTAAATGACTAAACAGGGATTGTAAACTTGAGTGACTAAGCGTTTGGATGGTTTGATGTGAGGCTGAATTTCATAAAGGTTATGAGCCTAGTAGGTGATATGTTCGCTACCTATATCGTGATAGACAGATTTTATCAGGAGATCGGATTTAAGCCAGAGGCTTAGATAGAGGGTGGGCTATATTTAGAATTAATCGCAACAAAGTTTTATTCATTAGAATGAGGATTGGTGTTTATGGTGACTAATAAATATAATTTTCAAAAGCTTACTCCCACTGAATATGAAGATTTAAATATTTATGAGTCTTCTTTGGATTTTGTATTTCAGGAAAAAGATCTAAAAAACGTTGCAATAACAGGATCATATGGTGCAGGGAAGAGTAGTGTCTTAAAAACATACAAAGATAAGCGACCTCAAACAAGCTTTCTGAATATCTCACTTGCTCATTTTGGATCAGATCTTGAAGATAAATCCAGTAATAAAGAGTATAGTGATACAACTCTAGAAGGTAAAATTCTTAATCAGCTGATTCATCAAATTGACAGTAAAAATATCCCACAAACACATTTTAAGCTTAAAAGGAATGTGCGAGCACGATCAATTTGGTTAGACGCTACCTTAATATCCTTGTTCATTATTCTAGTATTTTACATATTTGGTTTCAATGCTTGGAGTAAATTCGTCCAAAGTTCTGATTCATGGCTAGCATGGATTTTTGATTTTTCGACTAAGGATATTTCTGTTGTAATAGCAGGTTTAATATCTGTTGCCTTATTAGCTTATGCCCTTTATGGGTTAATGAAGATGTTCAGGTATAATAAAATAATACTTAGCAAGTTCAAATTAAAGGGCAGTGAAATAGAAGTTTTATCAGATGACAAGGAATCCTATTTCGATAAATACTTGAATGAAGTCTTATATCTATTTGAAAATGCTAAAACAGATGTGATAGTTTTTGAAGACATGGACCGGTTTAATAATATAAAGATATTTGAAAAGTTAAGGGAAATAAACTCTCTTATTAATAAAAAATCTTCCAGGACTATTCGCTTCTTCTACCTTCTTCGAGACGACATATTTGTTTCTAAAGATAGGACAAAATTCTTTGATTATATGATTCCAATTGTTCCTATTGTAGACGGTTCTAATTCTTATGATATGTTTATTAGATTTTTTGAAGAGGGGGATATTTCAGAGCATTTTGATAAAGGTTTTTTGCGAGGTCTATCGCTGTATATAGATGATATGCGTATACTTAAGAACATTTATAACGAATACGTAATCTATAATGATCAAATCCAGACCACTGAATTAGACTGCAATAAATTATTAGCTATTATTTCGTATAAAAATATCTTTCCAAGAGATTTTAGTGAGTTACAGCTAGGTAGAGGATTTGTGTATACGGTTTTTTCTAATAAAGATAAATTTATTGAAGAGGAAAAAGCGAAGTTAGACATTGAAATTAAGAAGAAACAGGATCAAATTTCTGCTGCCAAAAATGAATTATGCAATAGTATAGATGAGTTAGATGCCCTTTATTTTCCTTGGGAACATCCATTAAAAGTGGATGGGGATCATGAGAATAAATTCTCTTCTATAGTAGATTTGATCAAGGCTATGAAGGATAATCCAGACAAAATAGACAAGATTCGTTATGATCGTTCAAATATTTCTTTTGATTTTGAAGATAAGAACAGAGAAATGACCGAAGATGATGATTACCAGGCTCGAAAACAAGCAATTGAGGATAAGTCTAACAAGAGCATTGAACAAATAGATAAGCAGATAGATGAAATGCAACAAAAAAAGACACATATTGAAACACGGAAATTTAATAAGATTATTACAAGAGATAACATTGAAAGGATTTTTGGTGTAGACTTTGAAAATGAAACTGAAAAAGAAATTCCTTTCAAAAGTGTTAAACTAAGCTCGTACTTTTCTTTAATTAAATATTTAATAAGAAATGGTTATATTGATGAGAAGACCTATCCAGATTATATGACTTATTTTTATGAGAATAGTCTTAGTAGAATAGATAAAATCTTTTTGCGTAGCGTAACTGATGAAGTTGCTAAAGCATTTTCTTATGAATTGAAGAAACCCGAGGACGTTATTTCCCAATTACAGGATGGTAATTTTAATCAGGAAGAAATCCTTAATTTCGATCTCTTGGAATATTTATTAAAATCGAATGGTGAAAAATTGCCTTTGTTCATTAACCAAATAAAAAATGATAAAAGGTTTGATTTCATTTTACAGTTCTGGAGTATAGAAAGAGAAAAAGAAAGGTTTATTAAAATCATAAATCATTATTGGACTGATATTTTCAAAGACATGCTAGTTGATAATCATTTTTCCAATATCCAAAAACGAATGTATATTGTTGATTCGTTTTACTACTCTACAGACGAGGATATATTGAATCTAAATGTGGATAATTGTCTAACTGAATTCATTTCCAATGATGATGAATTTTTAAATATTAGTGACCCAGATTCAGAAAAAATTATTAGCAAACTTAATTTATTAGAGGTGGAATTTAAACAGATCAATTATGAACGTTCAGATCATGAACTTTTTATGTCGGTCTATGAATCCAATTTATATCAAATAAGTATGACAAACATTTCACTTATGTTGGAAAAAGTTTATGATTTATCACGTAATGAGGAGTTCAAGCATAGAAACTATACTTTAATTGTTTCTCAACCTGAAGAACAATTGGCTTATTATATTGAAGAGAACATGGATCACTACATTGACATTGTTCTTGAAAACTGCGATTCATGGATTACAGACGATGTAAATCAAGCGCTCCATATTGTCAATGATACCGATATTAGTTCTGAACATAAGTCGATTTATATAAGTTATCTTCAGACCAAAATAACGAGTCTAAATGATATAGATAATAATGATTTTTGGTCGTTATTTTTGCAGCATAACCTTGTTGAGTACTCAGTTTTCAATATCCTAGAGTATTATTTGTTAAATGGATTGGATTCTTTGCTTGTAGACTTCATTAATAATAATGACATGTCTTTGGATTTTGATTCTGTTGAAGTGAAAGAATGTTTCGGAGACAATGCTACTGTAAACTTCTATTCTGATATCATTTCATGCCATGAATTATTTGACACGAAGTATAGTATGATCATGGAAGGCTACAATAACTGTATTGGGGAATTCTCTTTTGAAAACATCCCTGATGATAAAATTCAAATATTAATCACGCTTAATGTCATTTGTATGAATGAGTATAATCTACAAATCATGAGAGAGACTTACTCTGATCATTTAATGTCTTTTATATATGCTAACGCTTCTCAATATGCTTTTGAGGTTATCGATAGCGAAAACTTTTCATTCAATGAATTTGATAATTTGCTGGACAGCGATATCGGGGATTCATTTAAACTTAAACTATTAGAAAATACATCAAGATCTATATCTGTGGAAGATAAGTCGTATTCCGAAGATATTATATGTCATATTCTCGAACGTAATTTTGACACTGAAGATATTCTTTTCTTAATAAATGAATACGAGCAAAAAAGTTCCAGAGTAAAAGAATCGATCTATAATTTATGTATAAAGAATATAAATGAGATTATAGATAAAGAGTATGACATCTCGTATGAACTTTTAGTTAAACTCTTTAAATCAGAGAAGATCGATGATGACACTAAGAGGCAATTGTTGATTTTACAGCTTCCTGATCTTTATAAAGATCAAGCAAAAGAGATTTTTACCATTTTAGATATGTCTGAGTTCTCCTTGGTATTTGAAGGTAAGAATCCAAAGATTGTTAAGACGAACCATAATGAGCAACTACTTAAAATCCTGAGATTTAAGGGGTGGATTTCCAGTTTTAAAGAAGATGAATACTATCCTGATTCTTATCGCGCAATGGGACGTCGTTTAAATAAAAGAAGAAAAGAAAACAAAACGAAATACGAACATGACCCGGCGTAATTATCAAAAGGAGTCTTAATCATTGTAACGATATTATAGTAGGTATGGTTCGCAAAAGCATGGGGACGGTTCTCATGCTTTCTTTTATTTCGTTAAGTGTAAAAGCGAACGTTTTTATTAATTTCACCCTTTGCTATATTTCACACACAAGAAATCCACTTTTTATCTATCACACCTCGTCAGACTCTCAAATTTCCCGCTTACCCTACCTTAAAATACGATTTCCCACTTTTTGAATGAGAACAAATGTTCTTGAATTTCCTATTAGAATACTTTATGATATTGATAACCAACAGGAAAGGTGTGATGAGATGGCGACTGTTGTTTCGAGCATTGGTCTCAAAGGCATGGAAGGTTACCGTGTTCAGGTGGAGGTGCAGCTGCTGACGGAAATTGAAGGGATTTGTATTGTGGGTCTACCGGATGCTTCGGTGAAGGAGTCAAAGGATAGGGTGTTGGCGGCTCTGTATGCGTATGACTGCGAGATAGCTGATAAACGTATCATTATTAATTTATCCCCTGCTGAACAAAAGAAAAACAGTCCGATTTTTGATTTGGCGATGGCGATTGGAATTATGAAGGAAACGGGTGAGATAAAAGATCCCATTCCTGACGCAGCAGCTTTTCTGGGCGTTGTATCATTGGATGGATCCATTAAACCGGTTGAAGGGATGCTGCCGGCTATTATAGCAGCTAAAAAATCAGGTTATAAGGTTTTGTATATACCGCCGATGCATGAGTTTCCATTATCTCATATTGATGGGCTTGAACTTCGATTTGCTGAAACACTTCAGGATGTTGTCGAATCTTTTTCTGGTCAATTGCAATTGAACGTTTCCGCGCGAGGCAAGACTTCACACATGACAGACCTCTCAGAAAGCAATACCCCCGCCTATGAGAAAGACTTCAAACATGTTCTTGGACATAAACAGCCCAAAAGGACGCTGGAATTGCTGCGGCAGGCGGACATAATGTTTTGATGGTTGGACCACCGGGGTGTGGCAAAAGCTTGCTTGCGGAGACATTTAATCCATTTTACCACCGCTAAAACAAGAGGGCAGCTTTGACGTCATGAGCATTTATCAATTGGCAGGGATGATCAACGAAGGGTATCAACTGCCGCCTTATAGAGCCCCACATCATTCCGCATCAGCTGTTTCACTGATAGGCGGCGGCGCAAACCCGAAGCCTGGTGAAGTGACCCTCGCGCACAATGGTGTGCTTTTCCTTGATGAAATGGCGGAATTCCCCAAGCGAACGTTGGATATGCTCAGACAACCTCTGGAAACGGGGGAGGTAACGATTAGCCGGGCAACATCGACCGTGACATATCCGGCTCAATTTATATTAATAGGGGCCATGAACCCTTGTCCATGCGGCTATTTAGGGTCACGACACCGGTACTGTACCTGTTCCCCCAAAAAAATTCTTGCCTACACCAATCGAGTCTCCGGCCCAATAGAGGATCGGATGGATATTTTGTTAACGCTTAACACAGTGGCATTGGAGAGTGAGTCCATACATAGTAATGAGTCATCATCAGATATACGACCCCGTGTTCAAGCAGCACGAGACATACAATTTGCACGTTTTGACAGTGACATTACGAATGCGGTTGTTTCCAATGAGCAGTTATCTCATTGTTGCGGGTTGAATGATGATCAGCAGAAAATGCTGCAGCAATGGGCGAGTCAATACAATTGGAGTACGCGGGTACAAATGAAAATCCTCCGCTTAGCGAGAACAATATCTGACTTAAGCGGTCATGAGGACATTTCCAATGAAGCGATTTGGGAAGCCGTTACAATGCGCCGCCCCAACTCGAGCTTAGGGCAGAAAAGAGCGACAGCAGATCACTAGGATGAAACATGAAAAACCATGATCAAGCTCGAGGGAGGCAGAAAAAATGGCCCGCAAAGCCCGGGTGAAAAGTAAGAGTGGCATCTACCATGTTATGCTTCGTGGCGTGAACAGACAGGAAATCTTCCATGACGATGAGGACTGTGAGAAATATCTTGAAATCATCAAAAAATATAAAGCCCGAACGGCCATAAAAGTCTACGCATGGTGTTTGATGAATAATCATGTCCATTTGTTGTTGAAGGCTGTTTTCGTAAACTTTGTTGCTTTTATATATAAAAAAAGGATTTTTTTAAAATCCTTTTTTTACCAACTCGTTCAGAGTACAAGCGGATAACCAATATAGTTAAAAGTATTCATGTCGGCAAAAACAACTACAAAGTTCGGTTCGGATTTTCCATCTTTCGGAAACATAATCCTATAAACTTCTTTTCCTTCGTATGATTTGTCCTTAACTTCACTCATCATATTCTCTTCTAAAGTTACTTTTGATACCTTGCCATCTTTCCAAGTACCGTTGATGCTTTCCTTTTGTTGTTCAGATAATTGACTCCAAACAACTTCTCTTACATCCTTTTGATTACTGCTTTGTTCTTGGGTATTAACCGTGTTTTGGTCATTATTATTATTATTATTTGCTTGTCCGTTTTGATTAGAGCAAGCGAATAACCCTAATAAGAGAAAAGAAGAAAGGATAAATAGAACGCTTTTTTTCAAAACCAACACCTCCTCATTTAATTAGACGACAATTCCCCATTATACGTTTCAACATAAAACCGTCTTTCCTTTGTAACTATGCATTTCTCAGCATTTGAACCGTTGAATAATTCGATTTTTGACAAGCTGAAATAAGCATTTGCTGAAACATACCGATAATCCATCATAAAATAATATCGGGGAAGAGAAGTATGGGGACGGTTCTCATGTTTTCCTTTTACCAAAACACAATTTGCCTGTTTATGTGAACTTGGGGGTTGAGCTCAAATTTCTCAGCTGATTTTGCAAACCCTCTTGGAAGCACGGGAACCGTCCCCGCGCTTTCCGGGCTGCAGAAGTTTGCGGAGTGGTATGTGAAGTATTATGGGGTGGAGTAATGATGCAGGATTAATAACTGTATGTGCGTCCCATAGGGACGCTAGTATAAAATTATTGCAGCTTTTGCAGGATTTTGATGATGCTTGCCGAAGTAATATACACAAGTCACTCTATAAATTAGTGATCGAATGATCTAGTTTGCAACAGATAATCATGTAGCAAAGGGGGGGAGAGTAATTAGTACTCAGACAGAGAAATCGATGGAGACAAGGATATTAGAATTATCAGATATGATGAGTGATAAATGGGGTAGTGATAATAAAACGGAAAATTTGCATAATCGATTAAAGAGTTTCATATTACAAATTGATGATGCAGATAATGATATAAGAGAAATTTTATTAACACTTACTGAGGAATTTAGCTATTTTTCAAAAGCAAATGTAAATGAGTTACTTATTCATTTTAACGATCAAATAAATAACGAACTTCAGTTGAAGGTAGATAAGACAGTTTTTTCGAAAATAGAAGGTGTAGGTGCTTCTAAATCTAAAATGGATAGTTCAAATACTATGTTAGAAGAGTTTAAAATATGTAATGAAATTTCAGGCGATTTTACTCATAGTCTTTCTGCATTAACTAAATCTGCATTAAATCGAATAGATAATATTGTTATCTTTGATGACATTATCGGAAGCGGGAATACACTAATAAAATTTTTAACTTCACATGCTGAAAAGATAGTAACAACAGGAGTGAAAATATATGTGTTTTGTCTTGTGATATTAGAAAGTGCTTTAGAACAGGTTAATTGTTTTCTTGAAAGGGAAAATATTAACGCGGAAATTAAGTATTACACAATTCAGCCTAAAGCTTTTAAAGAAAATTATATATTCGGTGGAGAGGCAAATACTAAGCAACAACGATTTAAAGATTATAAAAGATTTAAGAAAATGCATAACATTTTAGGATATGAAAACTCTCAAGCTCTTGTTGCTTTTTACCGAAACACCCCTAACAATACTCTTTCTGCATTTTGGTGGCTTTCTGATAATTGGAAAGGATTGTTTCCACGTAATAATAGACGTCCAGATTTTATGAAGAAAAGAACTGATAAGAGCAGCTCTGCTGCTTATAATTTAAGTAAGAAGGAAACAAACTAAAAATGAAAGAAATTCACCTTAAATTAATACTAATTTATTTAAATGACTATGAGGACCAGTATGAATTACATGAGATTAAAAAGTTATGTAATTATACAACAAGTCAAATGTTTGAAGCATTACAAAGTATTGAAGAAAAAGGTTTTATCCAATATGAAAATAATAAATTCTCACTTAAGATATTAGATAAAGGTAGGGAATATTTACAAGAAAACAATTTGAATGAAATATCTATAGATGATTTGTATGAAAGTACGGTAACTTTAAATATTAGTAATAATACAATTGGATTTGAAGATATATATATACCACAAAATTTCAAAAAATAATCTGCATTTTTCTAGAATTGAATAACGAGTCGTTATTCGTGAAACAAAGTTACTTTATGGCTAAGCAACATGATTTGAAATGCAAAATCATGTTGCTCAACCAAAGAGAAAACCGCTCTTTGGTTGGCACGTTCACTAGCAAAGATGTAGGGGTACCATGTGTGAACGTGAAGTTAAGTTCAATAATCTGGTAGTTAATGTGAGGTTATTTTAAGTGGATTTACTTAAATTAGAGAACGAAATGATAGAAAAACAATATAATAATGATTATATAGCCGAGGTCATCACATATGCTAAAGCAATTCAAAGTAATGGGTACAATGTGATTTTTGATATTAAACACTTGTCACTTTTAACGGGTATTAGTATTAAAGAGTTATATGCTTTTTATTCAATGAAAGAAAATCTTTATAAGGAATTTAAAATCCCAAAACGGTCTGGTGGGTACAGAAAAATAATTGCACCAAGTGAAAATCTCAAATATATCCAAAGATGGATTTTGAATAATATTCTTCATAAAGTAGATATTAACCCTCATGCTACGGGTTTTGTTTCTTCCCGATCAATTGTCACTAACGCAGTGAGACACGTTGGGAAAGAATGTGTTGTTAATCTTGATATTAAAGATTTTTTTCCTAGCATAACATTTCGCCAAGTATATTCTGTATTTCAAAACATGGGGTATAGTAAATACGTTTCAATGTTTTTTAGTGGCTTTTTAACTTATCGTGGTGTATTACCGCAAGGTGGCCCCACTAGCCCGATTTTATCGAATATAGTGTGTAATAGATTGGATGAAAGACTTGCTAACTTGGCTTTACACATTAACGCTGACTATACTAGGTATGCAGATGATATTACTTTTTCCGGACATAAGAGTGTTGCCAAATATATAAAGCTAATTAAAAACATTATTCAAGATGAGGGATTTGAAATAAATAAGAAAAAGATTCGTGTTCAGCATGAATATCATCGACAAATGGTAACAGGTCTTATCGTAAATGAAATTTTAAGTGTACCAAGAGAAACTAAAAAATATTTGAGACAACAAATTTATTTTGCAAAAAAGTTTGGTGTTAGTAATAGCTTACGTAAACAGGAACTAGAAAAGACAAATTATAGTGAATATCTTTACGGCATCGCCTACTTTATAAAAATGGTCGAAAAATCGGTTGGTGAAACCTTTATCAAAGAACTAAATCAAGTTGATTGGGAAAGCTAATAACTGATTTGAGTATCTAGTATATATAGAGACTAGTTTTATACTTCTTGCATTTTAAGGGTGCACATCTACAGTTGCTTTTACAATATACCAGTAACCGTCCTTTGTGTCTCCGTGGAATGTATTAAAATAGATGAATTATTATTTACATTTAACTTCTTGGAGGGGAATATAGTTGTGTGAAAGACAGTATCCAGATTTTTTCCCGGTTGGATGTCCGCCCAGTGACGCAAAACCAATGGAAATACGAGTATACAGATTAGTGCAAGGCAATACTATTACTAAAGAAGATTTCAAGTCATTCATTGAAGAAGGTCGTAACGGAAGCAATCCTAAATTTTCTTTTACAGAGTACGGCTTATCGGTAAATTTGAAGCATGAGGAATTAAGAAACTATCGGCGTGCCGTTCCTGCGTTAAGGAAAAAATTTAAAAATATCGCTTATGGAATTACATATAAAGACAAAGGTGTTGTGAAATCAACTCCATCAGCAAAACAGGAAAATCACTATACGTGGTGGTTATGCAAAGATGCAGAGCCAGAAAGTGATTTTTTTATATTGTGAGGTGAGATCCAATGGAAGGTCCTAATAGTCATATGACGATTGATTTAATCGGTAACATTTACGTTATTGATGAAATAATTTATTATGATAAATTGCTATCTTTCTCTTGTAAAAATGATATAGGAAACTTATTTTTAGCCATCTGTATTGAATTGGATGATATGGAGCAGTGGTTGTTTTTGCCTGTTAGTGAAGCGCGTCTAATCCAAATTCTTAGAGGTTCTATAACAGCTTACAAGGCTTTCGAACAGTCTGAGATGGGATTTATATGGAAAATAACAATACATGCTAATTATAATAAAGAGGGAAAAGCTGAAAAAATATCTTTTGATAAGTTAGCAGATGTGGACCTTCCTGATAAAGATATTTTATTTGATGTTTATGGTGAAGACACTTTTTCAATCAAACGTAGCAAGCAGGAGAAAATTTTAGAACAATCAATTAAAGAACGTAGAGAGATTATAGATATATCACTTGAATTAGAACAATCTCATACACACGAGATTGGAGCAGCCTTTTTAGGGAACGTATTGAAAGGAACACAAGATATAGTTAATGTAATCTCTCATCGCCAAGGAATGAATGCCAGCATTCCTAAAAAAATAAAAGATGATAATAAATTAATTTATACTGGGAATTATGCTGCATCTTTTGGTATAAGATTGAAATCGAATAAACTTGCAGATATTTTTAATGAGTCAGAACTGCAGAGAAACCTTTCAGTTCTTATGAGCCTCTTAAAAGCTAAATCAAATGCAGAAGAAATCTCGGAGATTACAAAGGAGTTGAACCCAAAAGTACTTAGTCACTATAAAAACTTTTTGAATTTATTTCAAAAAGAAGATGTAGCAATTAATACAAATTTGGCATTTCCAAGTAATAAGTTAAATAACGTTAAATTAACGTCTGAGGATATAGCACAAAGTATTAAAGTTTTGGAGTCAGAAATAAATGAGACTTCAAAGGAATACTCGTTTTACGGAAAAATCGTTGCAATTGACATCACCAGAAACAATTTTAAATTTATTACGGACGATGATGATACTATTAGCGGAGAAATAGACAAAGCTGTAAATATAGAAGAATTTCTTCTCCCAAAAAGGGCAAAAGTGAAATTACGGGTAACGACAAAAATAAGTGATTTCAACGATGAAGAACAAATTGAATACGAATTATTAGAAATTGATTATAACCTTTAAAAAGCATGAAAACATTTTTTGACTTCCAATACAGCAATACAAAGGTTTCGTTTTAAGAGATGTATTTAGCGAATATCTGTGGAACCCTGTACGCTCTTAGAAATAAGTCCAACGGATTAGCAGCATACATTCCGCATTGAATTGCTTTTCTTAACATGTTGAAAATCGGGGGTTGTCCTCATAGCTTAATCAAAATCGGGGACTGTTCCCATAGCTGCACAGGTTCACGAAGTGTTATAATAATGAATAAATTACTCAACTTTCGCACCGCAGAATGAGCCTGTAACCCTTGATATGCCTTGATCTAAACCAAACTGACTATGCTGCTTGTGCGTTAAATTCCTCATTGCCAAGAAATGTTTTCTTTAAAAATTGCGGGAGGTTATCAAATAGCT
>NZ_BAAADM010000026.1:0-42897 GCF_039522485.1 Lentibacillus halophilus | reverse complement strand
TACACAATCAGCCGTTAGGCTGAGAGGTTCACTCCTACTTGACCCAAAACAATTCAGAATAGTGCGCGTGCCAGGCACCGGGACAATTCTGACATTTCGGGGCCAGTCCCCCCGTCGCTTTAATAGCGGATGGCATTTTATCGTTTTCGTATGACAGCGTATATGCTATCTTAGTGCCAGGCACCAAAACAATTCAGAATAGTGTGGGTGCCAGGCACTCTATAGAAGAAGGTGATCCATGATGACGACCATCACATGTCAGGTGGCAGGTGATGCGGCTATTCGTATTCAGTTTAATGAAGAGGTATCGCCTGAACTGAACCGTAAAATCAGAGCTTTTTGCAAGCGGTTAAGTGACCATGCTGTTAGAGGTGTGACCGAATGGGTGCCTGCCTATCACACCGTGCATGTCTATTACGAACCCGATGTCGTTTCCTATGAAAACCTCCACGATAGATTGCTGGATATAGCGTATAGCGATTCGGAGTGTCCGAAAGAAACCGTGACACGTGTAAAAATACCTGTTTTGTACGGTGGGAAAGCAGGCCCCGATATAGCACAAGTGGCTGACAGTAGCGGAGTGAGTGAACAAAGGGTGATGGAAAAACACGCAGGTGTGGATTATCTTATTTATATGATTGGCTTTTTGCCTGGTTTCCCGTATTTAGGGGGGTTGCCCGAGGACTTGGCCACACCACGATTGGATAATCCGAGAAGCCATGTTCCTGAAGGGGCTGTTGGAATCGCGGGCAGTCAAACCGGCATCTATCCATTGGCGTCGCCTGGGGGATGGAATATCATTGGGAGGACCCCTGTCAAATTATTTGACCCGAGTCGTGATGACCCATTTTTATACAGGGCAGGTGACCGAATAAGGTTCGTACCCATTTCAGAACGGGAATACGAAAGAATCGAAACACACGTTCAAAACAACACGTTCCAAATCGAGAAGGAAGTGATTCAGGATGGCTAACGTTCAGATTGACTTAAACAGCGATATAGGGGAGAGTTTCGGTCCGTATACCATTGGTCTTGATGAAGACATATTAAAGGTAATAACGTCGGCCAATATAGCGTGCGGTTATCATGCCGGCGATCATAATACGATGTACGAAACCGTCAAGAAAGCGAAAGCAAATGGCGCTGGTATTGGCGCCCATCCTGGATTACCTGATTTGCAGGGGTTTGGTCGCCGCCATATCATGGTTGACCCGGAGGATGTGTACCGTTTTGTCACATACCAAATTGGCGCATTAAAAGGCTTTTGTCACGTGCATCAGGTGGCGATGAATCATGTGAAAGCTCATGGCGCGCTGTATCATATGGCAGCTACGGATGCGGACATTGCTGATGCGATTGCTACAGCGGTGAAGGATGTTGATCGTGATCTGATTTTGTTTGGGCTATCCGGGAGTGAGTTGACACGCGCTGGAAAAAATCATGGGCTGACGACTGCATCGGAAGTGTTTGCCGATCGTACGTATCAGCCAGATGGGACGCTGAGCCCACGTTCAGAAGGACAGGCTTTGATAACAGATCCGGACCAAGCGGTACAACAGGTGCTGCAAATGATTTATGATAACCGTGTCATGGCTGTGGATGGTACACCTGTTGCTATCGAAGCGGATACGGTTTGCGTTCATGGTGATCATCCGCATGCTTTGACATTTGTGGAACAGTTGCGTGGGCGTTTGCATGAAGAAGGGATTGATATTCGTCGTGTCGGAGCGTAGTCCATTGTCTCAACCACTTTTTCAATTTAGGAAAACAGGCTTGCAAACGACGATTCAGGATTTGGGACGACAAGGTCTCCAGCAATATGGTGTTGTCGTCTCCGGGGCGATGGATCCATTTGCGTTGCAAGTAGCGAATCTGCTTGTTGGCAACCAACAGGATGAAGCTGCGCTGGAGATCGCATTGATGGGACCGGAACTGGATGTATTATCACCAGCCGTTATAGCCATTGGTGGTGCCGATTTGAGTCCTGCAGTCAACGGCAAAAGAGCACCGATGTGGAAATCGTTTCGAGTTCAAAAGGGTGATCGCATCACTTTTGGACGCCCGTTATCGGGGGTGCGCGCCTACCTGGCTGTTGCAGGCGGGTATGACGTTCCGGTCATGATGGGCAGCAAATCAACATATGAACGGGCACATTTTGGAACAGTTATAAAAAAGGATATGGTTATCAATGGATTTCATGTCCATTCTCGTCCTGGTGTGGGACTGAGTCAGGCGGCTATTCCCGATTATCATAACCAAACGTCTATCCGAGTGGTGCCAGGCCCTGAATTGGATCGATTTACAGACGAGGGCATCCGATCGTTTTATAACGACACACATACGATTAGCCCTGAATCGGATCGAATGGGGTATCGATTAGAGCGGACCGAGATACCTCATAAACATAATGCCGATATATGGTCGGACGCCGTACCACTTGGAACGATCCAGGTTCCTGCAAATGGACAGCCAATCATCCTAATGGCCGATCGGCAAACAACTGGAGGGTATAATCGAATTGCCACAGTCATCTCCGTCGATATCCCTAAAGTCGCACAGCTGCCACCTGGAAGCAAGATTCGCTTTTACCCGGTTAACGTTCATGAGGCGCAACGACGAGCCATGGAAGAGAGGGATTTTCTCCGGGTGCTGGCATATCGGAGTCATCCCCCGCCACTTTAGTGCCAGGCACCGAAACTATTCAGAATTGTGCGGGTGCCTGGCACTAATGTATAATACTAACGGATAATGTCAAGATAAGTATAAAATAGGTATAAAAAGGAGAATGCATCTTGACTAAATCCAAGTTAGTCTTTTTAGCGATATTAACCACTTTTTCACTGATCGCATGCTCACAGAATAATGAGGTCACGGAAAAATTAGATAAGATCGAAGAAGATATTCAAGGCGAACTAGACCGGGACTTATCAACGGACTTATTAGAAGAGGAACACGTTAAGAGTGGTTATGTTGAGGATAGTGACAGTATCGTAAAGATGGAAATCGAAGTGAAGCCGGACACAAAGTCAGAAACAAAAGATCAATTGAAAGAGAAATATCATGAGAAGCTAAAAGAAAAATACCCAGGTAAAAATTTGCGTATTTCGTTACATACAAGTGCCAGGCACCAAAACAATTAGTGCCAGGCACCGAAACAGGGGGGGTGATGCGTTTTGGATTATGCTATTTCAACGGCGACATGGATGTGGCTGCTTATACCGATGCCCTTACTGATTGTGTTATCCATCATTACATTATTGACAGAAGGAAGGCGAAAGTAGATGGAATCGGGGACGTTTATAACATTTATAGTTTATCTTATAGGAATGCTTGTGATCGGCATTATCATGTATCGAATGACTGATAATTTATCAGATTATGTTCTTGGCGGACGTAAATTGGGTCCCGGTGTGGCTGCGCTCAGCGCCGGTGCGTCGGATATGAGCGGCTGGCTCCTGCTGGGGCTTCCCGGTGCTATTTATGCATCGGGACTGGCCGAAGCGTGGATGGCTATTGGACTATCTACGGGGGCGTATTTGAATTGGCAATTTGTCGCTAAACGACTGCGCGTTTATACGGAGTTGGCCAACAATTCCATTACGATTCCGGACTTTTTAGAAAATCGCTTCAAGGACCATTCTCATCTTCTTCGTGTTATTTCAGCACTGGTTATTCTATTATTTTTTACGTTTTACACGTCGTCGGGAATGGTGGCGGGCGCAAAGTTGTTTGAAGCATCATTTGGTTTGCCCTATCAATCGTCGCTGTGGATTGTAAGCCTAGTCATAGTATCGTACACATTGCTCGGGGGTTTTTTAGCCGTCGCTTGGACGGATTTTCTGCAAGGAATACTCATGTTTATGACACTGATCGCTGTACCAATCGTTGCCATCAATCAAATGGGCGGATGGGATGCAACGGTTCAGGCGGTTGGTGACATCCATCCGGGACATTTGAACATGATTGAGGATGTTGGAATTATCGCTATTATTTCATCCATTGCGTGGGGACTTGGCTATTTTGGCCAGCCGCATATTATTGTACGTTTTATGGCATTACGCTCACCGAAAGATGTTCCCAAAGCTCGTTTTATCGGAACCACTTGGATGATTATTGGGCTTTATGGAACAATTTTTACCGGTCTTGCCGGGTTGGCGTTCATCAATACCCAGGATGTGTCGGTTTTAAGTGAGTATGGGATATCAACGATGACCGAAAATGGCGTGCAAATGCTGGCGGACTCAGAAAAAATCTTTATCGCGTTTTCACAGCTGTTGTTTCATCCAGCCATTTCCGGTATTTTGCTGGCGGCTATCTTGGCGGCCATTATGAGTACGATTGACTCGCAATTGCTTGTATCATCATCCGCTGTGGCCGAGGACTTTTACAAGGCTATTTTCCGGAAGCGGGCAACCGATAACGAATTGGTGTGGATCGGCCGGCTGGCGACGCTCGTTATTGCGTTGATTGCCGCCTTGATTGCTATCAATCCGGAAAGTTCCGTACTTAACTTGGTAAGCTATGCTTGGGCAGGGTTCGGAGCCGCATTTGGACCAACGATTCTGCTGTCGCTTTTCTGGCGAGGCACGACGCGCACCGGAGCCCTTTCCGGCGTGGTTGTTGGCGCCATCACCGTTATTGTGTGGGGCGATTTTCTCTCCGGCGGGATTTTTGAGCTTTATGAAGTTGTACCAGGGTTTCTTCTCAACTTAATGGTTGCTGTGGTCGTCAGTTTGGCCGGTAAACCATCCAGCGATGTTGCCTCCGACTATGACAAAGCGGTAAGTGAGTGCCAGGCACCGAATTGAGCCAGTGCCAGGCACCGACACAATTCTGAATTGTTTAAGTGCCAGGCACCTCAAAGTCTTTAATTTTCGCATTTGGGTTTAGTACTTTTTCTCCTTCAAACGCTGCTAGTGGCTCGTTATGTTTGACTTTGTTGACCCAATCATGGTTAGCCAAGGCACCTTTACCTAAGGCGATGACGTCGGCTTCTTTGTTTGCTATCATATCTTCCGCATGGGAAGGATCTTCTAAATGACCATTGGCTATGACAGGTAGTCCCGCGTATTTTTTTGCAAGAGCTGCAAGGGGGGCTTCGTTTGTATCGAATGCAGGCTCCCACGCCTTATATTCCGTAACGTGGATATAGTCATAATCGGCTTGCCCCAATTGACGAAAGATGACGTCAGCATCGTGTTCTTTTCCAGTCCATTTGTGTGCGAAGTTATTTATTTTAGCTTGGGAAATTCGAATACCAATGATAAACTCCTTCCCGACTGCTTCACGCACCGCTTGAGACACTTCAACTAATAACCGAGTGCGGTTTTCTAAAGAACCACCGTATTCATCGGTACGTTTATTGGTATAATCAGTAAGAAACGCATCAAGTAAATAGCCATTAGCTCCATGAAATTCAACCCCGTCGAATCCGACCGATTGGGCACGTTCAGCGGCGTGAACAAATCCATCGATAACCTCTTGAACCTCTGCCTTTGTTGCTTCGTTTGGGGTTTTGAATGAACCTTCCCCTGAATACATTTTTAATTGTTCCCCTTGTGGTTGGATAGACGAAGGAGCAAGTGTTTCCCGGGTGAAACGATTTCCTTGAGAAAGGGCACCGGAATGTTGCAGCTGCATGACGATTTTCGCCCCTTCCTGATGGACGGAATCAACAACGTTTTTCCATGCTTGAGCTTGTTCATCGTATGCAATCCCCGGTTGATTGACATAGGCCTGGCTATATTTGTCATCAATATACGTTCCTTCTGTAATAATTAAACCAAATCCACCCCGGGCAAAAGATGCATAATAGGATGCCATTTGATCGGTGGCCAATCCTTCAGGTGTGGCACTCGTGCGTGTCATTGGCGAAACCGCTACCCGATTATTTAAGGTTGTCGAACCTAATGTAGCGGTCTCAAATAATGATTTTGTGTCTATCATGGTCACAACTCCTTCATTGAAAACAATTCTTAGTCTATTCCAATTAAACATAAGAAATACGGATGCTCAAGTGCCAGGCACCGGGACATGGTGCCAGGCACTAGAACAATTCTGAATTGAGCGAGTGCCAGGCACCAACGCAATTATTCTGAATTGAGCGAGTGCCAGGCACCAGAACAATTCTGAATAGTTTAAGTGCCAGGCACCTGGCGCCGACACTTGATTTCGTTTATAATGGGAAGGGTAAATGCATATATGGAGGGGAAGCATATGAGGGCGTATACGATATGGCTGTTTGCTATACTACTTGTTTTATCCGCATGTTCGGCGACATCGAATTCTGAGGAGTCTCCACCGGATGATTCAGAAAAGGCGGAGACAAATTCGGATCAAACAGCCGAAGATGAGGAGGATCAAGACGAGGGGAAGGCGAAAGAGGAGGATGAACCGAAAGAAAACGATGACGAGCAAGAGGAGACCAAGTCCGAACAGAAGGATCCAGAATACAAAATGACGGATAACTATTACATTGAGCCCATTGATGATGCAGATCCGAATGTGGTGCTCTTGACCATTGATGACGCACCGGAAGATCATGCGGTGGAAATGGCAAAAAAACTGAAAGAGATGGATGCGGGCGCTATTTTTTACATAAACAAAATGTTTGTCGATCAAGATGGCGGCAAAGAAAAGGTGAAAAAACTTCATGACATGGGCTTTCCGCTGGGCAACCATACGGATACCCATCCCAATCTGTCCGATCTGTCAGAAAAGGAGCAGCGGGAAGAGTTGGCACCGGTTTATGACCAAATTGAAGACATAACGGGCGATCCGGTGAAATTTTTTCGTGCGCCGCATGGGGTGAACACCGATGTGTCGACCCAAATGGCAGAAAAACGGGATGCGCTGGTGATGAACTGGTCATACGGCTATGATTTTAAACCCGGTTATCAGGATGCGGATAAACTCACAGACATCATGCTGCAACCGGATCCGCCAGGCTTGCTGCGTGACGGCGCCATCCTTTTAATGCATGACCGCGACTGGACGAACAAAGCATTGGAAGACATCGTGAAAGGCCTGCGCGATCAAGGCTATAAAATCCTTGACCCATCCTTGTTGAAAACACCATAATTTAGTGCCAGGCACCGACACAATTCAGAATTGTTTCGGTGCCTGGCACGTTAATAAACACTTTCGCACGTTCCGGCTGCTGGTTCATAAAAGCAGTGATTTTTATATTGACCGGCAAACGGCTCCCCATACCATGTGGCAGGACATGATTCAAATGGGTTGAAGTACCAGAGTGAGTATTTTGCTGGATGACGCCTCCAGTATTTCAAGTTTTTTCTTGCCAATCGTTTTGTGGACTCTCGTGCTGGCTGGTAAAACATACTCCCTTTTTGAACAGCTTCAAAGACATAATTTCCTCCTTGCACTTGATAAATGGCTTCTCGAGCTGTTCTTATATCGGTAAAATCCAAACAATCCGCTTTTGCACGGTTAACAATGACATTTCCGACAAACATCATTCCCAGTCTTCCTTCACCGACCGCTTCGGCTCGCATCATCCTCGCCATTAAGTCAACGTCTTTACTTGTGTATCTAATGAATGACATTTTCTCACCCCAAACATAGTGTATGAAAAAAATCCCGCTTAGTTCCAGTGCCAGGCACATACAAAATTCAGAATTATTCCGGTGCCTGGCACGCAAACAATTCTGAATTGTTCAAGTGCCAGGCACCAAAAATAGTCATAATTTTACATTGTTAGGCGTTGCGTATGGGTGAGAATATACCTAGAATGGTAGTTGTGAGAAATTTTATTATAGGGGGAGAGAGATTTGACGTTTAAGAGATTAGGTGTCACGCCCTTGGCTGCGTCATTGCTAATAGCGGGGATACCGCTTGGCGCCAGTGCAGCGGCGGGATCTGAACAGTTTCCGCCAGGGGCATACCAAATGGATCGTTCGCACGTGGTTGACGTACCGGATGCCGAAACGGACGTTGATGTTGGAAAGGTGATTGATCGGTTGCAAGCGGTAGTTCCCGACCAACTTGATGGATTGAGCGACGATGATGTCCGCGTCAGAACCAGCTATCGCTACCCGGAAGGACAGGATGATAAAATCGTTCAATACCGGGTGTCCTTTAACAAAGAAGTCGATGGAGAGCGCATGCATGGCAACGCTACATTTTCCGGGGATGATTTAGAGCTGAAACGTTTCAGCTACCGATCACCTCATGAAAACGATGCTCTCTTTCCGGCAGAGATTTCCAAAGATGAAGCCCAATCAAAGGCGAATACCGTTGTCGATCAGTTAACGGCTGATGCGACGTATCGTCAGACAGACTCGTTCCCTCGCCCGTTGCCAACGAACCAGTCGTTAAGAGAACCGATTGAATACCGTTTCCAGTATGAAAGGCTGGAACAAGACGTCCCGGTTGTGGGGGATACCGTGATGGTTACCATTCTCGGAAACGGTGACATTTCGCGCGTGTACCGCGGAGTGAATCAATCACGAGACGTCTCTTATGACGATTTGAAACAAACGGTCGATCAGAAAAAAGCTTTGAAACAACTGAAAGACAACCTCCAGCTTGGCCTTCATTATGTTGTTGACTCACGAGGTGGCGATACGAATGCCCGGCTCGTGTATAATTTTGATCCGGCCATCACAGGGGTTCATGCAACAGACGGAAAATTCATCGTCAATGGCGACTTCGTTGAGGAAATTCCGGAAGCCGATGACCTCAAACCGATTCAGGACGAACCGGCAGATGTTGAGTCTGAGCCGATTTCCAGCGATGAAGCGAAGAAACGAGCGGAAACGATTTTGAAAAATGATGATGAGGATACCAAATTGCGAATTGAATCTGTACGGAAAAGGGAAAATCGCAGCGGCCAAATGATTTATCGCATTCAATACGAGTATCAAACCGGTTCTGCTTCTTACGGATCGAGTATTTCCATTGCTAAAGCCAACGGGGAAGTCGTGCAATTCCGTGACATTAACCGATTGCGCATGAGTGATGGTGAAGACGTTGAAAAGAATGTGTCGAAAGAGGAAGCGCTGGATAAAGCGGTGGAAGCGATTAAGGATTATGCCCCATCAAAACTTAATCAGTACAGCAAACCGGTCGTTAAAGCGGGCGACATTTCACCGAATGGGTCGTATCACTTTCAATTCCCGCGTATTCATGACGGCATCCGGGTAACCGGTGACAGCATTCGCGTCGGGATTTCAGCAGAAGACGGAAAGGTGGTCATGTTCCATGCGGATACCCAAGCGGTGAAAGACTGGCCGTCCAAAGCGGATGTGGTGGATAAGAAACAGGCCAGGGACGACTTTCTTGAAGACCTGGGGGTTTCGCTTGTGTATATGAATTCGCAAGCATTGCAAGCCAATCCGGTAAGGCCGGTTCCTTATAATGGTGGTTCAGGTGATGGCGACTACAAGCTTATTTACCGGCCGGACTTTGGACATGATGCGCAAACATATGACGCTGTTAATGGGGAATGGATGAATGATCCAAGGATGCCAAATCAGCAGGAAGACGCAAACATTGACATTTCGCATCCACGGGCCGAGGATGAACTGAACTTTATGATCGAAGCGGGAATCATTCAAGTGGATGATCCGGAATCTTTAAAACCGGATGCCCCGTTGTCTAAAGGAAGAGCGTTAAACGTGCTCATGCGATCAGTGACACAAATGCCTGATAGGCCGCTGCCTGGACCGGTTGTACCTCCGGAAGGACAGCAGGAGCAGACATTTGACAATATCGCACCTGAAGACGACTTGTATCACGTTGTGGAACGGGCAGCAGACCAGGGGATTATTAACACTGATCAGGATACATTCCCGGTTGATGAAACGTTGACACGGCAGGAGCTTGCAGCCTGGTATATCCGTATGCTCAACCTGGACTCAGCAGCCAAACAAGGCGATGTGTATAAGCTTGATTTTGCGGACGCCGATGCTATTGATGATGACTATCAAGGCTATGTCGCTCTCTCACAAGCACTTGGACTTGTTCAAGGAGACGACAACAACAATTTCCAACCAAAAAATAACACAACACTGGCAGAACTAGCCGTATCGAACGTCCAACTAGCCAAACTCATGCCATAGAGAATTCGAGTGCCAGGCACCCGAACAATTCTGAATTGTTTAAGTGCCAGGCACCGAAACATTTGATTTTATTCCTATGCAAATAGTACCATGACATTGGTACTATATTGATAGGGAGGAATACGATTGAGACATAGTTTTATTGTCGTACTGGTTGCTATGACGTTTGCTTTTCTGGCATCTCCAGTCGACGCCGCATCTAATTTTGAAGATGTGTCTCAGGATAATTCGCATTACATGGGGATCACAACATTAACGGAGGAAGGTGTCATTAGCGGCTATCCGTCAAATGAGTTTCATCCCTTTGAAAACATTAACAGACAACAAACGGCAGCATTGTTTTCCGAGTCGAAAGACCTAACGTTATCGAAAGATCTTTCAAATCTATTAAACCATTTCAAGGACATATCACCATCGCATTATTATGCCAAATCAATTGCGGCTACATATGATGCGGATATCTTTCAAGGAAGCAATGGCTATTTTCATGATGATAAACCATTGACACGGGAGCAAATGGCAACAGTATTGGTTCAAGCCTATAACATTAAGGACAACGGGGACGCCATTGATGCAAATGTCTCCAATGTCAGCCCGTCCCACAAAAAGAATGTTCGGCTGTTATTGCAACACGGCATTTCCAACCAGACGGATAACTTTCGCCCGTCTGAAGATGTGACACGCGGTCAGTTTGCGACGTTCTTGTATAGGACCTCGCAAGTCACATCCGATAAATATAATGAAATGTCAGCTCATTTTATTGATGTGGGGCAAGGTGATGGTATTCTGGTCGAGACGCCAAATGAGAAACATATTTTAATTGATGGCGGTCCTAACTCGTCAGGTGACGATGTGGTTGATTACTTGAATCAATCCGGAATTGAGTCCATCGATCTTCTCGTGGCAACACATCCCGATGCTGATCATATTGGCGGTCTTATCGACGTTCTTAAACACGTTGACGTTAACCGTGTGCTGGATAGCGGAAAATCGCATACGACACAAACGTATTCGGATTATATCGACGTAATTAATAATAAGAACATTCCGATGGATACCGCACAGACTGGCGAGACAATCAATCTGGATAAAAATTTAGATATTAAAGTATTAAACAGCAAACGTTCAAGCAACGATAATAATGAATCGTCCATCGTGTTAAAAATGACACAAGGTGAAGTTGATTATTTATTTACGGGAGATGCAACGACCACTAATGAACAGAAAATGATGTCGAATTACGATGTGTCATCTGACATACTGAAGGTAGGCCATCATGGATCACAAACGTCAACATCTCAATCGTTTATCAATGACGTTCAGCCAGAAGTGGGGATATTGTCGTATGGAGAAAATAATTATGGTCACCCTGATGACAACGTCGTAAGTCGCTTGAACAACGCTGGCACCAATTTATATTCGACTATGGAATCGGGTGATATAACAGTGGATTCCAATCGGTTTGCGTATAAAGTGAACGCAGACGAACAAACCGTCACACCGAATCCTAAGCCGGATCCCGAACCGAATCCAGAACCAAATCCGGAGCCGAATCCAGACCCTTATCCGATTGACGTTAATCATGCCGACAAAGAAAAACTTCAATTAATCACCGGCGTTGGCCCGGAGATTGCCGGAAACATCATTGATTACCGGCAGGAACATGGCTCATTCGATGCAATACAAGAATTAGACAATGTCCATTACATTGGCCCAGCAACGATTGACGAAATGAAACCCGATATTCGTATTTAAGTGCCAGGCACCAACACAATTCAGAATTCAGTCAGTGCCAGGCACCGAAACAATTCAGAATTGAACGAGTGCCAGGCACCCACACAATGAGGAGGTAGTTATTTTGTAACTACCTCCTTTTAATGTATTGTGATTATTTGGGGCTCTTGATTACCCAAATAATGCTTGAAGAAAAGAAATCTTATATATAAATGTAAACAACCCTATCCCGATACCGAATAGTGCCATTCCCCTGTTGTATTGTTTTAATAAGCCTAAAGTACCTATTGCTATCGCTGAGACCCATACTGGCAGTAAAAACCATCCAATAAATGGAATTAGGCTAAAAACGAAACCAAGAATGGCAAGCGAAATTGAGACAATTGCAGCGGCATTTGACCTTGGTTCTGCGGTGATAAACTCACTCATTATCAAAACCCCTTTCATCTTTAAGCATATCTTTTGCACAATGTGCTTTAGTTATTCAAAAAAGTGCCAGGCATCCAACACAGTGCCAGGCACCCACACAATTCAGAATTCAGTCAGTGCCAGGCACCCACACAATTCAGAATTCAGTCAGTGCCAGGCACCCACACAATTCAGAATTGAACGAGTGCCAGGCACCGAAACAATTCTGAACTTTTGGAGGTGACAGGCGTTGTCCTTTGTGTTAATATTACAATGGCTTGTTGTATAGATTTTACATAGGGGAGGGGTAAGATTCATGGCAGATAACCATTTATGGAAAAAAGTCACAGGGTCTGTTTTTGCTGCAGCTGCTGCTGTAAGTATGGCTGCTGCGCCTGTTTTGGCAGCATCATCGTCCTATCCGGATGTAAACGAGGGGCAGAGTCATTATGAAGCGATCATGACATTGACCGAACAGGGCATTGTTCAAGGGTACGACAATGGACAATTTGGTCAGTGGGATGATGTAACGCGATCTCAAGTAGCTGTTATGATGTATCAAGCATTTGATTTAAAAGCACCGGAAGAACAAACGATGAATCGCCTGTTAAACCGGTACGACGACGTGAATAGCAATCATTCCTACGCCAAACAGATTGCCGCTGTTACCAAAGCGGGGATTTTTCAGGGAAGTGGCGGTTCATTTCATCCTAATCAACCGATCACACGGCAACAGCTGGCATCGGTCCTTTTGACAGCAAGAGATTTAGATGAATATGAGGCAAACGAGAGTAGAAACATAGAATTGGATAATGTGGCCCCGTCCCATAAGCAACGTGTTCAAATTTTAGCGGACTTGGGTGTCACGAATCAGACCGATGATTTCAGGCCTGCCGAATCGATTAGCCGCGGCGCATTTGCCACGATGTATGTCACACTCGATCAAAAAGTGCAAGAGCTGGGCAGCACATTTGAACTGTTCGACCAAAAAGTTATACAAAATGTTGATGCGGCGAATATGTATAATGACATCGACTATTTGAGCGATGTTCCGCGTGAAGCTGGTACGGACGGGGAAAAACGAGCCGTCGATTATATTAAAAATAGATTCGATGAGCTTGGTTACGATACCGAGATTCAATCATTTCCTATTCGGGAAGTCCACTCTGAAGCCAATGTTGCGATCAATGGCAACGCACTGGAGGACAAGGCAGTCGATGTCATCAGTGGTGGTCCAAACGGAAAACAAACAGCGTCCCTTGTTGACGTAGGCAAAGCGAATCCCGATGACATGCCGGATGTGGACGGAAAAATCGCGCTCATTGAACGGGGCAATACGGAGATGCCGCCTTTAAAACAAGTGTTCACAGTCAAGGAAAAGGGCGCGATTGGCGCTATCGTCTACTCCAGTGACGACGACGCCAGTTATCGAATGGTACCGGGCGCACAAATCATTCCGGCAGTTGGCGTATCCAGTTCAACCGGACAAGACTTGGTGAAGCAGTTGGACGATGGCGATGTAACGGCGACGTTGGATATCAAAGTCAAACGTATCGAAAAGACGTCCCATAATGTGGTTGCTTCTTTAAAGCCAGAACCGAATAAAGCGACAGGACAGCTCGTTACCATTGGAGCGCATCATGATTCTGTTCCTGGTGGCCCGGGCGCCAATGATGATGCATCAGGGGTATCAGCGGTGCTCGAGCTTGCCCGCATTTATGCGAATAAGCCGATCGATACGGAAGTACGCTTTGTAACGTTTGGCGCGGAGGAACGAGGGCTCATTGGATCAAGACATTACGTTGAGTCCATGTTGCAGAATGAACGGAACCGGATCGTATCACATTTTCAAATGGATATGATTGGTGCCCGTGAAGCCGGAGCCGATAACCCGGCCGGTGGACTGATTATGTTCACGATTGACGGCAACAAAAATCTAGTAACGGATATGGGCGCAACGTGGGCCTCCAAAACGATGGATGTCACCTTGCCATACGGACAAATGGGGCGCAGCGATCATCAGCCATTCCATGATGCTGGTATACCGACGGCGTTATTTACCCATGCGCCTCTTGAGCCATCGTACCACCAGCCAACAGACACATTGGATAAAATTAGCAAGAAGAAACTCCAGCAAGTGACGGAAACTGTTGGAGCGGCCGCCTATCAAATTATCCGGCCGGAAACACCAAAGGTACCAAACTTTGATATTGCCGATGATTTTATCAATTATTCGTTTGAAAATCGTCCGGTAGATTAATAGACGAACCCTACGGAGAAGAAACGCTCCGTAGGGTTTTTTTCGTGCCAGGCACCAACACAATTCAGAATTCTTCAAGTGCCAGGCACCGACACAATTCCAATTCAGAATTGTTCTCGTTCGCTGATATGTGTGTTAGAATATATGCTATGGAATGGTACTAGTTTTGTAGAGGATAGGTGATTTCTGTCGCATGTTGCATATGTTACCATGCATCATAACTGTATGAAGAACCGCATAGACATACAAAAGTGTTTCATATCGTGGGCAGAACAGTGCCAGTTCTACAATGCTAGTGATCGTTCGGAAATATTCATACATGGGAGGATACATCACATGAAAAAAGGAGTCACAACCGGATTAGCCGCTTTGATTGCTTCGACAACGATGACACCTGTCGCTCTGGCTGATGGTAATGAGTCAACTGTTAATGACGATCAGCAAGCACCGGACAGTACGGGGGACGAATCGCAAGAAACAGGTGACGAATCGGTTGAGACGATTGATACCCTTACGCTCGATGCTGCGATTGACCATGCGTTAACAGACAATACATCGCTTATGCTCGTCCGGTATCGGTTGGATAATTTGAAAAGTCAATTAGCTGGCACTGAAAATGATTACAGCGATTTGGAAGATGATATAGAGGATCTGGAAGATAAGTTTGATGATCTGAAGGAAAAACCGGGCCACACCTTTCAACAGCGTTATCAGATTCAAAACCAAATAGAAAAAATGGAAGATAGTCTGGATCAACTTGAAGACGCATATGAAGAATTGACGTCCAACAAAATACAACTTGAATTTAATCAACAGGAAGCTGAAGAAAACATTAAATTCAAGACCGTCTCCACCTTTATGCAACTGGTGATGACCAAAAATCAGTTGGCGTTCACAAAAGAATCCCTAGAGACGCAAAGAGAGCAAGTGGAAGCAACCAAGAAACGTTATGATCTCGGGCTTGCATCGCGCGATAAGTTCCGCACCGCCCAACGGGAACTGACACGTCTCGATTCCCAGATCGACCAGACAGAAACAACACTGCAAAATAATATGCGTGATTTTGCTGCCGATATCGGTGTTGCTTATCACGATGATTTATCCTTGGAAGCCCCTGGTTTGGAATCAGTGGAGCCCATCGAACAGGAGAAGACAACCGAAGAATTAATCAACAACTCATATAGCATGAAGACAGCCAAAGAAAAATTGGAGCTTGCTGAGTACAAATTGGACCAGGCCAAAAAAGACGTTACCGATACCGATAAAGATGTTGAAGCCGAAGATGTCAATCAGGCTGAAATTGCTGTAGAACAGGAAAAGGAAAATATTAAGCAATTAAAAGAGGATTTAAACCAGGCCATTGATAGTCTATTTACAGACGCTAAAAATCAATACCAATCGTTTATGGAAAAACGACATGAACTGGACTACGCCAAAGAAGATCATCAAAATCTGAAACGCCGGTTGGATGTCGGTCTGATATCCCAGCAAAAGTATGATTCAGCCCGCACGAAAGTGGATCAGGCGCAACTGGATTTAAAATCAGCGAAACAGGAATATTTTCTCCTGAAACGTCAAGTTGAGTTATTGAGAAACGGCGTGATTCAAACAGGCGGCGGCAGTCAACAAAGTCAACAACAGAGCGCAGGCGGCGGCAAACAATAAGCAGACATGACAAGACAGAACAAATGCGTCATCGCATCGTCGCTCGTATCTCAGAGCTAGTGGGATGTAGCGTCTGTGAGCTATGTATATACAGCCAGAACTGACCAGTCAGTTCTGGCCATGCCTTTGTAAAAACACAACTGATAAGGGGGAGGTATGATTTTATGAATACCAAGACCGGTTTAGCAGGTCTTTTGTCTATTATTCTCTTCACCGGTATCGCCACGGGATGCAGTGAGTCAGAAGGCGCAACAGACGATCAGAAGGAAACAGAAACACCCGTGGAAGTTGCGGACGTATCGCTCGGTTCGTTAAATGATGAGAATAAAATAACAGGGACCATTATTCCTGAACAGGAAGTAAACGCGACCCCGAAAGCACCGGGTGAATTAACAAGCGTCTCGGTGGAAAAGGGTGACACCGTGAAAAATGGAGAAACCATCGCACAAATTGATGCGACGGATGAACGCAATGCGCTCGACCAGAAGCAATCCAAGTTGGAGCAGGCAAAAATCGCGTTGGACAATGCGATTGCGGGCAAGAAAAAAGCCCAAACAAACCGCAAACAGTCGAAAGCGTCGTTGCGTCAAGCGGAGGCTTCTCTGGAAGAAGCGAAAGAAAAACAGCAAAATAATGAAGACAGTATCGAACTGGATATAGAAAATGCAAAAACGGCTCTCGATCAGGCAAAGAAAAATAAAAAACGGATGAAATCGCTGTTTGATGATGGGTTAATTTCCAAAAAGGAATATGAGGATGCCGAAAAAGCATTAAAAGACGCCCAGAATGCGTATGAAAAAGTGAAAATGAATAAAGAACAGGCAACGAGTGATATTTCGCTGGCGTCATTAAAAGCGTCCGTTGATCAGGCGGAAGTTGGCGTTGACCTTGCCCAGTCATCCATTCGCGAGGCGGAAATCGGTATTGACAAAGCACGGTCATCCGTTCAGCAAGCCCAACTAGGGGTTGATACGGCTCGGGAGAATTTACAGGATAAAATCATTAAAGCCCCTATAAGCGGTGAGATCACCACGTTGAACAGTGAGCAGGGGGAAATGGCCTCAACTCAGGAACCTTTCGCGACCATTGTCTCAATGGACACGGTCAAGCTGGAGGTTCAAGTATCACCGGAACGGTTGAAAAGGTTGTCGAAGGGCGATAGCGTCGAAATCGCTGTTTCAGGCGTGGACGACAACGTGACCGGAACCATTTCCTATGTTGCCTCAACAAGCTCTGATGCGGGGTTGTTCACTGTTGAAGCCGACATCCAAAACAGCGACCGTACCATCCGTCCCGGCATGGTTGCCACATTAATCACCGATGAAGTGCTGGTAGACAAGAGCCTCTTAGTACCATCCAACGCCGTGGTTCAAGTGGAAGGACAATCTGTTGTGTTTATCGCAAAAGATGGTAAAGCCGTTCAAAAAGACGTCGACATTATCCGGCAAGGAACAAACGTCACGGCTGTCAAAGGTGATATCAAAAAAGGCGATCAAGTCGTCACAAGCGGACAAAGCCTCCTCGAAGATGGGAATAAAGTAAAAATTATGGAGGAGGACTAAGCGTTGAAACTTGTGAGAGGGTCAATAAAACGTCCGGTCGGCGTTGTCATGGTCATCATAGCGGCCCTGCTACTGGGAACGATTTCGTTGCGGGGATTGGCTGTTGAACTGTTTCCGAAAATGGATCTACCTGTTGCTGTCGTAGCGACCAGTTATGACGGTGCTGCACCGCAGGAAATGGAGGAATTGGTCAGTAAGCCCATTGAATCGTCCGTTGGTGGCATTGAAGGGATTGATACCGTTCAATCCGTTTCTAAACCGTCTTCCTCCCTGGTCATTATGCAATTTGATTTCGGCAGAGATATCGATAATGCATTAAACGATGTTCGGGAAAAAATCGACCAAGTGTCAGGGACGCTTCCGGATAACGCCAATTCGCCCACCGTCATGCGGCTGGATCCGAATAGTACGCCGATTACGTGGGCCAGTCTGACCGGTGATGATCTAAGCAAAATGCAGGATATTGCAGAAGATGAAATTCAGCCGGAACTTGAACGCGTCAGTGGCGTTGCATCGGCTGACATTCAAGGTGGTGTCGAACGGGAAATCCGTGTCGCCCTAGATCAAGGGAAGCTGTCTAATTATGGCATAACACCATCCCAGGTCAGTCAGGCGATCAGCTCAGGCAATCGATCCATATCAGCAGGTACCGTCCTGCAAGGTGATAAAGATGTTCAGTTACGGATTGACGGTGAATACACCTCGGTGGACGCTATCCGGAACACATTGGTTGACTTGAATGATGGTAATTCGGTTCGAGTGGCCGATGTGGCCAATGTAAAAGACACGTTCAAGGACCAAAGCAGCATAACACGCGTTAATGGCAAAGACGCACTCATCTTTTCGATTACGAAACAATCCGACGGCAATACAGTGGATGCGGCTCAAGGGGTCCAGGATAAAATTGCCGAGTTGAATCCGGATCTTGACGAACGTGGTATGGAACTGACGACCGTGATCGATACATCAACGTTTATTACGGATTCCATGAAATCCGTTGTTCAAAACATGATTGTCGGTGCGATCATGGCAGCCGTCGTTCTGCTTCTGTTTTTACGGAGCATTCGAGCAACCCTGGTTGTCGGAATTTCGATGCCGATTGCTGTTATTTCCACTTTCACTCTCATGTACTTTACCGGCAAAACGCTTAACATTTTATCCATGGGTGGTTTAGCGTTAGGTATTGGTATGATGGTGGACAGTTCCATCGTGATTTTGGAAAATATCTTTAAAAAGCGTCAGGAAGGGTTGTCGACCGAGGATTCTGCGATTGAAGGCGGATCCGAATTATCATCAGCGGTTATTGCGTCGACGATTACCTCAGTCGTCGTGTTTTTACCGGTTGTGTTTATCGATGGTATAGCGGCACAATTGTTTAAACCGCTGGCCTTAACGGTTGTATTCGCCCTGTCTGCTTCTCTTATAGCAGCATTGACGTTAATCCCGATGCTGTCGTCGAAATTACTGACAAACGCGAATGTGTCATTTGGCGGTGAGAATAGCAAGGGAATGGTCAATTGGCTTTTGAATAAGTTAATTGCTGTTTACGAAAAAGTATTGGCTCGAGCACTCAGAATACGGAAAACGGTCGTATTAATTGTTGGCTTGCTTCTTGTCGGGTCACTCGCTTTAATTCCGGCGATAGGTGTTGAATTGCAACCAAGTTCGGATAACGGCCAAGCTCAAATTGAGGTAACCTTGGATGACGGGTCACAACTTGAAGAAACAGAAGCCACAGTCAAGAATATTAAAGACCATCTGAAGGGTTATGACGATATTATTAAAACCAGTTTTGTCACGATAGGCGGTGGTGGAACGCCGGGTGTTGGAGGCGGCTCCAGCAGCAATACAGCCAGTTTTATGATCGAATTAATCAGTTCAGAAAAACGGGACACGACAACAGATGGATTTATTGCGGATGTCGACGAGAAGCTCAATGATGTTCCAGGTGCAGAAATTACCGTTTCGGCAGGCAGTACGGGCATGAGCACAGGCTCCCCGATACAGGTTAACGTTTCCGGTGATGACCTCGACGTGCTAAGAGACATATCGCAGCAAATTGTCTGGATGATTGAAGATACAGAAGGAACGATGAACGTTGACAGCTCAGCATCCGAGGGAAATCCGGAAATTCAAGTGGACGTGAACCGGGATGTCGCCAGCCGATATGGTCTGTCGTACCAGCAAGTCATGAGTGAAGTCAACTTGGCGTTCAGCGGCCAAACAGCAACCAAATACAAAGAAGGTGGCAATGAATATGATGTCACGGTTGCCCTCCCTGATGAACAGAGGGAGACCATTCGTGATCTGGAAACCATGGTGATTAAAAATGCTCAAGGTGTTGATGTGCCCCTGACGGCCGTTGCCGATCTGAAACAGACGCAAGGACCGAGTGAAATTAATCGTCAAGATCAACAACGGCAAATGAACATCACCAGCGATGTCACAGGTCGGGATTTGGGCAGTGTATCTCAGGAAATTCAATCGAAGCTGGACCAAATGAATTTACCTGACGGCTATGACACCGATATGGGCGGACAAACGGAACAGATTACCGAGTCATTTACACAACTCGGCTTGGCATTAATTTTGTCCATTGTGTTAGTCTACATGGTCATGGCCTTTCAATTTGAGTCATTTACCTATCCATTTATTATCATGTTCTCCTTGCCGACCATGGTCATTGGTATCATTTTAGGATTATTTGTTACGAATATACCATTGAGTATGCCGGCATTGATTGGTTTGATCATGCTCGCAGGTATTGTCGTCAATAACGGCATTATCCTTGTTGACTATATTAACATTCTGCGTCGCAAGGGAATCGATCGTATGGAAGCTATTATTGAGGCAGGAAAAAGCCGTATGCGTCCGATTCTCATGACGACCTTAACGACAGCACTTGCGATGGTGCCGCTTGCGTTAGCTATCGGAGAGGGCGCTGAAACGCAGCAACCGATGGCCATCGTCGTTATCTTTGGCTTGTTATCATCAACCGTCTTCACGCTCGTTCTTGTACCGGTTATGTATGTGATTATCGACAACACCGCCAATACGATGAAACGGTTAGTAACACGGAAGAAGAAGACCCAGGAATTGGAGTAGAGGATGGTGTCGTATGACAAAGCCTAATAAATGGCAATCCATTCTGTCATCGGCTAATGACGTCTTTCTGAACTGCGGATATGAAAAGACAAAAATGGATGACATTGCCGTTGGTGCCGGTGTCGGAAAAGGAACCATCTATCAATATGTTGACAGTAAAGAAGAGTTATTTGTCCAAATGATTAAGACGAACGTCTCCTACGTGTCCGATGTGTTGATGGAAGCCATTGAAGAGTCCCATTCGATTGAAGCATTTTTCGATCGTCTGCTGCACAAGACACTATTTATGCTGAATAAGCACGGCGAAAAAATATCGTTTGTGATATATGAGGATCTATCAAGGATTTCCAATCAATTACAGGAATGGATGGCCGAGAATCAAGAGAAGGATATGCAACGACTGTCCACGATGCTGCAGCATTTTATGGATCAAAATGACATCCGGGATGTACAGCCGGAAGTCGCAGCATGGCTCATCCAGGACGTTCTCCGACTCGGCATTTACTTTCAAGTTTTCCGAAAGCAGGATAACATCGAAGAACTCATGCGCGGAGAAATCGACATCCTTTTAAAAGGATTGAAGTAGCGGTGCAGCGGTGCCAGGCACGTTAACTCTTCTGACTATTCTGAAAAGTAGCGGTGCCAGGCACTTCAATAATTCTGACAATTCTACGGGGAGGGTCTCTCTCCGTAGTCATCTTTTTTACAGAATAGGACATACTACCCTGTACGATTCCGTTTGGTGTACGGTAAAATAACGCTGTACTTATTAAAGAAGGAGTGGCGATAGAATGACGTTACGTAAATGGATGATAACGATGGTACTGGCAGTAGCAGCCATTTCCATAGCTGGGTGCTCGTCCGGAGATGAATCCGATAAGAATGATGAGCCAAAACAGGAAGAAAAAGACCAAAGTAAAGATCAAGAAAATAATGAGCCTTCACAAGAATTATCCAGTGACGATGACCTGCAAAAAACACTTAAGCAGGAAGACGAAGTAAAAAAAGCAATGGTTCAATTGGTTGAAGGCGAAGACAAAGAATCGGTTAATATTGATATACAGCTTAAAGCTGAAAAAGAATGGAATGATGACCTGAAGACGAAATACCAAGACATCATCAGGAACAAATATCCGGATAAACCAGTCGATATCATCATTGCACAAGACGGAACCAAACTCGATCAATACCAATTGGATTAATGGTGCCAGGCACTTTAACAATTCTGACAATTCTGCGGCGGGGCAAAACCCCTCCGCAGATTTTTTTGTTTGTTTTGGTGCCAGGCACGCACACAATTCAGAATAGTTCCGGTGCCAGGCACGCAAACAATTCGGATAATTTTGATTTGTTTCGGTGCCAGGTACGCTAAAAATGGGTGTTTGTCTTGTGTGTTTTTGAATTTTGTGGTGTTTTGGGCGCTGTAAAATGGCATAATGCCTGTTTTACATGGGCTGGATTCAGGGCTAGGATAGGAAAATAGAATCGTAAGGAAAGGATGATTGAAATGCATGAACACGTGATGAAAAAATGGCCGAGGCGGAATGTAGGTGGTTTTATTTATAAAGGCGAGACGTGCAAATTGAGAGCAACCGAGTATGTGGTTCATGTGACTCGACCGATTGGGGCTGGTTTTCATGGGCAGACCTAGACGGGCCTGGCATTCAAATGGTTATTATCATATCACCATGCGCGGCAATAATCGGCAAAACATTTTCATAGATCATGTCGATATTAACGAGTATTATCGTATTTTAAATGGTGTGTATTATAAATATCCCTTTGAAGTCCATGCCTATTGCATTATGACCAACCACGTTCATTTTTTGCTCCGGTCCCCTCATGTGTCACTTGGCACACTCATGTCACTCATAAACAAACGCTACAGCGACTATTATCGCCATCGATACCATTTTACCGGTCAAATTTATCAAAATCGTTATTATTCCAAAGAAGTGCCTCTTCCGGGCGGGATGGTTGAGGTGTCTGACTATATACACCGTAACCCGATCGAGACGGAGGTGCCGATGGTGTCGCAATTGCACATGTATCCCTACTCATCGTTCCCGCTTTATTACCACCAGCGAACAAGTCCCTACCCCTTCATCCAACTCGACGTCCTACGATCCATAATGTCAGGCACCGAATCAGTGCCAGGCACCAAAACAATTCAGAATTGAGTCAGTGCCAGGCACCGAAACAATTCTGAATTAAACGAGTGCCAGGCACCTTTTACTTCACCAATATGAACCGTGAGATGATGAATGTGAATGGGATGGGGATGATGGCCGCGATGAGCGGGGACAGAAATTCACTGAACTGCAGCAGGTCGATTAATACATAAAGGGACAAAGTTGAGACACTATAATTGACGACATACGTTAGCGGAAATTGAAAAAACTTCGCCAATGTCGGTTTCGTTCGGTACGTGAAATAACAATTCCAATAGAAAGACCCGACCATACTGATAACAAAAGCAGCTGAGTGATTGATGATATATAAACCACCCAGCGACATAAACAGCACATACAGCGTGTAATAGGTTAACGTGTTGATACAGCCAACGATGACAAATCGAATAAAGGCTCTGGTTTGGATTAAATGGATGAGCCTGGATATCATTTTTTGTCACCAATCGGAAGTTTTACTGTATATTGACGGTCGGTTCTGTGTTCTTTCGAATGGATATTGGTATGATAGATGACATACTCGGGCCTGCGTTTCACTTCATAAAAGATACGTCCGACATACTCCCCTAAAATCCCAATCGAAATGAGCTGAACGCCTCCCAGGAATAAGACGGAGGAAATGAGTGTAAAGTAGCCGGGAACATCGATGCCGAACAGCAAAATTTGCACAAACGAAACACCGATATACACCATGTTTAACAACGTGATGATCAAGCCCATGTAAATTAATAAGCGCAACGGTTTGCTGTTAAAGGAAATGATTCCATCGATCGCGTAATTCAACAATTTGCTGAATCCCCATTTGCTGCTGCCGGCCACCCTTTCCTGGTTGTCATACTCAATCACATTTTTCTCATACCCAATCCAGGAAAACAAGCCTTTGGAAAAGCGGTTGTATTCCGGCATTTGTAAGAGCGTATCAACAGCTTGGCGGCTCAGCAGACGAAAGTCCCCAATGCCGTCGACCAACTCGACATCAATCAGTTTATTGATCATTTTATAGTAAACCATCGTCATCCACTTGCGGAACGGTTTTTCATTGGTCCGTGTTCGTTTGGCGACGACTTGGTGATACCCATCCTCATACGCCGCCAGCATATCCAGAATCAAGTGCGGCGGATGCTGTAAATCGGCATCCATAATAATGACCGCATCGCCGGAAGCATTTTTTAATCCGGCTAACATCGCCGCTTCTTTCCCGAAGTTTCTTGTGAACGTTACATATTTGACACGTGAATCAGCAGCGGCGATATCATAAATGATGGAAAAGGTGTTGTCCTGACTTCCATCATCGACGAAAATCATTTCATGGGAAACGTCCGTTGACCGCTGTAAAACATCACTGATCGCTTGATATGTTTGTTTTAACGAATCTCTTTCATTGAAACATGGTATGATGAGAGAGACGGTTTTCATCAGAATCCTTCCTTGCTTGTAGTCGTGAGACACTTAATGTTTTCTGTTCCATTCGGCATAAGGAATGAACCGGACATCCTGCTTTTCCGGTACGCCGTAAAATCGTTTGAACATCCGATTAAAATGCGCGTCTGGTGGGGTAGAAAACCACATAAAGGACGAAAATGGCAGCTCCGGAAGATAGATGGGCTGGTCCGTCGTCACGGCTTGGGTCTGCAAATGGGTGAGCCTTTTCTCGTTAGCATGCCCAATCGTGGAAAAGATACCGACATAGGCCACAACAGCCGCTACTACCAGACTGATCAATGCGGAACGAAGCGGTTTGCTGCCCCACGCATGCCATTTTTTGTTATACGCAAACAACTCCAACCCGAGTAGGACCATAAATATATAGGACGCCAATGCAGCTCTCGGACCATAAGGCGTCACATAGGCAAATGGCGCGGATAATAACACAATACCAAGCACATATAGCAACAGCCGATTGCGAGCCGGAGAATCTTTCACGAAAACCATAACAGACAGGCTGACCGCTATGAAATAGAACGCGCTTAATAACGCCTCCGCATCATTGGTCAAGGGTCCCAAATAAGCATTTCCTAACATGTGCTGAAAAATGACGACATATAATACGAAGCCCCCGACGCCCAGAAGCACGATTGGCTTTACGACTTGACTCACGCGTGATCGAGAAGCTCCATGCACAACGAGAATCATAATCATGACGCCAATAAATAAATGAATAGCGGGGTTATCGATGAATAAATAGCGATACATATCGCCGGAGAACACGTCATAGGATTTGCCTAAAATTCCGGCGTCCGCTCCGTTCTTAATCTCCCTGTACGCATGTTTGTCCTGTCCGTTCAGTATATTCCAGTACGCACTGTTTGAAAACATGATAACCGCACCAATGACTGATGACAGCAAATAGACGAGATGAACACGACAAACCGTTCGATGCACAACGACGGTATACACAACGACCATGCACGCGATGACAATCGAAAATATCGTCACATGCTCAACGATCAATTGCGTGGATAGACCGAGAGGAATGGCCGCATACACTTGCCACGTCCGATAAGTGGGCGGCTCGTCGGAGAAAATATTTTTTACCATCATGATATAGAGAATGAGTAACACCATCGATGGAACATAATTAACGAACCCGGCTGTCCATCCAAAGGTTTGTGCGTAAATGTCTGTCGGCAAAAGCAGCATAAATAGAAACGCCAATAGCCAATAAAGCAGGTTGTTGTCCTGACTGGTTACGCGCCCAATGACATAAACCAATGCCGTTGCAAATAGGCTCAGCACCACGTACCGCAGGAATGCGAAGCGAGTGGCTAAAATTTCAATGATATTACTGAGATACCGGCCATTATAATCGGCGAAAAGATTGTCCAGGCGCGTCATGCCCCGTTCAGTGCCCCACGTCCAGTCATCACCGGTATAAGGCGTCTGGAAAGCAATGAAAAAATAAAATAAAAAAATGCCTGTAAACAATGCTATAGGTACATAGTTACGTTTGTCGGTCAATGATCATCCCCGCTCTTTCTATTGGAGAACTGCACACACACGAACAAAGTATATCACACAGGGATGCAGGGTGCCACCGATTTTCCACAGTGCCAGGCACGCACACAATTCGCAATTCTTTCGGTGCCAGGCACGCACACAATTCAGAATTGTCCCGGTGCCAGGCACGAGGCACACGCGGTGCCAGGCACACGATCGATTTTCTGGAACGCGCTATCAGTTTATGTTATATTGGAAAACACTGGGCACTCGAATAGTTTGAAAGTTTCGTAGTGTCTGGCACATTTCACAGCATAAAGGAGAGGAGAGACAGAAAGATGTTCAAAAGAGGAATTTGGGTTGCTGTATTTGCTGTTGTGGTAAGCCTGCTCGCTCCGGGTGCGAAGGCGGACGCCGAAACGTCATTTTCCGATGTGCCCGAGGATTTTTGGGCCGCGGATGCGATTAACCGTTTTGCTAATACAGGTGTCATAGACGGCTATGAGGACGGTTCATTCGGTGTGAATGATAACCTGACCAGAGCTCAAGCGGCTATTATACTGGTCAATGCAAAGGATCTGGAAAAGCCGGATAGCGATGCTGTGACCAACTATTTTGACGATATTCAACCCGATCATCCATATGCCGACTACATAGCGGCTGCCGGGAAATCGGGAATCATGAGCGGCAGTGATGGTGCGTTTATGCCGGATAAGAATTTGACACGCCAGCAAATGGCTTCGGTTCTTGTCAGTGCATTCAACCTGGAAAGCGGTGAAGAGAGCGTAGATATCAATCTCAGTAATGTCAGCTCGAGTCACGAGGACAATGTGCAAGTGCTGGCTGATTTAAAGATTACGAATCAGCTGAAGGATTTCAGCCCGAATGAAAATATCTCCCGGGCTCAGTTCAGCGTAATGCTTGCGCAGTCCCTCGATAGTAAGGACGATGAGACGGACAACGATAATGGTAACGACGACGGTAACGGAAACGGCGATGACAACGGTAACGATAACAATACCGAAGTGACTGAGCTGTTGAAGAAAGCATACGGGAACGAACAGGAACTGGATTCGTATGAGTTCGAGGGCAATGCCAACATCGAGCTGTCACTTCCTGAATCAATGAAGACGACGCAGGAAGAAAAAGCAATGGGCATGATGCTTGAGGATATACAAGTGGACATCAGCGGTTCCTATCAAAAAGATCCGATGATGCTCGACGCGTCGGTTGACGTTACTATGAAAGGTGATATGGAGACGACGATCACCATTCCGATGATCATGACGGAAGAAAAAATGTGGATGAAGTTCCCGCAAACACCTGCTGCGCCAATGCCAGAAGAGCTGGATGGCAAATTTATCGAATTTGACATGCAGGAGCTTCAGGAGATGCAAGGCCAGCCATCCATTGATACCGATGTGCAAACCGAATTGGCAATGGCTGTCCAAGACCTATTTATCGATACGTTTGGCAATGACTACTATGATAAAGCAGAAGCCGGATCCTACGATCTTCCGGAAGACGTCAATGCTGAGCACGTGCTTCACTTCGAATTGACGGATGACGAATTGCAGCCATTTATGGAAACATTGCTGACAGGCTTTGTGCCGGGATTCTTTGACATTCTGGAAAAACCGGAATACTCCGAGGCGCTTGGTCTGACGGAAGAAGACATCAAGCAGGCGCAGAAAGAATTTGAAACTATGAAAGAAAACATCGACACCATTACATCCGAAATCGACGATACGTTGCAGATTAATACGTTTGAAGAATATGTGGCGATAAACGATCAAAACTATATCGTTCATGATACCGTTGATCTGGACGTGGATGTGAGTGCCGAAGGGGAGACATTTGGCGTGAGTCTTTCCGCTGATCAAACCAAACGCAATATCAATGGCGACATTTCCATTGATACACCGGATGCGGATGAAACTGTTCCAGTGGAAGAATTGGAAGGCATGATGCCAACAAAACCAATGGAACAGGACGTATCGTAACCGGACTGATCAAAACAGTTCGAAGCTAAAACAAAAAACGTTTAATTAAGAAAAAACCCGAACGGCGATTCATAACTCATTTGAACCGGTTCGGGTTTTTCTTTTTTATTACTTCGTAGTATAATAGACTATAAATCTATGAAATAAAGAAGGGATAACATCGAATGAAACGACAGAGAGTGACGAGCGTATTATTATTGCAGTCAGCCGTTTTGTTGCTATGGTCGATGGTTCTTGGTATGCCCGGAGACGCGTCGGCATCGCAATCGGTTCAGGAACAATTCCCCGTGTCAAAAGGGGTTCAATACAAGGATATCCGTTTATCCAACGGTTCAGGCGAACAAGCGGTACGAGTGACGGCGATCGACACAAGTCGTACAGATACATCGGTGGAGGTAGGATTTCCGGACGGGTTGAACAAGCTGTTAACGACCACGTCACTAGTGATGAACTACCATCGCAATGACCATCGTGTTGTCAGTGCCGTGAACGCATCCTTTTACCACACGGTCCCGCGGATCCCCATGTATCTTATATCCAAAGATAATAAATTGACATTTGCGGGGCAACAAGTATCCAGCAATCAAAACAGTTATGTTAATGAGCCGATTGCTTTTGGGATGAATAGACACGGCAAAGGAATGATTGACGATTATCATTTGACGCTTAATTATACATACCAAGGGAAAAAACACAAGATGATAAGTGCCAATAAACCCCGGACCGAAGACGGTGTGACGCTGTATACCTCAGCGTTTCATGGGAATACGACGCAAACGAATCAATACGGTATGGAAGTCGTCGTAAAAACGGATGAAAAACCGGCTCTTACGTTTGGATCATCGTATCAAGGCACGGTAACAGCCGTGCGTCAATACGGCGACACCGACAGTGCTGACATCCCGGAGAATGGGTTTGTATTATCCGCGCACCGTAAAGCCATGGGCCCACTTGACAATATGGAAAAGGGTGACAACGTGTCTTTCAATGTGGATATTGACAATAAATGGAAAGGGTCATCGTTTATGCTCACAAGTGGACCGATGCTTGTGAAGGATGGTCACGTCAACTTGTCGATGAATCCGAACAGCTGGCGCGCTAGATTGAAGGCCCCCAGAACGGCGGTCGCTATTGATGAATCCGGCGACACGGTCTTTTTCATAACGGCTGATGGGCGACAATCAGGCTATGCAGCAGGCATGACACTTTCGCAATTTGCCAAGTATGCCGTCCGATTAGGTGCCGATCGGGCGCTGAATCTTGATGGAGGCGGCTCGACGACGATGGATATACGGTACCCGGGCTATGACACTGTGCAAGTGGCAAACCGGCCATCTGACGGGCGACAGCGAGGCGTGATTTCGGCGCTGATGGCAGTATCGACATCAGACAAGCCTTATTATCTGTATACGGATGTGAACCGGGATGACACGCACGCCGACGGCATTGAGTGGCTCACCAAACAAGGCATACAAGGGTATGAAGATGGCTCATACGGCGTCGGTAAAATTTTGAACCGCCCGCATGCAGCGATTATGTTTACAAACGTTCAGAACCTTGAAAGGCCGGATGCATCAGCCGTTACGGACTATTTTAAAGACATTGAGGCTGATGACCTATATGCATCCTATATAGCCGCTGTAGGACAAGCAGGAATCTTCAACGGCAGTGATGGCAACTATATGCCGGAGAAACAGCTGACCCGGCAACAAATGGCCTCTACATTGGTATCTGCATTTGATTTGGAGAAAAAAGGGGACGACGTGGATATTAATCTATCGAACGTAGCTCCGTCGCATAAGGAAAACGTTCAGACACTTGCCAATCTCGGCATTACGAACCAGCTGGACGACTTTCGCCCGAATGAACCCGTTACACGCGGCCAATTCGCTACGTTTCTCTATCAGTCCCAGCAAAACTAATGCTAGTGACTAAAGGCTGGGACTGGCTGAACCATGCGACAGCGTATTTTTCCGCAGCGATCGTTAACGTTTAACCGTATCGATTATAAAAAAATCCGAACTGATTCAATATCTAAATGGAAGACGTTTGAATCAGTTCGGATTTTTGATTGTCGTCGGTGACACAGAGTCTTTCGTTATGGCGTTGTATTGCTCGCCAGCGTTTGGGAAAGTTTCCGGTAATGCGCTGAAACCGTTCCTGGGGAAGCATCATATTCACTGGCCACTTGTCCTTGTGTCATAGACGTATTATTTAAAATGGTTTTTTGTACAAAGTATTCCAGGGCCGCCGCATAGGATTCGCTTTTGACGAAGGACGGCTTTGCCTGTTTGCAATAGTCATTCCACAGGTCAATGCCCTGAAGAATGATGTCATCGGATATGTCTTTGTCAACCATATGATTGGCAAACAATTGGACAACCTGCCCTCGTTGCGGATTGGCATCATCCGCGTCTGTTTCAAGTGAAAGGGCCTCGGCTAAAAAGTCAGGAAAATGCGTCTTCAAACCATCATCTTTACTGGAATAGTGCTGTAATAACGTTATGACGTTTTCTTTATTATAGGCATACAGCTTGACGATGCTGTAAAAAAAGTTGAATCGGTCAAAATATGGGACCAGTGTTCCGATAAGGAGGCTACCGTGTTTGAATGTCTCGCCTTCTGCCATTGGAAGCGGGTAGGCGGTATCACTCAATAGCTCCCGGACGAATAATTGGCTGGATGCCTCATCAATGTCTATGACTTCATACACAGAAGGAACGCTATGGCCCCATAGACTAAACGTATGTTTCGCCTGATGTTCTATTTGGGACTGATATGTGTGATAAAAGGCATCAAACAGGGTTTGTCCCCTTTGAAGGCATGCGACATTCAGCAGTATCCAGATCATTAAGCCGCTCTCATAAATTTGATTCATATCATCGTTGTCGAGGTCGCGTGTCGCATATCGGGTTATCTGTCTATGAATGGTATCGTCGTGCTTATTCGTTGCAAAAGAAACGAACTGTTGGTGTAAACGATCCAGTTCTCTGTTGATGACTTGGGAACTGAAATCGGTTATGTTAAAGGCTCCGCAGCATTTTTTATACTTCTTTCCACTGCCGCATGGACAAAGCTCATTTCTTTCATACTTGCACATAGTTCAAAGCACCTCGCATGTAAGTTAGATACCTTATTAATTATGCTTGAAAATCCGAAAAGGTTCAAGGAAAAAATGTCCAAACCCCGTTATTCTTACTCACATGTTTCCCTATTGAAAATCGTTTATACGTGCCAGGCACTTTAACAATTCAAAATTTTCTCGGTGCCTGGCACTGAATCAATTCGAACTATTCACAATTGTTTTGGTGCCAGGCACTAGGTGGAAATTGTTTCTATTAATATATGAACCTATACCCATCCAAAATGGTGTATAATCTATTTAAAACGTTATGGTGTCATAATAGGAGGTTAACATGAAAAGAAATATCATCACGGGATTATCAGCAGTACTGCTCGCATTTATCGTATTGGTACCAAGGATTGCTTATGCAGCTGAGGGTGATGTAGATGATCCGGCGACACAGATTCCAGTCCTCATGTATCACGGTTTGTTGACGGAAGAGGAAAAACAGTTACATCCTAACAATTCAAGTTATATCACGGTTGATAGTTTTGAAAAGCAGATGACGTATTTGGCGGAAAATGGTTATCACACAATTTCAGTTGACGACATGAATGCCTTTTTGGCCGGTGATCGTCAATTACCTCGCAAAAGTGTGATGATTCAATTTGATGACGGTCTTCGAAGTGTGTATCGCTATGCTATGCCCATTATGAAAAAGCATGATCTCCATGGGGTCGCAAATATCATTACCAATCGAACATATAAAGATTATGGCGACGAATGGGATCCTGCGAAGCACCAATATATGGACGAGCGTATGCTTGATGCCATTTCGGACGAGGTTTTTGAACTGGAAAGTCATACAAATCAGTTACATAGGTATATAAAAGGACAATCAGCTTTTACATACAAATCGCCCGATACTGTCATTTCTGATCTTGATGCAAATCGACAGGCGCTTTCAAACTACAATGACGATGTAACCTTGTTTGCTTATCCATTTGGTCAGTACAATTCTGAATCTAAAAAGATATTGAAAAAAGCTGGGTTTCAAACAGCCTATACGGTGAAAGACGGTTATGTATCATCGTGGGATGACCCTTATCAACTTAATCGACTTGGAATCGTTCCGTCAACGAGTTTCCAAGAATTTAAGAATATAGTAACGAATACGGTGGCACCCATTTTTACGGATATACCGCTCGATCATCCAAACTTTGGACAAACATTTTGGTTATACAGTCATCATATTATTAAGGGTTACCCGGATGGTCACTTTGGTCCACGAGAACATATAGACCGGTCACAAGCTGCTAAAATGCTTGTTCAGGCGTTGGGCATGGACGTTCCTGACAATGTCGAATCAGCCCCTTTCACGGATATACCGCTTGATTATCACGATCCGTATCTAGTAAAAGTCGTGACAGCACTGAAACAGAACGGGATATTTCAAGGCGATGGTGGTGCATTTAAACCAGCGTCACATCTAACACGAGAGCAAATGGCGACGGTGCTGGTTAATGCGTTTAACTGGACCGAAGCAGACACACACGTTGACGTGGCTGATCTAAATCAAGCCAGTCCGTCACATAGGGAAACGATTCGTATTATGGCGCAGAAGGGGATCACAGCACTGCCAAACGGAAAATTCTCACCACACGACCCAACCAGACGCCTTCATGTAGCCAGCTTTTTGTACCAAGCCATGCACTAAGGTGTCAGGCACTGAATCAATTCGCACTATTCGCAATTGTTTTGGTGCCAGGCACTTGCAACTGGCGCTTGCAACTCTATTATGCTATAGTGGTAGATATATGGAGTCATAGACGAATCGATGGTTCTGTATCTCACCATAAAGTACGTGCCCTATGATCATGGGGAACATAATTCCAGGAGGGGAAACCAATATGTCCCATACGAAGCAATATCGTAATGTAGCTGTCTCATCCATGGCAGCGGCTACGGCAGTTGTTGCTGTGGCGCCCGCCGTATCAGCCGATTCAACGGAATTTACGGACGTTCAGGAAAGTAACTCTCACTACGAAGGGGTTATGGCCTTGGCCGAACAAGGCATTGTTGATGGCTATGAAGACGGGTCATTCGGTGTTTATGACAATGTAACCCGCCGGCAGATAGCCGTTATGCTTTATAACGCATTGGATCTTCAAGCGCCATCGGATGTGTCAGACGCATTGAGCGCATATTCCGATGTTGACGCTGACAGCCTGTATGCCGAGCAGATTGCTGCGGTCACGGAAGCAGGTGCGTTCAGTGGTAGTAATGGCAAGTTCAATCCGGCCGACGACATCACGCGTGCACAAATGGCTACCGTCCTTGTCAGCGGTCTTAATCTGAAACAATATGACGACACGGTTGAGGATGTCGATATCAATTTGGACAACGTCGGCCCATCCCATGAAGCCAACGTACAAGTGTTGGCTAATCTTGATTTGACGGTTGCAACCGATGATTTCCATCCAAGTGAAGAAATCTCCCGCGGTGCCTTTGCAACCATGCTTCATGGCGCTCTTCAAATTACTGACACGACCATCGTTCACAGTGTCGAGGCAACGACGGATGTCGTCGATAATGATACACCTGGCCAACTCGCAGGATTCACGATCAATGACGGCACAAATGTCAGTGTCGACCAACTGAAAGAATCCGGATATGACGTTACATTCACGTCACCGAGTGCGATTTTTACCAAACTGGATGACGATGGCAATGCCGTTAAAGGTGCGGCCATCACATCGACAACAGGCCAATTAAAAGATTCGTTTGACATAGATACGACGTTTGAGTATCAAGTTGTTATTTCCGATGACAATGGAGACATCGTAGCTGAATCCGACGTGGTGTCCGTTAATGTGGAAAATTTTGATACAACGTACGAATCGATTGATGACTACACGTTGCAAGCCGGTAATCTCACTCTTGAAAACAGCACAACAGCTGTTGAAGGTGAAACGGTGACCATAACAGATGTTACAGGAACAACAGAAGCAGGTGACGCGAATAATCCTATTGACGCCTACTCCATTGACTCATCGAATCCGGATGTTGCGTATGTTAATTCTGAAGGCGAACTGACAACCATAAAAGCGGGAGCAACTGAAGTAACCATCTCTACCGGCGAGACAACAACATCGTTTACATTGACGGTCTCTGCTGACACACGCGAAGCCTCCAATGTAACGGTCGATCCGTCTTCCGTTGAATTCGTCGCAGACAATGGCAGTAAGCAGCAAGTGGATCTGACCGTGACGGATCAATTTGGCGAAATTTATACAGGTGAGGTTTACGTCAAACGGCCAACCGTTCAAGTGGATGAAACGCAGAAGCCGATCGTTGAATTTGCCGAGGGCCATTCATCCAACGTCGCGATTGACAATGGCAAGGGACACTTTTCTATTACTGGCTCGGTAGAAGGTCAAGGCAATGTAGCTGTATATGACGAAGAAAACGGGAATCCATTAGGGTCGGTATCCGTTGACGTGTCCGGAGATCTCAATGTCGATAACCGTAAATTTGAGGTAGTCGGAGGCGAGTCCGATGATACTACCATCGATGCCTATGCCGTTGGAACCGGAGATGAAAGGGATAAGGATTCAAGCGTCCGCCTGGCTTTGAATCAATATAATGAAGCCGGCTTTAAAATTGGACAAGAATCCATCACTGCAAAAGAACAAACCGCTGATGAATACACCGTTCAAATTTCCAACGACACAAATGCTAATGTCCAAGTTAGCAACAATGACGTCGTTGTGACGGCTAAAGGCAAAACCGGAACGATTGATTTGGACGTCAGTTACGGTGGTACGGTTGTTGCTGAAAAAACCGTGACTGTCAAAAATTCAACGCCGAAGATGAATGCGATAGCCTTTAAAACAACGGACGCAGTGACAGAAGCCGGCGAAACCGTGAATGCGTCAACGGTTCTTTCTTATGAAGAAGACACAGGCATCGTTACAGGCGTCGACGTTTCCACGAATGAAAATGTTTACGTTGACGATAATAACTTCTATATTGAAAAAGACGGTGATGACGGCCTGACAGACGGTGATGAGATCGTCGGTTCAATCGAATGGACTGGAAATAAAGATTTAACCATCACAGATAACACAGCCTATACGGTCCAATCCGGCGACCAAGGCAACGTTATTTTCTCCGTTAAAGACGATACGGACAACACGATTAACACAACAGCCGTATCCGTCGATGTTCCATAGGTGCCAGACACTGAATCTAGAAAACGTTGGAATGAGATACAACACTCATTCCAACGTTTTTTTTGGTGCCAGGCACTCTAACAATTCAGAATCTTTCCGGTGCCAGGCACTTCAACAATTTAGACAATTCGCAATCGTTTTGGTGCCAGGCACTGAATCTCGGTGCCAGGCACTTAATCTCTAAATCTACTGGCGCTGATTCTATGAACACGTTATAATGGATAGAAATGTGATTGATTTCTTGAGGAGGTTTGAAATGTGAAGAAAACGTTTTTATTTGTAACCGCTGTATGTATTGTGACAACCGTCTTGTTGCCTACCCGGATTTATGCGGACGGGCATACGAATCCTCCGGTGGGTGGCGTGAAACAAAAAATAGCGAATGAGGCTCGTGAGCAAGGCATTCCGCCTGAGATTTTAAAAGCGATTGCAGCTAACGAATCCAATTATAAGCAATTTGATGCCGACGGGAGTCCGCATATATCATCGGACGGCGGCATTGGCATCATGCAGGTGACACCGGATAATGTTGATATGGATGTGGATAAGGAAAAGTTGAAAACGGATTCGGAGTATAACATTCGCGTGGGCGCGCAAGTGTTACTTAACAAATGGAACTTAGACTTCCTGCCACAGATGAATGACCATGATAAAGCCGTTTTAGAAGACTGGTATTTTGCCGTTATGGCTTACAATGGTCTGTCCAAAACAAATGATCCAACCATCCATTCAGGCGATACATACCAAGAGAAAATCTATCGCCGCATCGAACAGTCATCGCTTCTTTACGGGGAAAACGAATCCTACTTTGAATTCCCGGATATAGATATCAACTATAAAGACAATAACGACACGATCTTTTTCCCGCCAGACAGCGATCATTATGAAACCGGTACGACCACACCATCCCAGCAAATGTATGACGAGAACGACACGGTTTTCATTGATGAACGGGAAGGTTTTGCCAACATCAGACATAACGGCATCAGAGGCGATGCAACGCCATTATGGCCGTATACCCCTTTAACGTTGACCAATGCTTATCCCATTGAGTCATCAAACCCCGCCAACGACTTTGCTTATTACCACGTGTCAGGGATCGATGTTAAAGGGTATGTCGCATCAGCCTACATCAATGACGGTCATGACGATATGGTGTTTAACGACACGATGGATGATCATCGCGCGGCGGCGCAAGCCTTTGTTTCTATGAAAAATTATGCAAACGGGTATCCCAGCGGTGACTTTGGTTCCAATGATCGTTTGAAACGAGAGCATGCTGCGGTCATTCTGGCTAACATATTATCCCTGGACGCCCCGGATGATTACGACATACAAGCCTCGGATGCTGAATCCATTGACGATTATCGTGAGCCGTTACGAAAGGCTGAATACAATGGTTTGCTTGGCGGTGGCGGCAAATTGCGTCCGAAAGAGTATGTCACCCGTGCACAAATGGCTCAAATTATGAGTGAAGCGTTCGAATCGTACTACGAGAAACCTGAATCGATGCACTCATTTGACGATGCGAAAAAGATCTGGAATCTGGAGGAAGTAAACACCATGTATCACAATCATATCACTACCGCCGATCCGTTCCGGCCAAACGAAACGATTACACGTTCCCAATTTGCCATCTTTATTTATCGCACCATGGTCGACGTTGAAACCAGTAGCTAACGGGCCGTTTGGAAGGGGAACGACTGTTATGAGCTGTCAAAGCGCCGTCGTCTTAAATACTAGATTACTATACATGGAGGATGCCTATGTACCTACGAACACTTTCTATTATGTTTTTGATCAATCTTATCGTCATGCTTATTCATCCATCCGGATCATTGGCTGCGGCAGAAAGCCAATCTATGACAAATGATGTGAATAACCGCCGGGTGATTATTCAGGTTAAGGACGATCACCATTTCGCTGCGGATAAATGGGGGATCCAGGAAATAACATCCAAACAACTTCTGCGCGATCAGTATAATCTGGTACGGATTCCGAATCACATGGATTACACAGAGACGTTAGACGACATCAAGCAGGCATCCAATGTAGCGATGGCCGAACCGGACTATATACGCCAAAAAACGACCGTCCCATCCGACATCGGCAATGACAAACAGTGGTATTTGGACCGCATTCAAATGCCCCAAGCGTGGGATGTGGAAACGGGATCATCGGATGTCACGATTGCTGTTTTGGACACGGGTGTTGACGCAGGTCACCCGGAACTGAACGGACGCGTCCGATCCGGGTATGATTTTGTCAATAATGACCGTGATCCGGATGATGATAATGGCCATGGAACGTCTGTGGCCGGCGTCATTGCTGCCAACGCCAATGAAGAGGGGGTCTCGGGCATTGACTTAGGCGCTGAATTGCTGCCAGTCAAAATTGCTAATAATGCAGGTGAGGCATCCGTCTATCATATTTTGGAAGGCATTCAGTATGCGATCGATCAGGGTGCAGACGTTATCAATATGAGTTTTGTATCCTATCGATCTAGCAAACTCGAAAAAAATGCTGTTCAAAAAGCTTATGAGGCCGGTATTTTGCAAGTGGCTGCGGTCGGTAATAAAGCGATAAATGAACCGAGCTACCCAGCAGCATACCCGGCTGTTATAGGTGTTGCTGCAACAAACCAACAAGGCGATCACGCTGAATTTTCCAATTATGGTGATGCAGTCGATGTGACAGCACCAGGACAATCGATTTACACGGTACATAAAGGGGATCGGTATGACACGTATCAAGGGACATCGTACGCAACCCCGATTGTGAGCGGAATAGGTGGTTTGCTGAAAGCGCACCGTCCGAGTTGGTCAAACGTTCAATTAAAAAAAGCATTGGAAGCAAGTGCAGTGTCTCCAGATAAAGCCGAGTGGACTGGTTATTTCGGCTACGGGCAAGTGAATGCACACCGCGCTTTAACCATGGATTTGGACGGTTGGAGCGACGATGTACCGAATACACAAGCGTCGGCCAAAGCGTTGGCGTTTGATCAACCTGTCAGTGAAAAAATCAATCATTCGATGGATAACGACTGGTATCGTTTGGAGGTGGATAAACGCAGTAAAGTGACGATCAAGCTGTCTAATCCATCACAGACGCTTGATTTGACGGCAGAACTACATGATGCGGATGGTCCAATGGCAACGTTGGATGCGCAAGCGGCTGGAGGGGACGAGCATGATACATTCACAGCGGATGCGGGGACGTATTATTTGAATGTTCAAACCAAGCACCACCGCTGGTCGACGGTCCCTTATGACATCAGCATCAGCAAACAATTTCCGGACGTCGAGCGATATGCGAACGAAATTCAGTATCTGACGCAACAAGGCATCATTCATGGGTTTTCAGACGGCACATTCAAACCAAACCAAAATGTGACCAGGTTGCAAGCTGTTCAAATGTTATTAAGTGAAATGGACATAGATGGTGATCAGGCGACCGTATCCGACCCCGGCTTTAAAGACGTTCACGCCGATACCTATGGCTATGAAGCGATTGCCAAAGCCGCTGAACTCGATCTTATCAACGGAAAAGAGGATGTATCCTTCGATGCCGGCGGTCAACTTACCCGTGGACAAATGGCAGCGATGTTAGTGTCAGCCTATGATCTAACAGGAGCGTATAACGACCGTTTTACCGACGTCCCGAACGGTCATTGGGCCCATGATTCCATCGATATACTTGCGGCCAATGACATGGCCAAAGGGTATCCGGATCACACATTCCGACCGGAACAGCCGATCAGTAGAGAGCATTTTTCCCTGTTTCTCTATAATTATATGAATGGATAGTGCACGAACCATGGTCGTTGGCAACCATGACCGTTAAAAAGGTTGCAAAATAGTTAGAAGGCCCCTTTATTTTCAGATTTTAATAGACTATTATTGGTTTAATAGAGTTTTTTGAGGTGGTGAAAAAGCATGACCAGCCATGAATTATGGCGAACGATAATGGTTGGCGTCGTTGGGTTGGGGATGTTACTGGTAACACCTGCATTAACGTTGGCTTCAAGCCCATCGTTTGATGATGTGGATTCGTCCAATTCCCATTATGACGCCATTATGGAACTGGCAAAACGAGATGTTGTAAGCGGTTATGAAAACGGTGAGTTTGGCGTGCACAAACAATTGCAGCGAAATCACGGAGCCATTCTTTTTTATGAGGCGCTAGGTCTGAGTGACATAGCGAGCACGGAGAAACGTTTAAGCCGATATGATGATGTCGATGCAAACGATATGTATGCGACAAAGATTGCAGCGGTAACGCCGGAAATATTCGCGGGATCAAATGGTTCATTTCTCCCGAATGCCGATATGACACGGGAGCAGATGGCGACCACCATTGTGAGTGCGTTTGACTTAAAGGATGACGGAACCAATCCGGACATCAATCTGGATAATGTCAATCAATCGCACCGCGAAAATGTAAAGATTTTGGCACAGCATGATATAACCAATCAGCTTGATCATTTTCGGCCAGAAGAAGCGGTGAAGCGAGGACAATTCGCGACATTTTTACATCAGTCCATGATTTCGACCGACATGATCGGGGACTCATCAGCTAATGATGACTCGAATGAAGACGAAACACCAGAAGACAAGCCAAATGAAGACTCCGATTCATCGGATGAAGAGTCGGACTCAGGGTTGGGCTCATCGAAACCGGACAATCCGGATGGCGATAAGCCAAATGAAGACTCCGATTCATCAGATGAAGAGTCGGACTCAGGGTCGGGCTCATCGAAACCGGATAACCCGGGAGAAGACAAGCCAAATGAAGGCTCCGATTCATCAGATGAAGAGTCGGATTCAGGGTCGGGCTCATCGAAACCGGACAACCCGGGAGAAGACAAGCCAAATGAAGACTCCGATTCATCAGATGAAGAGTCGGATTCAGGGTCAGACGCATCGAATCCGGACAACCCGGGAGAAGACAAGCCAAATGAAGATCCCGATTCATCGGATGAAGAGTCGGACTCAGGGTCGGGCTCATCGAAACCGGATAACCCGGATGGAGATAAGCCAAATGAAGACTCCGATTCATCAGATGAAGAGTCGGATTCAGGACAGGAGCCACCACAACCGGATAACCCAGCTGAAAATAATTATACGACCACCTCGTATAATATCAGCTTTTCTTACGCGATGAGTCAGCAACGGTATCCGAAATTGGACGGTGGTGGTCAATTTATAGCAAGCGACGAATTAATGTCATACTACGCCAATCCCAATAACTTCAAGAAAGGCTCACCAGAGTTTTTTCAATTTCTGAAGCTGTCCTATGAACCAGGTTTGAAGGCAGATACTATCAATGACCAAATTCTTGCTTATAAAGGCAGCCTAAAAGGAACGGCTGAAGCTTTTATTGAATCGGGAAAAAAACATGATATTAATGTTATCTATTTGATCGCTCATGCCTTGCATGAAACAGGTGATGGCACGTCCGCATTGGCTGGCGGCCTGAAAGTTGGTCTCGATAAAAACCATCAACCGCAATATGTAACGTCTGACAATAAAGATGATTTAACAGACATCAAAACAACTTATAATATGTTCGGTATCGGAGCGTATGATAGCTGCCCGAAAGAATGCGGTGCCGAACGTGCGTATGAAGAAGGGTGGTTCTCGCCGTCAGAAGCCGTTATAGGCGGTTCCCGTTTTATTACGAATGGCTATATCGGTCAAGGGCAGGATACACTGTATAAAATGCGATGGAATCCGGAAGTTCCGGGAAATCATCAATATGCAACCCATGTGGAATGGGCGACGGTTCAAGCCAGACGAATTGAAAAAATGTACGATAAAGCTGGATTGATGGACCGTTTTGCATTACAGTTTGAGAAACCGGAATACCGACAGTCACCTGATGCCGGTCAAAAACCAACAGGTGAAGATAAATTTGCAATAGATGAATCGGAAGAAGGGGAAACCTATGCGACCTCGTCTGATCTGAATATCCGCACGTATCCATGGGGCCATGTGAAAACAATGCTTCCTAAAGGAACCACCGTGGTCGTTATCAGTGGGAACAGCAACTGGTACAAAGTTAAAAGTGATGAACAAACCGGTTGGGTCTCCGGAGATTTCCTTGAAAAACCAAACCCATTGGAAGTTGTCAATATAAGGACTGTTCTGAATGTGCGGCCGGAGCCGAATAAAGATACCGAATCGATCGGCCATTTAACGAATGGCGATATCGTAAGCGGCGCTATTGGCGATAACGGCGACTATATCAAAAAGAATGATTACTACAAAATCATTTATAAAGGCGATGAAGCGTGGGCACATCAGGATTACTTGGAAGAAAAAGGATAACTAGAAAAACGATGCGGGCTGGGACATAACTAAACAAATCACTTCTAAATACGAACAATATATTTAAGAAGTAATCACCGCTCCGGAAAAACACTGCGCTTTCACCTTGCCAGGCACAAGCGCGACATCTGTTTAAGCTTCCTTTCGTCGCTTTCACAGTGTCTTCTTTGCCGCGGGCGCTGCTGAGCCTCCTCGTGCTTATCGCACTGCGGGGTCTCATCTAGACTTTTCATCCCGCAGGAGTCTTCGTGTTTTTCCTGCGCTAAATGAAAAATCCGAACTGATTCAGATTGTTTATGAATCATCGTTCGGATTTTTCTTTAACTAAACATCTTTTGTCCTAGCCCGCATCGTTTTAGTGCTCACGTACGCAATCATCGAGGGAGGTCGCGCAGCTCAGGTGGAAAATCGCGCGATAATTGGCTAGGTCGCGCAGCTCGAGATGAAACTCGCGCGATAATCGGCAAGGTCGCGCAGCTCGAGGCGAAACTCGCGCAGTAATCGAGACAGGTCGCGCAACAAGCGCCTCAACTCGCGCGACGCCCCTTCAATCTTGCGCAGCTCCACCCCGATCTCGCGCAACTCCTGGTCAACCTCGCGCAACTCCCACAATGGTATGCCTTCCTCACGTGGTATGTTCGTAGCTTAAAAGATGATTTTCGGCAGCTGCCGAAAATCGACCAATTAAAATAGCGCACTTGAGCACAGAAACAGCAATGTGTGCTATCGCGCCCACGCCTCGCGCAATAATTGGACGGGGTCGCGCAGCTCACGGCGAAACTCGCGCGATAATCGGCAAGGTCGCGCAGCTCGAGATGAAACTCGCGCAGTAATTGGGGGAGGTCGCGCAACAAGGGCTTCAACTCGCGCGACACCCCTCCAACCTCGCGCAGCTCCACGCCGATCTCGCGCAACTCTCGCAATGGTATGCTTTCCTCACGTGGTATATTTGTATCTTAAAAGATGATTTTCGGCAGCTGCCGAAAATCGACCAATTAAAATAGCGCACTTGAGCACAGAAGCAGCAATGTGTGCCATCGCGCCCACGCCTCGCGCAATAATTGGACGAGGTCGCGCAGCTCACGGCGAAACTCGCGCGATAATCGGCAAGGTCGCGCAGCACGAGGCGAAACTCGCGCAGTAATCGAGACAGGTCGCGCAACAAGCGCCTCAACTCGCGCGACACCCCTCCAACCTCGCGCAGCTCCACCCCAATCTCGCGCGACACCCCTCCAACCTCGCGCAGCTCTACTGATATTGTCCCCATAAAATAGACAACATTAAAATCGTGCAACCATGTATGTTAGTTTGTTGATGGGGAGGC
>NZ_BAAADM010000025.1:0-552 GCF_039522485.1 Lentibacillus halophilus | reverse complement strand
TTTTGTCAGGTTCCGGGTTTTGGAACGTGACGAAAATATGCAGGCCACCAAGCGACAGCGCGGTAGCCGGAAGAAGTGTACAAAAATAGAGTGCTCGATATATTGGTGTGACAACCACATCGAGAAAAGATTGACACATACGATCGTATCGCGGTTTAACACAAACAACGACGCTAGTGGTAAAATAAACATGCCCCACAGTACAACGTTAATCACCATTTGGCCCCTTTCTGCTTGGCTGACAAAGCAGCTGTTTTCCGTATGTTTTCCTGAATGTGCTGATTTGATTCTAAGTGGAAGATTTTCGGCCGCCGCCGAAAATCAACTGCCTTTAAGCATAAACGCGCGCCATTCTGGTGGACGTCGCGCAGTAAAGGGACCACCTCGCTCAACTCTCCGGGACAGTCGCGCGATAACCGAAAAACGCGCGCAGTTTGAGGTGAAACTCACGCAATGATGGAACATGTCGCGTAGCTAAAGTGATATTGTCCCCATAAAATAGACAACATTAAAATCGTGCAACCATGTATGTTAGTTTGTTGATGGGGAGGC
>NZ_BAAADM010000024.1:0-2800 GCF_039522485.1 Lentibacillus halophilus | reverse complement strand
TGCAACTTATTTCGACAAAAAGACGCAAAGTTCCTGTCCAATCAGTCATTTTTATTTATTCAGCAGCCCCTACATTAGTTGATACGATTGAAGACGAGGAATTTATAGATAAACTTGTAAAGGAATTGAATAAAGCTACAACAGAATCAACGGCAAATATGGATTTCGAATCACCTGATTATGAGTTAGTCTTCAAAAGTGCTAAAGACAAGAAAATACTCAATATAGGTTATTTTAAGAAAGTGATGTATTTAGGCGTAAAAGGGCGTTATTGGAATGAAGATGAAGATTTAATGTATCAAGTAGACCTTGAATTACCGATTGACTAAGTATCTGTGAACTACAATCGGGCGAGCGGAACGCTTAGGCTTGCGTCTGTATCACCCGTTCACAACCTGCGCCATAATAACATTTTGAATGCCCCCGGCAGGAATCGAACCTGCGCACACAGCTTAGGAGGCTGTTGCTCTATCCCCTGAGCTACGGGGGCGTTGTTATAAAGGGAGCGTTACACTAAAAAGCACCATCTTTATTATACAGAAATCCCGCTCATATGAAAAGGCACATTTTCAAAACCATGGAAGGTCACTTTCGTATATGCTACAATAAAGCAATAACCAACGTGATCGGAGGGTTCATATGCCAACTGTTCCGTTCATTGCCATTGAAGGACCGATTGGGGTTGGCAAGACATCCCTTGCCAAAAAATTATCCGCCTATTTCGGCTATCATTTGCTGCCGGAAATCGTTGAAGAGAATCCATTTCTCGATAAATTTTACAACAATAGCGATGAATGGAGTTTTCAAACAGAAATGTTTTTCCTTTGCAATCGGTTTAAGCAAATGGAAGACATAGAACGAACGTACTTAAACCATCATAAGGCAGTTATTGCCGACTATCATATATCCAAGAACATGATTTTTGCTGGACGTACCCTCCCAGAAGATAAATATGAAAAATATAAACAAATTCACCATATTTTAACCCGTGATTTACCTATTCCAAACATTATGATTTATTTGCATGCGAGTCTTGATACGATGTTAGAGCGTATTCGTAAGCGCGGAAGGACAATCGAACACCATATACAACCGTCTTACCTGTCTCAAATCGCTGACGATTACGACGCCCATATGAATGCATTTGAAGCGCTCCATCCAGATATGTCAATTATTCGTATTGACGGAGACGACAGGGATTTTGTCAACCACCAGGACGATTTGGAGGCGATTATCCGACAAGTACAGCAGCACATAGACAAACAAATAGGATCAGACCATTAAAAGGGAATATATATGTGCCACCTCTTCCTGTTCCGGAAATTAACCCTGCACATAAGGAACACGGGAGTCGATCGGTTCCTTATGTTAAAAGGTTTTTCCTAATTCAATCGAGCGCTCACGAGCGGACGTCACACAATTCATGACCGCTTCCCGGAAATGACCTTGATCCAATGCTTCCAATCCAGCCTGTGTCGTCCCGCCCGGACTGGTAACATTTTCGCGTAGTTTAGAAGGATCCTCCCCGGAGGATCTCAGCATTTCTGCCGCACCGGCAATCGTCTGTATTAGCAGTTCCTGCGCTGTTTGTTTGTTCAGACCTGCTTCAATCGCTGCCGCTTCCATGGACTCAACCAGATAGTAAACGTACGCCGGCCCGCTTCCCGCAATAGCTGTAACGGTATGCATGTCTTCTTCAGCAACCTCTGTTGCCGTTCCCAACGTGCTGAACAATTCCAAAGCAGTGGCAAGATGGTCCTCTGTCGCAAATTTCCCTCTCGTTATAGCTGTGGCAGACGCCCCAGCTGCTGCTGATGTGTTCGGCATCGCCCGTATGACCGGTATGTCACGACCCAGCATTTGAGAAATGGTTTCTGTTGATACACCCGCAGCGATGGATATAAGCAGTTGTCCCGTATCCAAATGATCACGGATCGAATCAATGGCTGCTTCCATGTCATATGGCTTGACAGCAAGCAAAACAATATGAGCGTCCGCCACCGTCTGCTGTTTATCCTCAACATAGGAAATGTTGTATTGCTTCCCGAGATGCTCCAACCGCTTCTGATCGGATTTATTGGTCACCATAATGTTTTCTTTTGGTAAAAATCCACTGTTCAAAATCCCCGACAGAATAGATTCAGCCATCGACCCTGCCCCGATAAACGCCATTTTTTCCGCCATGATGCCCATCACTCCTCACAAATAAAATAAAAATCCTTCATGTCATCCTTCGAAAAAGGACGAAATGAAGGGTTCCGTGGTACCACCTTTGTTGGCATAGAAATACACACCATGCCCACTTTTTTGATAACGCAAAAGGTATGCGGTCAGCTATAGCTGACAACTCCAAGGTAGGTTTCACGACAGCAACATCCGATGGAATCTCACAGCCGTTGAATTCCAATCTCTTACGGCAGCTAACCGCTACTGACCTTTTCTTCGTTCATTTCCTTTGTTTTTATGTACTATACCTGCTGTCATCCGGAATGTCAAGACGTATTACTACGAACATACATATTTCCGGCAGGTGCCTTATTGGAATGTCCCTGAAAAAGAACCGCTACAATAGGATGTAACGGCTTGGTGGTTCTATCTCCAATTTATGCGCATTTGTAATGAAATGGAGGAGGTAGAGGGATTTGAACCCCCGCGCGGTTTGACCCGCCTGTCGGTTTTCAAGACCGATCCCTTCAGCCACTTGGGTATACCTCCATAAGACAGGTTACAATATATCATGTATTTCGGCCTCTGTCAATATAATCATTACATATGTATGTGTCAATCTTTTCTCGATGTG
>NZ_BAAADM010000023.1:26928-41416 GCF_039522485.1 Lentibacillus halophilus | reverse complement strand
CGGTTGATTATCGGTTGAAAACAGCATAATTTGCACGATTTTTATGGTGTCTACTTGACAGGGTCATGAGCAAAGGTGGAATTCGCGCAGTGAAGGAACGAGATCGCGCGGCCCCGGCGGCAACTCGCACAACTCGGTGGTCAAACGCGCGCAATATCGATCAAACGCACGCATCTTGGTGACCAACTTGTACAGCTCTGGGCGGAGGTCGTTCTGGTGGACGCCGCGCCGTTATGGGTGACAGTCGCGCAGTTCAGGATCAACTCGCGCAACTCCCCCCGAATCTCGTGCAACTCCTACCCGAAACTCGCCCCGCCACTCCCTCCAAAACCACCCCACAACGCCCGCCAACCCCGTTCACACAACTGTCACCACTAAGTGTGATTTGGATCACTCTCTGAATCGTGATACAAGGTTAGCATAATACATACAGGGAAACTTAATAACCATCACCATTCATTTGGAGGGAATTGAATTGACACTTAATTCAAATAAACTGCAAATTGTGAAGTCGACGGCACCGGTTTTAAAAGAACATAGCACAGCCATTGGGAAACGCTTTTATCAATTGTTATTTGAAAAAGTACCGGAATTGCGCAACATTTTCAATCAGACGAATCAGAAGCGGGGTCTGCAACAGGAAGCGCTCGTTTATTCCGTTTATGCGGCCGGCGAGAACATCGATAGCTTGGAAAATATTCACGAGCTGGTCGAGCGGATCGCGGAAAAACACGTCTCCCTCGGCGTAAAACCGGAACAATACCCTATCGTCGGCGAGGCTCTTTTGCAGGCGGTTCAGGAAATTCTAGGCGATGCGGCAACCGAGGACGTGCTTGATGCGTGGCGTGAGGCGTATGATTATATCGCTAATTTGTTCATCGAGCTTGAACAGAAGAAATACAACGAAATGGAAGAGCAGGAAGGCGGCTGGACAGGATTTCGCGAGTTTGTCGTGGATGAAAAAATTCAGGAAACCGACGACGTGATCTCGCTTATTTTGAAGCCGAAAGACGGAAAACCACTCGCCCGATACGAAGCGGGGCAGTATATAACGATTAAAGCCGATATCCCAGGCGAGCCGTATACGCACATGCGGCAGTACAGTCTGTCCGGAGTATCTGGTGAAAATTACTATAAAATAAGTTTGAAGCATGAAAAAGGCAATGGAATTCACCCGGATGGCGTCGTCTCCAGCTATTTGCACGATGACGTGGCAGAAGGGGACACACTCGAATTTTCCGCTCCAGCCGGCGAATTCACCGTCAAAAGCGAAAAGGCTCCGATTGTGCTGCTGAGTGGCGGCATTGGCGTGACCCCAGTCGTTGGCATGTTGAATTCATTGGCGGAAAAAGAGCCCGGGCGCCCGGTCACCTTCATCCATGCAACGCAAAACAGCGATGCGCATGCGATGAGAGACGACGTGGAACAGCTCGCTGCCGAGAATCCAAATATCTCTTCGTTCGTCTGCTATGACAGCCCAAGCATAACCGATAAAGCCAATCAAAATCACGATAAAGAAGGCTTCGTCAACCTTTCGTGGCTGCAATCAATATTGGACTGCGGCAACCAAGCCGACTTCTATTGCTGCGGCCCCGCACCATTCATGAAAGCCGTCGACAAAGGACTGAAAGAATGGGGCGTTTCTGAGGAGAACCGACATTTTGAAATCTTCAACCCGGTAAGCATCCTACAAGAAGCTTAACGAAATGGATAGCCGCTCAAGCCCGCTCGTGAGTTGTCGATCGAGCGGGGGTGAACGGTGAAATCGATCGAGAGCGGTGGAAAGTCGATCGGGAGCGAGGCAAAATCGATCGGGAGCGAGGCAAAATCGATCGAGAGCGAGGGAAAATCGATCGAGAGCGAGAGGAAATCGATCGAGAGCGAGACAAAGTCGACCGAGAACGAGGCGAAATCGATCGAGAGCGAGCGAAAATCGATCGGGAGCCACCCCAAATCGATCGACACGCGCCGCGCTCCATTTCGATCAACAGTTACCGCACCATTACACGACCTAATCCAAGCGATGATTTTCGGCCGCCGCCGAAAATCGTCCTTCTAAAAAATGCCTACCTCATGCAACAGGATCACCTCATTTCTTCACAAAATAGTCGCATTTTTTTCGACTCACTGTTATACTATTAATAACCTCAATCTTCAAAAAACCATATAGTTATTCACCAAAGGATGTGAACGTATTGTGGATTCCTCTCTAATTCTTGAAGAAAAGCCTCACTACCTCGATTATGATGGACTTTGGAAAACCATTATTACCGACCTGTTTGAGCCGTTCGTCCGATTCTTTGCGCCGGACTTATATCAAACAATCAACTGGAACATACCACCCGACTCCTTGGAGCAGGAATTCCATCGAGTATTTCCGGAAAAAAAAGGCCTGAAATTTACAGATAAATTGATGAAGGTACACTTGAAAAACGGTCAGGAACGATGGATGCTCATTCACATCGAGGTCCAAGGGTATAAGGATCTGGATTTTGCAGAGCGCATGTTTCAGTATTTTTACCGGATTTTCGATAAGTACCATCGAAAAATATACGCATTAGCTATTTTTACCGATGATGATAAATCCTTCCGCCCCACTCAATATACGTATCAATTCTATGGTACGGAATTAAACTACACCTATAACACCTACAAAATTGCTGAACAAGATGAACATATACTATTGCAGTCCGATAATCCTTTCGCTTATGCTGTGTTAGCCGGTTTATATATGATAAAAAGCAGGAATAACGCCAGTAAACGGTATCAATTCAAACGGCGATTGTTCGAATTGTTAATCAAGAGCCAAAGATCAGAGGACATTACGTATTCTGGTGCGTTATTATACTTCATTGATTATTTGTTAGACGTGCCAAGTGAAGTGACTGAGAAATTACAAAAGGAAATGGAACCAATGATGGAAGAGGAGGGGAAACAGGTGGATAAAACAACGTATCCTGACCCACCGACATTAAAACCTATTTATGATAAAATTAGGGAGAAAGCGAAAGAAAAAGGAAAAAAAGAAGTAGCTTTGACTATGCTTCAAAAAGGGTACACGGTGGAGACTGTTGCTGAATTAACGGGCATTTCCAAAAAGGAAGTGACCGCATTAACGTCTGACTTGTAACACCAGCGTCATGCGCTGTACCATAGGAGATGATTTTCGGCCACCGCCGAAAATCGTCCTTCTAAAAAACCGCAACTCGCGCAATAATCGATGAGGTCGCGCAGCTCCGGCTGAAAGTCGCGCAATAAACGGCGAGGTCGCGTAGCTCTGGCCAAAGGTCGCGCAGTTCCGGCTGTAACTCGCGCGATAATCAGCGAGGTCGCGCGGTTTCGGCCAAAAGTCGCGCAACAATCGGTAAGGTCGCACAGTTCCATCCAAAAGTCGCGCAATCATCGTTCAATGCGCGCAGGTTCAGGACCAAACTCGCGTGGTTATTGCCCGGATTCGAGCGATCATCGAGGAGGTTGCTTCGATCAAGCTGGAACGCGCGCAGCCTCCCGCAACTCCGCTCGATCCAACCCTTACCATAACGACCACCCCGACCTATTTCCTTACCAATAGACCAATCAGGCAGCTCCCTTTTCCGAATCCGCGATAAGGTTTGCTTGCACGAGCCGTTTTCGCACCGTTATTCCAATCCAGCTAGCCAGAAATGCTTTTATCAATCCTACAATAACAAATGGATAAACGCCGGATGCCAGCGCAGCTCCCCATTCCAAATCCATGACGAATTTCAGCTGTATCGTGCCAAAAAGTAGCGTTATCAACATGCCCACCGTATTCGCCACGAGTGCCATTGGAATGGTGAATCTTGTTTTTTCTAAAATAAGTCCCGTTACATAAGCGGTCGCGATAAAACCAATAATATAGCCGCCGGTCGGTCCAACAAGGACTTGCATCCCGCCTCTGAAAGCTGCGAAAACCGGAAGACCGGCCGCCCCAATGGCCGCGTAGCAAACCATCGACAACGCACCCAGCCTGCTGCCTAACACAATAGCCGTCATCCCGACTGCCAACGTTTGTCCACTTATAGGGACCAATGGCAACGGAATTTCCAATTGCGCCAAAATCGCTGTAATGGCAGCAAAAATAGAACAGTTGATCAGGGATCGCAGTTTCTCACTTTGGTTCATATGTATCATCGCTCCTTAATAAAATATCAAAAATAGATGAGGACAATCATGGTGTATGTCTTCATTTTTGTATTGTCTGAATTGTAAGGTACTGAAAACCATATGTCAACCAAATTTTATTTAGGTTGACTAAAAAGGCACTTCAAATCGATCGGGAGCGAGGGAGAATCGATCGAGGGTGAGGGAGAATCGATCGGGAGCGAGAGCAAATCGATCGGCACGCTCTCCAATTCGATCGAGCGGCGCCCCGATTCGATCGGGACGCACTCGAAATCGATCGAGCGGCGCCCCAATTCGACAGCCCCCACCCGAACGCCGAGCACCCGCACTCAAGCACCACGCACCCGCCTCCGCGCCTCATCAAAAAAAGGAGCTCTATCATTACAATAGGCTCCTTTTTCCTGATTAAGCATCGTTAAAATTTTGCTGTTAAACGATCGAGTCGTTCCAAATACTCCAACATAAACGATTTGCCAACTACGTAATCAGCAATCACAATAATCAGTACCACGGCAAGGGCGGCGTAAATGGTTTTTCCATTTCGATTGACCTGGGTTGCTTTCTCATAAACGACTAAAGATGGGATGAATAACAAAAATGACAGCAAGGATACCACGTACAGCACAATGGTTAGCTTGATGGACGTCATCAAGCCGGTTAGGATTGCCAACACATTGACAGCACTGAACGGTACGGACAGGCCACCGTAATGAGTGGTCAGTCGTTTGGCTGTATCCTGATTTTGATCAGCTTTGCTCATCACCAATAGTCCGACGAAGGAAACAGCGATAAAGACCGCTGTAAAAAGGACTAAACGCGAATTAATCAGGAAAAATGGGAGGGAAACATCATCCCCGACAGCCAAATTGCCAAAGGATTGTTGGGCTAAAGTGTTCATTAACGTATAAATACTGAGTGCAAACGTGATGGCATACAACACAAGGCTCATTAACCCGTGTACAAATGCGTCTTCTGTTTTCTGGAAGGCAGCTCCCGGGTTTTTTAATAACGCCAAACAATAATGGCCGTATTGGTTCAAATGGTCTGTGGCGGTTTGCGATGCCGCGTTTCCGCCAGCCGCCCCGGCCGCGTTGGTTGCCGCCTGCTGTGGCTCGCCCGCGGTTGTTTCAAACGGCGTACCGCAAACGCCGCAAAATTTTCCGGATTCCTGCTCATGACCACATTGGGGACATGTCAACATGTGAAAACCTCCTCATTTTTATCGTTCGTCCCGTTCGGTTTCGTTGTAAGTAATCTCGCTGATTTTGTATTGATCACCGTCGGGCTCCATCGTGTATGTCTTCGTCCGGTCGTAATCGGTTTGCTCATCGCGATGATTCGTAAAGGTGAATTGTTCATTCGTGGTGACATGCACGGTATTATCATCCGCTTCGTTCACCTTAACCACCTCATTCGATGTAAAGTCATAGTCGTAATCTTTATCCTTCAAATCACCGATATACTCCTGCAAATCGTCTTCCGCTTTGCTGCCGCTCAACACATACGATTCAATTGCGCTGTAATTTTTCGCGTTGAGGGCATTCTCATACGCATCGCGGAAGTTCAGAACGATATCGCCCGCATCGTCGGGATCGGCATTGGCTTCACGGATGGCTTTTTCATCAAATTGAAACGAAATGCTCCCGAACTCACTCGCATCCGCTTGGGTCACCGTTTCCGATTGAAGCACATTACCGTTTGGATCTTCCCACTCCGCGTGCATCGTTACCTCTTGATCCGCTGGGAAAGGGCCGAGGGTGTCGATATCCTTCAACTTCATACCTGTATCGTCGCCGTCAACAAATAACGTCGCTTCTTTTTGATTCGTGTGGAAGGAATACGTTTCGCCGGAAAAGTCCGGTTTCAACCTACTTTCCTGCTGCGAATCGATGCTGATCGAATTCTCGTAGCTAAACTCTCCATACGAATTGCTGGCTGTTCCCTTGATGGTGTAATCGCCCGGATACATGGAAAAGTCGGTCGACTCACCCGTGCCGATGGTCTTTGTCGCATCTGCAATGGCCACTTTCGTCTCATCCATCGGCGTTTGAACCGTCAGCGTGACTGGCTCAGCCTTGAGCGAATAAGTGGTATACAGACCAAGCACATGGTCCTCAGGCTGCACCGTAAACAACTTATTTCCGTCCTGATCACGGATCGGGTCCGACAGCGACGTCTCATCCTTTATCAATTCCTGATACTGCGTCTTGACCGACTCCCACTGGTTTTTTCGTATGTAGTTCGTGTAGGAGGCCTCCTGCAACAACGCATCCTCATTAACATCAATGTAGGACATAAACGCATCCGTGTCCCCATCCGCCATTGCCTCATCCATCGCCTGCAAATCGCTCATCGGATCGAAATAGGAAGATAATGTCAAATGCGTTCCGAACAGAGCAGCGACGACGATAGCGGCAGCTGCCATCAGGATTTTGGTCCGTTTCGTCATCGGCTGACGCGGTGCCGGAGCGCTCGCCTCGGGTTGCCTCGAACTGGCTGCACGACGCGTTTCCGGCTGGCCCAGCTTTGCACCGCAATTCGTACAAAATTGCTGGTTCTCTTCCAATGGATGACCGCATTCTGTACAATAGCTCATACACTCGCTCCTTTCTGGTTAAATGTAAAAATGTGAAAAAAGACACATAATTTAATATTGTAACAAAAGGTATAAGAAATGGAAAGATATTTCAGAAGAATAATAAGGTCGTGATCGGATCGCCAACTCAAGCGAACGATTTTCGGCCGCAGCCGAAAATCATCCATCTAAAAAGACCCCCGCTAACTTGAGAAGATCGTTGACGCGGGACGGACGGAAAATCGATCGAGAGCGAGGCAAAATCGATCGGGGGCGCGGCGAAATCGATCGAGAGCGCGAAGAAATCGATCGGGAGCGAGGCGAAATCGATCGGGAGCGAGGGAGAATCGATCGGGAGCGAGGTGAAATCGATCGAGGACAAGGGAAAATCGATCGGGAGCGAGGCAAAATCGATCGGGAGCGAAGGAGAATCGATCGGGAGCGCGAAGAAATCGATCGGGAGCGAGGCAAAATCGATCGAGGGCGAGGCGAAATCGATCGGAGGCGCGAGCAAATCGATCGACGCGCGCTCCCATTCAATCGATAGCGGACCCACCTTGAGCAACTATTTTCACCCGAATAGCAACCCCCAACCAAGCGACCCACCCCAACCCGATCAACCCCGCCGCACCCATTCCGATGATTTTCGGCCGCCGCCGAAAATCGTCCATTCCAAAAACCGCCTCAACTCGAGCAACACCCACCAAAACTCGTAATCTATAAAACTGGTGATATCAACCGAGACACCGACTCCTTTACTTTGATCGTTACGGAGCGCTTCTGGTAATCGTCCCATGTCAGGTTTTTAGCCAATTGCATATCGTTTTCAAACGCTTGACGCAGGTCGACCGTTGTTTGTTGATCATACAGAAACGCATTCACTTCGAAATTCAATCGAAAACTTCGATGATCAATGTTCGCCGTCCCCACCGAAGCGATGGTGTCATCGACAACGAGCGTTTTCGCATGGATAAACCCATTATGGTAAATATAAACGTTTGCGCCGGATTTTAACAATTCCCCAACATGGAACAACGTCGCCCAGTAAACAAACATGTGATCCGGCTTATCCGGAACCATCAGCCGGACATCCACGCCGGACAGAGAAGCGATTTTCAATGCATCCAAAAGGCTGTCATCAGGAATGAAGTACGGCGTCTGCATGTAAATATAATCTTTGGCAGACGTAATCATTTTCATGTAGCCATTCTTGATTTGCTGCCATTCCGTATCAGGACCGCTCGAGACGATCTGCGCCCCGACAGTCCCTGCTTCAGGAAGCGCCGGATAAAGCCGCTCCTCATACGCAATCTTATGCCGCTTCGATGCTTGATTCCAATCCAGAATAAACCGCGTCTGCAAAGCATGGACCACCTCACCCTCTGTTCGCAGATGCGTATCACGCCAATACCCAAATGTTTGATTCAGCCCAAGATACTCATCACCAACATTAAACCCACCGACATAGCCGATGGCACCATCAATAATCGCCAATTTACGGTGATTGCGATAATTCAGATGAAAATGCGGGAAAAAGACGTCCACGAGACCACCCGCCTGCTTTAACTCTTTGTAAAAATGGGCGGATATCCCACGCGACCCCATATAATCATAAAGAACCCGCACGTGCACGCCCTGCCTCGCTTTTTCGGTTAAGGCATTGACCAATCGCTTTCCCAGGTTATCCTCATGAATGATATAATATTGAATATGTATATGATCGCTCGCGTGCTCAATATCCTGCATAAGCGCGTCAAATTTTTCCCGTCCATCCGTATAAATCGCTACCTCATTATTCTGGGTAAACATAGCTTCACTGTTGACTAGATGCATATAAATATGATCGTTATACGCAGCGCTATTCGCATGTTTAAACGGGAACGTCCCATGTTTGATCGACTCAATCTGTTCAGTAACGCTTTCTTTAATATTGAACTTCTCTTGATCCGCCCACCGAAACATTTTCTTCCGCGTAAAATTCTGATTGAAAATAAGATAGAGCACAAAACCAATTACCGGAATAAACACCAAAACCATCAACCACGCCCACGTCGTCGTCGGATTTTGCCGCTCGAAAAAAATGATCACAAGAGCGAATGCGATATTCACGAAAAATAATACCCCTAATATACCCGATACAATACTCATCGTAACCCCCTCAAATGCCGTGTCTTAATACTGATAACAGCGTACCGTAAAAAACACCGACAGAGCAACCGATTCTTGTCGCTTAAGAGCACCCGTGAAGAGACGATTTTCAGCCGCCGCCGAAAATCTACCATCTAACTTGCTCGCGCGACAATCGGATGAGGTCGTGCCATAATAGAATAACCTCGCGCCATTCGAGCGAAACTCGCGCGGCAATGGGGTGAGGTCGCGCAGTTCAGGGTGAGGGTCGCGCGGTAATTGGCTAAGGTCGCGCAGCTCCATTCGAAAGTTGCGCAGTAATTGCCTCAGCTCGCGCAACTCTGCGCGAGATCGCGCAACAACCGTCCAACCTCGCGCAGTAATAGAGTCACCTCGCGAAATAAATGACTCAGGTCGCGCAGCTCGTCCCGCAACTCGCGCAGTAATCATCCAGCTTGAGCGACCCCACTCATATCAAGAAGACGATTTTCGGCGGCCGCCGAAAATCCACCCTTTAAATAACCGCTGCTCGCGCAGTTCAGGGCAAAACTCGCGCAGAGCGGGCTGGACTCGAACGACACGCACCTCAACTCGAGCAACAGCCCCCCCAAAATCGAACGGCACCAGAATTCGTGCGAAAAGCCACGTTAAGAAAGGGACAATTAAATGTCCTTTTCTTACTCAAAATTGTCCCATAATGGAAGTGAATCAAGGAAATATAGGGATAATAAGCGAGAAAGGACAATAAAAAGGACAATTAGGGACAATTAAATGTCCCTTTCATACTCAAAATTGTCCCGTAATGGAAGTGAATCAAGGAAATATAGGGGATAATAAGCGAGAAAGGACAATAAAAAGGGCAATTAGGGACAATTAAATGTCCCTTTTTATGAACTAATTTAATCATTTTCTATATTTGAGTGTAATGTGTATTTGGTTCCTCGTCCCTTACCAGCAATTCTAACCCCGGACGGTTCAAGGTCTTTTATTATTTTATGGACTTTTTTGCGGTTCCATCCGGTCATTTGACGGATGTCATGGTTGGAAAGGTCTTGATCTTTCAAAAGCGTTAATATTCTCATTTTGGCTGCTTCATCATCAAGAGCAACCTGCCGTTCGTAACTCATTTCTTGTTTTAAAGCATCCGAGGTTGCTTTTGATAATATATAATACCTGCCTTTGCCTCTTCCCACAGGCTCGATTAACCGATAATGATTAGCTAATTTACTCAATAATTCGCGTGCATGATCTAATTTACGTTGGGCAATATGTGCAGCAGTTGATGTATCTATCTGTTCATGACGAATTAAATATTGCAGAATAATTAGTTCATCTACATCGAGCTGAATATGTTGCTTTTGCAAATTTGTGATAAAGGTTCTGAAATTTGGATACAAAGGTGACGAAATCAATGTTAGTTCAATACTGTTTCCAATTTCGCTATATATTGGAGGTTCTTTTCCCTCAATTAAAAGTGCACTATAAATTCTTGGGACTCCTAAATTTGATCGATTGACTAACTTCAATCGGTCTAATAAATCCATTAAATGATTATTACGGGTAACAGAAGGATGATGGAGAATGTTTTCTGAATTAATTCCTCCCATAAAGGCCCCTGGGTTTGTCAAAATAAGCTTCTCATTATATTGCTTAAGCATAACGGAACCATGAATTCGATAATCGCGATGACCAAAAGCATTAAGTAGTGCTTCTCTTATAGCAATATTAGGGTACGTACTATATTCATGATGAAACAATCCGGACTCTACTGTAACAATACGGTTATCTGTAGCTAAATAGCGTTCTAACTCGTATAAAGCAATGGGAATTGGTTGATGACCGTCATCTCTTAGAACATAATCGGTATCACTTTGCATTTTTCGATAGGACCATCGATATTCAGGGATAACTCTTTCAATAATTTCGCTTTTCCCAAAAACCAATAATCCGCCTTTAGTTAGAAAATTATCTTTTAGCGCACCAATTGACTGTAGTAAATCAAAATCATTTAGTTCTCTTAATTCAGTAGGAGCATTATTTGAAGCCATTGATTCTCTTACTTTTTCCATGGCAGTTGCCGAGACGACTGTTTCCCAGTTTTCTTTGACTAGTTCGGCAGTCATATCAGTATTTAATGAAGATGAAGCCATTTCTTTTCGTAAGGAACCAGTAAGAGGGAGGCATTCTTTTCCTTTTCGGACTGTCCCGGAACCATCTGTTGCAGTATATGGAGCCATTTCTCCTGTCACACTAATTACAAGAAGAGTTCCTGTCCCCTCTGGCACCGCAATTTCTTTAAAAGAAGGTAATAGATGTGGATCCGTTTTTGTATAGACTTTATTTTGTAAATCATAAAAGTCTAAATCATTTGGGACACCACGTATGGCATTCTTACGTTTTTGAACCTTATCAGCTATTCCGAAAACAATATGCCCACCGCCGCCATTAGCCATACATACAGCCATTTTGATAATAACCTTTACATTATCATTAAAACTGCGACTTATCCATTCTTTAAAATCCAAATCTTGAGCTTCTAGTTCATCTGCAGTATATTTTTCAAGTTGCTCAAGTAGTTCTTCAATGTCCTCGACAGACCTCATAAATTTCCCCCCTTTATTCCTCATTTTAAATAAACCTTTTCCTTATTATACATTTAACAGGATTTACTTAAAATAAAAATACCCAAGAATTGGTTCCAGCTTCATTGACAAATATTAAGAAGGAACTAGGTACTACAATAATCGTTCCTTTATGCCCAAAAGGGGAACTGCAACCAGAATCCTTAAAAAAGCGGGCTCCTCTATCTGCCCGAACACAAATGCTGGATACAACCCATTCCGATGATTTTCGGCCGCCGCCGAAAATCCACCATCTACCATCCACCATCCTAATCCCGCAGTATCCGCATTAAATCATAGTTGCGGTATTTTTTGTTTCTCTTCACGTCTTTATCGACAAACAGCCTATCCTTCTCCACGAGCGCATTCAAAGCATTTCTGGCGGTGTTGGGGGCCACTCCTGCTTTGTTGGCGGCTGTTTTTACATCGATAAATGGCCGCGAGAACGTATTCAGCCAAATCTTTTTCTCGGATGCGGTTCCGCAAGCTGCAAGCCCTTCTTTGGCCAGACTTTCAGCGGCTTCCAATTTGGCATTAATCCGATCGGCCATCCGGTCACAGGCGCGCAAGAAGAATAACAGCCAGTCCCCCCATCGCGGATTGTCCCCACGCACGCCATTGAGCATATCGTAGTACCGCGGCCGTTCCTTTTCCAATTCCTCACTAACGAAAAAGATTGGACTGGTGATGACGTTCGATTGAATCAAATATAAGACAATTAAAATCCTGCCCAGCCGTCCATTCCCATCCAAAAATGGGTGAATGGATTCAAATTGCGCATGAATAATGGCTGTTTTAATCAATGGATCAGCATCCTCGTCAAACACGTAATCGTCTGTTGAAAGATGATCAACCGGCAGCGGCTTGTTATAAGGATGGTGATTGATAAAGTATTCCAGATTTTCCATATAATCATCAATGTTATGAGCGGCGATTGGAATGTACGTGGCGTCCTCCATTTTTTTCGTGGGCCCGATAAAATTCTGGACTTTGCGATAGTTTCCGGACGTTTGAGTGGAACCACGTGCGCCTTCCATTAACGTTTCATGAAGTTCCTTGACGAATCGTGATGTGATCGGATACCCCATTAAAATTTTCTCATATCCTTGGTGCAATGCCTTCTGGTAGTTGCTGACTTCCTGAATTTCCCACTGTGGCTGCTGATCATGCTGTCTTTCCACCATATCCGTAAAGGTTACCTGAGTCCCCTCTATTCGTGTTGATTCAACCGATTCGCTTAAGGAAAGAACCTGTACCAATGCCTCGCTGACAACGGAATGGTTAAACTTTTCCTCGAGCCGACCAATCTTGTTATTCACCCGTGCCAGAACTTCCATGATGGGTAACGCCTCGGCATGACTGACACCGACCGGGAGCTTCTGTAATCCATGCTTCGCCATAATAAACATCCTTTTATGATATATTGCTTTAATCATACATATTATACCCCAATAACGCAAAAATAATAAAAAAATGAGTTAACAACGTGAGACGATTGAACCGTCATCTGAATTACACCTCGCTTCTTCACATCAAGAGCAACTTATCGTTCGACTTCTTGAACCGAACCTACAAGCAAAAAAGTGCCCCCTTCTATAATCTATTTCTGGAAAAACAAAGTGTCATGTGCAGCTGTATGTGACACTTTTGTTATGTGAAGTTCGATTACAGGGCACAACAATCCTTTCTGATGATTTTCGGCAGCGGCCGAAAATCCACCATTCTAAAACACCACCACTCGCGCGATGCACAGCCCCAAAATCGATCGGGAACTAGAACAAATCGATCGAGGGCGAAGGAAAATCGATCGAGAATGAGGTGGAATCGATCGAGAGCGAGGGAAAATCGATCGGGAGCGAGGCAAAATCGATCGAGGGCGAAGAAAAATCGATCGGAAACGAGGCAAAATCGATCGAGGGCGAAGGAAAATCGATCGAGAGCGCGGGCAAATCGATCGGGAGCGAGGGAAAATCGATCGGGAGCGAGACAAAATCGATCGAGAACGCGAGCAAATCGATCGGGAGCGAAGGAAAATCGATCGGAAACGAGGCAAAATCGATCGAGAGCGCGGGCAAATCGATCGAGGACGAGGCCAAATCGATCGACGCGAGCTTCCCATTCGGACTAACCTCGAGCAACTATTTTCACCCGAGTAGCACCCCCCAACTCAAGCGACGCCCCTCAACCCGATTAACCCCTCCGCACCCATTCCGATGATTTTCGGCCACCGCCGAAAATCCACCATCTACCATCCACCATCCTATATCTTGGCTGGCGGCAATAACTCCTAATCGTTCACTCCTACAATCGACTCCCGGCAGGAAAAACGTGTCATAGGCAACCGCATATGACACGTTTTCTATGTGAGGTTCGATTTATGGGAGGGGGTATCATCCTTTCTGACAACCCTCACCACCGAAAATGGACCATCCATCCCGTGTCACATTTGCCTACTGGGTGAATACCTTAGGAGTGAGTCATAACGAAAGGAATGATACCATGCACAACAATCAATACGGAATGCCTGACAATTGGGGAAGCGACCACCAGTATATGGACCCTTACGCAAACACCAATCCTCATCACCAGTATATGGATCCCTATACAAACGCCAACCCGCACCACATGGGCTCTCATCACCAACAAATGGATCCTTACGCAAACGTCAACCCGCAACACATGAGCGGTCACACGCACGCCGACCACCAGTACATGGATTCCTGCAACCCGCAATACATGGGCTCTCACCACCAGTACATGGATCCCCAATATATGAATCAGATGAGCCACAACCAGCAAATGTATGACATGAGCAAAAAATGCCACCTGTATTTTGTGCAATTGCAAACAATGGATGGCATGATGTGCGACGGCATTATTGAAGACTTCGATGAAAACTGTGTCATACTGCTCATGCCATATGGCGATATGGAAAGAGAAGACGATATGGAGCGGCAATACGGCTTTGGCTATGGTGGCTTTGGAGGCTATGACGGATTCGGTGGCTATGGCGGTTACGGAA
>NZ_BAAADM010000023.1:11415-26892 GCF_039522485.1 Lentibacillus halophilus | reverse complement strand
TTCGCCGCTTCAGACGTTACCAGTTCCCGTTCTACGCAATAAGTAGTATACTTTCACCATCCTTTTACTAAAAAAAGAGGCCTCTCCATCGCCTGGAAGAGGCCTCTTTTCATATGGCAACCATGCATCCATTCCTAGATGTTGGTCTCCATGAGAATCATTCCCCGATCGGGAGCACCTCAACTCGATCCCACCGCACCATTCCGACGATTTTCGGCCGCCGCCGAAAATCCACTATTAGAAAAAACACCCCGACTCGAGCGACAGGAACATCATTAAATAAGTCGATCAAAGACGGCTTCCAAACATAGAAAAATGGGTAATGGTACTTTATAATGACAGCAAAGGCCCTGAGAGGGAGGTATACGAATGACGTCTTCTAAGGATATACGTTGGAAACAGCGCTTTGAAAACTTTGAACGATCATATAAACGTTTAAATAAATATGCCAGTGGCAGCATAACTAATGAACTTGAACGGGCGGGCATCATCCATTTTTTTGAGATGACGTTCGAACTCGCATGGAAAGTACTTAAGGATTACTTGGAAAAAGAAGGATTTATTGTGGACAGTCCACGCCAAGCCATTAAACAGGCCTTTCAAATGGGCTTGATTGACGACGACCATATATGGATGGAGGCATTGGAAAAACGCAATATGACCGTACACACATATGACGAAGAGACGGCAAAAGAACTGACAGAGGACATTGTAACGTCTTTTTTGCCAGCGGTGAGAACATTATACCGCACATTATCGGAGGAATGGTAGTATGTTTGGCCTACGGGAACAGGATATGGCACTCATTACTCAAACGATCACACGCTTTGAGACAATAGAATGTGCCCTGATTTTCGGAAGCCGCGCTTTAGGCAATTATAAAAAAGGTTCAGACGTCGACATCGCCGTTAAAGGGGGCGAGGTGACCCGAAATACGGCGGCTGGTTTAAGTGAACGATTAAATCACGAGTCCCCGCTCCCCTATTTTTTTGATGTTGTGCATTATGAGAGTATGACCAATGAACGACTTCGACACCACATCGATCATAACGGTATTGAAATTTATAAAAAAGACACCTTATTGCATGAAAACTCGCCAACGTATCATTCTGCTTCCGACGATTAACCCCCATGGTACGAGGTATGTCACCTTTTCGAATGACTCTTTTCCGATGATTTTCGGCGGCCGCCGAAAATCTACCATTCTAAAACCCACCACTCGCGCGATAATTGACTAAGGTCGCGCAACTCCACCCAAAAGTTGCGCAGTAATCGCTCAACTCGCGCAACAACCGCCCGACCTCGCGCGACTCGCCCCTCAACTCGCGCAACTCCACCCAAAAGTTGCGCAACTCAGCGCCCAACTCGCGCAGCTCCGCCCTAAACTCGTGCGACTCACCTCCCACCAAATCGCCCACCGCACCCATACCGATGATTTTCGGCGGCGGCCGAAAATCTACCATTCTAAAACCCACCACTCGCGCGATAATAGGCTAAGGTCGCGCAGCTCTGCCCGAAAGTTGCGCAGTAATCGCTCAACTCGCGCGACAACCACCCGACCTCGCGCGACTCGCCCCTCAACTCGCGCAGTTCCACCCAAAAGTTGCGCAACTCAAGCCCGATCTCGCGCAGCTCCGCCCCAAACTCGCGCAACTCCACCCAAAAGTTGCGCAGTAATCGCCCAACTCGCGCAACAACCACCCAAACTCGCGCGACTACACACCCCCCAACACAAAAAATTTCAATCGACCGCCGCCAATCCTATGATTCTATGTTATAATACCGCTTGTAACTGTCGAATAGCGTCACTTACCACAGGAGGTACACGACCATGGAAGAAACGATCTCCCTCAAAGAAATATTTGAGGTGCTGAAAAAGCGCCTTCTGCTCATCATCTCGCTCGTCATCGGGGCAGCGCTGATTAGTGCTATCATTACATTTTTCGTATTAACGCCCGAATACGAAGCGAGCTCACAGTTCATCGTCAACCAAAAACAGCAGGAACCGACATCCGAATTTACCCGCAACGATATCCAGACGAATGTGCAGCTCATTAACACATATAATGTTATTATCAAAAGCCCCAACATTCTGGAAAGCGTGGTCAACGACTTGGGCTCGAATCTGTCCACATCGCAGCTTTCCAACAAATTAAACGTCCAGAGCGCGGAGAACTCCCAAGTGGTGACCGTCACCGCAACCGACCCGGATCCTGAACAAGCGCGCGACATCGCCAACACGACCGTGACGACGTTCCAGCAAGAAATTCCCGGCATCATGAACGTCGATAACGTCAGCGTCCTGTCACAAGCGGAAGTGGGTCCCGACCCGTCGCCCGTCAGTCCGAAACCAGCACTCAACATTGCGATAGCGATCGTACTCGGCGGCATGGTCGGCGTCGGTGTGGCGTTTCTGCTCGAGTATCTGGACAATACGATCAAAAACGAATCCGATATCGAAAACACACTGGGCGTCCCGGTACTCGGTGTGATCAGCCACATGAGCGACGCCGACACCCGAGCGGTCGAAACCACGTCAACAGCAAAGCGAGGTGCAAACCATGGCACGCAAACGCAAAAACGGTCAAGCCAATAAACGCAAGTCGAGACAACTCATAGCCAAGGAAAGGCCGAAATCACCCATTACCGAGCAATACCGGACCGTCCGGACAAACCTTGAGTTCTCCTCCATCGACACGGAGTTAAAAAGTTTTCTCATCACCTCACCCGGTCCGGCTGAAGGCAAAACATACAGCGCCGGCAATCTGGCAGTCGTTTACGCGCAGCAAGGGAAAAAGGTGCTGCTCGTCGATGCCGACATGCGCAAACCGATGACACACTACATGTTCCGTCTCGATAACTTGACCGGTCTCAGCAATGTGCTCGTCGGGGACACACCACTCGAGGACGCCGTATCGGATGCCGGCGTCGAGCATCTGGACGTTTTAACGTGCGGCCCGATTCCGCCCAATCCGTCCGAACTGCTTGGCTCGCAAAAAATGGAAACGTTCATCGAGGACGCCAAGCAAGCGTACGATATCGTCCTGTTTGACACGCCACCGGTGCTCGCGGTGACCGACGCCCAGATTCTTGCCAATATGTGTGACGGCTCAATGCTCGTCGTCCGCAGCAAAAAAACCATCACCGACGCAGCGGAAAAGTCCGTGGACGTGCTGAAAAACGCTACGGCCAAATTTCTCGGCGCCATCGTGAACGACGTCGATAAAAAGAAAGCGAACTACTATTATTACTACGATAACCATTAAGCGGCCGGGAAAAACGACACCCATCCTATCGACAGACGACCCATGGCCAAACCGCTCGCACGTTCTCGACCGCTGCGCTGCTCGTCGTGTTGCACGCACCAGCACGCCCAGCAACACCCAGCTCGTCGCATGATGGAGTGCGCGACTGAATAGAATGAACCACGCCTGAATGAACACAGACAAAGGGGTGGAAACCATGATGGATATTCAAACGCATATTCTGCCCGGGTTCGCTGATGGGCCGCAGACGATCGAGGAAACGATCCAAATTGCTCAAACCGCAGCCGATCATGGCATCGACACCATCATCGCCGCACCGCATGTCACCCGAGGCACCGACCGCAACGAATCGGAGGACATCCTCGGTGTGACCGAATTCTTGACCAACCACATTCACCAACAGGGCATCGCACTGGACATCCGGCCGGGACAGCACATCCTTATGGACACGGATGTGCCCGCTGATCTTGAACACGGCTTGTTGCTGGGGCTCAACGAAACAAAATACGTCTTGCTGGAACTACCCGCGGATCACCTGCCACCGTTTGCCCTGCAACGTCTGTTCGACGTGCAGATGAGCGGCTACGTCCCGGTTATCGCCCATCCAGAAACACACCCCGGCATCCGCGAGCAGCCCGGTTTTCTTTACGACATGGTCAAAAACGGCGCGCTCATCCAGACCGATGCCGCCAGTCTGAGCGGAAACAACGGCAAACGCATTAAAACGTTCACCCGCCGCATGCTGAACGCCCATCTCGTACACCTGCTCGCATCCAACACCGTGTCCGCGACAACCGATCAACTCGCGAAAGTCTATCAAACGCTGGACGAATCAACCGCCGCCATGCTCCGCGACAACAGCGAGCAGCTCGTCCATAACCGGCCGATTGCCAAAGACGCACCATCCCGGATCGAGACACGCGGAATTGGTAAACTTTTCCGATAGTCTTGTCTAGTAAACTCGGATTCTGTTATACTAAAACCTATTAACAACACGATTTCACGCACGCCAACCGGTTCGATAGAGGAGACGTTCACTCGCACTGATAAGACGCACGTAGACACAACAGGTTCGAACCAGCGCAAGCGTCACCCCAACGAACCGAGCCAAGCCAGAAGGGAGGGATCGTCGTGATCGATATCCATTCGCACATATTGCCGGGCATCGACGACGGCGCGGACACGCTCACCGACAGTCTCGCCATGGCGCGGGAGGCGGTCCGTCAGGGGATAACGGCCATCATCGCCACCCCACACCACCGCAACGGCTATCACCACAACGCGGGGCCCGACATCATCCGCTATACCGACGACGTGAACGACGCCATCCGGCACGAAGGCATACCGCTCACCGTCCTCCCAGGACAGGAGACACGCATCAACGGCGATATGCTAACCGAGCTCGCGGGCGGCGACGTCGCAACACTTAACGGCACCAAATACGTATTCGTCGAATTCCCGTCCAACCATGTGCCGCGCTACGCCGAGCGGATGCTGTTCGACATCCAGCTCGCCGGCTACATCCCGGTCATCGTCCATCCCGAGCGGAACACCGCCATCAACGAGGACCCGTCCATCCTATACGACCTCGTGGACAAAGGCGCCCTGACCCAGCTCACAGCCGCAAGTATCGCCGGCACATTCGGCAAAAAGCTGCAAACATTCGCGCATGACTTGGTTGAAGCCAACTTGACGCATTTCATCGCATCCGACGCCCACAACACGACAACGCGCGGCTTCGTCATGAATGAAGCGTATCACGAACTCGGCCAGCAGCACGGACGCGAGGCAGTGTATACGTTCATGGGAAACGCCCAGCTGCTCATCGACGGAGAAACCGTCCACAAAGACGAACCGGAACCGATTAAAAAGAAAAAATTTCTCGGCCTATTTTGACGCGTGTGCCGACCAGCACGGCCACCAGACTCATGACCGGCCAAACCATCTATAACCCATCAACCCATGGAAGGAGGCCTTTATGTGACCTACCGAACACGCCTGACCTTGCTCGTACTGCTTGATTCAGTTATCGTCAGCACCGCTATTTTCATCGCTGCCTGGGTCGTCTACCCGCAAATATCCATATGGCAACTTGACGCTATAGTCATCAGTTCGTTATCGCTTTTATTCTTTCATCATCTATTCGCGGCGCTGTATAAGTTGTACAACAAAGTATGGGCCTACGCGAGCGTTGGTGAACTGCTCGCTATCGTTCAAGCCGTTACCCTGTCGATAATCGCTGCTGGCATCGTGCAGTTTCTCGTCAACGATTTTTCACTGTATAGCCGTGCGTTACTGGTTACATGGTTCTTACATATCATCCTGATTGGCGGCTCCCGCTTCGCCTGGCGCATCTACCGCGATCGCTACATCGCCGGGGACAAGGGTAAAAAACGCACGCTCATCGTCGGCGCGGGGGCAGCCGGCTCGATGATTGTCCGCCAGCTGCACAACAGCCATGACGGCGACAATGACTTGCTGCCGGTTGTATTCGTCGATGATGACTTGACGAAACAGCGCATGGAAATTTACGGTGTGCCCGTCCTTGGACGGATGAGGCATATCCCCGAGCTCGTGGAGGAGCACCGGATTGACCACGTCGTCATCGCCATCCCGTCGCTTGCCAATGGCGATCTGAATGCGATACTCGACTACTGCAACCAGACGAGCGCCAAAGTGCAAATGATTCCGAAAATCGAAGACCTGATGACCGGACGTGTCTCGGTCAGCAACCTGAAAAATGTCGAGGTGGAGGACTTACTCGGACGCGACCCGGTGGAGTTGGACATTGATACGATATCGGAATATGTAACGGGGCAAACCGTCATGGTCACCGGTGCCGGCGGATCGATCGGCTCAGAGCTGTGCCGCCAGCTGATGGCGTTCACACCGGGCAAAATTGTCCTTGTCGGGCACGGCGAATTCAGCATTTATAACATTAATATGGAACTGAAAGACACATACCGTGACACCGACATCGACATTGTCCCAGTGATCGGCGATGTGCAGGACCGCCACCACATGTTTGCCGTCTTAGAAGAGCACCAGCCGGCGATTGTCTATCACGCCGCCGCACACAAGCACGTGCCACTGATGGAATACAACCCGCACGAAGCGGTCAAGAACAACATCGTCGGCACGAAAAATGTGGCCGAAGCAGCCGATACGTTTGGCGCTGACAAGTTCGTCCTCGTCTCAACCGATAAAGCGGTCCGCCCGACGAACGTCATGGGCGCCACTAAACGCCTGGCCGAAATGATCATCCAGGACGTGAGTCAGCGCAGCCGGACGACATTCGCCGCCGTCCGCTTCGGCAACGTCCTCGGCAGCCGCGGCAGTGTCATCCCGCTCTTCAAAAAACAAATCGCCAGCGGTGGCCCGATCACCGTCACCGACCCGGAAATGACGCGCTACTTCATGACGATACCGGAAGCATCCCGGCTCGTCATTCAGGCCGGGACACTCGCCAGAGGCGGCGAAATCTTCGTCCTCGACATGGGCGAACCGGTCAGAATTGTTGACCTCGCCCGCAACCTGATTAAACTATCCGGCTACACCGAAGACGACATCGGCATCCAATTCAGCGGCAAGCGGCCAGGTGAAAAGATGTATGAAGAACTGCTTAGTGACGAGGAAGTCCTGCCTGGGGAAGTGTATGAGAAGATTTACGTTGGGCGGACTGGGCAAGTGGATGCAACGCTCATTACCAACTTGATCGACACACTGCCCGAGACGAACCCAGAGCAATTGAAAGACGGCATTATGGATATTGTCTACATGGAACAAACACCGATGACAGCAAAAGGGTCTTAAGCACGTTAAAAAGGTGCCAAGCACTTTACTAAATCTCTTTTGTCGTCAAGTGCCAGACACCCGGGGAAAGTGCCAAATCAAACAGAGGGGGTTAAACGAAATATGAAAACCGTTAAAAAAGCGATTATTCCAGCAGCCGGCCTCGGAACACGCTTCCTGCCGGCAACGAAAGCCATGCCGAAAGAAATGCTTCCGATTGTCGATAAACCGACGATTCAATACATCGTCGAGGAAGCCATCGAATCTGGTATTGAAGACATTATCATCGTGACAGGGAAGCATAAACGCGCCATCGAGGATCACTTTGATAATAACTTCGAACTCGAAGACAACTTAATGAAAAAAGAAAAGTTCGAGCTGCTCGAAAAAGTGAATCACGCATCCAATGTCGATATTCACTATATCCGGCAAAAAGACCCACAAGGACTGGGGCACGCCGTCTGGTGCGCCCGCAAATTTATAGGCGATGACCCATTTGCCGTTCTGTTGGGCGACGACATCGTTGAATCCGACACCCCCGGTCTAAAACAATTAATTCAGCAATACGAACAAACCGAACGATCCGTTATCGGCGTGCAGCAAGTACCAGATGATGCCACCCATCGCTACGGCATCGTCGACCCAAGTGCCCAGGAAGACCGCCGGTACAAAGTCGATCACTTTGTCGAAAAGCCCGAACAAGGAACCGCACCATCGAACCTGGCCATCATGGGCCGTTACGTGCTCACACCGGAAGTCTTCAACCATCTCGATAAACACGAAATCGGTGCCGGCGGCGAAATCCAGCTCACCGACGCGATTCAAAACCTGAACAAGGAACAGGACGTGTATGCGTATGATTTTGAAGGTACACGGTTTGATGTTGGGGAGAAATTCGGGTTTATCAAAACAACGCTGGAGTATGCGATGAAAGATGCGGATATTGGGGAAGGCGTGAAAGCACTGGTTGAAGAGTTGGCGGCTCGGCAGCGTGTGAAGAACTAGGACAGACCAAGTAAGCCCATCATTTCATCCAATCGTTTAGTAGTTTAGCAGTTGATTGGATGTTAACGGACATCCAATCAGCACCTAAGCTACTGAAGAATAAGCTTCAAAGGAAAAGGAGTACTTGGACATGACAGAAAAAATACTTCTTTCATCGCCACATATGAGTGATGAAGGCTATGAAATGCAATATGTACAGGAAGCCTTTGATAAGAATTGGATTGCCCCTCTCGGTGAAAACGTTAATGAGTTTGAAAACGAACTCGCTGCAAAAGTTGGTGCAAAATCTGCCGCCGCCCTGTCTTCGGGTACAGCAGCTATTCATTTAGCCTTAAAAGCAGCGGGAGTAGGCGAAGGAGATATTGTATTTTGTCCAAGTCTTACATTCTCAGCAACGGCTAACCCGATTATTTATCAAAATGCCACGCCGGTTTTCATTGATAGTGATTATGAAACTTGGAATATGAGTCCTGAGGCATTAGAGGAAGCCTTTGAAAAATATCCTGACGTAAAAGCAGTTATCGTCGTTCATCTGTATGGGTTATCTGCTGACCTTGATAAAATAGTAGACGTGTGTAACAAACACAACGTTGTATTAATAGAGGATGCTGCTGAATCGTTGGGAACGTATTACAAAGGACAGCATACTGGGACATTTGGAGATTATGGCGTTTTCTCATTTAATGGAAATAAAATTATCACGACGTCCGGTGGTGGCATGCTCGTTTCTGCTAATGATGAACGAGTAGAAAAAGCTAGATTTTGGGCAACTCAGTCCCGAGATAAAGCTAGACACTATCAGCATAGTGAATTAGGTTATAATTACCGTATGAGCAATGTCGTCGCTGGAATCGGCAGAGGACAGCTCAAAGTCCTTGAGAAACGCGTGGCACAAAAGCGACTTATATACGAAACCTATAGACAGGAGCTAGGAAGCTTGGATGGTGTCCAATTTATGCCAGCCAATAAATGGGATGAACCCAATCGCTGGCTGAGTGCCCTCACATTACATGGTCAGATAAGGCCACTCGATGTGATCGAAGCACTGGAAAAAGAAAATATCGACTCCAGACCGATTTGGAAGCCAATGCACTTGCAGCCATTCTTTAATGATTATGATTTCATCGGTGACGGCGTGGCTGAAAGACTCTTTGAAAATGGGTTATGTCTTCCTTCAGATACGAAAATGACCGAAGAGGATTTGGGTAAGGTGATCAAAACCATAAAAGGATTGTGGTCATAATGAGCAATTCAAAGGCTGGTTTCTACAGAAAGTTTATAAAGAGGTCAATGGATTTCATATTATCATTAATTGCAATTATAATCCTTAGCCCGTTTTTTTTCATTGTTGCATTGTTAGTTAGAGTTAAACTTGGAAGTCCAATTTTATTTAAACAAGACCGCCCAGGGCTGAATGAGGGACTTTTCACCATGTATAAATTTAAAACAATGACAGATGAAAAAGATAAGGATGGCAACTTGCTTCCCGATGATGTTAGACTGACGAGATTCGGTAAAACGTTGCGTTCTACATCTCTTGATGAACTCCCGGAACTCTTTAACATTCTTAAAGGGGATATGTCTATTGTTGGCCCAAGACCCTTACTGGTACAGTATTTACCGCTTTACAACCAATATCAAAAACGGCGTCATGAAGTAAGACCGGGTTTATCGGGGTTGGCGCAGGTTAGTGGTAGAAATGCAATCCATTGGGAAGATAAGTTCGATCTAGACGTGCAGTACGTGGAAAATGTAAGTTTTCTTGATGATTGGAAAATCATCTTTTCTACTCTAAAAAAGGTTTTTGTTAAAGAAGGAATTAATTCGGAAACAGCAGCAACCATGGAGTATTTTAAAGGTAATAAGGTAGGGGACAATGATGAGTGAAATAAATGTATTTATCTTAAGTGCCGGAAGACGTGTAGAACTGGTGCAATGTTTTCAACATGCTACAAGAAAACTTGATGTTAAAAGTAATATAGTGGCTGGCGATTGCTCTGATACTGCCCCAGCATTATACTTTGCCGACAGAACGTATAAGTTGCCTCGTATTAATGAGGATAATTATATTAGTTCAATTATAGATGCATGTAATCAAGAAAACATTTCTTTAATTGTTCCTACCATAGATACGGAATTATTATTACTAGCGAAGAATAAAAATTATATAGAAGAGAAAATAAAAGCAAAAGTAATGATATCTGATTATAAAACTGTTGAGATATGCAGAAATAAAATCAACACGCAGAAGTTTTTGGAGGAAAATAACTTTGGGATTCCAAAAATGTATACAGATGAAGAAGTTAAAAACGGTGATCTCCAGTTCCCGCTTTTTATTAAACCCAAGTCCGGAAGTTCCAGTATTAACACATTTAAAGTGAATAATAATGAAGACTTAAATATTTATAAGGATGTTATAGAAGAGCCTGTAGTTCAGGATTTTATGGAAGGCAAAGAATATACAATTGATGCGTTTTTAGACTTTGATAGTAATATTATTACGATTGTTCCCAGGTTGAGGATAGCCACTCGTAGTGGTGAGATTTCTAAAGGCAAGATTGTCAAGGATAGGGAGATTATCGATGATGTTATTAAATTAATGGGAGTGTTAAAGCCTATAGGACATATAACTGTTCAATTAATGAAGACAAAAAAAGGAATAGAATATATTGAAATTAACCCTAGATTTGGTGGCGGGGCACCAATGAGCATTAAGAGCGGTGCAGACTCTTGTGAAAATCTTTTTAGGTTGCTAATGGGTGAAAAACTAGGGTATAACGAAAATTTCAAGGACGATTTAACGTTTTTAAGATATGATAGTAGTATTTGTTTAAACGATGATATGGAATTAGTCTAATGGTTAAAGCAATCATATTTGATTTGGACGATACTCTGATTTCCGAACGAGGATATATAAAAAGTGGGTATTACCACATAGCTAGACTATTAAGTAATAGATATAACGAAGATGAAGAAAAACTATATAATCTATTAAGTGAACTTTTTAATGATAATCCCCGTTATATTTTTAATAGACTATTTGACAAATTGGGAATTGCATATACCAAAAGTGATATACTGGAGATGGTGAATGAATATCGGAATCATTCTCCAAGAATAAGCTTTTATAGTGATGTATTACCATTCATTAATTTGTTAAAAAAAAGATATATTAAAACCGGTATTATCACTGATGGCTACGCAAATGCTCAACACCAAAAATTAAAAGCTGTACAGGCCAATAATCATTTTGATGAAATAATTGTAACTGATGACTTAGGAAAGAACTATTGGAAACCACATCCTATGCCGTTTGAGATAATGAAGGAAAAACTAAATGTATCATTTGATGAGATGGTATATATTGGTGATAATCCGGAAAAAGATTTTTATATAAGCAATATATATCCTATTAAGGCTGTTAGGATTATTAGAAATGATTCTGTTTATAAAAATGCATCATATTATAAAGCCGTACAAGCATCATTTAAAATTAATTCCTTATCCGATTTGAACACCCATTTGATAGGAGAAAAATAGTGAATATTTTACAATTATCGAAGCATATGAAAGATTCAGGTGTTAATTCGCATATTATTCAATTATCGCGCATACTGACCTTGAAAGAACATAATGTGATAGTTGTATCGTCGGGAGGCCCACATGTAAAAGAGTTGGAAAGTAACGGAATCAGGCATATTCATATACCTTTTATAACAAAGAACCCTATTATTGCACTAAAAAATTTATTTAACCTTATTAGGATAATACGTAGAGAAGGCATAGATATAGCACATACTCATTGGCGTTCAACAGGTCTTTACATTAAATTATCATCGATTCTTACAGGTATTGACTTTGTATGGTCTAATCACTTAAATCAAATTCCATCTAGCTGGTTATATAGAATTTTTACATTTAGCGGAAAAGGCGCATTAACGGTTTCAAGTGACATGTTACCTATGCTACATGAAAGATTAAAAATTCCAAGGAGCAATTCACATGTAGTTTTTAATGGTGTTAATTCGGAGCAGTATATTCAGTATTCAGTTGAAAGAAAGTATGAAATAAAAGAACTATATAAGATTAAAGATCATAAAGTCATTTGTCTACTTGGCCGACTATCAAGGGTGAAAGGCCATTTATATCTATTAGAATCTTTAGGAAATATGATTAAAAATTCAGATATCGATATATCACAGTTCAAAGTATTATTTACTGGTGATGGTCCAGGTGAATATAAAAATGAAATTATTCAAAAAGCTAAATCACTGGGGTTAATAGAAAATATAGTTTTTACCGGTTATGTGAACCCTGTGGATATTTTAAACATTTCTGATTTAATGGTTTTGCCAAGTCAAAATGAAGGCTTTCCTATTGTCTGTGTAGAAGCTTTTGCTATGAAAGTACCCGTGATTCGATCAAAAACTGGTGGGTATTCTGATATGAAAGATTATTGTATTGGTATAGATTATGGTGACTCTAAAGCACTTAGTGAATCGATTTATGATATCCTGACTAATGAAAGCAAGGTTGCGGAAATGGTGAATGAAGCCTATTGTTTTTATAAAGAAAATTTGACGTCTGAAAAAATGACAGAGAAAGTAATTAAAATTTATAATGAATAGTTATCTAGCTTCTAAAACCTACTTGAACTAATACAGAATAATGGAATTTTACAAAGTTACTCATAGATTGAAGCACTATGGAGGAAAGTATATGGAGTTATTCTATAAAGTGTTATTTTATTTAAGTGGATTTATTATATTTTGGGCAATGATAGGGTATCCAATATCTTTGAAGTTAATTGGGGTTTTATACAAAAGTAGAACTTTAAAAAAGGACTATTCCCATTACCCTGAAGTAACAGTAATGGTAGTTGCACATAATGAAGAAAAAGTGATATTGGATAAACTTCAAAATATTTTAAAGTTAAATTATCCTCAAGAAAAAATTGAATACTTAATTGCTTCTGATAATAGTACCGATAAAACCAATAATATAGTTAGGCAATTTATAAAAAAGCATCAGTGTAAAAATATTCGACTTTTTGAAACGAAGGATCGTAAAGGAAAAACAAATGCTCAAAATGAAGCAAAAAAAAATGTTACAACTGAGTATTTGGTAATGACCGATGCTAATTCTATAATGGAGAAAGATTCCGTTAGAGAACTCATGGCTGCTTTCACATCAGAAGATATTTCATATGTTTCAGGAAGACTATCAATAATAAATCAGGAATCAAGTGATATTAGTGGTGCAGAAGCGAGCTATTGGGATAATGATATGTCTATTAGAGAAATAGAAGGAAGAATACAAACTATTACGGCAGGTAACGGTGCATTATATGCCTGCAGGACTAAAGATTACTATGCATTTGATCCAATTCAAAGTCACGATACTGCAATGCCACAATTTTATGCATTGCAAGGGAAAAGAGCAATTGCCAACCACGATGCAATAGCTTATGAGAAAGCTGGGGAAAGCATCGGAGATGAATTTAGCCGTAAGGTAAGGATGAATAGACTTATTCTCAAACATATCCTACCGGATTTAAGGATACTGAACGTATTTAAATATAGGTGGTTCTCATATTTTTATTTTGGACATAGGACATGTAGATATTTATTATGGATATCTCATTTTTTTCTATTTATTTCTAATGCTTTATTAATACCAGAATCATGGCTGTTTACAGTGGTATTTATGGGACAAATATTGTTTTATATTTTGGGATTGGTTAAATTAATTACCAAATCAGATAATAAATATTTATCTTTGGTATACTATTATTGTGTCACGATAGCTGCACAATGGGTTGGTGTTTATAACATTATTACTGGAAAGGCAAAGTCTGTCTGGGAGAAGGCGGAAAGTACAAGATAATATTAAGAATTACCTTTCACCCCTCTGTAGAGAAAAATAAATAGAATTAATGTTAATTTTAAGCCTATTTAAATAAATTGGAACAAATAAAAGATAAACTTAACGAATTGCGGTGGCTTAATATGGACTTGGAATTATTAATATCTACTATGCATCTGAATGACTATAGTATACTTGAAAAAATGAATATACAATCTAAAGCAATAATAATTAATCAGTGTGACGAAAATAAGCATGAGGAGTTTTATTATAATGGCAATCCAATAAAATTCCTATCTTTTGCTGAACGAGGCGTAGGCCTTAGCCGTAATAATGCTTTGATGAGATCAACTGGAGATATATGTTTAATGGCTGATGAGGATATGATTTATGTCGATAATTATAAAGAGAAAGTAATTAATGCTTTTAAAAGAAATCCTAAAGCAGATATAATTATGTTTAATGTTCCAATTCACAAAAAAGATGGTCATACTATTGAAAAAGTAGAAAAAGATGGTCGTGTTAGGTTCTACAATGTATTGAAGTATGGAACAGTTAATATTGCGTTCAGAAGAGAAAGTGTTACTAAAAATAATCTTTTTTTTAGCCTATTATTCGGAGGTGGCGCATGTTACGGATCCGGTGAGGATAGTATCTTTATTGTAGAATCTATTAAAAAAGGTTTGAAGATCTACTCTTGTAAAGATGTAATTGCTGAAATTGAGGAAAATGGTTCAACTTGGTTTGAAGGCTACAATGAAAATTATTTCTTTGATCGTGGGGCTTTATTTCAAGCAATAGGTGGAAATGCTTTCTCACTTTTTTTAATAACTCAGTTTTTACTACGTAAAAGAAAATTATATGTGAATGAACTGAGAACTAAAGAAGTATTCAAGGAGATGATTAAGGGGCGTAAAGATTTTATAAAGAAAGGCAAAGCTACGTAATATTCATATGGATGAAAGTAAAATAAATTAAATATCAAATTGTGATTACCTTTAGTTAGTGGATGATTATAACCATGAAGCGATATTACTTTATTGTCACACCTAATTAGGGTCTACTGAACATGCAATATAAGCAAGTTTAAATCACTTATATACGGAGTGCTTGAAGATTTTCTTTCGAAAAACCTGGCAGTATAAGCAATAAAAAAGTCAAAAAAGAACCCCGGAGGATCTTTCCGATATTCATTAGAAGCAGACTGAGCGAAATGGCGGTCTCACTGGTTTTCTGAAGACATGCTGAAATAAGGCCCAGCCCATACCGGCGCTTGCCTTCTCAGAATTTGCCTTCGATCGTATTTCGCTCGGAAGCATCTTGTCGCTCTACCTGCTTATGCATCGCGTTAAGTTGTTCGTCTTTGGATGGTCGTCCCAGTTTGGGGCCACTCAGGCGGATGCCGCGTTCCTGACAGTAACTACGATTTTCCCGTGTCCGATAAATGGTGTCAGCTAAAACAGCTCCGGATAGTAGCCATAACGGGCTTTATACTGCTCGATTGATTCTTTCAGCCGCTTTCCTTCGTGATAGGCATCCCATGACAGGA
>NZ_BAAADM010000023.1:0-11385 GCF_039522485.1 Lentibacillus halophilus | reverse complement strand
CCGACAGCTTGGCGCCAAATTCCACTCGTGCGTTTGTCTTGCCGCGTACAATCGGACGTACATGTGGCTGACTGATACTGACAATCCGATCATCGATGTGAGACCGTTGGTCTCTGAACATAGTGGCCTGCTGGCGATAGAGTTCCTGAATGACCAGAAGGTCGCGGTATTGCTTTCTGCTTAATAATGAAAGCCCGGCGGTTGTCGCCAAAGTTGTGACATGCTTCAGGTTACGGTGGACATACCCTAATTGCTGATGAATGGCCTGATCGCGTTTTCCCTTGCTCGGTTTGCGCTGCTTCGACAGAGACAGATACTGCTTGCGGGCCTTCATTCGATACGTGCGGGGCTTGCGTTGTTGCCCCGCCAAGGGGGCATGGAGGGTATCAATAATCCCTTCCAGCTTTTCACGGGCTTCATTCAATAGATTGATATCCGTTGGATAGGCAATGTCGGAAGGAGCGCACGTGGCATCCAGCAGGAGCTTGCCCTGATTGGATGACGGTTTTTCCCGTCTGTTTTTCGGTTTCTCTGTTCCACTGCCAGGAGCAGAAGGCGGGTTGTCATCGTGGTCATCATCTGACGAATCCTGTTTTGATGGCTTTTGCGTTGATTTTGTCTGTTGACCCTGGACAATGCGCTCATTGAGATCGTTGATCAAATCAGCGTCAAAGCGTTTGCGAAAATAGGTCATGGACGACGCATCGAAGGGCGCTTCTTCCTGAAATTCGTGCAATCCAAGAAAATACTGCAGATAGGGATTTTCCGTAATAGCCTGAACGGTTTCTTCATCGCTCAAGCCCAGTTTTTCCTTGATAATCAGCGACCCAAGTGCAAGGCGGACCGGGTAGGCTCTGCTTCCCTGACTGGTATCTCCCAGGCGTTTAACATATTCGTCCTCAATATCAGCCCACGGTATGAGCGAGGCCATCACAACCCAACGGTTGTCGGGATTCAGACGGCCTCCAAAGGGTAGAAAAAACTCATCAGGCAGGATCATTTGTTTGGCATTATGTTCGTACATGGGATGACCTCCGTACAAAAGTAAGTTACGTTCCATTTTAAATGAGATTGCACGTTATTTCGGGAGTAAGACCCACAAACACTTTGTGGACAGGGTTTATGAATTATTCAGTAGCCCCTAATTAATCTATTGGGAATTGGAGATGAGGTTTTGTCTACACCATTAGTGACTGTCTTTATACCCGTTTACAATGCACAGAATTATATTGAATCATCTTTGAATAGTATTATTAATCAATCATATAAAAAACTGGATATTTTAGTCATAGATGATGGTTCTAGTGATAATACATTAGAGATATTAAAAGCATTTCGCTCTCAAGACAACAGAATTAGAATCCTAGAAAATGAAAATAATAAAGGCATACCTTATACACGTAATCGTGGATTAAATAATGCCAAGGGTGAATACCTAGCTGTTATGGATGCAGATGACATAGCGTTCACTGATAGAATAAAAGAACAAGTTTCATTTATGGAAATATATAAAAATATAGATGTAGTAGGTTGCAATTTTATAGAATTAGGAAAGAAACTTTTTTATAAAAAGAAAAGTAAATTTTATGATCCCGAAGAATTAAAGATTAGGCTGTTATTTGCAAGCCCCATTGCTAATCCTAGTTCTATGATAAGAATGTCCACAATTAAATATAATAATATTAAATATGATGAAAATTATTTCGTGGCCCAGGATTATGACTTTTGGTTTAAGATTTCTAAGGTTGGGAATTTTGCGATTGTACCTAAATTTTTAATGAAGTATAGAGTTGACCATAACAATATTTCAAATCAGACTAGAAAAAATAAAGCCTTAGCTCGAAGGAAAGTAATACAAGAAATTCATACTAAAAAGTTAAATTATTATGGTTTCAAACTAGATGAAAAAGCCTATAGAGAATTTCTTTTCTTTTTTGATGATAATAACAATATAAATAACTATAAAATTGATATATCTGAATTAGCAAGTAAAATGATTCGTATAAATGAAAATAACAATGTTTTTGCGAAAGATAAATTTAAACGTGTTCTATTTTACAGTTTTTCAATTAAGATTGGTAATTTAAACATTCCTTTAATGCAAAAGATATTTATATATTTTGCTCTCTTGAATAGAACTAAGTTCATCAATATAAAAGAACTTTTGAGAATAATTATTAAACATTATTATTTTAAATTGAATTAGAATATAAAACAAATCTTTGAGTGGTTTTATAGGAAGTATTCTTGAAAAGAAATTATTGAAATAAAAGTAATATGCTAGAAACCTGTCTAAATAACATAAAATTCAATGTATAAACAAAATGATGTACGTTTCAAAGACTTTGACGTATAGGGTGGTGATCACTATAACAAGAGTATTAGACTTTTTCTTTTTGATTGGTATTTTAATATCGTTAATACACTTTGTGTACAGGGAAAATTTGTTACTTTATATATTGATTATATGTGGTTTGGTATTAACAGTTTATTTTTTTGTTACAAACTTAAAAAGGTATAGTTATGTATGGCTTTTTTTATTTTTGTTTACGCTGATACTTTCGGTCAAATATTTATACTATCAAAGCACTGGTGATTTAAGTTTATTTATGCTAATTATATCTCATGTTGGGTTTGGTATTTATCTAATAGAAAAGAAAAATGGATATATAATATCTAAATATATATATACAATAATAGTTTTTTATCTAGCCTACTTTAGTTTAGTCGGCACTAGCCCACATGATATTGCAGAAAAATCAAGTGGTAATATAGTCAACTACATTGTTTTATCCTTTAGTATTTTGATTATTGGCCTTTATTACAGAAACTATAATAAAGTAATAGTTTTTCCTGCTATATTTTCTTTGTTAATCTCATTTTGGACTTTAGGTAGATCCGGAATAATTGTGTCAATTATATTAATACTAGGTGTTTTAATTATTAAGTATATGCGTAATTTAAATAAATTTACTTTTAGTTTAATGTTACTCGCCACATCTTTTTTTGGCTATAGTGTTTATAAGTTTATGTTGAAGTTAAGTCAGAGCATTATCTACAAATTTGGTGAAAGGTCAAGCTTTATAGAGGAAAGTCCTAGAAGTGAAATTATTAAGGCTTATTTTAGTGAATTGAATACCCGAAAAGTATTATTTGGCTTGGACTATTATGAATTTTACTTTGCAGGTTTTAATAATTTACATAATAGTTTTTTGGATTTCCATTCAAAATTCGGGTTAGGTGGGATGTTAGTAATAGGAATAGTTTTTATCATTTTAATCTTTTTCTTGCTAACTAAGCAGTTTTTGTACTTCATCTTGTTGACCTGTTTGCTGCTCAGGGGTGCTACTGATACAGTTATGCTGGTAGGTGATTATGATTATATATTACTTTTTTTAATATTGGTTTGTGTTGAAGATTTGATGAAAAAAAACCACAGAATTATGCCTGTAGAGAAGTTTGAATACTATAAGGGAAAATGGGTGAAGAACAGTAATAATGGAATAGGGTGGTTAAATGCCAAAAAGTGAATTTACAATAAGGAAAGTTTGTCAACATCTGTGGCAACTTGAAAGGGATAACGATCTAATAAATTTAGATATTTGCGGTATAAAAATTTGGCAATTAATTCGATTCCAATTATTTACCAAAATAACTGAAGAACTTCAAATTTACGGGCAAGCACATACACAAAAGAATAATTTTGTCGATAAATTAAAGTATTTTCCAAGGATGATCTTCAATTCAATTTTTAAAAATCCTATGCAAGGGCGATATACTAGGGATTATATAATTTTTGATCATCCTCGAAAAATGAAATTGAATAATTATTCTTTTGATATTTATACACATTATTTTATTAAGACATTAGAGGATGAACAATATGACGTTGTTGAAGCACCCTACTTATACAAACATCTTAAGAACTTTTCTAGCAAAAACAGACGTTACTCAGATGCTATAAAGCTTAAAGTATTCCTTAGTAAGCATATTTCATCACTTAAAATTTCAACTAGAGAAGAAAATAGAATTAAACATTTGGAAACTATTATCAATAAAACATTTAATACTAATCTTTATTTAGTTAATTTTATCAAAAGTAATGCCTTCTTTTTCAAGCATCAATATCATTATTATTTTAATTTACTCAAGAAAAGAAGACCGTCTAAAATATATATTCTTGTTTCTTATGGTAGTGTTTCTCTAATATCCGCTGCTAAAGACTTAGGAATCGAAGTGATTGAATTTCAACACGGTGTAATCACGGATTATCACTTTGGTTACAATTTTGGGGATCCAACACAGTTTATCGAATATTTTCCTGATAAGATTTTGACTTTTGGCGACTATTGGGGACACACAAAAGGCTTTCCAGAACAAACAAAAATTGAGGTATATGGTTTTCCATATTTAGAACAACAACTGGAGATGTATAAGGGTACACCAAAGAGAAACAATCAAGTATTAATCTTATCCCAGGGAACGATTGGCAAAAAATTGTCAGTGAAAGCTAAAGAAATTGCTCAAGAGATGCCTGATTACTATTTCATCTATAAACTGCATCCAGGAGAGTACGACCGATGGAAGAGCGAGTATCCCGATTTGGTTGAAGCTAGTACGTTTGAAAACCTTGAGGTTATTGATCACAATGAAAAAAGTCTTTATAGCTACTTTGCGGAATCGGAGTTTCAAATAGGTGTAAATTCCACAGCCATTTTTGAGGGCATGACTTTAGGTTGTAAAACAATTTTAGTTAATTTACAGGGTATTGAATATATGGATGATCTTATTAATGAAAATATTGTAATGTTAGCTGATAATTCATCAAGTTGTATCAAAGCGATAAAAGATTTTAAAGTAGAGGAATTTGATAAAGAGTACTTTTTCAAAAGCAGAAAGGATATGAAACAATGAATTTAAATAACAAAACGATTTTAGTTACAGGTGGAACTGGATCTTTCGGGAAGAAATTTATCACAAAGGTATTGGAACAGGATGTTAAAAAGGTCATAGTGTTTAGCAGAGACGAATTAAAGCAACATGAAATGGCACAGGAATTCACAGATCCAAGAATTCGATTTTTTATAGGAGATGTACGGGATAGGGACCGTCTATATAGGGCATTCGATGGGGTTGATATTGTAATTCATGCAGCCGCTTTAAAACATGTCGGTGCTTGTGAATATAATCCATTTGAAGCTGTTAAGACTAATATACACAGTGCACAGAATATTGTTGAAGCTGCAATCGATCGTGGTGTTCAAAAAGTGATAGCTTTAAGTACGGATAAAGCGGCAAGTCCAATTAATTTATATGGGGCTACTAAGTTGGCCTCTGACAAGTTGTTTGTAGCTGCTAACTCGTATGTTGGTGATAAGGATACAAGGTTTGCAGTGGTACGGTATGGTAATGTTGTTGGAAGTCGAGGAAGTGTTGTACCATTCTTCAAGAAATTGAGGGATCAAGGTGCCACAGAAATACCAATCACGGACGAACGTATGACACGTTTTTGGATTACGCTTGACCAAGGTGTGCAATTCGTAATTGATAGTTTAGAAAGAATACATGGTGGAGAGATATTTGTTCCTAAAATACCAAGTATGATGGTGACTGATTTAGCAAAGGCTATTGCGCCGGAATGTGATATCAACATCGTCGGAATCCGTCCCGGTGAAAAGTTGCATGAAGTCATGATCACGGAAGACGATGCCCGGCGAACTTTGGAGTATGATTCTTATTACGTTATCCAGCCTGAATTTCCTTGGTGGAGGGATGAATTTAGTAATGGTGGTAAACCATTGTCTGATGGATTTAGTTATGTGAGCAATGTAAACGATGAATGGCTAACTGTTGAAGACTTAAAAAACTTGGTAAAGGAATAACGTTAAATTCACTTACTACAGGAGGTTTTTGTTTGGATAATCAACCAATCAGGGATGAGTTTTTACCATATGGACGACAATCGCTTGATGAAGACGATATCCACGCTGTCGTTGACGTGTTGAACAGTAATTATTTAACCACGGGACCAGCGGTTAGTGAATTTGAAAATGCTGTTTCATCATATGTCGAATCCAAGTATGCTGTATCTTTTTCGAACGGGACAGCTGCTCTGCATGCTTCTAGTTATGCAGCAGGTATAGGTCAAGGGGACGAAGTAATCACAACTCCAATGACATTTGTTGCGAGTGCTAATTGCGTGCTTTATCAAGGTGGAACTCCAGTTTTTGCTGATATTGATTCTGAAACGTATAATATCGACCCCAAAAAAATAGAGGAATTAATTACTGATAATACCAAAGCTATTATTCCTGTCGACTATACTGGACAACCGGCGCCACTGGACGAGATAAAGCGAATTGCCCAGAAATACAACCTTATTGTAATAGAGGACGCAGCTCACGCTTTAGGTGCAACTTATAATGGAAATAAAATAGGTTCTATCAGTGATATGACGATGTTCAGCTTACACCCTGTTAAACATATTACCTCAGGTGAAGGTGGTATTATCACGACAAATAATGAAGAATACTACCATAAATTACTTGAATTTAGAACACATGGGATTACAAAGGATCCGAAAGATTTAAATAAACAAGACGGTCCTTGGTACTATGAAATGCAATCATTGGGCTACAATTATAGAATGACAGATATACAAGCTGCACTCGGAGCCAGTCAACTTAATAAAATTGATAGTTTTGTCGAGAAGCGAAAAGAATATGTTTCTATGTATAATAAGGCATTTAATGATATAGGAGAAATTGAAACTCCATATCAGGATTCAAAGGGATCATCGAGTTGGCATTTATATGTGATTCGTTTAAATTTAGAAGAACTAACAGTTGATAGAAAGCAAATATTTGAAGCTTTACTCAAAGAAAATATTGGCGTTAACGTACACTACATCCCCGTTCACCTACAGCCATATTATCAGCAACTCGGTTATAAACGAGGATTGTGTCCAATAGCAGAGCTTTTATATGAAGAAATTATCACTTTGCCGCTTTTTCCGGCTATGACGGAGAAGGATGTAAATGATGTCATAAAAGCCGTTAAAAAGGTGATTCAACATTATCGGAAGTAGGTATATTTATGAAAATAACAGCCATTGTTCAAGCTAGAATGGGGTCTACCAGGCTTTCAGGCAAAGTTATGAAAGAATTAAAGGGGAATACTATACTTTCCCATGTTATACAAAGGTTAAAACAGGCTAAACTAATAGATGATATAATTATAGCAACAACAGAACACTCTAGCGACAACGTTATCGAGAGAGAAGCTGAACAAAATGGTGTCCGGGTAACTAGAGGAAGTGAGCAAGATGTTCTTGAACGTTATTATAATGCAGCAAAGGGGAATAATACTGACGTTATCGTTAGAATCACTTCTGACTGTCCATTAATTGACCCTTTTATTGTTGACGAGATGATTAAATTTTATTTAGAGAATGATTATAGTCTTGTGACAAATGCTGGAGCTGAATATCAACAGAGAACATTCCCAAGAGGGATGGATACAGAAGTGTTTTCCTTCGAAGTTCTTGAAGATGCTTATGTAAATGGTGAAAAAGAATATCAGCGCGAACATGTTACACCTTATATATATGAGCAGGAAGGCAACAGTATCCACTACTTTAAAAATGATAGAGATTTTTCGGACTATCGTTTGACATTGGACACGGAGGAAGATTTCCAACTAATAACTGAAATATATAACAAACTGTATACTGGGAATCATGATTTTTATCTAAATGACATTGTCAACTTATTAAAAAAGGAACCAAAACTTTATGATATAAATGCACATATTGAACAAAAGAAAGTTAAATAATTAAGAGGATGACAAAAGTGAAAGTATTGATTTTTACTGAAGGTGGAAGTCAGACTGGCTTAGGACATATTTCAAGGTGTAGCTCATTATATGACGAAATAGAGTCTCGTGGTATTGCGGTTGAAATGATTATAAACGGGAACAATAAAGATTTGGATATGCTTCAAGGTAAGAACTACAAAATAGTTAATTGGCTGTCAAAAGACTTTCTTAAGAAGTACGTTAACAAAGACGTTTATTGTATAATAGATTCTTACTTGGCGGATGAGAATATTTATCAATTAATCTCGGATAGAGCGAAAAAGTGCTTATATATAGATGATAATGCACGGATTAATTATCCCCCTGGCGTGATTGTTAACCCATCTCTCAGTACTGACGGACTTGTTTATAGTGACGATAGAAACAATGGGTTTCTGTTGGGTCATAAATACATTATTTTGCGAAGACCGTTTATAAATCAGGATCGACAAAAGATAAATAAACATGTGAACACTGTTCTGATTACTATGGGCGGATCGGGCTTAAACAATCTAACACTATCTGTATTAAACCAAATTAGCAGCAGAAATCCGTACCTTACTTTTCACGTTATAGTTGGTAAGGATTCTGGGAGCAGAGAGAAAATCATCAATGAAATTGGTACAAAAATAGAGATGCACCAAAATATAACTGCTTATAAAATGAAAAAAATCATGTTAGATTCAGATTTGGCAATAACTGCAGCTGGGCAAACGGTTTACGAGTTATTATCTACAAAAACTCCATTTATCCCTGTGAAAGTCGCCGAAAATCAGAAGAACAATATAGAGAGTCTTAAAAGGTTTAATCTTGTTGAAGCTGTTCTGGATTATCAGGATTTGATAACGACTGAAAAGTTAAGAGATGAATTTCATAAACTGAACTCCTTTTCGTTAAGATGTTCACTAGTGCAGCAATATGCTGGGGTAGTCGATGGAATGGGAGCCAAACGAATCGTTGATAATTTGGTAGGGGGGAAGAGTTATGAATAATACTTATTATTTACGCTCCATCCAAGAAGATGATATTTATGACATCTACCAACTATCAAACGCGGACTATGTTAGAAAGCATTCCATTAATCCACAAAAGATTGATTGGGAAGAGCATGTAAGATGGTTCGAAAAAGTTATAAAATCAAGTAACCATATTATCTATGTTATATCAGATGATAATAATAATTTTCTAGGGCAAATAAGGTATAAACTTGATAATGATACAGCAATAGTAAGTATAAGTTTATCTAAAGACCTTAAAGGTCGAGGTTTGAGTATTGAATTTTTGGAAGAAAGTATAAAACGACTAAAAGGCGAAAGAAAAGAAGTCCAATATATTTTAGCAGTTGTCTCTGACATAAATACTGCTTCTAAAAAGTTATTTGAGAACGCAAATTTCTCATTGCAAAAGCAAAATGATAAGATGCTTGAATATATTCTTCCGTTAAGAAGGGGATCATAATGTATATAAGCGATTTTAATATTTCAAAACAAGCACTAATTATTGCGGAACTTTCAGCTAATCACGGAAACGATATAAACGTCGCCAAAGAGACCATTAAAGCTGCCAAGGAGTCTGGGGCTAATGCTATTAAACTCCAAACATATACTCCTGATACAATAACGATCGATTGCAAAAATGACTATTTTAAAATCCAAAGCGAAACAATATGGGATGACAATTATTTATATGACCTTTATAAAGAAGCATACATGCCATGGGAGTGGCATGAAGAATTAATGAACTATGCCAAAGAACTTGGTTTAATTTGTTTTTCGAGCCCTTTTGATAAGTCTGCTGTAGACTTTTTAGAAGACTTAAATGTGCCAGCCTACAAAGTAGCGTCATTTGAAATAACGGATATTCCTTTAATTGAATATATTGCTTCACAAGGCAAACCTGTCATTATATCCACTGGTATTGCAACTCTTGGAGAAATTGATGATGCTGTACAGGCTTGTAGGAGAATGAACAATGAACAAATTATCTTGTTGAAATGCACTTCTGCTTATCCAGCCAAAATTGAGGATGCTAATTTGTTAACAATGCAAAATTTAAAAGAGACCTTTAATGTGGAAATTGGTTTGTCTGATCATACATTTGGAGCAACGGTACCAATAATATCTGTTTCCCTTGGAGCAAAAATAATTGAAAAACATTTCATATTAGATAAAAGTATAGGTGGCCCGGACTCTAGTTTTTCATTGGATAAAGACGAATTTAAAGTGCTAGTGGATTCTGTGAGAGATGCGGAAAAAGCATTAGGTAATGTTGATTATGAGTTGGATGAAAAAAAGATGAAAAGCCGTGAGCTGTCTCGATCATTATTTGTAGTAGAGGATGTTGAAAAAGGAGAAACTTTGACCGAATCTAATGTTAGATCAATACGACCGGGTCATGGTATGAAGCCCAAATATATTGATTCAGTAATTGGAAAGAAAGCTAAAGATGATATATCAAGAGGGAAACCTTTAACTTGGGACATTGTGGAATAATAAAGGGGACTAACGAAATGTCATATTTAATTTTATCAACATACCCTGAAAAAGGCTCTAGAAACTCCGGGGATGATTTACTTGGCAAAAGTCTTTTGGATATCGTAAAAGGTGTAAAAGGTAAGGATGTCAATTTTGATTTTGTGAGTGTTGTAGATCAAGAACCGGAGGATTTGGATGACTTGAGTGAATACAAAGCTATTTTAGCACCAGGCATGAGGCCAACAATCAAAGGGTATAATGAGGCTCCAAAAAACAGAAGTAAATTTTTTAATAAAGCATATAAATCGTCAGTTCCAGTATATGGTGTTGGAGCTGGTTGGGGAGTGTATCCTGGTACTATTAAACAGTCAAAAAAACTTAACCTTGCATCAACTGAGAAAGAGATATTATCTCAACATTTTGGTAAAGTGGGACAAGATAGTTCTGCTATTGGAGCAATTTCATGTCGAGATATTACAACAGAAAATATATTGGTCAATAATGGTGTTAAGTGTTACGGGACAACTGGTGACTGCGGTTTATTTGATACAAACTTATTAAACACTTCTGCACTATTGCCCGAAAAAATAAATAAAATAAGTGTATCTATGCCTCATGTTAAACATCACCAAGAGATGGCATACAAGTTGGCACTGAAATTAAAAAATGAATTTTCATGTGATGTTTATATTACGTATCATGGATATAATGGCATATTTGAAGAGCAAATCAATTCAAATTGGGACAAAAGACAAATTAATTTTGTAGACCTTTCAGGGGATGCAGAAAACTTGTCATTTTACGATGACATCGATGCACACATAGGTTTTAGGTTACATGCTCACATATGGTTTTTAAGAACGAGGAAGCCAAGTTTACTAATTGGTGAAGATGGAAGAGGTATGGGTCACTTATATACTTTGAATGGTTTGGGTTATTCAGCAGCACCTAATTTATCTCTAAAGTTTAAGAATCTATACCCTAAAAGTCCGGTGAAAAAGTCAACCTGTTCTAGGAATTTCCTAGCTTTATGTCGAATATAGTCATACAGAACACT
>NZ_BAAADM010000022.1:0-1315 GCF_039522485.1 Lentibacillus halophilus | reverse complement strand
GGAGTGATACACAATCAGCCGTTAGGCTGAGAGGTTCACTCCTACTTGACCCGACACAATTCTGAATTGTTTTGGTGCCAGGCACTTAACCCAATCGTTTCTTTATACCTGTCATTCATTATAAAATCCATATTAATGTTAATAATAAACTTACCTTAACATCCTTAGGGAGGTTGCATAATGAATGAAGTGAATGAAAAAAATATCCCCCTAACATCCGCAGAAATTGGTTCTCTTTGGACTGGGTATATGAATGACAGCATGTCGAAATGTATTTTTGGGTTTATGCTAAAGCACATACAAGATGAAGATATAAAACCCGTTGTGCAATATGCCTATGATATTTCATATAACCATTTGGACACATTAACAGCGATTTTTGAAAAAGAACAATTCGCTATTCCAAACGGGTTTACCGAACAAGATGTAAATATGAACGCACCGTGGCTTTTTTCAGACATATTTTGTTTGGTGTATGTGAATCATATTGCGAAGGCGGGAATGTTAATATACAGCGGTTTGGTTTCGATGAGTTACCGGGAAGATGTATGTAACTACTTTGTACAGGCGTTAAATGAAACCAGTAACCTTTATAAACAATCACTCGAAACGGGTCTTTCAAAGGGTATCACTGCCAGACACCCGTATATTGATATACCCAAAGAAACGGACTATATTGACAGTAAAAATTATTTAAGTGGCATAAACCCTTTCAGTGATAAACGTCCATTAAATGCTGTTGAGATTTCTCATTTGTATCAGAACGTCCTAACCAATTCAATAGGTATGCACTTATGCATTGCATTTGCTCAAACATCACCATCAAAAGATGTACAGAATTTCATGCTTCGTGGAAAAGACGTCTCAAAAAAACATTTGAAGATTTTTGCAGATACACTTATAAAAGATAATATTGAATCTGCACAGACGAATGTATATTTAAGTGACTCCACAACTCAAACTTTTTCGGATAAATTAGTGATGTTTCACATGGATTTGCTCATATCCGCGGGAATAGGGAATTATTCTACTGCAGCATCTGCAAGCCAACGAAGTGACTTAATGATTAATTACCAACGATTATCATTTGAAGTTTCTCGGCTTGCCAAAAGAGGAGCAGATATCATGATTAAACACAATTGGCTGGAACAACCACCCGGAGTAAAAGATTCCAAAAAATTAGCGAAGAATAAACAAAAAGGATGAATTCTTAAAAGGATTATAAATGCCTGGCACCGGAAAAATTCTGAATTGTTTCGGGTCAAGTAGGAGTGAACCTCTCAGCCTAACGGCTGATTGTGTATCACTCCCCTCT
>NZ_BAAADM010000021.1:10729-63910 GCF_039522485.1 Lentibacillus halophilus | reverse complement strand
AAGATCAAACTCTCCAAAAAAGTTTGGGATACGACTGACACCGATCAGCCGTTCATTGGCTTCGCTTATTTTGTGGATTTCAAGGGGTAAGTCATTCAGCCGATATACACATCAGCATTCCGACTTCCTGCCTCTGACATCCATCTGTCATACTGGCTGTTTTGTTCAGTTTTCAAGGAACAATCTGTTTATGTCGCTTTTTGCAACATTTTTTATTGTACCAACATTGTCGCCAAAAGTCAATGCCTCTTTTTATTTTTAAATAAAAGAAACGGTTTGAAAGTGTTATATTTTTATAAATCACTCGGTTTGTTTCGTTGACGACAAACAATAATATAGCATAATCATTGAATCAGTTCAATAGATAAATGCAAAAATATCAAAGAATTGATCTCAAAAATCCTAATGGTGATACTAAACGTTGACCCGTCAACATATGGTCGCCGCGGAGTCTCTTTCCTGTATCATTACAACAAACATCTTCAGACTTCTGACGCGCACTCGACATCATACTTATTTAATTGGAGGGATCCCCCCTCATGGTTTGCCCCAGCATAACATTACTGATTATATGTACGTTTTGGTATGTATTTCAAACATTCCTGTTGACTGGCTACCCGTCGATATAGATTGAATATGGTTTGGTAGCGCTCTTTAATGGACTTTTTTACCACTGTATCTATACGGGAATCTTCCATGTCCATAAGCAGTTCTTCAAGCTCACGTTTAATAAGATACTCCATTTCCTTTTGCTCTACATTTGAAATTAAAAAACCCAGCATAATAACACCTTACCTTCCATGCAATGATATTCGCAACACACTTATGTTAAACGTAACAACGATTATCTATACACAAAAATGGCAGCAGCCTTTTTTGATTCTCCTGCATCTGTCATCTTTTCCTCATGGATAAATGTCATAACGTTCCGCCAGCTCGCCATCTTTAAAAACCATCTTTTTGAATACAGGTAACAAAGACATATAAATAAGACTTGTACATAGAATGGAATTAAGACATATGGAGGGAAATGATTATATGAAGCATTTTTACACCATTCGGTTCAGAAAGTGGAAACGGTATGCAATCGTTGTTCTATTCGCATTGTTCACAGCTTCCTTCCTCTGGTTTGCACGTGATGGAACATTTTCGGTTGCATCCAGTAATGAGCCATTAGCTTTAACCAAAGGCGACAGCAACAAGCCTCAAATTGCTTTAACCTTCAATATCAGCTGGGGAGAAGAAAAAGTACATGGCATCTTGGAGAAACTGGAAGAAAGGCAGGTGCAAACAACATTTTTTGTCAGTGGCGAGTGGGCTGAACGCCATCCCGATATTATAGAAAAAATCAGTGAACAAGGCCATGAACTTGGTATGCTCGGGTATCGTTATACGAGTTACCTTGACCAGGAAATTGAGGACGTACGAAACGATTTAATAAAGGCTAAGGATGTGTTCAGCAAACTTGGATACGAAGACATGGATCTTCTTCGTCCGCCAAGCGGTAAATTTAACAAAGAAATCATTAAATTGGCTGAAAATCAAGGATTTACGGTAACTCATTGGAATGTAAACCCAAATGATTGGAAAAACCCGGGGACCAGGCGAATCGTTAACTTTGTCATGAATGAAACCTCCAATGGCGATATCATTCTTATGCATGCTTCCGACTCCGCCAAACAAACCGCCGAAGCCTTGGATACTATATTGCCAGGGCTAAGAAAAAAAGAGTTTGATTTCGTATCCATATCCGAGTTGATCAACCAAGCACATGCTGACTCCCAACCTGTAGAATAAGCAATTGATGGCATCATCCCATGCACTTGTAGGGGAGATCGTTACCGGTTATATGCGAGGCTAAACAGGATAAACATATTAAAACCCCATCCTGCATAAAGGATAAAGGGGTTTTACCGCTAGTTATGATTTTTTGGTAGCTGTTCTGACGGACGTTTGATCGTTATGATCAGCCGTTCCTTCTTTTCTTCCAGTCAATTTATGCAAAATAAGCAATTGATACGTGTTACAGACGAGCAGGGGGACAATCATCAGCCATGCATAATCCGTTCCCTTTGCGGTCAAACCAGGAACCCATTCTACAGATGTCATGACGACCATTAAAAAAAGAGATGGGATAAAGGCACGTCGGTTTGTCGCACGGACTTTAATCACAGATACAATCCAGCCGTAAACAAAAATGACCACTGCCATCAGAATAAACCAGAGCAGGGAGATATCATCATTTGTATTTATATAAGGAAAGTAAATCAGGTCAAATAAAACAAAAGCAATCAAAAGAACCTGAACGGCCGACCAATATGAACGGAATAGACTGAGCCCGAACTGATTAATAAATAAATAAGCAAAAAAGCCCGTTTGACTAATAACGCTGAAAACCAAGCCAAGACCAACAAAAAAGAACAGGAGCCCGATCAGTTCCATCCAATCGATCGGGTTTAAATTATTTGCATAGGACGCGGATTTTACAAAAAAACTGGTGACTAATCCCACTACGCCCCCAATCACAAGCGTTTTGAAAAATAAACCTGTCAACTTTCGGCTATTCAAAATATGCTCCTCCTAAACGTCATGTTGAACATTCACCAATATTTTAGCATGAATACGTCCTTTTTTCTTCTATAAACGCATAATTTTCACGATTTCACAGACAGTAATGACAAGAGGAAGGAGGACTCCGAGCATGCTACGAACGATTTTTGCAGCTCTGTTCCTGGTATCAATCATGGTCATCTCCGGCTGCGGCGGACAGAACGCTGCAGGCGAGAAAGCGGATTACGATACAACCAAAAAAATGGTTGTTGATATATTGCAGACCGAAGACGGTAAAAAAGCACTTAAAGATATTCTATCCGATAAAAAAATGAAACAAAAGCTTGTCATTGACTCAGAAGAAGTTAAAAAGGCCATAGAAGACTTTCTTGGTTCCGATAAGGCTAAAGACATGTGGAAACGTTTGTTTGAAGATCCAAAATTCGTTAAAACATACGCCAAATCCATGTCCAAACAACACAAAAAATTGATGAAAGAGCTGATGAATGATTCCAAATTTAAGCAGCAAATGATCGATTTAATGAAAGATCCACAAGTGTCCGAGGAAATGCTTAGTGTTATGAAGAGTCAAAAGTTCAGTAAGCATTTAGAGGAAAAGATACAAAAGACGTTTGAAACACCCCTTTTCAAGTCCAAAATATCCGACATTCTGTTAAAAGCTGCGGAAGAGCAATCCAAAGGAAAAGGGAAAAAATCAAAAGACGGCGGCAAAGGTTCCGGCGGCGACTCAGGTGGGGGCGGCAAAGCAAGTTGATTCTGTATAAAAACCAACATAAAAGAGGTGGACCAAGTCCACCTCTTTTATGTTTCCTCAAAATTTGCCACTATTTTGGATGCTACTTTATGGTATTCTTTACCTATCGGGTGATCTTGCTGATAAACCGATGGAGAAAACTCATCTTCCTCTTCATATGGCTGTTGCAACGGCAAACGGCCAAGCACCTTTGTATCCAGCGCTTCAGCCAGTTTGTCTCCGCCGCCTTTGCCAAATACATACTCTTTTTCCCCTGTTCTGCTTTCATAATAGGCCATGTTTTCAACGATGCCAAGGATTTCATGGTCGGTTTTCAGTGCCATCTGACCGGCCCTTGCGGCTACAAATGCTGCCGATGGATGTGGCGTGGACACAATCAGTTCCTTGCAACTCGGAATCATTTCATGCACATCCATAGCAATATCACCAGTCCCTGGGGGAAGGTCAAGCAGGAGATAATCCAAGTCGCCCCACTCAACTTCCTTAAAAAAGCTGCTGAGCATTTTCCCAAGCATTGGTCCACGCCAAATAACCGGGGCATTATCCTCTACAAAGAAGCCCATTGAGATGACTTGTACACCGAAACGTTCAACAGGAATAATTTTTTCACCACGTACTTGTGGTCTGTTTTCAATACCCATCATATCCGGGACACTAAAACCGTAAATATCTGCATCAATAATGCCAACTTTTTTACCAAGCCGCATCAATGACATAGCGAGGTTTACCGTTACTGTTGATTTACCCACGCCGCCCTTAGCACTTGCAACAGCAATAAAGTTGGGCTGCTTATCGCCGCCCATAAGCGTTTTTTCCTGTTCTTCTTCGGCTGCCGGCTGATATTTTTGAATAACGTCATCAGGAAGCTGTTCGAAACGGAGACCGACCGTGGATGCACCGTTCTTTTTCAAAATACCGACCATTTCCTGCTGCATCTGCATCTGTTCAGCTGTGTTGGTTTTGGCAATGCCAATTTTCACGCTCACATGATTCTTTTCTTCCTTAATGGATATATTGTTGATACCGCCAGTCTCTTCCAGCGTTTTATGTAAAAACGGATCTTGAACAGGGTTGAGCAATTCTCTTACTTTTTCTTCGGATAACACAGTTGGTCACCATCCTTTTCCCAGCGTATAAAGGAAACATGTCTTTCATTGATTCCATACAACGCCAGTATAACACAAATCACACAAATTCTAAGTGATTTGAATTATTACCAAGGATTTACCTCCGCTGTTTTTCAGTACTATAACGAAGAATGCCTTCATAAATACTGACAGCCATCTTTTCCTGATAGTTATCCTTTTTTAAGTTCTCCAATTCCTTCTGATTGGACAAAAATCCCATCTCGACCAGGGACCCAGGCACTCCAGCATGTTTTAGCAAATAAACGTTGTTAATCGCAAGAGGACTTCTCGTTGTGTTTTCCAAGTTACGGGTAATTTCATCCTGGATCATTTCGGCCAAATGTTTATTTTTTCCCTCTTTCGGGTGGTAAAACGTTTGAGCCCCATGCCATTTTTCCGAGGTTAGCGCATTTAAATGAAGAGTGATGAATAAATCCGCATCCTTATCCTGTATAAATTGGAGACGTTTTCGAATATCTTCAGCCTTTCGGCGTGACAAGCCTTTGGTATCAGGCTTGGCTAAATCTTTGTCCTTTTCTCGTGTCAGGTACACAAGAGCACCGGATTGCTGCAAGTAGTTGCGTAATTTTTTGGCGACGACAAGTGCAATATCTTTTTCAAGTGTTTCATCTTTTCCGACGGCTCCTCCATCCACGCCACCGTGGCCCGGATCAATAACGATGGTCCGACCGGATAAAGGCAACGACCATGTCTTCCACGTTGAATCCGCCTTTTCAATCGGATATTGAATAAGCAATGCCAGTACAATAAAACCTGCTGTCCACATGATTCCTCGCTTCAATCGATCCATATCGTCCGCCCCTTATTATTCTCCTGCTGTCATCATTGTATGGGACAAGATGATCATTTATGATAGAGCGAGATATCATATGCCTATCGATATTCCGGAGCAAAAGAATGTGCCAGTGTCATGAAAGCGTGATAAAATAGGGGGTATCTTGAAAAATACAGAAGAGAAGGGAGTTGAACACAAATGGATTGGGTAGGCATCATCGTTCTGCTGATCGGACTTGCATCCGTCGGCGTTGCTTTTTTATTGATCAAACCGCTAAAAAGGCTGACGGAGATCCTCTCCAACCTGACGGAAACGGTTGGTAAACTGCCGAAGCAAGCCGCAAATACTATGAGTAATGCCAGCAGCACACTCCACTCAGGAACGGCTGTTGTCAATAATATGAAACAAAAGCTCAGCAGGCTGGACCCCGTTATCCACGCCGCAAGTAACATTGGCAATGCAGCGCGAAACCTTTCAGCATCAGCATCAGCCATTAATGAGGAAATGAAGGCAAAAACTGACAACCCTGTCATGAGGCGCTCCAACTTGGAATGGATATACGGCATAGCTGGGTTAGGCTATTGTCTATGGCAGTACAGAACAAGCTGGTACAAAACGAAATAAATAACTTCTAAATACGAATGATATATTTAAGAAGTAGTCACCGCTCCGGAAAAACACTGCGCTTTCCGCGGGCGCTGATGAGCCTCCTCGTGCTTATCGCACTGCGGGGTCTCATCTAGGCCTTTTGATCCCGCAGGAGTCTCCGTGTTTTTCCTACGCTAAACGAAAATCCGAACTGATTCAGATTATTTGTGAATCATAGTTCGGATTTTACTTTGACTAAATGTCTTTTGTCCCAGCTCCTTCTTAATCATCGTTATTTTTACTTTTATCTATCTTTTGACTCATGGATGCGCTGAAACGGGTTAATGGAGACGTCAATTTTCTAGAAGCCTCTCCGACGTCCTGTACCATATAAAACAAGGGGCTCAATGTGTGCAGCTTTTCATTGACCTCCGCAATTGTCCGGTTTGTTTGACTGAGTGCACTGCCGGTTTCTCTGAATAAATCGTCAAGCTGATCAGGCAGTTGTTCCACCGTTTTTTCCATCCCCCGAAGCACATTGGCCAAGTTGTTCAAGGTCCAAGCAGCATACACAGCAATAATAAGCAATGCCACCCCGATTAAAACGACACCTACTCCGGTTAAACTCATGATCATCCCTCATTTCCTGTTTTTTGTTCGTTACGATTCGTATTGCTGCCTTTTTGCCCATTTTTCCATCTGTTATATATTTGATTAACGACTCCCCCCCATTTGAGGGTTTCGGTCAACTTGTTCACAAACTGAGGTGATCGGAAAACCGACAGTTTATTTGTTTTCGTCTGCAGCAGCCGATTACATGTATGAACGGCATGCCCCATACGATCCAAGGAATCGAATAATCCATTGGTGGCGGCAAGCTTATCGTTCAAATCATCCGTTGTTCTGCCGGTTTCCTTCAGCATCTTTTGAAGTTCCGGTGTTATATGGTTCATTTTTTGTTCCACGTCGCCCAATGTCGTAGTGAAGGATTCCATCGTATTCGCTGCACGCTTCAGTGCAACGGAAGCGAAAACAGCGACAATTGTGAACGCTGCAGCACACAGCAAGATTCCTGCATAAACAAGGCTCATCCTAATATGTACCCCCTTTTCCAACCATGACAGGCCGTCTAGTCTATAAATGCTTTTCCTTTACATTATCATATTTCTGCAACTGTTTCCATTCTATGTCGCGCAACTTGTTGACCCGTACAGCCAACATCGGTTAGCACATACCGAATGGTTTAAAAGAAATCCGGAAAATACGGTTCTCGATCCGGTATGATGGATTCAAGCTGATCAATCGCTTCTTTTTCGCCCTGAACTAGATCAGCCCGGTAAAGCTCACCGGGACGTTTGTACCCAAACAGCATGGAAGCCAAGTAACCGACACGGCAATGAATCGCTGGCTGATTTTGTCCGGAGTCAGGCAGACAGGTCACCGTCGTTTCCGATCCCATCTGCAAAACATGATATGTCCCATTGTTCACCGGGAGAAAAGCATCATCGATATGTAATAGAAAATGTATCTGACCCGCATCCCGAAATGGATAATGTTTCAAAAACGACGGAACATCGACAATCCGAGCCATAAAATATGGGTGAATGGTTTGCTCAATTCGTGGCTCATCAAGAAGCAATGGCAAGTGATCATATTCAGGAACCGTCATTTCCACCGTGTCCGCCATAGAGTCATGATCAGCAATAAATTGAAGCATCAATTGCTGTGCATGTATTGATTGACATACGATTTCGTGAACATACATGATGTTGTTTTTCACGTAATAGAGCATATATCCGTCCGCTGTACCATCAGGATAATAGGCAACCGCTTTATGCAAATGGTCTGCCAGAACACGCTGCTGCCACCATTTCGTATCACGGTCAAGCGTCCCATTGAAGCCCTTTGCATACTTGGTATAGATGGCTTGCAATACGTCCAGCTCATCTCCTATACGACGGACATACCCATGGATGTTCCGCGGACGCTGCAGCGTTGTTATCCGGATATGGTATTTCTTTTCCGAAAAGACATGCTCCCACCCATATTTTCGATAAAAAGCAAACGAAAACGGATGCAGAAACGACACCGTCCATCCATGCCGGTGCATATAATGCAAGGCATGCTCCAGCAGCTGTTTGACCATCCCTTGCCTGCGATACTCCGGCCATGTTGCAACTGCACTGACGCCACCCATAGCAAATGGTTGTCCATTAATATAGCACGTCAATGGAATGAGATGCAATTTTGCCGCGAGTTCATCGCCCGTCATCCATCCCCAAATCATATGATCGCGAGCCTTTTGCAATTCAAATTGCAAAACTTCTTCTGATAATGTGTACTGAAACGCAAACTGGGAAAGCGAAAAAATGGCCTTTGCGTCTGCTTCTGCGTCCAACTGCTTCAACAAAACAATCTCTCCCTCCTTTGTCATGCCAATTAATTTTATAATACAAGCAAACGCATTGAAATAAAATAGTTTTCAGATAGAATTTTCATTTCACAATAAGCATGAGGGAGCTTGTACGAACCAATACATACATAAAAGGGAACCGAAATCGGTCCCCCTGTACATAGCTATTGCTGTAAAATTTGCTTTTCAATTTTATCGAGTCGTTTTTCCAGTGTTATCGGATCGGAAAAAGAACTTCCTACTTTATCGTCAATACGATAGACTTGGTCATTTTTGACGGCCGGAAGATCCTTCCATAATGGGTTGTCATAAACTTTTGAAGGATCCGCGTCATCCCCGTCGTTCGGTACCGTTAAAATAATATCACCCGCGAATTCGGGAATCTTCTCCATGGAAACGTCCATCCACCGCTCGTCAGTTTCCAACAGCTGTTTTTGAATCGGTTCAGGTGCTTTACGATTAAAACCTTTATAAAGAATGACTCCGCCTCGACCATTTTCATCTCCCCAGGCATAAACGCCTCCCTTAGCGTGTGGTGATAAAATGGAGATCGTTTTGTCGCCGATAACTTTCTCAACTTTAGGCTTCAATTCGTCCATCCGTTTTTCCCAATCATTAATCCAAGCGGATGCCTTATCCTGCTTGCCCGTTATTTCACCGAAGTCCCGCAGCATGTCTTTATAACCTTTCCGCTCCATAACAACAACCGGGGCTATCTTCTCCAGTTGCTCGACATCTTTAATATGGCTACCTATAATAATTAAATCGGGATCGATATCGAATATTTTTTCAATCGAGGGGTTCGTCCGATCACCAAAACTTTTTACGTCATCTAGCATGCCTTCAAAATTAGGAACATTTAACCCAAATTCGGATGTGCCTGCCGGTTTGATGCCAAGTGCCAGCAAATACCCAATGTAACTGTCACTTGTTACAATGTTTTTCGGATTTTTCGGGATTTCCACATCACCGTTTTTGGCTGCAAATGTTTTCGTTTCATCTGTATTTTCTTGTTTGTCATCACTATTTGTATTATTATCCGGATTGTTTTCATCGCCACAAGCGGCTAGAACAACCAATAATGATAGAATAATGATTATAAAGGTTAGTTGCTTTTTCATTTGTTCGTCCTCCCGTATATTCAAAAGATCAAGCTCGCGATCTAGCGAGTAAATAGAGAAAGTATGGGGCACCGATAACTGCGACAACAATGCCCACAGGTATCTCAGTTGGCTGCATAATCCAGCGTCCCAATGTGTCGGCAACAACAAGCAAAAGACCTCCGAGAAGAGCGGTAACCGGAATCACATATTGATGTTTGGAGCCGACCAGCTGACGGGCGAGATGCGGCCCAATCAAGCCGACAAAACCAATGGAACCACTCACAGCAACACTGGCGCCGGCAAGTCCGACAGCTGCAGCAAGTAATATCCGTCGTTCTTTTTCAATCGATGCACCTAAGCCAATAGCTGGCATATCACCCAGATTTAGTGTATTTAGCACACTTGATTTAGACATAGCATACGGTACCAGTATCAAAATCCATGGTAAAAGCGCCAGTACATAGGACCAGTTTGATCCCCATACACTTCCAGCCATCCAAACGGCGACAAATTGATAATCTTCCGGGGAAAGCTGCAATGTCATAACAATCATCGCTGCGCTAATGCCAGCCTGTACTGCAACACCGGTGAGCACCAGTCGTGTCGGGGAAATGCCCTCTGCCTGCTTAAATGCTAATGTATAAATCACTAACGCAGTGGCCCCGGCACCAAAAAGAGCCAAAACGGGCAGAAAAAACACTGGCGCGTCGGTTGGCGCGGAATAGAAGAAAATAAACAGCATAACCACCAGTCCAGCGCCGGCATTGATACCTAATATTCCCGGGTCGGCGAGTGCATTACGTGATATCCCCTGCAATATACATCCGGACACCGCCAACCCCATACCTGTAAGAACCGATAGAACGATACGCGGCAAGCGAAAATCAAATAAAATTAAGCTCTCATCCGCTGTTCCCAGACCGATAAAGGTTTGAAGAACCCGCCATGGGCTTAGACGTATCTCGCCTACATTCATGCTGATAATAATTGCTGAGATAATGAGTATGAGCAGTAAAACGATAATAGCCAGTACTTTACGCATTTGTCTTTTTTGACCCAAAGGTATGTATGGGTTTGTCATAATTCCTTTCCTCCTTTCCTTGCCAGGTAAAGGAAGAATGGCACACCGATAAGTGCGATCAAGGCACCAATCGGGGTCTCCTGCGGCGGGTTGACATTTCGTGCAGCAAGGTCGGATAACACAACAAGCAATGCGCCAAGCACAATGGCATTAGGAATAATCCAACGATAGTCATAACCGACAAGATAGCGGGTAATATGCGGAACAATCAGTCCAACAAACCCGACAGCGCCTACAACCGAAACAGATGCTCCGGCGAGTATGAGTACAATAACAGCTCCAAAGAATTTAATAACGCCAGTTCGCTGCCCAAGTCCTACAGCCACATTATCGCCTAGGCTCAGCAACGTAATCGATTTGGATAATAAGATGGAGCCAATAAAACCTACAAACATCCACGGAGCCAGTATTTTCAAATTAAACCAATCCGTACCGGAAACACCACCCGCTGTCCAATACGCCAAATCCTGACCAATGTGAAAGTAAATGGCGATCCCTTCACTTAAGGCTGTCAGTAAAGCTGTCACCGCTGCACCAGCAAGCACCAGACGCATCGGTGTCAAGCCGCCTTTGGCCAATGATCCAATACCATATACGAGGCCTGCGCCAATTCCCGCTCCAACAAACGAAAACAATACGATGTAGATATATGATAAGCCCGGGATAAAGGCAAACGAGACAGCCAGCATAAACGTCGCACCCGCATTCAGTCCCAATATTCCGGGATCGCCCAATGGATTCCTAGTCATCCCTTGCATAATCGAGCCGGCGACTGAAAAACCGGCCCCCACCAAGGCTGCCCCCAGGACACGCGGAAAACGCAGTTCATGAATAATCTGATGATTGGTTAAATCATTGTTATAGAAAAAAATAGCCTGCCACACCGTTTCCAAGTCTATGTCAGCGGCACCAACAGTTATAGAAAACCCGATGGAGAATAGTAAGGCAATTACCCCCGCTATCAGAACTATGACAGCGACCAAGGGTTGGGAACGTTTATTTTCTCTATCTAATGTCATGTTTTTGGCTTTCATGTGCTGACTCCTTGTTTACTCCCTTACTGTTCCTGCTTAAACTTGCATTCACCGCAAAGATCGTAAGCTAAGCAAATAGGGTGTTTGCTGAAGGGGCAACTCATTAATTGTGCATCTATATCGAATACGTTAAAAAGATTCTCACGTGTCATGACTCGCTCAGGAGTTCCTTCCACCAACAAGTCCCCATCTTTCATAGCTAGCATATTGTGGGAAAAGCGTGATGCATGATTCAAGTCATGCAAAACCATGACAATGGTGCGTTCCTGTTCAATGTTTAAATTCTTCAAAAGCCTTAATATTTCTAGTTGATGTGCCATATCAAGATACGTGGTCGGCTCATCCAAAATGAGTATGTCTGTATCCTGAGCAAGAGACATGGCAATCCATACACGCTGTCGCTGTCCGCCCGAAAGTTCATCTACCGGACGTTCCTTAAGATCGCTCAACCCCGTGACCTCAATCGCCCAATCAATAAACTTATAGTCTGACCGTTTCAAACCCGTCAAACCTTTCTGATGCGGAAATCGACCATACGATACGAGTTCAAACACTGTAAGACCCGGTGGAGCATCGGACGATTGCGGCAGGATAGCCATCTTTTTGGCAACATCTTTTGTCTTCCATTGGTGAATCATGTGGCCATCAAGATATACCGATCCTTTTTCTGTTTTTAACACGCGGGCGATTGCCTTTAACAGTGTGGACTTACCACATCCGTTCGGGCCTATGATGGATGTAATTTGTTTTTCCGGCACTGTGACACTTAAATTATTAATAACACGAGCTTCCGGATAACCTACTGCAACTTGGTCTACTGCCAATTCAGACATTATGCAACCCCCATACCTCTATAAGTTAAGTCGAAACTGATAATCATTTTCAACTTATTTTATCATTCTCTTTTAACAAATTCAATACTCTTTTGCAGCAATTGCTTTTGAAAAGACTATATTCATACCAACATGATAGAAGCAACATCATATAAAAACCCGTTATCCGACGTTGGATAACGGGCTGAGAAAATGCCTTATTAACGCTTCGAGAATTGTGGAGAACGACGAGCGCTTCTAAGACCATATTTCTTACGTTCTTTTTCGCGCGCATCACGAGTAAGATACCCTTCGCGCTTAAGCGCTGCACGGTATTCCGGATCGGCTTTAAGAAGTGCCCGGGCAACACCGTGGCGAATAGCACCGGCCTGTCCGGTGAATCCTCCGCCATCAACGTTTACCAATACGTCATATGTGCCCTCGGTCTCAGTGGCTGCCAAAGGCTGTTTCAAAATAATGCGTTGTGTTTCATATGGAAAATATTCTTCAGCATCGCGCTTATTAATGACGACACGACCATTGCCAGGAACTAATCGAACACGTGCCGTTGATGTCTTACGACGTCCAGTGCCATAATATTGAACTTGTGCCAATGATTTTACCTCCTTTGTTATCCTTTTAGTTCATATGCTTCCGGTTTTTGTGCTTGATGTTGATGCTCAGGGCCTTTGTATACGTGCAGCTTTTTCCCCATTTTACGGCCTAACGAACCGTTTGGAAGCATGCCTTTTATCGTTGTCTCCAGCATCCTTTCCGGATAGCTTGAACGCATCACATTAGCAGAGCGTGCTTTCAGTCCGCCTGGATAGTTGGAATGACGATAATACATTTTATCCGTCAGTTTCTTCCCAGTCAATTGAACCTTTTCAGCATTAATAATAATGACATGGTCACCAGTGTCCATGTGTGGTGTGTACGTTGGCTTATGCTTTCCGCGCAGGATGGTGGCAATTTCACTTGCCAAACGGCCGAGACGTTTGCCTTCAGCATCCACAACAAGCCATTTGCGTTCAATGTTATTTTCATTCGCCATGAAAGTTGTGCGCATGGTGCTTCCCTCCATTTTCAATGTCATGTCGTATCGTATTCGTTTTATATGTTCCTCATCATTAGTTTACGGGGCTAATCATGGTACAAAATAAAATGCCAAAAATAATCGTACATCAGAACCATTTGAATGTCAAGGCTTTATGATTATTTCGGATGATACTATTACCTGTTGTGAGGGGTGTGGCCAAGGCAAAGCCAAGGTCGTCTTATTCAGCAAATGCGCTTGGTTCATACCGTACATCCCATAAATACAAACCTTGCGGCGGCAGTGTGTCCCCCGCCTCTTGCCTATCTCTTTTTGCAAAAATATCTTTCATAGACTCCGGATGCAATCGTCCTCGCCCAACATCTAAAAGCGTGCCCGCAATGATCCGGACCATATGATATAAAAAGCCGTCCCCGCGCAAAACAAACACAATCTGGTTGCCATCCCGGCGGCAGGAAACCTCATAGAGCGTCCGTACCTTGCTGCCCTTAACAGCTGCTTTGGCAGATGAAAATGACGTAAAGTCATGCGATCCTTCCAAATGCCTGCAAGCCTGTTGTATAGCACAGATATCCAATGCAAAAGGAAATTGATATACGTAGTTTTGTTTAAACACATCTTTTTCCTGTTCGTTCCAGATAAAATAGCGATATTCTTTTTCCACTACGTCAAATCGGGCGTGAAATGATCCCGGAACGTCAATAGCCTCATTCACGTATATGTCAGAGGGAAGCAAGGAATTAATAGCCCGTTTCCATTCCGCCGGTGTCAAGTTATACATGGATTCAAAATGGGCCATTTGTGCCTTGGCATGTACACCTTTATCAGTGCGGCCTGAGGCATGAATCCCGATGGGTGCCCCCTTATGAATTTTAGCCAGAGCCTTTTCAAGTTCCCCTTGAACAGTACGGGACCAGGGCTGGATCTGATAACCTGAAAACCGAGTTCCATCGTAGCTGATTTCGCAATTAATCTTTGTCATATCCTTGCCACCCCCTTTCTAGTAATGTCTCGTTGTAAGAAGAATGATAACGACAGCGATAAATAGGATATAAATCAAGGCATCCCGTTTTCCAAGTCTCAGCTCCCGAAGTTTGGAACGGCCTTCACCACCCTGATATCCGCGTGCTTCCATCGCCATAGCCAGTTCTTCAGCACGTTTAAAAGCACTGACGAACAACGGAACGAGCAGTGGAACAATCGCCTTCATCCGTTCTTTCAGCGGACCTGTACGGAAATCAACGCCACGTGATGCCTGTGCTTTCGATATTTTTTCAGTTTCCTGCATTAGCGTCGGAATAAATCTTAGTGAAATCGACATCATTAATGCCAGCTCGTGAACGGGAAACCTCACTTTTTTCAGCGGATGTAGCATGTCTTCAATAGCATCTGTGATTTCAATCGGTGTTGTTGTCAATGTTAAAAGCGACGTCACCAGAATAAGCAGGAAAAATCTTATGGATATAGCAAAACCTTGAATAAGTGCGCCTGAATAAACATTAAACCCAACAATATCCACCAACACCGTTCCCTTATCGGTGACAATGAGATGCAGAATAAACGTGAATACAATTAAAAACCAAACCGGTGTCAGACCCTTTAAAATAAAACGAATCGGAATGCGCGTCGTCAACGTACTCAACAGGGCAAACAGCACAAGCATGCTATAACTTATGACGGAATTGGCCAGAAATACAATAAGCACAAAAAAGAAAATGACTGTGATTTTGGTGCGTGGATCGAGCCGATGAACAATGGATTCACCGGGAACATATTGGCCGATGATCAATCCATTATTCATGCTGGTCACCCTCTTTCATGCGTTCTCTGATTTCACTCGCCAATTCAGCAGCTGACTGCCGCCGGAAAGGTATATTTTTACCAAATGTCGTCTTAAACGCATGTAAAAATTGCACCATCTCGGGTACATCGAGTTGAACACTGTGAAGGGCTTGTTTTTGTGTGAGCACATCTTCCGGCTTTCCTTCCATAAACTTTGTGCCATTATTTAATATCATTACTTGATCGGCGTATCGAACGGCATCCTCCATACTGTGCGTCACCAGGACAGTCGTCAAACCCTGCTGTTTATGCAAACGATAAAACATGTCCATCATTTCCTGCTGCCCGCGCGGATCAAGCCCCGCTGTCGGCTCATCCAGTACAAGGACGTCTGGATTAACGGCCAAAACGCCCGCAATCGCTGCACGCCGCATTTGGCCGCCGCTTAAATCAAACGGGGAACGTTCTAAAAGTTCCTCACTCAATCCAACGTCCGTCGCCATGTCAGAAACGCGTTTATCGATGTCGTCATTGGACACACCAAAATTCTTCGGTCCAAATGCAATATCCTTTCTCACCGTCTCTTCGAACAATTGATGTTCGGGATATTGAAAAACAACGCCAACACGACTGCGCAATGCCTTCAAAGCGGCTGGTTTATTATTATGTGTCAAACGGTAATTGCCAATCGTTACTTCTCCCTTGCTCGGGCGTACAAGACCGTTCAAATGCTGAATCAAAGTTGATTTGCCCGATCCCGTATGACCGATGACCGCAGCAAACGAACCTGAGGGAATATGAAAAGACAAATCATCAATAGCTCGATGGGCAAAAGGAGTATTGGCCTGATAAATATAGCTTACATGGTTAAACGTGATATCCATAGTTCCTCCAGCAATTCGTCTTGATTCAGCGCTTCATGAGTTATTGGCACACCAGCCTTACGCAGCTCGTCGGAAAGAACAGCAACGAACGGAATATCCAGACCAATGCTGCGCAGTTCTGTTTTTTTTGCAAAAATACCTCTTGGTGTGGACTCGTCCCAAACCTTGCCCTCATTCATAACGATGACGCGTTCTGCCTCCACAACTTCCCGCAAATCATGGGTGATCGTGATCAGGGATAGATGACGATTCTGACGCACATCCGTTACCGTACGCATAATTTCTTTTCGCCCCTTGGGATCAAGCATGGCTGTTGCTTCATCCATAATCAACACATTGGGATAAACGGCTAAAACACCGGCAATCGCCACCCGCTGTTTTTGCCCGCCTGAGAGTTTGTGCGGTTCCGTCAACCGATACCTCTGCATATCGACAGATGTTAATGTATTGTCTATGCGCTTCAGCATGTCGTCCCGGGGGATGCCACGGTTCTCCATACCAAAAGCAACATCATCCTGAACGGTTGTCCCGACAAATTGATTATCCGGATTTTGAAAAACCATGCCGACATCTTGCCGGACGTTCCACACGGTTTCCGCATTAATTTGCTTCCCATTAACGATAATCTCCCCTTTTTGTGGAAAAAGAAGACCATTCATCAGTTTGGCGATGGTTGATTTTCCCGACCCATTATGACCGATAATGGCAACCGCCTCATTTTCATAAATGGTAAACGAGCAATCGTTTAACACCCAATGTTCATTCTCTCCGTACCTGAATGACACATTTCTAAACTCAACTAATCCACTTCTCATACGTTCTCCACCTCTTCACCCATCATCACTAACTTACAAGCAGCAAACACAAATCTAAACGTCAACAGCTACAAAAAAAGGGCCTGGATTCACCTCTTGGAAGAGATTCTGTCCTGCCCTTAGCGTTTCAGCTTCATTAAACTAGCTCAATGATTGCCATGTTTGCTCCATCACCTTGACGAGGACCCAGCTTAAGAACACGTGTATAGCCGCCTTGTCTGTCTTGATAGCGTGCGGCAATGTCATTGAAAAGTTTTTGAATTACCGTTTCATCCTCACTTGCTTCCTGATCATAGAGAAAAGCCACTGCTTGACGACGTGCATGAAGATCTCCACGCTTACCGAGCGTAATCATTTTATCAACAGTTGACCTCAAATCTTTTGCTCGAGCTTCGGTTGTTTCAATGCGTTCATGGATGATCACGTCAGATGTTAAATTTCGAAGCATAGCCATCCGATGATCTGTTTTACGACCTAATTTTCTGGCCATGGATATCCCTCCTTCTAACTGAAGACTTGCGGTGTTTTAGGTTTGATCAGTCATCATCACGCAATCCAAGGCCAAGATCATTCAGTTTCACTTTCACTTCTTCCAGTGATTTGCGACCCAAGTTGCGGACTTTCATCATATCTTCTTCGGATTTGTTTGAAAGCTCCTGAACCGTATTGATTCCGGCACGTTTCAGACAATTATAAGATCTTACAGATAGATCAAGTTCTTCAATCGTCATTTCCATGACTTTCTCTTTTTGATCTTCTTCCTTCTCAACCATGATTTCAGCCTTTTGCGCTTCATCTGTCAGTCCGATAAAGATATTAAGATGTTCATTGAAAACTTTCGCGCCTAAAGAGACAGCTTCTTCAGGGCGGATGCTTCCGTCGGTCCAAACATCCATTGTCAGTTTATCATAGTTTGTTACTTGTCCTACGCGAGTATTTTCAATCTGATAGGTTACGCGTGATACCGGTGTAAATATAGAATCTATTGGAATAACACCAATCGGCTGTTCATCATACTTATTGGCTTCGGACGGGCGATAACCGCGACCCTGTTCCGCTGTAATTTTCATATGCAGCGATCCATTGCCGTTAATCGTTGCAATATGCAAATCGGGATTCAGAACTTCCACATCACTGTCGTATGTCAAATCAGCAGCTGTAACATTTCCTTCACCGTGCACATCAATCTCCATGGTTTTCTCATCATCAGAGTATATTTTCAGTGCAAGCTTTTTCAAGTTCAAAATTATGGTTGTCACATCTTCCACAACTCCGCTGATAGTAGAAAATTCATGCTGTACCCCATCAATCTGAACAGAGGTAACAGCAGCACCCGGAAGTGAGGATAGCAGGATACGACGCAAGGAGTTTCCTAAAGTAGTACCATATCCACGTTCAAGCGGTTCGACAACGAACTTCCCGAATGTAGCATCATCAGTAATTTCCACCGATTCTATACCCGGCTTTTCCATTTCGATCATTCTGCAAAACCCTCCTTAAAAACGTCGAAACCCCGGTTAGACAGCCAATAATGTCTAACCGAAATTCCTCAAATAGGCAGTTGGCGTTTCTGCGCTAAAGACCTTTTCGTACACGTTTGTCACTGTCTTGCTGAGAAAAACTGTTCCAATGAACGAAATACGTTCTTAACGATATACTCTCAGCTATCATAACCCATTATAGACAGTGTGACAAATTCTATACGGTATGATTATACACGACGACGTTTTGGCGGGCGGCAGCCATTATGCGGAACGGGTGTCAAATCACGAATCGTGGTAACATCCAATCCAGCTGCCTGTAATGAACGTATAGCGGCTTCACGACCTGCTCCTGGTCCTTTAACGGTTACCTCCAACGATTTCATCCCGTTTTCAACTGCTGTTTTAGCAGCTGTTTCTGCAGCCATCTGTGCAGCGAATGGCGTTGATTTACGGGAACCTTTAAAGCCAAGTGCACCGGCAGAACTCCATCCGATGGAATTGCCTTTAACATCCGTAATGGTCACAATTGTATTGTTAAATGTGGACCGAATATGGGCTATACCGGTGTCTATATTCTTTTTCACACGACGTTTGCGTGTCGTTTGTTTACGAGCCATAGCGATAAACCTCCTTTACATTACTTTTTCTTATTGGCCATCGTGCGGCGCGGTCCTTTACGTGTGCGGGAGTTATTTTTCGTTTTTTGCCCGCGCATAGGCAATCCACGACGATGTCTGACGCCTCTGTATGAACCAATTTCAATAAGGCGTTTAATATTCAGGGATGTTTCACGGCGTAAGTCACCCTCAACGGTAAAGTTACCGATGGCTTTACGGATGCTGCTCAGTTCGTCCTCTGTCAAATCACGGACGCGTGTGTCTTCGGATACTCCGGCTTCTTTAAGGATTTCCTGTGCAGTGGTTTCAGCAACTCCGTGAATATAAGTGAGTGAAATAACAACACGTTTATCACGTGGAATATCAATACCTGCAATACGTGCCATACGTTTTCGCACCTCCTATTATTAAAACTGTCCAACAATCGGTGTGTTCAACTGTTGCTTTCCAAACAGCGCATGTCAATTTCATCATGCGTGGGTGATGATTCACCCTTGTTTCTGTTTGTGTTTTGGATTATCGCAAATCACCATTAATTTGCCTTTTCGTTTAATGACTTTGCATTTTTCGCAAATTGGCTTTACGGATGCTCTTACTTTCATCAGCTTTACCTCCTTTAATATCGGAGCTCGTGTCGCCTACTTATAGCGGTACGTAATTCGCCCTTTTGTTAGGTCATACGGTGAAAGTTCTACTGTCACCTTATCACCTGGTAAAATGCGGATGAAATGCATACGGATTTTGCCGGAAACATGAGCTAATACCGTATGGCCATTATTCAACTCCACATTAAACGTCGCATTAGGCAATGTTTCGGTTACGGTCCCTTCCATTTCAATAACATCGTCTTTAGCCATCGTGTTGGTCTCCCTTCTTCAAATCAGTCACTTCATTCATAAATTTCGTTATGGCAAATCGTAATTTACCATTTGTGACACGACCGGTTTCCAGAAGGCTGTTTTGGACTTCCGGAGAAATATAATCCATCGCTTCAATATGATACAAATTCTTTTTCTTAGGTCGATCATATTTGCGTTTTTCCCCGTCTGCCAGCAGAACATAACGATTATCAATCAAACGAAGCACTACCGCATATTGACCTGCTTCGCGTCCTTGCATAATACGAACAACTTGACCTATTCGCGGAATCGAACCATCCTCGTTCAACAACGATCACCTTCGCTTAGGCTTTTATAATATGATAAACATCAACCAAATTGGACGGCACTGTCATCCCTAATTTGCTCGGAACTTTATTATAACGCGAATGGGGCTTCCTATCCAATTTATGCCGGCACTTGTCAAAAATGCTTACGGCTTTTCTATAGCTGCTTGGATATCCTGAAATACGTGATCGATTTCCTGATCGCCGTTAATCGTCATCAAATACCCTTTTTTGTTATAGAAATCCAGTAATGGTTCCATTTGTTCCATATTGACATTCAAACGATTCGTCACTGTCTCAGCCTGATCATCTTCACGCTGTATCAGCTCCGCACCATCCTTGTCACAAATGCCCTTTTGCTTCGGTGGACTATAAATAACGTGATAGCCTGTTCCACATTCTGGACAGATTCTGCGGCCTGTCAGACGATCCTCCAAATTCTCTTTGGGAACATCCACATGCAAGACATAATCAATCGATTGATCCATACCTGATAATAGAGATTCCAGTGCTTCCGCTTGAGCAATGGTTCTTGGAAAACCATCCAACAAAAACCCGTTCTTACAGTCATCCTTACCTAAACGTTCTTTTACAATGCCTGTGGTAACATCATCCGGAACAAGGTCACCCTGATCCATATAATGCTTTGCCTTCTGTCCAAGTTCAGTTCCTTCCTGGATTGCTGAACGGAACATATCTCCCGTTGAGATATGAGGGATGTCATAGTGCTCATTTATTTTTTCTGCCTGCGTGCCCTTCCCGGCACCAGGCAAGCCCATCAGTATTAGATTCAACAAATTCCCCTCGCTCTCATTAGCGGCCATTCTATTTGATAAACCCAGTGTAATGCCGCTTCACTAGCTGACTTTCCAGCTGTTTCATTGTTTGCAAAGCAACGCCTACGACAATAAGGAGGCTTGTGCCGCCAATTCTTACAGCTTGCGGTAAATTGGCAAGACCACCTAAGAGAATCGGCATTACAGCGACTGCGGCCAAAAAAATTGATCCAACAAACGTTAAACGATACATAACACGCGTAAGGTATGTCTCCGTGTTTTTGCCAGGGCGAATGCCTGGAATGTATCCGCCTTGCTTCTGTAAATTCTCAGCCATTTGTTCAGGATTGACTTGAACAAATGTATAAAAGTACGTAAACGCAATAATCAAGGCAACATAGATAATCATTCCCACCGGCTGTGTATAGTCAAAAATGGTTTCGACCGTTGCAGCGATCTCATTGCCCTCAAAAAGCCCGGCTACCGTTCTCGGTGCGATAATAAACGCAATCGCAAAGATAACTGGAATAACACCTGCTGCATTCACTTTAAGCGGCAAATGGGTGGAGTGGCCGCCAACCGGTGACCGGTTCACTAGCTTTTTCGCATATTGAATCGGTATTTTGCGCAATGCCTGCTGGATAAAAATCACGCCTGCTGTGATAGCCACTACCACTAAAGCAATCAGCGCCACAATCACTATATTAATAAACAGCTCATCCCCGGCATCCACGAAATACTGACTGTACAGCTGGTTGACACCATTCGGAACTGCTGCCACGATACCTGCGAAAATTAATATGGAGATACCGTTTCCGACGCCATTGGCTGTGATTTGTTCACCGAGCCACATTAAAAAGGTTGTTCCACTAGTCAATACGATGGCAATAATAAGAAACTTCCATACACTTGGATTGCTAATTAGCATCCCGCCGGCCATTGCGTTAAAGCCGATCGACATGGCAATGGACTGAACAAATGCCAACGCTACAGTTCCATATCGAGTAATCTGAGCAAGTTTCTTACGTCCCATTTCTCCTTGTTTTTTCCACTCCGTAAATTTAGGCACTACATCCATCTGTAATAACTGCATGATAATGGATGCCGTAATATAGGGCATGATTCCCATCGCAAAAATGGAAAAGTTTTTTAATGCTCCGCCGCCGAATGTATTCAGGAAGCCAAAAACATTTTGCTGGTTCATAAAGTCAATCGCTTCTTTATTCGTGTATGGTACCGGAATAAATGTACCAAGGCGAAAAACAATGAGCATAAGCAAGGTGAAGATAATCTTCCGCCTGATATCGCCTACGCGCATAAAGTTGGAGATTGTGCGGAACATTAAACCACCTCTATTTGACCGCCCGCTGCCTCAATTGCCTCTTTTGCGGAAGCAGAGAACTTATGAGCTTTTACTGTGAACTTCTTTTCAACATTTCCTTTTCCAAGCACTTTAATGCCGGATTTTGGTTTGCTGACGACACCTTCTTCAAGTAACAGCTCCGGTGTAATCTCTGTGCCTTCGTCAAAGCGATTTAACGTATCCAGATTGACAATCGCAAATTCCTTGCGATTGATGTTTGTAAAACCACGTTTAGGCAGACGTTGAAACAATGGCATTTGACCACCTTCAAAACCCGTACGTGTGCTGCTGCCTTCCCGTGCTTTTTGCCCTTTATGACCTCTTCCGGATGTTTTGCCATGGCCAGAAGACATACCTCGGCCGACACGTTTACGCTTTTCACGGGTCCCTTCCGATGACTTTAATTCATGAAGTTTCATATGTGCACCTCCTCTTACGCTTTATCGTCTTTAGAGTTCATTCACGGTTACCATGTGTGATATTTTATCAATCATACCTCGCACAACCGGTGTATCTTCCCGTACGACGGACTGATTAATTTTTTTCAGACCCAGAGATTGAACCGTTTCACGCTGTGCTTCGGTCCGGCCGATGATACTGCGCATGAGGGTTATTTCTAGTTGTTTGGACATTTTTTTCCCTCCTTATCCTTACAATTCTTCGATGGATTTGCCGCGTAGTCTGGCCACATCTTCTGCTGTTTTCAGACTTGATAAACCATTCAATGTTGCGTGAATCATATTAATTGGTGTATTAGAACCCAATGACTTTGTCAGAATATCGCTCACGCCTGCAAGTTCAAGAATGGCACGCACCGGACCGCCTGAAATTACACCGGTACCTTCTGTGGCCGGCTTCATCAATACATTACCGGATCCATGTTTACCGTGTATTTGATGAGGAATGGTTGTGCCGACAATAGGCACTTCAATGAGGTTTTTCTTTGCATCATCGACGCCTTTTTTTATGGCTTCCGGGACTTCTTTCGCTTTTCCTGTCCCAAAACCGACATGGCCATTTTTGTCCCCGACAACAACCAAAGCCGCGAAACGAAAATTCCGTCCACCTTGCACAACTTTTGCAACACGGTTAATAGCGACAACACGTTCCTCAAGATCTAACTTGTTTGGATCAATGCTAGTATTCATTTATGTCCCTCCTTTATTTGACGTTTAAAATTCAAGGCCGAATTCACGTGCAGCTTCAGCTAGTGCTTTTACACGTCCGTGATAAATATAACCGCCACGATCAAAGACAACCGAACCATAACCTTTATCTTGAGCACGTTTTGCAACAAGTTTCCCTGTTTCTTCAGCTGCCTCCACGTTGCCAGTGGCCTCCAAATTCAATTCATTATCCATTGTTGATGCGCTAGCTACAGTAACGCCCGCCATATCATCAATCAATTGTGCATAAATGTGTTTATTGGAACGGTACACATTGAGACGTGGACGCTCTTGTGTTCCGAAAACTTTTTTGCGGACTCGTGCATGTCTCTTTTTACGCAAATCGTTTTTGTCCGGTTTTGTGATCATCCAGGTCACTCCTTTCTGTTCCCTAACTAACCCTACTTAGCTGTCTTACCTTCTTTTTGTCGAACACTTTCGCCTTCGTAACGAATTCCTTTTCCTTTATAAGGCTCAGGCGGCCGGACCGCTCTGATTTTGGCGGCAACAGCACCAACTAGTTCTTTATTAATGCCTTTAATAACGATTCTTGTGTTTTGTGGCACGTCAATGTCAATGCCTTCAACCGGTTCAACTTCCACCGGGTGTGAATACCCCGCATTCACAAGTACCTTGTCGCCCTGTTTTTGTGCTCGATAACCGACACCGTTGATCTCCAATGCTTTTTCAAAGCCTTTGTGAACACCTTCAACCATATTGGCGATCAGGCTGCGGGTGGTGCCGTGCAATGCACGATGCGCCTTTTGCTCACTTGGACGTTCAACAGTCAAAACGTTATCGTCAATTACAACTTTCATTTCCGGATGAATATTTCTTGTTAGCTCACCTTGAGGGCCTGTTACTGTAACAGTATTTCCATCCAGTTTAACCTCAACCCCCTCAGGGATTTCGAGCGGTTTCACTCCTATACGGGACATTCCTTCCACCTCCTGTTCTAAAAGTAAATGTTACCAGACATATGCAAGCACTTCTCCGCCAACGGCCCGATTGCGTGCTTCTTTATCGGTAAAAACACCATGTGATGTTGATACAACTGCGATACCAAGGCCGTTTAGCACCCGTGGTACTTCATCCGCTTTTGCGTACACACGCAACCCCGGTTTGCTGATGCGCTTAAGGCCTGTAATGACACGTTCTTCTTTGTTGCCATATTTTAAGAAAATGCGCAGAATACCTTGTTTATCGTCTTCAACAAATTCATATTCACGGACAAAACCTTCGCGTTTGAGGATATCAGCGATTTCTTTTTTTATTTTGGAAGCCGGAAGCTCCAATTTTTCATGTCGCACCATATTGGCATTGCGAATGCGCGTCAGCATATCTGCGATTGGATCTGTCATAACCATTACTACATTACCTCCTTCCCGAATCGGGGTTTACCAGCTTGCTTTTTTGACGCCTGGAATTTGGCCTTTATAGGCAAGTTCTCGGAAACATATACGGCACAATTTGAATTTGCGAAGCACTGAATGTGGGCGGCCACAACGTTGACAACGTGAGTATTCACGCACTTTAAACTTTTGCGGGCGTTGTTGTTTCGCAATCAATGATTTTTTAGCCAAAATTTTCCCTCCTTAAGATTAGCCATCGAATTATTTCTGGAAAGGCATGCCAAGCTGAGTCAACAATTCACTAGCCTCTTCGTCCGTATTGGAACTGGTCACAATAACGACATCCATTCCCCGTATTTTACTTATATTATCATAGTCGATTTCCGGGAAAATCAGCTGTTCTTTTATACCAAGTGTGTAGTTGCCACGGCCGTCAAATGCTTTTTTTGAAATACCGCGGAAATCTCGTACACGCGGTAGCGAAACGGCAATAAGTTTGTGCAAAAACTCATACATCCGTTCATTCCGCAACGTCACTTTGGCTCCAATCGGCATCCCTTGGCGAAGGCGAAAGCCGGCAATGGATTTTCTAGCACGGGTAACAATGGGTTTCTGACCAGTAATCAGCGCAAGTTCCTCAACCGCATTGTCCAGAACCTTTGTGTTTTGAACAGCGTCACCGACACCCATATTGACGACGATTTTTTCAATTTGAGGCACTTCCATGACGGAATTATATTCAAATTTATTCATCAAGGATGGTTTAATTTCATCTTGGTATTTTCGTTTTAGTTCGTTCATACAAGAGCCCTCCTTTCACCTGCGAACTATTTATCTAATGCTTCACCGGATTTTTTGGCGATACGGGTTTTTTTACCATCGTGTACTTCATATCCTACCCGTGTCGGCTCACCCGATTTCGGGTCAATTGGCATGACATTGGAAACATGAATAGCCGCCTCCTGGTTCAGGATGCCACCTTGAGGGTTGTCCTGTGAAGGTTGAGCGTGTTTTTTAATCATGTTGATGCCTTCCACCAATACACGGTCTTTTTTCGGGTAGGCTTCTAATATGGAACCTTCTTTTCCGCTGTCTTTGCCGGAAATAACTTTAACTTTGTCACCTTTTTTTACATGCATGCTTTCTGCACCTCCTTGGCAAGGCTTTTCATTCTTCTACAGTACTTCCGGAGCAAGAGACACAATTTTCATGAACTTGGCATCACGTAATTCACGTGCAACTGGTCCGAAAATACGGGTGCCTCGCGGTCCTTTATCATCACGTACAATGACGGCAGCATTTTCATCAAAACGGATGTACGATCCATCATTACGACGTACGCCGGATTTAGAGCGGACGATAACGGCTCTGACTACTTCATTCTTCTTGACAACGCCTCCTGGTGTAGCTTGTTTCACCGTACAAACAATGACGTCGCCAATATTAGCCGTTTTTCGGCCGGACCCGCCCAAAACTTTGATGGTTTTTACTTCACGGGCACCAGAGTTATCTGCAACTTTTAAATTTGTTTCTTGTTGAATCATATCGCTGTGACCTCCCTTCGCGGATAACCTTCCGAGCGAACTTATTTAAATAACGACCGCTTCTTCAACGATTTCAACCAGACGGAAACGTTTTGTAGCTGACAGTGGACGGGTTTCCATGATCCGAACAACGTCGCCATTTTTCGCTTGGTTATTTTCATCATGTGTTTTGAACTTCTTTGAGTACTTCACACGTTTGCCGTATAATTGATGAAATTTATATGTCTCAACGACAACGGTAATAGTTTTGTCCATCTTATCCGATATAACGCGGCCAGTATAGGATTTTCTATTATTACGCTCACTCATATTGAGGCAACCTCCTCTCGGGTTAATTATTAATGCTCAGTTCGCGCTGGCGTATGACTGTTTTCATACGGGCGATAGATTTTTTTACCTGACGGATACGGGCAGTATTTTCGAGCTGTCCGGTTGCAGATTGAAAGCGCAGATTAAAGAGCTCTTCTTTTGACGACTTGACTTTCTGTTCAATTTCGGCAGTGGTCAGTTCTCTGATTTCATTAGCTTTCATTTGATTCACCACCAATTTCTTCACGTTTTACGAATTTGGTTTTAATCGGCAGTTTATGAGAAGCAAGCCGCAACGCTTCACGTGCAACCTCTTCAGGTACACCTGCTATTTCAAACATAATTTTTCCTGGCTTAACAACTGCGACCCAGCCTTCGGGAGCACCTTTACCGGAGCCCATGCGCACTTCAAGGGGTTTTGAAGTGTACGGCTTATCAGGAAAGATTTTAATCCATACTTTACCGCCACGTTTCATGTAACGGGTCATTGCAATACGGGCTGCTTCAATTTGACGGCTCGTGATCCATGATGGCTCAACGGCCTGCAATCCGTATTCACCAAAGGCGACTGTCGTTCCACCTTTAGCTTGGCCCTTCATACGGCCACGATGCTGCTTGCGGTGTTTAACACGTTTAGGCATTAACATAATGCACGTCCCCCTTCCTTAGTTTTCTTCTTTAGTTGGAAGGACTTCTCCACGATAAATCCACACTTTAACACCAAGTTTACCGTAAGTGGTGTCGGCTTCTGCCATGCCATAGTCGATATCGGCACGTAATGTGTGCAATGGAACCGTTCCTTCACTATAATGTTCCGAACGGGCAATATCCGTTCCGCCCAGTCGTCCTGACACTTGTGTTTTAATCCCTTTAGCTCCTCCGCGCATCGCACGCTGAATGGATTGTTTCTGCGCACGCCGGAAAGAAATGCGGTTTTCCAGTTGGCGGGCTATGCTTTCCGCAACAAGTGTCGCATCCAGATCCACTTTCTTAATCTCAACAATGTTAATGTGAACACGTTTGTCTGTCAGGTTGTTCAATGATTTGCGCAAAGCTTCAACTTCCGATCCACCTTTACCAATGACCATCCCGGGCTTTCCAGTATGAATTGTCACATTCACGCGATTTGCTGCACGCTCAATATCGATATGAGAGACGGCGGCCGTACTCAGACGATTTTCAAGATATTCTCTGATTCTAATATCCTCATGAAGCAAGTCGGCATATTCGCTGTCAGCATACCACTTTGATTCCCAGTCACGGATGACGCCAACGCGAAGGCCATTTGGATTCACTTTTTGACCCACGGACTATCCCTCCTTCTTCTCTTTTACCACGATGGTTATGTGGCTTGTGCGTTTATTGATCGGGCTCGCGCTTCCTTGCGCACGTGGACGGAAACGTTTTAAGGTAACCCCTTCATCCACAAAAGCCTCCGATACCATCAGATTATCAGGTTCCATTTCATAATTATGTTCCGCATTGGCAACAGCAGAGTTTATAACTTTTTCCACAGGTGTGGAAGCGCTGCGTTGTGTGTGGCGCAAAACTGCAATTGCTTCGCCGATTTCTTTACCTCGAATCAAATCCACGACTAAACGAACTTTACGAGGAGCAATACGAACAGATTTTGCAACGGCTTTTGCTTGCATGCAGAATGCCTCCTCTCTTTAGCGTTTTGTTTTCTTATCATCGCCAGAATGCCCTTTAAACGTACGGGTTGGCGCAAATTCGCCTAGTTTGTGACCGACCATGTCTTCCGTCACATAAACAGGTACATGCTTTCGACCATCATAAACAGCAAACGTGTGCCCAACAAAGTTAGGAAAAACGGTTGATCGACGTGACCACGTTTTAATGACTTGTTTTTTATCAGATTCGTTCAGGTTTTCCACCTTTTTCATCAGATGATCATCAGCAAAAGGTCCTTTTTTTAAACTACGACCCATGGATAAACCTCCTTTCGCAGTTACACGGCAACGTATGTGTGCCGCTTTAACGTCCTGTTATTTTTTGCGTTTACGTACAATATACTTGTCGGAAGGCTTATTACGCTTACGAGTCTTATAACCGACGGTCGGTTGACCCCATGGTGATACTGGTGATTCACGTCCGACAGGCGCACGTCCTTCACCGCCGCCGTGTGGGTGGTCATCCGGGTTCATAGCAAATCCACGTACGGTTGGGCGTTTACCAAGCCAGCGTGAACGGCCTGCTTTACCGACACGGATAAGTTCATTTTCTAAGTTACCTACCTGACCGATTGTAGCACGGCAAGTGGACAATACCAAACGTACTTCATCCGATGCCAGACGTACAAGTGTATATTTTCCATCACGTCCGAGTACTTGGGCATCTGCTCCTGCTGAACGAACGAGTTGACCACCACGTCCGGGCTTTAGTTCAATGTTATGAACTATGGTACCAACTGGAATGTCTTTTAGCGGAAGTGCATTGCCTAGTTTAATGTCAGCATTCTCACCGGATACAATTTCATGACCGACCTTAAGTCCTTTTGCCGCCAAAATATAACGTTTTTCACCATCAACATAGTTAATCAATGCGATGTTAGCGGAACGATTTGGATCATATTCAATAGTAGCAACGCGTCCTGGTATACCATCTTTATCCCGCTTGAAATCAATGATACGGTATTGGCGCTTATGGCCGCCACCTTGATGACGAACGGTCATTCTTCCATTGTTGTTACGACCGCCGTGTTTATACAATGGACTTAACAGGGATTTTTCCGGGGTATCCGTTGTTAGTTCCGAAAAATTAGATGCAGACATATTACGTCTACCGTTTGACGTTGGTTTAAATTTCTTAATCGCCATCTTTTTCCCTCCTTCACTTAATATTTAATCAGCCTTCAAAAAAATCCAGTTCTTTGCTGTCATCTGAAAGTTTTACAATCGCTTTTTTCCGGTTCGGGCGGTAACCTCCATATCGACCCATTCGTTTAAATTTGCCTTTAACATTCATTGTGTTGATGCCTACAACTGTTACATCAAAGATAAACTCAACAGCTTTTTTAATTTCTGTTTTATTGGCTTTGGGTTCCACTTCGAACGTATATTTCTTTTCCTCCATCAATTCAGCTGATTGTTCTGTAATGACAGGGCGTTGGATAACATCACGTGGATCTTTCATCGTGCAAGCACCTCCCCTGCTTTTTCGGCTGCATCTTTCGTTATGATCAGCTTGTCATGGTTCAGCAAGTCCAGTACGCTTACGTCTTCCACCGTCAACACATCCACATTTGGAAGATTGTTAGCCGAGAGGACAATATTTTCATCATTGTCAGATGTCACAATAAGTGCTTTCGTATTAACGTCAAGTGCTTCCAGCAGTCTTTTTACATCTTTAGTTTTCGGTGTCTCAATTGAAATATCATCAAGAACAACCATGTCATCTTCTTGCACTTTCGTGGAGTAGGCTGATTTCAAAGCCAGACGACGAACTTTTTTTGGTAGTTTGTAGCTGTAGTTACGCGGTGCCGGACCAAAGACGACTCCGCCTCCAACCCAGTGCGGCGAGCGGATTGATCCATGCCGAGCCCGACCAGTACCTTTTTGTCGCCATGGCTTTTTCCCTCCGCCACTTACTTCGGACCGCTTTTTCACCTTGTGTGTCCCTTGACGCAAAGAAGCCTGTTGCATGACAACTGCTTCATGCAAGACATGTCTGTTAGGCTCGATGCCGAATACAGCATCATTTAATTGAACATCTCCGGACTGCGAACCGTCTTGTTTTAATAGTGCTACTTTAGGCATGACATATCCTCCTTTCGTTTAAATAATTAGTTAGCCTTAATTGCACTCGTTATTTTTACATTCGATTTTTTCGGGCCGGGAATATTTCCTTTTATCAATAGCAGATTACGTTCTGTATCCACTTTGACAATTTCAAGGTTTTGAATCGTTACTTGTCTATTGCCCATTTGGCCAGGAAGCTTTCTACCTTTAAATACGCGCTGGGCGTTCATATCTCCCATACTGCCCGGGCTTCTGTGAAAATGGGAACCGTGTGTTTCTGGTCCGCGTTGGAAACCGTGGCGCTTAATGGCACCTTGGAAACCTTTCCCCTTTGTCGTCCCAGTTACGTCAATCTTTTCTCCAGTTTCAAATATATCAACAGCAAGTTCCTGACCAACGTCGTAATTATCAGGGCTTGCATCACGGATTTCACGAACGCAGCGCTTAGGAGTTGTTTTTGCTTTTTCAGCATGACCCTTCTCTGCCTTATTGGAACGTGATTCCTTCTTGTCAGCAAAGCCAAGTTGCACTGCTTCATAACCATCATTTTGCATGGTTCTCTTCTGCAAAACCACATTGGGCTCTGCTTGAATGACCGTTACCGGTGTCAACTCGCCTTCTTCTGAAAAAAGCTGTGTCATGCCGATTTTGCGGCCTAAGATTCCTTTCGTCATCCGTTACACCTCCTATTAGTAAGTCAATCGATTATAATTTAATTTCAATGTCAACACCTGATGGCAAATCGAGACGCATGAGCGAATCAACGGTTTGCGGTGTTGGGCTGACGATATCAATTAAACGCTTATGCGTGCGCATCTCAAACTGTTCACGGGCGTCTTTAAATTTATGTGTGGCGCGTAATACCGTGTAAACAGATCTTTCAGTTGGCAAAGGTATAGGACCGGAAACATTGGAACCGGAACGCTTTGCAGTGTCCACAATTTTCTCCGAGGACTGATCTAAAATGCGATGATCATAAGCCTTCAACCGAATACGAATCTTTTCTTTTGCCATTACTTTCCCTCCTTTACGTCCATTTTAAATAGACATGCTCCGTGAAAATTTCTTAACCACCCGCCATGGCAAAGGGGCCGGGTGTATCAACAACCTTTCACTTCATCGCGTTTTTTGACCAACATTCAAAGTATATACAAAAATGAAAGTCAACGCAACTACAGATTGTCTCTATCAAATAATTGCGCACATCTATGTATTATACAAACCAAGCCTTGCAATTGCAAGGCTTGAGAGCTATTTTTTTAAATTTTTTACTCTGCCTAAACACCATATAATGCATTCATTTGGTGGAACCTGTTTCGCAAAGGCCATTTAAAAAACAGACAGCGGCGCCAAGCTGTCTGTTTTTATTCACGTCATCTGCTTATTCCTGGATAGTTGAAACAACTCCGGAACCTACTGTGCGCCCGCCTTCACGGATGGAGAAACGGGTACCATCTTCAATAGCAATCGGAGAAATCAAGTCAACCTGCATTTCAACATTATCACCAGGCATTACCATTTCCACGCCTTCCGGTAGCTGGATAACACCGGTTACGTCTGTGGTACGGAAGTAAAACTGTGGACGGTAGTTCGCAAAGAATGGGGTATGACGTCCGCCTTCATCTTTGGACAATACATAAACTTCCGCTTTAAACTTTGTATGCGGTGTAATGGACCCCGGCTTTGCAAGAACCTGCCCCCGGTTGATTTCTTCGCGGGCCACACCACGAAGAAGGGCGCCGATGTTATCGCCTGCTTCAGCATAGTCAAGTAGCTTACGGAACATTTCCACACCTGTAACTGTTGTTTTCCGCAAGTCCTCTGCCAATCCGACAATTTCAACTTCATCACCGACTTTGACTGTTCCGCGTTCAACACGCCCGGTTGCAACTGTTCCGCGACCTGTAATAGAGAAAACGTCCTCGATAGGCATCATAAAGTTTTTCTCATGGTCACGCTCAGGTGTAGGGATGTAGTCATCGATGGCCGACATCAATTCCATGATTTTTTCTTGATGTTCTTCGTCGCCTTCAAGTGCTTTCAGTGCTGATCCCTTCACAACTGGAATATCGTCTCCAGGGAAGTCATATTCTGATAACAGGTCACGAACTTCCATTTCAACCAGTTCAAGAAGCTCTTCATCATCAACCATGTCAACCTTGTTCAGAAATACGACAATCGCAGGAACACCGACGTTACGGGAGAGCAGAATATGTTCACGTGTCTGCGGCATAGGGCCGTCAGCTGCGGATACGACCAGAATGGCACCATCCATTTGTGCCGCACCGGTAATCATATTTTTAACATAGTCAGCGTGACCCGGGCAGTCAACGTGAGCGTAGTGACGGCCTTCCGTTTCGTACTCAACGTGGGATGTTGCAATGGTAATTCCACGCTCTTTTTCTTCCGGAGCATGGTCAATCTGATCAAATGCCATAGCCTGAACCTCATCGGTTTGCTGATTCATTGTTGTTGTGATAGCGGCTGTTAATGTCGTTTTACCATGGTCAACGTGCCCAATTGTTCCAATGTTAACGTGACTTTTCGAACGGTCAAATTTTTCTTTAGACATGTATATTTCCTCCTTTAATAAAATAAAAGTAATTATGGTTTCTATTTCAAGCCTAACCCATGTGGTACCAAAGGAAGGCCTTTAATAAAAGTTATACGTTACACGAGGAGAAAAATCAATTATTCTCCTCCATTTTTCTTAATAATTTCTTCAGAAATGCTCTTCGGTACTTCCTCATAGTGATCGAATTGCATAGTAAAGGTTCCACGTCCTTGCGTGTTGGATCTCAGTGACGTTGCATAACCAAACATCTCCGCAAGCGGCACAAAAGCTTTGACAAGTTGTGCCGGACCGCGTGGCTCCATTCCTTCAACGCGTCCCCGGCGGGATGTTACATCGCCCATAATATCGCCCATGTACTCTTCCGGTACAACAATTTCCACTTTCATCATCGGTTCCAGAAGAGCTGGCTGACATTTGCTTTTAGCTTCTCTGAGGGCCATTGATCCGGCAATCTTAAATGCCATTTCGTTGGAGTCAACATCATGGTAGCTTCCATCAAACAACGTCGCTTTAACGTCAATAAGTGGATACCCTGCAAGAACACCATTTTCCATAGCTTCCCGAATGCCTAATTCAACAGATGAAATATATTCCCGGGGCACGACACCACCAACAATTTTATTATGGAATTCAAACCCAGCGCCTTCTTCATTGGGTTCAAATTCAACCAAAACATGACCATACTGGCCGCGTCCACCGGATTGGCGGATAAATTTCCCTTCAACTTCTGATGATGCACGGAATGTTTCACGGTAGGCCACTTGCGGAGCGCCAACCTGTGCATCCACTCCAAATTCCGTCTTTAAACGATTAACGATGACATCAAGGTGCAATTCGCCCATACCGGATATAATCGTTTGCCCGGTTTCTTCATCGGTTTCCGTCTTGAACGTTGGATCTTCCTCAGCCAATCTGGCAAGTGCATGGGCCATTTTATCCTGGTCTGCTCTTGTTTTTGGTTCAATAGCCACTGAAATAACCGGTTCAGGAAAGTCCATGGATTCAAGAACAACAAGTTCTTTTTCATCACATAGCGTTTCGCCTGTAGCTGTATCCTTCAAGCCCACTCCAGCAGCGATTTCACCAGAATGTATTGACTTAATTTCTTTACGGGAATTGGCATGCATCTGCAGAATTCGTCCAACCCGTTCCCGTTTATCCTTCACGGTATTCTTGACATACGAACCGGCATTCAGTGTTCCTGAATAGACCCGGAAGAACGTCAGTTTACCCACGTATGGGTCCGCCATAACTTTAAAAGCAAGTGCTGAAAACGGCGCATTGTCGTCGGACGGACGTGTTGTTTCTTCCTCAGTTTCTGGAACAAAACCTTCAATCGGCGGTACATCTGTTGGCGATGGAAGATAATCTATAACACCGTCTAACACCAACTGAACACCTTTGTTTTTAAATGCAGAACCGCAATAAACTGGATAAAAATCCACGTTCAGAGTTGCTGTTCGAATGGCTTGTTTAAGCTGATCATTGGAAATGTCTTCGCCATCAAGATATTGCATCATTAAGTCTTCATCAAGTTCCGCAACGGCTTCCACCAACTCGCCGCGTAGTTCCTCGGCTCGTTCTTTATAATCATCAGGAATGGCGCGCGCTTCCGCACGAGTTCCCAATTCATCCTCATAGTAGTAAGCCTGCATCGTCACCAAGTCAATGATACCTTCAAAGTTATCTTCGGCTCCAATTGGTAATTGTACAGCATGCGCATTGGCTCCAAGGCGTTCTTTCAGTGTATTAGTTGAATACATGAAATCCGCGCCGACTTTGTCCATTTTATTGATAAACACGATACGAGGCACACCATAAGTTGTCGCCTGACGCCATACGGTTTCGGTCTGGGGTTCCACACCTGATTGGGCGTCAAGTACGGTAACCGCACCATCAAGCACACGCAATGAACGTTCAACTTCAACGGTGAAGTCCACGTGACCTGGCGTATCAATAATATTTATACGGTGATTTCTCCACTGGGCTGTTGTAGCAGCCGACGTAATGGTGATCCCCCGGTCCTGTTCTTGCTCCATCCAGTCCATCTGTGAAGCACCTTCATGGGTTTCACCGATTTTGTGAATGCGTCCTGTATAGAAAAGAATACGCTCGGTGGTAGTGGTTTTTCCGGCATCGATATGTGCCATAATACCGATATTGCGTGTCTTTTCCAAGGAGAACTCTCTGGCCATGTATTCTTCTCCTTTCTGATGTAATTTTTATAAGTTTTTTACCAGCGATAATGGGCAAATGCTTTGTTGGCCTCTGCCATTTTATGCAGTTCTTCACGCCGCTTCACAGATGCTCCCGTGTTATTGGACGCATCAAGTATCTCATTTGCCAGCCGTTCCTCCATCGTGTTTTCTCCACGGAGACGTGAGTAATTAACAATGTAACGCAACCCCAAAGCCTGACGGCGTTCTGCACGCACTTCCATTGGCACTTGATAATTGGAGCCACCCACACGGCGTGCGCGTACTTCCAATACAGGCATAACATTTTTCATGGCCTGTTCAAATACTTCCATTGCATTCTGGCCACTTCGTTCAGTAACGATTTCAAATGCTTTATACAGAATTTTTTGTGCTTTCCCCCGTCTGCCATCGATCATGATTTGGTTGATCAAACGAGTTACTAACTTTGAGTTATATAACGGATCCGGCAAGACATCGCGTTTAGGTACTGGTCCTTTACGTGGCATATGTCCCCCTCCTTTCCCAAATGTGTTTTATAAATCTGTTATTTTTTGGCTTTTGGTTTTTTCGTCCCATATTTTGAACGGCCTTTAGCGCGGCCTTGCACACCTGCAGTATCAAGCGCACCACGAACAACATGGTAACGAACACCCGGCAAGTCTTTTACACGGCCACCACGAACAAGCACGACACTATGCTCTTGCAAGTTATGTCCGATTCCCGGAATGTATGCTGACACTTCCATGCTGTTGGAGAGACGGACACGTGCATATTTACGGAGTGCTGAGTTCGGTTTCTTTGGTGCTAATGTCCCGACCCGTATACAGACACCCCGCTTTTGTGGCGAATTAAGCTTCGAAAATTCTTTCTTGAAGCTGTTATAATTCCAATTCAACGCTGGAGAGTCATACTTCTTCGGTTTATTTACACGACCTTTGCGTACAAGTTGGTTTATAGTAGGCATTCCTATTTTCCTCCCTTCCATATAAATGGTAATTAAGCTGTGACGACCACTGCTGGAGTAGTTTGCAAGACCACACATCCAGGTGGTTCATGTTTTTGCAAAAAAACAAGGCTTCCGCGATAAGCAGCGCCAAACCCGCTATCGTTTTACTGCCACAGCTGATGCACCAACATCAATCCCACAAGCGGAACCAAGTTTCTTTTTGGAATCAACACGAGAACAGATGATTCCTAGCTCTTGGGCCAATGTTTCCACCGTTTGTGTCATTTGTCGATCTGCATCATCAGCAATAAATACTTCTTTTGCGGCACCATGTCTCATTGCCTTAAGTGTTTGTTTCGTTCCGATTACCAAGTATGCCTGAGACTGGGTCACTTTTTCATAAGACATTCGCATATCCTCCAAAGTAACAAATATAATCGGAAGCACCTTGGATATATTACCATTCTCTTTTTTTGATGTCAATGCTATTTTCATTGTTCAGAGATGGGTGCTTCCGATTTTTTTATGCTATTTTATTGCACGATCTCTGTCTCATCCAGCTCTTCGACATCTTCCTCCGGTTCATCGGTATCTGTTTCCAGACGTCGATAGCGTTGAATGCCTGTGCCGGCAGGAATTAACTTACCAATAATGACGTTCTCTTTGAGACCCATGAGTTCATCGCGTTTCCCTTTAATACCAGCATCTGTCAGAACGCGAGTTGTTTCCTGGAAGGATGCAGCTGACAAGAACGAGTCTGTTTCCAGTGATGCCTTTGTAATACCAAGCAATATCGGTTTTCCAATAGCCGGCGTTCCACCTTGTTGCAGAATCCCGTAATTGGCTTCTCTAAATTGATGGATTTCAAGCAATGAACCTGGAAGTTCATTGGTATCCCCGGAATCGACGATACGAATCTTGCGCATCATCTGACGAACCATTACTTCTACGTGCTTGTCGTCGATTTCTACACCCTGCATGCGGTATACTTTTTGTACTTCACGAAGCAAATACTGTTGTACCCCTTCGATTCCCTGCACTTTCAAGAGTTCTTTCGGATCGATGGAACCTTCGGTCAACTCTTGCCCTGCAACCACTTCATCACCGGTGGTCACCTTCATACGCGCATTATATGGAACAGGGTACGTACGTTGTTCGACCTCGCCTTGAATAATGATTTCCTGTTTGTCTTTTCCTTCTTTGACCTCTTCAACTGTACCAAAGACTTCGCTGATCACGGACTGACCTTTCGGATTGCGTGCTTCAAAAAGTTCCTGAATACGCGGCAGACCTTGTGTAATGTCATCGCCTGCAACGCCACCAGTATGGAACGTGCGCATCGTCAGCTGCGTACCAGGTTCTCCAATGGATTGAGCGGCGATGATACCCACGGCTTCCCCGACTTCCACTTCATCACCTGTGGCGAGGTTTCGTCCATAACATTTCTTGCAGACACCATATTTGGAATTGCATGTGAACGCAGAACGAATGATCACTTCTTCGATCCCTGCCTCAACAACCTGCTTGGCTTGATCTTCCGTGAGCACTTCACCCTTTTCAGCAATAATCTCCCTCGTATCCGGGTGACGCACGTTCTCAAACACGGTACGTCCACCCAACCGGTCAATAAACGGTTCAATAACCTCGGAGTCGTCTTTCAAGGCTGAAACAGTCAATCCACGATCCGTTCCACAGTCATCTTCACGGATAATAACATCTTGCGCCACATCCACAAGACGACGCGTCAGGTAGCCGGAGTCGGCGGTTTTCAGTGCTGTATCGGCCAGACCTTTACGAGCACCGTGTGTCGAAATAAAGTATTCCAGAACAGTCAGTCCTTCACGGAAGTTGGACGTAATCGGCAATTCAATAATTTCACCGGATGGGTTAGCCATCAGACCGCGCATACCGGCAAGTTGTGTAAAGTTGGATGCGTTACCTCTTGCACCGGAGTCACTCATCATGAAGATTGGATTGCTGGTATCCAGTGATCCCATCAAACGTTCCTGAATATTGTCCTTGGCTTTCGACCATATGGCAATCACCCGGTCATATCGTTCATTATCAGTGATCAGACCACGTCTGAACTGTTTCTGCACTTTATCCACATCATTCTGTGCATCATTCAGAATTTCTTCTTTTTCAGAGAGTACAACCACATCGGAAACCCCGACTGTCATACCGGCTATCGTCGAATAACTAAAACCAAGATCCTTCATGCGGTCAAGCATTCGTGACGTTTCCGTAATCTTGAACCGTTTAAACACTTCCGCAATGACGTCGCCCAATATATCTTTTTTAAATGGCGATACAAGTTCACAGTTCCTGATTTCTTCGGCAATGTCGGCACCATGATCAATAAAGTATTTGTCAGGTGTCTCCACTTCCAGGTTGTGTTTCGTCGGTTCGTTAATATATGGGAACGACTCCGGTAAAATCTCGTTAAATATAAGTTTTCCGACTGTTGTTATAAGCATTTGGCTCTGCTGTTTTTCCGTAAATGATTTTTTATTCAAGCTGGATGCTTTAATGGCAATTCTTGAATGCAAATGAACATACCCATTACGGTAACTGAGCAACGCTTCGGCTGTATCCTTAAATCGACTTCCTTCACCAATGGCACCGGCGCGTTCAAGCGTAAGGTAGTAGTTGCCGAGAACCATATCCTGTGATGGCGTCACAACAGGTTTTCCATCTTTCGGGTTCAGAATATTTTGAGCGGAAAGCATCAAAATACGCGCCTCTGCCTGTGCTTCTGCAGAAAGTGGAACGTGAACAGCCATCTGGTCCCCATCAAAGTCAGCATTATAAGCATTACAAACCAGTGGGTGTAGCTGAATAGCACGACCTTCTACCAATACCGGCTGAAATGCCTGAATACCCAAGCGATGCAGTGTCGGCGCACGATTCAATAGTACCGGATGTTCTTTAATAACTTCTTCAAGAACGTCCCATACTTCTGGATGCACGCGCTCAATTTTGCGTTTGGCTGATTTAATGTTGTGGGAATAGCCTTTTTCAACCAATTCCTTCATAATAAATGGTTTAAACAATTCCAGTGCCATTTCCTTCGGAAGACCACACTGATGCATTTTTAAACTTGGTCCGACAACAATGACCGAACGACCGGAATAGTCAACCCGTTTCCCGAGCAGATTTTGACGGAATCGCCCTTGCTTCCCTTTCAGCATATGGGAAAGGGATTTTAACGGCCGGTTTCCTGGCCCGGTTACAGGGCGTCCCCGGCGTCCATTGTCAATCAGGGCATCAACCGACTCCTGCAGCATCCGTTTTTCATTTTGCACAATGATGCTTGGCGCACCAAGGTCGAGCAATCGTTTCAACCGATTATTACGATTGATGACGCGGCGATATAAATCGTTTAAGTCGGATGTTGCGAATCGGCCGCCGTCAAGTTGAACCATGGGGCGTATTTCCGGCGGTATAATCGGCAGTACATCCAGCACCATCCACGATGTATCATTTCCGGAATTGCGGAATGAATCAAGTACTTCCAATCGTTTTATGGCACGCGTTCGGCGCTGTCCCTGCGCTGTTTTCAATTCCTCTTTCAGCGTGTCTACTTCTTTCTCAAGGTCAATGTCGCCGAGAAGTTTTCGGATCGCTTCTGCTCCCATTTGTGCTTTAAACGTCGCACCGTATTTATCGTAATAGGTTCTGTATTCTTTTTCAGACAACAGCTGTTTTCTCTCCAGCGGTGTATCACCGGGTTCAGTGACAATATATGCGGCAAAGTAAATAACTTCTTCCAGTGCACGCGGCGACATATCCAACGCGAGTCCCATGCGGCTTGGAATGCCCTTAAAGTACCAAATATGGGATATAGGAGCAGCAAGTTCAATATGACCCATACGTTCACGGCGCACTTTTGCTTTCGTGACTTCAACACCACACCGGTCACAAACAACTCCTTTATAGCGTATACGTTTGTATTTTCCACAATGGCATTCCCAGTCTTTTTGCGGTCCAAAAATCCGCTCACAAAACAGGCCATCTTTTTCCGGTTTTAACGTGCGATAGTTGATCGTTTCCGGTTTTTTGACCTCACCGTACGACCATGAACGAATTTTCTCTGATGAAGCCAAACCGACTTTCATATACTCAAAATTATTTACATCCAGCAAGGGTCTACCTCCCTTTTTAGTGTCCGATTTTCCTGCAAACCTGAAAATAAGATGAAGGCAAAGGGCGTAAAATCAGCTGGATAGCCCATTTCATACGCCCGGAGCTGTTCATTCTCTCTGTGAACGCGTGCGATTTGTCAGCTTTCTTCTGCCGCTTCCAAATTTAATTTGCTTGCCGCTTGTGTATCCTCGTCTTCTAGTTCCTGCATTTCAATTTCTGACTCATCGCTGGATAGCATCTTCACGTCCATTCCAAGGCTTTGCAATTCTTTGATCAATACTTTGAAAGATTCCGGCACTCCAGGCTCGGTGACATTATCACCTTTTACGATGGATTCATAAGCTTTAACACGACCGACCACGTCGTCGGATTTAACAGTCAAAATCTCCTGCAATGTGTACGCAGCGCCGTAAGCCTCTAGCGCCCAGACTTCCATTTCACCAAAACGTTGTCCGCCAAATTGAGCCTTACCGCCCAATGGCTGCTGGGTGACCAGGGAGTATGGGCCAGTGGAGCGGGCGTGCAGTTTATCATCCACCATATGCGCCAGTTTGATCATATACATGACACCGACGGAAACGCGATTGTCAAACGGATCTCCCGTTCGTCCATCATAAAGAATGGATTTAGCATCTTTTGCTATCCCTGCTTCATCAAGGGTTTCCCATACATCGTCTTCGGTTGCACCGTCAAATACCGGTGTGGCCATGTGAAGTCCGAGCTGGCGTGCAGCCATGCCGAGGTGAAGTTCAAAAACCTGCCCGATATTCATTCGCGACGGAACACCGAGTGGATTCAGCATGATGTCAAGCGGTGTACCATCCGGCAAAAACGGCATATCTTCCTCGGGAAGTATTTTGGATATGACACCTTTGTTTCCATGTCGTCCAGCCATTTTATCCCCTTCTGATATCTTTCGTTTCTGTACAATATAAACACGTACCAAATGATTAACACCAGGCGATAACTCATCCCCATCTTCACGGTTAAAGATTTTAACTTCCAGCACAATGCCGCCAGATCCATGCGGTACACGCAGAGAAGTGTCCCGAACCTCCCGTGCTTTTTCACCAAAAATAGCGTGAAGTAAGCGCTCTTCGGCTGACAGTTCCGTTACTCCTTTAGGTGTCACTTTGCCTACAAGGATATCGCCATCGGAAACTTCCGCACCAATACGAATAATTCCGTCGTCATTAAGATCTTTCAGTGCATCTTCCCCAACGTTCGGAATATCACGAGTGATTTCCTCCGGACCGAGTTTGGTATCCCGGGCTTCCGATTCGTATTCCTCAATGTGAATGGATGTAAAGTCATCATCTTTGACCATGCGCTCACTCATAATAACGGCGTCTTCATAGTTGTAACCTTCCCATGTCATAAATCCGACAAGTGCATTGCGGCCAAGCGCCATCTCTCCGTTTTCCATCGAGGGTCCATCAGACAGGATTTCACCTTGCGTGACACGATCACCTTTGCTGACAATCGGTCGCTGATTGTAGCATGTTCCCTGGTTGGAGCGGATGTATTTCTGCATACGATAAACATCCAAATCGCCTTGGACTTCTTTTCCATCAACCTCGGAAATACGGCGGACCCGCACTTCTTTTCCTTCCACATGTTCCACGATGCCCTCATTTTGGCATATAACAGCAGCACCAGAATCTTTGCCTGAAACATATTCCATGCCGGTTCCAACCATGGGGGCTTCCGGCTCCATCAAAGGCACGGCCTGTCGCTGCATGTTGGCTCCCATTAATGCACGGTTGGAGTCGTCATTTTCCAAAAAGGGAATGCAAGCTGTCGCAGCTGATACCACTTGTTTTGGTGAGACGTCCATATAGTCGATTTTTTCACGCGGAACAATCGTATTTTCGCCGCGGAAACGTGCAATAACTTCTTCATCAGCGAATGTGCCGTCATCATTCAGCCGGGCGTTCGCCTGTGCGACAACATAATTGTCTTCTTCATCTGCTGTCAGATAATCCGATTCGCCCGTTACCCTTCCGGTCTCCCGATCGACTCGACGATACGGTGTCTCAATAAAGCCAAATTGATTGACCTTCGCGTAACTTGACAGCGAGTTAATCAGACCGATATTCGGCCCTTCCGGTGTTTCAATCGGACACATGCGCCCGTAGTGGGAATAGTGAACGTCACGCACTTCAAATCCAGCGCGCTCACGGGTCAGTCCACCGGGCCCCAGTGCTGACAGACGGCGTTTGTGGGTAAGTTCCCCTAACGGATTGGTCTGATCCATGAACTGTGACAACTGCGAACTTCCAAAAAACTCTTTAATGGATGCTATAACAGGCCGGATATTAATCAACTGCTGCGGCGTTATGCTCGATGTATCCTGAATAGACATACGCTCCCGCACAACCCGTTCCATCCGGGATAGACCTATACGAAACTGATTTTGAAGCAGTTCTCCGACAGAACGCAGACGACGGTTACCCAAATGGTCAATATCATCTGTTCCACCAACATGATGGAGCAAGTTAAAGAAATAACTAATGGCAGATAATATATCAGATGGTGCAATATGCTTCGTGTTCTCATCCACATTGGCATTGCCAATAACATCGAGATGATGCTCGCCATCAGGGTCCGTCGGATCGACAATCTTCACTGATTGCACAAGAATGGGTTCCTCCAGAACACCTTCGTTTGGTTTCACAGTTTTTTCACCGGCCATATTTTCATTGCTTTCCAAATAAGGTATAATTTTGTCAAGCAGCCGGCGCTCCAACTTATCACCTTTGTCTGCAATGACTTCACCTGTTTCCGGATCAACAATGGGTTCCGCCAGCACCTGATTAAACAAACGGTCTTTAATGTCCAGTTTTTTGTTTACTTTGTAACGGCCGACGTAAGCCAAATCATAGCGCTTCGGGTCAAAGAATCGGGAGACAAGTAAACTCCTTGCATTTTCCACAGTCGGTGGTTCACCGGGACGCAAACGTTCATAGATTTCAAGCAGTGCTTTCTCCGTTGTTTCCGTATTGTCCTTTTCCAGCGTATTTTTCAAATATTGATTATCACCAATAAGGTCGATAATCTCCTGGTCCGTACTAAAGCCGAGGGCACGTAATAACACAGTGATTGGCAACTTACGTGTGCGGTCAATCCTGACATAGGCAACATCTTTGGCATCTGTTTCAAATTCAAGCCAGGCTCCACGATTTGGAATAACAGTCGCAGCCACACCGCGTTTGCCGTTTTTGTCAAATTTCTCACTGAAATAAACACTCGGTGATCGAACAAGCTGGGAAACAATGACGCGTTCAGCTCCATTAATAATAAACGTTCCGGTATCCGTCATTAATGGAAAATCACCCATAAACACTTCCTGCTCTTTCACTTCACCGGTCTCATTATTAATCAGCCGTACCTTTACACTCAGTGGTGCGTTATAGGTAACATCTCGCTCTTTGGATTCGTACACAGGGTATTTGGGTTCACCGAGACTATAATCGATAAATTCCAGTGATAAATTACCGGCAAAATCCTCAATCGGCGAAATATCTTGAAACATCTCCCGTATTCCTTCATCAAGGAACCACTGATAGGAAGCGGTTTGAATTTCGATTAGATTCGGTAAATCCAATACCTCACTGATACGCGCATAACTTCTGCGCTGGCGGTGCCGTCCGTACTGAACTAGTTGACCTGTCAACAGCTTCACCCCTCAAATCAAGCATTTTTCATAGATTTCTTCCTTCATTGGCTCGAAAAATGACTATAATATTTGAAAAAACAACTGATAGGTGCATCAGCCATTTTTAACCCGTTTCCACGGTAAAAGCATCAGGCGATGATTACTCCGGGATAACTTGCAAGCCCGATCCTACTGATGCTTCCGGACAAAAAATATAACATTTCCAGATAGCGTAAAATAACAATAGTACTCGTACTACTGTTTCAAAAAATCAGCACAATCCGGAGTTGCTGCCGAATAGTATATATCTTGCAGCATGTATTCTTCAGGATGACGGTGAAACATAGTAGAAAGGCTGACACAGCCAGTTTCCCAGACCCTGGATAATATAAGCGATTCTATCATTGTCCCCGTTTGCCGATTACATTATACATTATACTTTCGTGAAATTTTTATTGACAAAGGAAGTCCTATGTTAGCATTTAAATATACTATCACATTTGCCGTGAACGGTCAACCATTCATAGCCATCAATACATAATAACCTTTGCTGCGCGCAGTTGTCTCTACATGATCAAATAAATTCTCAAGTTTATCTATAGCGGACGGAGCCCCCTGCTTTTTTTGAATGACCACCCATAGTTGACCCTTTTTCAGCAGCGCGTTCCTGCTATCTTCAAACATTTGATGGACCACTTGTTTCCCTGCACGTATCGGAGGATTTGTCAATATAGAAGCAAATCGTCGACTAGGCATATCGTTTAAACGATCACTCGTCACCATTTCCACATTCAGTACTTGGTTAAGAACGGCATTCTTCCGGGCAAGCTCAATCGCTCGTTCATTAATATCCGACATAACGACGTGCCTCGCGGGAAATCGGTCAGCCGTTGTAATGCCAATTGGACCATATCCACAGCCCAAATCCAGTATTTCCCCTTCAATACAAGGTTCATCAAAATGATCAATTAAAAGCTTTGAGCCATAATCCACATCATTTTTTGAAAAAACGCCATAGTCGCTTGTGAACGTATATTCCTTCCCTCTTAATAGGCAGTTCCATTGTTGAGGGGAACGTTTGGATTGAGGTTGGTGTGAAAAATAATGATCAGCCATTTTGGCACCTGCTTTTGGAAAGTGATTGAAATTAAATATAGAGAAAGCCCGCCGTTATCCGACAGGCTTTTTGATAATTACTTGATTTCGATGGTTGCTCCTGTTTCTTCCAGTTGGCTTTTAATATCTTCAGCTTCGTCTTTTGATGCGCCTTCTTTGATAGCTTTAGGCGTATTATCAACCAGTTCTTTCGCATCTTTAAGGCCAAGTCCGGTGATTTCACGAACAGCTTTAACAACTTTAATTTTGGAATCGCCGGGATCGGACAACTCTACATTAAATTCAGTCTGTTCTTCAGCAGCTTCTGCTTCGCCGCCTCCACCTGCAACAGCAACCGGTGCCGCAGCCGTTACGCCAAACTCTTCCTCAATTGCTTTTACAAGATCGTTCAGTTCCAAAACAGACATTTCTTTTACCGCATCAATAATTTGCTGATTATCCATTGGTATTCCTCCATTCAAAATTTAAATTTATGCCGCATAAAGCGACAAGCAGTTACGCGCCTTGTTCTTCTTTTTGATCTGCGATAGCTTTGGCAGCATAAGCAAAGTTTCGCACAGGTGCCTGAAGCACACTAAGCAGCATGGCCACCATACCATCGTAGTTCGGCAAATCGGCAAGTTCCTTGATTTGATCAAGTGTTGCTATTTCACCTTCAATGACACCACCTTTAATCTCAAGCGCATGGTGCTCCTTGGCAAAATTATTTAAAATTTTGGCCGGTGCAATCACATCGTTAGCGCTGAATGCAATAGCGGTCGGGCCGACCAATGTATCATTCAAGTCACTCAATTCCACTTCATCTGCCGCACGGCGAACCATTGAATTTTTATAGACTTTAAAATCAACATCTGCTTCGCGCATCTGTTGACGCAGTTCTGTCATTTCAGCTACATTCAAACCGCGATAATCCACGAGCAATGTAGACTGACTGTCACGGAATTTATCTGCAATTTCCTGCACAACCTGCTTTTTTTGCTCAATAATATTACTGTTGGACATCGTTCCACCTCCTGTTAACCACTTGATTATACCGCAACCGGTAGTGTTCAGTTGATCATGAAGAAAATAAGAAAGCCTCCATGCAGACATGAAGGCTTTCGGTAAACAACGTACGACTGTAGTCAATCGTTTATCCCTGAAACACCTCGGCAGGATATTAAGCGATAAACGCACCTGCTGTCTACGGTACAACGTATTCTATTTATAGCATGTCTAGTATACGTGATTGCTGGCGAAAAGTCAACTCTTTACCAAGCACAATATCCCATAATCATATCAGCCACGATAAGGTGTAACGTCCACCTTGATACCCGGTCCCATCGTGGACGTGATGGATGCGTTACGCATATACAAACCTTTTGCTGCCTGTGGTTTGGCTTTTACAAGCGCATCCGCAACAGCATGAAAGTTTTCTGCGAGTTTGTTATTATCAAATGAAATCTTCCCGAAAGGAACATGGATATTGGACGATTTATCAACACGATACTCGACTTTACCCGCTTTAATTTCATTGACTGCTTTTTCGACTTCAAAGGTTACTGTTCCGGTCTTTGGGTTTGGCATAAGCCCTTTTGGTCCCAAGACGCGCCCGAGCTTGCCGACTTCAGCCATCATATCAGGCGTCGCAACAACAGCATCAAAGTCAAACCAGCCCTGGTTAATTTTGGTGATCAAATCCTGATCCCCAACAAAATCGGCACCGGCGTTTTCGGCTTCGGTAGCCTTTTCGCCTTTAGCAAAAACCAATACGCGCTGTGTCTTTCCCGTTCCGTGTGGCAACACCATTGCTCCGCGGATTTGCTGATCAGCTTTTTTCGGGTCAACCCCTAAACGAAAGGCAGCTTCCACGGTTTCATCAAAATTTGCTTTGGCAGTCTCTTTCAACAAAGTGACTGCTTCCTCTGTGTCATATGCTTTTGAGCGATCAACAAGTTCAGCAGTTTCCTGATATTTTCTGCTACGTTTCGCCATTATACTTCCTCCTCAAGTTGTGGTTTATAGCGGTAAGACCTCCCACTCGACAAATACAGGCGGCATGGTCATGAGAACACAATTATCATCGCAAACCGTGTCTGTTCATGTATGCGCCAGCATTAATCTTCTATATTAATGCCCATGCTGTGTGCTGTTCCTTCGACCATGCGCACAGCAGCGTCAAAATTAGCCGCATTCAAATCAGGCATTTTCGTTTCCGCAATTTCGTTGACCTGGTCACGCTTAACCGAAGCAACTTGATTACGCCTTGGTTCACCTGACCCAGTATCAATTCCGGCTGCTTTTTTCAACAGTACCGGAGCAGGCGGCGTTTTTGTAATAAATGTAAAGGAACGATCTTCAAATACTGTAATTTCGACTGGAATAATCATGCCGGCCTGGTCTTGTGTGCGGGCGTTAAATTCCTTACAGAATCCCATAATATTCACGCCAGCTTGTCCCAACGCGGGGCCTACCGGTGGCGCTGGATTTGCTTTGCCGGCCTCGATTTGCAGCTTTACGATTTTAAATACTTTTTTAGCCACGAGACACACCTCCTTAAAGTCCGTGATGTGGTAATAGGGGAATCCCCCTCCCACTCAATATTACCTGTCTACTCAAGGTTCGACGAACGGCAATAACAAAAAAATTTTAGCACGAATTATAAATCAATGCAAGATCCTTCTTATAATTTTATTTAATCGGCAAGCCATCCTGTGAGTCATTGCAGTTTTTCAATTTGTGTAAAGTCAAGTTCTACCGGCGTTTCTCGGCCGAACATGTTTACATGCACTTTCACCTTCTGCTTGTCTGTTTCAATATGTTTAATGGTGCCTGTGAAATCCGTGAACGGACCATCTGTAATGTTAACATTTTCCTCCACTTCAAAGTTAACCTGTGGCTCTTTTTCTTTTACACCCATTTGTTTTAGAACATTATCTACTTCATGGGGCAAAAGTGGTGTTGGTTTTGTCCCTTGACCGCTGGATCCGACAAAACCTGTGACCCCCGGCGTATTGCGAACGACATACCATGAATCATCCGTCATAACCATTTCAGCAAGAACGTAACCCGGGAAGAATTTCTTTTTAACCACTTTTTTCTTGCCGTTTTTTACTTCAGTCTCTTCTTCCTCAGGCACAAGCACACGAAAGATCTTATCTTCCATATTCATCGTCTCCACACGTTTTTGCAAATTCGTTTGCACCTTATTCTCGTAGCCGGAATACGTATGGATGGCATACCATTTCTTTTCCATTTACACAGGGCATTGCGTGTGCCCTTCCCCCCTTATCATCAGTTTTCTTTTCTGCCAGCAATCTGTTTTTTATTGCTAAAACATGCCATATTAAAAAACCCGCTTCACCCGGGTTTTTCATATCATCATATATTCCATTATAGCATATTGATAACATCTCTATTCAAGCTTATTAAAATAATGAGTTAAGAAATTGTGAAATGCCCAAATCAACAACCGCGAAAAATACAGCTACAAAAACAACCGTCGTAATGACCGTAATGGTGTAGCTTGTCAGTTCACGGCCTGTTGGCCAAGTCACTTTTTTCATTTCTCTGGAAACATTTTTGAAGAACTTCATCAAATTCAAAGATTGTCCCTCCCCGGACGCTTCTGACCTTCACTAATGTAGCATGACCTATACGACGTGTCAACGGACATGATCGACACTGTTCTCATCCTTTTCAATCAATTGTTCCAGTTTTCGCTTAATACGCTGAACGGCATTATCGATGGATTTTACATGTCGTCGCAATGTTACGGAAATTTCCTGATACGTACAACCATCCAGATACAGGCGCAGAACTTCTTTTTCCAGTGTACTCAGCAGTTCAGAAAGCTTTTCTTCCATATCGAAAAAGTCGTCTTTGTTCACCAGTATCTCCTGTGGGTCAACTGTTTTCGTTCCGCTAATGACGTCAATAAGTGCGCGGTCGGATTCCTCATCATAAATGGGCTTGTCCAGTGATACGTAAGAGTTGAGTGGGGTGTGTTTTTGTCTAGTGGCTGTCTTGATGGCGGTGATAATCTGCCGGGTAACACACAGTTCAGCAAATGCTTTGAATGAAGATAACCTCTCCCCGTCAAAATCGCGGATGGCTTTGTACAGACCGATCATGCCCTCTTGAATAATATCTTCTTTGTCTGCACCGATGATAAAATACGTTCGCGCTTTTGCCCGAACAAAATGAGCATACTTATGAATCAAAAAATCTAGTGCCTGGCTGTTTCCACAATGTATCAGATGAATAATTTTGTTATCATCGAGCTTCTCCAAGTTTTTGGTATCTGTCTCTATCAACTCGGCATTCACCGACATGACCTCCCGGCAACACGATTGGCAATTTAAAACGTATTATACAGTAAGCGTTTCCTAATAGTCAACATAGATTGGAAGGATTTAGGTATAAAAGACATTTACATATCTCCACGCCGCCACTTTTCAAACGTATCCAACACATCCTTTTTCAGTGGTATTTTTACCGGACGTCCATTTTGCTTCGTTTCCTCTATTTTTTCCGTTATCTCCCGGTCAATCGTATTCATTTCCGTATACAGTTCCCGTGCCGGTTTGCGAAGGGCACCACGGCCAAAAATCGTCCGTTGTTCAGCATAATCTGATGTGGCGACATATACTTGATTCAGCACATTTTTTAATTCCTTAACTAGCCGTTCAATGCACTCATCAGCCGTCTCGTTTTCTTTGGTATAAATGATTTCCATTTGGTATTCCTTCTGTCTGCTTTCTATCCCTCGGACATAATAGGCATCAAATACGACAATGACACGCATACCAGAAAAAGCCTGATAATCGGCCAGCCATTCAATGAGCTGATCACGTGCCTGTCCAATGTCCTCAATTTTCAACCGTTTCAGTTCTTCCCATGCACCAATGATGTTATAGCCGTCAACAACCAGGATATTCATGACCAGTCACCTGCCGGGGGTCGTTTTCGGAGAACCTCGTATAATAACAGGCTGCACGCAACGGATGCATTTAATGACGAAACATGTCCCTTCATGGGGAGAGTTACCAACCAATCGCATTTATCGCGAACTAATCGGCTTATCCCTTTTCCTTCATTACCAATGACGATGGCTAATGGCAGGCTACCATCGAGTTGTCGGTAATCCTCGCTTCCATAGGCATCCGTACCCACAACCCATATATGCTGTTTTTTCAATTCATCAATGGTATTGGCGGTATTTGTTACACGTGTTACCGGCACATGTTCCAAGGCACCTGCCGCTGTTTTAGCGACGGTTTGTGTAAGACCGACAGATCGCCGTTTAGGTATGATAACCCCATGAGCCCCCGCAGCGTCGGCACTTCTTATGATGGAACCAAGATTATGCGGATCTTCCAGTTGATCTAAAATGACAAAAAATGGCGCTTCGTTTCTCGATTCGGCTACGGCAAACAAATCATCCAGTGACGCATACGCATACGACGCAACATAAGCGACAACGCCCTGGTGGTTCCCGGATGTTACTTGATCAATCTTTGTCCTGGGGGTCTTTTGCACGATCGTTCCGGCTTCTTTGGCGAGATGGTTCAGTTTTTGTGTCAACGAAGGATTCAGCTGATCGGATACCATTACTTTATGAATGGATCTGCCCGAGGTCAACGCTTCAATGACAGGGTTTTTTCCGATAATCATTTCCTGTACCAAGGATCGTATTCCCTCCCTTCCACAAATGCAACAGCTGCCTCCAGTAATTCATTCAGCCTTTCGTCATTCCTGAGCAAATAATGATAACCAATCAGTGTCTCAAAAGCAGTGCTGTACCGATACGTCTGAACGTTTGTATTCTTAGGAATGGCTCCGGATTTAGCGTTCCTGCCTCGGGTAACTATAGATACTTCGTCACCGGTAAGCTGATCTGTTTCCATCCAATGCCGAACGACCGACGCTTGTGCTTTTGCTGATACAAACGTGACGGCTTCTTTCTGGAGTTGATTAGGTTTGACAGTTCCTTTTTCCAGTAAATGTTCCCTGATATGAACTTCAAAGACAGCATCTCCCATATAGGCCAGCGTCAAACTCTTCATCTGTTTTACATCAAGACTCATTGTCCGCCCTCTTCCATCGTGTTCCCTGAGGCGTATCTTCGAGAATAACATGTCTTTCCCTCAGATTGTCACGAATCTCGTCGGCTCGAGCAAAATCACGGTTCCGTCGTGCTTCATTCCGTTCCTGAATCAATGCATCAATATCCGCATCCAGCAAATCGTCCTCCCGTTCCAACTGAATGCCCAGCACATCAAGAATAGATTGCATGCTTGCCTGAAATTCCTCAATAATTCGAATGGATGTGTGCGTTCGTTCCAAATAACGGTTAGCCTCTTTCGTTATATCAAATAATACAGAAATAGCATTGGCTGTATTAAAGTCATCATCCATAGCTTCTTCAAATTGGCGCTTCATCATCGAAATAGTTGCCATCCAATTATTAGCGTCCTGATCCGCATCCATGCTTGCCTGTTTTCGATGTTCAAGGTTGCTGTATGCATTGTTAATGCGGTCCAGACTAGTTTTTGCTCCCTGCAACAGCTCTTCAGTGAAGTTGATAGGATGGCGGTAATGAACACTCAGCATAAGAAAACGGACTACCTGTGGATCATGCTGAGCAATGATATCTTTGGTTAATACAAAGTTACCAAGTGATTTGGACATCTTTTCATTGTCAACATTGATATAACCGTTGTGCATCCAGTAATTGGAAAACGGCTTTCCGCTTCGTGCCTCGGATTGTGCAATTTCATTTTCATGATGCGGAAAAGCGAGATCCTGTCCGCCCGCGTGAATGTCTATCGTTTCACCAAGATATTTTTTGGCCATCGCTGAGCATTCTATATGCCAACCAGGACGTCCCTGGCTCCATGGTGAATCCCAAGCAATTTCATCATCCTTAGCTTTCTTCCATAATGCAAAGTCAAGCGGGTCCTCTTTTTTCTCGCCTACTTGAATGCGCGCTCCCGACCGTAATTCATCAATGGACTGATGTGACAGTTTCCCGTAGTCTGCAAACGAACGTGGTTTAAAGTAAACATCGCCATCTACTTCATATGCGTAGCCTTCATCAATCAGGCTCTGAATAAACGTCAGGATGTCATCCATCGTTTCCGTCACACGCGGATTCCATGTTGCCTTTTTGACACCCAAAGCCTCAACATCCTGCAAATAAGCGTCAATAAAACGATTGGCCACATCCGGAACGGCTTCCCCCATGTCGTTGGCTGCTTTAATAATTTTATCATCAACATCCGTGAAGTTGAGTACATAATCCACCTGAAATCCCTTATATTCAAAATACCTTCGGACCGTATCAAAAACAATAGCCGGACGAGCATTTCCAATGTGGATATAATTATAGACGGTTGGACCGCAAACATACATGCGCACCCGATTTTTGTCGATCGATTTGAACGTTTCTTTTTCTCTTGTCAATGTATTATAAATGGTTATTGTCATTGTGCTCCCCTTCCTTCAGGTTTTCTAATTCTTCACGCAAGGCATCAATGTCTTCCTGCAGTTGTTGACAGCGGTCGGCTACCGGATCGGGCAGTTTATGATGATCAAGGTTTTTCTTCACTTTTTCACCATTTTGTACAACGACCTGACCCGGAACGCCAACAACCGTGGAATGATCGGGAACATCCTTTAACACGACCGATCCCGCCCCTACTTTGGAACTGTTGCCGATCGTTATATTCCCGAGCACTTTTGCACCGGTTGTAATCGTGGCATTATCCTTGATGGTTGGATGACGCTTTCCTTTTTCCTTGCCAGTGCCACCAAGTGTCACCCCTTGAAAGACGGACACATTATCCCCTATTTCACACGTTTCACCAATAACGATACCCATCCCATGGTCAATGAAAAACTTCCGGCCAATGACGGCACCCGGATGGATTTCAATGCCTGTGAAAAAACGGTTCAGCTGTGAAATCACACGGGCAATGAAGAACAGACGACGTTTAAAAAAGAAATGGGCCAGACGGTGTGCCCAAATAGCATGCACTCCCGCATAGGTCAACATCACTTCCATATAGGAACGTGCAGCCGGATCCTGTTCAAAGACAACGTCCATATCTTCTTTCATTCGTTTAAAAACCCCCATCGGCCTAATTCCTCCTCCCGTCGTTTCTTTATATGTTATGCACAGAATATCACGTCCTGCGCCCAATGCCAT
>NZ_BAAADM010000021.1:0-10689 GCF_039522485.1 Lentibacillus halophilus | reverse complement strand
CAGAGACGCTCGTTTGCGCGGTCCCACTCTGTTTGAAGAATAAGCTCTCTTCCAGCTTGGCTCCGGTAACGGCAGAGCGCCGCCGCTATATACTCCATTTCCATAGCGGGCTCCAAGGTGCATTTCAAAAACGGTGCTTCGAATCACTTCCAGCCGATGGTGATTCTCTCTGGACAAGCATGGCGTTTTTTACTTCTCCTTATCAACGCATTAAATACGGTTATCATTATTTTGTTTATGATATTACTATATTATATTTATTTGCAATTGTGAACCAATTAGGCTCCGAACTCCTTCAGCAAGCTGTCCAAACGGCTCACAACCGTATCTCTTCCCAATAGCTCAATAGCAAGCGGCAGTTCCGGACCGTGTGTCTGTCCGGTTGTCGCCGCTCTGATTGGCATGAACAGTCTCTTGCCGCGATGTCCGGTTTCTTTTTGGGTTGCTTTAATTTCTTGCTGGATAGCATCCTTTTCAAACTCGTCCAAATGGATCAACTTATCCGTGAGAACCTGCAGCACTTCCGGGGCCTGTTCTTGATTTAACACATCCATCGCTGCCTCATCATAGTCTATGGATTCCTGGAAAAACAAATCGGTCAGTTCGACAATTTCCGCGCCATAATGGAGCTGTTCCTGATACAGAGCGATCATTTTTTCCGCCCATTTTCTTGTCGAGGCATCCATATTCTCAGGCAGACGTCCAGCTTTCTGTAAATGCGGCAGCGCCAGATCAATAACGCTGTTCAAATCCGCCGCTTTAATATATTCATTATTCATCCATCTCAGTTTTTGCTGGTCAAATATGGCAGCAGATGTTGATAGCCGGTCAGGGTCAAAAATCTCTATCAATTGATCCTTACTGAATATTTCTTCTTCACCAACTGGCGACCAACCCAGCAGGGTAATAAAGTTAAACAAAGCTTCAGGCATATACCCTTTATCCCGGTATTGCTCAATAAACTGCATAATGTGTTCATCACGTTTGCTCAGTTTTTTACGTTTTTCGTTCATAATCAGCGTCATGTGTCCAAATCGCGGCGGTTCCCAGCTAAATGCCTCATAAACCATCATTTGTTTCGGAGTGTTGGAAATATGCTCCTCACCGCGCAGAACGTCGGTGATGGCCATTAAATGATCATCAATCGCCACCGCAAAGTTATAGGTTGGTGTGCCATTTTTTTTGACAATCACCCAATCACCAAAATCGCTGGAATCAAATGTGATGTCACCTCTTACAATATCATGGAATGTATATGAATGGTTATCCGGAACTCGTATACGGATGCTCGGGATACGTCCCTCGTTTTCAAACTGGTCAACCTGCTCTTGCGTCAGATGACGATGAGCTCCTGAATATTTCGGAACCTGGCCTCTCGCGCGTTGTTGTTCGCGTTCCTGATCGAGTTCCTCTTCGGTCATATAGCACTTGTAGGCCAGTCCCTTCTCCAGCAGCTCCGTGGCATACTGGCGGTAAATATCCAGACGCTCCATCTGGCGATAGGGACCGTAATCACCACCGGCATCAGCTCCCTCATCCCAGTCAATGCCAAGCCACTGCAAATATGTCATCTGACTTTCTTCTCCGCCTGAAACATTTCGCTTTTCATCCGTATCTTCAATCCGGATGATGAACGTCCCGTCAAAGTGCCGGGCGTATAAGTAATTAAACAATGCCGTGCGCGCATTTCCTATGTGCAAATTCCCCGTCGGACTTGGGGCGTAACGTACACGAACCTGATTTGTCATGGTGGGACTCCTTTCTTTATCCATAGAATACCTTGAATACTAAGCGCAATAAAAAGTGATAACCTCACTTGTTATCACTTTTCCTTCTCTATACGTTATACCGTTTTTACTGTGCTTTTTCAAGTAATTTTGGTTTCGCAAAAATCATCCGGCCGGCTGACGTCTGCAGGACGCTTGTAATTAACACATCAATCGTCTTACCGATATAGTCATGCCCTTCTTCCACGACAATCATCGTTCCGTCATCCAGATAGGCAACACCTTGATTGTGCTCTTTACCATCTTTAATAACGTGCACACTTAATTCTTCGCCTGGCAGAACCACCGGTTTAACGGCATTTGCCAGATCATTGATGTTTAAAATCGGTATGCCTTGCAAATCACAGACTTTATTCAAATTAAAATCATTGGTTACAACAATCCCGTCCATCACTTTAGCCAATTTAATCAGCTTGCTGTCAACTTCCGGAATATCCTCAAAGTCACCGTTATAAATTTCCACGTCAACCGGAAGCTCTTTTTGAATCCGGTTCAGAACATCGAGCCCTCGTCGGCCCCGGTTACGTTTCAATACATCCGATGAATCAGCTATATGCTGAAGTTCACCAAGCACAAACTGCGGAATTATGATGGTGCCTTCCAAGAAATTCGTCTGGCAAATATCCGCAATGCGACCGTCAATAATAACGCTAGTATCAAGGATTTTAGGTTTGGGTGGTCTCCGTTCGGACGACTCTTCCATTGGCTGCTTTTTTTCCCGTTCTTTTCGGCTAAAATTAAATAAATTCATCAATTCATCCCGTCTTCTAAACCCAACTTGAAAACCAAAGTAGCCTGATAAAATCGTTATAAAGAGCGGTAAAACCTGTGATACGAGATAGATATCAATATCTTTCAAAGAAATAGTGATTAAATAGGCAATGACCAAACCGCCAATCAGACCTAGACCGCCAAAAAGCAAGTCGCCAACCGGAACTTTAATCAAACCGTCCTCAATCCATCTTAAAAACCCGACTATATAATCCGTAACAAAATAAGAAAGGCCAAATAGAATAATTGCGCCTAAAACCATGCCCAGATAAGAGGATGCTACCCACGGGGGATTGGTAACATCAAAGAAATGAACAATATCCGGGATATATAAAAATCCGATCGTGCCTCCACTGATAATAAAAAATAAATGAACAATCTTATTCAACACCACGATCACCTCCTATCAACTATTATTGCCCATTTTTCACAAATTAACCGCCATAAATCCACATAAAAATAAAAAACCGTATCTTATATGTTAGCACAAATGTAAAAATCAGTCAATTTAAAATAAACTATTTTATCATACTCCATAAATGATGTCAATAAATCGTCACGTGCTAATTCGTGCCGACCGGTAGTGAGCTGTCAGGTGGTCAGACCTTCATCGAGCGCCTCACGAACCGTACGGACTCCAATAGCCTGGATAGATGATGGCGGATTCCAACCATCCAAATTCTTTTGGGGACAAAACACACGTTCAAAGCCGAGTTTGGCCGCCTCTTGAACCCGCTGCTCGATCCGGGACACATGCCGTACTTCACCGGTCAATCCAACTTCGCCGATAAAAATATCTTCCGGCCTTGTCGGTTGGTTACGGAAACTGGATGCAATACTGACAGCTACAGCCAGGTCAATAGCGGGCTCATCAAGTTTGACACCGCCGGCCACTTTTATATAAGCATCCTGATTCTGCAGCAGAAGACCAACGCGCTTTTCAAGAACCGCCATCAAAAGGGGAACACGATTGGTATCAAATCCGGTTGCCATCCGTCTCGGGTTGCCAAAACTGGTTGGGGAAATGAGTGCCTGGATTTCAACAAGAACAGGCCTTGTTCCTTCCATAGAGGCGACTACGGTTGATCCCGCTGCACCTTGGGGGCGTTCTTCCAGGAAAATCTCGGACGGATTCATGACTTCCCGCAACCCCGTCTCCTCCATCTCAAAAATGCCCATCTCATGTGTGCTCCCGAAGCGATTTTTGACACTGCGCACTATCCTGTAAGTATGGTGCCGTTCGCCTTCAAAATAAAGCACAGCATCCACCATATGCTCCAACATCCGCGGCCCCGCTATAGCCCCTTCCTTCGTAACGTGACCTACAATACAAATGGGAATTGCATTTGATTTGGCCGTCTTCATTAATTCGCTTGTGCTCTCACGCACCTGGGAAACACTTCCTGGAGCACTTGTCACTTCTTCCCGGTAAACGGTTTGTATGGAGTCAATGACAACAAAAGCCGGTTTAATCTGTTCGATTTGACTGAGTATATCAAACAGATTGGTTTCCGCTAATACATAAAGCTGCTCGGAGGTGACACCCAAGCGATCAGAACGCAATTTTGTCTGACGGATGGATTCTTCTCCGGAAATATACAGTACAGGCATCTGTTTATCAGCAAGTTGGGACGATACCTGCAACAACAAAGTTGATTTACCTATACCGGGATCACCGCCGATCAGTACGAGTGACCCCGGAACAATCCCACCCCCGAGCACACGATTAAATTCGCGCATCGCTGTTGTCACACGTGGTTCTTTTTTGGTTTCAACTGACGTTATACGTTCTGGCTTACCGGAAACGTTAGTGTCCCCGGCTATTGTATGCCCCGTCTGCACAGATGATGCTTCCAATTCCTCCACCAGCGTATTCCAGCTGTTGCACCCGGGACATTTACCCATCCATTTGGCTGATTCATAACCACAGTCCTGACACACATACTTTGTTTTGCGTTTTGCCAATGCTATCGTGCTCCTTTGCTACATCCTCTATTATATACCAAATCCACCGCATGGACGTTACAGCCCTCTATCAATTCGTTTAAATAATGACATATTTGTTCCACATTCTCAGTATAACATGATTCCGTCCCGGCAGCTTGCCATCAAAAAAACTGGAAGGTTGTTCTTCCTTCCAGTTTTTCATCATCTGTGTGTCGGGAAATTACATTTTTACGACAGAATCGTAAATTCCCCTTTATTATTTAAGCCGATTTTTACTTTTTCCCCTTTGGAGATAGTTTCCTTCAGCAATTCTTCCGACAGCATATCCTCAACATTTTTTTGGATGGATCTGCGCAGCGGCCGGGCACCATATTCGGGGTCAAACCCTTCATTGGCAATCTTATCCACCGCTTTATCCGTCAGCGTGAATTCAATACCCTGTTCCGTCAAACGGGTCTGCAACTGTTTAACCATCAGCTGGACAATATATTTCATATGCTTGCGTTCAAGTGAGTGGAATACAATGGTCTCATCAATCCGGTTCAGAAATTCAGGACGGAATGCTTTTTTAAGTTCCTCGGTCACTTTGGACTTCATGTTCTTATGATCTTGTTCTTCATCATCAAGAGTGAATCCAACATATTTATTCCGTTTCAGTTCATCGACACCGACATTGGATGTCATAATCAGGACGGTATTGCGGAAATCAACGACGCGTCCTTTAGAGTCCGTCAGCCTTCCATCCTCCAACACTTGCAGCAGAATGTTGAAAACTTCCGGGTGCGCTTTTTCCACTTCATCCAGAAGAATGACAGAATAAGGCTTGGTCCGCACTTTTTCCGTCAGTTGACCACCTTCTTCATAACCGACATATCCTGGAGGTGAGCCAACTAGGCGGCTGGTGGCGTGTTTTTCCATGTACTCAGACATATCGATCCGGATCATGGCTTCTTCATCAGCAAACATTGATTCTGCCAACGCCCGTGCAAGCTCCGTTTTACCGACACCGGTTGGCCCGAGAAAAATGAACGAGCCGATGGGACGCTTCGGATCTTTCAAACCGGCGCGCGCCCTGCGGATAGCTTTAGCCACGGCATCCACAGCCTCATCCTGGCCGATAACCCGATCATGCAATGTTTCTTCCAGATTCAAAAGGCGCTCACTTTCATCTTTTGTAAGACGGGAGACGGGTACACCAGTCCATGTGGAGACGACTTTCGCTACATCTTCTACGGCTACCTCGGATGATTCCTGCCCCTGCTTCTCTTTCCATTGATTCTTCGTTTCTTCCAATTCCTCTCGCAACCGCTGTTCTGAGTCACGCAACGACGCCGCTGTTTCAAATTCCTGACCCTGTACGGCGGAATCCTTTTCTTTGCGTACATCAGCCAGTTTTTGCTCCAGTTCTTTTAAATCCGGCGGTATCGCATATGAACGCAGGCGAACTTTGGAACCAGCTTCATCGATCAAATCAATGGCTTTATCCGGGAGAAAACGTTCGGTGATGTAACGGTCGGACAGCGAGACGGCTGTTTCAATTGTTTCATCCGGAATGGTGACACGGTGATGGGCTTCATAACGGTCACGCAACCCTTGCAAAATCTGCACCGTTTCGTCCAAGGTTGGTTCATCAACTTGAATCGGTTGAAATCTTCGCTCAAGAGCCGCATCTTTTTCAATATATTTGCGGTATTCGTCAAGTGTGGTGGCACCTATGCATTGCAGCTCACCACGGGAGAGGGCCGGTTTTAGTATGTTGGAAGCATCGATGGCCCCTTCTGCACCGCCTGCTCCAATCAACGTATGCAATTCATCTATGAACAGAATGATGTTGGACGCCTGACGAATTTCTTCCATGACTTTTTTCAACCGTTCCTCAAACTCACCACGGTATTTCGTTCCAGCCACAACAGTCCCCATATCCAGCGTCATCACGCGTTTATCACGCAATATCTCCGGAATTTCATTCTGCATGATTTGTTGTGCCAAACCTTCTGCAACAGCTGTTTTCCCAACACCGGGCTCACCGATCAGAACCGGGTTGTTTTTAGTACGACGGCTGAGAACCTCAACGACCCGTTCAATTTCTTTGCTGCGACCAACGACAGGGTCAACATTGCCTTCTTTGGCGATTTCCGTCAAATCGCGTGCCAGCGAATCCAATGTCGGTGTGCTCGCATTCGATGATTGCGCTCCCCGCCCTTGACGTCCTGTCTGTGACTCATTGCTGCCAAGAAGCTGCAGAACTTGCTGACGCGCTTTGTTGAGACTGACACCAAGATTATTCAGGACACGTGCGGCCACACCTTCTCCTTCACGTATGAGACCAAGCAATATGTGCTCGGTGCCGACATAGGAATGGCCAAGTTTACGTGCTTCGTCCTGGGACAATTCAACGACCTTCTTCGCTCTTGGCGTATAATGAATCGTCTGCATCGGCTGGTTGCCGGATCCAATTAATTTTTCCACTTCTTCCTGAATTTTGGATACTTCCAACCCCAGTGATTCCAATGCCTTTGCCGCAATTCCATTTCCTTCGCTGACAAGGCCAAGCAAAATATGTTCGGTGCCTATATTATTATGTCCAAGCCGTACTGCTTCTTCCTGGGAAAGCGCCAGCACCTTTTGCGCTCGTTCTGTAAATCGTCCAAACATCATAGCTATGTCTCCTCCTAACTAATTTTCCAGTTTCACACGTTCACGGATAAGCGATGCTCTTAATATATCCCGCTCATTAGGTGTCAGCGATTTTTGAGCATATTGCTGCAGAAATCCCGGCTGTGTAAGTATCATCAGCTCATTGAATATATTCCCTGTGACACCATCAATAATGCCCAAATCGATGCCGAGCCGTACATCAGATATACATGTTGCCGCTTCCTTTGACTCCATGACGCGACTGTATGCCAACAATCCATAAGAACGATAAATCCGGTCTTCCAACCGCTTGCCTGACTGTTCCATAATTCGGTTTCGTGCTTTGCGTTCATGTTCAATAAGCTGCCGGGCGACACTTTGCAAATCCTCAACGATATCTTCTTCTGATTTTCCAAGTGTAATTTGATTGGATATCTGAAAAATATTGCCCGTGGCCTCACTTCCCTCACCATAAATGCCACGCACGACAAGGCCGAGTTGGTTAATCGCCGGTATCATGCGCGTGATCTGTTGGGTCCATGCCAAGGCAGGCAAATGCATCATCACCGAAGCACGCATGCCTGTACCAACATTGGTCGGGCATCCTGTTAAGTAACCGCGCTTTTCATCAAATGCGTAATTAACTTTTTCCTCCAGCCAGTCATCCAACTCAAATACATTACTCAGGGCTTCCGAAAGCTGAAAACCGGGAAAGTACAGCTGCAGACGAAGATGATCCTCTTCGTTTACCATAACCGATACCTGTTCATTTTCAGATATCAGGACAGCGGATGAGTGATCCTGCTCTGCCAAATGAGGGCTGATTAAGTGCTTCTCAACAAGCACGCGTCGCTCCACCGGTGTTAATTGCTGAATAGGTATAAATGAAAACGACGTATAATCCTGAAATGATTGATGTTCATACTCATCCCGGATAAATGAACTGATGCTCTCCAAATCGGATTCATTAGCCAGAATCGGAAACGAATATTGGGCAAAATTACGTGCCAGACGGATTCTGCTGCTTAAGACAATATCACTGTCGGGACCATCTTCGCGCATCCATGGACTGATAGCCTCATTCATAAATTGCTGCAGCGTCATGCATCATCACCCCCCATTTCCTTTTTTAACGCATTGATTTTATCCCGAACCGTTGCAGCATCTTCAAAGGCCTCATTTTTTATTAAACGCTGCAACTCTTCTTTATATGCGTTCATTTGTTTTTTAATACGCATATCGCCGCCTTTTCGGGCGGGAATCTTCCCATGGTGTGCTGTATTTCCACTGTGCACACGACGGAACATAGGGTCCAGGTACTCTTCAAAGGTCTGATAACATTGGGAACAACCAAATTTTCCGAGCTTTTTAAATTTGGACAGCGTCATTTCACATTTGGGACATTGTAGTTCGTTTTTCTGCTGTTTTGGTGTATGCTGCTGATTATCAATCGGTGGGCTGAACAATCCGGACAATAATTGGTGCAGGGAATAACCTTCTTCCGGATAGGTCATATACCCTTTCTCTTTTGCACATACATCACATACATACACTTCTGTTTTGTCACCGTTGATAACCTGCGTATAACGAAGCGTTGCCGGACGCTGTTGGCATTCCTGGCATTCCATGGCATTCCCCCCTCACTTATTCAAATATTTTAATGTCGTCAACATCGATGTCATAATTCGGGCACGGATTTCATCACGCAACGGCAGCTGAAAAGCTAATGTCTCCCGCTCAATGGCACTCAGCATAATTCGAGCCTCGCGTTCGGTGACAAGTTCTTCCTCCAGAAGCCGCTCCATGACGTCATAAGCTGCCTGCTGCGAACAACTTGGCTGGATCATGGCCATAATATCATCAATTAAATCCGCCCAGTCTTGATGCTTAATTCGGATAATGCGGATATAACCACCGCCACCACGCTTACTTTCCACTATATAACCCTTTTCCACAGTAAAGCGTGTTTTAATCACATAATTAATTTGTGACGGAACACATTGAAATCGATCAGCAAGTTCACTGCGCTTAATATCAATAGCATCCTTGCCGGCAGAATCAAGAATTTGTTTTAAATATTCCTCTATGATGTCCGAAATGTTCCGCATAAACCCTCCTCCTCTTACCATATGAGCGAACGTTTATTTGTTTGCTTGCATTTACCTTATTTGACTTTGACTATCTTTGACTATACTTATATTATACGATATACACACTGAGATGCAAGAAAAATCTATTTCTATTGTAGACAAATCGATGAAAAACGAAACATGAAAACCAGTTCATAAATAATACGCTACCCAGACAACATAATATGAATAATTTTTCGCGATATCATGACCCAACATCTTGGAAGGCTATCGGAAAAATATAAAACCTTGTGCCGTACAGACACAAGGTTTTATACCGCACAAACAGATAATAGCTTATACGGCAAACAGAGCAATCCAAATTATTTTCGCTCCGCAGCATGTTTAATATAGTCCAGTTTTGTAATATCCTCAAAAAGAGACGAGCGATCCATTTCCTCACCAGGGTCAACTGTTATAAATATATGGCGTAAATCGTTTTCGGTGCGGCTGATTTCAACCCGCTTCAATACCAATTGATGATGTTCAAAGACACCAATCGCATGATTAAGTTCCAATCCGGGCATAGCAATGATTTCAACGACGTATGATGACTTCCCCTTCTTAAATACCTTCTCAAAATTATTTAAAAATACAAGACTTAATAATATGATGACTGTAGTAAACACGGCGGACGCATACATACCTGCACCAACGACAAGCCCCAGACCTGCAACCGTCCATATAGAAGCGGCTGTTGTAAGCCCGCGTATCGTCATCCCATTGACGATAATCGTTCCAGCTCCGAGGAACCCAATACCACTGATAACATAAGAAGGAATTCGAGCCGGATCAAACCGTATATTATCGTAAGCGTCAATCATCCACTCAAAACCATACAACGAAAGCACCATCATCAAACACGCCCCCACCCCGACCAAGATGTGCGTTCGAAATCCGGCAGAGTGATTTTTCAATTCCCGTTCAAAACCAATTAATCCGGATAAAATTAAGGCAATAACGATACGTATCATAATGGTTACAAAATGATCCCCGACGAGCAAATCCCAATATCCGTCCATGTGACGTCCACGCTCTCCTTCCCTTTATAATCCAATCCGTTCGCATGTTTTTCCTGATATAAGTCTATGCAGAACGTAGATTATCATTAAAATAATGCTGCCTATTGTTTGAATATGGTTGGTATATAAACAGATATGTTCATCATTACTATACGGTCCGGTATCGGTATTCATGTTATCGGTAAATTAAATTCCATTAAATAATGCTCATTTTTTGGCCAATAATTACCGTCTGATTGTTAATACTAATCAGAAATAATAGTCACCTTTGAAATACAAAAATAAAGAGGCTAAACCATCAATCAAATGGTCAGCCTCTTTTTTTGCTATGCCTGGCGGTGTCCTACTCTCGCGGGGGCAAAGCCCCAACTACCATCGGCGCTGGAGAGCTTAACG
>NZ_BAAADM010000020.1:0-63173 GCF_039522485.1 Lentibacillus halophilus | reverse complement strand
GCTCGCATGGTTCTGAGAGGGGAGTGATACACAATCAGCCGTTAGGCTGAGAGGTTCACTCCTACTTGACCCAATTAAGAAGTTTGAATACTAAATCAGGAAGGCAGCTCGGGCCTCCTGCTTTAGTATTTTTTTGATCAATGATAAGTGAATGTGACATTGTCATCGTTTGAATTCTATGAATGTATTGAAGAATGTTAAAACGTGTAGTATTTTATAATCAGGTCATCTGATGACCTTATTACTATATAACTTTGTAAGCGATTTATATCCGTAGCTAAGAATTTAGAAAACGAGAGGGGTTCATAAGATGTATTTACTTATTGCTTTAAGTGCCATCATCTTTCCATTTCTTTTTTTGGTCATTTTACGAATGCCTGCAGCTAAAGGAATGAGTATCAGTGCTGTGATTCTTATCATATTAGGATTCACCGTTTGGGGAATGGAAGCCAATGTTATTGCTGCCTCAACATTACAAGGCGTCCATAAAGCATTAACCATACTATGGATATTGTTTGGTGCGTTGGTTTTATTAAAAACGCTCAATAACACTGGGGCAGTCGATCGAATTAATCAAGGTTTCCAAAGTATTTCCGGTGATATGCGAGTACAAGTTATTATCGTGGCATTTTTGTTTGGATCCCTGATTGAGGGGGCGGCAGGTTTTGGTGCTCCTGCTATGGTAACGGGGCCATTATTATTTGCATTAGGGTTCAGTCCTTTGGCCGCCGTAACGATTGCTCTAATTGCCGATAGTACAGCGGTTGCGTTTGGGGCTGTTGGCACTCCGATTGCCATTGGTTTGAGTAATAACCCGATAGCGGGAGAAGGGTTTTTTCAGGACATTGCCGTTTCAGTTACAACGATGGATTTGCTAGCAGGAACATTTATTCCATTTATTTTGATCGTTATATTGACCAGTTTCTTTGGTAAGGGAATAAGGGATTCATTTGCTCTGTTGCCCTGGACCTTATTGATTGGGATTGTATACACAGGATCAGCTTTATTGTATGCGTCATTATTTGGCCATGAATTTGTATCGATTTTGGCTTCACTGACCGGTCTGATTGTTGCTGCATATACCGCTAACAAAGGCTTGTTATTGCCAAAGACAGAATGGAAGGCAGCGTTAAGGGATGATTTTCAAGTGGCTGATGAAACATCCAATTTAGGTCTTATAACGGCTTGGTCACCTTACATAATTGTTGTTGTCTTGCTTCTGCTTACACGGATTGTCCCTTGGCTTCAAACGTTCACCACTTCAGCGATTGACTTTTCGTGGTCCAATATTTTAGGGGTGGAAGGTATTACGTCTGACTGGGAGTTTTTGTATTCACCTGGTACCGTCCTGGTTCTTGCTGCGATAAGTGCGATTGCCATTCAGTGCAAGTCAATTAAACCATTTACAAGCGCATCGCGGGAATCATTATCGTCCATGAAGATGACAGCGATCTCCTTGGGGGCAACATTGATTATGGTTCAGGTATTTGTGAACTCAGGAATGAACGTGAAGGATTTTGCAAGCATGCCACAGCATATCGCTGAATCATTAGCGACATCTTTAGGGCCTGTTTGGCTTTTTGTTGCACCTTTTTTGGGTGAACTAGGCGCTTTTATTACAGGGAGTGCCACCGTTTCAACCTTAACGTTCAGTCCAATACAGTACAATGTTGCCATGCAGACAGGATTTGATGTTAACACGGTTTTAGCGGCACAGTTAATCGGCTCAGGTGCTGGTAATATGATTTGTGTTCATAACGTCGTCGCAGCAAGTGGTGCCGTGGGGATATCCGGCAAAGAAGGAGACATTATTCGAAAAACGCTGATTCCAGCTGTTTTGTATGGTTTGCTGGTCGGATTGTCAGGATTTATCATCATGCAACTGGGTTAGATCCATATCCTTGCAGCGGGCGCTATTTTCTAAATTCATTTGCTTCCAGTAAAATGGAGTCAAATGATGAGGAGTGAGTCAGGTATGGAATATGAAAAGATACAAACCAAAAAAATCTATGAAGAAGTAGCCGCGTCCATTATAGATAAAATAAGAAATAAACAATTAAAGCCGGGTGAAAAGTTGCCATCCGTAGATCAATTGTCTATAAACTTTGACGTTGGTAACTCTGCCATTAGAGAAGCGTTAAGTGGTTTACGTTCCATGGGTCTTCTCGAAATGAAACAAGGAGAAGGGACCTATGTAAAGGCCTTCGATCCTTCCATATTCTCGTTGCCAGTAACGATCGCCTTTTTGATGAAAAAAAATGATGTCAAGGAATTATACGAACTTCGAAAGATTTTAGAAGTCGGCACGGCCAGCCTTGCTGCTAAAGTTCATACAGAAGAAGATTTGGTATCAGTTGAGAAAGCCCTTGTTGTCATGAAAAACGCGATGGGGAATGAAGAACTGGCTGCAAGTGCCGATACCGATTTTCATATGGCGATCGCACATGCAGCCCATAATCAGCTGCTCTTAAATCTCATATCCAGTGTGTCAGGACTTATTTCAGAAACAATACGTGAAACAAGAAAAGTGCTGCTGTATTCCGAAAATCGTTCTGAGAAATTATATATGGAACATGAACGGATTTTTGACGCGATTAAGAACAGGAAACCGGAAGAAGCGCATGAACAAATGTACACGCACTTAGATGAGGTGAATAAGGAATTGTTCGAGTATATCGACAAAACATTGGAGTAATTTTTGGGAACGTTTAATAGGGAGGATAACTATGAAAGTATCATTATTCGCTACATGCCTCGGTGAGTTGTTCTATCAGGAGGCGGCAAAAGATATGGTGGAGGTGCTGGAGCGTCTTGGCTGTGAAATAGATTTTCCGCGGGGGCAGATCTGCTGCGGGCAGCCGGCTTATAACAGTGGGTACCGAAAAGATGCGCAAAAAGCAGCGAAACAAATGATTGCCACGTTCGAATCATCGGACTATATTGTCACGCCTTCCGGATCATGTGCCGGTATGTTTAAGGAATATCCCAGGCTTTTCCGGGATGATGCCATCTGGCAGGAGAGGGCGCAGAACGTAGCTGATAAAACGTATGAATTCACCCAGTTCATTGTCAATGTACTCGGCGTTGAAGAGCTTGGGGCCGTGTATCATGCGAAAGCGACCTATCACACGTCATGTCATATGATGCGGTTGCTTAAAGAAACGGGATCGCCGTTCAAATTGCTCAATAATGTGGAAGGTCTGGAGCTGCTTCCATTGGAAAATAGTTATGACTGTTGCGGTTTTGGTGGGACATTTGCGGTGAAGATGGTGCCGATTTCTGAGCAAATGGTTGACGAAAAAGTCCGGCACGTCGAAGAAACAGGTGCAGATGTTTTGATTACGGCTGATGGCGGATGTTTGATGAACATAAAAGGACGGATTGATCGCGAAGGAAAACCGATTGCTGTTAAACATATTGCACAAATTTTAAATTCACGCTCTTAAAGGAGGCGATGGCTATGGCTATGAAAATTGGTGAAAAGCCGTTTTTTGACCGAGTGGATGATGCATTGGATGATACATTTATGCGTCAATCGATGGCCGATGCTCAGGACGGCTTAAGAGGCAAGAAGATTGCTGCAACAGAGGGCGATGAGGCGATTGGTGATTGGGAGGAATGGCGCAATGCCGGCGAGGAAATACGCCGGCATACATTGGAAAACCTTGATTATTATTTGGAACAATTGAGTGATAATGTTGCCAAACGCGGCGGGCATGTGTTTTTTGCGGAAACGGCTGAAGAGGCGAATGCCTATATTCAGCAGGTAGCCCAGGAGAAAAATGCCAAAAATGCTACGAAGGCAAAGTCAATGGTGACGGAAGAAATTGGTCTGAATGAAGCTTTGTCAGATGTTGGCTGTCAGGTTCATGAGACCGATCTGGCGGAATACATTTTGCAGGCCGAGGAAGACGATCGTCCGTCCCATATCGTGGTGCCATCACTTCATAAGAACAAATCACAAATCCGGGATACATTGACGGAAAAGGCCGGCTATACCGGAACGGATCAGCCGGAGGAATTAACAGCATTTGCGCGCAGTCAGCTGCGGGATGTATTTATGAATGCTGATATTGGCATTACCGGCTGCAATTTCGGCGTGGCCGAGTCGGGATCGGTTTCCCTGGTAACGAATGAAGGCAATGCTAACATGGTAACCAGTTATCCGGAAACGCAAATCAGTGTCATGGGTATGGAACGCCTCGTGCCGACGTGGGAAGAACTGGATGTGATGGTGAACCTGCTGAGCAGAAGTGCCGTCGGTCAAAAAATCACCACCTATGTCACGAATGTGACGCCAGAAGTTGGGTCTGCCAGTGTTGACGGTCCAAAAGACTTTCATCTTGTCATTGTGGACGGCGGCCGGTCCAAGGCGCTTGGAACGGAATTTCAGTCGGCACTCCACTGCATTCGCTGTGCTGCCTGTGTGAACGTTTGTCCGGTGTACCGGCACGTTGGAGGCCATGCTTACGGGTCCATTTATCAGGGACCGATTGGCGCTGTGCTTTCACCGATATTGGGCGGTTACGAAGAATACGGTGAACTGCCTTACGCATCAAGTCTTTGTGCTGCGTGTACCGAAGCTTGTCCGGTCAAAATCCCATTGCATGAGCAGCTCATTCGACATCGCGAAATTTATGTTGAGGAAGGTTATGCTGATAAAAGCGAACAGGCAGCGATGACAGCCTTTGGCATTGGTGCGAGCACACCATCATTGTTCAAAATAGCTACAAAAGGTGTACCGACGTTTGCCAAGCCGCTCGTTCAGGACGGTTCCATATCAAACGGACTCGGCCCGATGAAGCTCTGGACCAAAATACGGGAATTTCCAGCGCCGGGTCATGACAATTTCAGGAAATGGTTCAAGGAACATACAAAAGGAGGCAGCCGTCATGAATAAAGGCACCATTCAAAATCGGGACAACTTTTTGGGACATATTGCTGATAAGCTTGGACGGGAACGAAAAACGAATGTACCGCGTCCTGATTGGGAGCATCAGCCGCAGTGGGCGGTTTATCAGGACCACTCATCTGATGAATTGTGTACACTTTTTCATGAGAATAGCGAAGAGAAAGGCACACATGTCCTGGAGACGACGATGGATCAGCTTGAACAAACCATTGCGTATGTCATGGAAGCCTATGGTGGCGCACCAATGGTTGCAACGGATGATGAGCGTTTTGATGCATTTGGTCTAAGAGATGTCATGATCAAGAGAGACGTGCATATATGGGACGGTGGATCTGATTCAATGAGCATCGAAAAAGCGAAGCAGTCGACTATTGGCTTTCTGTTCAGTGACGCAAGCCTTGCCGAGTCAGGAACGATCACCCAATTTAACGACCGGAATAAAGCCCGGTCCGTCAGCCTGCTTCCAACAACATATGCAGCTATCGTACCCAAGTCAACCATTGTGCCCCGGATGACTCAAGCGACTGCCGAGGTTCATAAACACGTTGAGGATGGACAGGACATTTCCCCATACATTAACTTTATCACCGGGCCAAGCAATAGCGCCGACATCGAAATGAACATGGTTGTTGGTGTGCATGGACCAGTTAAAGCTGTTCATATTATCGTGTTAGACGCGTAATCGTACCAGTGCCTGGCACTCAAACAATTCTGAATAGTTTATGTGCCAGGCACCTTGTTAATTGAAATTGTTTGAAAATTATAATACAATAGACATAGAAAAGAATCTCGTTACAGGGGCGGTAGAGAAAATGTGAAACCAAAAATCGCCATGCATGAAAACCGGTAAAGATAGATAAAAATGTCATATTTTTAACGCTTTCATTATATACCTTTAGTAGCACATGTTAGCGTGTTCATTTTAGCGTTATATCGTTGATTTTAAAAAAGGGGTAATTTGTATGAAGACTGATATTGAAATCGCTCAGCAGGCGACGTTAAAGCCGATTGAGGCCATTGCGCAACAGCTGGATTTGACCACGGATCAATGGGAACCATACGGCCACACGAAAGCGAAATTATCCGATTCCCTTTTGAAGGATTTGGATGACACGTCAGATGGAAAAATTATCTTAGTAACCTCGATTAATCCAACGCCTGCTGGGGAAGGAAAATCAACGGTAGCAGTAGGACTGGGGCAAGCCTTTGATAAAATTGGAAAAAACGCCGCTATCGCATTACGGGAGCCTTCGATGGGGCCGGTTATGGGCTTGAAAGGTGGCGCAGCAGGTGGGGGTTACTCGCAGTTGCTGCCAATGGAAGATATCAACTTGCACTTTACTGGTGATTTGCATGCGATTACGACGGCAAATAATGCATTATCGGCCATGATCGACAACCATATACACCGCGGTAATTCATTGAATATCGATCCAAGAAGGGTCGAGTGGAAACGTGTCATGGATATGAATGATCGGGCGTTGCGTCAAATGGTTGTGGGACTTGGCGGCCCGACACGCGGTGTGCCAAGGGAAGATGGATTTAACATTACCGTTGCTTCAGAGGTCATGGCTATCCTTTGTTTGGCAACAAGCCTGGACGATTTAAAACAACGGCTTGCTCGTATTGTTATCGGCTATACACGTGAGGAGGAGCCGGTAACGGTAAACGATTTAAACATGGAAGGGGCTTTAACGCTATTACTGAAAGATGCCTTGAAGCCTAATTTGGTACAAACCACTGAAAATACGCCGGCCATTATTCATGGCGGGCCTTTTGCTAATATTGCTCATGGTTGTAATAGTATGATGGCGACAAAAACAGCTGCTAAACTGGCTGATTATGTTGTAACAGAAGCGGGATTTGGCGCCGATCTTGGGGCGGAAAAGTTTTTGGATATTAAGTCCCGTGTTGGTGGGTTTGATACCTCGACCGTCGTCATTGTAGCGACTGTCCGTGCATTAAAAATGCATGGCGGCGTGTCTCAGGACGATTTAAAGCAGGAAAATGTCGATGCTTTAAATGGCGGCATGGCCAATTTGCAAAAACATATCGAAACGATCGAACAGTTTGGTCTATCATATGTTGTCGCCATTAATAAATTCCCGACAGATACCGATGCGGAAACGGAATTTATTACAACATGGTGTCAAGCACGGGGCGTTGATGTCGCATTGACCGATGTGTTTGCCAGTGGCGGTGCAGGAGGAACGGAATTGGCTGAAAAGGTTGTCCAAAAAGCCGAAGAAACGCCTGAAAACGTTCAATATGTTTATGACACAAATGATTCGATTGAAAATAAAGTCCGTAAAGTCGCCCAGAACGTATACGGTGCTGACGATATTGCGTTATCGGCTAAAGCACAAAAACAATTACACTTTTATGAGAAACAGGGATGGGGGCATTTGCCGGTATGTATAGCAAAAACACAATACTCGTTATCGGATGATCCATCGCTCTTGGGCAGACCTGAGGGATTTACCATCACCATCCGTGAGTTGCGCCCGTCTATTGGTGCTGGTTTCATTGTTGTGTTGACCGGTGATATGCTGACAATGCCCGGTTTGCCAAAAGAACCGGCCGCTTTAAAAATGGATATAACGGAGGAAGGAAACGTTACCGGGTTGTTTTAATGGTTAGTCAATGGAAGGCATTCATGTGTTCGTTTGAATCGTATAAAATTAATCATCTCGTACCAAAATTTTATGGTATGAGATGATTAGTGTGGTCAGAGACATAAAAGGAATAACCCACATAACGTTTGAGCGCTGGAAATGAGTTGGATAACCGCAGCGTTTTAAAAGCGGCCCGGCTTGTACGTCATAGGTGGTATGGTTAGTCACCTCCCACGTTTTTAAGGGTGTCCAGTTCGTTAAACGTGTACGTGTGAAAGCCCGCGATACCATAATCTGATTCGTTTAAGTACGGGGTGTAGGCGTTCACCAAATCGCTGGGATCATAGCCGCGCAACAGTTTCCTCGACAATTTCAGGTTTTTTCTGAGGAAGCGGAGTGAATCCGTGACACCAATACGGGGTGCGATCCAAAGCAATTTGTCCAATTTCACGGGACCGGGAATGCCCAGATAGCACGGAAGTTTCAGACCGGATGCGCGCTGCTGTTGCAGCCAGGCGAGAACCTGATCGGGATCAAAGCACATTTGCGTCACGGCATAATCGGCAAGCGAGGCTTTTGTTGCCAAATCCTGATTAAGTGTGTCGGTATCGATATGCGGGTGGCCTTCGGGATACGCAGGGATACCGATGCGCTGCGGCCTGTTGTCGCTTGCAGCCAACGACTGCACTAATTCTGAGCCATGGTGATATGGCCCCAGCGGTTTTTCCTGATCGCCACCAATGATAAATACGTCGTTGATATCATGCTCAGCAAGGCGATCAAGTACTGTGTTAAGGTGGTCGTCACTCCGGATCATCCGCGCTGCCAAATGAGGAATAACATGATCGAAATGAGGCGCTAATGCGATTGCCTTGTCGATCGTAGCGTCAATCCCATTTGTCGGTGAGCAGGTGATGGTCAACGTGGCATGAGAAGGAAGCGCCGCCGTGGCCCGTTCAACGATGTTGTCAGCGGGTATGATTTCAAAGCGGGGGCCACCGGTTTGGTTGAACAGAGTCGCTGACGATGACTGATCCATCATAGTCATCCCTTCTTTCTTATAAATATGATTATGGCACTGACATCTGTCATAGGTGTCATGATTGTGTCAATGCTTCTGACAATCAATGGCCAAAACGTCTAAAACATGATTCTATTATCAGACAGCGATATAACCGTGCAGCGAGCCTGTCTGCCAACAGACCCGCTGCCTCGCGTATGATTACGTCTCAAGCTTTCGGCCGGTCCGGCTATATCCCGTCCCAGGGTTTTCGGAAGCCTTGAATGGCGTCTGCGCAACCTCCGCCGGAACAAGCCCGCCGGCATATGGTTCGGGCAGGTATATTTCGAGCTCGGTTCCAACTGTCGTGAACGCGTTGGGCAACATGGCGTACCCAATGTTGCAACCCTGATTTGGCGAGTAGAAGGCTGAGGTGACATAGCCCACTGGTTTCGTACCGTTTTCCGCGTAGGCCATGTAGAAATCGGCCGGGTACCAGTCAATCATCTTGCCGCCAAATTTCATCCCGACAAGCTTTTCAGAGACGCCGTCGTTCTTGATGCGGGTCAGGGCTTCTTTGCCGATAAATTCGGATTTACTCAAGTCCACTTGCCAGCCTAAGCCGACTTGGTATGGGTTGGTTTCCTGGTCCATATCCTGCCCGTAGGAAAGGATTCCTGCTTCGAGCCGCCGAATATGGCCCGGTGCGATTACTTTTAGATTGTATGGTTCCCCTTCATCGAGGAGATAATACCAGAGCTTTTCGGCATTGGCGCTGGCATTGTATAGATAGATTTCAAAGCCATCTTCGCCTGAGAAACCTGTGCGGGACACGATGACGGGACAACCGTTCACGTCTCCCTCCATCAGCCCGTAGTAAGGAACGTCATTAATGCGTTCGCCGAATAAATGGATCATGAATTTTTTGGATTTTGGCCCTTGAATTTGCACGGGCGCCACATCGATTTCGCTTACTGTGCAATCAAAGTTTTTCATCATTTTAAGCGCCTGAAGCCACAGCGATGTGTCACTGTCGGATAACGAGAACCAAAATTCATCCTCATGCGGACGAAGGAGAACCGGATCATTGATGATACCGCCTTCCTCATTGCATAAAATAACGTAGCGGCCTTTTCCGGTCTTGACTTTTTCGACGGAGCGTGTGATCACCAAGTCCACTAGCTTTGGAGCGTCGGGGCCTTTCACCTGGATCTGCCTTTCTACCGCGACATTCCAAAGCGTGACGTGTTCGGTGAGATATTCGTATTCTTTGAGGAGACCGCCTTCCTCCATCGGGACATAAGCGCGCGGGTGGTACATATTGTTATAAACCGAATAGCACCATGCCCCGGATTCTTCAGAAAGGTGCCAGTATGGGGACTTGCGTACGCGTTGCGATATCAGCATGCGTGAGCCATTATCCCCGCTTTGACGCAGATTGACCGGAACGTGTCGTTGCACGTTCATTGCCTCGAGATCGTTAGACGTTTTAAACTCTGATAGAGGTTTTCCTTCCATAGTCATACCGATTGCCTCCTTAATGTTATAAAGGGATATGATTCCCATTGTCGTTAAAGGCACTTGACTGTTGATGATCGGCATTTGAATCCAGCCCTTGCTGCCGGAAGCCCAAACGTTCGATCTATCAGAGCGTTCGTAACAACCCGGACCACCCGCAATCGCCTCGTGTAAAACGTTATCAATGTTGATGAGAAGACGTCCGCTTCAATGTGTGAAGGGCAATGTCTAAACATAAGTGGGGGGGTAGATCGCTTGGCGGTTACGCTGGTGTTCACCGGAATCCGCCACTTAAGCGTTACGTCAGCTAAGTGGTGGGCCGTTTAATGATTTAACCCCTTATTATCAATGACTTCACGTATCATACCCCCTTTATTGGCTCATTTATTTTTGACGGACCAATCAACGGTTTAATAAAGCGCTTACATTATATCGTATGAAAATCAATACTCGTTGTGAGTATATCGACTAAGGATTTTGAATGCTTATAGGGTGTGTTCCAAGGCTGGATCGCACCATATAAACGTTTGCTCATGTTTATATGGTGCTGCATCGTCTGCAAGGCTCGTCGGAAGAGCTAGTCATTATTAAAATGGAGGCATCGGTGCGAAGCTGCTTCAAAGTAGTTCCGTATTGTTTTTGTTCTACTTTCATTTTATCGTAATAATGGTTGCGTTGTAAAAGGTTGTTTTTAGTTTTTTCTAAAAAATTTCAGTTATGGAACGTTGGACAAAGGCTTTTGCCAGCGTCATCGTCTTGATAACGGGAGATAGTTATGCATCACACAGGTATCACTAGAGGTTGCTGCCAATCCGGACGCCCTCGGCAATGGCATCGCTTAGACGTCTGGGTGCAATCGTGTCTCCGATCATTTGAACGTCAAGGTGCGGATCTGCTTGTTTCAATTGCTCGTAAAGCGCATCTTCTGCCGTTTGATAACCAACGAATATCGCCAGATCAGCCTCATCGACACGGCGTTCGTTTCCGGACCACACGTCTTTTAACAGGAGATAACCATCTCTTTGTCCTGCAAGCTGTTGGTTTGGTGAGAGAATGACCTGATTTTCCCCAAGCAGTCGATACAGCTCAGGCTTTTGCATGGCGTCGAGATCTTCACAGACAGACCACAACGGTGTGACCAGCTCAACCTGAGAAGCACCGGCATTTGCGGCGACATTGGCTATACTGGCTCCGCGGAACTTTCCTTCACGATCATAGACAATAACCCGCTCGCCTTGTTTAATGGATACGTCGTTTTCAAGAATGGCAATATCTGTCACACAACGCGTTGTGACGTCGCCGGTTTCAGCGTGAATGTCCGGGTAGGATCCTGTTGCGAGCACAACCGTATCGGGATCCGGGTTGATGAGGGCCTCAGACGTCGCTTCCGTTTTGAGCCGTACATCAACATCTAATCGCTCGAGTTCGCGTTTAAGCCATTCGATATGTCTGCCATAGTGCGGTCGTTCGGGAGCAGATACAGCGGCTGTCATTTGTCCCCCGAGCTGATCGCCACGCTCCAAAAGCGTGACGTCATGCCCGCGTTCAGCAGCCACACGTGCAGCTTCCATCCCTGCAGGTCCACCGCCAACGATGAGGATGCGCCGACTATGATCGGCCGGCTTGATATGGTCTAAAGAATCGTCACCAACGGCAGGGTTCACGGTGCAAATGATCGGCATGCCACTATACAATCGGCCAATGCATCCTTCCGTACACGCATTGCACGGGCGGATGTGAGACAGGTCTCCGTCTATCGTTTTTTGAGGCAAATCCGGGTCGGCGATAATGGCCCGGGTCATACCTACCAGATCACAATCATCATTGACTAGGGCATCTTCTGCTTGTTGGGGGTCAAGGATTCGTCCGGCAACCAATACCGGAGCGGAGAGATGTTTTTTCATTCGATGCGACGCGTGGTTATACGTCCCACGCGCAAACGTATCACCTGGCACAACCGCTGATTGGGCCGCATAGGTTGCAGCGTTTCCACCGGAGATATGAAATAGGTCAATGTGGCCCAGCGAATCAAGTCTCTCGGCTATATCGAGCATATCGTCCTGATCAAGCCCCAAGTCATCCGTCACAGGATCGCCTGTCATGCGAAACCCAATAATAAAATCATCGGATACGGCTTCAGCGACAGCTTCAATCACCTCTTCAGAAAAACGCATGCGTCCGTCAAAATCGCCACCATAGCGGTCGGTGCGCTTGTTGATGGTAGGGCTCCAGAACTGTTCAATCAAATGTCCTGAAAATGAGGTGATCTCAATCCCATCCCAGCCGCATCGTTCCAGCCGTGCCGCCGCATCAGCAAAGGCATCGATGATCGGCGATATGTCCTCAATGCGCAACACATGTGGTGTTTCACGGTGGATCCCTTCTGAAATAGCGGATGGAGCCTGCAGGGGACGACCGCTGATGGCTGAATCTCCACGCCGGCCCATGTGGGTGGCTTGCGACATGATCAACCCACCGTGGGCATGCACTCTATCCGCGAGATCCGTTAATAAGGGTTCATTATCAGAATTCCACAAACTGATGGATCCATATGAGGCTGAGGAATATTTGTACACACTTGCGGAGCCAAAGGTCATGATTAAACCAGCGCCGCCAGCTGCCTTGCGTACAAGGTAGTTAACATGGCGTTCGTTTAACAAACCCGAATCAAATCCCGACGCATGAGCCGTTGAGACGATCCGGTTTTTCACGTCGCGGCGACCAATCCGGAAGGGGCTGAACAACGTTTTAAAATCCCTTCCTACGTTTGCTGAGTGATCCGTAGCCATCGATTTTACCTCCCTTGAAAAGTTGGTTCCGGCCAAATACGGACCTGATACATTGACGAAACGGTAAGCGATGACATACTCTTTGAAACGGAATTGGTGTTACATGTTATGCTGCCATTTATCATAATGTTTTAAAAATTAGCATTTTATGTAATGAAAGCGTATTATAAACCTTTATGGATGTCAAGATAGGATTGATGGTTGAGGATCGGTCATTTAAGCACGATCTCATACAGAGCGAATGGTGTCTATTCGTCCCATATGAGCATATGTTGCGAAACGGCTGTCTTACCAAGCTATTTTTGTCAATTGACCCAGTAAGATACACCGGTTATGATAGTCATATGTTAGATGTTATTATTCTATGAAATCGCATTCATTTATCGTGTCATACGATGAAAAAATGGACCCATTTTGCAGCTCACAGCGAATCTGGACGGATATATCTGCTTAAAAGTTGTCCGGTTTGAGCAGGAGGCTAAACAAACGGTCATCCAATTTTCAAATAATGAGGGGGAGCGGGTCATGAAAACCGATTATGATGTTATTATCGTTGGCGCGGGCTCAATGGGAATGGCAGCGGGATATTACCTGGCACGGCAGGGAGTCCATCCATTGCTTGTGGATGCATTCGATCCGCCGCATGAAAATGGCAGCCACAGCGGGAACACACGGCTGATCCGCCATGCATGTGGCGAGGGTATCGCGTATGTCCCACTCGCTATAAAGGCTCAGGAACTGTGGGATGAGCTGCAGGACAAAACGAGTGATCCTATCTTTCGGAAGACGGGTGTTGTGAATTACGCGCCAAAGGGCTCGGCGTTTATCAATCAAGTCATCACGGGAGGTAACCAATACGGGCTGCATGTCGAAGAACTTAGCGGCAACGACATTCAAGAGCGCTGGCCGGGAAATACGGTGCCGGACGACTATTACGGCTGTTACGAACCGAATGGAGGCGTTCTGTTTGCCGATAATTGCATTCGCACCTACCGGAAACTGGCTTTGCAAAGCGGTGCTGAGCTCATGCCCCACACACCAGTGGCAGACATTGATATTTCCGATGATGCTGTAAGCGTGAGAACCGGGACAGCCACATACAGCGCGGATAAACTCATCGTCAGTGCAGGCGCTTGGAATAAGACGCTGTTATCATCACTAAACCTTGATCTGCCGCTTCAGCCCAGCCGCAGACCATTTGGCTGGTTTGATGCAGATGAAGAGCTCTATTCATCCGACGCGTTCCCGGGTTTTTTCGTGGAATGCCCATCCGGTGTTTATTACGGCTTTCCGAGTATGAGTGGCAACGGACTAAAAATCGGACGTTTTGATGCGGGCCAGGATGTGAATCCAACCTATATGGACCGCGAATTTGGCGTTTTTCCGGACGATGAAGGCGATCTCCGCCAATTTTTGGACGCATTTATGCCCCAGGCGGCCGGACAATTAAATGTTGGTGGTACGTGTATGTTTACGAACACCCCAGATGAGAATTTTATCATTGATCGGCATCCCGAACATTCTCATGTCGCCATTGCTGCCGGCTTTTCCGGCCACGGATTTAAATTTTCGAGTGTGGTGGGTGAGATTCTGAGTCAGCTGACGGTATCAGGCGCGACTGAGCATGACATATCGCCCTTTTCAGCCACACGACCCGCATTGCAAGGGCGTGCGCCTAAAAGCTGATAGACGATTTTCGGCCGCCGCTGAAAATCAACTGCCTTTAACGAACTCGCGCGGTTCAGCGCTCAACTCGCGCAACTCAGAGCCTAACTCGCGCAATAATGAGAAAAGTCGCGCAGAAATCGAGTGAGGTCGCGCAGTAATCGGGTAAGGTCGCGCGATTCGGGATGAAACTCGCGCAGTTCGAGCGATAACTCGCGCGACATGAAGCAAAACTCGCGCAGCTTGGCCCGCCAACTCGCGTGACAACCACTCGCACTCGAGCGACGCGCACTCCTACTCAACCGATAACCAGCTTTTCCGACAGATCGGATCGTCGTTTTGAAAAGTAAGAATGATAGACTCCCTTTTTAATAGACGGAATTCAGTCTTTTTGCTGTGTGGAGCTATCTTTCAAACGCCTATCATAGCTAAAACAATATAACATTCCAGAAATAGACGCATATCATGCTTCTGAACCATTTTAAAGAAAAGGGGCGAGGAGCATGATATCGTTTGGATCGTTTACGGGGAGAGTTATGGGAATCCGAAATGTTGCCAGCGGGAATGTTCGGGAAGGCTGTGTGCAAATGGTTGAACTCCAAAATGATGAAGGTGATTTGGCTCACTTTATCGTAAGTCCGGATACGTATGTTCTGGGGCAGGAGATGATGTCGGCCGGTGATATCGTCACTGGCTATTACGATGCCGGCGCGCCGATGATATTGATTTATCCACCCCAATATCCGGCCCTTGTGATGGTAAAAGAGACCGCCGGCCGACACGTGAAAGTGAGTTATTTTAATAAAGACCTTGTAAGCGAGGACAATCGATTAGTATTACATCCGGATGCCTATACCCGGATAGTGACAACCAATGGGCAAGCGTTTATGGCTCGTCCCGGTGACCATCATTTGGTTGTTGTCTATGGCCCTTCAACCAAAAGCATTCCAGCCCAGACGGTGCCTTATCAAATAGTGGTGTTATGTTTGTGAACCAAATAAGCTGGTGGGTTCGTTCGGCATAGGTGTCACTCCCTCATCCTGCTTACGCAACTCAATGATATCAACAAAATAGTCCTTTATTCGGTAGTCATCAACGACCGATTGATTGTCGATGACTGCCGATCATTGTTTATCGTAGAATGACGATTCCCTTGTTATGCCATTCTTCAAAACACCGTACATTTAAACGAGTTAGCCCAGCTGACACGCTCTTTTTTTCGTAAATACGTCTTGTTCAAAAACCGCCATACCTCTACACGCAACGAGCCGTAACCCCGCCGGATGCAGCAAGAATACCCGGTGGGATCCTGTTGTTAGCGCCATTTTACCGGATCCCATCCGACTATTGCTGTTTTGATTCGCGCGTCAACAGGGATATGGGCTATTGATGACTATGTCGGTGTTGGTGGCGTGAGACTTTTGAGCGATTGCCGCATATTTTCATGGAACACCATTTACGCCGTCCGCTTTTATCCATAAATAGTAAAACACAGTCGGGATTAACACAACGATGAAGCGTCTGTAAATCACCAGTGGTATATAATTGCAACGCATCCAATGCGGCCAAGGAAACAATGGCATCCACCGACGTCGTGACAGGGATGGGTACCAGTTTATCCGTTATCCGTTTAAAGGTTAGAGGCGTTTTTTCGATGATCGATTCCAGTTGTGATAGCCATTGCTCACCGGGCGGATGGCCGTCCGCTATTGATTCAAAGCCGTCCCGTAAAAATGCACGCAGATCGAGAAGCGTATCCAGTCCGTCCGTGATCACCTGTTCCTTGTCGTATTGCTCTTCCATCAGAATCTGTGATTGATGCATTGTTTCGATCCAATGGGCGAAATGTCCGTGGAGCAAGTCGTGACGGGTTTTGTTTTTTACGACTTCTGTATTGACCAAATTCAATGATAAATGATTGGACAGGAGCGGGAATATGTTACGTTCTGCCATGGTTCGTTCCTCCTGGTGGGTGTGGGTTGCCTAGTTTTTGACTCCTCAGATAGTAATTAACCTTATTATAACGCATTGACAGGTTAGTGAAAAGGAACTATACTAACCATTAAATATTACATTAAATAGTTAATGAAAGGAGCAGATCGCAATGGCTTCATCCATTAAACCCCCTTTTACACAGGAAACCGCTCGTCAAAAGGTGAAAGCAGCACAGGATGCATGGAATACGCGAGATCCTGAAACCGTTGCACCAGCGTATACACCGGATTCAGAATGGCGAAATCGAACTGAATTTTTCACGGGCAGAGAAGCCATCAAAGATTTTCTCAGACGCAAATGGTCGAAAGAACTGGATTATCGTTTAATGAAGGAACTTTGGGCTTACACGGATAACTGTATATCCGTTCGTTTCGAATACGAATGGCGGGATGCGGACACCAATCAGCGAATGCGTACACACGGAAATGAACATTGGGAATTTGCAGAAGATGGTTTGATGAAGCGCCGCGACATGAGTGCCAATGACTATCCTATATCCGAATCAGAACGCCGATATTAGTAAAAAAACAGCCCGACACCTCGTTAAGTAAAGAGGAAGTCGGGCGGTTTAATGGGACATGCTCATTTGAACTCGCGTGACAGCAGCCCCGACCCGCGCAACTCAACGCGAAACTTGCGCAACTCAGTGCGAGACTCGCGCAGCTCAAGGTGAAACTCAAGCAACTCAGCCCCAACTCGCGCAGCACTTAATCATCCAAAGGTGATTTTCGGCCTCCGCCGAAAATCCATCATCTCAAGATATCCCATTCAAGAAACAGCTACTGGAGCGAGAATGGTCCACTTGAACAACAACCAACGATTATTTTCAGCACATTTTTTATAAGAATCAAATTTAAAGTATTTTGCGCACTGAGCGTCACTGAGCGTCACTGAGCGTCACTGAACGTCACTGAACGTCACTGACGCTACTGAATGCCCAAAATCAGATTTGTCAGGATTCAGTCGTTCTTGTATACTGGACTCAGTTCTGTCCATGTCTATTTAAAACTTAACAAAAAAATGATCAATGCTTAATATCGCAAAAATCGAGTGAACATGGAAAGGAACAACGTCACATTTTCAACACAGATATCCATGAAAGAGTGACTTATGCTGCGTTCATTCCTCATTTCGATAATTCATGAAAATGAACAATCGTTTTTTTTTTAACAACCGTTATGTTAACAATCAGTCTGTTAACAATTGCTGGAAAAAGACGACCGTCTATATGGTTCCGTACATATGGCATTGCAGGATCCACAACAGGCGTGTTCGTGCGATTGAACGGGTCGGAATGTATCCTGGAATAGCTGCTTTTAATTTGACACAAGATCGTGGGAAAATCCAAATTTTCACCCTATTTTTGTGATAAGTTCTCTGACTTGTGTTATGATTATAGATGGTTTTACGCATTCCCCAGCATTTGATGAAAGAATAGATCAGCAGGATAAGAAACGTCGTCATGACATTCTTTGGGTATAACGGATGCCGAGTCGCATCATGCTGGATCATATTCGTTTTACAACACAACCCGTTGATGTATGAGGTGAACGTATGAAAGCGATGTTTATTAATGGCGAATGGGTTAAAGCCAGTTCTGGAGATACACGGGATATTATCAATCCTTACAATCAAGATGTCATTGCAACGGTGGCGGAGGGTAACGAAAAGGAAGCTCAATTCGCAATCGCAGCCGCCCGCGAGGCTTTTGACCACGGTCAATGGGCTCATTGGCCAGCTCGCGAACGCGGCAAAAAGATTCATAGTGTTGCGGCGTTAATCGAACGTGATCGCGAAGAATTGGCCGAGCTCGAATCACTTGATACCGGTAAAACCGTTGAAGAAAGCCGCGTTGATATGGATGATATTGCCGGTGTTTTCCGTTACTTTGCTGAAATGGCGGACAAGGACGGCGGCGAGATAATCGATTCGCCAATTTCAAATTCGACAAGCCGAGTCGTTCATGAACCTGTTGGCGTTTGCGGCCAAATAACACCGTGGAACTATCCATTGCTGCAGGCTTCCTGGAAATTGGCTCCGGCACTGGCGGCAGGTAACACACTCGTTATGAAGCCAAGTGAGATTACACCGTTAACATCGGTCAAAGTGTTCGAGTTAATGGAGGAAGCCGGCATTCCGGCAGGTGTTGTCAATCTAGTGCTCGGATCCGGCGGTTCTGTTGGTGCCGAGCTCTCCGCTAATGATGATGTCGATCTCATTTCGTTCACGGGAGGCATTGAAACGGGCAAACGGATTATGCAAGCGGCGAGCTCCAATGTAAAAAATCTGGCATTGGAATTGGGAGGCAAAAATCCGACGATTGTTTTTGCCGATGCTGATTTTGACACAGCTGTTGACCAAGCGATGAATGCGGTATTTTTCCATGCCGGACAAATCTGTTCAGCAGGTACCCGCCTGATTGTAGAGGAACGTCTTCATGATCCCTTTGTCAGTGCTCTGGTTGATCGTGTGAAAGACATTACGCTTGGCAGTGGGTTTAATGAATCAACCCAAATGGGACCACTCATTTCCAAAGAACATTTAACGAAAGTCGTCAATTATGTTGAAAACGGCAAAAAAGAAGGTGCGACGGTTGCTGTCGGTGGAGAAAAACCTGACGATCCGGAACTGCAAAATGGCTTTTTCTATTTGCCGACTGTATTGACGAATTGCACGACGGATATGAGCGTCGTTCAGGATGAAGGCTTCGGTCCTGTTATTACGGTGGAAACGTTCTCGACCGAAGAGGAAGCCGTCCGCCTTGCGAATGATTCCATTTACGGTCTGGCTGGTGGTGTTTTCACCAATGATATAGCCAAAGCTGAACGCTGTGTCGCAAAAATGCGAATGGGTACTGTTTGGATCAACGACGTGAACCTATATTTCCCGCAAGCGCCATGGGGTGGCTATAAACAGTCCGGGATTGGCCGTGAACTTGGCAAAACGGGGCTGGAGGAATATCAGGAAACAAAGCATATTTTTCAAAACCTCAAACCTGAGCCAACGCATTGGTTTTAGGGATGAACAAGTAATCAATCATTAAATGAAAGGGTGATAACGATGCAACATACCGAAGACACGAATCCGACTTCAGACAATACTTATATCTATGCGTGCGCCAGTTCTGAACTTGAGGAAGGTGACCTCATTGAATGTGAAGCTGGCTCGGATAGAATCGTTGTCGGCCGAGGAGAAGACAACGTTTATGCCGTTGAGGCAATATGCACGCATGAGCATTTCGAGTTAGTAGAAGGCGCATTGGATGGAAATTGCTTAATATGTCCACTGCATTTTGCCTGTTTCGATATTCGTGACGGCTCTGTGCTGGAAGGGCCGGCTGAGAAACCATTGAAATCCTATGAAGCTATTGAAGCTGACGGCTCTGTATGGGTTAGCTATGAAGGGGGAGATTAAGATGTCAGATGTTGATATGAAGACAACAGTGATTGTTGGAGCCGGGATTGCGGGCGTTCATGCTGCTGAGAACCTGAGAAAAGAAGGGGATCAAGGTCGAATTATACTTATGGATAGCGATCAGCAGATGCCTTATGATCGTCCGCCTCTGTCAAAAAAATTAATGACCGGCGAGACTGATGACACTAGTATTCTATTACGGGACCCTTCCGTTTATGACGAATTGGACATCGATTTGAAACTCGGTGTTGAAGTAACGGACATCGATCCCGAGCGTAAGACAATCAATACGAAAGATGGTTCCTCCTACGAATGGGATAAACTGATACTCGCGACGGGGTCCAAATTACGGACCTTGTCCATCGAGGGGGATGACCTCCAAGGCATTTTTTACTTACGACGAATGACCGATGCTTTAGCCATGAAACAACATATGCAAGACGTAAAAGATGCCGTTATTATCGGAGCTGGTTTTATCGGAGCTGAACTGGCGTCGTCATTGAAACAGCTGGGAATCAACGTGACGATTGTGGAACGCTCTTCGTACCCAATGGAGCCGATTGTTGGCCGGGATGTTTCAGAACATTTCCTGGACTTGCATCGCAGTAACGGTATCGACGTGATTACAGGTGATTCGGTTGCTCAATTTAACGGAGATACGATGTTGGAAGAAGCGGTGACAGCCGAGGGACGCCGCATCCCATGCCAAGCGGCCATAATCGGTGTAGGTGTGACGGCGAATACAGCGGTATCACATCCGCAATTACAGACAGAAAACGGTTATGTCGTTAATGAATACGGTGAGACATCGCTCCCTGACATTTATGCGGCAGGGGACTGTACGTCATGGCCATACAACGGGACGCCCATTCATGTTGAACATTGGGATCATGCCGTCAACCATGGCAAGACGGTCGCCCAAAACGTCATAAATCCGCAATCGGTCCCTTATGCCTATACACCGTACTTTTGGTCGGAACAGTACGACAGCCGTTTCCAATACTTCGGTCATGCGAAAGAGTGGTCCCGGACGGTTTTACGCGGATCGTTCGAATCGAATGCGTTCACGTATTTTTATCTGGATGATCAAAATATCGTCAAAGCGGCGTTTCTTTCCAATCAAGCGAAAAACGCCTTGCCGGTGAGGCGGATGATTCAACAGCAATCATCCGTTGATCCGGAAGCTTTGGCAGACGAAAGCATCGCACTGAAAAAAGTACAGCGCGCGAAGGTATAAAAACAAATAACCATTTTTTTGGGTTGGCTATTCTCGTTTGGAATGGCCAACCCTTTTTGATAGGACGTAAACGGTAACCTATTCCGGTGAAAGTCGCGCAGCTCGGATCCAACGCGCGCAACTCAAGCCAAAAGTCGCGCAATCCCTGCCCGCCTCCACTCAAAAGACGACTATCGACGGCCGTTGAAGATCTACTATACGGAATAAGCATTATCCTCACGGTTTCGCCCGCTATCAAAAATGTGCTATGATAGACTATGAACCAATCATATAGAAAAGGATGCATTCACCATGATTAGACGGATTAAATGGCCCGGATGGGTTATAGTGCTATTGGTCATTGCTGGCGCTATTCTCGGCATTAACCAGGTTCTGGCTCAGTATTCCTCTGCTGAAACCAACGAACCGAAAGAAAAAATAACAGATTCCAGTGTTTATCCCGGTTTGAATATCCAAACCAAAACAAATAAAACAGATCTTTATACAACATCCATCAGTCAACCATATACAAAAGTCTCATCTATTAATAAACCTATTAATCAATGGATCAATAATCAAAAGGAAATGTTCACAAAAAATGTAAAGCAGAATAAGCAAACACTTAAAAAAAACGATTTCCAGGCGCATTTAAATATTCAAGTTGACACACATAACGTTGCCGAAAAATTATACACATTGGAGTTCTCAGCCTATCAAATAGCTGGTGGGGCCAACGGAACAAATACAAAAAAGGCGTTCACAATTGATTTGACCGCGAACAAAATGTTAAAGCTCGAAGACGTCCTGAATATGGACAAGAAAACCATCGAACACATCCAAACATTGGCGAAAGAAATGTTATATCGTGATAAAGATGTCAAGCCATATATCATGGATGATTTGCTCGAAGAAGCGCTGCAAGATCCGAAAGACTGGGAGTGGTCCATCAACCATAAAAACATGACCCTTTTTTTCGATCAATATGACATTGCTGCTGGGGCAGCGGGCGCCATCAGGGTAGACATTCCAATGGAAGACATAAAACCCTATTTAAACAAAACATTTGCGGAAAAACTTGATGTCACGGTCCCGGAAAAAGATCATACGCAGGATAAAGAGGAAACAGACCATCACGAGTCAGCCCTTGATCCGGATGGAAAGTATATTGCCTTAACATTTGATGATGGCCCGGACCCCAACGTAACACCACGAATACTAAAAACGTTGAACAAGCATGATGCCAAGGCAACCTTTTTTATGCTGGGGAGTCAAGTCGAATACTATCCGGAACTTGCCAATAAAGTCGAAGAGGCAGGACACGAAATCGGCAACCATACGATGCACCATCAAGATTTGACGACCGTTCAAAAATCTGCCATCAAACAGGAAGTCCAACAGTCAAGCGACATAATTCAACAATCTACCGGACAAGCACCATCCTTATTCCGTCCGCCATACGGAGCATCAGATAAAACGGTGGAGACGGTTGCCGAAAAGATGGGTACACCAATCGGCATGTGGTCTGTTGATTCGCGCGACTGGAAAAGCCGCAATGCTGATACGGTCTACAAGAAAGTAATGAACAACGCAGCATCAGAGTCTATTGTACTCATGCACGACATTCATCCGTCGACCGCCGATGCATTACCAAAAGTATTAACCTCGTTGGAAAAGAAAGGCTATCAAATGGTAACCATATCCCAGCTCATTCAATTGTGGGATGAACAAGGCATTGGCCCGTATTACGGAAAAATTGGTTAAGGGCGCTTGTGGTCCTTTCGACTTTATTAAGAACTCGAGCGGCGCACATGCCCCGTTTAAACACCGTGCAGCTGGTGTGATTCTACCCGGTACTGTTTTGTCATTGCCGTCAACCAACCAAAAACGAAAGCAGACGCTGCTGAATAACAAAAAAGCCCACTCGATTGGGGCTTTTTTTATTTGGAAACACCAAAAACCGCCTAACTCGAATGACAGACCGCGCCACGCGAACGAACACCCACCCGCGCCTCGGTTGACCGAAAAAAGAAGTGATCCGACCGAATAACGACACCATTTGACCGAATAACAGCCCCATCCGATGATTGTCGGCAGCGGGCGAAAATCGACCCAACCGACCCATTTCCGTATATTTTTTCAAAAAATGCATAAAAGTAATTGACACCGATTTCTGCCCCAAGCCGAGCGCGGTGAACAGGGTACGCAACTTGCTGAGAAAAGGACAAACGCATCCTATTGAAAATACATCCTAAATCCGATAATAATGAGCAGGACGGAGAGCATTTGCATAACCATTTTGCTGGAGAGCCGTTTTGATACGATAACGCCGATGTTGGCGCCAACAATGATACCGGTACCTCCGAAAACAACAGCCATCCAATCGATATTGCCATAATAGATTTGTGAAATGACCCCCACGGTTGAATAGAGACACAGGGACAAAAGCGATGTCGCAGTTGCCTGATGTGTGGGCACTTTAAATACGTACACAAGGATCGGTACCAACAGCCATCCGCCACCGATGCCCAAATAGCTGGACAATACTCCCATGAGAAGGCCGAGCGGAACGAACCATTTATCATAAATGGCTGGCTGTTTGTGGGTAGATGTGTCAGTAGATGCGTCCTTTCTTTTAGTCGATCCATTTTTGCTGAGCAGAAATAACCCCAGTCCGACCAGGATAGTTGCGAAAACAACGTAAAAGTATTGCGACGAGTAGACACGTAACAGCCAAACGCCCAGTAACGCACCCGGAAAGGCACTGATTCCAATGGTCAGGGCTATTTTATAGTCGATTTTTTTCTGTTTGGCGTATCCGATCACGCCGGTAAAGGAATTAATGAGTACGATAACCAACCCAGATCCCGCGGCAATGATCGGGTCCATTTGTAATAAAATAAGAAGTGCCGGAACAAAAATGAAACCGCCGCCCGCTCCGACAATCGTTCCGTATCCTCCTGCAACGATGCCAATGGCCAGCAGCAGTATTCCAGTCCATATATCCATTTCGATCGCCTCCCTGTCGTGTTCGTTCCTGCTCCATTCTCCCACGGTAGATTCAAAAAATAAAATCAGTATCTGTTATCCCCTATAACAAATAAGAATGAACGTCGGACATGTGATAGAATAACAGGCAGAGGCAAAAACAACGTGCGTTTTATGAAAGAGGTGGGACCGTTGAATATCGATCATTATTTGATGTTTTGCCGCGTGGTGGAGGAGGGCAGTATTACCCGGGCCGCCGAGCTTGGTTATGTCACCCAGCCTGCTGTAACGAGACAAATCCGCCAACTTGAGGACAGCTACGGCACCGCCCTGTTTGACAGGGAGGAAGGGACATTAAAATTAACAGAAGCCGGACGACTGCTTTACCCATATGCTAAAGAATTTTCCGCCATTTACCGTGAGGCGCACGAACGCATTCAACAACATCTCGGCGAACAGGAAACAGCATTGCATATCGGCGCCAGTTTAACGATTGGGGAGTATTTGTTGCCTGCGCTCATTCGCCGGTTTAAAAAGCTGCACCCCGACGTTCAATTTCATCTATCCATTGGCAATACACCGCTGATGCTTGAAAAATTGGATAAAAACGATATTGACATGGCGTTAGTGGAAGGCGTTGTTCCGGAGAATGTCTACAAAACACAAAAGTTTGATGATGATGAATTGATTCTTGTGACAGCGTCCGACCATCGATGGGGCGATCGGGAGACGATTCAAATAAACGACATCCCGAATGAAAAGATGATTTGGCGCGAAAAAGAATCAGGAACAAGGGAAATTGTGGAAAATGCAATGAGTGATCACCACATTTTGGATAAAATGGAAAATGCTATGGAACTTGGCAGTATGCAAGCGATCAAAAGTGCCGTAGAAGAGGGGCTTGGCACAAGCATTCTACCGAAACTCACCGTTCAGAATGAATTAACGTACAACACACTGCTTGAAATTCCGGTTGAGAACTTTCATTTGACAAGGGACCTCTGGATGGTTCGGAAAAACAGGCGGTATGAAAAGGGTATCGTCCTGGCCTTTGCCGGATTTTTGCTGACGTGACCTGAGCAACTCGAGACGGAACTTGCGCAGTTCAGGATGAAACTCGTGCGGCGCGGGCCCAACTCGCAAAAGAGGATTTTCGGCCGCCGCCGAAAATCCATCATTCATTCGGGCACCTGCACTCCGGCGAGCAACTGTCCGCGCCTCAATTAGCCGAAAAAGTACCCAATCCGACCGAAAATTGCCCAAATCTGACCGAAAACGTGCCCAACTCGACCGAATTCTGACCGAATCCAACTGAAAAAGCGCACAAACCGACCGAATCCTCCCTCGTGAAACCACTCCTTGCGCAGAAATCGCCCCCCCAAAAGCTAAACCAACGCAACCCCAAAACACGCCGCTCCCTGCTCTCAAAACCGCTGGCACGCCCTCTTCACTCATCCGATGATTTTCGGCGGCTGCCGAAAATCGACCCTTCGTCGACTCATTTCAGTATATTTTTTCAAAAAATGCGTAAAAGTAATTGACAGCATTTTCTGCCCAATATAGAATCAAAGTTGTAGAGAGGTCATACCTCTAGGAACCACACCATTGAAATGAGAGAAGGGGTGATGAATGTGAGCGATCATGTTGAGCGAATGCCGACCACCCGAGTTCCGGTTAATGGCATTTCGCCGTTGGTGATTGTTTGCGGCAATCCATTTCGTGCGGAAGCGATTGCCGGTAAATTGGATGATGCGGAAGAAATTGCTTACTCCAGGGAGTATCGCACATTTAATGGAACGTATAAAGGGACAAAGGTTACTGTATCGAGTCACGGTATTGGTACGCCGGGGGCTGCTGTCAGTTTTGAAGAATTGATCAGGGCCGGCGCGAATGTGATTATCCGCGTTGGGACGGCCGGATCCTATACAGAGGATTTGCAGCCGGGAAGCATCATTGTTGCTGACTCAGCTGTCCGCACGGATGGGCTGACCAAGCAAATGGTTCCTGACGGCGTCCCTGCAGTAGGCGATTTCCAGGTTGTCCAAGCTTTAAATAAAGCTGCTGACGATAAGGGCGTCACATTTGGCACCGGCATGGTGGTCACCCTTGATGCGTTTTATGCGGGGCCGGTTGAATTTCCTCATAAATTGTATAAGGATTCAGGGGCCCTCGGAGCGGAAATGGAAATATCAGCATTGTATACGATTGCCCGGTTACGGGGTGTCCAGGCCGGCGGAATAGTGGCATTGGACGGATTTGCTTATGACGATATGACGCATTATAACCCTCATAAAGATTTTGTTTCAAAAGCGATTGACGACGAAATTCATATTGCCCTTGAAGCTCTTGTGTCGATAGCGGAATAATATCTGTCAATATTTAACGGGGAGGAGCCCGATATGAGTTTTACGAATATTATTTGGGGACTGTTTGGTGTTTTGGTTATATGCGGCATTGCATATTTGTTCTCCAATAACCGAAAAAAAGTGCATTTCCGATTAATCCTGAGTGCGCTCGCTTTTGAAATTGTTTTTGCCTGGTTCGTGCTGTCGACCGGAATTGGGCAGACCATCCTGCAACAAATAACGGATGTTGTCAATGCTATTATCAATTATGGCGAAGAGGGCATTGACTTTGTTTTCGGCGGGTTGTACACCGAAGAGTCCGGCATTTCGTTCGTTGTAGCATTTAATGTGTTGCCAATGATTATCTTCTTTGCATCACTCGTGGCGATTGCGTATTACTTGAAGATTATGCCGCTCATTTTCAAATATGTCGGTGGCTTGTTTTCCAAGTTGTTTCGATCAAGCAAACGGGAATCTGTTGTAGCATCCGCTAATATTTTTCTTGGGCAGACGGAATCCCCGCTTGTTGTAAAACCGCACCTCCATAAGATGACCGTTTCGGAAGTATTTTCAGTCATGACGTGCGGCCTGGCGTCAGTTGCCGGAACGATGCTCGCATCCTACGCCCTGTTGGGTGTGGAATTGCAATATTTATTACCGGCGACCTTTATGGCGGCTCCGTCCGGATTGATCATAGCGAAATTATTTCATCCGGAAGTGGAGGAGGTTCATGAAAACAAGGAAATTGAAATCACCAATGATGATGACGCCTCCAACATTATTGATGCTGCCTCCAAAGGGGCCGGAAACGGATTGCAGATTGCTTTGATCGTTGGTGCGACGCTGGTTGCATTTGTTGCGCTGATTTATATGGTGAATGGATTCATCGGTTATCTCGGTGGGTTGGTTGGTGTTGATACAACCATCCAGGAGATATTGGGCTATATCATTTCGCCATTGGCTTTTGCGATCGGAATTCCGTGGGATCAGGCTGTTGCGGCCGCATCGTTAATCGGTGAAAAACTGGTGCTGACGGAATTTATCGCGTTCACCAATTTCATGGATAGCGCTAAGCAATTCAGTGACAAGTCGGCCATGATCATTACATTTGCGCTATGTGGTTTTGCCAACTTTTCTTCCATGGCAACGATGGCCAACACGTTGAGCACCATCAATCCGAAACGACAGGGCTTATTTATGAAATTATCCTTAAAAAGTTTATTTGCCGGGGCATTGGCGTCCATGCTCAGTGCAACGATAGCCGGAATGTTCTTCATGTCTTAATGAATCAGCCGATGAAAGGAGACATCACCTATGAATACAGACTATGAAACCAATACGCCGTTACTGGCTTACATTAATAACACGGTGAGATACGACGATCACCAGGTTATTCTATTAAACCGCCGTCTTTACCCGGATGAAACAACATACGTATCGTGTCACACGTATGAGGATGTGGCCGTTGCCATAGAAGATATGACGATACAGGGAGCGATTGTCATTGCGTATGCGGCAGGCTATGGATTCGGGCTGGCTTTTGAACAAAAACCCGATGCTAAGGGAGACGATCTGAAAACGTATGCGAAAACCGTCTATAACCGATTGTTGAGCACACGTCCGACCGGCCAGCGATTGAAGGTTATTTTGGATCAATGTATGAACGAAGTCGAAGCAGGAATTGACAACGGTAAGACGGGCGACGAACTGGCCAATGAGGTGATCACGTTCATGGATCAGGAGGTGGCACACGCCGATAACGTTGCCGCTGAATGTGGCAGGAATACAGCCCACATGCTGGAGGATGGCGATAAAGTATTGACGCATTGTTTTGCTGATTCCGCTTTGATTCATATGCTAATGGAAGCGAAACGTCAAAATAAGCACATCGAAATGTATTGCACCGAAACCCGCCCGTATTTACAAGGCGCACGGTTGACCGCCCATTCCATTCAGGAGACGGGGACGAAGGTAACATTGGTGACAGATAATATGCCAGGGTTTCTGATGGAACAAGGTATGGTTACGAAAATGGTAACCGCCGCTGACAAGATCACGTTGGATGGTCACGTATGCAATAAAATCGGGACCTACCAATATGCGGTGGTGGCCCAGCATCATAATATCCCGTTCTTTGTATTGGGCTATGAAGGACCGGATGAGAATTCTCCGGATACGAGTCAGATTGAAATTGAATACCGGAATCCGGATGAAGTATTTTTCGCCAGAGGAGTCCGGACAGCTGTGGAAGGCATTGAAGGGTTGTACCCATCGTTTGACATTGTCACTCCCAACTTTGTCGATGCCATCGTCACCAACAAAGATATATTTGCAGCCAGAAATATCCGTGCCCACTTGACCTAGTTTTCCAAGTGGAAACGGATGAGATGGCAACGATGAAGGCATTATGCACAGCTTTAGGGGGAGGTCGTTATATGCATATTGAAAAAAACCCTTCCTTGCCAGACGTCATTTATAAAAAAATACTTGATATGATTAAACGTGGTGATTTCGAGATCGGCGAAAAACTGGCAGGCGAAAAGGAATTGGCGAAAATGCTGAATGTCAGCCGGACGGCATTACGGGAAGCGTTGCAACAATTGGAAATGGACGGCTGTGTTGATCGCCGGCATGGTGTTGGAACATTCGTCATTTCCGCTATGCCCCAAATGACAGCCGGCCTGGAAAAACTCGAAAGTATTACAGATTTTATTCGAATGAACGAGTTGGAACCCGGCACCATTAAAATAACCATTAAAGAAGGTCAGGCGACGAAACAAATTGCGGATTCCCTGGGTCTGAATGAAGGCGACGACGTTATCCATTTCGAGCGGGTTCGAACGGCTGACCAACAGCCATTTGCGTTTGACATTGCCATTGGCTCGCCGGCGATGATCGGTAAAAACTTCACTAAAGACGATCAAGGAGAATCGATATTTAACCACTTGGAAAACGATAGACATATGGATTTGACGCATTCCTATTGCAATATTTGGGCTGAAAATGCAACCCCAATGCTCGCGGACACATTAAATATCGAAACGGGGAAAGCATTGCAGGTGTTGGAGCAAGTCTATTACACGAAAGGGAACAAGCCGGTCTATTATGGGAAAAGTTATATCCGTAATGATGTATTGAATTTCCATTTGATACGACGACGATAAGAAGGGTGCTTGGGCAACATGGAAACGTTGTTAATAAAAAATGTCACAATTGTACCGATGACAGGTGTGGAAACATGGTTCACCAATGGGTATATTTATGTCGAATCGGATCGGATCAAGGATGTGGGCCGTGGCTCGCCCCCCGATTCCCGTTATTCCGCCGATACGGTGATTGATGGGGACGGAATGGTCGCGATTCCCGGGCTGATAAATGGGCACACCCATACACCCATGAGCCTGTTGCGCGGATATGCTGATGATCTTCCACTGATGGAATGGTTGGAACAGATGTGGGCGGTTGAAGGCCAACTGTCGGAAGAAGACATGTATTGGGCCTCCATGCTGAGCATGATCGAAATGATTAAGTCGGGAACAACAACCTTTTCGGATATGTATTATGGGATGAACCGGATAGCAGCCGGTGTTGAACAGGTTGGTCTGCGCGCATTGCTCACACAAGGCATTATCGAAGGCAATGACGGTGGTGACGAGCAGTTGGATGCGTCCGTTTCTTTTGTGAAGAATTGGGATCAAGCGGCCAACCGTCGTATCCACGCATTATTATCGCCGCATGCGCCATACACGTGCTCGCCCGCACTGATTGAAAAAATAGTTGATCGTGCACACGAATTGGACTGTTCCATTCATACGCATTTAGCGGAAACACGGGATGAAATACGCATGGTCCGCGACTCGCATGGGACAACCCCGATTGCCTTAATGGAAAACATCGGACTGTTCACACGGCATGTTATCGCAGCCCACGGTGTTTATCTGACGGATGAGGACCGTCATATTTTAAGCAGCCGGAACGTTGGAGTGATCCATAATCCAAAAAGCAATATGAAGCTTGCCAGCGGTATTGCTCCCGTTGCCACCATGCTAAACGACGGTATAACGGTTGGGTTGGGAACAGACGGTGCTGCAAGCAACAATAGCCTTGATATGTTTGAGGAAATGCGCTTTGCCAATTTGCTTCAAAAAGGGAATCTCGAGAATCCCACAGCGTTATCAGCCTATGACACATTGGCTATGGGAACGGCCGGTGGTGCCCGAGCATTAGGGATTGACGATCAGGCCGGTACCATTGAACCCGGAAAAAAAGCCGATATAACGCTTGTTGACTTTACACAGGCTCATGTGTTGCCAGTCAATGATGTGATATCCCATTTAATTTATTCCGCTAAAGCGGAAGACGTCGCTTACACCATTGTGGACGGTCGCCTATTAATGGCGAACCGGGAGCTGACAACGATTGATGAGGACGAGGTATTTTGGCATATTGCGGCTATAAAAGATAAATTATTATAACTTTATAGAACCAGGAGAGAGAACGGTGGGGAAGGCATGCCTTTTCAAACAGACACACGCAAGGTGACAACCAACAATTGGAAGACAGATGTGACCGCCGGAATCATTGGGTATTTGACGACCGTCTATATTGTTGTCGTCAATGGATCCATTTTGAGCGAAGCCGGTATCACACTCGGAGAAGGCATGATGGTAACGATCATGGCTTGCTTTGCGGCTACATTGATCATGGGGGGCTATGCCAATCTTCCCTTGATTCTCATTCCCGGAATGGGGATTAATGCGTTATTCGCCTACTCAATAATCAGCCAAACGGGTCTTGATTTTCGCGAAGGGCTTGCGGTTGTGTTCATCGCCGCCTTGCTGTTCCTTGTGATCGCTTTTTCCCCGCTCGGTCATGTGTTAAAAGACGCCATTTCGGACTCGTTAAAACACGCCATTACAGCAGGCCTTGGATGCTTTCTTATATTAATCGGGCTAGAAAAAAGTGGTCTCGTAATCAACGGGGAAAATACGCTGATTGCCCTCGGTGATTTTACGTCGCCGCGGGTGATCGTCAGCGTCATCACGTTATTCGTTGCGATATATTTATTTATTAAAAATGTACCGGGGCATTTTTTGATCACGATGGTGGCCGGGACGATTCTTGCTTATATGGCCGGTGTGTTGGATACAGGGTCGAGCCAACCATCCGCCCAGGTTGATCATTTTCTATTTATTCCATCGTTTTCGGCCATGAATGATGTGTCGTTCTGGATGGCGATTTTTCCACTGACGATGATCCTTGTTTTTGAAAATATGGGCTTGCTGCATGGACAGTTGTACATGCTGGAACGAGAGGAAAGCTTCCATAAAGCGTATCAGGTGACGGCGTTATCCTCGCTCATGTGTGCCTTTCTGGGCACGTCACCAACCGTATCCGCAGCGGAAAATGCGGCCGTCATTGCGTCAAAAGGAAAAACGAAAATAGCGGCCTTCACAGCAAGTGCGTTGTTTTTGGCCACCATGGTCTTACTTCCATGGATATCCATGATCCCGAATACAGCAATAAGTGCTATATTGATCATTGTCGGGGTGATCATGGCGCAAACTATAAAAGAGATCCCTCTTGATGATATGTCGGAAGCATTACCGGCTGTTTTCATTATCGTCATGATTCCGTTCACCTATAGTATAGCGGATGGGATGGCGTTTGGATTTATAGCATATGCCATTGGAAAAGCAGCCATGGGGCGATATAGAGATCTTTCACTGCCTTTTCTTATCATCGCGATGCTGTTTCTGATTATTTTAGGTTTAAAGGCGATTGGTTTTTAAACAAGCACAAGGAGTTGAACCCATCATGGATATAAAAAAAGACGTACTGGACCATGCGAAAAAGTGTTACGACAATGGTCTGACGATTGGTACTTCAGGAAACGTCAGCCTGAAGGACGGTCACGTTATGTATATTACACCGTCCGCTCTTCCTTATAATGAGATGATCGAAAGCGACATATTAAAAGTGGATATCGAAACAGGCGACGTATTGGAAGGGGAACGTAAAGCGTCTTCGGAAACGTCGATGCACCGTTATATTTATATGAAAGACACCGATATAAAGGCAATTGTTCATACCCACTCCACGTACGCAACGGTTTTTGCGTGCGCCCAGATCCCTATTCCTCCTGTGCACTACACGATAGCGGATATAGGCAGAGAGGTCCCGGTTGCCCCCTACGCCTTATTCGGTTCGGAAAAGCTTGCTGAAAATGCCGTCAACACCCTCGGCGACAATAACGGGGTGCTGCTCGCCAATCATGGCGTCGTTTCTGTCGGGTCATCGCTAAAGGATGCTTATCGACGTGCGGAAACGATTGAGGAAGTCGCTCATCTTTCGTTTGGTAGTTACGTACTAAACAGTGTCCAACCCTTGTCCAATGAAGAGTTGGATGACGTAGAGAAAGGATTTGAATCCTACGTAAGCGGATAAGCTGTTGGGCTCGGTCGAGAAACGGGAGGTGATCGCCGAAAAAAGGTACGATTTGACCGAAACACGGCGCCTTTTGACCGAATAAGCGTCCCATTCGACTGAATAACGTAGCGCCGGTCGAAACAGATCGCGCCCCGATCGAGCTCACACATCCGATCGACAAATGCATTCCCAAACGACATTCGCCATGGAAGATCTTTAAAGCCTTCCATGGCGAATGTTTTTTAGAGGGGGTTGATTCTGTTGTTTAAAACTTATTTGAGATTTTTAAACCATTTGTTGACCACGTCTTTATTTTTGTCTGTCCATTCCTGAGCAGCTTTTGCTGGATCCATGCCTTCATTAATCTTAACCATGACACTTGCGAGCTGGTCCTTGGTCATAGAGAATTGATCGAGAATTTCGTACGCTCTTGGTGCATCTTCTTCCAATCCTTGACGTGCGATTGTATTAATATCATCCGAATCGCCGTATGAATTTTGCGGATCATCCAGGTACTTCAAGTCCCATTTTGAAAAGGACCAATGAGGGGACCAGAGCGTTACAACGATTGGTTCTTCATTCTCGACGGCTTCACCGAGTGATGTGGCCATGGCTGCTGAGGAACTGGGCTGTAACGTCCACTTGTCTAAGCCGTAATCTTTCATAACCTGCTGCTTAGTCACTTCCATTTGGCCGGAGCCTGGCTCAATACCAGTAATGGTGAATTCTGTTTCATCGCCCACCGAATTGGTGTTTTTAGCCAGATCCTTGATGGAGTTCACGTCTTCCATATACTTTGGAACGACCAGTCCGAGCGGGGTTCCTTCCACATTGGGACCAAGCATTTCAATGTCTTCTTTATATTTCTTCCAATATTCCTTGTCTGTATTTGGCAGCCATATGCAGACGGAGGAATCAGCGGATTTATCAGCAATGCCTGTATACATAGCGCCGGAGTTGACTTGTTTTAAATTGACATCATAGCCTTTCTCCTCAAGCGCCACTTTAATCACATTCGAACTCGCAATAGCAGATGGCCAGGAGACGTAGGGAATCGTGATGGTTTCCTGACCGAGCTTGAGTTTATCACCGTTGTCGCCACTGTTATTATTCTCCTTATCGCCTGATCCATTTCCTGCTGACTCATCGCTGCCACCACATGCTGACAATACCATAGTAAGCATGAATAAAATTGATAATACCAGATATTTAGTGTTCTTCATCATTATGGTTATCCTCCTTTAGATTGTTCATTTAATAAAGCGGTTGTGTGTGCTGGTTGAGACGGGCAAAAACGTCCCGCATTGTTTCCGGTGTAAATGGCAACTGATCCGGATACGACGCTTGCCACGATGTATAGGCTTGTCCGGAAAGGTATTTAATCATTTCGGATGCATCAAAAATGGCAAGGTTATAAATCCAATTGGCCATGGTTAAAATGGAGCTCATGTGCGCGCCCTCATTCGATGCGCCGCAAATGTCTTTAACAAGGTTGACTTGATAATCCCGAAAATAGGCATCAAAAACGGATGTCATCACACAGCCATCGGTAACGACGCCGCCCAGAATAATGTGTTCGATGCCCATGCTCCGTAGCATTAAATCCAGATCTGTCTGATAAAAACCGCTCCAGCGATATTTGTCAATCACGATATCCTGGCTTTCAGGCTGAATAGCGTCGATGATGTCGATCGCGTCTGTGTTACTATGATAAAATACCGGTTCACCATTGTGATTCAACGGTTCTTCTTTCGATAATCCAACGTTATCATGGCGGTTAATTTGCCGCGTGTAAATAACAGGAATATCGTGTTTGCGGCATTCAGCAATTACGTTACTGGTGGCGTCGACGATGGTATCAACGCCTTGAATGCCAAATTGGCTTTCTTTCTGCATGTCAATTATAATGAGAGCTGTTTTTGTTAAGTCCAGTGCCATCACCTTCTTGATTGTGTTTTGGAATATAATTAAATATATCGCCGGATTCCATCGTATTAGCCAACCTCAGCGTCCAATCAAAATAAATGTTGGTCTGCTCAATGTCAGCCAAATCTTTTTGAGCCATCTTCCTTGCTTCATCCGATTCGGAATTGTTTATTATGTCCTGCAACGTGCCGACCACTTGTTCATTGGCTCGTGAAATAATATGTCTCTCTTGCCTTAACATTTTCACAAAAAAGGCGAAAAAATTCCTGAAAAAATCTTTTTCCGCAATAAAATAATCCTTACGATCGCCTTTTTTCCAAACTTTGATGACCATTTCCGTATCAAGCAACTCACGCAACCCTGTACTGACGCTTCCTTTGCTCATCGCTACTTCATCCTTGATTTCATCGAGGTTAAGTGGTTTATCCGTGAAATAGAGCGTCCCGTAAATACGTCCCACGGATGGGGTAACCCCATATATGACCATGGTTTGGGCGATAGCACTGCCTAAAATGTCCCGCGATGATTCAATACGCTCAAAATCATCACAGTTTTTGTCCATTCATCATGCCCCCTTTTTAAGACTGATGATGTTCAATGTGTATTAAATATATTGAACAATTTAGTTATTATTATATAAAACGAACAAAAATTTGTCAAACTATTATTTAAAAAAATGGGGGAGGACGGGGTAACTTGAGTGAGCGGCGGTTGAACCCGGGCGACAAAGCGGGGCGAACCCGCACTCGACCAATGTGCTCTTTGACTCGATCGACACGGTCGCCATTTGGGAACGTGTCTGCTCGCGGCCTGTTTGACCGAAAAAAAGAGCAATCCGACCGAAAAACGAACGAATCCAACCGAAATGCAGCCCAATCCGACCGAATAACGACCCAATCCGACCGAAAAAGGGCGCCATCCAACTGAATCCGCTCCCCGCTCCCCGTCCGCACTCGAACGACGTGCACCTCGACCCGAGTGACAGCTGATCTCTATATCCAAACGACGATTTTCGGCGGCGGCCGAAAATCAACGTTATCAAACCATAAAAAACAGCAGTTCCATATGAGGAAATGCTGTTTCAGGTCGTTTTATATATGATATTATCTGCTTATGCGATCCGGTCAATTTCTTCTTTCATTCGTTTATTCGCATGGTCCGTGCCGTATTTGGCCATGGAAACTTTGTACAGTACGATGCCGAGTATGGTCCATAGTCCAATGATGGCCCATTCGTATGGCCAGACAAGTGCTGATGGCATGCCCGGCATATAAAGAACACCCACCCCGATGGACATAATAACGGCGATCCAGCCAATGGAAGTGCCGCCGGAAAGTCGGAATGGACGTTTCATCCCGGGGTCTTTTTTACGAAGAATAATAAATGAGATCGCAACCATCATCCATGCCACAACCAAACCAAGTCCACCCGCATTAACGAACCACTCAAGAGCCGGGCGTCCCAATAGTGGCGCTGCCGTTGATAAAATAGCAATCGATAAAATCGCTTTGTGAGGTGTCTTATACGTTGGATGTAATTCGCCCAATGATTTGGGAAGCATACCGGCTCGCGCAAGTGCATAAATCGCCCTGCTGCCGCCAACATAAAAGCCGAGCCAGCTCGTCAGAATACCACCAATGCCGCCCAGAACGAGAAAGTTCCCCATTAGTCGACTGTCGCTGAAGGCTTTTGCCATGGCATCAGCCGTTACCAGATTGGATTCGTTCAGTTCGGCTGGGCTGAGCATCCGGGAGACACCAAATATAACAGCCACATACCACACGACAGCAAGCAGCACGGAGAAAACCAGCAGTTGCCCAATCCGTTTTTGAGGTATATTAATTTCTTCGGCTGCCTGCGGAATGACGTCAAACCCGACAAACATAAATGGCGTCATAATAACGACGGTCATAATACCGGCAGAGCCCGCAGCAAAAAATGGTTGCATCGTGTCAACGCTGCCGCTTGCCGTGCCGCCGGTGATAAGCAAAACCCCCGCCATAAGAATCAACCCGGTCAAAATAGCTGTTATCGATGATGTCAACTTAATTCCTCGGTAATTGACCCATGCCACTATAATGGAGCCGATGATGCCAATCCCGGCCCATGTCACCGTCACATCCCATCCGGCCAGCGTGTACAAATGTCCTTGACTGTAATTAGGGATCAGGTATTCAAACACGGTCGGTAGTGCAACAGCTTCAAATGCTATAACGGATACATAACCGAGGACGACCGCCCAAGTCGCAATGAATGAAGCGGTTCGTCCCATTGCTTTAAATGAATAAACGAGTTCACCACCGGCGAGAGGCAATGCGGCCGACAATTCTGCATATGTCAGACCGATCAGGACGACGAGCAAGCCCCCGAGCAAAAATGCCAGTATAGCACCGAGGGATCCTGCTTCTGTCACCCATAATCCAGCTGTGACAACCCATCCCCAACCAATCATGGCACCAAAAGCGAGAGCGATAACTTCTTTATTCCCTAAAACTTTCAACAATTTTTGGTCATTCAATTTTATTCCTCCTCATGGTTGGTCCGTCTGTATTTCGTTTCATGCTAAATGCTATGACATGGTACTCTCTCCTTTCTCAAGTAATCGCTTTCAAATCATTGTAATACCACTGCTTATTTAGGAATATCTTTTAAACTAGTATAAGAGATGATTCGTATAATGAAAAGTACAGAATTATAAAAATTATGGTACTAGATGAGAAGGGGGCGTATGTATCAACGTTAGAGGGGGTGGCGCATAAGGTTGCAGCAGGGCGGAGCAACTTGAGTGAACGTCTGCTCGCAACCTGTTTGACCGATAAAAGAAGCAATCTGACCGAAAAAAGATCGAATCCAACCGAAATGCAACCCAATCCAACCGAATATCGACACAAACCGACCGAAAAAGGGCACAATCCAATCGAAACCGTTCCGGATCCGCACTTGAGCAACGTGCCTCTCGACTCGAGCCACAGCTGATCTCCATATCCAATAGACGATTTTCGGCGGCGGCCGAAAATCAACGGTATGCGACCTGTTGTTCCATAACAACTCGGTTCACATAGCATGTTTTATGCCTGTTTTGACGAGCCACCAATTGACGGGGTAACTGGTGCAGAAGCCTACCATCATCGCGAGTTGCATCATAAACCAAAACAGTGCTGTGTCCGGATCTGGCACATTGGTGACGAAGAACACATAATGGACAAGAGCCATCCAACCAAACATGCCAACTTCAAACGCAATAAGCGACCACGTGTCTGCCTTGATGGCATTTTTCAACGCTTTTCCCGGATTTTCATGTTTTTTGAATCCCATTCCGTAATATTGAAAAGCAATGCCAAACAGATAAGCCAGGACAAATTCGACAGCATAATCCGCAAACAACGTGATGCCTGCTATGGTAAAGCCTGTGACGTATACAAGGGGAGCGCCGATCATATCACCGAGTGAGCAGCCGCTGCTGCAGTGCGTGGTCGACACAAACACACTTTGCCAAAACGGCTTTTCCTTATGATCGTGGTGATCCCCGTTCTTTTTATCACCTTTTTTTTCGTCCGTGCTCACAGCCTTGGCTCTCCCCAGGCCATAGTAGGCCCATATTCCGGCGATAGGGAAATACAGGCCGGTCAATGGCCAAACGACGGTCATGACCGGCATCATTCTTTGCGGATGTCTGATCACATCAATAGCAATGATGATGGCCTGTAAAAACCCAATGCCAATCGCGATCCATGAAACGACTTCCAACCATGTCACTCAATTACCCTCCTGATTCAAACGATTGCTTTCATCGCATTTTGCCTGCGGGGAGTTCAACGACCTATTTGTAACGCCCGCTAGTTTGACATATAACCAACGACCATATGTATTAAACGTTATTTATTTCCTTTCACCGTTTATTTATACATGTGAGATGGCCATTGCTTTTGGAGCTTGTCATTCTTTCGTTCCCCGGGGTGTTTGATATAATGAATGCAGGAGGGTCCGCATCATGTAACCCGTTTGTCCCGCATCAGTAGCGAAAGAAGCCCTATTGAGACATTTCATTTTATAACCGAGAAACGCATTGGAGGTGGGTTCGATGAGGATGGCGATTATCGGCGGCGGTATTGGCGGGCTTGCGTTAGCGGCTGGGTTGCATAAAAAGGGGATCGACGCGCACGTATTTGAGAGGGCCCGTTCGTTCAAACCGATCGGGGCCGGTCTTGGAATCGGAAGCAATGCGATGCTTGCCCTGCATCGAATCGGGGTAGCACATGATGTGGTCCAAGCCGGTATGCCGCTTCGGGAACAGCGGTTTTTAAATGGCGCGTTCAACGTCATGAATCGCATTGACTTTTCCTTATTAAAGAAACGATTCGGGGAAGAGACGGTGACGATCCACCGGGCCCATTTGCACGAAGCGTTGCATCGTGCGGTCGATCCGGCTCATTTTCATTTTGACAAAGAAGTGGTTGATTTTGTACAGCACAACGATCACGTGAATCTGACATTCCGGGATGGCGACACACAGCATGTTGATTACGTCGTCGCAGCAGATGGGATGCAGTCGATTTTTCGCCAGACGCTTAAGCCTGACAGCGAGCCGCGTTATGCCGGGTATACATGTTGGCGCGGGATTACGTTCAACAAGGGGGATGTCAGGCCTCATATATCATCCGAAGCGTGGTCAAAACACGGGCGATTTGGCTGGGCACCGCTTCAGGACGGGCGTGTGTACTGGTTTGCTTGCATTAACGCGCATGAGGGCGATCCGACTTATGCGCGTTTGGATAAACATGAGGTTGCTCGGTTGTTTGCACATTTTTCGCCGGTGGTGGAACGATTGATCCGTGAAACCGATGATGCGTACTTTTTGCATCGTGATATATATGATATTAAGCCAATGCATTCCTTTGTCGATGAGCGCATTGGTTTACTAGGCGATGCGGCTCATGCGGCAACCCCGAACATGGGCCAGGGTGCCGGCCAGGCGATTGAAGATGCTTATGAACTCATGCGCGCCATCGACGAGGAACCATCCATGGAAGCTGCTTTGTCGCGTTATGACAGACGACGTGTGACGAAAACCAAAAAAGTTATCACACTCTCCAGACAAATAGGGCGGGCCGCTCAATGGCAGCATCCGTTATTGATCGGATTCCGGAATACTGTTTTTCCGCTGGTACCGAAATCATGGCTCTTTCGCAGGCTGACGTTTTTGTTTAAATAGACAAGGCTGGTCGGTTACGGGAAACCACCGCCCGTTTGGTTGTTAGCCTCATTTGAATGGTGGACTGGAAATTGTCTCGGCGGTCCCCATCTGGTATAATAGAGCTTTCATGAACGGAAACGGTCGTCATCAATGGGGGTGCATTATGTCAGACGTTAAGGATACGTTCGAGCAATTAATCCAACGCCTGCCCGATAAACAGAACCGGACATTTGAATTAACGATAACCGATTACATCATTGACCAAAAAGATGAGAACATCGTTGAATTAAAGCAGTTTTTGCACAATATGGTTCAATCCGGTTCATACTATTTTCATAGATACATTGCGTTTATTTCGTTGGCGACCTTGTATCGACGCCTGGAAGAGGTCTCCTACTTAAATATCCTGTTTGATGATTATCAAGAGGCGTTTAAAGACGAACCGCTGTTTTTGCATTATCGTGCGTTAAAACATACGTCGAATGGAAATCTGGCCAGAAGTATCGCTGATTCGCTCAAAGCCCTCAGAAATCCGGAATTGGCGGACCATAGCGGCATTTTACATAGCTATGCGGAATGTGTGATTACGTTGATCGAAAACAATGAACAGGTGTCGTTCGATGATATGAATCAATTGGAAGAGCGGGCATTCCGTGATTTGGAAAGGGCTATTGAAGAAAATCAGCATTACGCTAAATTTTACGCGACCAAAGCACGGTTCTTTGCCCACCGACAGCAGTTTAAAGACGCGAAGCATGCACTTCGGACGGCCATCGACTTGGAAAAGAAAGGGAATGACTATCAGTTACGCATCGCCAGATATTATCAGCTGCTGAGCAACGTCCAGGTGCAAGAGGAGTTAGCTGATCAAAAAACGGAACAGCATGATTATATTGCCAAGGTTGAAGCAAAGCTGAATGCCGCCAATGAAACGATTGATCACAAGTTGGCGGAACAGGAAGCGGCCAACCAAAAAAGCCATGAGCGGATTCAGGAAATGATCGATGGCATGCGACAGCAAAATTTGCAAATGCTTGGGTTTTTTACAGCTATTATTTCCTTTACGGTGGGCTCCATCCAGATCATCAAGGGGCAATCGTTTACAGCAGCTGTTCTGTTATTGCTGGTATTGGGTGGTATTCTGCTCGTCGCCTATGCAGGTTTCAGTTTTTTAATGTTTACCAATGATAAAGCGGGACATTCCGGCAAAACTATGATTGTTATCAGCCTCGGAATAGGGCTGATTGTGTGTTCGTTAATCACATATCAACAAGGTTGGCTTTAGAGGGGTGGAATCTTGCGCATAAATACAGTGTATAAACAAGGCGGTACAGGTAGTAATGACGATGCCTATGTCATCAATGAACAGGCTGGTGTGCTTGCTGCCATTGATGGCGCGACCGGATTGGATGGGATCCCCGGTCACTTGGCTTCGCATACAGTGCAAACGCATTTACAAGCGATGACGCCATCACATGGATTATGGGAGAGCATTGCAGATGCCAATAAAGCTGTCAACGGTGAAACGATAGGCTATTATCAGACCCATATTCGTGAATCGATTGCACGTTTGGATGACATCCCCAAAAACCAAAGAAGTTCCACTGGGTTGGCAGCCATTCAATTGCACCCGGATCATCATCATTTTCATTATATTCACGCAGGCGATTGCATGTTGTTTTTAAAATATGAAAATGGGGACATACGCCCCGTTACATACGATTTGATCCAATACCTCGATCAACAGGCCATTACTGAGCTGGTTAAGCAGAGGCAAAAGAACAACGATCATAACCTTGACATCACGGAACTGAGAAACGAAATTAATCCTATATTACTGCACAATCGAAATCAATTGAACACGATGAACGGGTATGGCGTGATTGATGGCAGTGATGAGGCGATGGATCATCTGGAATATGGGAGGCTGTCGCTTAAACGGGTTACACACATGCTTCTATTGAGTGACGGGTTGCTTTTGCCGACCGAGCTGAATGACGATAATGCATGGTTGCAATCGGCCAGCATCGCATTTGATTACGGAATCGACGGGTTATTGCATGCCGTAGAAGAGCGGGAAATGGCCGATGAGCAGTGCCGAATCTATCCGCGACTAAAGCCAAGCGATGATAAGACCGGCCTTTTAGTAACGTTTTGAAGAAGATCGGTTCATGCTGAATGGAGCGACATACGGCGTGTCGTTTGCTGTTTTAGATGGCTGGTGAAGGGTTTGTAGGAGGTGAGCGGAATAATGCCAACGAATCTTACCCGTTTTCATAGATATCTCATTGTGGGCATTACATTGTCGGCAGCATTTTTGTCCGTTCTGACACAATTTCTGCTCATTACAGCCTTTCCAAAAATCATGCAGGAGTTTGCGATTAACTCGACGGATGTGCAATGGCTGACAACAACCTATATGCTAACGATGGCCGTTCTTATTCCCATAACAGCTTATTTCATTGATGCCTTTCCAACAAGGAAATTAATGATGACCGCGATGGTGTTATTTTTGGCAGGGACGTTCATCGGTTTGGTTGCGCCTTCTTTTCCCATTTTGCTGGTGGGCCGCGTTTTTCAGGGGATGGGCTCCGGCATTATGATCCCATTGATGCAAACGATATTATTTCTGATGTATCCCAAAGAAAAACGAGGATTTGCGCTAGGATTGGCCGGGCTGGTGATTAATGTGGCGCCTGCGATTGGCCCGCCAATATCCGGGGCGCTCACCCAGTATTTCGGATGGCGTGCGTTGTTTCTGCTGATTATTCCCATTGCAGCATGTATTTTGCTTTTGGTTTTTCTGTACATGCGCAATGTGACCGAGCAGCGCGAAACGGTCATTGACACGTTATCCATACTATGGTCAACGGTTGGGTTTGGTGGTATGCTGTTTGCCTTCAATCAATTGGAAGATGGTGGGCTGACGGAACCAGCAACACTTATCGGTCTGATAGCAGGCGGGGTGGCATTGGTTTTATTTATCAGTCGACAATTGCGGCTTTCCACGCCTATTTTGGAGCTCCGTGTGCTTAAAGTACCCGTTTTTGCTCTTGTAGCCATTATTTCGATTTTATCGTTCAGTTTACTTATATCAACGGAGACGATTTTGCCGTTGTATGTCCAGAACGCACAACGGTATTCGGCTTTTTTTGGTGGCATAATCGTGATGCCCGGCGCTTTAACGCTTGCCTTCATGTCCCTGTATGCAGGCCGATTGTTCGATAAATACGGGGGCAAAGTCATTGCGATTATCGGTTTTGTTTTGCTCAGTGTCAGCACCATCGGTTTTTATGTCATCCTTGATCTCAATACGCCATTTGTCATAACCATGGCTTTATTCATTGTAGCCATGGCTGGTGTCGGGTTGATTAATATGCCGATTATGACAGCGGGCATCAATGCGTTGCCGGACCATTTGATTCCACATGGGACAGCTGTTATTAACACAGCCCGCCAATTCGGGGGATCACTCGGCTTAACGTTTATTATTTCGTTTATTAGTAGCGTTCAAGCCGGCTCAGCAACTATGGATCCCGATACGTATTTGAACGGCGTGAAAACAAGCTTTTTCGTTGCGTTTTTATTTGCGGTGACCGGTTTGTTTCTTGCTCTTTTTTTGGAACGACGGGGACAGCCTGCAAAACGAAGACAGTGATTTTTTGTTGAAGTGTGGAAAAATGTATTGATTTCATATGGATTTTTTCCTATAATATAGAGTGGACATTTTAACGGGATGTAGCTCAGTTTGGTAGAGCACTAGCATGGGGTGCTAGGGGTCGTAGGTTCAAATCCTGTCATCCCGATATAGGAAATATAAAAAAGCTTGAATCCGCAACGGGGTTCAAGTTTTTTTATATGTATCTGCCATAGACGACGTGCACCAGTAAAGACCTCCGTAAATCCGACAGCCGGTGACCATATCCAATCGGTGATTTTCAGCGGTGGCCAAATTCCACTTTCCCCCTTGTACCAAACAAATTGGTAAACCGCGTAAACATTCCGCTGACTCAGTGCCCTCTTTGATAAACCAATAAACGAAATCCAACCGTATCAATCAATCGACCAGCAGACATTTTTCTTAAACTCATAATCCCTGTGTGTCTACGTTTTTTGATAGAACGCATATCTAAATCCGTTGACATTTTGCCTTAAGTGATATATATTTACCTTATGCAAAAATATTAGTGTAAGTGAATTGTTTCTGTTGTATGAAACAATTCGCTTACACTAATGGTAGTTCTTTTCAAATGGGTTGCCATGCTCCCGGGTGCTTGCTCGGGAGTGATTTTTAAACTCATGAACGTCCACAGATTCAAGTTTCGCTTGATATAATGATTGATTATGAGGAGGTAAAGGAATGATGAAGTTGATTCGTTCATCGATTCCGTGGAGCAGCAAAATCGTGTTGACCACATTTATCATGGCACTGTTTTTTTCATTTATGTCCTCATGGTTTCGGGGAGGAGCCGGACTTGTTCTCAGTCTTGCTATTGTATTGGTTTTTATTTTGATTGGAATTATTGGCGACACCATCGGCCTGGCATCAGCCACTGCTAAAGAAGCGCATTTCCATGCGATGGCATCCAAAAAAATCAAAGGCGCCAAAGAGGCAACGTATATTACAAAAAACGCCCCATTGTTCTCCAGTTTTTTTAACGATGTCGTCGGTGATATTGCAGGCATTGTCAGCGGGGCAGCGTCGACATCGGTCGTTTTTCAATTAGGTCGGATGATCAATACGTCAGAAGGATCACTAGTGTTTATTGCCGTTTCCGTTGTGTTAACGAGCTTGATTGCAGCGGCTACCGTTGGGGGAAAAGCGGTTTGCAAAACGATCGCGATCTATAAATCAACTCCGATTATCTTATTTACTGGAAAAATCCTTTACGTGTTCAAAATTATGCGCCATGTGATGACACTGCAATCGTTCCGCCTTTCCAAACGAAAATCGTAATATTGTGGTGAGCATGGGCCATCCTGAGAACTCGCATGACAGCTGACGACCATACCAATAGACGATTTTCGGTGGTAGCCGAAAATCAACTGCCTTCGACGACCTCACGCAATAATCGCATGAGGTCGCGCCGTTCGTGCAGTCGCGCGGCCTACCCCGGTCCCATTCGAACGACACTTTTTTTCTCGAGTTCCAACATTTGAAAGTCTCATGAGAAATCATTACACTAGAACTTGATGATTTTTTTGAATTGTTCATCAAATCTCTTGAAAGAAGAAAGGATGGAAATGACATGAAAGCGATTGTGATGCAGCAATACGGGCATGCAGATGTATTGAATTATACTGAGATTGACGAGCCAGAGCTGAAGCCAAACGATATATTGATTGAAATCAAGGCGACGTCGGTCAACCCGGTCGACTGGCAAATACGAGAAGGCTATCTGCAGCAAATGATTCCTTATGAATTTCCATTGATTATCGGCTGGGATGCAGCAGGTGTCGTGAAAAAGATTGGATCGAATGTCAGCAAATTCTCAGTTGGCGATGACGTGTATTCAAGTCCGGATATGATGCGCAATGGCACCTACGCGGAATATGTAGCGGTGAATGAAGATATGGTAGCGAAAAAGCCGCACAACCTGACCTACGAAGAAGCCGCTTCCATTCCGCTCGCCGGTCTGACGGCGTGGACATGTCTTGTGGATGTTGCGAAAATAACAGAAGGTGAGCGTGTCTTGATTCAAGGAGGTGCTGGCGGTGTCGGCAGTTTCGCCATTCAATTGGCCAAAGCTTACGGTTGCTGGGTCGCAACAACGGGCAGCAGCAAAAACACTGATTTCTTAAAGCAGCTTGGCGCTGATCAAGTCATTAATTATGAAGAGGAGAATTTTGAGGATGTTCTTTCCCCCGTGGATGTCGTTCTGGAAACCATAGGAGGTGACGTTCAAAACCGTAGTTTCAAGGTAATGAAAAAGGGCGGGCGCCTCACATCCACAACAACGGCACCGGATGAACAATTGGCGAAAGACTATGGTGTGAACGCCTATCAAGTATCCATGGGACGGGACGGCGAGACCCTGCAAAAAATGGCTGAACTGATCGAAGCCGAAAAAATTAAGCCAGTCGTCGAACACGTGATGAACCTGTCAGACGTGAAAGAGGGTCATCGCATCAGCGCCACCGGCCACGCTCGTGGAAAGATTGTGCTGAAGGTTCAATAGGGATATAGTTTAGATGAGAAGGTCCGCATAGATATCGAATGCTCAAATTAATATAAATCATATTTGATCATGGATCCAGCCAATCAAATTGTCGAAGTTTATCTGTTAAATAACCATTCGCTGAAACTATCTAATGTATATGACAAGGAAGACGTTGTACCTGTCCATGTATTAGATGGCTTAACAATCGATTTGAATAGTATTTTCCCTGAAGTCGTCCTGAACGGAAGGCGAGAGCTTCTCATACCGAAGCCACTCGCCTTTTTGGCATTCTTTTAAAGGATAGGGTGACCAACAGAGACTTTTCACCCTGGTTTTTATGGTCACTTTTAATAATTTTTTGTCAATTGTATTGAATTTTCATATTAAAGATATTATACTGTTAATTACTATCCGGTCCTACCAGTTGCCTCGGAATAAATTCATTATGAAATGAGGTGAAAAACAAGTGTATCAATTGCTTTATGAAGATATTGCACAAAAAATTGAAGATCAAATTCATCAAAGCGTATATAAAGAGGGAGATAAACTCCCTTCAGAAAGAGAGTTGGCTGAGGAATATGGTGTCAGTCGAAATGTCATTCGTGAAGTTATTGGTACTTTACGTGAACATGGTTATGCGATTGTCAAACCTGGTAAAGGTGCATATATAACCAAATTGAATAATATTGTTGTGACAGAAACTTTAAAACGGATGCTTCAATCCGATGATCCGACCGGCGAGGAAATTTTGGAAGTTCGGGAAGACCTTGAAATAGCGATTATCCGCAAAGCTGTACAAAAAAGAGAAGTCCAGGATATTCAAGCATTGAAAAACATCTATAACAAAATGGAAAAAAATAGATCATTTGTTAACCAGTTTATCAAAGACGATTCTTATTTTCATATTACATTGGCAAAGGCAACACAAAATAATATTTATCCGTTATTAATACAATCGTTGTTTGATATTACTGAAGGTTCCATTTTTACGTTGACACGGTTGTTACCGTATAGTGTTGATGATGCTCAAAACCATCATAGCGATTTAATCCAAGCAATAGAGACGATGGATGAGCGTCTTGGTGTAAGTGTAATCAAAAATCATATGGATTTACTCAGAAATGAAGTTACTTTGCTGAAAAAACAAAATCTGCTTTAAATGTATGTATAGGTAAAGGAGCATGCTATGAATTCAACCATTTACATTCCGTTGGATATTGAAAAGGAAGGGAAAGACTATTTAGAAAAAAATGGATACCGTTTAAAGTTTGCTGAAGATGTTCATAAAAGCACATTAATAAAAGATGTGGAAAACTGTGATGCTATTTTGACAAGGTCTAATGCCATAATCGATGAAGATGTAATTAAGGCCGGGAAAAATTTAAAAATTATTTCGAAATACGGTGTTGGGATTAATAACATCAATGTCGATATCGCGACAGACCAAGGTATATATGTTACCAGCACACCGGAAGCCAATGCAAATGTCGTTGCAGAACATGTATTAGCATTTATGCTAGCGCTTTCAAAGAGGATTACAATTATGGATGAAGCATTGAAGGCCGGGAATTTCGACATTCGTCAAAAGGTGTATAGTGATGATCTGGAAGGAAAAAATGTTGGCGTGATTGGTTTGGGGAGAATTGGGAAGCTCGTTGCTGAAAAAGCGCATTATGGCTTTAATATGAATGTGCTGGGGTACGATCCATATGTTACACAGGTACCAGAGTTTGTTGCACATAAGAATGAGTTAGAAGATATATTACAAGAATCAGACTTTATTAGTTTACATTTGCCTAAACTGACGTCTACCAAACATATTATCAGCTCTGAACAATTTAATATTATGAAAAAAAATGCATTTTTCATTAATGCTTCTCGTGGTGGGACGGTAGATGAGTCAGCTCTATTGTCTGCATTGAAAAACAAAACCATTGCAGGTGCAGGTATTGATGTCTTTGAACAAGAGCCACCAAATACAAACAATGAGCTATTTTCTTTGGAGAATATTATTGTTACTCCTCATAGTGCTGCTTTATCCAAAGAAGGGGCTAGAAAAATGTCTTTGCATGCTGCGAAACAGATCGATCAAGTTTTGAAAGGATATACTCCCTCTTGGCCGGTGAATACCATTAATTAATTTATTTAAAATTTTTTATTTAAAAAATTAACACATTATATTGAAAATTACATTACTTTGTAGTAAATTAATTGTAACAGGTCCTACCGGTTGAACATATTGTAATGACTTAGAATATGACCGGTGAAAGAAAGTTATAATTGTCTTTAATGGTAAATGAATACAATAACGATTATATTAATAATTTGTATACAAAAATAAATTCGTGACCTTATATTCATATTCTATTACCAATAAATTGTTGGAAGGGAGGGATAACATGAACATTGAAAAGGAAATGGAAGCGTTAACAGTAGAGCTTGTTAATATTGCAAGTGTTAATGGGACAGAAGGTGAGGTACGGATGGCTGAAGCTGTGGAAAGCAAGCTTCGTTCTTTTTCATACTTTCAACATCACCCTGAACTCATCTGGTCAAAACAAGTTGAAAATGATCATTTAGGCAGAAAAAGTGTGTTTGCACTTTTAAGAGGAAAGGGTGGTCATTCAAACAAAACGATAATTCTTCATAGTCATACGGATACCGTACCCACAGATGATTATGGTCAACTTGAGGCGTATGCTGTCCAACCTTATGAATTAATGGAGAAGTTAAAAGAAGTTGAATTGCCCTCGGGAGTTGAAGATGATCTTCATTCGGGCGACTGGTTGTTCGGCAGAGGATCAGTCGATATGAAAAGCGGATTGGCAGCACAATTATGGACCATACAATACTTTTGCGAACACCCTCATGAACTTGATGGAAATCTTTTATTCATGACTAATCCGATTGAAGAGACAACACATGGCGGTATTATTGATGCTTTAACAGAATTAGAACGTTTACAAACAGAAGAGCATCTTGATTTCGTGACGGCCATTAACAGCGACTTTGTCGGTCCATTATTTTCTGGTGACCATAGTCGTTACATTTACTTGGGATCAGTTGGTAAGTTGCTTCCAAGTTTTTATATAAAAGGCAGTGAAACTCATGTTGGTCAAATGTTTGAAGGGTTGAATCCGAATTTAATAACGTCTGAACTCGTCCGTCGTATTGATCATCAGACCATACTGGCAGATGAAGAACATGGTGAAATACCGCAACCGCCCTCTGTTTTAAAGGCAAAAGACTTAAAGCCTAGCTATAATGTCCAAACACCTCTAGCGTCCTTCGTGTATTTTAATTATTTCGTTCACGGTATGTCACCGGATCGGGTAATGGAACAACTAAAGGGGATTACCGAAGAAGCTTTTCAACAAGTGATCAACGATCTGAATCACCAATATCGTTTGTTTTGTGATCGAACCGATTTCAATTTTCAGCCATTGCCGTGGGAGTCGAAAGTTCTGACATATGAACAGCTTTACCAATCAGTCTACGATTTATATGGAGAAAAGGTGAATGAACATCTGAATCAGGTGGTTAAAAAGAATGAAGAATCAGATCTGAGGGAAATCGGTGCCCGTATTGTTGAGGAGTTGCTTTATATGCAAGGGGGAATAGAGCCTGTTGTTGTTATATTTTTTGCTCCTCCTTTCGTTCCACATAATTATGTAAAAGGCGAAACAAACAATGAAAAAAAAATCATTGACAATTTGCAGGAAATAACCAATGGATTTGACGATGATTTCCCCATTAAATACTTTTTCCCGTCATTGACGGACAGCAGCTATCTCGCACTGGATGATTCGGACGAAGAGATCATAGGTTTGGAGAAAAACTTCCCTGAAATGGATAAATTGTATCCTGTGCCTATCGACAAAATTCGTACATTGAACATACCGGCGATTAACATTGGTACTTGGGGAAAGGACGCACATAAAATGACTGAGCGTGTCTATAAACCCTACACCTTTAACACGTTACCTTTGTTTATCAAACGTTTTTGTAAAAAGATGATTTATTAAAATAGGGGGATATATATGCTCGTAATGACTATTGATGAATTTTCAAAGGACCAAATTCAATATTTACAGGATATTTGCTCACCGATGCCGGTCCATCTTGAACCTGATATAAAAAATAATTCAACATTGCTTAATCATGTTGAAGTTTTAATCACATTTGGGTTTGATCTGACAAAAGAAACGTTGGAGCAGATGCCTTCTTTGAAATGGGTTCAAGTCTTTCAAACAGGGGTAGAACATATTCCGATTGAAGAATTGGAAGAAAGGGGGATTTTATTAACAAATGTGAAGGGGATCTATAGCACTCCAATGTCAGAATATGTCATGAGTATGATTTTGTATTATACAAGGCAATTAAGAAGGTTTATTCAAGAGCAACAACAGCATATATGGAATCGAGAGGAGTTGGTTGATGAGGCTGGTGGAAAGACAATAGCTATTTTTGGTGCTGGTACGATTGGGACGGCAATTGCTGAAAAAGCAAGAATGTTCGGTATGCACGTTTTAGGTGTGAATACAAGCGGGCAGTTACGACCTCATTTTGATGAAATGGTTACATTAGATAATAAAGAAAAAGCTTTAAAGGAGGGAGATTTCATTGTATTACTGTTGCCTGAAACGAAAAAAACGTTTCACTGTATCGGTCGAAATGAGCTTCGGTTAATGAAAGAGAGTGCTTATCTGATTAATATTGGCCGCGGTGGACTTGTTGATACGAACGCTCTTGTTAACGAACTTAATCAAAAAACAATTCAAGGTGCTGCACTTGATGTATTTGAAGAGGATCCGTTACCGAAAGATCACCCATTATGGGATATGAATAATGTATTTATCACACCACATCTTTCTGCAAAGACTATCCATTTTTATGATCGTTGCATTGAAAAGTTCAAAATGAATTTTAGTCGCTATCAAAAGGGAGAAACAATGATTGATAAGGTGGATCTGGATAAAGGCTATTAATCTATGAGGGAGGCAGAAAAATGAAAGCGCATACGAAATCTATGTTACTTTTAATCTTTTGTGCTGGATTTATTGTGATATTGTCAGCATGCTCGTCAAATGAAAACACGAGTGCAACCAATGACGAAAATGGATCCGATGGCGGAGATGGCGATGGTAAAACATACGAGTTACGAATAACACACGTTTTACCCGAAGATCATGCTTCTAATATTGCTTTAGAAGAATGGAAAGAAACATTAGCAGAAGAGTCGAATGGCCGAATTGACTTACAAATTTATCCGAATGGTCAACTGTATGGTTCGGATGCAGAGGCTACAGAAGCTGTGCAGTTGGGAAATATAGAAATGACGATGATTGGCACATTTACGTTAGCTAGTTTTAATGAAAAATTTATGGTTTTTGATTTGCCATTTTTATTTAAGTCTAGGGAAACAGCACATAAGGCCATGGATGGAAAGCTTGGGGAAACACTATTGAAGGAATTACCTGATATGGACATGGTTGGACTCGGGTACGGCGAAAATGGATTTCGCCAGTTCATGAACAGTGAACATCCTATTGAGTCAATTGAAGATTTCAAAGGTTTGAAAACGCGGGTTGTTGAAAATGAATTGTATCAAGATACATTTGATGAATTAGGGGCCAATCCTTCGCCACATGCTTTTGGGGAACTGTATTCCGCATTGCAACAAGGAACGTTTGATGGGGGAGATATGCCCATTTCCATAATTACCTCCAATAAATTCTATGAAGTCCAGGATTATCTTACAATGACGGATCAATTTTACGCTCCTGTTATAACGCTCATTAACAAAGAAAAATTTCAAAGTATGCCTGATGACCTACAAACACTTTTAAAAGAAACGGGTAAGGAAATGTCAAAAAGACAAAGAGAACTGGCGAAGAAACAGGATACTGAAAATATAGAACTTCTAAAGGAAAAAGGGATGGAAATCAATGAACTGACTGCTGAACAAAAGGAAAAACTAAGAGAAAAGGTACAGCCAGTATATGACAAGTATAAAGATGTTATAGGTGAAGATCTCATTAAACTTGCAAAACCCGAATGATTTGAAATGATACGGCTAATAAATCGGATGTTCTCAGCTTTTCTCGAAATCATTGTACGAATGAAGCAGGGAGCTGAGAACTATCTGGATCTTTCGTGAAGCTGGGGGTTCCAAATGAATTTCAAGAAGATAATAGATGAAAAACTGGAAGAGTGGGTTATAGCTTCGGGCTTTATTTTCATTGTCCTTTTAGTTTTCGCCCAAGTTGTATTCAGATATGTATTTAATTCATCCCTTGGCTGGAGTGCTGAGCTTTCCCGATATGTATTAATCTGGTTGGCTTGGATAAGTGTTAGTCTAGCCATTCGGAAAAATGCACATATTCGGGTTGAAGTTGTAAAAAAGCTTTTTTCAGATAGATTTAAATTAATAATTGAATTTATCGTTCTGGTGCTATGGGTCACTTTTTCTGTATTTTTGGCCTATTTAGGATTTCAGTTTGTTAAGCAAGTTCAACTGACCGGACAAACAAGTCCCTCGATTGGTATTCCTATGTGGATTGTTTATTTGGTCGTTCCAATAAGTGGAGCATTAATGATCATGCGTCTAATTCAACAGTTCTATTTTGTATTTAAAACAGATCCGAGTGAGCAAAAGGGGGGATAAATTGGCATCAGCAGTTCTTTTCGGAAGCCTGTTTATACTTATTTTTATTAGTGTTCCAATTGGTATCTCAATTGGTTTGTCCACTTTAATAACTATTATTTTTGTAAGTGATAATATACCACTCCTCACAGTGGCTCAAAAAGCTTTTACATCTTTAGACTCCTTTCCCTTAATGGCTATTCCGTTTTTTATGTTTGCAGGATTGTTAATGGGAAAGGGTGGGGTTTCCAAAAGACTATTAGAATTTGCTGGAGCTCTTGTCGGCTTTCTAGTCGGTGGTTTGGCAATGGTCACAGTACTTACGTGTATGTTTTTTGCAGCAATCTCAGGGTCCGGTCCCGCTACTGTGGCCGCAATTGGGTCTTTTATGATTCCTGCTATGGAGAAGAAAAATTATGGGGAAGGTTTTTCTTCAGCGATTACAGCGACTGCTGGCTCTATCGGAGTCATTATCCCCCCAAGTATACCATTAGTATTATTTGGTGTTGTGGGAAGTGTATCAATAGGAAGTTTATTTATGGCTGGAATTTTACCCGGCATTCTCATCGGTATCATTTTAATGATTACATCTTATCTTCTTCTGAGGAAAAAAGGTATAGAAGTAGATCCGACCACACAGAAAATTGATATTAAACATGTGCTGAAAACATTTTATGATGCCAAATGGGCACTATTGGCCCCCGTGATTATTCTTGGTGGAATTTATGGCAGTATCTTTACCCCGACGGAAGCTGCGGCTGTCGCAATCATTTATGCATACATTGTCGGTGCATTTATCCACAAAGAGCTGAAATGGAAAGATATATATAGTTGCATCATGGAAACGTCTTCTATTATGGGATCGACCTTATATATGATTGGGTTATCCATAGCTTTTGCTTATATATTGAATTTGGAACAGATCCCACAAACAATCGCTAACTTTATTATCGGTTTTTCCGGCAGTGATATTGTTGTTCTATTGCTCATTAATCTTTTTTTAATCATTGTTGGAGCATTTGTGGATACGATTGCTGCATTGGTAATTTTAACTCCGATATTGTTGCCGATTGCAACACAAATTGGAATGGAGCCGGTGCAGTTTGGAGTTGTCATGATATTGAATTTAGCAATCGGTTACATTACTCCGCCGCTCGGTGTCAACTTGTTTGTTGCCTCTGCAATTAGCAAGAGGCCTATCGAGTCAATTGCGAAAGCAGCTATTCCTTTATTCTTAGCAATGCTTTTATCTTTGTTGATCGTTAGTTACGTTTCACCACTAACGATGTTTCTACCTAATCTTATGAATTAATTTACGAGGGAGGAATATTGATGGAAGCGGAAACGATTTTGCAAAACGGTGTCATCGTTTCAATGGATGATGATCATCATTATTTCAAAGCGATAGCCATTAAAAATGGGAGAATCATTGCTCTTGGAGATAATTCTGATGTCCAACAGTATACTGGAAAGGACACGAAAGTTATTGATCTTGAAGGAAAGACGGTTGTCCCCGGTTTAATTGATGCTCATCAACACATGTTTTCAACTGGATTTAATTTACAAAACGTTGACTGCCGGGTGACATCTATTAAAGAGATGGTTGAAAGAGTAAAAGAACGTGCCCAATTTTGTGATCCGGAAGAATGGATTATAGGTTGGGGATTTGATGAATCTAGTCTTACAGAAAAACGTCTCCCAACTAAAGATGATTTTGTTGACATTAACAACCCGATTTTTATTTCCCGTTACTGTTTACATGCAGCTGTGGTGAATGATACTGCATTAAAAACAGCAGGTGTAACAAAAGAGTCAACAGTGGACACGGGGGAATTGAAAAAAGATAACAATGGAGAATTGACGGGTGTTTTAAAAGAAGAAGCAATGGATTTGGTAACAGCTAAAATGCCACCGTATTCAACAGAACAAATGAAACAGGCACTTCGTCTCGCTGATAAATACTATGTTCAACACGGTATTACAGCGGTTCATGAAGCTGGGTTTGGTTTCATAACAGGTTCATTTAAAGAATATACAGTGTTTAATGATATGGTTGAAAACCAATCGTTAAATGTGCGTATGAACGGAATGATTTTAAATCGGTTTTATAAAAATGCACGTGACATGAATTTAAAACCCGGTTCAGGAAGTCATCGTCTAAAAATAGGTCCGATAAAAATGTTTGCTGATGGAACAATTAGTGGGATGACAGCATCGGTGACAAAGGCATACCGGGATAACAACGGTTATGGTCAACTGGTGCATTCGTACGAAGACCTTGCCCGAAGTGTTCTTGAGGTGCATAAAGCAGGTTGGCAAATAGCTATTCATGCCATAGGGGATCATGCTGTGAAACAAGTGTTGGATGCTTATGAAAATGCCTTGGAAAAATTCCCACGTTCTGATTGTCGTCACAGAATAGAACATGCCAGTATTGCAAATAAAAACCTTCTTCAGAGAATGAGCAGACTAGGAATCATTTCTGTTCCACAACCGTCGCTTATTCATTTAGCCGGCGACGTATACATGGAGAACCTGCAAGATGATGTCATTAATCACGTTTTTGCTATTAATAGCTTTTGTAAGTATGGATTGACACCTGCGGGAAGCTCGGACTCTCCTGCAACTCCGTGTTCACCAATGCTTGGCATATATACGGCTGTAAGTCGCGAAACCAAAAATGGAAAATGTTTTATTCCGGAAGAAAGGGTGAGTTTATATGAAGCATTAAAAATGTACACCAAACATGCAGCTTATGCATCATTTGAAGAGACCGAAAAAGGGACACTCGAGGTGGGAAAATTGGGAGACTTAACTATTCTGCCGAAGGGCTTTCTTAATTTTTCACCGCAACAGATAAAAAATACTGAAATAGATATGACCATTATTGGCGGTGAGATTATCTATGAAAAGGAGAGGGATTTTAATGAGAAACAACGTGAAAAAGAGTTTAACTGAATTGGACCAAAGACATTTTATTCATCCAACATCTTCTATTAAGCAACAACAAGAACACGGCCCGGCGTTTATTTTTACGGAAGGTGATGGTATATACCTCAAAGACAACAATGGCAGGGAATTAATTGATGCGATGTCCTCACTATGGAATGTCAATATTGGTTATGGAAGAAAAGAATTGGGGAAAGCGGCACAACAGCAAATGGATACATTGGCATTCAGTTCAGCGTTTTCCACTTTTAGTCATGAACCAGCCATTCGCCTATCAGAAAAGCTGGCAGAATTGGCTCCGGATGGACTAAACGCAGTCTTTTTAACATCCGGTGGATCAGAATCTAATGATTCCGCCTTTAAATTGGCACGTCACTATTGGAAATTGAGAGATCAGCCTGAACGTAAGAAAATCATTTCACGGCAAAGAGCCTACCATGGCGTTTCTTCTGGTTCTACCAGTGCTACTGGAATTCCGCAGTTTTGGGAAATGGCTGGTTTATTGTCAACGGACTTCATACATGCGGATACGCCTTATGAATTAGGAACTGCGCAGGCAATTGCTTCGATTCGTAACCTCATTGAAAATGAAGGTCCCGAAACGATTGCTGCTTTTGTGGCAGAACCGGTACAAGGAGCAGGCGGTATTATTATTCCACCTGATGATTATTTCCAGGAGATTCGTAAACTTTGTGATGAATACGGTATTTTATTTATTGCAGATGAAGTTATTACGGGATTCGGTCGAACAGGAACCATGTTTGGCTTGGAGCACTGGGGTGTTGTGCCTGATATGATGACGTTGGCTAAAGGTATCACAAGTGGTTACATCCCACAGGGTGGTGTCATGGTTTCCGATGAGATTCATGAAACTTTAAAGGAAAAGTCAGAAGGAACGTTGTTTCATGGTTTTACGTACAGCGGACATCCGACAGCCTGTGCAGTAGCATTGAAGAATATTGAAATCATTGAAAATGAAAATCTCGTGGAAAATTCAAAAGAGATGGGGGATGAAATGTTAAATGGATTCCGTTCAATAAAAGATAAGATCGATATTATTGGAAATGTCCGCTCATTAGGGTTGTTAGGTGCTGTTGAATTAGTCGAAGATCCATCTACTAATAAACGATTTTCACCTTCATTAAAAGTAGCACCCAGAGTCGTTGAAATATTGGCTGAACGAGGAATGATTTGTCGTTCGGTCACTTATGATAGTACAGATATCATTACGTTTGCTCCACCGTTAATTATTAATAAAGAACAAATTGATAACATGATTGAAATTCTTTATGATTCTATACTCGAAGTACGAAGAGAAAAGAATATATAAACCAACTCCCCCTTCCATGATGAAGGGGGGACGAGTATCATGGATGCTTTTTCGAATGTAGATAAAGAACAATATAAAAGGGTTAAATAATTTAAAAATATATTGAAAATTTAATCAATTAGTAGTAAACTATACATTAGCTGGTGATACCGGTTGAACAATTATAACATTAGGTTTTTATATAGAGTTTCACTTTAAGACAATGTCAAGGGGGAAGCAGACATATGATTGATACAGTAAACAAAAGCAGCATGGTGAGTGGAGAGGAAAATAACTTTCCCCAGAGACACAAAAACTTTTTCCACGCCTTTTTATTTTTTTATGAACCATAGTTTTAAAAAAGGCAGTTGCGATTGGTAAAAAGTGTTTAGGACAATTTTTATAAAGGAGATGTTTTGGTGTTTATTAATGGGAAGTGGCTTAGCGGGAAAAAAGAGATGGAAGTAAAAAATCCAGCCAATGGGGACATTGTAGGGACAGTTCCCCGTGTTGAAAAAGAAGACGTTAATGAAGCAATTGACTCGGCACACGAAGCTTTTAATACATGGTCTGGACTATCCAGTAAAGAGCGAGCTTCCTATATGTACAAAGTAGCAGAATTAATGAGAGGCAGAAAAGAAGAACTTGCGCGTACGGCGACGTTGGAAATGGGTAAATCATTGAAGGATATGAATGGTGAAGTCCAAATGGCAATCGATTATATTCAATGGTTTGCAGAGGAAGCACAACGCGTTTATGGGGAAACGGTCCCATCGAAAGCGAATAAAGTCGTAAATGTTATCAAACAGCCAGTTGGTGTGGTTGGAGCAATAACGCCCTGGAATTTTCCTGTTGCTATGATTGCTCGAAAAATCGCACCGGCCATTGCTGTCGGGTGTACTGTTGTTTTAAAACCGTCATCCAATTCACCGTTGTCAGCCAAACTCATTTTTGAAATGTTTGAAGAAGCAGGAATGCCATCGGGTGTCGTTAATTTGGTTTCGGGAAGTGCTGGGGAAATTTCTGATACGTTGTTAAACAGCTCAAAAGTTAAAAAAATAAGTTTTACCGGTTCTACTGAAGTAGGCAAAGAATTAATGGCAGAGTCAGCCAAAACAGTGAAAAAATTATCGCTGGAATTAGGAGGTCATGCCCCGTATATTGTATTTGAAGACGCGGACCTTGACTTGGCTGTTGATCAATTGGTGGCAGGTAAGTTTCGCTGCGCAGGACAAACGTGTGTGAGTATGAACCGTGTTTATGTTCAGGAATCTGTTAAAGATGAATTTGTTCAAAAACTTGAAGAAAAAGTGAAGGATGTAAAAATGGGGGATGGACTGGATCCCGAAACCTTTGTTGGTCCTTTAGTCAATGAGAGTGGTGTCAAAAAAGTTGAAGAGCAAGTCACTGATGCGGTTCAAAAAGGAGCAAAAGTTGTTGTTGGTGGACAACGGCCGCAAAGTGAGACCTTTCAAAAAGGGAGTTTCTATGAACCTACTGTTTTAACAGAGGTTGATGAAACCATGCTCATATCTTACGAGGAAACGTTTGGACCGGTAGCTCCGATTTTTTCATTTAAAACAGAAGAAGAAGTGATATCGAAAGCCAATAGCACGCCTTTTGGCTTGGCATCCTATTTCTATACAAATGATTTATCCAGAGGCCATAGAGTGGCACAGCAGTTGGATTTCGGCATTGTAGGATTAAACGATTCTCTTCCCATCACAGCTTCCGTTCCATTTGGAGGAATTAAAGAAAGCGGGTTTGGAAAGGAAGGCGGACACCAGGGGATTGATGAATATGTTGTTGAAAAGTTATTTTCAACGCAAATCAAACAATAGCATGTTACGGTACCATTTAGTTTAAGATTTTTATCTATCTCATTGTCTGACCATGTCAAGTTAAATAGTTGACGTGTCAGGCAATGAAAGGAATTACAATCCTTGTTATAGGAGTCAAGGAGGGATAAAAAGTTTGAAAGTTGCAATTATTTATGAAGGGCATGAGCATATTCCAAAAGAAGGAATAAAATTGTTGGAAAGTTCAAATTATGATTTACTCAAAGTGAGTAATCCTAATGATATATTAGAAAATTCCCGTTTACAAGAATGTAACGCAATTATGGTAAGAGGGGCCACAATTAATAAAAAAATTATTGATTCATTGCCATATCTTAAAATTATTGCGAGGTGTGGTGTAGGCGTTGATAATATTGACATTCAAGCTGCTTCAGATAACGATGTATATGTTTGTAATGTTCCGGATGCAAACTTTGTATCAGTCTCAGAGCATGTCACAGGTTTAATAATGAATTTATCTCGCAGGTTCTTGACAATGGATCGGGGTGTTCGAACAGGAAATTTTAATATTAGAAATACATCGATTGGTAGAGAGTTGAGAGGGAAAACGATTGGCATTATAGGTTACGGTCGAATTGGTCAGTTGGTAGCAAAAAAGTGTATTTATGGGTTTGATATGGAAGCTCTTGTTTTTGACCCGTATGTCGATTCAAGTCTGACTGAAGATCTTACGATGGTACAAACGATGGACGATATTTTAATACATTCTGATTTTGTTACCCTTCATTTGCCCTATAACCAAAAGTTACACCATTTAATTGATAAGTCTTCTTTAGAAAAAATGAAAACGACAGCATGCTTAATTAATTGTGCGAGAGGGGGGTTGGTTGATGAAGAAGCATTAGCTGAAGCTGTTAAATATGGGGATATTGCTGGAGCGGGTATTGATGTATATGAGGTAGAGCCGCCTTCAAGTCACAGCGACCTATTGCATTTAGAAAATGTGATCCTGACACCACATATAGGAGCAACTACGGAAGAGGCATTATTCTTCATGGCTACTGGTGCTGCTGAAGAAATTAAACATGTTTTGGAAGGCAATGGTCCCAGCAACTGTATTAATCAGGAAATTATTGAGGTATAAAATCACTCTGATAAACAAAATGAAGATTTCATTCGTCCGGTATTTATAACAAGATAAGTCTTAAAATTGTGTTAATTAAATATTATTGTAAAGGAGGGATGTTTGGTTATGTTGAAAGATTTAATAAATAACAGTGTACAACATTTAAAAAATTCAGGCATACGAGACTTTGCTGAGGCTGCACAACAATTAGATGATGGTATCAATTTGACGCTTGGCCAACCTGATTTTGCCACACCTGAACACGTTAAACATGCCGGAAAAGCTGCGATTGATGCAAATCAAACAGGCTATACCAATAAAGCTGGTACACCTGAACTTCGTCAAGTGGCATGTCAATTTGTACAAAAGAAGCATGGATTAACGTACTCGTGGGAAACTGAAACGATGGTAATGAACGGAGCTACACAAGCTTTGGATACCGTTTTCCGGACGATATTGGAAGAAGGGAGTGAAGTTATTCTTGCAGGTCCGGCTTTTCCGGGTTATTATCCATTGATTGAGATGTGCGGAGCTAAGGCTGTATTTGTTGACACGACAAAAAATAATTTTAAAATGACCGCCGATTTAATTAAGCAGCATATAACTGAAAGAACACGATGTGTCCTTCTTTCTTATCCATCAAATCCAGTTGGTACGCTTCTTACAAAAGAAGAACTAGCAAGCATAGCAACACTTTTAAAACAAAAAGATATATTTATCGTTTCAGATGAGATTTACAGTGAATTAATTTTTGACGGGGACCATTCCTCTATCGGATCTTTCCCAGAAGTGAGAAACCAAACAGTAGTAATTAATGGATTATCAAAGTCTCATTCAATGACAGGCTGGAGAATTGGGTTGTTATTCGCACCATCATTTCTAATAGATGAATTGTTAAAAGTCCATTTGTTTAATACAACGTGTGCTTGCTCGATCAGTCAAGAGGCTGCAATAGAAGCTTTAACGAATGGTTTAGATGATCCTATTGCTATGAGGAAAGAATATGAAAGAAGAATGAATTATGTTTATGAACGATTAACCTCGATGGGGATTGAGGCCATAAAACCTCAGGCGGCGTTTTATATTTTTCCCTCTATTCAAAAATTTAGAATGACATCGTTAGAATTTGCAAATAAGCTTTTGAGAGAAAAACATGTCGCAGTTGTACCGGGTTCCTCTTTTTCATCAATCGGAGAAAATTATATTCGTATATCATTTACAAGTTCAATGGATGTTCTTGAGGAAGGCATGAATCGAATGGAGCAATTTGTAAGCGCTTTAAATTGAAATATTTATTAGAGAAGAGTGAAGGAATACATTAAGATGAAGCAATATAGCAATCTATCGTTAAAAGGGTTTAGTAATATTCTTGAAGGTTAATATGGTTAAGCTGATCAAAGGGTTTTTGTATGCATGAAACGTCGAAGGACACAGGAGGTGGCTGTAAACTAACCGAAGTCTATTGGATTAATTTTCATGGTTATGCTCTAACGATGTCAGTCCCAATTGATTCAACCCATCACAATTCTATTTAAATGAAAGGGGAACGTAAAAAATGAGCGGAACTAAATTTGTCGCTTTGCTTATAACGATGATTTTAATGGTTTTTTTGGTTGCCTGTGGTTCCGATGATGGATCTGAAAAATCGAGTGGAACGAAAAATAATGATAAAGACGAGTTGGATCTCGTTAATTCCGGTGAATTTACATTTGCCGCTTCCGGAGAACTTGAGCCATTTAGCTTTATGAAAGATGGGAAAATGGTTGGATTTGATATAGATGTCGGTAAAGCTATTGCAAAAGAACTTGGATTAGAACCAAATCCACAAAAAGCAAAGTTCTCCGGCATCATAACTGGTGTAAAACAAAATCGTTATGATGCTGCTGTGGCTAATCATACCATTACAGAAAAACGTAAAAAACAAGTTAATTTTACTGACCCTTACTACTATAATGGACCAGTTATTTTTACTAGACCCGATAGCAATATAAAGAAGGCTGAAGATTTAGATGGTAAGGAGGTTTCAGTCGCAAGAGGCACAACGTATGTAAACATGGTTAAAGAGTACACGGATAATATTCCACAGGTTGACAGTGATGTCGTTGCGCTTCAGTCTCTAGCAAAAGGGCATCATGATGCTGTTGTTACAGATGCTACCACAGGACAAACGGCTATTAAAGAAGGTCTGGATATAGAAGCTAAGAAGCAATTGAAAATCTCAAAATTAGGAATTCCAGTTGCCAAAGAACATGACAATTTATTAAAAAAGATCAATCAAGCTTTAGATGAATTGAGAGAGAAAGGGAAATTAAAGGAAATCAGCGAGAAATGGATAGGTGAAGATGTTACAGAACCACCTGAGGAATTAAATAATTAAGTTATACAGATTCAGATGTGCACATTTAAATGTGCACATCTGAATATAAGGGGTTGAACATTTTGCAATCTATATTTCATTTTTTCGATGTCCTCACTGGAAGCTTTGATTTATTTTTAAATGGATTATTATTAACAGTTGAACTCACATTCGTTTCGCTCGTTGTTGCTCTTGTCATTGGGCTTTTTTTCTCTTTACTGAAAATTTCAAACTCGAAAATTCTGGAGTGGATAGCAGATATATATATATGGGCAGTACGTGGAACCCCACTCATTGTACAAATCTTCATTCTATATTATGGTCTGACAGCTTTTGTTGAGCTATCTGCATTTACTGCAGGAACTGCAGCCTTAGCTTTTCATAACGGAGCTTACATTGCTGAGATATTCCGCGGTTCTATTCAGTCAATCGACAATGGGCAATCTGAAGCCGGAAATTCATTGGGTATGAGCAGAATGCTTACCATGCGTCGAATTATTTTGCCACAGGCATTTCGTCGTGCGGTACCTCCACTTGGAAATCAATTTATTATAGCTTTGAAAGATTCTTCACTTATTTCCTTCATAGGAATGCAGGAGCTTTTCGGTGTGGCTAACACTCAAGGGTCTAATAATTTTGACTTTTTAACTTTTTACGTTGTGGTAGCCATTTATTATCTGTTTGTTGTGTTAATACTAACTCTTATTGTTAATAGAATTGAGAAAAAAATGTCTACAGGTGATTAATTGGATATAGGAGCATTCCTGTAATGAAAAAATTTGATGTGAAATCGACGAAAACGCCAAATGCATAAAAAAGTCCCC
>NZ_BAAADM010000019.1:0-937 GCF_039522485.1 Lentibacillus halophilus | reverse complement strand
GTTTTCCGACTTCCTGCCTCTGACATCCAACTGTCATACTGGCTGTTTTGTTCAGTTTTCAAGGAGCAACTTTATTACATATGGTGGAGCCTAGCGGGATCGAACCGCTGACCTCCTGCGTGCAAAGCAGGCGCTCTCCCGGCTGAGCTAAGGCCCCAAAACTGGTCGGGAAGACAGGATTTGAACCTGCGACCCCATGGTCCCAAACCATGTGCTCTGCCAAGCTGAGCTACTTCCCGTGATATGGTGCGCCCGAGAGGAGTCGAACCCCTAGCCTTCTGATCCGTAGTCAGACGCTCTGTCCAATTGAGCTACGGGCGCCTATGATGCCGAGGGCCGGACTCGAACCGGCACGGTAGTACGACCTACCGCAGGATTTTAAGTCCTGTGCGTCTGCCAATTCCGCCACCCCGGCGCGGTTTTTACTTGGCATTTTTTGGAGCGGAAGACGGGATTCGAACCCGCGACCCCCACCTTGGCAAGGTGGTGTTCTACCACTGAACTACTTCCGCAGACATATTTATGAAATGCGGGCGGAGGGACTTGAACCCTCACGTCGAAAGACACTAGATCCTAAATCTAGCGCGTCTGCCGATTCCGCCACACCCGCATAAAGTGAGCCATGGAGGATTCGAACCTCCGACCCTCTGATTAAAAGTCAGATGCTCTACCAACTGAGCTAATGGCTCAATAGATGGTGCCGGCCAGAGGACTCGAACCCCCAACCTACTGATTACAAGTCAGTTGCTCTGCCAGTTGAGCTAGGCCGGCATGTGATAAATGGTGGAGGATGCAGGGATCGAACCTGCGACCCCTTGCTTGTAAGGCAAGTGCTCTCCCGGCTGAGCTAATCCTCCGTCATAAATGCTATGCCTGGCGGTGTCCTACTCTCGCGGGGGCAAAGCCCCAACTACCATCGGCGCTGGAGAGCTTAACG
>NZ_BAAADM010000018.1:0-6720 GCF_039522485.1 Lentibacillus halophilus | reverse complement strand
AGCTGTTCAGCGTGCATTCGCAATCGGAACACCAGATATATTTAATAGCGATCAGGGCAGTCATTTCACCAGCTCCAGCTATATCAATCTACTGAAGGAGCACCCATCTATACAAATCAGTATGGATTCTAAGGGACGTGCCCTGGACAATATCCGTATCGAACGATTTTGGCGCAACCTCAAATATGAAGAGGTCTATCTGAAAGACTATGCCACACCGAGGGATGCAAGAAACAATATACGAGAGTATATGAAAACCTATAACCATGAGCGCCCTCATCAGTCATTAAACTATAAAACGCCTGAATCCGTCTATTGTCACTAAGAGTTGATCCTTTCCATCTTTAGGCTATTATCTTTCCCATGTCAGAACCCGTCAAGGGTAAAAGCGCCCCTTGACAGAACCTGACATAGGAAAGACCCCGTTTTCTAAGATGGAAAAGGACGACAAGCATGAACCAACTTTCACCTTATTTTCATAAAATATGTGTCTTGACACTGGGGTCCACCTAACATACAATAATTCAACAAAGGACGCTATTACTGAGTCGAGGGGTGTAAAAAGATGTTGCCAGTTATGCTAATAGGAGCAATTTGTACGTTCGCGTCAGTCTTATCTGCAATTTATGCCATTCGTGCCATTATAAATAAACAGGACAAACAAAACTACTCAATACTTATATTTATTTCAGCTATTTTCGCTGCAATAGCTTATTTTATGTTATTTATATCTCACTAAGTTGGTTGGGTCGCTTTAAGACAATGGGACGCTTTAATCAAATAAAAGTTGGGTATATAGTTTATCGTGAACCCAATGGGTACTTTTGATTTGATGATAAAATAACATCACATTAGGACTTTGATATGCTTCCTGTATTGCGGAATCGGTCATATAACGGAATAAAATTAGAAGGGAGTGTAAGAAGTGAGAGTTGTGTTAGAGCTATTTCGTATTATTCTTATATTTGGATTACTTGGTGCTTTAGGTTGGGCTGTAATCGGTAATATTTATACAGTCAATGAGACAACAGAATCTTATTCGTGGCTTGGGGCATTAGCTATATTGGTTTTGCTTTTTGTTTTGTATAGAAACAAATTTCAATTTTTCGGCTGGTATAAAGGCGGCGGTAAGAAAAAATTACCAAAAACGGTTTCCGTCACACTTATTTCTGTTTCCGTACTACTGATTGTCTCTCCCTTTGTAATGGGGGTTTTGTATAATTAACAAAGAATAGAGGGTGCCAGGCACAAAAACAATTCAGAATTGTGTGGGTGCAAGGCACTCAATCGCCCCTGTCAAATCAGACTGATCCAACCGTTGAAAAGCCGCCAAGTGATCTTCTGCCGCCGTCGTTGATTTCCGTTTGGATTCGTTTGCTTTAAAACGGTACATGCCGGGTTGTGTCCTGCTGCATAGCACGAAAATACGTGTTATTGTTTATTCTTCATGTGAATGGTGCACTGTCAGTATTGACGGCGATAGATAAATAGAAAAATGAATTGAATGACGAGGACGCCGGCGACGATGATAAGTCACATAACGGGTCATAAATTTGGAATATATAGGGATCCATTTTCTGATTATTAAGTCAATAAACATAATATTGTGTTAAAATGAAAACGAGGTGATTGTAATGGTTAGCAACATCGTGTCTGCTATGTTTGTCGTAGTATTTTTCATGTTTGTTAGCTGGAGAAAATATATAAAGCATAAAAACCCGAAAAAGCAGTGGGAAGGAGAACGCCCTAAGTCTAATGAAGAGCTGAGGCAGGACCAGAATAAATACCGAGGTTTCGGACAAATTCCACCAATGTAGGTGGCTGGGTGCTGGGGACTGTCCCCAACGCTACAAACAGTGCCGGAACTATAGGAGACAGACCTCCGTTAATATTAAAAAATATTATTAAAATTATAAAGTTAGGTTTAATTTAGATAATTACGGGAAAACGACATACTACAGAGTTCAATAGTTACTATTGAAATGTCAATCTGTAATTGCAGTATACACTGCTATCTTTACTTAAGAGGGAGGTCTTAGCTTGGCAGGAAATCGTGGCGTTGTTTATAAAGGCAACGGTCAAGTTGAAGTGGAAAGTATTGGATATCCGGATCTGACATTACATGATGGTCCTGGTGTCCCAAAAGCGAACGTTGGCCGTAAATGTGAACACGGCGTGATTATCAAAAACATTCTGACCAACATTTGTGGCAGTGATCAACACATGGTCCGAGGCCGTACAACGGTTGATGAAGGCATGGTACTGGGGCATGAAATTACAGGTGAAATTGTGGAAGTTGGACGTGACGTCGAAAATATGAAAGTAGGCGATATTGTATCCGTCCCCTTTAACGTAGCGTGTGGTAGGTGTAAAAATTGCCGGAAAGGCGAAACGCACATCTGTCTCAACGTTAATCCGGAAAAACCAGGCGGTGCTTATGGCTACGTCGATATGGGCGGCTGGGTTGGCGGCCAGTCCGAATACGTGATGGTTCCTTATGCGGACTTTCAGCTGCTGAAATTTCCGGATAAAGATCAGGCCATGGATAAACTGCTGGATTTGACCATGTTATCAGACATATTTCCAACAGGTTTTCACGGTGCGATTAATGCCGGTGTAACAGTTGGATCGAGTGTTTATGTAGCCGGAGCTGGTCCGGTTGGTCTTGCTGCAGCTCATTCAGCTCAATTACTGGGGGCAGCGGTTGTTATTGTCGGGGATCTTAACGAAGAGCGGCTGAAACAGGCCAGAAGCTTTGGCTGTGAAACCATCAATCTGAAAGAGCATGCCGATGTTGGTGAACAGATCGACCAGATCCTTGGCTCGCCGGAAGTCGATAGTGCTATTGATGCAGTTGGTTTTGAAGCCTACGGGCCTGGTACAGATTATGGTGCCGCACCCGCAACAGTATTAAACACAGCAATGGACGTTGTGGAAGCTGGCGGTTCTTTCAGTGTTCCTGGTATTTATGTTACAGAAGACCCTGGCGCAAAAGATAAGGATGCCCAGTATGGTTCCCTTAAAGTCAATTTTGGACTAGGCTGGTCCAAAGCGCATTCCATTCATACCGGACAAACGCCCGCGATGCGGTATCAGCGGCAGTTAATGAACGCGATTTTGCATGAGAAAGCTGATATTGCGAATGTGGTCAACGCCCAGGTTATTTCCTTGGACGAAGCGCCTCAGGGTTATGCCGATTTTGACAGTGGCGTTGCCAAGAAGTTTGTCATTGATCCGCACGGTGTATTTAAGAAATAAACGCCATATGAATTTACTATAATGATATTATCATTTGAGAAACCGGCAGACATATGCGGGTATATACCCGTGTATTACTGCCGGATTTTCTTACGGGAGCAGTACCAGCGGGGCAACGGGGACAGCCCCCCCACACAATTTCTATCTGCTACTGCCTGGGGACCTATTAGGTATGTTATTTGGCTAATTTTAAAAGGGGTTAAAACTGGAAGAATGAAGACATTATAAAACCTCAATTTATTGAAGGGGGGAGGTAATCAAATGAGTAAGTATATTAAAATTTTTTTCGGGACATTAGTTATCGGTTTTGTTATCTTTTTTATAGGTAATGGATTCTTTAACAGCAGCAACCTTTTAGAGACAACCATTTTATCTATCGGTGCAGTAAATATATGTTTTCTATCTTATTTAATTGCACAAGTTCATTACCTTATAGATTTAGTGAAAAAGTAATCACTAGGATGTTTAACAAACAGTATACGTTCATAAAAATAGAAGAATTACCAGTCTTTATTGCTTTTGACACTAAGGTTGTGGCAATAAAAACGAATAATGATAAAAAGATAATTAAGTTTTTGCAGGAATAAGACGATAGGGAGGTGTAAGTTTGGCGAAATGGAATAAGATGGTTCCGGTTTCAATTTTCATTATCGCAGCGTTAGTATTCTTTTTCTTTATCTCTGGATATAGATTTACAGCATTGAATGCTGCAAAAGCTAATAGTGAAGTGACGAAGGACTACCAATTAGTCGATCAATATAAAATGGATTCATCGGCTGTTTTTTTATTTAAAAGTGACAGTGATGAAATGTATCGAACGGTTTTGTCTGACACATCAGGGTTGTTACATCGAAGTAATTCTTCCACATACATTCCTTACAGAAACGAGTCTCTTGTAACCGTTGGGGGTATGAGTGTATCCGATGATGATCAAGATCCATTTACGTTTTTAAGCGTAAAATCAAATGATGCCCATATCGACTATATAATAGCAGGATCAGGAACCAATCGCGTGAGGAAAGAAATTAAAAAGGGAGAGCGTATTTTTTTCCTGTTCCCTTTCAGCAAACAAATAGATAAGCTTAATGCCAGGGCATTTAGTGACAAAGGAAAAAAGATTTATTATTATGGCTATCCTAAAAATACATCAGCATTTATAGACGACGATCTAAAATGGCACAAGGTAAATGATTCTTAATATAACACCTGATTGCAGTTTTACTTTATCTTCAAAACTTCAAAAATAAAATGAATAAATCGGAGTGATATTAGATGAAGCAACATATGCGCGGCATGATTATTCTTCTTGTTTGTAGTTTTATTTTTGTATCATGCAGTAATGAAAAAGAAACGGGTAGCAGTGCTGAGAATCAAACAGAGAAAACAGACAATCAAGGTAGTGAAGTTACGGAGGAAAAAGCAGAAGATATTTCTTTTGGAGAAAAGAAGGATTTAGGTGAAAAAGAAAATGTAGATAGTATTTTCGCCTTTTTAGATCAATTAAAACTACCGAATATGACACTAGATAGTGAAGAGGATTTTAACTACCTGTTTAGTAAATCATTTATTTCGACGAAAGATGAACCAATGTATCTTCTTCATTTAACTTATAATGACGGAGCTTCCAATGACCTTTTGGCAGAAACACACCTATATATATCTAATAACACAAAGAGGATAGATTATGGTGACGTTTATGACAAAGAGACTGAGACACTGTCAAGCGGAACAGAAGTAACAATAGGAAAGTATGATACAGAATTTATTACAACCTTGTTTGAAGAAGATGGTATTTATTATCGTTTTGAAGTTGTATCAGAAGATAGAGAAGCTGTTAAGGAATATCTAATAGGCATTATGGAGGAAATGGAAAAGAAAAATGATCTATATGAGAAGATGCATACTGAACTAGAAAATACAGTGAACGAATACTTTATTATGCCTAACTATTTTGCGAATAATTTAAATTTAGAGAGTATGAACATGGCTGATGAAGCAATAAGTTTCAGATATGAGGAGGATTTTATTACGGATAATGATGAAGAAGTAGACTCCCAACTTATTTATTTCACATCAAATGAATCGGATCCTGCTTTTGAAAATTTTCATGATGAAGATATTAGCGAAGACATTGAATTACCAAGTGGTCGAAAAGCGAAAAAGATTGTGGAAGAAGATAGAGAAAATAGCATCTATTTAGAAGAAAATGATGTGCATATTAAATTTACTGGTAGGCGTATTGAAAGACCACTCGATAATGAGGGTGCAGATGAATTGATTAAAATAATAGATAGTATGGAAGTTGACTAGAAGATAGGGTAGGATCTTTTAGGCTATGGGGACAGTCCCCGCCCTTAAAATAAATGAAATGTGTACAAATATTGATTTCGTGGTATAATAAACATAGAAAAGATATAAGTGCATACACTAATAAAGACCGCCCATGAAATACATGGAACGGTCATAATAGACTGAACCCCAACAAGAGGGGTTGGCAGCTTAGGAAAATAATCCCTCACGTACTGTCCAAGGCGCATGAGGGGTTATTTTTTATGGTTTTTGTCAGACATAATAAACGCCACCAACATCCCAAAGGATATCATCAGCGTCAGTGCACTAACAATGTCCATTGGCAAGCACCTCCCTCCCTGGGAAGTCTCCCAACGAAGACTCACGGCAGGTCGACAGTGCCACCAAACCCCTCATGCGAAGCCAGTCTATTATATTTTAATATAACATATTGCTATTAATTATACTGTAATGAATGAAGAACGGAAGATAGAGGGATTATTATTAGTTACAAGTTTTATAAATGGATTATGATAATTGACATAGTTGCTATTGGTATACTGCGATTCTTGGCTGGGGCATTCTTTGAATACACAGTAATTAGACAATGGCGCGCCTCTTGAAGTAATACAAAGCCTTCTCGGTCATGAAAAGAGTGAAACAACAAGGATTTATGCCCATCTCAGTGAGACATGATTTATATAGCAGGTATTTTTATTATTAATTCGAATTTGTTTTAAAGAAAATTAAAACATATCTTGCCAGAACATTTATGTCGGCGCGGGTATAGGTTATAATAAGAGTATAGATTAATGGAGGTGCATGATATGTCTACTCCTGTTTTGGAGTATTTGGAATGAAGCCGGATTGTTAAAGCCATCTGTGGCACGAACTTCAAAAATTATTTCTGTGCATGGATCTGAATTAAAACGCCAGATAGGTGCATTACATAAGCATGATCTTGAACGTGTACTTCATATGTGCAGGAATTTATTTTAGCAATGTAGTATTCCTCTGCTCTATTCCTTTATCGGGCGCGATTCTTTAATAAGGATTATGCCGTTAAAGGGCCATTATGTGGAATAACAGGTTTGGGGCACTGGGGACAGCGTATAATGGCAAATAAGTCAAGGCGCCAATTTACTTAAAAAAGAACAAACTGAACTAAAACTC
>NZ_BAAADM010000017.1:0-5493 GCF_039522485.1 Lentibacillus halophilus | reverse complement strand
CGAGCGAGTGGCTAACTCTTACTCGGCGGGCATCCCACCCACTATATGTTACGACCTAAGCCCGGTCGCTCTGACAGGCACTAAAGACCGAAAACCCGTCCCATGTGTTGTCCTGATTGAACCATTTGACGAACGGTATCCAGACGCTTCGATTCATATTCATTTAGCGCATCGATGGCGGCTCGTCCCTGTATGCCCTTTGCGGCACATTTGCCCAATTCCACTGCATCTTGCAGTGACGCATTAAATCCGCTGGCGGTAATCGGCGCTGGTGCATGCGCTGCATCTCCAACCAGTGCCATGCGGCCGCTCACAAGATTATCAGGCACATATTCTTTGATCGGTACGCCGACTATGGTACGTGTGTTGATTCCGTGAAGGGCCGCAGTCAGCCATGGATCGGACCATCGTTCTGACGCTTCTTTCGACAGATCATGAAGCAGCTCTTCCGGAAGTTCAGACCCTTTTAGCGAATGATGGACGACAGAGCCTTCTACAGCCCCAAGGCGTCGGAGCCAATCATTACGCACGTGGTCATACCAAGCTATTCCAATCTGCCGGTTCCCGGAATCCGAGGAATCATCTTCAATCTCAGTGATGGAACCAAATACAAACCCACTAAAGCTGTTTAACATTGTATACCCGTTGGATTTGCGGGGCCGTTTTGCTTTAGGCAAGTCCGTTTCCTTGATGGATGCCTGCCACACGGTGTATCCGGCAAACGACGCATGAGGCTTATGCGGATTTACGTAGCCTCGCACCATACTGCGGTGGCCATCAGCGCCAATTAAAATATCCCCATAAATGGTCTCACCGTCACCGGTTATCACCCACGCAGATGCATCATCCTGATCAGCCGACTGGACACGCGTATTATAGCGTATGTCCATTCCGGCATACGATTCAGCTTCTGTGCGCAAACGGTACTCAATGGATGACCAGAGCTGCAAGGAACGTTTACTGCCACCTGAAGCCAGTTTCTTCAGCAGCCGCTCTGTTTTATTAAAATCGAACAAACTCCCGTCAACCTGCAGACCACCCCCGCTCGGCCGATCCTTGCCTGCCTTTTCCAGAATGATGGTCTCCAAACCTTCCCGGGCAAGGGCAATACCGGTCATAAGCCCGGCAAGCGAGCCACCGACCACAATAGCCGTTTGTCCTGTTTGATGATTTATCGTTGAATGGTCCATAATGTCATCCCCCATTATTGAAATGTTTGCCCTTTCATTCGCTGCTTGAGCTTATCGTTCACCACTCAATGTGTGTAAATTCCATTTTAATGCATTCGAGTAACTCTAAGTCAAACGAGTTGTGTCCTTTTTGAATGTGGTCGCGTTAGGATGATCTTTTTTGTCGGGTCCATTATACTCAAGGTGAAAATCAATGCATGGCGCATGTGCCATATTTTAAGGAGATGTCTGCTTCTGGTTAGACTGGGTGTTCTTCTTGGAAAATGAGGTTGCTTGTGACTATAACAACAGGTGGGGAGTCGCTGATTAATATTGATATGGACAGATTGAAACGGATGCCCCATATATCTTTATAACGTTTGTACTTTGGGGGTACGTAAAAGATGGCTGTATTCTTATAAATTAATCAGCGTTTAGGAATTGGTAGGTCTTCGTGGCACCCTTAAAAGAATGCCATATTTTTTTCTGCTTATTGATGGCATTTAACCTTCAAGCTACTATTCTGCGTTTTTCAGTACTTTTACTTCTGCTTGTGTCTTCAATAAGCTATCAGATAGGACGGAAAGCTTGGAATCCACCATATCAACTTTTTCGGTTAATCGTTGATCCGCATCGGTTAATTTCTCTCCCATTTTAGTGATCTGGTCAGATAATCGTTTATCCACTTCATTGATTTGGTCCGTTAATTTCTGTTCGGTTTGGTCGATACGCTCAGTTAGTTTCTGATCAGTCTGGTTGATTTGATCGGTTAGGTTCTGATCAACTTGATTAATATGTTCCGATAATTCCTTAATGGCTTGTAAAATGTCGTTGTTAGTAATATCTTTACTCATTTTCATCATCCTCTTTGGATTTTAGTGATTTTCGTCCATTCTTTCTGAACAGCAACCAAAACAGTCGGCGTAAATGTTTAAGATCTTACCATTTTCGAATACACGTTTATTCTATCTTCTATTAGTTTATCATACGTTGCCGTTCTATTATAGTTTTTAGGGCATTGTATGAGAATCAGTTAATCACATTCGACAAAAATCGGGAAGTGACAGGCACTAAAGGCCATGATTTTCACCGAACCAATGATTTTGATATATATGCTTCTGAGAATAAGCAAGCTTTCTATGTAGATTTAGTAAAACAATGGCTTGTTTTTATGGAAGATAAAATGATATTTTACGGTGATCCTATTCAACTCGAGGTTATGGGTATCGGCATTGAGCAAGCAAAGGATAATTTAATTAAGGTAAATGGTGATAGTGAAGTCATTGATTCAGATAATTTTTTTAGAGCGATTGCAAATAACAACGCTGATAAAGTTAATAGATTGATAGAAAAAGGTGCCGATCCCAATATGGTGACTGATCAAGGAACATCAGCATTGATAACAGCTTTACAACATGAGAATCCAACAATAGTAAAGAAACTGCTGGATGCAGGTGCTGACCCGAATCTGCAAGGTTATCACATGGATTATCCTGATACAAACCCGTTGGATATTGCAATAGAGAAAAATAATGTAAGCTTAATAAAAATGTTATTAGAAAATGGAGCTAATCCAAATCAAACACATGTGCAAAATTTGGGAAACAAAGATATGGAAACCAATTCTTTAATAAACGCGATTGAACTTGAGAATGTTAAAGCTGTAGAAATGTTACTAAAACATGGCGCAAACGCTCAAGAGAATTTGAAAGACGGTGGTGAAGGCATCACTCCAATTGATTATGCTGAGGAGAAAGCACAGTGGGGTGTATCATCCGAATTAGAAAAAATAATTAACTTGTTAACGGGGAAACATACTCGGAAGGATACTTCGGAAAACTCGCAAAAGCAGGATGGCCCAGGAGATGGTTCAAGTAACATAGGGAATAATAAAAAAGAAACAGCTGAACAAGATCAATCTAAATCTTTTTCCTATGAAAGCTATACAAATTCCAGGTTTGGTTTTTCTGTAGACTATCCTACAACTTTTTCTAAAGAAGATGCTCCTACTAACAATGATGGAAGGGAGTTTACCAATAATGAAGCTTCTATTTTAGCATATGGTAGCCACATCAATGTGCTTGAAGGAAATGAAACAATTGAAACTTACTATAACAGGGCGATTGAATCTAATCCTGGTTCTATCGCTTATCAGCAAGTGGGAAGTGATTGGTATGTCATTTCGTTTAAAGAAGGAAATGATACTATCTATGAGAAAGCTATTATAGAAAAGGATATTATATCTACCTTGAAAATTACGTACCCTACTAGTCGACAAAGTTATTATAAGCCTATGGTGACACATATTTCTGAAGGCTTTGAAGGCGCTGAGTAGTACGAGGCCTGGCACCAACACAATATCTTAACGGGGTGCTGGTGCCTGACCCATGACTTCGACACTGTTCGACAAAACCCGGGAAGTGACAGGCACCCGAGCCATTCTGAGCCATTCTGCTTTTTCATTGCTTCCAATACAGGCTTTGAAGTGAAGAACATTCCCTTCAAGTTGATGTTTTGAATTTTATCCCAGTCGCTCTCCTCCATTTCCGCAATAGATTGATCAGGATAAATGCCTGCATTGGCTGCCAAAATATCAATTCTTTTATGTTTCTTTAGAATATCCTGAACCACTTGCCCCGCATTGTCTTTATTTGTAACATCCAGGTGATAAAACTCACCATTTATCTCTTCAGCTGCTTTTTGACCTGCTTCTTCATTTATATCTCCAATCATCACTGTCGCGCCTGCTTGGGCTAATGTTTCAGCAATACCCTTTCCAATTCCATTAGCTCCCCCGGTTACCATTGCAATTCTGCTCGTTAAATCAAACATAATATCCCCTTTCTGACACGATAGGTCTCAAAAATTTTTAAATACTCCTACAATATTTATTCCCTATGGAATCAAAGAGAAAACATTTGAATATTACGTGTGAACTTGAACGAGTCTTCCACATAAACGATTTTCGGCAACTGCCGAAAATCAACCTTTGGAATCTTGTCCCTATATTTTAAAACGAGGTGCTGGTGCCTGACACCATGACTTCGACACCATTCGACAAAACCTGGGAAGTGACAGGCACTATCCAAAGTTCACAGGAACAACCAAGTCGTGTTTTGTAAAAAAGGAAGCATCAGAACCGTCCCCATGCTTTCTTTCTAATCATAAATTATTGACATAAAAGAACTTAATAGTGTAATCTAATTTATATGTAAACCTAAAATTTAATGGGTTAACATGAATTTTAAATAGAGGAGGTGGACTATGTGAGAGAACAAAGTAAAATATTCAAATTATGCTTTGGTGCAATGTTTGTCGCACTTACTGCCATCGGTGCAAACATAACTTCAATTTTTCCTTTTCTTGTAATCGGTGGTGTACCAATTACATTGCAGGGTTTTTTTGCTGTAATGTCCGGATTGGTTTTGGGAAGTAGAGTTGGCCCTTTTTCCATGTTTGTCTATATGATGTTAGGTCTTGTAGGAGCACCGGTTTTTGCTCAATTCAAAGGTGGTGTGGGGATGATTCTTTCCCCAACATTTGGTTTCATATTAGGGTTTATCCTGATTGCTTATGTAACTGGTAAAATACGAGAAGCGAATTCCAGTTTACCTTCTTATATTATAGCCGCACTAACTGCAATGACCATTAACTATGTGTTTGGAACGAATTGGATGTACGCAGCGTATCAATTATGGTTCGAGGCTCCGGCTGAATTCTCTTATAAACTTGTATGGCTATGGATGATGGTTCCTTTACCGAAAGATATATTATTAGATACTGCAGCAGGAATATTAGCATATCGTCTGAGTAAACAAGGAATTACTATTCGTCATAGAATTGATGAAGAGAGCGCATAATATAGGATGTTTTAAATCTATCGATGTACATATTTAAATAAGAAGGAGGAATTTTGTGTATAAATGGAAAGAATTAGCCGGCAAAGTCATTTATGGGTATGAAATCAACAAGGAAGAAGCAATCGCTATACTACAATCTCCCAATGATGAGGTTTTAAGTTTAATGGATGGTGCGTTTCAAATCAGAAAACATTATTACGGTAAAAAGGTGAAATTAAATATGATGATCAGTACGAAGACTGGTTTGTGTTCTGAAAACTGTGGCTACTGTGCCCAGTCGATTGATTCAACGGCTCCAATTAATAAGCATAAGATGATTACAAACTCAACTTTCGCACCGCAGAATGAGCCTGTAACCCTTGATATGCCTTGATCTAAACCAAACTGACTATGCTGCTTGTGCGTTAAATTCCTCATTGCCAAGAAATGTTTTCTTTAAAAATTGCGGGAGGTTATCAAATAGC
>NZ_BAAADM010000016.1:0-32899 GCF_039522485.1 Lentibacillus halophilus | reverse complement strand
GAGCGAGTGGCTAACTCTTACTCGGCGGGCATCCCACCCACTATATGTTACGACCTAAGCCCGGTCGCTCTGCCTGGCACGTATTACTATTGATTACCGAACCATCCCATGGGTTGTGGAGCAGTATTTTTGTACACATGCTTTAACTCAGTATATTCCTCAAGACCCTCTTTACCCATTTCTCGACCTATACCAGACTGTTTATATCCTCCCCAAGGAGCTTGAGGAAAATTGATATGAAAATCGTTTACCCAAACAGTTCCAGCAAGCAATTGTCCAACGACACGTTCAGCTCGATTGGTATCCTCTGTCCACACGGCTGCAGCTAATCCATATCTAGTATCGTTCCCCAATTGTATAGCTTCTTCTTCTGTATCAAATGTTTCAATAGTCAGGATAGGGCCAAACGTTTCCTCTTGGACAATACTCATTTTTGAATGGCAATGATTAAATATAGTCGGTTCAATAAAAAAGCCCTTTTGTAACGTTTCACCTTCTGGTCTTTTTCCACCAACAGCCAACTCTGCACCTTCTTCAATCGCAATCTGAATGTAATTATCTACATTATTCAGATGAGCAGCAGAGACGAGAGGTCCCATTTCCGTTTCTGGATCTAACCCGTCACCCATTCGAATATTCTTAGCTCTTTTGACAAGTTCATTCACAAACTCATTATGAATCGATTTTTCAACTAATAGTCTTGTTCCTGCGTTGCAAGCTTGACCTGTTGTAAAGAAGATAGCATTTAATGCATAATCCACGGCAGTTTCAAATTGAGCGTCAGCAAAAATTATATTCGGGCTGTTCCCTCCCAACTCAAGGGATGTCTTCTTAAAATTACTGGTTGCTGCCTGCATAATTGTTCTGCCTGTTTCTGTCCCCCCTGTAAAAGAGACTAAGTCTACATCTAAACTTTCTGCTATTTCTTGTCCAACTGTTGAGCCTTGTCCCAAAACCAAATTTATAACACCAGAAGGAAAACCTACTTCTTCCATAATCTCTATTAACTTTATTGTGGTTAATGGTGTAAGCTCACTTGGTTTGATTACCATTGTATTACCAGCGGCAATAGCAGGAGCGACTTTATATGATAATTGCAGTAAAGGAAAATTCCATGGGCTGATCAAACCACAGACACCAACTGGTTCTCTCACAACTCGACTTACTGAGTTTGGGTTAGGAGAATTAATGACACTTCCTCCATCTTTATCAGCTAAACCTGCATAATACTGAAACACATTAGCAACACCGTCAATATCGCCGATGCTTTCCGTAAGCACCTTCCCTGTATTTAACGTTTCGAGACGTGCCAACTCGTCTCTTTCCTTCCTTATCGACTGAGCGATTTGATAGAGCAGATCTCCTCGCTCTTCTCCAGTCAATTGTCTCCAATCTTCATTATTAAATGCTTTTCTGGCTGCTTGAATGGCATATATCGTATCCTCGCGATTTCCTTCAGCAACTGTATCAATCACCTCTTGATTATAAGGGTTAATAACTTTTCGTGTTTCACCAGTCTTCGATTTAACCCATTCTCCATTAATATACATCTTTCCCAATGGTATCCCTCCAAGTATTTTGGAATTTCTTCAATTACGTATCAATATACTAGAAACATCTCTGTGTTAAGCTAGTATTTTTTCCATCCTTAATCAGCAATATATCTATCCCCTACTATACATTAATTCCCTTAGTTAACTTTTCAGGGAAACCTTCAGCACGAAGTTCTTCCCCTACTTCGTCTTCAAGGAGTTTTGCAATTTGTGGTGATTCAGCCTGTCCACCATACTTTTCTATACCTTCTTCATAAATATCAGCAACAAGCTCAGCAAGACGAACTGGAACACCATTTTGCTCAGCAATTTCTAATGCAAAACCGATATCCTTACGCACAAGTTCCATTGAGAATAATATGTTATAGCTCCCATTAAGGATAACTTGACCCTCGGTTTCATGCACAAAACTGTTCCCAGAGCTCAAGCGAATTGCTTCATAGGCTGTTTTAAGATCAATTTCTGACTTTTTTGCAAGCATTAGCGCTTCTCTAACACCAGCTAAGTTAATGAATGCAAGCATATTAGTAATAACCTTAATAGTTGTGGCTTTACCTAGATCCCTATCTATGTGCAATACCTCTCCACCCATAACGTCTAATAACGGTCTTACATGCTCCAGGATATTTGCTTTGCCTCCACATAGAATGGTCACATCTCCTGAATCAATAAGATGTATACCACCTGTAACAGGGGCTTCTATCGTTTCAACACCTTGGCTGGATGCAATTTCTGCAAGACGTATAATTTCAGACTCAATGTTCGTTCCCATCTCCATCCAGATTGTACCAGGGGAGAGTGTTAAGAATGCACCTTTGTCACCTGTCAACACCTCATTGACTGCTGCTGAAGATGGAAGGCTAGTAATCAGAACATCTACACCAGCAGCTGTTTCAGCTGGTGTCTCCCCCCATGTTGCTCCAAGCTCTAATGCTGGCTCTGCCTTTGAACGATCAAGATCATTTACCGTGACTTGATAACCCTCACGAGCAAGGTTACATACCATTCCCAATCCCGCACTTCCTAATCCAATAAATCCTATTTTCATTTTAAATCCTCCGCATCTTATTAGTTAAAAATGGAACATTATGGTTTTGTCACTTTAATCCCCTAGCATGTCATTGTCTTTTAACCACTTTTTGGCCACGTTTTTCACTTGTTTTCCTTTGATATCCACTTGGTAGCTCAGTTTAACTATAATTTCGGCATCCAGTTTGTTGGCAAGGTCCGCGGTGAGATCCTTTAATTTTGGGTACTTATCCAATACATCTTGATGAATGGATACCGCCGCGCGATAAGATGGAAAGAAGCTTTTGTCATCTTTCAAGACGACCAAATTTTGATCTTTAATTTGAGGATCGGTAGTGTTAACCTTAACTGCATTAACTTCCCCTTTTTCAATCGCACCGTACTGCAAGCCGTCCTTCATTAGTTTCATATTTTCCGAGCCAAATTCGAACTCGTAGCTTTTTTCTAATCCTTTAATGCCATCAGAACGGTTGGCAGTCTCCGTATCGGTAGCCAACTGAATCTTATTGGGGTTTTTGTTGATATACTCAGCCAAATCACTAAGTGACTCAATTCCTAATTCATCTGCTTTCTTTTGTTGCATGGCGATTGCATACGTATTATTCACACCTGACATGTTGATCCAATTAATGTCGTTTTTCTTTTTATCGATCTTTTTGACCGTTTCAAAGGACTTCTGGGGATCGGAAATCGGCTCTTTTTTCAAATAGTTCACGAGGCCAGTGCCTGTATAATCCCACGTGAAGTCTACTTGTTTGTTGAGTAAAGCCTTCCGAAGCGCAGAACTTCCGAGATTGCTTTTTTCCTTGACCTTGAATCCGTTGTCCTCTAAATACAGAGCTGTAATTTTAGATAAAAGAAATTGTTCAGTATAATTTTTTGAACCAATCGTTACTTCCTTGTCATCGTCTCCGCTGGCTGAGGAACTTCCACAAGCCGCAAGCATTCCAGTTATAAAGGTACATGATAAAATTAATATTAAAAGTTTTTTCATTATAGTTATATCCTCCTTGATACAATGTTTTGACTAATATCGTTTAATTCATGCAGTTTTCCCATTTTGTCACCAATGTCTTGAATTTTTCTGGTTGTCTATTAGGCTATGATTTACGATGTTTTCCTAACTGGCATCGGTAATTGATTTCCGCAAAGATTTGGGAACCACAATTCTTTCAGCCAAGCGAAATAGAAAATCCACAGCGAGTGCGAGCAAAGTGAGCGGCACAGCTCCTGACAATAGATAGGAATTATCAACTAAACTGATGCCAGTATTAATCCAGTTTCCAAGTCCCCCTGCCCCGATTAGAAAAGCAAGAGCAGCAGTGCCGATATTAATGACAACCGAGGTTCGGATGCCGGCCATAATGGAATAAGCGGCATTGGGCAACTCAATTCGAAACAAGATTTGATGGGGTTTCATTCCCATTCCTTTTGCCGAATCAATCAAATCATTACTAATGGAATCAATGCCGGCAACCGTATTGCGGAGAATTGGCAAGACTGAATAGATAAACAAAGCAAATACGGCAGGCTTAAATCCAAGGCCTAAATAACCCATAGCAAGGGCCAACACAGCAAGGCTTGGTAATGTTTGTCCTAAATTTGCTAAAAACATAAACGGCCATTGAATTCGACGGAACGTCTTTCTAGTAACCAAAATACCAACTAACAATGCCATCACTATCGCTATAAACGAGGATAGTCCAACAATCTTTAAATGTTGCTTTAGCAATAATAAAAATTTGTCAGGTTGATTAAAAATTTTACCAAAGTATCCATTTCGAAAGGCCCACACAAAAAACACAATAACCAGGGCTATGAATAGAAATCGAATAATTGTGGTGACCCACCGGCTTATATTCATTGTTCCACCCCTTGCAGAGACGCTGATCCCCTGATTATTTCATGTAAATAGGCTTCAATTCGATCTGAGGTGATAGCGCCTAAAGGTTTATTGAACTCATCTATTACGACAAGCTGGCTAGCCTCCTGATTTAAAAGCGTAGAAATGGTGTCTCTTAAATTATTATTTAAGGAAATTTGTCGACTGCCTTCTGCATTTACATCAACTGGCTTTAAATCAAAGGATTCAATCAAATCTCTGACTGAATAAAGACTCAAACTTTTTAGCGCTCGATCATTTCCAAGGAACCGGGCAATGAACTCACTGTTGGGATGAGTGAGGATATCCGAAGGATGGTCATATTGCATCAATTCTCCTTCCTTGAAAATTGCCACTTTATCTCCCATTTTAATCGCTTCATCAATGTCGTGGCTGACAAATAAAATGGTCTTCTTAACCTTTCTAAGGATAGACAAAAGTTCCTCTTGCAAATGCGTACGATTGATCGGGTCCAAAGCGCCAAATGGTTCATCCATCAACATTACGGGTGGATCAGCGGCTAATGCTCGAGCAATACCGATACGCTGTTGCTGTCCTCCGGATAGTTCAGAAGGATATCGCTTCTGGTAGTGTTTAGCATCCAGACCAATTAACTCCATCATCTCAAGGTAACGGTCATGTTTTTTCTTTTTGCTCCAACCTAACAAGTCAGGAACAATGACGATGTTTTCTTTGATCGTCATATTAGGAAAAAGACCATTACTCTGAATCACATAACCGATACTGCGGCGCAATTCAATCGGATCCATCGATGTAATGTCTTTTCCATTAACTCTAATAGTTCCTTCCGTAATGGGAACCAGACAATTAACCATGCGGAGGAGCGTCGTTTTACCGCACCCTGAAGGCCCCAATAAGACAACGGTATTTCCTTCGGGTACATGGAAACTAACATTATTGACGGCTTTTGTACGACTGCTATTGTATGCTTTCGTAACATTTTCAAATTCAATCATATATTCTCACCTCAAATACACTCCTTTATGATGATTTAGCCCCTTTAGGTGTTAGCCACAATTGTAAAAGACCAAGCAAAGCATCCGCGACAATCGCCAAAATAGCAACCGCAACAGACCCCCCGATGATCAAAGGTTCACTATGGCGACCAATACCTTGGTTAATCATGACGCCGAGTCCGCCAGATCCAATAAATGATGCAATCGTTCCAATACCGATATTTAATACAACAGCCGTTCGAATCCCTCCCATAATCAAAGGCATAGCATTGGGGATTTCTATTTTTCGCAAACGCTGCCAAGTCGTCATACCAATGCCGTTGGCTGCATCACGAAGGTCTGGATCCACATTTTTAATAGCCACATATGTGTTGCGGATAATCGGGAGTTGTGAATAAAGAACTAAGGCGACCACACCGGGAACAAAGCCGATTCCCTGGTTAATAATGGATAGGACAGGGATCATAATTCCGAATAAAGCAAAACTCGGAATCGTTATCATAATAGAGGCCAATTGTAAAACCATCTCTGCAAGAGAATCATTGGTCGTTAAGTAAATAGCGAGTGGAATTCCAATTGCAATGGCAATAATAATTGCCAAACCAACGAGTTCTATATGTTCTACTGTTAAAGACAGCAATGTTTCCTTGTAATCGACAGCAAAATCCATAATTTTTTGAATCATAATCGATATACACCTCCCTATCATAAGCGTTTCATTTGTAAGTGTCTTTCTTTCCAAGATCATACCCTGAAAATTATCAAAAGTTAGAGACACTGATACAAACAGGAAAATCGCTGAAGATGAATTAAGTCTAATAGCATACAAACTTGACAGTCAAGAAGTATTTTTATAAACAGTACAAACAAATTGTTTAATTTATAGTGTACAGACTTTTCTAACCCGCATCATTGCAGTGTTTCAACGGTCGACAATATATAACAAAAAAATTTGCTTTTTATGAAGAAAATTTTCCTTTTACTAAGGTATTTAATTTATTAAAGAGAAATTTTCCTTAAAATCCTTGTTTAATTTGTCGAAGTATATTAGACTAATTTTTAAACGTTTTAGATGGGTGTGAGACTATGGAATCTAGCATGACTAAAATCACAGACTTTACCATGGATTTCTTTAGCCTAAAAGGAAAGGTAGCTATGGTTACGGGTGGAAACTCTGGTCTGGGACAGGGGTTTGCACTTGCTTTAGCCAAAGCAGGTGCAGACATTTTTGCGGTAAGCATGGAAGAAGACGACAATGAAACGAAGCATCTTATTGAAGCGGAAGGAGTGAGCTATCATTTAGAACTAGCCGACATTACAAAAGATGGCGTATGTAAACAACTCATTGATAATTGTGTTGATACATTTGGTAAAGTTGATATTTTAATTAATAATGCTGGTATCGGCATCAATGAACCAGATGTTACGAAATTCACCCGCACTCAATGGGATAAGATGATTTCGGTTAATTTAACAGCTGCTTTTGAAATGGGTAGTGAAATTATTAAATATATGATTCCACAAAAAAGCGGAAAAATCATTAATGTATGCTCGCTATTTTCTTTCCTCGGCGGACAGTGGTCTCCGGCATATGCTGTGACAAAACACGGACTTGCGGGTTTTACAAAAACTTATTGTGATGAGCTTGGGCAATATAATATTCAAGTGAATGGAATTGCGCCCGGCTATTTTGCAACAAATGTTACAAGACAAACTAGAGAAAACCCTGAAACCAACCAAAAAGTGTTGGATCACATTCCTGCCAACCGATGGGGCAATATCCTTGATCTAATGGGGACACTTGTATTTTTAGCATCGGATGCTTCCAATTATGTGAACGGGACAATAGTCAATGTAGATGGCGGTTACTTGGTACGATAAAAATTAAAGAAAGAGGTGCGCGAATCTTGTTTGAACAGACCATAGAAGGACTGAAATCAATCATTTCAGAAAAACAAATAACAACAGATAAAAAGGAATTATATGATGCATCCGCTGACCGATATAAAAAATATGCAAAAACAAAATCTGTTTTGGATGTTCCAAGTCCTTTAGCCATTGTTTATCCTACTACAACGGAAGAGGTAAGATCCATCCTGATTTTCTGTAATGACAATGAAATCAATGTCATTCCAAGAAGCGGAAAGACAGCAACGGAAGGTGGATTGGAAAACTGGAAGCAGAAAACGATTGTTGTTGATAGTTCCAGAATGAAAAATATTATAAACATTGATACTTACAATATGGAAGTTACCGTACAATCTGGTGTGAAATTACAAACGCTGGAAGATGAACTTCGCAACTTGGGGTATACAACAGGACACTCCCCACAATCCAAACCGGTAGCACAAGTAGGAGGCTTAGTTGCCACAAGAAGCATTGGTCAGTTTTCTACACTATATGGCGGAATAGAAGATATGGTGGTTGGCCTTGAGTGTGTATTTCCAGAAGGAGATATTTCTAAAATCAAGAATGTTCCAAGACGAGCAGGCGGTCCCGATATTCGCCACATTGCCATTGGTAACGAGGGATCCCTTTGCTATATTACAGAGGTAACTCTGAAAATATTTAAATTTTACCCGGAAAACAACACCTTTCACGGCTACTTATTGGAAAATATGGAATCAGGCATTAAAATGCTTCGGGAAGTCATAGTCAATGGGTTTAATCCATCTGTTGCCAGATTATATTCCGAAGAAGATGCCAGAAAACATTTCAGTCACTTTTATAAAGGTAAATGTGTGCTGATTTTTATGGCGGAAGGACCAGCGGGAATTGTCAAAGCCACCAATGAAGCGATTCATCGGGCCGTGGACAAGTTTAGCGAAACCGGTGTGGAAAAAGTTGATCCTTCTCTAATAGAATCTTGGTTCTATAATTTAAACTGGGAACAAAGCCAAATTGACGAAGAAATCAATGACATGATGGTTAATGATAAACATGATGGATTTACAACGGAAATCTCTGCTAATTGGGAGAACATCATCACCATTTACAATAATGTTATAGAACGAATCAAAAATGAATTTAACAAAGCCGATGATTTAACGATGCTCGGAGGACATTCATCTCACAGTTATCTTAACGGAACCAATATGTATTTTGTATACAACTATACGATTAATTGCGCACCGGAAGATGAACTGATTACATATCATCATCCTATCCATGCAATTATTATTGAAGAAACACTGAAAATGGGCGGATCCATGTGTCACCACCATGGAATAGGAAAATACCGTTCTGAATGGACTAAGGAGGAGCACGGGTCAGCCTATTATATGCTGCAGAAATTAAAAGAAGCTTATGATCCAAACGGCATCATGAACCACGGAACAATTTTCCCCCAAGAAGCTGAAATTAAAAGATACATTGGGGACTAAGAAGGTGTATAGATGAGCAAACGATATGTAATGGGTATCGATAATGGAACCCAAAGTACAAAAGTCGTCATATTTGATTTAAAAGGAAATGAAATTGCCTATGGTTCCTGCCCTTTGAAGGAAACTGTGTCTCCTGAACCCGGTGTTGTCCTCCATCCGGATGACGATCTATGGGACAGTGTATATAATAGTATAAAAAGATGTTTGGAAAATTTTCAAGAAGATCCCAAATTAATTGAAGGTATTGGTTTATGTACAATTCGAAGCTGTCGGATTTTGTTAAATAAAGATGGATCGCTCGCTTACCCAGCAATAAACTGGGCGGATGATAGACTATCCGAACCTTATAAGCATGAAGATGATCGTGTAAAATATGTAACTACCACATCTGGTTATTTAGCATTTAAATTAACTGGTCAGATGATTGATACAGCGGGAAATTATGAAGTGAACTGGCCACTGGATTTAGAATCATTGGATTGGTCGGATGATGATCAGATAATAGCCGACCATGGCTTAACAAGAGACATGCTATTTCATCTGGTAAAACCAGGGGAAAAGCTCGGTGTTATTCGTAATCAACTAGCACAAGATTTCGGGTTAGATAAGCAAACACCCATTATTGCTACGTCCAATGACAAAGCTGTTGAAGTGCTTGGTTCTGGAATAAAAAAAGATAATACCATTATGATTTCGCTCGGAACTTTTATTTCGGCCATGCTGCTTAGAGATAATTATTACGAAAACGCTAAAAATTTTTTTCCGACATTGGCAGCGGTACCGTTTAAATATGTATATGAATCAAATGGGATCAGACGAGGAATGTGGACAGTTAGCTGGTTTAAAAAACTGATTGGAGAAGAGTCGGTATCAGAAGGGCTTGATGTAGGTTTATCGAAAGAAGCATCCTTGAACGCTAAAGCCGAGCAAATACCGGCGGGTAGTGAAGGATTAATCACTATACTGGATTGGCTTCCTGAATCTGATAAACCATACCGAAAAGGTTTAATGATTGGTTTCGATCAAAGACATTCAAGATATCATATCTATCGATCCATTTTGGAAGCAATTGCATTTAACATAAAAAACAATATTGATTTAATGCTGAAAGAGATGAATACAGATATAAATGAAGTCGTTGCTATAGGTGGTGGCTCTAAAAGCGATTTGATGATGCAAATTTTATCGGACCTGTTCGGGTTGCCTGTGCATAGGCGTTCAGCAAGCAGTAGCGCTTCCTTGGGAGCAGCTATCAGTGTATATAAATATTTAAATGTTTATCAGAGTTATCCGGAAGCAATCAGTAACACTGTAAAAACAGATTATACATTTTACCCCAATTCAGAAAACAATGTCTTTTATAATGAAATAAATGATACAGTCGTAAAACGTATTCGTCAGTATACAGACGAGGTTCTAAAACTAACTCACCCTGTTTTTGGTTAATATGAAAATGATTATAGAAGATACCGATATCCCCACTGGTAACGCATTTATTCCAGACGATGGGGATGACCAATACTTTTTGGCAAATGCTATACAAAAAGTATTGGTTATTTTTTGTGAAAAATTATAGTTATACAAAAGAAATGTTAGTTTAAAGACATTCGTTATTGTCCTTTAATTAAAATTGGTTAAGATGTGGGAAATGATAAGAAAGGTGGCGGGAGCTAATGTTAAAACTAAATACGGATCATCTAACAAAGTTGGAACAAGAAATGCATATGAAATTATCAAAGGCCAGTGCCTCAAGTGCTAAATTGAGAATAACTGAAGCTGCTAATATGTGTAACACGTCCCCATCTAAAGTCTCGAAGTTTGTGCGAAAACTGGGGTTCCAAACGTTTAAGCAGTATAAACTTTATTTTAGCGGGCAGAAAGTTGATGTTCAAGAGAAAAAAACATCGACTGAGCTGGAGCGTTTAATGGAATTCCTAAAAAATTTCGATCCGGAAGTAGTAGACGGTTTTTTATCGATTATCAAGCGGTATAACAAAATAATTATTTATGGATTGGGACCTTCCTTTATCAGTGCTGAATATTTTGGTTATAAGCTTGCCACGGTAACTGATAAAAATATCACGGTTACACAACACGAGGACTATGCAGAACGCTTGGCAAATGAAGGAACTCTCCTGCTGGTTTTTTCCGTAACCGGTAAATTTGTTTCTTTTGATACTTTATTTCAAAGAACCAAAGCTACTGGCGCAGATTCAATGTTGATCTTGGAAGAGTACGATAATAAACGTCATTTCCTAGCTGATTATATATTTCATTTATCCAAATTTAAACAAAGTGATGACTTACGTTCATTTGAGAAAACAAGAACTGTATTTTTTATTTTTATAGAAGAAGTAATAGCAAAACTAAGACAGTAAGAATATATACTATACCCCGAGGTGGGGTTACTTTACCACGTGTTTTTCTAAAACCAAGTGCCTGGCACATACACAATTCTGAAATGTGTATGTGCCAGGCACTGATTTTTTGCATAGTATCACGTCAGTTTGAAGATAGTAAAGAAGTAAGCGGTTTAGTAATAATATTGTTCCATTAATGTTGTATAAGTCTTTGCGTATGCCTTTCTCAAACACTCTTTCAGCAAAACATGAACCAAAACCAATTGATCTGACACACATACGCTAACACATTTTTAATAAGGAGGTATGAATCGTGTCTTTGCATGAAACAGTCATCGCAAGTGCCATTCGAACACCAACCGGAACAATGATGGGCAGCCTGTCGAATATTTCCGCACCCGAGCTGGGAGCTATTGTGACTCGCGAAGCACTGATCCAAAAAAATTTAGATCCTCATGAGGTGGATGAAGTCATCTTAGGAAATGTCTTGCAGGCAGGCTTAGGACAAAATCCAGCACGCCAGGCATCCATGAAAGCTGACCTACCGGTAACTGTACCATCCATGACGATCAATCAAGTTTGTGGTTCCGGTCTTAAGGCAGTCCAGATTGCCGCCCAGTCAATCATGCTTGGAGAAAATGACGTCGTTATTGCCGGTGGTATGGAAAATATGAGCCAAGCTCCTTATTTATTAAAAGGAGCTCGTAGCGGTTACCGCATGGGAGATAAAACCGTTATTGATAGTATGGTTCACGATGGCCTGTGGGATGTGTTCAATGATTATCACATGGGCGTAACAGCCGAAAATATTAATGAACGTTATCAATTGACAAGAGAATCTCTCGATGATTTTGCGGAAAGAAGCCAGAAAAGAGCGGCTGCAGCTGCAGAACAAGGTCGTTTTAAGGACGAAATTGTTCCGGTTTCCGTCCCCCAACGCAAAGGCGAGCCGAAAGTTATTGAACAAGATGAAGGGATACGGCCAGACACGTCTAAAGAGGGATTGGCAAAGCTACGGCCGGCTTTTAAAAAAGATGGAAAAGTAACCGCCGGTAATGCATCAGGGATTAACGATGGGGCGGCCGCCCTTGTCTTAATGAGTCGTGAAAAAGCGAATGAGCTGGATATCCAACCATTGGCAACCATTCGCAGTAATGTCGTTGCTGGTGTTGATCCAAGTGTGATGGGTCTGGGTCCCATTCCAGCGACCCAAAAAGCGCTTAAAAAAGCCGGGCTAACGGTAGAGGATATCGGTTTGATTGAAGCTAACGAAGCTTTTGCAGCCCAGTCTCTGGCAGTACAACAAGATTTAATGTTCGATGATGACATTTTAAATGTTAACGGTGGTGCCATTGCACTGGGACATCCGGTTGGCGCAAGCGGGGCTCGTATTCTTGTTACGCTGTTACATGAAATGGAAAAGCGAAACGAGCAGTATGGTTTAGCGACACTTTGCGTTGGTGGCGGACAAGGTGTTGCGACCATTATTGAACGTCAACAATAGTCATTATTATTTGGTAAGGATGTGATGAGTTGAAACCTGTTATATCATCTTTTGATGAAGCCATCCAAGATATTGGCGATGGAGCAACGATTTTTGTCGGCGGATTCGGACTAGTTGGCATTCCGGAGAATTTGATTCTTGCTTTAAAACGTGCCAACGTTAAAGACTTAACGATTGTCTCTAATAATTGTGGTATTGATGATTGGGGACTGGGGTTGCTGCTTGAAAACATGCAAATTAAAAAAATGGTCGGTTCTTATGTGGGAGAAAATAAAGAATTTGAACGGCAAGTGTTGTCGGGAGAACTGGAAGCGGAACTCATTCCCCAGGGCACCCTTGCAGAACGCATCCGTGCCGGTGGTGCAGGTATCCCCGCCTTTTATACGCCAGCCGGTGTGGGTACGCCCATTGCTGAAGAACGCGAGGTCCGTACGTTTGATGGCAAGGACTATTTACTTGAAAAAAGTATGACGGCTGACTTTAGCCTTGTACGTGCTGCCAAAGGCGACAAGATGGGGAATTTAATTTATAACAAAACGGCACGTAACTTTAACCCAATCATGGCAGCGGCAGGACGTGTCACGATTGCTGAGGTGGAGGGCATCTTTGAGTCCGGAGATCTAGATCCCGATCAGATTCACACGCCAGGCATTTATGTTCAGCGCCTGATTCAAGGCAAACAAGAAAAACGGATCGAGAAATTAACGACAAGAAAGGAGGCCTAATGATGACATCAGACAAAGCGATGCAAAGAGAGAAAATCGCCAAAAGGGCCGAAAAAGAGATCTCCGACGACTCATATGTCAATCTTGGCATTGGTATGCCAACGTTGGTGGCGAATTTTATACCGGAGAACAAAACGGTTGTCCTTCAATCAGAGAATGGGTTGCTTGGCACGGGGCCTTTTCCCACAGAGGAAGAAGTGGATCCTGATTTAATCAATGCCGGCAAGGAAACCGTGACAACAGTAAAAGGTGCTTCCTATTTTGACAATGCGGAATCCTTTGCAATGATTCGTGGGCAACATATTGATGTTGCGATCCTTGGCGGAATGGAGATCTCTGAAAACGGGGATTTGGCAAACTGGATGATTCCAGGTAAAGTTGTCAAAGGCATGGGTGGCGCGATGGATATCGTTCATGGCGCAAAACGTGTCATTGTCATAATGGACCATGTAAACAAAAATGAGGAGCCCAAGATTTTGAAAGCGTGTAAATTACCGTTGACAGGCGCAGGTGTCGTTAACCGAATCATAACAGATCGCGCTGTGATTGATATTACTCCCGAAGGACTCAAGCTGATCCAAGTGGCCCAAGGCTATACATTAGAGGATATTCAAGCGACGACAGAACCGGATTTGATCATGGAGGAAAATGTAGAATTGAATGCTTTTTAATTAAGTGCCAGGCACGAACACAATTCAGAATTGTGTGCGTGCCTGGCACTTTTTTTTGATTTATTGGAAAAAATTTTATACAATTTTCACTAGTGTTGTTCAATATAATAGACCGATGGTGGAAATTCAGGGGTTTTGGGTGAGAGAATCAAACAGATTGGTTAAATGGGGGATGAAATGGGGTATAAAGGAAGAATTACGGGTATAGCATTTGTAGCAATCATACTTTTTACTATAAGAACAGTAGTAAAATCGCATTTTGGTGCAGCACCCCATCCAATTCCGTTGCCTGCGATCATTCCGATCATCATTGGATGGTATCTTGGAAAAGAATACGATAAATCAGTGTATAGAGCAAACAGAGATTCTTTAACGGGCTTATTTAACCGGCGTTACGTATTTGAAAAAATACATAAGACCATTTTAAAGACTAAAAAAAGAAACAATACGTTAGCAATCATTCTTTTGGATATTAATAATTTTAAGCAAATTAATGACAGCTTTGGGCATGAAACTGGAGATCTGATTTTAAAAAGTATATCTAAACTTTTGGCAAATAGCTTTACCTCCAAAGATATTGTTTCAAGATGGGGAGGTGATGAGTTCCTGATCATTTCTTCATTTGCTGATCAAAATGACTTAAATCAAAAGATCGCTCATTTTGAAAACGCATTGAAAAACCAGGATTGGGAATATCAAAGCCTGTCTGTTTCAATAGGAAAGGCTATCTCTTCCTCAGGAGCCGATGAATTTGAGAGTTTGATCTCCAAAGCGGACGCTAACATGTATGAAGTAAAGACGAAGTGCCAGGCACATACACAATTCTGAATTGTGTACGTGCCTGGCACTTATTTAATATCCATTTTCCGTTCTTTTCGCCATCTTGTTATTAAAATGGCCACTCCAAGAACTAACAAGCCTGCGTAAGTTCCGATTGTCATATACATGGGATAAGCAATGCCAAACAGATTTGAAACCAGGTACTCGGATATCAGTAAAATTAAAACGACTGCGATCGGGACCTGTGCACCAATTAGTGAGATATATTGATTGACAGCTCTTGATAAAAACATCGCTATGGCCGCTGCGACGAATGCTAGCAAGTATACAGCCATGATTGTCAAATAAATATACTGCAAAAACGACATATCCAGCCAATGAATGGTATGAGCATCAAAGGAGCGCAGACTTGATTGCAAAAAGGCTTGTGGGTCATTGCCGGCGTATAGAAGCAAAAACACACCGATATATACGCTGGTAATCACGAAAGCCGTTAACATCGATGCGATAACTTTTTTCTTAAACAGCTTGCGACCAATATGGGTAGTATACTGCAAGTGAAGCGCATAATTTTGCTGATCGGTAATAAAAACCCTTCCGACAACAATCATCACAGTAAGAATAATAAGGATGGCAAACATCGTGATTAAGTTGTTATAATTTTCATAGACGAAATGGGGCAGTATAGCATTCAGCGATGATCCCTTCACAATGTCCTGCTTCCATGCCGAATTATGAATATGAGCCGTGTCTTTGAAAAAATCCTCTTTTTTTCTCTCATAAGATTCCATAATACTTTCTCTGGATTGTAATTCCCAAAAGACATCAATGCCTTTATCGAACATGATATCATTGTGTAATTCATTCAACTTTTCTTTCCCGTCAGCCATACTTTTGAATTGTTCATAAGTCGTTACGCCTGCCTCCACAAAGTCATCCCTGGACTGCAAATAATCGCCGGCCTTGTCCACCTCTTTTTGATAAGTTTCTTTAAAGTCCTGAAACTCTTTCTCATTCATTTCCGTGCCATATTGATCGATCATTTGTTTCGTAACCTTAAACGTATCCCCTTTTGGCCGACCATTAGGAAAATGATCAAAATCAAAACTCAAAAAAAGCTCAAAAAATAGTACACTAATCAGTAATACTAAGCTAATTATTTTCCAATCTAGTAGTTTTCTTATTTCATACCAAATGATTCTCATAGTCTCTCCCCTTACTGCAGTTGTTGTCGGTGAAATCGATAAATGCTATAACTAACGCCAAGCCCTAATAAAAATACCCATACACTTATTGTTACTATTTCATAATTAGCGTAGATCGTGAACGGGCCATTTCCCATCAACCACAAGTGCGGATTTAGAATAAATGCAAACGGGTTGTAATATAACCAAAAAACCAACTGACTGCTCATCGGTGCAAAACTGGGAAGTAATATCCCTAATCCCAGCAAAATCACAAAAGCAAAAAATACCAAATACGTGTTCTTCAAAAACACAGATAACATAAAAGAGATGCCCATGAATAGAAGCTGGCTAACCATCATTAAGAGAACAAAAATAGCCACGTATTCTATAAAGGATAAGTTCCACCATGATATATATGGCAGTGGCATTTCCGCGTTAAAGTAACTGCTTATGGGCACATTCCAGAGACCTGAGTAATCATAGGTAAGAAAAAAAGCGCTAAGTGTCACACCTATTAATGCGAACATGACAACACCATTTGCTATCGTTGCCGCTATCAGTTTATCTATAATTAGCTTCCGGCCTCTTCTGGCTGTATAGGTGACAAGAGCCGTTCGATGTTCAAACTCGTAATTTGTTACAGCGGCGGTTATAAGTACGACCAAAATCATGAGTTCAAATATTAATGCCATTCCAATATATCTAAAAAGAAAAGAATGCATCTCATATAAACTTCCTTTAAAAAATAGATTTTTATGCTCCCCATTATCAATGAGCTCATCCAGGCGTCCGTCTAATGTTTGATATTGATCCCGAACCTCATCAGCAGCACTGCCAGTAAATCCGTGCATTTTTATTATTGACTCCGCACTGCTGTCCAGATCTATGTTTTTATAAAAATCATCAATATTTTGAGCCGTTCGGTGATACTGCTCAATAACACCATATTTAAGTAGTTTTTGTTTTTCACTATCGCTTAGCGTATTCTCACGACGAACCGTATCATCCGACAGTAATTCGGAGGGGTGTTTATAAGTCTTATCATCACCCGGAGCGATTTTGTTAACCCATTTAACTTTTTCTTGATAATCGTTACCAAATTGTTTCATCATATCTTCATTTATCTCATAACCATACGTTTCAACGAGATTGGTCAGTACAGATAAGTCCTTCTTCAGGTGGGTATTGCTCATCACAATAACAACATTTAGTGCTGCAAAAAATATGATAAGCAACGGAATAGTTGGTGTTTTTGTCAGCTTTAATAACTCTTGTTTCCGTATCATGACACACGACCCGCCAGCGTCTGATCATCTTCATAAACATACAGGAATACATCCTCTAAGGTCGGTGTCACGCTTGTCCATTTTTCATCTGCCTGATCATTTGTAATAAAACGAATCGTCATGTGTTCCTGGTCTTGTCTCTCCGATATAATCTGGTAGTTGTCACGGAATCGCTCAACATCTGAAAAAGGCACCTCTGTCTCAAATATAGATCCAGCTAACGTATTGTTAATATTGGACACCGTATCGTTATATAAAATCGTATTGTTCTTCATCATGACGATTTCGTTGGCAATCGACTCAACATCCGAAACAATATGGGTGGAAAGAATAATAATCCGGTCGTGTGACAAGTGTGTTAATAATTTACGGAAACGTGCCCGTTCTTTCGGGTCTAATCCTGCCGTTGGTTCATCGAGAATCAGTATTTTCGGATCGTTTAACATCGCCTGCGCAATTCCGACACGCTGAATCATTCCACCGGAAAACTTTTTCATTTTTTTTCGTGTCACTTCTTCCAAACCAACCGTCCTTAATAGTTCTTGAATTCTTTTATCGGCCTCTTTCTTGTTCAGCCCTTTTAATGCCGCTAAATACATCAGGTATTTTTCCGGTGTATAGTTTTTATAGTAGCCGAACTCTTGAGGAAGGTAGCCGAGTATATCTCTATATTCTTCGTCAAGTGACGTAATCTCGGCTCCGTTGTATAAAATCTCACCCTTCGTCGGAAATAAAAGTGTGACAAGCATTTTAATTAACGTGGTTTTCCCAGCCCCATTGGGTGCTAATAAACCATAGACACCATGATTGAATTCCAGGTTTATATTCTCCAGAGCCGTAAAATTTCCAAACTTTTTGGTTACATCATTCAAAACCAACACTTAAATCAATCCCTTCATTTTTTTGACAAGTAACATTTCCTTTAAATTTTTGACATAAAGAATGATCGAAACAATAGCCATAACACCATACACATAAAACGGAATTTGTTGTAAGACGTTCATATATAGGTTTGTGTTATAATAGGAAGCCAGCAAATTACTCGACAACCAAATCGTTAATAGAATGATTTTAGAAGCCCGAGTTTTTGTATGCAGCTGCACATACAGAAAAATCAACGCGAACAAAAATAGCGATGAACTTGATAACAAGAACGCATAAAGAAAATTTAAATCGTGTTGAAAATTTAGTGCATATATAAACAGACCATTTATTATCATACTAACCACACTAAAGGCGAGCATACGAAAGGCTGCTAACTGGTGAAGGTTATACTTACACGTCATTTCCACTTCATACGTTGTCTTTTTTTTCTGATTCAGAAAGAACAAATACGCCATCAGCAGATACGTGACCGGAGACCAAATGAATATAATGGTATATAAGTTGACATTTTGCGTATCCATGTAATCCATACTGCTTAATATGAATGCCAAAACAATCACAATTGATATAAGTAATGTGAAAAGTATTTCCGCAAAGTCTTTAAACATGAATCTAAACCCAACCTGTTTATACATATTAGCAAGATAGGACCAAAACGATGCTTTAGGATCTAAGCCATTCGTGATAATCGTTGAAATTTCTCGTTGCTTTGAGCTTTCGTTCAAAAATGGTATATCTCGCGCATTATGCTTCATCCTCATTCTCCTTTAATAACTTTTTCAGTTTACGTATTGTTGCATAACATTTCGTCTTGACCGTTGATTCAGGAAGAGCCAGACTGACCGCTATCTCAGGAAATGTGTACTCTGCATATGCTTTCAATCGTACAATCTGTTGGAGTTCCCGGTCGAACTGCGAGAGCACTTCTAGAACTCTTTCAACGTCATCCTTTGTTTCTACATCCAGCGTGAATTCAGCCGTTCCGGGAACAGCTTTTTCGTCAATGGATTCCGTGTTTTTGTTTTGTTTATAGTATTTTGATCGATAATGATCAATCAGCCTTGAATTAGCAATTTTATACAACCACGTGCGAAATGATGCCCTGCCATCAAAGCCTTGAATCGTTCTTAGCATACTGATGAAAATTTCTTGCGTAATGTCTTTGGTGAGCTCCTGGTCTAACGTTTGTTTATACACAAACCCAAATATTTCATTGTAATATGTCTGAATAAGTTTATTTGCAGCTTGCTCATCTGCTTTTTTCTTTATTGCCTTTATCCACTTTGTTTCTTGTGCCATTCCTGTCGTTCACATCCATTCACTCGCTCCATCCTGTTTTTCTACTATTATAGTCGTAATGGAACGATGATTAGTTTTCTTATTTTAAAATAAATTATATATTGGGGACAGTACCCGGATAGTAGTGACAACTTTTTAAATGTGTGTGTGAACATAATGTCTTCTGACCCTATTTGCGTTATATTATGAATAGATACGGATAACAATGGAGGGTAAACTCATGGAAACAGGCGAAAATGAAAAAGCACAGCGATTGCAGGGAATGCTGGAAGAAGCCTTAACCTCGGTAACTAAAAAATTAGATGTATTGGAACAGGAGATAGGTTTCGTCCGAAAAGAACAAAAAGAGCTGAAAGAAATGTTAGAACGTAGAAAGGAATAGTGATTCTGGGGACTGTCCCCAGAATCAATGGGGATTCACAGATTATTGCTGATATAGGATTTCTTTTTTATCGTGCTTCGTAAAAAGTTCCCAGTATGCTTCAGCAATCCAATCTGGGTCAAAAAATGTTCCTGATTTCACTGCGCCGCCTATGGTAACAGTACCGACATGAATGCCACAACAATTACTATTAAAGATTTATTCATTTTGATTATCTCCTTTTTAATTAAAAGCTTTTACCTCTTCCATTAATGCAAGAACAGGAGTCATTAACGAAACCCCTTTCTGTTACGGTATAATAAATAAATGAAAAATGGTGCTCCAATCCCAGCTGTAAAGACTCCAGCAGGGACATCCGATGGCAAAAAGGCCGTACGAGCTATGATATCAGCTCCCATCACTATCGACGATCCGATAAGCGCAGAACCAACTACTAAATTAGCAAACGATTTATGCAATATAATACGAGCGATATGAGGCGCGATTAATCCAACAAAAGCGATGCCGCCAGCAAAAGAAACAGCAGCGCCAGCTAATGTAACACTCAAGGCAAGTAATAGAAAGCGGAAGAATTGAACTCGAACGCCCATACCGATCGCTATATCGTCTCCTAATTGCTTGACATTCACAATTTCTGTAAAAAAGAATGAGAAAAAGATCAAGGTAAGGATGATTGGAAGGAGAATAGTTACTTCCTGCCAATTGGAACCATATAAGCTTCCGGTTAACCATAGATATACTTTAGAAGCAACGGCAGACTCACTCGATACCATAAACATGGTTACTATGGCATTGGTCAATGCAGAAATACCAATGCCAATGAGAATTAATCGCATGGGGGTCACCCCATTTGACCATGATAATAAATAGATAATGGCTGATGTAACTGCTGCTCCAATAATCGAAGCTAGGGGAAGCCAATTGACACTCATTTCACCCAGTAAAAAAACCATAAACAAAACCGCACCTACAGAAGCCCCTCCTGTTACCCCTATAATGTCCGGAGAACCTAAGGGATTACGAATTACCCCCTGCAAGATTAACCCGGAAACCCCAAGTCCTGCACCCACAAGGAAGCCCATTATGACACGAGGCATTCGGAGTTCATTAAGTATAAAAGTATGATCACTTTCACTAATGAGTTCTTGAAAAACCGCTCCCACAGGAATATAACTGCTTCCTGCTGAAAGGCTTATGATAAAGACAACTACTGTAAGCAACAATAAGCAAATCAAAATAAACAACGACTTTTTATGAAATTTCATCGAAAATTTGTCATTTTTGCTTCTGATTGTGTAGAAATCACCCACTTTTCTTCACCCCTTTTCTAGCTATATAAATGAAAAATGGCGTTCCGAAAAGAGCCGTCATAACTCCTATGGGCATTTCTTGAGGAGCAATGATGAGTCGTGCTGCGATATCAGCACATAACAACAAAGTAGCCCCGAATATACCACTGATCGGTAAAATCCATTGATAATTTGGTCCTATGATTCCTTTAACAATGTGAGGGACAACCAGGCCAATAAATCCGATAGATCCTGCTACAGCTACCGATCCTCCAGCTAAAAACACAATAATGATTCCGATTACCAATTTAACCAAACCGGTGTTTAGACCAAGATTTTTAGCCACATCGTCACCAAACATAAGAATGTTCAGTGGCTTTCCAACCAATAACGAAAGAATAATTGCTCCTAAGATAAAAGGAAGAACCGGTAGAAGAAGGTTTAATTCCCTGCCCGCCACAGAACCAGCCAGCCAAAACAAAACACTTTGTATACGTTGTTCATCCAAAACGAGCATCCCTTGCGTGAATGAGATAAAAAGCGCGCTGATCGCGGCACCCGCTAAGACAATGCGAATTGGAGACAAGCCATCTTCCCCCATTGAACCTAGTAAATATACGATCACCCCCGCAACTCCAGCTCCTATGAAACCAATCCACATATACCCGCTTAAGGATTCTACTGAAAAGAAGGTAGCTGACGCAACGATAAAGAATAGTGCTCCTGCATTCACCCCAAAGATATCAGGTGCTGCTAAAGGGTTACGCGTCAATGCTTGCATCAGAGCTCCGGCAATCGATAGACTTGTTCCTATGGTAATAGCAATTAATGTTCGGGTTAAGCGCGACGTACGAATAATGACCTGATTTGTGTCAGAGGGGTCATAATGGAAGAAGGCGTCCCAAACTGTAGAGAGAGGTATGGAGGTTTTTCCTAATGATATGCTTAAAAAAGATGCCGTTACAAATAAAAGCAATAGGACAAAAAGCGTCATCCACCTTATATGTCGATTGGTTATAGATTTAATCATTACTTTTCTCCCCAAAGAAACAAAGATAGGAGAAATCCTCCTATCTTTCGTCATTTATTTTTCTAAATCAAACCTGTCATACAAATCATCAAGCATTAAGTTAGCGGCTCGAATTCCACCGGCCATGTTCCATGTAACTTCATCGACCATATGAACTTCATCATTTTTCACAGCGTCCAGGTTCTGCCAAAGAGGGTGGTTTGTCCATTCTTTATAATTATCTTTAATCGCTGGGTCGTCACTCATGAAAACATAGAAAACATCAGCGTTCATTTCATTAATACTTTCTTTATCGGTTAGCTTCATACCCCATTTATCTGATTGTTGATTCTCTGGTCTAGTGAATCCAGCTTCTCTAAGAACCGTTCCTGCAAAACTATCAAAATAAATACGGGCATGATCACTTCGGAAATTCAAGATAGAAACATTTACCGGCCAGTCATCTCCTAACTTTTCAGCAGCTTTTTTATTAAAATCTTTAATCCGCTCATCCCAATTGGTCAGGATTTCATCTGATTTATCTTGCTTATTCAACGTTTTTCCCATTAATTTAACTGTTTCCTTATATGCATAGACTTGATCAATGGCTACAGTAGGAGCAATTTTATTTAGTTTTTCATAGATTTCCTCATGACGAAGTTTCGATGCAAAAATAACATCCGGTTCTAACTTGGAAATCTCCTCTAAATTCGGTTGGGTCTCTTCCCCCACTAATTTCGTTCCCTCTAAATCATCTCTAAGATACTTATAAATAGGTTTCTCTACCCAGGACTCAACAATTCCTACTGGCTCCACACCAAATGCAGTAGCTGTATCCGTTGCTCCTTGATAAAGCGTTACAACATTTTCAGGGGTTCCCTCGATAGTTGTGGTCCCCATAGCGTGCTCAATTTCCCGCTCTTTTGAATTATCGCTTGAAGACTTCTCACCTTCCTTAGATGAAGCATTTTCTGAAGAATCTCCTTCCGATCCACAAGCTGCAAGCACTGCAACCATAATTAAAACAAATAAAAGTAGTCCCCATTTTTTATGTAGTTGGTTATTTAGCATATATACTCTCCTTTTTCGATAATGATAATCATTTTCATTAAATATTATACTATTACATATAATGTAATATGTCAACGATGCATTTAGAAATTTTCATTTGTCTAACAGCGGAATTATAAAAAAAGTTCCTCAAAATTTCTTGAACTAATGAGAAACTCTCTAGAAGACTGGTGAAAAACTACTGTTTTCATCCATCAAAGATGCGAATGTTTCTTGGACCCCCTTAAAAATAAGGGAAATAAAGTGATTGCTATGGTGTCTTTCATCTCGTTTTTTCGTTTCAGCGCATGCTGAAACGCCGGTCCTGGGCCTTCTACCTTTGAACCGGCTTAACTTCTTAAGATTTTGAACGATGGCGGTACAGAGTGCTTGTTCCTGCATGCAGTCCAGCCCTCTGCTTTTGGCACGATCCAGCCCGTGCACTGTCTTGGCTTCGGCGAATCCATGCTCACATTGGACACGCTGGTTCTGAATAAATGGGCGGGAGCGCCGTCCCAAGAAGTGTCTGGTTCAAAATGGTAATGAAAGCACCGGATAGTAATACAACAAAAAGCGGAACATATTGTTTCCAATCAAACGTTTCTGTATTTGCCATGACGTATCTGCCTTCTTTCAAAAAATAATTACTTATTAAGTACCATTACTTAATCGCATCCGATAATGAGGAACAAAATAATAAATAAAAAGAAAAACACACCCAAAAATCTTTCGTTGAGTGGTGTGTGTTCCTTTTATTGGGCATATTCCCCCTTTAAATCAACCGATTTATCTCGTTATAAATAATTAATTTAAAATGGCCGCTCATAATATAAAGTTGATTTCATTTTTATGTAGAAAACCCCTTTTAATTATCATATCCAAAAGGGGTTCTCTTCGCAAATTATATTTACTTTTACTAGGTATCAAACGTATTTATAAAGCTTACTTACGTAATTGTATTTCGATATTGATTTTTACCTCGTCACCTACTACAACACCGCCTGCTTCAAGTGCCGCGTTCCATGTTAAACCAAAATCTTCACGGTTTATCTTTGTACTGCCTGAAAATCCAGCAGCTTCATCTCCAGTCATGGGATCTTTGGCCACACCTTCAAATGTAATATCAAATGTGACTGGTTTTGTTGTGCCTCTAATTGTAAAATCACCAGTTACATCATAGTGATCTTCAGACTTCTTCTCAATGTTTGTTGCTTTAAATGTTATGGTTGGATAATTCTCCGCATCGAAAAAGTCAGCTGAGCGTAAATGATCATCCCTATCCGACATGCGTGTGTCAACACTACTTACATCAATTTTAAGATCAATGGATGCATCTGTTAAGTCTTGTGGATCTGCTTCGACAGTACCTTCAAAATCGTTAAATGTTCCTTTTACGTTCGAAATCATCATATGTCTTACCGCAAATCCTATTGTACTGTGTACCTTGTCAACGTTCCATATTGCTTGTGTCATGTCAATCTCCTCCAATAATATTTAATTTCTATTCTTTATCCAATTCTTTTTACTATTCGTTAAAAACGATCAATTTTCCACCAGACACTCTGCGACATGTACGCATTTTTTTCAATTAAATAGATCAACATAATGAGAAGTAAGGTTTTTCACGTAAATAGTCTCCCTAGCTACCATTTAATTCAACCAGTTTTTTGCTTCCAGGGCGACTTCCTGTGTCAAGTTGTGTCCGTTAACCCAGGCCGTTGCAACGTCTGCACCTCGTTCTTTAAAAAGATTGATGACCCGCGTGCTTTCAGATTCTGGTACGATCGGATCACCTTTGCCAAGTGACAAGAATACGTCCACATCGCTGAAGTCCTGTTTTTCTGACACATCTGCCGGATACAGTGGCGCGAATAAAGCTGCTTTTTTGAACGTATCAGGGTTTTGGAGAATCATTTGTATGGCGATGTTAGAGCCGTTTGAAAATCCGACAAGAACTGCATCTTCAAGCCGAAAATCATATTCTTTTGATTTTTCCACGATAAATTCATAAAGTTCATTACCACGGAATTCAAAATCCTTCCAGTCGTACTGACCTTCTCCGTGACGTTTGAAGTATCTATTCATACCATTTTCCTGTACATTTCCTCTGATGCCTAAAACGTTATACTCCGGATTAAGCAATTCAGCAAGAGAGACCAAGTCTGTTTCTGTACCACCTGTGCCGTGGAGAAGTATAAATAACGGGGCTCCCTTTTTCTTTTCCTTGTAAATGTGTTCCATTAATGTTCACTCCAATTCTTATGATTCAGGTCGTTCTACTGTAAATATCTTGAATACAGACCCATGGAAACCAAGTATGTCATTATTATCTGCAAATGTTTCGCCCTCGACAATTGCGATCTCGAGTCCATGAACATCATCGAATTCAAGTGTGTTTTCACCAAAAAGCTGAGTCATTTCAACTTGGAGGTTTTGAGCCGTTAGACGTTTTTTCCAGTAGTCCAGACTGCCTTTTGGTACTCTGAAGGCAATCCTTCCGACCTGACCGCTGCCTTTCCTTCCATAATTATTGTTTGACCACGGGAAGAAGGTGATGACTGTCCCCAGTGTGACATTATGATTTAACAAGGTACAGGTGATAGACACCCGGGTCATCAAAGTTCACCGTCTGTTTAATCAAACGAAGTCCTAAAACATCTCTATAAAATCTCAGGTTTTCATTAGGATCACCTACAATAGCTGAGATATGATGGATTATTTTAATTTCTTCCATTTAATCTTCCCCTTTTCCTCTATTAAGAACGTTTGGTATCGAATGGACGGATCTGCGCCTCAATATATTCACGTTTCGGCTCGAGTAATGGTGGCAGTGCAAGACTTTCACCCAATGTTTCATATGGTTCATCATCCATAAAACCTGGACCGTCTGTTGAGAGCTCAATGAGAATATCACCGACACGTGTATAGAGTGCTTCGAAGTAGAAGCGATCTACATTACCGGAATGTCCCATACCAATTTCATTGTATTTCGCTTCCCATTGTTTAATAGTCTCGTGATCTTTCACTCTAAACGATACATGGTGAACCTGTCCGTAGCCCTGACGGCTTGGCGTTGTGTCATCATTTCTCAGAATGACCTGTCCGCCGTTGCCACCTTCGCCTACATCCAATAGTGTCATGTTCTCTTCTTCAAGAATTGGTTTCATACCATAAACATCAGAGAGCACTTTTTTGAAATCTTCGAAATAACTTACCGTAATTTCAACCGGTCCCAACCCATAAATGGCTTTTTCTACAGGTACCGGTCCATTTTTCCAGGGTTTTCCTGGCGCCACGCCTTCATTGTTTTCATCAGAGAACAGTTGATATTTCTGACCGTCTGATTCTTCAAATGGCAGCACGCTTTTACCAAAAATCTCCTGAATGCCCTCATTCTTCACACCAAACTCCTTGAATCGTTCCAAGTAATAGTCAAGCGCTGCGTCGTCAGGTACTCTTAGTCCTGTTCTGGAAATCGAGTTCGTTCCCGGTGCTCCTTTCGGAATGTTCGGGAAGTCGAAGAATGTCATGTCCGTCCCCGGTGAACCGACATCATCCGCAAAAAATGTATGATATGTGTGAATATCATCCTGGTTTACCGTTTTCTTAACTAACCTCATTCCGAGTACCTCTGTGAAAAACTCATAGTTTCTCACTGCATCATCCGTCATGGCCGTAACATGGTGAATTCCTAGTAGTCCATCTGTCATTAATAAACTCCTTTGTATTTGCCTTCTATAACTCCTCATTTAATACTAATTCATATACTATTAATTCGAGATATTTAATTAAAAAAACTACATGCTTTGTGCATGAAAACCTAATTTTTTCAACTGTTCAATTAGTTCTTCTTTTTCTTTCATATCTAATCCACTTAAAATTTCTTTTAAAGCTTTTTTATGATCAGGAAAGACTTGATTCATCAATTCTGTTCCATCAGTTGTTATTGAAGCATATGTTACACGTCGATCTTTCGGACAAGGCTTTCTCTTTATTAAGTCTTTTTTCTCTAATTTATCTACAACATAAGTAATACTACTACTTGCAATTAATATTTTTTCACCAATTTTTTGTATCGGTTGATCGCCTTTACTGTAGACTAATTCTAAAACAGCAAACTCTGTTGGGTTTAGTCCTAAATATTTTATATCTTCTTCCACACGTTCTTTAATGGATTGTAATGTACGAGTTAAAACCACAAATGTCTTCAACGACAAATTTTCTTCGTATTCTTCTTGATTTTTGTTATTCATGATTTTCTCCTTTATCTCGAAATCGAGATATTTTAATTATATAGTATTGCCTTTCATGTGTCAACCTGCAGATGACATACAGTGATTTCTAGGAGGGTGATCTTAGTGGCAAATTTTTTTAGGATAATAAATGCGATCGTTAAAGAGCTATGATAAACGAAACATTTTTCCCCCATAACTGTAAATCAAGTATCATTTCCGGTAATGAGCCATTAGAAGCCCCTCCTAATTAAAATCAATACAGCATAAGGCTTTTTTATTTTGTATTCCAAAATGAAAAACGGCTTCCCCTATGCTCATCCGTAATTATATTGGGATTAATCTCATGTGTCTTTTCAAGGACGAGTAAATAATTCATATTTATCGCTCTGATTATTTTATATAAAGCTAGGAATGTGATAACAGCTAAAATAAAAATATACACCTGAATTATTCACAGAAAAGCTTTGATTAATGGTCTAACCTCTTGAATGCCAAGGTTTCCAGCAATATTGAGTATGCACCAAAAAAATGAAAAAAGAACCCGGTTTCTGTTATAGTTAAAGTAGCCAACCAAACCAACAGTAAGGGGTTCCATAATCAATACCAAGCCATGGCTGCTTGACGTTCAACTCTCCCTTTAACACTCGCCCCTTTAATTGATACAGTTAAGTCATTTTGGAAATTTAGTTTCTGCTACATCATCCCCATCCCCGGTGGCCATGATTACATGTGTATATTCACTAAGCAATTGTGCATATGTTTTATTTGAGTTGAAATAAATAGGTGACTTTGTTTGTTGTTCCAGTTGGGACTCAAACAAATTCTGTACTCTGCCGCGAATGTTGGAAAAACCAAGATGCCCTTCAATAACTGCTTTTTCATTTTTTGAATAAAGTTTCAATTTCTGTATAGCTGATGTAGGTTTAAGATAAATGCCATATTCAACTGCCAAATGCGCAATACCATCCTCAACCGGACGATTTAGGATATCAAGCATAATCTCTCCATTAACAAATCTGTCCCCGGTTTGGTCTCTTTTCTCAAAAATAGTTGGTGTGATGCCGTTCTTTTCAAGGGTTATTGCACAGACTAAACCAGACAGTCCAGCGCCCATAATTACCACGTTCATTGCGCATATACCTCCCGACAAGTTTTGGTACAATCTAAGTATTCCCTTGAAGCTGCAATCCATGTAAAGAAATATGAAGAGTGAATTATGGCAACAAAACATGACCCGGACTTTGGATGATCACTTCCATTCCAAACCAAATTTATTCCGCGAATGCGCCCGCTAACAAAATAAAAAGGTAGAATACTATCTCTTTTGGTTGGGTGAACCTGGTGGCTGGTAAAAAGGTGGTACTTTTTTGGTTCCGGCAAAACAATTAACGTATCGGAAGAAATTGATGCTGCGATATAAAATCTGGTCCAGATGCCGGCTGCATTTGGACCAGTTCAGTCAATTCAGTTATTTTATTCCAGTAATCCTTCACCCAGTAGAAATTCTTCAGCAACATCGTTGGGATCGCGGTCTTCATAATCAACCTCATAGTTCATCTCTCTCATTTGTTCATCGGTAATTTTACCGCTGAGCTGGTTTAGAATATCTTCTAATTCAGGATATTTTTCCAAAGTTTCTTCTCGCATTAATGGTGCGCCCTGATAAGGTGGGAACAGGTTCTCTGGATCATCCAGTGATACCAGTCCAAGTTTAACCATATAACTGTCAGTTGCATAAGCATCGATTATCTGTACTTCATCGCGATCGATAGCCTTCTGTCTCAGGCCCGGATCCATGGTTTGAATATCGAGATCGAGGTTATACAATTCTTTCATGCCCTGGTAACCATCTTGCCGATCTTTAAATTCCAGAGTGAAACCAGCTGTTACCTCGTCTTCCACTTTTTTTAGATCCCCAATGGTTTCAAGCCCATTTTCTTCGGCATAATCATTTTTGACAGATACCGTATACGTGTTGTTAAATGCCATGGGTTTTAAATATTCCATCTGAAATTGTTTTTTCATACCTTCACGAGCCTGCTCGTACACTTCTGACTCATCATTACTGTCGGCTTCTTCCTCCATAAACGTAACGATGGCAGTTCCTGTGAATTCAGGGTAAATATCAATGCTTCCACTTTCCAGTGCATCGAACACAAATGCTGTTTTTCCGAGTCCTGGTTCAAGCTTGACATTGATATCTGTTTCATCCTCAATTAATAATTGATACATATTGATCAGTATCTCGGGTTCTGCACCCTGTTTGGCCCCGATGATCAGTTCTTCCTGTTTACCATCTTGAATCACAAAGGGCGCCACCAAAACAAGTACCACTGCCACAATCATAACAATGAGAGATTTTAAACCCGATCGTCTGGAAAAATACTCAAATAATCTTAAAATATAATCCAGAGCGATGGCCAAAAGAGCAGCCGGAATTGCTCCGAGTAAAATTAAGTTGATCTCTGCACCCCTATCAATTCCAAGCAGAATAAGTTTACCAAGTCCGCCCGCTCCGATTAAAGCAGCAATCGTTGTAGTCCCCACTATGAGGACCATAGACGTGCGGATGCCGGCCATAATGGTTGGCATAGCGATGGGAAGTTCTATTTTGGTTAATTGCTTAAATGAAGACATCCCCATTCCTGTCGCTGCTTCTTTTAAAGGTCCAGGAACCTCTATGACACCTGTATAGGTGTTACGCATTATGGGCAGGAGGCCATATAACGTAAGAGCTATAACGGCGGGAATTTTGCCAATCCCAAAAAAAGGAATGAGAAACGCGAGAACGGCCAAACTTGGTATGGTCTGCAACACCGCTGACGTTCCGATAATCGGTTCAGCAATTCTGTTATGACGGGTCAGCCACAAAGCAATGGGCACAGCGATGAGGATTGCGATGGCCAACGAGATGAGAGAGATCTGCAGATGTTCCCAAATCGCCTCCCAAAACACATCTTTGCGATTTTGGAAAGTTGTAATAATATTATTCAAGGTGTTTCACCCCATCCCCTTTGTCGGCATGCTTCTGCAAAAATCTGACAATATTTCGATTGGACAGGGTACCGATAAGCTGATTATCTCTGACAATGGGAACAAGATCATAGGGACTTGTTTCAACGATATAAGATGCCTGATTAAGCGTCATGTCGTTGGGCAGGACATCGCTCTCAACAATCTGTCCGTCTTTGAGCAGATATTGAAAATAATTTGAATCATCCACAACAACCCATATGCCATTTTTGTATCTATTTTTTGTATTCAGGTCACTGGCTCGTACAACATATTCAAAGGAAGTATCGGCAATGACATCCACTGCACTTTGCCAAGGTGATTTTCGTGAGCCGATGAAATGATCGGCAAAATCATTGATCGGATGTGTGACGAGGTTTTGAGGTTGATCAATTTGAACAATACCGCCTTCTTTCATCAGACATACGCGATCACCAAGGGCCAGTGCCTCGTCGATATCGTGTGTGACAAATACAATCGTTTTATTGATTTTTGTCTGCAGCTGCAAAATGTCTTTCTGCAATTGTTCCCGACTGATCGGATCAAGTGCACTGAAAGGTTCATCCATTAAAATGATGTCGGGGTCAGCAGCCAAAGCCCTGATAACACCTATACGCTGTTGCTCTCCGCCGGAAAGTTCATCAGGCATTTTCTTGGCATAAGTATCAGGGTCCAATCCAACCATGTCTAGAAGTTCTTTTGATCGTTTGGTAATGTCTGAAGCTTTCCATTTTTTCATTTCCGGTACCACCGCGATATTTTCCATCACGTTGAGGTGGGGGAAAAGTGCAATTTCCTGAAGGACATAGCCGATGTTCCAACGCAATTCATGCACATTAAATGTTTTGACCTTTTTTTCTTCTATGTATATATCCCCATCTGTCGGTTCAATTAGACGGTTAATCATTTTCATTGTTGTTGTTTTTCCGCAGCCACTAGGGCCGATCAACGTCAGCATCTCTCCTTTATTTACTTTAAAGGATATGTTGCGGACGGCTTCTGTGCCATCAGAAAATGTCTTGGATACATTTTTGAATTCAATCATGAGACACATCCTTTTATAAATAATAGTATTTGACACTGTTGTTTTTCCTGAAAAAAGGTATGAATAAACCTTAAACTATATCCCTATGTTATTTTTAAATATGAGGTTGGGCTATGATAGACTTCTTGTCCCATTTTTAATGTTGTATAGTTTGGGACAGTTCCTCCGTCCTTGTTTCCCACTTGCTTCCGACTCGCTTCCGCTGCATAAGTACGACCACAATAACTAAACCTACCCCCATCCAATCAGAAATAACTTCTGGATACATCATCAGAAAACCGACAGTAATCAATAGCATGCGCTCAAATAGATTGGATTTGACGGCAAACCAACCAATCCAACCGGATGCTAGCAGAATGACTCCTATGAGTGCAGTAGTAATTGAAACAATGATCTGCTCGATCGGGCCATCCATTAATAACGAAGGCTTAAGCACAAACATAAATGGTATGATAAACCCAATTGAGCCAAGTCTGACAGCTTCAAGTCCGACACGAATTGGATTGGTTTCCGCAATATTAGCTGCAGCAAACGCAGCGACAGCGACTGGCGGTGTGATCGCTGAGAAAACCGAAAAATACACGATAAATAAATGGGCTGCCATAACAGGAACCCCTAATTCAATTAAGGAAGGTGCTGCCAGCATAGCGGTTAAAATATACGCAGCAGCTACAGGCATTCCCGTTCCAAGAATGATACAGAGCAGCATGATCAACAACAATGTTGGAAAGATCATACCTTCTGTAAATCCGAGCACAATACTCGTTAACTTCCCCCCAAGCCCCGTTGACATGATTCCTGCTATGACCAACCCCGATGCGGCACAGGCCGTGGTTACCGAGATGGAGGAATTGGAACCATTGATCATTGCTCCTGCGATTTCTTTCAGACCCATCCGTGTGTTTTTTCGAAGCCAGCTGATAAGGACAATCCAAAGGATACCATAGAAGCCGGCTCTCGATGCACTATAGCCAAGTAACAAAAATGTGATAAGAACAATTAAGGGCAGAAAATAATGCCCCCATAACGCATAGCTTATACCGATAAGTGCGATTAAGACAATAGAAAAGCCAATCGTTCTCCGGGCCGCTTCCAAACTTAAAAGCACAAATACCAATCCGAAAACGATGTCCAGATTCGTTAGTGGATCCATAATCGGTATGCGAATGGCGATTCGTTCGGCATGAAATGTGAAATGGCTCCCAGCAGCAAGTGCAAGTATTATAGCAGCAAAATCACCAATGGAAGCCCATTTTCCTGCCTGTTTGGAAAAGCGATATGTCATAAAAGACCGGTGAAAAACTATATTTTCTATCCATCGAAGATGTAATCAAAGACACGAATTTTTCTCGGATT
>NZ_BAAADM010000015.1:0-134232 GCF_039522485.1 Lentibacillus halophilus | reverse complement strand
CAGGAAAGGGTCTTCCTTTTTCTATGACCATCTTTCATCATAGCCGTTTACACAAACTATGTTACGCTCTCAACGTGACATTGATCTTCAAAAACAACAAGGGATAAATTCGATCACGATTGAACTTGAGCTTACTGAATCGATCAAAAACGCCAATGACGTTCCCATTGTCATTCTGTATGCCAAAAATGAAAACGGGAAAAAGGTGAACAAGAATCACATTCCAATTGATTTGAACGCCGACGAAGACAAGAATTAAAAAAGACAGCCTTGTATGCTGTCTTTTTTACGTTCGTATTAATTGAGAAATAAGGGCTTTAGTATCCGTGTTTTTCAAAAACTTCCATAACACGCGGTTGAAGCTCGTCCCATTCAACATCAAACGCTTTATTAACGGTAATGAAATTTTGATACCCAAATACGTTATCAACACCATTTACGTCCATCAAATCATTCATAATGGCATGTTCGCTTGTATCTCCCGGCATAACAGAAATGCTATTGTCACCTTGAAAAATAAGGCTGTCTGTGGTGAATTTCAGTGCATTTGGATTTGGTGTGGATTCTGGTCTTACTCCCATATTCTTTACCTCCATCAATCATAATACATACTTGATTTTTATTGTAGCAGAAAGATGTTGAAAAACAAAATAAAAACACCCTTATTCGATAAGACGAATAAGGGTGAATGCTGTGAGTCTTTTATCATTCCCGCCTCATCTTGTTTGATGTGCGTAGAATTCGTAAAAAACCCATGCATTTTTTTAGAAAATGTGATGGAGGTTATTGCAATTGATTTTTTTGCTGCAATTGCTGTTCAAGCTGTTGAAGTTGCTGCTGTTCTTCAGAAGATGCTTGGCTTTTCGCAGCTTGAATGGCATTTTGTGCCGCTTGTTTTTCCTGCTGGTTCGCATTGGCTTTTCCATTGGTCATTGTGTTAACAGCTTCACGGGCACGTTGCATCAAGTTATTGTTTTGCTGCTGCATTTAAAACCCTCCCATTGGATGCCTGTCTGATTCCTCTTGTTCGCGTTCAGCTTCTGAAAAACGCATTTTGTAAGGGAATCGTTCAGCATGTTTTCGGACAGCATCTTCACTATGCTGGCTGAAACGCTTTGATTTGCTTTGTTTTCCCATCGGTTATTCCCCCTGTGGAATGTCTTGCCAGAGCTTATGCGTTTTGTAAGCCTAGTGGCAGGACGGTTGATGGAATGAAGAGCAAACGTTAAGTGAACGCTTCTTTCGCGTTCATTTATAGTTTGACCGGATTTTCACCGGGTATGTCAGGAAAAAATTAGATAAGTTTTTTTGGATGAAGCAAATAATTTTCAAGAAAAGAACTGATCCCGTTGTGCTCATTTGTGTCCGTTACATGATCAGCTATGGCTTTCAAGTCATCAATCGCATTGCCCATGGCCACACCAATGCCAGCAAATTCAAGCATTTCCTGATCGTTGTCTTCATCCCCGAATGCAATAATCCGCTCATTTGGGATATGATAGTAAAAAGCGATTTTTTCCAGACCGATCGCTTTATTCATTCCTTTTTTGACAATTTCAATAATATTCCAGGGTCCCCCCCCATTTTCGGTGTTCAATCAGTTCGGCATGATCGTCCTCCAAATGTTTACGAATGGATTGGATATTTTCTTCCTTGGGGTGAATAAGCAACGATGTTGGGTCATGTGTTAAATTATTTTTCAGGCTGCCAATCGTGAACGGGGAATTCGGTGATGTTTGAAATATATCAATAAGTTGTTCGTCATATCGGTCAAGGTAAACATTGTCCATAACCTCTGCCACAATATTGTGTGTGCTGATTTCGTAACAGGCGTCGACAATCCGGAGAGCGGTTCGTATTGACATCGGATTGTGCAATACATTCCATTGATTATTTGCTGGATGATGAATAAGGGCTCCGTTAAAATTCACCATTGGTGTATTCAGACCGAGCGTATGATAATGATCAATGCTGGAACGGTGCGGTCGTCCAGTAGCAATAACAACAATATGGCCGGCATCTGCTGCCTTTTCAAGCGCCTCCAAATTACGCTTGCTGATGGTTTTATCATCGGTCAGCAGTGTGCCATCCAAATCAACGGCAATTAAGTGCTGTTTTGTTTCCATTATGCTTCACCTCGTATTCTTATCAGTTTATCGGGCTTGTTGCGATATGTAAAGGATTTGTTTGCAATTTACAAAAATGTCGTACTATGATAATGATATTAAGCACAGAAAGAAAGGTGACGGTCATGATCGGTATTGATAACATAATGCTGGCATCGATTCCAAGCTTAATGGTGGCTGATCAGGCATACGAACAGGAAGCCTTGCCGGTGCTTACATATTTTCACGGTTTCACCAGTGCAAAAGAACATAATTTGCCGCTTGCTTATTATTTGGCGCAAAAAGGTTACCGTGTCGTTCTTCCGGACAGTTTATATCACGGCGAACGGGAAACAGACGCGTCTGTAATGGAAAAACAATTATCGTTTTGGGATATTGTTATGCAGAATGTGCACGAGTTAAAAGCCATCAAACAGGCACTGGCTGATCAAGGATTGATAATGAATGGCCGGTTTGGCGTGGCTGGTACAAGCATGGGCGGTATTACAACCACAGCAGCATTGAGGCACTATTCGTGGATTCAAACGGCTGCCATCCTGATGGGTTCCCCGAAAATGACTGATTATGCCAGGATATTGGTGGACCAATTAAAAAAGGACGGTGATCTGTCGGTTACGGATGAGTCAATTGCGCAACTTTATGAGCAACTTCAAAGTTATGATCTGTCTGAACAAGTCAGCGCACTGAACGAGCGCCCTGTCTTATTCTGGCACGGAGACAGTGATCCTGTGATACCGTTTGATCATTCCCATACATTTTATGAACACGCACGATACTATTATACCAATACCGAACATATTCAATTGTTGAAAGAGCCAAATCGTGGGCATAAAGTGAGTCGCTATGCAATTCTGGAAACGGTAAAATGGTTTGAGAAATATTTATGACATGATTGTCCATCCGTCAATCATATATGGAGGGATTGTCTGGAGAGTTAAGGTTATAAAGAATCCATTCATGCGTGATAAAATGGTCAGAAACGTCTGATGTGTGAGGGAAATCATTTAAAAATGCGCTTGTTTATGTTTAAATAAACATAGGAACCATGAAGGAGGGTTTTTAATGGATGAGGCTTTGCAGGAAAACATCCTTGGCGGTTTGGAAAATGTTATAGACCCGGAATTAGGCATTGATATTGTTAATCTCGGGCTGATTTATAATGTTGATCTGGATGACAATGGTCTATGCACTGTTACCATGACACTGACGGCAATGGGTTGCCCTCTTGCTGCTCATATTGAACAGGACGTGCGCCGGGCTATTGCTGATATTCCTGAGGTTGAAGAAATAGATGTCAATATTGTCTGGGACCCGCCTTGGGATAAAGACAAAATGTCGCGTTATGCCAAAATTGCTCTCGGCATTCCGGATTGATTCCGGCCGGTCTTCGGAAAGGTTGATTCATATGATAGTGAATCGGCCTTTTTTTGTATCGAATGGTGAATGATTTTATAAGCATGAAAAGGTCAATTGGAAAGCAGAGGTTGCTGTATGCAGATTTGTCAGATTACCGGGTACAAACATTCCGGAAAGACGACGATCATGAGTGCATTGATCCGTTATTTTTCGGATAAAGGATTTCAGGTCGGCTCCGTCAAACATCACGGTCATGGCGGTGATCCGGATATGGTGGAAGGAACCGACAGCGGGACACATCTTGAGTCCGGATCCGTCATTAGCGGTGTTCAGGGAGAAACCGTAACACAGCTATCGTTAACGATCCCATTGGGCTTGGATGGGCTGATTAATTTGTACCAGCAATGGCCGCTTGATTTATTGCTTGTAGAAGGTTATAAACAAGCGGATTATCCAAAGATTGTTTTGCTGAGGAATGAAGCGGACCGATCGCTTTTAGAGGAACTATCAGCTATAATAGCTGTGGGAACATGGGATGGGGATGGCCGTTGGTTGAACGATCTTGATATGCCCGTGTTTGACATGAATCAATTGGAGAAACATATATCAGCACTGGCTGAAAGAATAAGAAGGGAAATGTGATGGATAAAAACTATTGGATAACCAAAGAGCCGATCAATCCAGGTGATTGCATTGACAAAGTCGTCCGGAACGAAGCGGGAGCTGTGAATACGTTCATGGGCACAGTCCGTGAGTTTACCAAAGGAAAGCGAACCCTTTTTCTTGAGTATCAGGCTTATGTACCCATGGCGGAGAAAAAACTGGAACAGATCGGTGACGAAATAAAGGAAAAGTGGGGCAATGCTGAAATTGCCATCGTACATCGGATCGGACGCTTGGAAATCACCGATATAGCGGTGGCCATTGCGGTATCCACGCCACATCGCGCTGATGCGTTTGATGCCAGCCGCTATGCCATCGAACGGATCAAAGAAATGGTGCCGATTTGGAAAAAGGAACATTGGGAAGACGGGGAAAAATGGCTTGGCGATCAGAAAGAAAATATATCATATGAAGCAAAAATTCCTTCCAAGGAGGAGATGCGCGATGATTAATGTTCTATTTTTTGCTGAGTTGCAGGAGACGTCCGGGCACGAAAAGGTGACGGTGGATGAGGATGGGTTATCAGTAAGCGAACTGAAATCCAAACTGTCAACGGCTTACGAATTGAGCCGACTGGATCAGGCGATGATAGCGGTCAATGAAGAGTATTCACAGGAGGATACGGTTGTCAACAGCGGCGATGTTGTGGCATTTATTCCACCGGTAAGCGGCGGATGAACAACGCGTGAATGAACTCTGCCTGGCCTTGGAATGAGCCAGGCAGTGCTTTTTTTAGAAATGTACCGGAATTTAAAATAACTCATCTTCAAGGGTGTCGACATTAAGCACAATAGCTCCTTTATTGTCGGTTGAGAGAAGGTTCTTTTTTTTAAGCTGGGTGATGGTGCGGCTGACAGTTTCGCGGCTGGAGCCAATCATATTGGCGAGTTCTCGATTGGTAAATTGCGTTGTCAGCTTCATCTGCCCTTCATTTATTTCCTTACCATAACCTTTGGAAAGCCGCAGCAGCAGCATGATGATTTGTTCATATGTATTATGAAGAATTTTTTCCTCCAGACGCCCTTGCAAGTCAACGATTATATCTCCGAGCACGCGGAATAATTTAATGGAAATTTCCGGATGTGTGATCAAAGCGTTTTCAAAGGAAGGAATAGGAATGTGGATTAAAATGGCATCGTCCAGCACTTCAGCGTGGGCAGGGCAGTCGTCCTGCCTGAAAAATCCCTGATGTGGAAACATATCCCCCGCCTGCAGCACATTAACAATTTGCTCGTTTCCATGAACGTCGGTTTTATAAATTTTCACTTTGCCTTGATGAATAAAATAAACGTTGGTTAACAGGTCGCCTTGCATAAAAATGTAGGTGCCACGCCGGTACATATCATGTTGAGCTATGTCGACGATGGGTTCTATTTCATACTCGGTTAGATCTTTAAATAATGGAAATCGTTGCAGCAAATTTTTGATCGTATCGTTATTCAATGCATTCGCTCCCTTCGTTCAAACGTCCAATTCACATCATTATAACAAGTTGCCACGATTTGCGGTCTATTATATCGTATCCATCTTTTTTCATGATTTAAATGGAAGCTAAAATGATTAGAACGATACCAAGCATGGAGACCTCCTTAACGATCCGCTATTCTTGTCCATATCCTTTACTCATTGTAACCCCTTTGTTTATTTTATTAAAAGGCCGATAAATGAATATGTTATCACGTATCTCTTTTTTAAGTTGGACTAGTATAGCTTGTGTGTTAAAGAGGTTTTGTTTCATTGATTTCATTCAAATCAGCCTTTGATGGAAGTATGGTGATGCAGGATTCTTTATAAAAACAGAATGACAAGCAGCCCAACCGCAAAACAATAATAAGCAAAGTATTTGAGATTGCCTTTGGCCATAATGTTCATGAACCAACGAAGGGAATAATAGGTTGCAATAATGGAAGCGGCAAATGCCAGGATCACTGGGATAGCAACAATGCTGAGCCCACTTTGACCACTGACCAAATCACTGGCCGACATCATGGTAATGCCGAGGCTGACCGGAATGTACAGCAGGAAAGAAAATCGTAGAGCCGTTTGAGTTTTCATACCGACAAGCATGGCTGCGACAATCGTGGCTCCCGAACGGCTAATACCGGGAACGAGTGCAACGGATTGGGCCAGTCCAACAATAATAGCATCGCGCACAGTGATGCCGCCGTCATTTTTGCGACCGCGCAAGTTGCGGATAACCCATAAGGCAAGTCCCGTTATCAACAGCGTCACACCGACTACCGAAACGAAACTGAGCTTGTCCTCAATATAATCCTCAAACAGAAGCCCGATAATCCCAGTTGGAATGGTTGCAATGACGAGATAAAGAACGAACTGACAATCATCTTTCGCATCCGTCGCACGAGTCATTATGTAGCGGACGGTGTTTTCGATAAGCCGGTAAATATCCTGGCGATAAATGATCAATACCGCAATCAGGGAGCCGAAATTAACCATGATCTCAAATGACAGCCCTTCAATGGATATGTTGAAGAGCTCCCTAACAATGACCAAATGGCCGCTTGATGAAATGGGGATTGGTTCAGTAAATCCTTGCAGCAAACCAAGAACAATGTATTTTATTAATAGCCAAAATTCGTTGATAGCTTCCATGTAACGTTCCTCCTGTATCAATGTATTGGTCGCACAGAGTCGGTCACCAACCACTGGGCAAATGCATAGTCTGGTTGGTGAGGAGGCTGAGAATATGCACTACAATCAACAACATACGTATGACATGTGTAAGAACCATATGCACGCCTATGTGCTGGTGGAAGTGAATGACGGAACACAAGTAGATGGCATCATTACCGGATTGGATAACGACTATGTTTATATGGCGGTACCGATAGGTCAGGAACCGGCATATGACAGCAATTGGCGTCCGAATGAATTCGATGGGTTTGGCTATGGCTACTCCGGATATGGTTACGGAGGTTATCCCGGCTATGGGTATCCCGGTCCCGGCTATGGCGGCTCCCCCGGATATGGTTACGGGGGCAACTATCGACCGAGAAGATTCAGGCGGCTCGTTTTGCCATTAGCCGCGTTGACAGCTTTAAGTGTACTGCCTTGGTATTAATGGAGTCTTATACCTCCCTCTTGTTATGGATGCGTCGTGTTCGGAACAAAACACAAAACCCTTGCCACCACGATCGTGAGGCAAGGGTTTATCATAAGCCACTACGTTGTGCCGTTTTTACTGTTCGGCTTCATCGTTCAGTATGCCGTCACCCAGTATATAAACGCCAAGTGTAATAATAATGGCAATCACTAGTGTACTTATGATGTTGAATGGATTTCCGGCCATGCTTGTCAATACATAGGAAATGACACAGCTAATGAAAAATGCCCAGAAAAATGACCAAAAGAATCGCATGTTGATACACCTCAATTTTTAAAGCATTCCTTAATTAGTTTATCAAAACGATGATAAAAATAAAAGGCTTATTACAGAAAGGAGAAAAATGAATTGAATTACATGGTCCAAAATTGTTTTCATTGGATAGGTTACCACATCCTTAATGCTCTGCTTGAAAAAGGATACCGAGTGGATGGTGCTGATGATCTTACCACAGGTAAAAAAGAAAACCTGGCCATGTTTGTCGGACGGAATGATCTGTTCCGGCATGTTCCGTTAAATAATGATGACACCGAGTATGACGTAAGCATAACGGTTAAGGGTAATACATTGATTCTATGTAAGCAGAAGACTGTGACCATCCATTTACCGCTTTTATTCGGCAAATGGATGCCGATGAATCAGCAAGGCATTTATTACGGGGATGCGTTTTACTCATTTGATGCGGAGGAAGTTGTCACACAGGCGGTGCATATAGAGGATTTGTTGGAAAGCCTTATGCAATGGATTCATGCCTCCTGTCTGCCATCTTCATTAATTATCAAATCCAGAAACGACCATTCCGATCAAGATGACAGGCATGGTACCATTCTTTATATTCGGCAACGATGGTCGGTAAAACAGGCATTGCAATCGATAAAGAATCATTATGAGACATACAACGCATTCTATTGATTCAGCGTATTGTCATTTTACGAAGCGAGTCAACCAACTAAAATAAACTGTTGTTTCATTTAATTTAGGGGGCCAATGATTTCAGGATGAGGAGATTTCTCTCGAAGCGTTCAGTCCGGATGTACCTCAAGAATTCCAGGAGAAAAATGAAAAAGAAAGAGACCACGTATATCGATGCCAGTTTGCTTCCGAATGGGCGGGGAATGGACTGAGGAATTCAGACTTGCATTCATGTCTCCGAATACATTAAAATTAGTACCAAGTCATAAGAATAGCTATAAATTTGCAAGGGGATGAACATATGAACGCTGGTTTGTTGGGCACCGGTCATTATGTGCCAGATCATGTTGTGACAAATAAAGACTTGGAAAAGATAGTGGATACAAATGATGAGTGGATCCGGACGAGAACCGGTATTGAAGAACGTCGGATTGCCAATGATGACGTTAATACATCGGATATGGCGTATTACGCAGCCAAGAACGCGTTGGACGAGTCAGGTGTACAGGTAGAGGATCTTGACATGATTCTGGTGGCAACCGTCACACCTGACACACCTTTTCCATCGGTCTCATGTATGTTACAGGACCGACTCGGTGCGCGCACGATACCTGCCATGGATATCAGTGCAGCTTGTTCCGGTTTTATGTATGGCGTGATCACGGCCAAACAGTTTTTGGAAACAAATGCTTATCGCCATATCCTTGTTGTCGGTTCGGATAAATTATCCAAAATCACTGACTGGCAAGACCGGAGTACCTGTGTTCTGTTTGGTGATGGTGCTGGAGCAGCAGTAATCGGACCTGTATCAGAAGGCAAAGGGATTCTGACCTCTGAGCTTGGTTCGGATGGCTCCGGCGGCAAGGACTTGTACCAGGATCAGGAAACAGACTATTTATCCATGAATGGACGGGAAGTTTTCAAATTTGCCGTACGTCAAATGCCGGAATCATCTGTTAAAGTCGTTACAGAAGCCGGATATGCCAAGGAAGATGTCGATTATCTCATTCCACACCAGGCAAATATCCGAATTATGGAAGCTGCTCGTGAACGGTTGGGAATTAATGAGGATAGAATGGACATATCTGTCAAGTCTTATGGGAACACATCGTCTGCGTCCATACCAATTGCTTTATCAGAAAGTGTAAAAGGTGGTAGAATAAATGATAATGACTTACTCGTTCTTGTCGGTTTCGGTGGAGGACTGACTTGGGGTGCGATTGCATTGCGTTGGGGACGATAAGGTTTTATCACGTATTAAGGCTGACATATCCTCATCGCTCAACATGGGTCAACCACATAACAGGATGGTGACGTATATGCAGCCTCTGAGTCCTTGATTCATTCAACGACCATTCAGCGGGGAGTCAGGGAACGCCCTGTGAATGACGTTTTATTTTATCAGCTTATAGGAGGAGTATGAAATGGTGGAAAGAAGAGTAGTTGTGACTGGTCTTGGCACCGTATCCCCCAATGGCAATGATACGGACGTCATGTGGGATAACGTTGTTGCTGGAAATACCGGGATTGATTATATTAGTCGCATAGATACCGGGGATCTGTCAGCTCAAGCGGCTGCGGAAGTAAAGAATTTTGATCCAACGAACTATATGGAAAAAAAAGACGCCCGGAAAATGGACTTGTTTACACAGTATGCAGTGGCAGCGGCGCGCATGGCCATAAATGACGCTGGTCTGACGATTGATGATTCTAATGCAGATCGTGTCGGTGTCTGGGTTGGCTCCGGCATCGGTGGTATGGGAACGTTGGAAGACCAGCATCGAAAACTTTTGAATAAAGGTGCGCGGCGTGTCAGTCCTTTTTTTGTGCCGATGATGATTCCGGATATGGCCGCTGGGCAAGTATCTATTCAGCTTGGGGCCAAGGGTATTAACTCGTGTACGACGACCGCCTGTGCCTCCGGTGCCAATTCCATCGGGGATGCTTATAAAGCCATTGAACGTGGCGATGCGGATATTATGGTCGCAGGTGGGACAGAAGCGCCGATTACGGACATGTCATTTGCTGGATTTTCTGCGATGAAAGCATTGTCAACAAATGAAGATCCGCATAAAGCAAGCCGACCATTTGATAAGGATCGTGATGGGTTTGTCATGGGTGAAGGAGCAGGCATTTTGTGCTTGGAAACACTAGAATCGGCCTTGGACCGCGGCGCTTATATATATGGCGAAATCATCGGCTATGCGGCTACCGGTGATGCCTATCATATCACTGCTCCTGCTGAAAATGGAGAAGGAGCGGCGCGTGCTATGAAACAAGCTGTCGCTGATGCCGGCATTGCGCTGGAATCAGTGGATTATATCAATGCGCATGGTACGAGCACTGAGTTGAATGATAAGTATGAAACCCAAGCTATTAAAGATGTGTTTGGTGACCATGCGGACAAGCTTGCTGTAAGCTCCACAAAAGGCGTGACCGGTCATCTGCTAGGGGCCGCTGGAGGTCTGGAATCGGTTATAGCTATCAAAACAATTGACGACAGCATTATACCTGCAACAGTGAATTATGAAACACCGGATCCTGACTGCGATTTGGATTATGTTCCGAATGAATCAAGAGATCAGGATGTAAACGTTGTGATGAGTAACTCACTCGGCTTTGGCGGACATAATGCCACTCTCATATTCCAAAAGTATCAATAAGCACACTGACTGCTCCGGCGGTCAGTTTTTTTGTAAAACGCTGAAGTCAATGGACTTATATAGAAGGAATGGACATGCGTCATTAATTTCCACTCAGTGCATACAATGAAATAGGTGATACGGACAAGCATGGGTGGTGATCCGATTGGGATATTTGTTTCTGTTTTTGACAGGATTTGGACTGGCTGTGACTGGTGGCGTGACTGCCATAGCTTATATGAATTTTCTTCCGGTGGGTATTTCCTGGCCTGATTATTTTATATTTATTGCGAACCGGCCGGAATCTTATTTTCTTCCTGCGGGTATGCTGTTGATCGCCATCGCACTTCTCCGCTATCCAAACGGCTCCTGAAATGTTCCGGTTGTCGGGTTGTGTTTGTTGTTGAGTCAGCCTTGGTCGAAAGTATTTCCCGCGTTTTTCCAATGAATCGCATAAATTTTTTCATAATGGTCATAATGTATGCTAAACGATTCATTCAATAAGCGAGGGTTGTTTTATGCTATATTTACATGACGTTTGGATAAACTGGTTCGAAGGGGAAGAAAATGGCTACAACGTTTGTTATTTCCACGAATGGCGTAAAGACGATGGGGTTGAGCTGCTGGACCAAGTTCCGCTTTTATACATATCAGAGGCGCTTTTTGACTACATTGAAAATGATCTGCACGACTTGCCTGAAGATTTGATGCAACAAATATGTGAGCGTGCATATGTACGTAAAGGCCAGGAACGGAAACCGCTTGAGTATGCAGCCGTTGTCACGGATGGAAATGATATTATTGCATTTGATACCATTGGTTACCAGATCCCTGTTCGTAAAAGCAGACTCATACCAAGACAGGAGCAACTCGCATTCGATATGATCAAAACGACACAGCCGGAATCCTTTAATTTTAACGAGAGAGACATTGAAAAAGAATACCATATCCTGTCCATGGAACCACGGCTTATTCATGGTCTGACACGCAAGGAACGTAATCTGAAGCAAATTTTAATGATTGCGCTTGATCAGTTACGGACGACAAACAATCTGGAAGAACTTCGCTACTGGCTGACAGAGTGGGATCCGAAACAATACCCATACATCAGATATATGAAGGAAGATAGGGTATGGGAAACCCTATATGAAGGTGTAAAACACGGGTGGAGCAACTGGCACGAAGATTTGTGTGCCAAAATGATCAAAGGGCAGCCGTTTCTGGAAAAAATGTGGGAAATGGAACAGGAAACGAAACAGAATACGTCCAACCTGAATTGAGATACCGCATGGCTCGACCTCTCGTGGATAGGGATGCTGTGACTCATCGACAAGGACCATTTTTCAAAAACGCTTGGAATCCAATGAATGATTATCCAAGCGTTTTTTCGTGCACGTATTCAATTTTTATCGTTTGTTGGTCACGCGTCCGAGCCCCATTGCTTTTTTGGCTTTTCGGAGCATTTTATTGGCTTGATAGGATGCTTTTTCCGCACCTGTGTCCAGGATATCGTCCAGGGCATCAGAGTTAATCAACTCATGGTAACGGTCTTGAATCGGTTGCAGCACATTAATGACTGCTTGCGCCAAATCTTGTTTGAACGTCCCATATCCTTTATCCATATACTCAGTTTCCAGTGCTTCTATGGATTTCCCGGAACAGCTTGCATAGATGGTGAGCAGATTGGATATTGCCGGTTTGTTTTCTTGATCAAATGCAACAACACCTTCCGAATCGGTGACAGCACTTTTTATTTTCTTTTCGATTCTTTTCGGGTCATCCAACATGGAAATATATGCTTTTTCATTCTCATCCGATTTGCTCATCTTTTTGGTCGGGTCCTGAAGAGACATAATGCGGGCTCCTACCTTTGGAATACTGATTTCCGGGGCGGTGAAAATGTCATTGAACCGGTTATTGAACCGCTCCGCTATGTGTCGTGTTAATTCAAGGTGTTGTTTCTGATCCTCTCCGACTGGAACGATATCGGTTTGATATAACAAAATATCTGCAGCCATTAATGGCGGATAGGTTAATAATGCTGCGGATACCCCTTCTTTTCCACCAGTCGATTTATCCTTGAATTGCGTCATGCGCTCCAGTTCACCTATGTAGCTAATGGATTGGAGCATCCAATTGAGTTGCGCGTGTGCGGGGACTTCCGATTGAATAAACAAGGTTGACTTTTCCGGGTCAATGCCGGAAGCAAGGTAGAGTGCTGCCAGGGAGCGAATGTTTTGACGTAACTCGAGTCGATCCTGTGGCACTGTGATTGCATGCTCGTCCACAATACAGAAGTAGCAATTATTTTCTTCTTGAAGTCCTACAAAATGTTGAATAGCACCTAAAAAATTTCCAATCGTCAATGTTCCGCTCGGTTGAATGCCTGAAAAGATGGTTTGCATGCCGTATTCACTCCTATCGTTTTTCTGAACAATAAAAAAGCCCATTAATCCCGCATGAAAAGGGACGAATGAACCGCGGTGCCACCCTGTTTATCACACAGCAAACACGTGTGATCACCTTTTTGTCAAAAGCTCCAAAGTCCAATTCCAATTCACCGTGATGCTTGTTTTCAGCAGCCACAAGCTCTCTGAATAGTTAGTGGGTAATCGTACTGTGTCTTTTTCATTGCTGGGAATATCTATGTTTTAACTATTATATAAATCCTATACTTGAAATGCAAGAAGAAACTCTCTTGGAGGTTGTTCAATGTTGGGATGAGCGCCCGAACGAGCTATCTCCCGACGCAAAAGTTAATCATTGCCGTTATGAAAGCCCGAACAAGACAGCAATCCGAACAAAAAGTCACTCATCGTTGTAATGAGCGACCCAGGAAACACAATTATATAAATTATTCATAATACGTCCACTGGCGAACCCCAACCGCACGAAAATGACTTGGGTTTTGTTCTTGATTTATAAAGCACAGCATTGTCCACATCCTTTTTAATACTATTATATATTAGTTTTATAAAAGAAGTTTTTATCATGCAGAAGCGGATTGTCTTATACCAGCCATAAAATGAACTTATGTGAATTTACTTTGACAAAGCACGGTTAGCCGTTGCATTTCAAATAAAATATGATAATTTATGACACGTGTATGATATAAATGTTTATTCTTGTGTGGGATTTTTAAGTTATTTGAGATTAAAATTTAACTGGAGAGAAGGTAAATAAATTGCGTCAACAAAGCTATCGTTTCGCCGTCTTTACTGCCATCATGACTGTTTTAGCATTAATTATTGGCAACTTGGTTGTGGCAACCGGGTCCGGGGACGCGTGTGGAACCGATTGGCCAAAATGTAACGGAAGTTTTCTACCAGATTTTCTGGATTACAAACAAATTATTGAATACTCGCATCGGTTATTCACCGGTTCGCTGGGATTTGTTATTTTAATTAATGCAGTGCTGGCATGGAAAAGAAAATACACAGGAGAGACGTCCATTAAAGTACTCGCGTTGCTTACCTTGATACTACTGCTTGCACAGTCCATGGTAGGCGCATTGAACGTTGTGCTTGGGACACCGCCCGGTTTTACAACGCTAGATGTGATAATCAGTCTATTTTTATTGACGAGCACTGTTTTTCTGGCTGTGGCTCTGCAGCGGATTGACGTCAATTCACCGAGAAGCAAAGAGAAAAACAGATCCTTTCAAACGTTTTTTAAACCTGCATTATGGGTGTTTGTTATTTACTTTTTAGAGGTTTTAGTGGGAGCTTTTCTAAAGCACAGTGGAGCCAGTAAAATAATCAATGATATAATGACAAATGAATCGTTACTTCATTCGGAATCACTGTCTCAAGTTATTTATAGTGTCCATGGTATAAGCAATACATTAATCGTTATTGGGGCATTATATCTTTTATTTATGTCCATTAAGAAACGTTTCCTGGTTCCGGCAGCCGTTGCCTTTTTCCTATTGATTGTTGCGAATGGAATCACTGGCTTTATGACTCAACTTTCTGTGTTGGCTGAATGGGCGTCATCCATTCATATGATTGTTGTTATATTGACCGTATTTCAAGGTGCCTACTTGGTTGCTAAAACTTATTTTGGACCTTACTTTTTGTACGGAACGGAGAAAGGGGGATGAGATGTCTATTAAAGTACCTGTCATACCGGTGTATGTATTGAATATCAGTTATATCGTTCTGTTCTTTATAGCCAGTTACATGACAAGTTTATTCATTACAGATGTAGTATTCCAGCATTTGATTGTTTTTACCGGTGTCGTTATCGTTTATTGGTTCATCGCAAATGCCATTACAGGGTTATACAAACGATCGAAAAATATAAAACAGATACAACTTAAAACGACTGTCAGTCTTTTGGTAATAATGGTCGTATCTATCCTCCAGCAGATTCTGTTTTTTAAGATACCAATCGCATCGACGTTTCTGTTCTTCGGAATAAGTTTATTGTTTCTTCTGTTGCTGCATTCGGCGATTTTTCGGACGAGACTTAGAGCTGAATAACAATCATTTTTATCATAATGATGTTAGTGGCTCGTTTTGGTTGTTGTTAATCAAATATGTTTGTAGCAAGGTAAAACAAGAGATGGAGGCCTTTATGAAAAAAAGAATGTGGGAAATAATCATAGCCATTGTTGGCATGATCGTTGTGATTGGTTTTTTTATTCCTGCAGAAACAACGCCATCTGCCGATACGAGGATTATTCTTGAACATACGAAAAAAACGTATATTGCTCCACCATGTTTTAAGCAGTCCAATCCAACAAACAATTTGGCGGATTCCACGTTGGGGGAAGCAAACGAACTGAATTATAAAGCGAATGGAACGTGTACGAAAAATGCTTTCAAGAGTGAAGATGATTCGCTGCTTATGAATCTTTTTAAAAATATGGGGATCGTGGCAAAAAAATGGGATGATTGGTGATTTATCACAACTATTTGAAGGATGGGGATGAACTTAATATGTGGTAATCGACTATATCGCGTCATCCCCGATTTAGAAGAATTTATACTTTTTCATTAACGACTTTAAGGGCATCCCACCGTTTGATGGAGCACTGACCACGGGGTGCCCTTTTGTAATATTTAAAGCATGAAAGCGTCTTGATCCAACATTCAACTTGATTAATGGTTCAACTGTTTCCGCCTCTGATTAAACTGAACACTTCTGATCGGGATGCCGCGTCATTTTGAAAAATACCCCGGACAGCTGAAGTGACGGTTTTCGACCCCGGTTTTTTAATACCGCGCATGGTCATGCACATATGTTCTGCTTCAACGACAACGATAACGCCGTGTGGATCAAGTGTTTCTTTCAAAGAATCGGCAACGGTTGCGGTCACCCGCTCCTGCAGTTGTGGGCGGCTTGTTACCGCTTCAACGGCACGTGCCAGCTTGCTCAAGCCGGTGACTCTGCCACCCTTTGGTATATAGCCAATGTGAGCGACACCGTGAAACGGGACAAGGTGATGCTCACACATGGAATAAAAGGGAATATCTTTGACTAAAACAAGCTCCTCGTGGTCCTCACCAAAGACGGTGGCGAAATATTCTTTTGGATCCTGATCCATACCTTGAAACACTTCGTCATACATGCGGGCGATACGACTTGGTGTATCAATAAGACCTTCCCGGTCAGGATCTTCCCCAATGGCCTCTAACATCATGCGCGCTGCTTGTTCAATTTTTTCGTGATCAACTGCCATGTCATTACCTCCATTATTACAAAGGACACATCCTTAATTGTCACAATCATTATATCAACCTACATGATACTACAAAATTTCACTACATTCGATTCTTTTGCATTTGGATAGAAACAATTGGCAGTTATGGTTGTTTTGATCGTTATTGGTATGCTAGAAAACGTTCAGCCGCTTTTGATAAACGGTGGTTTTTAAGCCAAATAACAGATGGCTCTATAAAAAAGTCAAAATTTTTCATGTCAATGGCTGCAATATCATGGTAAAACGCTTTTTGAATTGCTGATTTAGGCAGTATGGAGAGCCCAACACCTGAGGCGACAAGGGCCAATAAAGTCGAAATATCCTTACATTCCATAATTACATTTGGAGAAAGATAATGTTTATGAAAATGTTGGATAATATTTTCATAAACAGCGTATCCCTCCATTGGTGCTAGCATTAGAAATGGATAGTTGACAATTTGATTCAATTGAACATCATCTGTAACGAGCTGCTTTTCCCATTGTTTTGGTGCTGCAATGACAAACGGCTCGGAAGGAAGCTTAATAAAATGGTACGCGTCTAGTTTCATCGGCAGCAGCATGAACGCCATCTCAATAACCCCTTCCTGAAGCAGTTCTTCCAAATAAGACGAATCACCTCTCCAAATTTTTAAATAGACGTTCGGGTGTGCAGCTCTGAATGTTTTAATCATCTCCGGCAGATAGGAAATACACGTTGACGATACACCTAAGGTCAATGTGCCACGCGTTCCCTGACTGAATTCCTGAATTTCCGTTACGATATCTTTAGATTTTTGCAACATGTTTACCGCATGCTTGTATAACGTGCTGCCTGCTTCGGTTAATTCCCATTGCTGATTGGTTCGATGAATTAAAGTGGCATCCAGTTCCGTTTCCAGTCGTTTTAAATTTTGACTTAAAGGCGGTTGGGCCATATACAAGGTTTTTGCTGCTTTTGAAATACTTCCGGCATCTACTATTGTTTTAAAATAAGAGAGCTGTTTTAAATCCATAACGTCTCACATCCATATATCATTTTTATAATACCACTATCATAATACATATATTTTATATATAAAACGAACCTTGTTAAACTTAGTGGGTGTTAATATTGAAAGGTAACAAACGAATGGGAGGGAAACGTTTGATGAAAACACACACGCTATGGTCCAAAAACTTTATCTTAATTGTTGTTGCTAATTTATTTGTCTATCAGGGATTTCAAATGTTGATCCCAACATTGCCGGTTTATATCAAAAATCTTGGCGGAAGTGATCTGCAAGCCGGATTGGTCGTCAGTCTATTTGCTTTATCGGCATTGGTTTTTAGGTCGATCACCGGAAAAGGTGCTGACTCAATTGGCAGAAAGCCATTTTTATTGATCGGATTTTTCATACTGATTTTATTTAACGTTAGCTTTTTTGCGTTTTCCATTGTAGCGATGCTTCCGCTTTTACGTTTATTCCAAGGCGTAGGGTGGGGAATGACGTCGACATCAATCGCTACGATTATGTCGGATAACGTTCCGGATGCCCGGCGCGGAGAAGGGACAGGCTATTATGCATTATCCGTTATTCTTGCAACATCCATTGCGCCGATTATTGGCATTGCGGTGTTGAATCATTATGATTTTAATATGATATTGATTTTAACAACGGTATTTATGATCATCGGATTTTTGTTCACCCAAGGCATTTCGATTCCAAAACTGGATAAGCTGGACAAGCAGGCAAACAAACAAAAAGAATCCTTCTGGAAAAGTCTTTTCGAAAAGCAAGCACTGCTTCCATCACTGCTTTGTTTACTGTTAGCCATTCCGTTCGGTGGTTTAATGAGTTTTATTGCCATCTTCGGTGAAGAAGTAGGAATTGAAAATAGTTGGATTTATTTCGTCGGGCATTGTTTAATGATTTTAATATCCCGACCATTTATTGGTAAGTTATTTGACAGCAGAGGTCCTGCTATTGTTGTATTTCCAGGAGCCATTTTAATGCTTATAGGATTACTGCTTTTATCATATACAACGACCGTGCCTATGCTGATTCTGACGTCTGTTTTTTACGGGTTAAGTTTTGGGGCGGTTCAGCCATCACTGCAGGCGTGGGCTATTGATCGATCGAACTCAGACCGGAAAGGAGCCGCAAACGGTACCTTTTTATCCTTTATGGATTTAGGAGTGGCATTAGGATCGCTAGTGCTAAGTTCTATTGCTGCTGCAACCAGTTATGCGATGATGTATCGAATGTCTTCCATTTGCATGGTAATTTTTATCATCGTTTATGGTGTTTATTTATTGAAAAGTCGAAACAAGAAGCACGCCGACGTTTACGCTCAAACGGCGTATCATTAATTAAAAAAAGCAGGTGAAGATGAATGTTTTGTGAAAGAATAGTACTCGCCTATGATGGTTCCGATGTAGCTAAAAGAGCTTTGGAAAAGACAGTGGCGATTGCTGAAACAAATGTATCGATTAAAGTTGATGTGTTATATACAATCGAACTGCCGCAAACACCCTACGTGATAGAAGATGTATTTGAGGATATGCAACAGTCGATGCATGAATATGGCAATGCGGTTCTTTCTGAAGCAAAAGAAAAAATGGCGACACTTCCCAATTACGTGGACTTTTACGCCGTGGAAGGGAAAGCATCTCAATCCATTTTAGAACATGCCGATGATCAAGCGTGTGATTTAATTGTGATTGGCAGCAGAGGACTGACAGGTATTAAAGAGTTTCTCGGAAGCGTTAGTCATTACGTCGTTCATCATTCGCACGTTCCGGTATTGGTTGTTCGATGATAGGTATCGTTTTTGAAAAAGAACCATCCTGCAATAGTCTGTCCACTATGCAGGATGGTTCTAAATGTGAACCGTTTCTCGTAGGTGTTAAGCTTTTGTCCGATAAGCCACATTATGATTTTTTAGTGTTTCGTCTTGCCCGAACAAGAAGTGTTTCTCCATATCCGGTGAGTATTTGGAGTTGATTGTGTTCACACCAACGGCTTCAGCTACAGCACGTAACATTGCCGGTGATGCTCCACAGCACAGGCCAATATAGTTCAAACCGATATCTTTTGCCTGTTTGGCCCATTCGGCCAGTTCATAACGGTTATGGTATAAAGGATCAAGTGCCGTCGGGAATGTTGTTTCTAACGGCAGATGACAGCTACATCCCCCATCAGGCAAGTTGAAGAATGTCGGGTGTTCTTCTGATGTCCGATACGGGATTGGCAAGCCGGCAACATATCCGCCCACATTTTCGCGGATCTTTTCCAAATATGGCTGCATCGTATTCGGACCGCGGAAACAATTCATACCAACGACAAGCGCTCCTTTTTCTGAAAGCAGACGAGAGCCCTCTTCTACTGTATAACCGTCCCGTAAAATGTTTTCGCCCATCATCGCGAATGTAATAACAGCCGGTAAATCCTGTTTCTGAATTTCTTCAAGTGCAATGAGTGCCTCTTCGTAATAGTAGAATGTTTCGCCGTTAATAAAATCGACGCCTTCTTCCTTGCACCATGAAATCATTTCAGCAAACATGTTTCGCACAGTATCTTTGGAGGCGGGGTCTTCCGGATCAAAAATATTGGTATTGGATATATTGCCGGCAACCAGCGCTTCTTCTGTTGGGTGCTCTTTGGCCACCTCTTTTGCTAAACGAATGGCATTACGGTTCAGCGGTTCCAGCTGATCTTCTTTGCCGATAATCCGCATTTTTTCACGATGGGCATTGTATGTAAATGCCAAAACGACATCGGAACCGGCATTCATATAGTCCCGGTAGGTTTGTTTTAAAACATCCGGATGTTCCAAGGCCACCTCTGGCACAAAGGAACCGGCCTGTAAATATCCTCTTCGTTCCAATTCAAATAAATACCCTTCCCCGACAATAACGGTTCCTTCGTATAATCGTTGTTCCAAACTGCGCTTCATGCGTATTCCTCCCTCTGTTTTCATATAAAAAGCCTCTTCTTAAAGTAAGAAGAGGCTAAATATACAATGTTTGGCGTCTCTTCTTATCTTCAGCATGTAGCATCTGGAATTGGCACAGTACTTTGACAAGTCCGCTGCCGAGGCTTCCAAGGGCCAGTCCCTCCACCTCTCTGGATAAGAAAATTGAAATATTTTATAATGTGATATGAATCATACACTTGATTTAAAGTGAAAGTCAAGGGTACAAAAGAAAATGGACACGTTATACGATTTACAAAATAGTCTTTGTGCATCTTAACGTGACGTAAACATAAAAATCTTGCTTATGTTTGTCAGAGTGGCACTGTTTTTAATCGAAGTGCATTTAAAACAACAGAAACCGAGCTTAAGGCCATTGCTGCTCCGGCCAACCAAGGAGCCAGCACACCAATCATAGCAAAAGGTATCATGATAACGTTGTATAGAAACGCCCAAAATAGGTTTTGCTTTATATTCCGCATTGTTTTTTTACTAATCAGGATGGCATCAACCAATCGATTTAAATCGCCTTTGATAATCGTGACATCTCCGGATTCAATTGCAATATCTGATCCCGTCCCAATTACTGCTCCGACATCGGCAACAGCAAGGGAAGGGGCATCATTAATGCCATCACCTGCCATCAGAACCGTACTTCCGTTTTGCTGTAATTGCTTGATGACATCAGCTTTATCGTGTGGAGATGCCTCTGCTTGATAATTATTTATGCCCGCTTTTTTTGCAATAACCCTACTTGCATTTGTATTATCACCTGTCAGCATAGAGATATCGAATCCTAACTGTTTTAAACGGGAAATAGCGTCTGCAGAAGATGTTTTCATATCATCAGCAACGGCAATGATTCCAGCAAAACGTGAATGGATAAATGCAATCATAGCTGTTTTTCCTTCTGCCTCCAACTGTGTCATCAGTTGATATGCTTTTTGCGGGAGGGGGTAGTTGTTTTTTATAAAGTATTTGGCTTTAGCAATCGTTACTTGTTTTCCGTGTACATACGCCTGTACACCATAACCTGGGAGAGAAACCACTTGAGATGCTTGAGGAATCGCATGCATTTTCGTTTTCGCTTTATTGACAATTGCTTTTGCTACAGGATGCTCGATATTGTTTTCGACCGCGGCGATTGTTTCCAGAAATGCATTTTCACTGAAATGCTCAACGTAAATGTCTGTTATGTGAGGGGACCCTTTTGTAAGTGTCCCTGTTTTATCTAAAATTAAGGTTTTGCAGTTACCTAATAATTCTAAATGTTTCCCTTCCTTAAATAGAATCCCTAACTGCGCAGCCCGTCCGCTTCCAATCATAATGGATGTTGGTGTGGCTAAACCGAGGGCACATGGACACGCTACGATTAAAACAGCAATGACTTTTTCCAGTGCTTCGTTAAACGACATCTCCAGAAAATTTGTATACCATGCCGCTAATGGAATACATGCGATAACGATAACGATAGGTACGAAAACGCCTGTGATTTTATCGGCTATGTGCTGTATAGGCGCTTTGGAAGCTTGTGCCTCCTCTACAACATCAATAATTTGCGATAAAACCGTTTCTGAATCTCGCTTCGTCACCTCTATGGTTAGTAGACCATTTTGATTAACAGTTCCTGCATACACTGATTTCCCAGAGTTTTTTTCCACTGGTATACTTTCACCGGTTAAAAGAGATTCATCCATCATGGAATTTCCTTTAATCACTTGTCCGTCAATTGGAACCTTTTCGCCGGGCCTAACGATAAGAATCTCTCCTGGTAATATTTGGTTAACAGGCATGTTACATTCTTGGCCATCTTTATATATTATTGCTGTTTTGGTTTGCAATTGATAAAGCTTTTTGACAGCCTCAGTCGTTCGCAATTTCGTTTTTGCTTCCAATAACTTACCTAATAAAATAAATGTTATAATAAAGGCGCTCGTTTCAAAATATAACGTCGGATGTCCTGGGGGTAGTGCAGAATATGACACAAACGTGATATAGTGACTGTAAAAGAAAGCCGCTGATGTACTTAATACGACTAAAACATCCATGTTGGCGCTACCGCTTTTTATTGCCTTCCAGGCCCTTTCATAGAATGGAAAGCCGATTATGAACTGAATGGGAATTGTAATGACAAGCTGAAAAAACGGGTTGGTCAATATTGTGGGGACATACATAAAGGAAGCCCAGTTAAAATGCGCAAACATGGCCCAAGCTAAAGGAAAAGTTAGTAATGCCGAAACAATAAACTTCAACCGAAGAATTTTGATCTCCTTTTGTTTTTGATGATTAGACTCGTCATTACTTTTAACGATTTCTTTAGCTTCAAAGCCAATTTTATTAATCCTACTGATGATAGCTGACATGCTTGTCCGATTTGTGTTAAATGTAACACGTCCCTTTTCAGTTGTTAAATTAACGTTTATTTCGGTGACCCCATCTATCTTAGAGACGACTTTTTCAATTCTGGCAGCACACGCAGCACAGTGCATCCCTGTGATATCCAAGTAATTGGTTTCCTCCACCCATATCACCCACCTTTTTATACACTATGCTGTATTTTATTTTAAATAGAATACATTTAGAACATATAAAAAGCAGTCTAACTGAGTAGACTGCAAAAACGTGGATCGTGTCTGTTATGAGCTTGGAATGGAAGCTCTGAATTTATCCCGTAACTTAAATGTCACCATCAATCCCGCCTTGTGCAACCCTAGCATAACGATTCCCGCCATCAATTGATCAAACTTTGTGTTAAAGGGAGGAGGAAGTAAACTGAAGGAACCGGCTTGCGAGGGAGAACAGTATGGGGCTGTGGTTTGACTAAGAGACGTATTATTTCCAATATCAATGACAGCCATAAAAATTAGCAGTAAACATGCTGGCATTAAAATGATTCCGCTTAAAAACGCATAACGTTTCATGTCGCTTCTGCAAAGTCGCTGATTAGAGTCGGGTGCTGCAATGGGCCACCACATCCCAAAAGATAATAGGAATAAAACGAATATATAGCCACTTTGCATTTGTGCACTTTTGGAGAGAATCATTAATACAAATGGTAGGTGGTACATAAAGAATAATGCGGCAAACGCATAAAGCGCTATTTTAGGGGCGAAAAATAGTTTGCTAATCCTGTTCAATTTAAGAATTTGAAACACATGGTTAAACAGTTGATCGGGGATACCTAACAAAAAAACAGGCGGGATTAGAAAATAAAGAATGCTCATTTGTATCATGTGTAAACTTAATGAGAGGTGACTAATATCGGCCAAAGGGCTGCCAGCTGTGACGTATAATAAGCCTAAACCAAAAAGAAAAAAAAGTGGCTCTATGTGAATCAATTTTAGTTGCGTATAGCGTTTGATCAGAAAAGCATATAAAACGGCTATACAACAAAGGAAAGCTAATAAGGGATACCCCCATTCCAATTGACCGCCTACCAATAATTGAATGTATTCAATCAAATAAAAATTACCTCCTCTTTAAACGTTTCTAAATTTATATAGTATGTTAAGGGACCCCATTTTATAACATTTAAATAAAAATACTTTCAGAAGTATATTCACGGCCTGTTCACAGAATATTCATTGATAAACAAGGAACCTATTATTATAATAATGTTAAATATTGTTTTGATTTGTTATTAATTAAACGTATTTGTTTAGCGGAGGAGAAAACCTGTGTACGAATACAGGTATCCAGGATGGAAAGTAGGATAATCGGTGAATTGCCACCACTAATAACAGTATAGATAACAACATAATTAGAAGGGAAGGAACAACATGCTGCCAGTTGAAAGACAAAATCGAATCAAAGACCTAATTAAGAAAAAAGCCAACATGAAGATTTCTGAATTAAGTACGGAGCTGGGTGTTTCTGAAATGACCATTCATCGGGATCTTAAGCCTTTAATCGAAGAAGGCATTATTATTAAGACGTTCGGAGGTATTATGCTTGCCAAGGAAGATCCAATTGAATTCACACGTTCAGATGAATGTGTATTTTGCAGTCGCAGTATAAATGAAAGGTTGGCTTATCGACTTATTCTTTCTGAAAGCAAAATCGAGATGACGTGTTGTGCACATTGTGGACTTTTGCGGCACCGGCTATTGGGAGATAACGTCATCCAGGCAATCAGTCAAGATTTCTTAAGACAAACAACTATAAGCGCACCATTAGCCTGGTATGTAATGGACACGTCGATTCATATAGGGTGTTGTCAGCCGCAAGTGTTGGTTTTTGAATGGCAGGAGCATGCTGAAAAATTTGTTCAAGGGTTTGGTGGAAAGGTCTATCAATTTCATGAAGCAATGGAAGCGGTCTTTGAAAAAATGAATGGAAACAACCATAACTGTAACGAAACGTGATGAGAATGAGAAAGATAGAAACTAAAATGAAATCGTTTAGGAGGCGGGTGAGATTGAAACAAGTACTATTACTTGCAACGTTTCTGTTACTAATCGTCATAGGCTCGGCATGCAGCAGTGAAAAAACAATCTCCGACAAGCTGGACTGGGATGTTCAAAAGTTTGAAGCGACAGACCAGAAAGGGGGTGCTCTATCATTAGCTGATCTTAAGGGTAAAGTCTGGATTGCGGATTTCATCTTTACGAGCTGTACTTCAGTGTGTCCACCAATGACGGCCAACATGGCGAAACTCCAGAAAAGATTGAAAGAAGCGAATGCTTCGGTTGACATTGTTTCATTTAGTGTTGATCCGGAACGTGATACACAAAGTATACGGAAAAAATATATTTCAGCACGCGGAGGGGATTTATCAAACTGGTCTTTTTTGGGTGGCTACGATTTTGATTATGTGAAAGACCTTTCCGAATCGTCGTTCAAGTCTGCCGTTGAAAAGCCACCGGAAGGATCAGACCAATTCACACATGGAACACGATTTTTCTTGGTGAATCAGCAAGGCACCATTGTTAAACAGTATGACGGCTATTCGGATGTACCTTATGACAAAATAGTCGACCATGTGAAAATACTAAATTCGAAAGGGGGAGAATAACCAATGAAAAAATTATTCGTATTAATCATTGTATTGTCACTTACGTTTCTGGCAGCTTGCGGCAGTCCTAATGATGAGAACGCAAGTAATTCTAAAAATGATCAAGGAGCAGAACAGTCTTTAAAACCATTAGAAGTAGAATTTTTAACAGAAGCAGATGCCTTCCAGCCTGGAAAAGAAGGAACAATCAAAACGCAGGTAACAAAAGGCGACGAAAACGTTGCTGACGCAGAAGACGTCCAATTTGAAATTTGGAAAGGCGACAATCAGGATGAATCGGCAAAGTTTAAACCCGAAAACAAAGGGGAAGGTGTTTATGCCTTAAAACACACCTTTAATGAAAAAGGAATTTATAAGGTGATTGCACACACAACAGCCCGGGGCAGTCACACCATGCCGATACAGGAATTTAAGGTAGGAAACGTTGAAAAAACCGATCCTAAAAATGATCACCACGATGTAGATGTGATGGCTATGTTAATGAAGCCAGATACGATTCAAGCAAACGAGGAAGTCACGCTGATCGCGCATTTGCAAAAAGGTAACAAGCCTTTCACCAGTGCCTCAGTGAAGTTGGAATACTGGAAAAGTGGTCAGGAAAAACATAACTTTATAGAAACCGAAGAAAGTGAAAAAGGAAAATACCAAGCAAACGTAACTTTTGACGATCCAGGAAATTATACAGTAAAAGTGCATTTCAAAAAAGAGGAGATACACTCCCATAAAGAAGAAACAGTTGACGTTCAGCAGTAGTTATACGGCTCAAAGGAACGGTCACTTTTGTGATGGTTCCTTTTTTTATTATGAATCAAACCAATTGGTGATTTTGTACGTTATATAAATGTAAGCATATCTATAATATAGGGGGATTGGTTGGAAATGAACTGGAGACTATTCTTTGCGCGTAATTTGAAGTTCGGCCGAAAGCTTACACGTCTGCATCACATCAACGCTATTCTTTTTCTAGTTTTGACGGTAACTGGATTTGTATTGTTTTCTTCGTATTACCGTTCAACCTTCCCCGGGTCGCGTGTGCTTGTAAAAGACTTTCATGTTTGGATTGGTATCCTCAGTACGCTCCCTGTTTTATTTTACATACCAAAAATGACGAAGCATCTGAAAACATTACGGAAAAGGAAAAATCACCGAATGAATTTGTACGCTGTTCTTAGTGTATTGGCTTCATTGATCGTTTCTGGATTGTTGTTAACGTACCATCGGCAGATTCCGCCGCAGCTCAGCTCTTTCGCTTTAATCATTCATGACCTTGCTACATGGTTGGGTGTCCCATATGTTATCTACCACAGTGTAACCAGAAGTCAATGGTTTAAAAATCTTGGTAAACAACGGCAAACAAAACCGCAAAGTGAACCAATGCTGATTGACCGCGAAAATCCTATTTTAAAACGCCGTTCTTTTCTCAGGGTGCTGACGGGAGGTATATTGGCGGCTGTCTTTCTTCCGTTGTTTGGTAACTGGCTGCAACCCTATTTACCGACAATGGCTGGCTCCTCCTCACCCAAACCGGATCGCAATAAATTCGACCCATTACCAGAGCCGAAAAATCCCGAACCGATTGGCGGAGAACGAAAAGGACAATTTCGCAATTACACCGTTACAGAAGTCCCGACGTTCACCGACGAAAATTGGGGCTTTACCATTGATGGACTGGTGAAAAAGCAACAAAAATATAATTGGCAGGAATTTTTAGAGTTGGAGCGGCGTGTTCAAGTAAGCGACTTTCATTGTGTGACTGGCTGGAGTGTTTATAACGTTACGTGGGAAGGGATTCCACTAAAAAAAATCTTACAGGACTCCGGAATTGATCCCAAAGCAAACTATGTGAAGTTTTACTCGGGAGATGGGGTTTATACCGATTCGTTAACAATAAGCCAGGCCATGCAAGATGATATGATTGTCGCGGTTTTAATGGATGGGGAATTAATACCACAACAAAATGGTGGTCCTGTTAGATTAATTACTCCAAAAATGTATGGCTATAAATCGGTTAAGTGGCTAACCCGTATTGAACTGATTGAAAATGAACATATTGGTTATTGGGAGAAGCGCGGTTATAAGAAGAACGCTTGGGTGACGTCATAATACGTAAAATCAGATATCCCCATATTCTATAATTTTTTAAAATAAATTCATTAACAGGCAAACCGTTATTGGGTTTCATACGTTACCTAAGATGAAAACATTAATTGACTGAGGGAGGGACGACAATGAAAAAATGGATACTTTTTTTAAGTATTCTGGCAACCATCTTTTTATTGGCAGCGTGTGGTAACGGATCAAACGAAGAATCACAGGACGACAACAACGATAGTTCAAACAGTGAGGAAACGAGTGGAGATGCAGATGACGGAGCGAAAAGCCTGCAATTAATGGAAAACGATAAGGTGGGCAACTATTTAGCTGATTCAGAGGGCATGACGCTTTATTACTTTACAAAAGATGAAGAAGGAACAAGCAATTGCAGTGGCAAGTGCTTGGAAAACTGGCCCGCATTCACCGCACAAGATTTCGACGTGCCGGAAGGGTTTAACAAAGATAATTTTAGTACGATAACCCGTGAAGATACTGAAGACAAACAAGTGACGTATAAGGGCTATCCGCTTTATTATTTTGTGAAGGATAAGGCAAAAGGTGATGTAAACGGACAGGGCAAGAAAGATGTCTGGTATACCGTGAACAGTGAAACAACCTTCGATAAGGCTGAGGGCGAAAACGCCAGTAGTGAATCAGCTTCCTTACAGATTATGGAAAACGATAAGGTGGGCAACTATTTAGCTGATTCAGAGGGCATGACGCTTTATTACTTTACAAAAGATGAAGAAGGAACAAGCAATTGCAGTGGCAAGTGCTTGGAAAACTGGCCAGCATTCACCACACAAGATTTCGACGTGCCAGAAGGGTTTAACAAAGATAATTTTAGTACGATAACCCGTGAAGATACTGAAGACAAACAAGTGACGTATAAGGGCTATCCGCTTTATTATTTTGTGAAGGATAAGGCAAAAGGCGATGTGAACGGACAGGGTAAGAAAGATGTCTGGTATACCGTAAACAGCGAAACAGCATTTAAGTAAAGGACGGCTTAGAGGAACGATCACCTTATGTGATGGTTCCTTTTCTTCTTCCTAGCTTGTATAATGAGAAAATAACGAAAACATTATAGCAATGCGAATGGAGAGGAGCGCCTGGTCGTTGTGAAAGAGAAAACGGATGCTGAACTGATTAACTTAGTAAATCAAAAATACCGTCCTGCATTGGAAGAGATTTATGAACGATACATAAAACTAATCTATAGTTACGTATATAAATTTAGTAATGGAAACGAAGAAGCCGCCAAAGAGATAGTGCAACTAACTTTCCTAAGACTTTGGACGACGAAAAGTAGTTATGATCCCTCCAAAGGCAAGTTTATTAATTGGTTACTGACAATAGTAAGAAGTGTATGCATTGATCATATCAGGAAAGAGAAAAAGCATGCACTTCCGAATCATCACTATGATACGGATCGAACGCTGGATATGGCTGACCCGGAAGATCAACTAGAAGAAATGCTGCAAGATACGGAAATTTCCAAAGCCAAAAACAGATTATCTGCTACACAAAGAAGATTAATTAATCTGTTATATTGGCAAGGATATTCACTCACAGAAATAGCAGAGATGGAAAACGCACCGGTGGGAACCATTAAAAGCAGGCTGCATCAGTCGCTAAAACAATTAAAGAAACACCTGGAACTGGAGGGGTCATAAATGGAAAGGGAATGTGAAAACCTACTTTCATATATGGCAGGTACACTTAATGAAATAGATAAAGAGAGATTTGAAGCACACTTGAAGCAGTGTGAAGCATGCATGAAGGAATACGAAGAACTTAGCGATTCGTGGGAAGCATTGCAATTCGATTTTGAGGAACAGGAAGTACCGGAAACGCTAAAAGCAGAAGTCTTTGATTTTGTATTTGGTGAGGAGCAAAAAGAGGAGAAAACTACCATAAAAGACAGATTAAAAGTATGGGGTGTTTCGCTGAAGAAACAATTCACTCCTCTATCAGCAAGCCTGGTTATTATTCTGTTCGCCATTACATCTGTATTGACTTATACAAATGTTCAATCAGCAAATGAACAGCCAACCACACCTAATCAACCAGCTGAAATTATGGATTCATTAAATTTGACGTCGGCCAATGGACAGATGAGTAATGCAGGCGGTTATGCGTACATTGTTCAAGAGGAAAAAACAAAAAAACTGGTTGTTCATGTGAATGGATTGCCAAAGTTAAAAGGTTCGCAAATTTATCAGGTTTGGCTGCTAAAAGATGGGGAACGCTTGAATGCTGGTATTTTTAATACGAATGAATCAGGCTCAGGCGTTTTAACGTACGCTTTATCGGAAAAAGAGGTGTTTGACCAAATCGGCATCACTGTGGAACCAGATCGGGATAACACTGAGCCTGAAGGAAAGAAAGTTGTCGGTTCGTGAAAGGCGAAGACTCATGCGCTTTTATGTTTAGCCGGTAATCCAAATCCTTTGATTAACAATATCAACAGGGAACATACAGGGAAGAACAGCTGAAGAGTGTTTCGTTTAAAATGCAGTGTGATGCGATGCGCACTGCATTTTTCCTTTTATCAAGGTCTGGATTCTGTTTCCCAGAAAATAAGCGCTCCTATTGCCGATGAGTTACTGAACAAAGCGGAATTTCCCAGCAAAAGGCACTCATAGGGTCGATGAGTTACCGAATAAAGCGAAAATTACCTGCAATAAGCACTCATACCACTGTTGAATTACCTACCAAATCTAAACTAACTTGGAAAGGGTCCTTCATAGCACTAAGGAGTTACCGTACAAAAAGGGACTTCCTTAAATATAGTTGACATTTGATTTGATTCTACATAACATGAACACATGCTGATATATGCATCTAATAGGTATATACTTTGGAATAGGAAACGAAAAGGGAGGGTATTTTATGGAAGAAAGCAAAAAAGGTACAAACGCTGACATAAACGCAGACTTAGATGAAGAGACGCTGTTTGTTGTTTCCCAAACCTTTAAAGCGCTTGGTGATCCGACAAGAATTCGAATTCTCCATTTACTTTTTCATAATGAATATGCCGTCAATGGAATTGCAGAGAAACTGAACCTTAGACAATCCACTGTTTCCCATCAGTTGCGGTTCTTGAAAAATTTACGATTAGTTAAACACCGCAGGGAAGGCACCACGTTGTATTATTCGCATGACGATGAGCATGTGATGGATATGTTAAAACAAACAATAGACCATGCTTGTCATAGTTAATATGTGACAATAAACGAAAAAAGAAATCATTTGTTTCTTCAATATGAGTATATGAGCATACACAACCAGAAACAAATGCGTTGAGGAGGTAACAAAATGGGACACGATCACGACCACGACCACTCCCATCATGCCAATAAGAAAGCGTTAATGATAAGTTTTATTATTATTACGGGTTATATGGTGATCGAAGCGATAGGAGGATTTATTACCAATAGTCTCGCTTTGTTATCGGATGCCGGTCATATGTTAAGCGATTCCGTATCACTGGGTGTTGGTCTTTTAGCCTTTACGGTAGGGGAAAAAGTAGCTGATTACAGTAAAACATATGGCTACAAACGATTTGAAATATTGGCAGCCGTGTTTAATGGCGTGACCCTTGTGCTCATTTCGCTATACATTTTTTATGAGGCTTACAAACGCTTTTTAAATCCGCCTGAAGTCGCCTCGACCGGAATGTTAGTGATCGGGTTTATTGGATTATTGGTCAATATTGTTGTCGCATGGATGCTGCATCGAGGCGATACAGAAGAAAACTTGAATTTAAGAGCAGCCTTCCTGCATGTTTTAGGTGATTTGCTCGGTTCAGTCGGGGCCATTACCGCTGCCTTATTAATTATGTTCTTTAACTGGGGATTTGCTGACCCGCTAGCCAGTGTTATTGTCGCAATTCTTGTATTAATAAGTGGTTGGCGAGTGACGAAAGAAGCGGTACATGTGCTGATGGAAGGAACTCCGAAAAATGTGGACTTGGACGATATTATCCATACGGTGGAAAATACAAATGGCATCAGAAGCATCCATGATTTGCACGTCTGGTCCATTACAAGCGGGGAAAATGCACTTTCCTGTCATGCCGTCGTCGATGGTGATTTGTCCATCCAGGAAAGTCAAAAACTATTACAAACGATTGAACATGATTTGGAACATAAAGGCATCGGCCATGTAACCATTCAGATGGAGAACCAAGAACATCCCCATGATGACTCGCTAATGTGTCAGAATGATCAAAACGCATCCGCTCACGACCATGACCATTAGCATTGAATAAATCAAAAAAGGTAAGCATGCCTGTAATGATGTGCTTAACTTTTTCTTATTACGACGTACGACGTTCGCTGTCTTCTCGGTTATTTCTCAAAAACATATAGAACGATGCACTGAAAATAACGATGTATCCAATGACACTCCAAATATCTGGAATCTGTCCGAATAGGAAAATGCTGATAAGCGCCGAATACACGACCGTTGAGTAGAAGAAAATCGAAATTTCCTTTGCCGGTGCATACTTGTAGGCAACCGTGATCCCGAATTGCCCCACCGTGGCAAAAATCCCCGCTGCGAGCAGATAAACCCACTGTTGCCAATGCATTGGTTCATAAAAAATGATGACAAACGGCAGCAATACCATGGTCGTGAAAAAAGAAAAATAAAATACAACGGTATAATATTGCTCCTTGTCGCCGAGTACCCTCAGGACCGTATACGCTCCTGCAGCGAAAACCGCTGAAAAGATCCCGGCAATATAAGGAATGGTTTGGAGGGAAAATTCCGGCTTAATAATGAAAAGCGTTCCAATAAAAGCTATCACGATTGCAACGGTTTGAAACAGTCGTGCACGTTCTTTTAAAAAAATGGCTGCAAAAACGATGGTTAAAAACGGGCTCATTTTATTCAACATGTCGGCATCGGATAAAACAAGATGATCGATGGCATAGAAATATAATACAATTCCGGCCGCGCCCAAGGACGAACGCAGCAGGAGATATGTTTGATTTTCCTTTTTGCCAAACAAGCGTTCCTTGTAGTGTAAAACAAACCCAAATGCAATCATCATTGAGACCGCGTTGCGGAACAACGTTTTTTGGACGGTTGGAATATCCCCGGAAAGTTTAACAAATGCTGCCATAAGGGAAAATCCAAATGCCGATACCAATAATAATATGATGCCTTTATTCCGGTTGTTCATATGATCCTCCCATTACGTCTTTTGTTGTGTCATCTCTTATCATAGTCCGTTGTTGTGTGCTATAGTTTGTTGGTGATGTTCCTGGTTGACAAGAAACGGAACGATCATTGGCACAGTGATAATAATGATGACAAGCCTTGATACTTGTATCGCAGCAACAATACTGGCATCGAGATCCAAAAGCGCTGCTACTGAAGCCATTTGCGCCGCACCAGCTGGAACAATAGCAAGCAAACTTGTTGTGAAATCCAATGGTGTCATCAAATAAAAAATAAAGGTTGTGATAAAAGTCAATACAAAAAAGGCCGTCAATATTCCCAAACTGGTCCAGCCGATACGTTTAAATTCTGCTACGGACTCCCGGTCAAAACGAGCACCGATAATGACCCCCAGCATAGCCATTCCTCCGCCAACCATGACGTCAGGCATTGAAGGTAATGGAACAGCGAAAGAATGGACTAAAAACCCGAGCATGATAGAATAGATAAACGAAGCAACCGGTATTTTCCATTTAATCGCGAGTGCTAGTGCTGTCATAACAATCAACGTATATGCTACAAGGGCCCCCCACATGGGTATGGTGTTCCCTTCTGTTGCTTCCAGGCCGCTGTTCTTGACCACCTGTGTATCTAGCAGAGGTGAAATATACCCGGCGATAATGGGGATAGTAGTCACCAGCATCATGATCCGAACACTTTGAAAGGCAGCAACAATACTCAGTTTTGCTTTGTACTCTCTGCTCAGGGCAATCATAACGGACGCTCCTGCTGGTAAACAGCAAAACAAGGCGGTTATCGCATCAAGGTTGGAGAACCGATGCAGAAATTTAGCCAAAAAAAAGCAAGCAACAAAAAGTGTCACAAGGCTTACAAGCTGTGGCAACAAAAAGCCGGCCACGTCCTTAAACATGTCAATCTTGATGGATAAACTGATACTGACGCCGATAATGGCAAGGGCTGTGTCAAAGAGAAGCGGCGGAAACGTTATGTCAGCTATGAAAAGACGGTAAATAGCTCCGACAGCAATGGCTCCTAATAGCCAACCAGCAGGTACGTGTAAAAGTTCGAACAGATAGCCATTTAAAAAGCCGACCAAGATTACTACAACGTTTTGCATAAAAAATCACCTTGTTGTCTGATATACGTTCAATGACTGAGCAGATAATACGAAAAAGTATAGCACATAACCATGGTACTGGACGAATAATTAATTGCCAAGAAAGAAGGTCACGCCCTGCTGGTTGAAAAGAAACAAATTCAAAAGCTGTTTCATATAATCATAAAAAAGAGGTGATAAATATGTTGGAAAAAGATGAACGTATGTTTGCGATGCTGATCTATTTGATCAGTATATTCTTCCCCGTTCTTGGTCCATTACTGATTTGGTTGTTTAAACGCGATGAATCCGATTTTGTTGATTATCATGGAAAAGAATATTTTAATTTCTTAATATCGTTTACGGTTTATTCCATCATTAGCGGTATTCTGGTTCTATTAGTAATTGGCTTTATATTACTACCTATTATAATCATTTTAGCATTTGTATTTACCATCATCGCATTACTTAAAGCTAATAATGGTGTTCGCTACCGCATACCACTTGTGTTTCGGATTATTAAATGAAGCAAAAGAGCATTTTTAAGCGTTCACTTGCAGCTGTGCTAATACGTATTATTCATCATCTATGCATGTTTCGTTTCAATTCTATGTATAGGAAGTCCCCGGCCATTGAATGCTGCCGGGGAAGGCTACTTGTTTTTTAATAGCCACCACGGGTGAATTCCGGCCTTCTAACATTTAAACGCTTCATCTTATTACGTTGTGCCGCTTGGGTCATCGTGATCCGATCGGAAGGCTGACAGATCTTTATTATGTCGCAGCAGGTCGATGAATATTTGCAGGGCCTTCGTTTGGAACGGGGAAGTTGTAATAATGGAAAATTGTCTCCGGAAAGGCAATCCTGATACTGGAACAACGGTCAGATCATCATGTTGCAGTTCTTTTTGGATAGCCCATTGGGATAATAAACTGATTCCTAACCCAGCTTCAACAGCTTCCTTGATCGGCTGGGTACTGCCAATGTTCATAATCTTGTCGGGTGCAATGTCATTTTGTTGAAATACACTATCTGCTGCCTCTCTAGTTCCGGATCCATATTCTCGAAGTACCCACGTTGTTTTTTCCAGATCTTTCATTGATATGACATCATTCCTCACCATCAACGGATGATTCGGTGCCGCAACAACAACCATATCATCCTCTGCAAATGGTTCTATCTGCATGTGCTCTTCATCTTTTAAGTGCCCCTCGACAATGCCTACATCCAGTTGATGCCGCTTGACTGCATCAGCTATTTCAGTTGTGTTGCCAATGATAACGGTAGGGCTTATATTCGGGTATGCCTCGTTCAATTTCGCAATAATATGCGGGAGCACGTATTCGCCAAACGTATAGCTTGCCCCAATTGAGAGTGGCCCGCTGGCTTTGTTAGTTAAATCATCTACTAAATTTTGCATTCTCGTGTACAATCCGATGATTTCTTTGGCATGATGATACACCATTTCCCCAGCTTTATTGAGCTGTACATATTTGCTTGTCCGCTCCAGCAGGCGTACTCCCATAGTCTCTTCAAAAAGTCGAATGTACTGACTCACCGCGGGTTGTGTCATATGCAATGTTTCTGCTGCTCTGGAAAAATTCTGCTTTTCTGCCACTGTGACAAAAACATGTAAATGTTGGTCCATATTATCTTCACCACAATTTATCATTTTCTTTCGTTTATTATATCATGTTTTATAACTAATAAGCATAAAATGCATGACCAGGATTTATCGGTTAACGAATTAAGGGGTAGATATTTAAAATATTGTCGGATTTTGAAAAAGATTGTTCCATTTGTTGTCGATTTCTTTTATAATATATTTAAAAGGAAAATGGGAGACTGATAGAAAATGAAGCGAATTTACCTCGGGATATCAGTTTTTGTTCTTCTTCTCCTGCTCATTGTTGCGATTATACCGCTTTCCTCCAAGGCAACGGACAGTGAAAAAACATTACAAGCAAACCCGAACACCGAAAGACAGACGACCGTAACCTCTATAGACACGGAAAAGAAAATGCAGCGTTTCACCTATGATGCCGGTTTGGACTTTACATATCCTGATGCAGTCAGAGGTGTTTATGTCACTGGTCCATCAGCAGGCGGGCAGCGATTTGATACTCTCCTGAATTTGGTTGAGAATTCAAAGCTGAATGCTATGGTGATTGATATTAAAGAGGATCATGGCAATTTGACCATCAGTGTCCCGGATGATTCGCCTTATAAGGATATAGCCACTAACTATATAGATGAACCCAGAAAAATGCTTGAAGTGCTGGAGGAAAAAGGCATTTATCCGATTGCACGAATCGTTGTTTTTAAAGATTCTGTTCTGGCCGAAAAGCGGCCGGATCTATCATTCACTGAAAACGGACACGTATGGACGAATAATAAAGGAGACTCATTTGTTAATCCCTTTCAAAAAGAAGTATGGGAATATAACCTTGGCATAGCCAAAAAAGCGGCCGAACTTGGGTTTCAGGAAATTCAGTTTGATTATGTCCGTTTTCCCGAAGGTTTTGAACACTATGATGATGAACTGAATTACAACAAAGGCGATTACAAAAACGAAAATTTAAGTAATGAGAAACGCCGAGTGAAAGCTGTTACCGATTTTGTCCAGTATGCCCAAAAGGAGCTGGATTATTACGACATTGATGTCGCTGTCGATATTTTTGGTTATACGGCGACAGTTAAGCGTGCTCCTGGAATCGGACAAAATTTCCCTAAGATAGCCAGCAATGTGGATGTTATCTCTTCCATGATTTACCCGAGTCACTGGACATCTTACTTTGGCATTGACTTCCCTGACAAGGAACCTTACAAGACCGTCGCAGAATATGCTAAAGTTGAAAACGATATGCTCGATGAATTGGATAATCCGCCGACATCACGGCCATGGTTGCAGGATTTTGAGGCGCCGTGGCTGTACAGCGGTGCACCAACGCAGTACGGGAAAGCAGAAGTGGAAGCACAGATTAAAGCGTTGAATGAAAAAGGCATCAATGAATTTCTGATTTGGAATGCCGGCAACGTATACACGGAAAATGTGGATTATACACCACTCGATTGATATCGTTGGTTCATTTGCATGCAGGTAGTGGTCCATCAACAACTTCCGGAAAGGCCAAAATCAGTAAAAACCAGATATCTTTGAATAAATGCTGGTTTTTCCATTCATACTAATATTATATCACGTTTATCACGCATTAAAGGGCTGTTGTAATCCCCGCCTTAGCTCATTAATAAGGTGACATGAACGTTCGCTTTTATTGGGTGGGGGACAGCGACAACATTTTTCATCCATTTTCATTCTTGTGACGTTTAATGAAAAAATGTTCAGGGTATATAATAATGGCTATTAACGTGGTTCAATGCGAACATTTTGTGAACACATGAATAATTTTTACCAACTTTTTTAATATAGCCTCTACCTTTTGATTGACAATTGTAGTATAATTTTATATATAGACAATTTAAACTTATTTTAATGTAATAATAAGTTGGTAACAGTTCATGAAATGACTATATACTTATGAGAATGAGGAGTGAAGTTACATGGTAACACTTTATACCTCACCCAGCTGTACATCTTGCAGAAAAGCTAAAGCATGGCTGGAAGAGCATGATATACCATTTGAAGAGCGCAATATCTTTTCGGAACCATTAACACTTGATGAAATTAAGGAAGTACTTCGCATGACAGAAGACGGCACCGATGAGATTATATCAACACGCTCAAAAGTATTTCAAAAACTGGATGTTCATATAGATCAATTGCCTATGAAAGACTTATTTCGGTTGATTCAGCAGAATCCTGGATTGCTGCGCCGGCCGATTATTTTGGATAAGAAACGACTGCAGGTTGGCTATAATGAAGATGAAATCCGTCGCTTTTTGCCGAGAACAGTCAGAACCTTCCAATTGCGTGAAGCTCAGCGTCTCGTCAACTAATTATGCTGGTTTCCATTATAAACATCAAAAACGTAGATCCTTTTATCAACTGAGATCTGCGTTTTTCCTATATAAAAGCCTGTATACCACCTATTATGTTGTCTAAATCGATTTTTGAAAAATGGGATGGTCCATTTTTCTTTGAACTAGTGACAACAGAAGAAAAATGGGTTAAAATTAGAAATTAACCATTAAAATAGGCAAATAAATTTTCAAGAATTCCAAGTTCGTAATATAATAAAATTACAAGTCCTTGAATGGTTATGAATATGCTTTACAGGGAAATTATAAACAGACATAAAAATGCTGTCTCTTCCACCATTTGGATTTGACTTTAAGAGTCCGGATTCTTTATATGAAGGGGGAGAAAAAGGATGGAAATAGAACGGATTAATGAGAATACGGTGAAATTTTATATTTCATACGTTGATATGGAGGATCGCGGATTCCAACGTGAGGAAATCTGGTATAATCGTGAACGAGGCGAACAGCTATTTTGGCAAATGATGGAAGAACTTAATTATAAAGAAGACTTTACAGTTGATGGCCCATTATGGATTCAGGTTCAGGCATTGGAAAAAGGATTGGAGATTGTTGTGACAAAAGCACAAATCTCCAATGATGGTGAAAATATTGAGCTCCCAACGGAAAATGGTAAGACTGTCGATATCTCGGTTGATGAAAGCCTTGATGACATGGTTGACGACAAATTCGAATCGGATAAACAAGCAAACACAGTAAAAGATGAGAATGACGATGGCATGTTATCGCTGATTGTTCGTTTTACCGATTTTGAAGATATCATTCAACTGAGCCATTACCTTGATACCAGTGAAACAACATTAGAAAATACCTTATTCCATTACAATGATGCTTATTATCTGTATATTGGTTTTCCGGAAGAGGATGATGACAGGCAGGAAGACTTGCTTAGTCAGATTTTTGAATTCGGCAATGACTCGGATACAACCATTCATTTTCTTGAAGAATATGGAAAGCGAGTTATGCAGGAAAATGTGTTTGACCAAATCCGGACCTACTTCCCTGCAACGATTAGACGCTCTGAATAAGGGTGTCTTTTTTTTGGTTTTTAGACTATTTTTAGATCATTTGTACAGAAACAAAAGCGTAACCAGCACTGGTTACGCTTTTGTTTTGGGAAAAGAAGGTGCAATAAATCATTATGCATTCTGTTCATCCCGCAATGTAACTTAATTTAAGTTTTACTTTATGGTGACCATTGGTTATTCACGATCGCGACCAGCTTTCGTTTCCCATTATAGTTTTGAAATACAAGTGTTAGACTCCGCCAGTCCATTTCGGTGTCTGCTGACCCGTCATTGTAAAATTCAACCGTTTCTGCACTGGGGTACATGTCGAGAATCGTATTCCGTGTGTTTCCGCGCTGTTTGATTTCGTTGATGCTTATAGTATCAGCGGAATCAGGCGTGAACAGCTGCGGACGGACGTATTCCTCGATGTAATCATTGGGCGTCATTTCAATTGGGCTTCCCTTGCCAGCTTTTATCCCCCATGTATAGGTATCTTCCTGATCGAGCAAACCGGGAATATCGTGTTTGGGGATCGTGACGTCATCGGCAGAAACAGAAACGTGTGGTGAAAACCGCAGTCCTTTTTCAGGATGTACAAAAGACATGAGCTTGTTCATATTTTTTTGCATCAGCAAATCAATAATTCGGTAAGCTTGTTTCCGAGTAGATAATTGTTTGCCAGTTGCATATTTTTCCGTGAAAAAGACATCTGTAAACGCCTTCAGCTCACCATCGCCTGTCCGGTAATAGGTTCCATTAATGTTGATAGCTGCTTCATCGCCGAATTGGATATCGGCCATTTTGTCGCCCTCATTATCATAAAGTGTAATCGATTGTGACAATGCCTTACTTCTTGTATCTGTCTCCACCAGCTCTATTGATTCCGTTGCTTCGTGGAATGCTTGCAGGATTTGATTGCTGTCTGAAACGTAGTCATTTGTCCCATCTGTTCCGGCAATTTTGGCGATATCACCGCTGATGATTTCTGAAAAAGATTGCATAGTCATTCGCTGCTGGCTGTTGATGAATGTTATGGCCAGCAGAAAGACAATGAAGCAGGCTGCAGCAGTACCAGCAATGGCCGAGTATCTTCGGAATGTGCCTGGCTTTTTATCATTCATAATGGTTTGTTTGATTTCCTGATGTTTATCCTGGCTTACACTTGGCTTTGGCATGGACGAAAGATGATGATCCACCCAACTGTTATTTTGCTTTGTCATGGGTATCCCACCCCCTTAAGGTATTATTCAGTGCAATGCGGGCGCGGTGTTGGGTTAATCGGACCTTGTTTTCACTCCATTTAAGAATATCGGCCGTTTCATTAATGGACAATTCCTTAATGCCTCGTAATATAAGCACATCCTGATAATTGGCTTTAAGTGTCCGTATTGCCTGATAGATTATACGGTATTCTTCCTTCTCAGCAAATATGGATTGCGGTGATTGATTTGTCTCTGGTTCTTTAGTCTTCTCAAGCGGAATATGGTCTTTCCATTTCCGTGCTTTTTGCCTTCTTATTTCATCGATTGCTACATTTCGTGCAACACTGAACAGCCACGTCTTCGGGCCGGACTTTTTCTGATAGCTGTGAAATCGTTTCAATGCTTTAATGAACACTTCCTGGAGCAAGTCCTCGGCCTCATGGGGACCGACGCGGTAAATTAAAAAATGGTAAATATCATTGCCATATTCATCAAACCAAACAGCCACCGTCTGTCGTTCATCCATGTGCATCACCTCCAATAACCGCTGTTGATTAGACGAATGCATTTAAAAAATATTTCAATGTATCGTGACATAAAAAAGGAATTAATCCAATTTTGGCGAATAAATACCGTGGAGGTGATTTTTCGATGCTGCAAGCGAAAATAAAAGATGGAACGTTTGTGACATTAGCAACCAAGACGAGACAGGAAATATCGTTACTAAGAACGAGGGAGACATTTTTTTGCCCGGTATGCAGTCAGCCAGTTATTGCCAAAGCAGGGACAAAAGTTATTCCGCATTTTGCCCACGAAGCAAAAACAGACTGCCCATCACAGGAAGGCGGAGAAGGGTCCTACCATGAAAAGGGAAAATTGCTGCTGTATCAGTGGTTGAAAAAACAAGGGCTCGACGTCCGACTCGAATTTTATATTTCGGAAATAATGCAGCGACCGGATATACTGCTACAGCTGAACCATAGGATGATTGCGATAGAATATCAATGTGCCCGAATTCCAACGGAGCTCATTGCTGAACGAAGCCGCGGCTACTACCGAGCGGGAATCATACCTATTTGGATTTTAGGAGCCAATACGTTCCGCAGACATGGCCGACAACAATTAAAAGTGGACTCGTTCCACCTTCCATTCATTCATCAATTTTCTGCTGAATTTCCGCGCACGCTATATTTCTTCTGTCCGGAAACCCACCAAGTGCTATTTTTTCAAGATATTTATTTTACAACATTACGTACAATCACAGGTAACCTATCTATCCGCAAATTAGAGAAAATGATTTTCACGGATTTATTTCCTGTTTTCCGATTCACCCAACAAGAACTTTTTCATATTTGGCAGCAAAAAAAGCGAACATTTCGTCTGTATACGCCGGGGCGTTTGTACGGCAGGGAGATGGTATGGCAGCAATGGCTGTATACGAGACGCGCCAACAGGCAAACGCTTCCGTCACCGATTTATTTGCCGATATCTTCCCAGCACTTGATGAAAACACCACCTTGGGATTGGCAAAGTCGTCTTTTTTTAGATATCATCACACCACTTGAGGCTGGCTCAGCGTTTTCATATCAAATCTGCATTCATATGCTTCGCAACCATTTTCATGCACCGTCGTTATTTCCACTTATGCTTGAATCAGAAAATCCGATTCGTGAATACTTTTATCTGCTCGAAATTTTGCAGCTGATTCGTAAAACGTCTGCAGACCATTATATCAAACAGAATGAATGGTCTTTTTATGACCATATAGAGGAGGCGTTGGATGGTGATGCTCGTATGATTGAGCAGATTATGAAGCAAAATGGTGGCATGATTCATGGATGATTCGTCATACTAAAGAAATGGAAGGATTTTTTGGAAAGTATATTGAATAAGTGAAAAGAAAACGAATGACAGGAGGAATAAATAGTGGTCAAAACAGCAAAAGAACTGCCAAATCGAAATGAGATTCCGGAGGAGCGCAAATGGAAACTGGAAGATATTTTTAAAACGGATGACGACTGGGAAGAGGAACGGAAGGCACTTGAAAACGATCTGCCATCTATTACCGCCTATCAAGGCAGTATTGCCGATTCAGCACAGAATCTCTATGATGTTCTTGTGTTGCAGGATCAGCTGGCTGAGCGCCTTGGGAGATTGTTTACATATGCCCACATGCGCAATGACGAAGATACCACGAATTCGACGTATCAAGCGCTGAATGAAAAAGCAGAAAGCCTTCTGACTCAGGCATCCAGTTCGATGAGTTTTATCGTTCCGGAGATTCTAGCAATGGATGATGCTAAGGTGCAGGAATTTGTTAAGGAAAAAGACGAATTATCATTTTACAACAAGGTTCTGAATGACATTAGCCGTCAGCGCCCACACGTATTAAGCGAAAAGGAAGAAGCATTGTTAGCAGAAGCGTCTGAGCCGATGGGAAGCGCATCTAATACGTTCAGCATGCTGAATAATGCTGATTTGACGTTTCCAACGATAACGAATGAAGATGGGGAAGAAGTGGATTTGACACATGGCCGCTACATCGGATTTCTTCAGTCTAAAGACCGCAATGTACGTAAAGCCGCGTTCCAGGCGATGTATGAGACGTATGGCAAATTCATCAACACATTCGCCTCCACATTGACAGGAACCGTCAAAGCCGATAATTTTGAAGCTAAAGTACGAAATTACGATTCCGCGCGTCAAGCCGCACTGGACAGCAATCATATTCCAGAGCAGGTTTATGACAATCTGGTGGAAGCCGTCAACGAAAAATTGCCGCTCATGCATCGATATATCCGCCTCCGCAAACAAGTGCTCGGTCTGGATGAATTGCATATGTATGATATATACACACCACTAGTCAAAGATGCCGACATGCATATTCCATATGAAGAGGCACAAGAGCATGTGCTGGAAGCCTTGAAACCGTTAGGCGATGATTATGTCAATATCCTGAAAAAAGGGTTTTCAAGCCGCTGGATTGATGTGGAGGAGAATAAAGGCAAACGAAGCGGTGCTTATTCATCCGGTGCATATGGGACACATCCATACATTCTGCTTAACTGGCAAGATAAGCTGGAAGATTTGTTCACACTGTCTCATGAACTTGGCCATTCCTTGCACAGTTACTATACACACCAGTCACAGGCTTTCCGTTATGGAAATTACTCCATTTTTGTAGCTGAGGTAGCATCAACGACAAATGAAGCGTTGTTGAACGACTATTTGCTGAACCAAGTGGACGATGAAAAGCAGAAGTTGTATTTGCTAAATCATTTTCTGGAGGGGTTCCGTGGCACGGTGTTCCGCCAGACGATGTTCGCCGAATTTGAACATGATATTCATAAACGGGCGCAAAACGGGGAAGCGTTGACAGCCGATAAACTGACGGAGATTTATTATAACCTGAACAAGAAATACTTTGGCGATGATATTGTTTGCGATGAAGAAATCGGTAAGGAATGGGCCAGGATCCCGCATTTTTACATGAACTATTACGTTTATCAGTATGCGACCGGCTATTCCGCTGCGACAGCGCTTGCCAGCCGGATTCTTAGCGGGGAACAAGGTGCGGTTGAAGACTACCTGAACTTCCTGAAAGCCGGTAGCAGTGATTATCCGATTGACATTCTGAAAAAAGCTGGTGTTGATATGACATCGAAAGACCCGATTTTAGCGGCCTTTGATGTGTTTGAAGAAAAACTGAATGAAATGGAAGACCTTCTATTAAAATAAAACAGTTGAAAAACAGGCTGTCACTCTGAGTGGTGACAGCCTGTTTTGTGACGTATGTGCTTTTGTTCAACCACGGAATCTTCCGCGGTAGGCGTTCCGATGGGTAAAGAAATAAACTGTCAGATAGATGGATAAGAACAGTGCCGGTAATGTGACAAAAAGTGGTATCAGTTGCATAAGCCCGAATAAGTTTAGGAATGCAACGACTAAAGTTAGCAGTAAAAAGAAAAATGGGAGTATGTCCCGCATAGAATCACCTCTCCCTATATATGTCAGTTACTGAGACGCCTTGGAAAAACCTATGGTCAACCGGTAGGTACAACGAACAAATGGTCCATATGTTTTATGATCAGTGTATGTGACAAACTTGTTTCTTAGAAGTGTGACATTTTTGTGAAAGTGTGAACAAATGGTTGTGAAAAGCAATGGCACTTGTTATGATAATAATGTGAGATAAGTCACAAACAAAACCCCTTTGTTTTGATTATGAAACTTTCTCCCATCCCCCTTTGTTTGTTTAGAGATGGAAAAAAGATGTGCGCAGCCCCGCACATCTTTTTTTATTTGCATTCCATAGGGTTATACAGTTGCTATTCTCCAATGTATTCCCAGTATGCATCATATTTCACAGGTGTTTTTTTAATGGCTTGCTGCAGTTTTAATTTTTTTAATTCCTTTTCGGTCTTGGCTTTGGTCCAATCGTAAACAACAGAAATTTCTTTTGTGCCGACAACTTGATAATAGCGGATAAATCGTTCGAGTGGAGGTTTGCATGATGGAACGGGTTCCCGTTGTAAAATTTGTTTCAATATCATAACATAGATGTCGTAAGGGTAAAGGCCGGAAATTTTAATACCCTGCTCCTCAGTATCCTGATTAAAAAATACGATTGTTGGAATGTAGTCCACTTCCATTTCCTGCGTCAACTTCAGGTCGGATTGAAATGCTTTTTTGGCTGTATCCGAGTAAAGATCGTCCCGGAATTCCTGGATATCTAGCCGAGCATTTTCAGCGCATTTCAGGAGTACGGTTTCATCGGATATATCCTGTTTTTTTAGGAATGCACTCTCTTGTACTTTTCGCAAAAACATTTTCCCTGCTTTTTTCCCTTGCAATTCCGCCGCTTTAATAGCGAGGGACGCGATCCATGGAGAACGTATGGGGTTATCAATCCATATATCACCGTCACAAGGCATGCCCGTGCGTGAAGCTGTTTTTTCCCATATTTCCTTCAAACGTTTTGGTTTATCAAATACATCTTTATTCAAGGTGTTTAGTTGTCCGCTTAAAATAGGTTGCAGTCTGAAAAAGCGACCATATTCAGTGGACAGTTTTTTAAGATAGGGTTCCAATGACCAGCATTCCGGACAAAGCGGATCAATAAAAACATAAACTTCCACTGGTTTTTGCATGAAATCGATGTAGTTATACGTTGACGATGTGTCTGTGTTATTGAAACGGGCAAGCTCAGGCTGATTCCAACGCACATCGATTCTCCTTTCTTGCCATGTATTCAAAAAGTGTCTGCGCCTATATACGGCATTGCTTGTGCATGCCGGTCTTTGTCTGACTGCTTTCAGAAATATAATTCGTTAATCTGGTGTGTTCATCATGTGTTGTGCCAGCATGGTTAACTTTTCAAATATAGCTGAACGATATGGTTCGTCTATGCCTGATTCAGTAAGTGCTGCGTCCATGCAACTAAGCCATGCATCCCGACGTTCCGGGGTGATTTCAAAAGGGAGGTGCCGTCGTTTCATCATGGGATGGCCTCGGTCTTCTGTATACCACCTTGGCCCGCCGAAAAGTTGTGTCAGAAACAGTCGTTGTTTTCTAGCTGTTTCTGTCAGGTCATCCGGGAAAATAGGCGTCAGTTTTGGGTGGTTTCCGACATGTTGATAAAATGCAGTCACTAATGTATCCACCACGTTAAAGCCACCAATAGCTTCGTAAATGGTTCCGGTTTTTGTCATTGCGTATTCACTCCCCCGGGTGGTTGTATATATTCTAGCAACGTAGTATGGGAAGCGCAACTAATCCGATTGTTCGTCCGATGCTGCCGTAAAGAAACGGCGGATTTTATTCGGTGTATTTCGCTGTTCAATCTGATAGTCATCAAGCAACTGCTGCATTGTGTTCAGGCCGGCTTGTTCAGATTCGGCTTCCAATTCAAGTTCATAGTCCGTCGTTTGAAGATACGTGTTCACATCCAGTACGAGCAATACATCCCCGTATACCAGTTCACGGCGATAGGTTGTCAGACTGCCGTAATACAAAAGGTCAGCAGCAGCTATTCCTTTATCAGCTATTTGTTTCAGTATTCCGTCAGCATTGGTGGGGTTTCCGGACAACCAGCTGTCTGCCTGTTGCTTGGTCAAATGGTCATGGGTTTCCAGTAATCCCGTGGTATGCGGTTCTTTCAGGGTCATCGTATAATCGCCGTTTTTTTCACGAATGCGCAGGGCACATCCCTGTTCTTTTAACGAAAAATTCGCTGTTTCAAAATAATGATTTGTTTGTGTCTGTCCCTCTTTCGGGAAAGGAAGGGTATTTAATAGTTGATCGAATTCATCCGCGGTGAGCATGTTTTTATATTCAATTTCAATTTCTTGTGTCATCAGTATGCCTCCATTTGTTCAGGACAATCAGCAACGGCCTTGTGAAGCCCAATGCTATTGATTTATTATGGCGAATGATACACAATTATGCAAAGAAAAACCTGTTCATGTGTTATTATGAGAATAGGAAGAGACGAGACAGGTGGTGAAAACATGAATTGGGAGGCTGTGCTTGCTCCTTATGCCCAAGCAGTAGAAGAACTAAAAATAAAATTGAAAGGAATCCGTAAACAATATGAGTATGAATCCAAACATTCTCCCATTGAATTCATAACCGGCCGTGTCAAACCGGTAAAAAGTATCCTGGAAAAAACAGAACTGAGAAATATTCCTTTGGACGGGGTCGAGGAACTTCCGGACATAGCAGGGGTGCGTGTTGTCTGTCCTTTCGTAGATGATATTTATGCCATTGTTAACATGATTCGTTCCCGTAAAGATTTGACCATCGCTGAAGAAAAAGATTATATCACCCATAAGAAAGCTAGTGGCTACCGGTCTTATCACATCATCATTGAGTACCCTGTTGAAACGATTCATGGAGTGAAAATGGTTTTGGCGGAGGTGCAAATCCGTACCCTCGCTATGAATTTCTGGGCGACAAATGAGCATTCGCTGAATTATAAATATAAAGGCCAAATTCCTTCTGCTATACAATCACGTCTGCAGCGTGCGGCAGAAGCAGCTTTCAGGCTGGATGAAGAAATGTCAGCTATTAAAAATGAGGTTTTGGAAGCAAAACGGATATTCCATCGAAAGTAGGGGGGCGGATTGTGAAATTTGCAATCGTATCAAAAGGTGATGAACGATCGAATAAAATACAAGCGACAATGAAGCAATATTTGACGGATTTTAAATTGGAATACAATGAAACAAATCCGGATCTGGTCATTTCCGTTGGAGGTGACGGAACCTTTCTGGAGGCTTTTCATAAATATATTCATTGCCTCGAATCAACAGCGTTTATCGGTGTTCATACCGGCCATTTAGGTTTTTATGCCGACTGGGTCCCGAGCGAGGTGGAAAAGTTGATTATTGAAATCGCTAAAACGCCTTTCCAGATTGTTGAGTATCCACTTCTGGAAGTTACCATCCGTGGAAAAGATGGTAAAGAAGAAGATCGGTTTTTAGCCATGAATGAAGCCACTATTAAAACAGCCGAGGGGTCTGTCGTTTTTGATGTGGAGATCAAGGGATCCCACTTTGAGACATTCCGGGGAGATGGGTTATGCATATCTACCCCATCCGGAAGCACGGCCTACAACAAAGCGTTGGGCGGAGGCATTATCCATCCGTCGATTGAAGCCATCCAGTTGACAGAAATGGCGTCGATCAACAACCGGGTTTTTCGAACGATTGGATCGCCACTTATATTGCCGAAGCACCATACATGCATGCTGAAACCGCTCGGGAATGAACGGACATTTCTCATTGCACTTGATCATTTCAGCAAAAACTATGCGAACGTAAAATCGATTCAATGCCGGGTTGCCACTGAACGTGTTCGTTTTGCACGCTTCCGACGATTCCCATTCTGGGACCGGGTCCGTGATTCGTTTGTAGCGGACGAAGGGGAATAAAATGAAGAGGCAGGTGCACGCGCATTGCATTGGGTTATCACAAAACAACATGACGGACAGGCCGTTGGTCATTATTTGCAGCACGAGTTATCATTTTCGAAAAGGCTGATCAAGCACATTATTCATGGCGGCGGTGATATCCGGGTCAATCAACAAAGGCAGACGCTGCGCTGCACGCTGCATGAAGGAGATGCTTTGACCGTCACGTTCCCGGCTGAACGAAAAGGTTCCCACATGGTACCGGAAACAATGCCGCTTGATATCGTCTATGAAGATGATGCCGTTCTCATTCTTCATAAACCGGCGGGGATCGCCTCTATACCATCGCGATTGCACTCATCTGGAACAATTGCCAACGGTGTGCTGGCCCATTATGAGAAGCAAGGTCTTCCGTATACGTTTCATGTTGTGACCAGACTGGACCGGCAGACGTCTGGTTTGATGCTGATTGCGAAGCATCGCTGGAGCCATTCAATGTTGTCGCATATGCAAAAAAAGGGATCTATATGGCGGGCATATTATGCTGTTATTGAAGGAAATCCGGAACAAGAAAAAGGTTCCATATGCAAACCAATTGGGCGCAAGAAAGACTCTATTATAGAACGAACGGTTACAACGGATGGCAAACATGCCGAAACGCATTATGAAGTGGTGGACACTTCATCCAGCCATACGCTTGTGGATGTTCGTCTGGAAACAGGGCGGACCCATCAAATACGTGTTCATTTTTCTCATATGGGTCATCCATTGGCAGGGGATGACTTGTATGGCGGATCGACAGACCGGGTTATCCGGCAGGCACTGCATTGCCATCAACTGCAGTTTGACCACCCGATCACAGGGGCACCGATGTGTTTTACCGCAGCCATTCCTTCTGATATTAGCCAGCTGATGCAGACAACATAACATACTGAAAAAGCCACACGATAATGGCGTGTGGCTTTTTCAGGAGGTCTACGGTTGTTCGCCGGTTGATATTTTCATAATTCGGTTGATAAATCTCAAATTTGGTCGATAAATAAGAAGTCCGGTTGATATCCCTACAATCCGGTCTATAAAATCCCTGATTCGGTTGATATTCTCATAATCTGGTCGATAAATTCTAAATCCCGGTTGATATTCTTGTCACCTCTTGCCTCATTAATCATACCACTTGGTTTCTTCAAACATATATTCTTTCGTACGTGAGTGAACATTGAGTACAATCCCGATTGCCAGCAAATATGATAGGGTCGAGCTTCCGCCATAGCTCAAAAATGGAAGCGGGATACCAGTGATCGGAAGCAGCTGAACGGACATGCCGATGTTTTGAAAAATTTGATACGCAAACATGGCAATGATTCCTGTGACAAGGTAACTCCCATAACGGTCATTACTTTGCAGTGCAATATGAATTAGCCGGTAAATCAGTAGGAAAAAAAGAGTGATGACGATGCTTGAGCCGATAAATCCAAACTGCTCCGCAATGGAGGTGAATATCATATCGGTATGTTGTTCAGGTACGTCTACTTCCATGTCACTGATGCCTTTGCCGATCAGTTGGCCGGATCCGATAGCAAGCATAGCTTTAATTAGTTGATAGCCGTCATCCTGGTTTTTATCTGGGTTAAGCCAACCAGTAAATCGGCCGGTCACATGGTCAAATCCCGATTTATCCAGAAATGCACTTACAGCGTCCGGGAAAAATATCCACGCCGCAAATCCTAGCAATCCTGCAGCAATAGCCGCAAGAAAAAGGGCGAACAGAATGTGCCACCGGATGCCGGAGACGAGTATCATGCTGGCGGTGATTGCCCCAAGAACGAGAAATGTGCCAAAATCCGGCTGCGTCATTATAAAAAACATAGGAGGTGCGGCCAGCGCACTGATTTTCAAAAGAAGCAACACATCCGTTTTCATCGTCTTGTCGCTATATTTTTGGTTATGCTTGAAAATGATATGAGCAAGCATCATTATAAGAATGATCTTCATAAATTCACTGGGCTGGACTGTCCCTATAACCGGAATTTGGAACCAGGATACGGATCCCTTTACTTCAGGGACAATGCCGGGTGGAAATTTCAAAAATAACATCACTAGTGACAGCACACCAATGCTGTATAAAACCCAGGTAATTTGGTGGAAGCGATCATAGTCGATCAGCATAATGGCTGTAATGACGACACTGCCACCGACATACCATTTAGTCTGTTGTAACCAAAAATGGATTTCATCAAACTTTGGCGGCAAATTGGGCTCCATCAAATATAGTGTGGATATACTGATAAGACAAAGAAGGATTAAAATGGATAGTAACGTATAGTCTATATTAAGAGTTGATCTATTTTTCATGGGTTTTTAACCTTACTTTCTGCGTAGTCTCGTTTGCTTTTAAACGTTTGGTACAGGGGTTCCTGTTCGGTAAGTAGAGGTAAATTGATTTCCCCAGTATCTTCAGTTTACATGATACAACTCAATAATTTAAGTGCTGTGTTGAAAAATGATTAACGTTTAAGGAAATTTACATGAAATGGTATAATGTGGCCGTGAGGAAGGAAGGACGTGATGTTGTTGGAAAACACAGATGTGAACAAAAGTCAATGGGAGGATCTTCATACATATATTGACAATGATGAAATGGAACCGTTCCGTGACGAATTTCTGTCGATGCATCCATATGATCAATCCCTGTTTTTTGAAAAGCAACAGGAATATGTCCGACAGCATATTTATACATACTTGTCTCCAAATGAAACAGCCGATATCATGGAACATATTGAACTGGTGGATATCAAACCGTTCATAACAGAAATGGATCCGCGATTTGCTGCGATGGTTATTGGGGAAATGGCAACGGATGATGCGGTCGATATTCTGAATGAACTGGACAAAGATGTCGTTGTCAGTTTGTTGACGATGATGGATGCAAAGGACGCTGATGAGATCAAAGAGCTGCTGCATTACGAGGAGAAAACTGCCGGCAGTATCATGACGACAGAGTTTGTCGCTGTTCATCAGACAAAAACGGTTAAAGATACGATGAATTTCCTCAAAGCAGAAGCGCCGGATGCTGAAACTATTTACTATTTATACGTCATTGATGCGGATAAACATTTGGTCGGGGTCGTTTCACTGAGAGACTTAATTGTCGCAGAAGAGGATGTTCGCATTTCTGATGTGATGAATGAAAATGTATTTGCTGTATCGGTTGGAAAAGATCAGGAAGAGGTATCGCAAATGATGCGTGATTATGACTTTCTGGCTTTGCCTGTCGTTGATTTTCAACATCATTTACTCGGAATTATAACATTTGATGATATTTTGGACGTGATGGACGAAGAAGCAACTGACGACTATTCCAAGTTGGCTGGTGTGACCGATACAGATCGTCCTCAGGATGGAGCTTTTGCTGCAGCAAAAAAACGTCTTCCATGGCTCGTCATTCTATCATTTTTAGGCATGCTGACAGCAAGTTTGATTAACCAATTTGAGAAAACACTTGATCAGATGGCCGTTCTGGCTATTTTTATTCCGCTGATTGCCGGAATGAGTGGCAATACGGGAACACAAGCTCTTGCGGTTGCTGTGCGGGGACTGGCGACAGGAAATTTCAGCAAAGAAGGGAAATGGAAACTTATTCTGCGTGAGGCTTCAACAGGGATGATCACCGGTGCTGTCTGTGGAACGGTCATTACGGCTATCGTTTATGTATGGCAGGGAGATTTTTTCCTTGGATTATTGGTGGGTGTATCCATTATGGCGACATTGATTGTAGCCACATTATCCGGGGCCTTGGTGCCTATTTTTATGGATAAGCTTCAAATTGATCCGGCGGTTGCATCAGGACCATTCATTACGACGATCAACGATATCATTTCCATTCTAATATATTTTGGCCTGGCAACGGCATTCATGCAACTTCTCATATAGAAAATCCTGGGATTTATAGGCAAACACACATTCATAAGCCCATTCATACACTAACGTAACGAATGGATACAAAGGAGTGTGTGGAAATGGGAAACAAAAAAAGTGCCAACAGTCCATTGTTGTATATTCAACAGCCGACGACCCGAACACCGGAAGCACCGATGCAAAGCAGTTATAAAACACCAAAAAAGTCAGATACAAAAAACCAATCCATGACAACGAAAAGTTCTGTCAAACGATCAGGCGGCCGGAATTCCTTTTTTGAGCAAGAAAAGGTTGAAAATAAACATCCGGCTGATACTGCAGGGCCGGCTGATCCACAAGCGAACGATGATGATAACATAGAGGAAAAAGATGCATCCCACAATGACACAACAAGCGAACACCGGAAGCAATTTAAAGATATGTCGCTTCAGGAGCGCGTTGAATATTTTCTGAACAGACCGGCACACGTTCCTCCAATGCGCTGTGAAATTAAGACGAATGAACGACGTTATCGCGGAATCATAACCGATTATCAGGACGAAACCGTCTACGTGCGCGTAGGAAGGCGTTCCACCCCGACTGCTATTTCATTTAGTGAGATTCATGATATACAAATGGTTGGGTTTTAACGACATCCGTCCATCCATTAAGAAAAAAGGTGCTCCGGGTTGACCGGAGCACCTTTATGATAGGTCGTTAAAATGCGTTTATTGCTGGCAGGCATGTGACATGGCAGAAGCAATTTGAATCAACGGTGATGCAAATGCCGGTTGCACGTAGATTACTGGTATCCTGGTCAACCGGATTATCCGGATTTCTGCTCGTGTCACCCGGGTCACGAAGCAATTCTACGACAGCACAGCAGTCATCATCCACCCGTTTGACCCGGAAGTAGAAGCTGGCCATCATGTCACCAATGTTATCCGGGTTGGCACCGAATCCTTTGAATGGTTCACAGTTGTCTTCACAGTACAGGATAACAGGCACGGTGTCCAGCCCGTTTCCTTGATCGGTGTCACCAAGCAGATCGTTTATTGATTTTTCACAGCTGGTGGTGCAGCAATTCTCAACGACATCGTTTTGCGCGTTAGCAATTTCCTTTAGAATATCACAGACGCAGTTGCCTGTTTCATGATATTTTCCACAACCCATGAATAAATACCCCTTTCATTAGGTGATTGACGTAGTGTCCCTAACAGGGTATGTGCTGATACGAATAAAGTGTGGGCAGGCGTCATGATGGATAAATATTATTTTTACAGATAGAGCCAAAATTAAAAGGGTGGAATAATTATGTTGTGATCCTGGTATAAAAGAAAGGAGAAAACTGTTTCATTGAATGGGCAGTCTTCTCCGGCAATTGTTCCAAAATGGGGACGTCACTTATCGTTGTCTCTTATATTATATGTCATGGCAAACAGATGCTGTTGATCCGGCTGCCATTCCGCATAAGATACATCGTCAACGGCGGAGATGTTTTGCAGGTGTAATGTTTGGACAAGCCATTCTTCAGTCAGTTTAGCTTCTTTCAGGTTATCCCAAACAATTTCGCCATCGCTGATTAATGTTTTGGCGATTTTTACTGGTGCGGGCGGGACGTTTAGATCTGATTTGGTCGGGGTCTGATAATCCGATTTTTTCAAAACGGACACCTTCCCATCCGTCTCCAGCACTGCGTATTCCACTTCTTCCAAAGAAAATACATCTTTTTCCCGCAGTAAATGTTGTAGTTGATCGATATCCAATCGATTTTTTTTCAGTTCATCATACATAAGTTGCCCCTTATAAATAGCCATTGATGGCTTTCCTTCAAGAAACCCCCTGCTTCCTTTGTAGCGCTGGGAAATTTTTTCGATAATGTACAATAATAATCCCCATAATACAATGACAAACGTCATCTCGGTAATTCCGGCCTTTTTTTCAAACAATGCATTCCCGACAAATTCACCGAGAATAATGGCAGAAATGAAATCAAACGGCGTCAGTGCGTTAAGCTGTGATTTCCCGAGAAATTTCACAAGAAAAAATAGGGCAATGAACCCAAATACGGTATCTATAAACATAAAAAAATACTCGTTCAATGCATTTTCCCCCTTTTGATACAGTCCTTAGCATAACCAAAACAGGGATAACAATGCATTGTGTGAAAAATAATGTAATCAATTAGGGCATCAGTCAAGGGCGTTTTGTCGTATATGGCTGATCCACGCACTCCTATGAATGCGTAATAAAAAAGATATCCCCTTTGCTTTAAAGGGATACCTCTGTCACGCTAATGATTTGGTCATGGTCACATGAGGAATGCCTGCATCCATGAACTCATCTGATACCACTTCATAGCCAAGCCGTTTATATAAGGAGACGGCTCGAATCTGAGCATTTAAGGTCGCTGTTTGGAATCCTTTTTGTTTAATGGTGTCTTCCATGGCCCGAATGATTTGCGAACCGTGCGATTTGCCACGCTGATGCTGAACAACACAAATGCGTTCCAGCTTTCCGTAGCTATCGGTGAAGCGTACACGGGATGCAGCAATCGGTTCATTATCTTCATAGCCGACTAAATGGATAGCTTTGTTGTCGTATTCATCCATTTCCAACTCCAAAGGAACGCGTTGTTCTTCAATGAATACGATGGAGCGAACGCTATACGCATCTTCTTGTTCTTTAGCTGTCGCAGCTTGTTTAATGTTCATACATATTCCTTCCCGAATACAAAGGTTTCGTATACAGTCCAAATGCCATTGTCCAGTTGATAAACAAGGTTGAATCGGTCAATGGTATCCCGTATTTGAATATCTTTCATACTGATGCTGCCGTAAACGTCGGAGTACTCATCATCAGTCAATTCTTGTGCAATGGTAATGTGCGGCACAAATGAGTAGGTCCGTTCACCGGGGAATTTTTCCGTATGCATGTTATCGGATAGATCATATAATTGTTGAGTCGGCTCCACTTTTAAATAAATGGTATTGGTAACCGGTGCAAACGTACTTACTTTATTGATGCTGATAGCAATTGGATCTGTCTGATTGGCGATGTGTTTCAGCTCTGTCACTAGTTCCTCAATTTTTTGATCGTTTGCTTCAAATTCCTCTTTTAGCGTCAAATGCGGCGGAACTAGAGCATAATGCGGGTCATAGCGTTTTCTGTAGGAATTAATTTCATCTTGAACAGGTTTGGTTGGAAAAGCAACAATACCATATTTCATACAAAGCCTCCTTATATTAATGGTTATTCGGTAGAAACAATATAGCTTTTATTATAACAAAAAAAGGCTTGCATTAGAAAGTGAAACGGTTGAGAGTTTTGTGAATTCAATTAAAAAGGGCTGCGAAAGCGTGTTTCAAATCGTCTTGCCAATATTTCCATGTATGGTTTCCATGTTCTAGCTCGTGATAAACACTTGGCAATCCTTTTTTCTTGATGTGTTCGTGCAATTGGCGGTTTGGTGTAAGAAAATCAGCCTGTCCGCCATCGGTCGTATGAACCGTCGTTTCATCGGTTCCAATGGTATGATAAGTGGAAACAGGATGCAGTGTTTGGGCTTTCGTTACTGTGTCAAGGACGGTGTCATCGACATAAGGAGACTGCATAATGACATTACCAAACGTTTTCGGATATTTCAGAGCAGTCATTAAAGCCAGTGTCCCCGCCAGCGAATCACCAATCAAGGCACGGGAATGCCCCACTTGGCTGGAGGGAAGCCGCTCGTCCAGAAAGGGCACAACTTCTTGTACAAGAAATGACATGTACGCCTTCTGCTGACTGCCATTTGGATGGTACTTTTGTTGTCGGTCATACTTGTCCTGATAATGGATACCAATAAGAATAGTGTTTTCCATGTCTCCATTCTCATGCAACCGGTCACTCAGTGTTGCAGCCCGTCCAAGCTGATAATAATCATCACCATCTTGCATGATGGCAAGGCGATATGTATCAAGAGAGGAAACACTTTCCGGTACATATATTTTTAACAACATGGTTTCTTCTAAATAATGACTGTCCAATCGTTCGTCCATCATTTTTCCTTTGCGTCCGATGATAGTCACCTCATTACTGTTATTTTTTTCTTTTTCATTGTATCATGTTTGTCGCTAAGTCGTTAATGTGGGCAGATTTGTTGTTTTTGGAAATGATTTTTAAGGATAGTTCTCAGCTCTGTTATCAAAACTATGGATTGGGGACTTATCTTTTAAAAAGGAGTGCTGGAGAATGAACAATGTAATGACATCAGTCATGGCTGTTGGTGCTGCAGGGGCAGCCATTTATGGTATTCGCAAAGGGATGCAGAATGGAACATTTCAGCGTATGCCGCAATCGATTTCCAATATGATGAATAACAACCAGATGCAAAACAATGCTAAACAGCAGTCAGCTGGGGGGAATATGCCCACTCAGCAATTTACAAGCCAAATGAAAAACAGCACTACGGGATCACAGAACAAACAGCAACAAATGGGTTACCAAATGACATCCCAGTAAGTAGGAAGAGATGGCTTTTTGTAGCCATCTCTTCATTTACCTATAATTCATGTCCTAGGTGTATATACTATTTGAAAAACCACACATGCAGGTGAGTTGGCTCATGTTGTTATTTATCGGGAAAATCATTATCCTTTATTTTTTTACAATCAGCATTATCAGGCTAATGGGGAAGTCTGCATTTGCTCAATTAACAGCACATGATCTCGCAGGGATATTTTTTGTTATTTCCATAGCCGCCGGTCCAGTTGTTACAGAAAGCTTTTTAAAAACAATTGTCGGTCTTACCCTGGTTGGCTTGATACATGTCGGGTTTTCCAAGTTGATGTTGGTCAATTGGATTAATCGAATTTTTATCGGTAAACCCACGATTGTCATTAAGCATGGCAAATTGATTAAAGCCAATTTGAAATGGTCCACATTATCACTGGCGGAAATTTTGTCAGAAGTACGCGAAAAAGGCTATCCGGACATTACATTAATTGAACATGCGTTAATTGAACCAAATGGTGCTATCAGTGTCATACCCAAACAGAATTCCGCACCCGTAACCCCTGCACAAATGGGGATGAAAATGGATTATCAAGGGGTTCCGATTTCCGTGGTCGTTGAAGGACGTATCCAGCACAAAAATCTGTCTCTTGCCAATCTTGATGAACAGACTCTTAGGAACAAGCTCGATCAAGAGGGATATCCGGATTTGCAAAATATTTTTTACGCTGCTGTCCGTGATCATGATCATTCGCTTACGATTGATACAGGGGACGGAGAACGTGTATAACGATGCGTCGCTTTTTTAGCTGTGTAAAAAAGGAGGACAAAATATATTGACATATGCTAATGAATGGGGTATAGTAATACTTGTCGATAAAAAATTAATCAAAACGATTCCGTAGCTCAGCTGGGAGAGCGCATGCTTGACAGGCATGAGGTCGGTGGTTCGAGCCCACTCGGAATCATAATTGGCATCATATCAACGTTTAAAAGGTTATATAAGTAGTATTTTGTTATCTGGTTGCAGATATAATTGCTACTATTCAAATTAGTCACTTCACATCTAAAGATGGGAGGTGGCTTTTTTTTGTTGTTAAAGTTTGCTCTACAAGAGTTTATTGAAGATAGGGAATTTCAAAATTTATCGGAAACGACGCTAACAAGTTACAAGGATACATTTAAACAATTTGAAGAATTTTGCACATCTAAAGAAATTGTCAATGTCAATGATGTAACGACAAACACCATCAAAAGTTATATCAATCATTGCCGTAAATTAGGAAATAATACAACTAGCACAAACAGCAAACTTAGGCGGTTGAAGGCGTTATTCAATCATCTAGTAAATGAAGAAGTAATAAAAACAAATCCTGCTTCTAAATTATCGTCATCAAAAGAGGATATAAAAATTGAAGTATTTAGTGATAATCAGGTTAAACAAATGCTTAACTATTATAGACGTATCAAGAAACGTGAGAAGTCATTTTTTGCGTATAGGGATTACACAATAATTGTTGTATTACTGTCTACTGGTCTTAGGCAAACGGAACTTACCCATTTGAAATGGGCAAACATTGACTTTAACTATTACACCTTGAAGGTATTTGGTAAATCAAGAAAAATTGAAACAATACCGTTGACCGAGAAGTTAGTTAAAGAATTGGCAAGTTACAAAGTGTATTGTGAGCAGACGTTTGGCAAGGACAATTTAAACGATTATGTATTTACCAATCGTCAAAATAAACCACTATCTGCTAATGCTGTACAGAATGTATTTAAGCGATTATCCAAAATAATGAACTTTAAAGATGTTAGATTAAGTAGTCACACATTCAGACACACGTTCTGTCAAAGATGTATTCAGTCAGGAATGAGTACGTTTGCTGTCCAAAAATTAATGCGCCATTCGTCAATTTCAACGACTGAACGTTATGCGGCTATGTGGGGCAATGATTTAGCGGAACAGAATGATAAATACAATCCATTAAATAATTTAGAGGTGTAAAGGAGAGAATCAAATGGAAGTACAAAATGAAAATGGCAGAATCAAAGTGGAAGCAAGTTATGATGAAATGGCAAACATCATCTATGCGCTAGATATGTTTAATGCAACCAATGACAATCAAACAACAAAAGATTTAGCATTCCAATTACACAATCCAATGGTTGTTAAAAAATAAGCCAAAATAAATAGGGCTAATGTTGTTCACAGCAACACTAACCCCTTAAAACTAAATAGAAACTACCTAAAACCTGTAACCTTATAATACCAAAAAAAACAGGGTATTACAAGGCGTATTTAGTAATGTCTTTTTTAGGTTGTTTCTTTGGTGGACTTGCCAACTTACACCAATCAAAAATAAACTGGAAAGGTATAGGACTGAGCCGATGCAATTAAATCAGTATAGGTGACAATGAACGGTTTCTCTATTACGTTCGTCACTGAAGGGTGAAAGCCACCTTAAAACGCTGATTGTTAGGACAGTTTGAGGTAAATGTACCTGCAAGATATTCCATAAGTACCTTTTAGGGAAACCACTAGGGCAAATTGACGTGAGTAGGAATATTGAGATTATTAATCTCACAACAATAGAGTTTATATACGGATACCATATCGTGATATACGATAATAATTATTAAAGTTGTCTTGTCTTTTGTTCATCTGATAATTATTTTTTATCTTTTGAACATAGGCAAGGCAACTTTTTGGCCGTTGTCCATTCGTTCAACCGATAATAGCCAAAACCCAATTCTGAATCAAGGGAGAAATACTCTTTGCAAATTTTGGTAAAATGGAAAAATTTGTGGTACAATAATATTATAATAAATTAAATGGTTGGAGGTTATTGAATCATGTGGACATTGTTTGTGGTTTTATCAGTGGTTATAATTTTGTTTTTAGTATTTTTAACAGATTATTTACCTAAACATCAAGCCAGAATTGTAAAAATATCAAGTATAATTGGTGTGCCAATTTGTATGTTGCTTTTTGTTTCGATTATTCCATCAAATGATTATGATAGTGATAATTACTACGATACAGAAGATCCTGAAGATATGACAGAAGAACAGTTTGAAGATTTCATGGAATGGAAATTGGAAAAAGATAATAACGAAAATAAAATGTTTGAATAATTGTTTAAGTCACCTAAAAGGTGGCTTATTTTTATGTTTATTTTAAGAAGGAGCGGTGGTGTTAAAAATCATTATACTAATCATAGTATACAGAATATTCTTGACAATTGATTTAATCGGTAGTATTATAGAATTAGGTCAAAGATAGTCAAAGTCAAAATCAAAACAGATTAAAGGAGAGATTTAAGAATGGAATTTAATAATGAGTTGGCAATGTTGGAAGTACCAAAGATCAATGAGGTTGTTGAAAAATTTAGTAACGGTGACATTAATTGGACACAACAACAGTTTGAAAGTTTCCTAGAAGGAATCAAAGTTGACCAAGTAGCAAAGAATTTTCAGGATGATTACTTATATCATGATGTTGTAGGGAATATGTTTAGTGTGGATGAATGGGAAGATATGGATTCACAAGAAGTGTACGATGAACTTAAACTTAACTATCCAGAGTGGTTAGAAGGAATATTAGTAGATGTAGGGTATGAAGAAGAAGCAAATGAACTATCCAAAGAAATTGAACAAAATATGATGACACTTATTTAAAGGTTAGGGATTATACCCTTTCCTTTTTTATGTTGAGGAATTTTTGATGTTTAAGACCGAAAAACTAGCGAAATAGAATGGTATTTATCTTAATAGAATAGAATAACGTTCGATTCTGGTAAATCTTTGTAATCCTTGTGTGTCAATTGATTTGAAGTTTGTATATTTTTGCCATAACAGCAAAAACATTGATTTAAAAATAATATTTATAAAAATTGAACCGTCTCTAAGGGAGAAAAAGCGAGAAAATGGAAATCCTTTAAAGCCCACCATATCAACATTTATTTAAAAATGGTAATTATATAAGTTACATAAACGTTGCCATTACTGTATTTTGTTGAGGTTAAAAAATAACACCATATAGGAGAATAATGTTCGATTCTTAAAAATCTTTGTATCCTTTGTCTGCCAACTGATTTGAAGTTTGGATATTTTTACCATAACAGCAAAAACACTGATATGACAACATTGTTTCTAAAAATTGGATTGCCTCTAAGGGAGACAAATGTGAAGTGATAGAAATCGTGAGAAGTACCATTACATCAACATTGATAAAAGTCAACATACTTTCATTGTTGTCGTGGCAGTGTTTAGTAGTTATGCCATGAAGGAAGATGTGGACAATAAGTGATATTTATCTTATTAGGTGCTATCACAAAAATAATTGCCACGATAAGCGTACTTCAACCACTGTCATATTAGTATTCTTACAGTGCCCAAGTAGAGGGGAAGCATGTAACGACTTTTAACCTGATATTTTTCTTAATAGGTGTATATGATGTTGTAACGATTTAGAAAAATAGAAAAATCCCAAACCCCTTGACATACAAGGGATACAGCGTTTATTGGTATAAGAGTTAATAATGGAAGGGAAGCAAAATGTTAGTATTAGCATTTAGAAGATACCTAAAAATACTTTATACAAGGTACTTTTAGATGTTACCAGTACACATGTATATATGGAGAGAAGATGAAAACCTAACGCAATAGACCCTTATTTATCTTAGTAGGGTGTAAGCATGTAGCGAAATGGAAAAATCCTAAACTTATTGACACACAAGGGTTATAGAAGTTGCTAGTATAAGAGTTAATAATGGAAGGGAAATAATATTGATATATGTTATAGGATAAGTCACTCTATATAGATAGGGTATCTGCTTTAAATATTTAAGGTAATTACACGAAAAAAGTGGTAAAAAATATTCCAAAAGTGCATATAAGGGATGGGGAACTTTAAATATTTAAAAGAGATTAGTACAATCTCTAGCATATTTAAGCATTAATAATACCTAGTTTTACCAGTTTATTTATTACGTCAGAACTTCATGTTTTGACTTCCGTTTTTTGATGGGTAGTCGGTTATCGGCTACCTTTTTTTCTGTTTTTTTATTCATAAATATGAGTATTTTAAAAATTTTTTATTCATAAATATGAACGAGTATATATAATCACTTTTATCTTTAATTGGGGGTGATTGCATGGAATTTTTGACACAAATACCGATTGAAACATGGATGTCACAAGGCGTATTCGCTGTTTTATTTGTATTTTTATTGTTAGATACAAGGAAAGAAGCAAAAAAACGTGAAGATAAATTAAACGAGCAAATTAATAATCAGAATCAGGTACAAGGCAAGATAGTACAGACGTTGGAAAGGTTAGAAACAAAAATATCAAGTTTGACGAACAATAAGGGGGATAAGTAGTTATGGCAGAGATTACAGCAGATGCTTATACGTTACTAAAAAAGCATATAGTAGAAAACTGGACAAGAGTTATATTATTTGATGACAAAGACAATAATATTGTTACCATAGACAGTACCGATAGTCGTTTTAGTTGGATTCATGCAACGAAACAAATGACATTGGGATACGATAGCGTGGGTAATCCAATGAAAGAAGATGTACCAGATTCGCAAACACTGAAATTAGAAATTGTTTTAACAGGTTCAGACAGCGACGTTAGTTTAGATACAACATTTGCCAAAATTGAATTGAATGAAATAACTGGTTCATCCTATGAAAATCCAAGTGACAAAGTTGTATCAACTGAAACATTCACTAACTTCACGATTTCCAAAGATGGCGACAAATTGACTGTGACCCACGAAATTGAAGTACCCCAAGTTAAGTAAAGGGGGGTGTAGTAAATGGCAACCTTAATAAAAACACCCCAAGATTTAGATAATATAAGAAATGATTTATCGGGTACATATGAGTTAGCAAATGACATTGATATGAGTGGCTTTGGTGACTTAACACCATTAAGTAATATAGATAATCGTTTCACTGGTTCTTTTGATGGTAAAGGGCATGTTATTCGTAATCTAACTATTAATAGTACCACAGATTATGTTGGTCTATTCGGTATAGACAATGGTTCAACTATTAAAAATGTTGGATTGTTGAATGTAATTGTATCAAATACAGGCAGTCATACAGGTGCGTTAATTGGTCGATTATACGGAACAGTTGACAAATGCTATTCAAAAGGAACAGTTGATGGTGCTGATAATACAGGTGGTCTAATTGGTTCTGCATATGGTGGAATTACAAATGACAGTTATTCTCATGCAAATGTGACAGGTAATAAATATGTTGGTGGATTCATTGGTCATGGCGGTGCTGGTTATTCAAACGCAGAATTATATAGATGTTATTCAATGGGAACAGTATCAGGAACAAGTGATGTTGGTGCATTTATAGGTTATTATGATGGTACAACCATGAAGAACGCCTATTATAATTCAGATGTTTATTCCACAGACCCTAAAGCAACAGGATTGACAACAACACAGATAGGTCAAAAGTCATCTTATACAGATTGGGATTTCACAAATACATGGTTGATGGATGGAGAACCTTATCTACGAGTTTTAGGTAAACCAACAACACCATCTAAAGAAGAAAGCAGAACCACTATATCATACACCAATCCAATTTATTCCAGTATTAGTATTGACTTACCACCACAATCTGAAAATGTAACGGTAAATACATTCGTAAGTAAGGTCACAGCCAACACAAACGTTGCACAAATAACAAATAAAAATGTCTCGACCTATGTATCCTCAATCCATTCTAAAGCCACACAGGACGCTGTATCACCAAATACAGATACTCGTAATGTAACAGGATATATTAGCCCAATTCAATCAAATGTCATTACAGATACCTTTTCACTAAATAAGGGTAATCTTAATGTAACAAGTTATATAAATCCGATTCAAGCAAATGTCAATGCTGTATTCAATCGAGGGGAAATATCGGTTAATAGAAACGTATCAAGCCATATCAATCCAATAGTAACTGATGTAATCACACCAATAGACAGTTTACCTATGATTGGTCATATCAGTATAATTAAGAATTTTTCAAATACTGAAATACATACCAATCCAACCAATACAACTTTTGTTGTAAATCCATCGTATAGCGAGGTGGTGAAGTGATATATCAAGGTGACACAGTACGGTTAAAATGTAACTTTAAGTCGTTGAATGGTCAAGCAATAGACCCTAGTAATCCTACTTTGACATTGTATGACGATACGCAAAAACAAATTAAACAGATTACATTAGATGACACCAATAAGCAAGATAAAGGTGTCTATTTTTATGACTACACTGTACCCGATGACAAACAAGAAGTGATATTCGAGTTTCGAGGGGAACATAATAAAAATCCAGTTGTAGTCAGGGATAGTATTGATATTGGGTTTGTTTAGTTTAAATGTCCTTTAAATGTAGATGTTTGTTGGCTCGTTTACATTAAAGGTATTTTAAAAGTTAAATTAAAAAAGGAGAGATTTACAAATGGCAGAAGAAAATCCAGAACAACAAGAACAACAAGGACAAGGCAATCAGGAACAGGAGCAAGAGCAAGTGGAAACAGTCAATAAGGCAGATTATGACAAGGTTGTAGCAGAACGTGATGACTTGTTGCAGTACAAGCCACATGAGCCATCGGAAGAAGAACAACAATTCCAACAGCAGAAACAAGAGTTGTTCGACGAAAAGGTTAATTTGCAGTTGGAAAAGAATGGGCTATCTAATTTTAAAGATGTAATCAAGGTAAATGATGAAGATGAATTGAATAATACAATTAAGTCATTAAATAAAATTGTCAAACAAGTCAAGTTGGATTCGGGCTATGTGCCTGAACAACATGCCAAAGATGATGAGTATTCAAAATTTGAAAAAAATGGTAACACAGAAGGTATGATTGGAACTAAGTTAGCAAAATTGTTCAAGTAATGGGAAATATTTCCCAAAATATATAAAACTATAACTAAAACTAATAGAAAAGGATGATTAATATATGTTTACGAATAGTAACTTTACACCGGCAGAACAGGTGTCACTTAGTAATGAGATTGCAAAGGTAGGCGTACAATCTACACCATTTACAAGTATGTTGATGCAGAAAGGTAACATTGAAAGGGCAAATTCTACGATTTATAGTTTCATTGAAAAGGTTCTCGATAATACGGACGATATTACACAAGAAGAAGGCGCAGATGCTACTAATTTTTATTCAAGTAATCGGAAAGAACTTAACAATATTATGGAAATCTTTAGTAAAGGCGTATCTATCAGTGGTTCAGCACAAGCAATGAAACAAGGTCAACTATCCCAAGAGGTAAATGACCGTCTTACCGAACTCAAGATTGCTATGGAAAAGAAGTTAATTACGGGCAAAAAGCAGGATGGCTCTACTGGCAAGCGTAAAATGTCTGGTCTGATTGAGTTTGCCGATTCCAGTAACGCTGTATCTACAACTGGAAATATTAAGGAACAAACAATCAAAGATGCCATGCAGAAGTTGTGGAATAAAGATTTGATGGAAGGCGAATATTATGCACTAGTAAACGCAGACGTAAAAGAAAATATTGACAAGATTTACGAAAATAATTACAATTACGTCCACCAAACCACAAATTTTGGGGCATTGGCTAATTCAGTGAATACCAACTACGGTACGGTACACTTCCTTTTAAGTAAGCATGTACCTGCTAACAAGGCAGTATTCTTTAATTCTGCCTATACTGATTTGGCATATCTTCGTGAGCCATCTTTTCAACCATTGGCTAAAAATGGTGATAGTAACCGTGCATTGGTTGTTGCTGAATCTACACTTAAAGTTGCAAGTCCGAAAGCCGTATCCGTTGTAACAACTAACACCAAAGCATAGTAATCACATAAATATTAGAGGGTATCCGATTGGGTATCCTCTTTTTAATTTAATTATCGTGGTATCTACCACGTTAAAAAGTGTAAATCCAAAAAAGGAGAAAAGAAAATGGAAGAAAAGGAGTTGTATCTATTAAAGCGTAGACGCAAAGGAATCGGTCAGAAGTACCTATCACAAGAATTATCTTGTAACCAATCTCTAATAAGTAAATTCGAGAAAGATAAATGTACAATGTCCGATTACAGGATAAGGAAATACAAAGAGATAATAGATAATTAATTTTTACAAATAATCAAAAAACGGAGGTGAAAATGTGAAGGATACAACATAATTGTCCACTTCTTTGACCGTTTTAGTAAATCAATCGCAATGCTAAAACATTATGGTCTTAGAGTGGCAGGAAGAAAAATGTTCCCAAAATGAGGAAAATGAATAACCCCCCTATATTAGGGGGATAGCCGAATAATTGGAAGTGGAAGATTAGTTTCTTTCACATGTAACAGATGAAAAAAGAATTAAGAGATAAGATGCCTGAATGGTGTTTTGCGCCCGAGCGCAATTATTCAACAGTTTTAACAAATGATATAGATAGTTTAGTAGGTTGTGCCATTGAACATGAAGTAAATGGCAATCAGATAAATTATTTTTATGACTTTGACAATATATATAAACAAGACAAAAATGTCCGAAAGCCATCACTAGGGATTGATTTAGCATTGACATATGGTAAATGTTGGGATAATCATGTCACACGCATACAACATGATAGCCATGTCAATCCGCAATCGGCAAATGTAAATTCAATCCTAAATATATCAGGTAACAATTATTTTGATAAATATGCAGGAAGTACCGCATTATTAATGTGGTCTTTTTACGGATTGCCATTGCCACCAACAAAATTAGGCAAGATGTTGTTATTATCTATTGATAGTGCATTCTTAGGACACTATGACGACAAATTCAAAGACGTACATAACAAATATTTAAGGTTATTAGGATTTGAAGAATTGATAACCATTCTCAATGAAACAGATAAGCAAGATTATTATGATTTGATACGTAAATATAAGTTAAATTCAGACATTAAAATTAATGAAGATGGCTATTTACAGACAGAACTTCCATTTGAAGTGCTGTCAGAGGGCTTAAATTTGCAATTAGATTTACCTAGTCGACCATTCCATTTGCAAAATGAATATGAGAGCAAATATGGTACGGTGACTGGCAACGAATCAGGTAAGTTGAAGCCGAATGTAGTCAGTTTCGCATTGACGAATCGAAAATTTTACAAATACACAGTAAAAATATAAAGGGGAAATTTGAAGATGACTATTAGAAATGAAGATTTATTTTATTGTTATTCTAAAAATTTGAGTGACCATATTTATCATTATACAGGTGGTCACAACGGTGGAATTGTTCCATTGACAGTGGCAATCAATCCAAAGAGTGGGAACACATTCTCACTTTATGCGAAGTCACCTGAATTACAAAAGGCGTTAGACGCTTACAAGAATCAAAATGAGTAATTCCCATTGCAAAATTTTGTGTGTATAGGTATGACATTAGTAGTTATAATATACACCGTTGCAGAATCTTGTATATTTAGGGATAACTTAAAAGCAATCATATCAAGGGTTTTGGGAATTTGGCATATAAAAGTGTGTAAAATTTCTACTTTTCCCTTGACTCCATTGCAGAATTATGTATAATGAGGGATAGGAAAGTAGTTATCCATTGCAGAATTATGTGTACACAGGGATTTATATGTAAAAGTATAAAAAAGTATCTAAATCCCTTTTATGGCAATGGTTTTGGCTATTCAGGTTAAAGAACCCCATTGCAGAATTTTGTATTTTTAGGGGTAACAGAAGGAAATCCACTGCAAAAAAATGTACACATAGGGATATAATTAATTTTAAGTAATAATATTAATAAATTTAAAGTAATATTTCGCGGTGTAAATTTACCATTTAACCGCTTTAACTTTTAACTCTTAAAGATTAAGTTCAAAGTCAAGTTCAAGTTCAAATTCATTCTTGTACATTGATTATTTGTTATTAGTTACATATCTATAAATTTAAAAAGAAGGAGAATCCGTAAAATGAAATTTGATAATTATGCATTACCGAGTATTAAAATCAAATCAAATTGGTTTGATGGGAAAGATAATATGTTTAAGAAAATTGGTAAAGAAGAAGGTTTAAATTTATACTTACAATTATTTAGGTTTAGGTTACATCAAGGTAAATATGATGAACATGTGTTTCGTGTAACAATTGGTGAGTTAAAAGAGTTTACAAAGATGAATTGTAAAACTAAGTTGAGAAATAATCAAGTATTCGATTTGTTAAAGAAAATGTCTAGGGCAGGTATTATTGAATTACATAAACCTGTACGGTGGAATTATTTAGTTGATGAAAATGATAAAATTAAACCTGATACATTAATTGTGTTAAAAGCAATAGATGTTCCGCATACTTATAAAGGTGCTGATAAAAATGGCGTTAGTATTGACAGTCCGACGACGGACAATGATTACTATATAACGATTAATTTTAATACAATTGATTATATATATAACGACCTTTCTTTAACGTCTAAAGAGGTATCTGTTTATTTGTTAATGTTGAAGTTGTCTAATAACAGTGAACACAAAGCGAATATCAATATTAATAAAATAGAAAATTGGTTAGGTTACAGCGACGATACAATAACTAATATACTTATTACTTTAAATGAGAATTATTTACTTGCAACCCATACCAAAAAAAATGGTAAAAAGATTAATTTTGAACATGTTCCGTTGCGTTCATATAGTCGAATTGAAACGTTTAAGAGGGATGCAGATGAAATTATTCAAAAGTTTTTAAAACGCTATGGCAAAGCCGAGAATAAGGAATACAATCCATTTGATGATATTGAAGAAGATATTGATTCGGAAAATTGGGGTTCAAGTCCTAATGGATACGATCAAGAAACAGGTGAAATTAAATTTGATTTAACTCAGTCCTAGATAATGTCTAGGGCTTTTTTTATATACAACTAATCTAAAAAGGGGAATCGATTAATGGAAAATCAGAACGTATTTAAGTTGAAGCAAGATCAAAAAAGTTTAAATGAAAAAGTGGATAATATTGAAAACATGTTAATGCAGAATATCGAGCAAACGGCCATTGTCAATGACGAATGTAAACAAATAAGTAAACAAATTAAAGAAATCAGTAACAAGTTGGAATCAGTGGTAGGTGAGAATCATGAATGAGTTGGAAAAATATTTAAAAAGTATAAATTGGAAGAAAGAGCAATATTTTCGTTGGAAGTTCAACCTGTTTTACGATAAAAGCAAACCTGAAAAAACAGAAGAAGAATTGATGAAGAAAACAGAAGTCCGTACCATGAATAGTTTCTATAATTGGGAAAAAAGTTCCGAGTATAAAGCATTATTAAATCTGTATATGGATTATCGTGCAACGCAGGATTTTGAAGAAATTTATGATTTGATTAGTCAACGTGCTAAAGAACAAGGGAACGAAAAAGATATTAAACTATTCTTGCAGTTAAAGAAGGAAATAAAAGATAACAGAAAAATTGTTAAAGAGATATTCGAGAAACAGGATGATGATGATGAGGTCGAGGATGACGACTTAGAAATATAGAATCGAAAAAGGTGATTAAATGGCAGTAACTAAAAAGCAAAAATTACAAAAGATATTTAATTCGTTTGAGTTGTTTGCTAAGAATTTTATTTACATTGTAAATACGCAAAATCAGGAACAACAGATGACGTTAAACCTTGCACAGCAGGAAATAAATGATTTGATGAAGGATAACCGTTATCTCATTATTAATAAAGCCAGACGTGCCGGAATAAGTACCATGATGTTGGCTAAAGCAATTTTTCAGGCGTGTACACAGCCAAACAGTAACATTTTGATCGTGTCTTATGAGGGTGACAGTGCAAAGGCACTTTTTAACCAGTTAAAATTTATGAATGACAATCTGCCGAGGGATAAATATCCTAATTTGTTTCCTGAAACGAAAAGGGATAATAAACAAGAATTACTTTTAACTAATGGTAGTAGAGTTGTAAGTACGGTAGCAGGGTACAAGGATATTGGACGTGGAATGTCAATTAGTTGGGCGCACTTGTCGGAATATGCCTTTTACAGCAATCAGAAAGAACAGTTATTGTCCATTGAGCAAGCATTGATAGATAAAGGAAGAATTTCCATAGAAACAACCAGTAACGGTATATCGAACCATTATTATAGGTTGTATAATCAAGCCAAACGTGGCAATTCAAAGTACAAGAATTATTTCATTCCATGGTTTCACCCTTTCTATCGTGAAAGTAAAAAAGGGGAATATGACGAAGCAGAAGCATGGTATAAAGCACAAACTGGCGACAGATTACGTTACAAGGATTTGAATGAAGAACAAAGGCGATTATATGAGCAAAATGCCAATTTAAGGCAGTTAATGTGGCGAGAATATAAGTTACAGGACATGAAATTGGAAGATTTCTTCCAAGAATATCCAAGTAATGACATGGAATCGTTTATTAGTACAAATAAATCGGTGTTTGACCAAAATAAGGTATTAGAACGACTTAAATATGTTATGCCAGATATTCCATTGAATGAATTAAGTGATGTTCCTGGTAGTTTGCAAAGATACATAGGCAAAGAGTTAAAGATATTTCATGAATACAATCCTAAGAAATATTACTATGCAGGCGTGGACGTATCGCATGGTGGTGGCGGTGATTCAAGCACATGTACAATCATAGATGACGAAGGTGTGGAATGTGCAAGTTTTGGATCAAATAAATTGCCCGTGTACCAGTTTGCTGATGTATTACATGAATTGTTGATGTGGTATGGACAGCCATTTACAGCGATTGAACGTAATAACGTTGGTATAGTCCTATTAGAGAAGATGCGTGAAGAATACCATTACCAGAATCTATATAAGGAAAAACTATTCGACCAGAAGGGTAAACGTAAGAGCCAGTTAGGTTTTACCCAAACTGTTTCGTCAAAACCAGTTCTTTTAGAGAAATTTAAGGAAAACTTTGAACGTGGATATATCCTATTGAATGATGTGGAAAGTTTAGAGCAAATGCAGATATATCAGAATTTAGGTGGACAGAAAATGGGGAATAAACAAGGCGAGCAGAATCATGATGATAAGGTTATCAGTTGTTCATTGGCTAATTTGGCTAAAGACCAAAACAAGTGGTATATATAAAGCCGACATTTTTTCGGTATTAGAAAGGGATGATAAGGTGGAGTTACAAGAATATATCCGTAACCGATATGATGGACAGTTTAAAAAGTTCATGCAAGAAGAAGTTAATTCTGTTCCTGCACAACAGCACATACGGGAAATTGTTGATATTAAAGAGTATCTAGGCAAGAATCAGCATAAGATTAATACACGTCCTAATGAAATGTTTAATGGTAAACAGATAGAAGTAGAACGTGTTACATTAAACTATGCTAAACAAATTATTAATTTTAGTGTTAATTTTCTGTTAGGTAAGAATCCAGTCCAATTGGCGGGCAAAGAGAATGTTATTAATGAATTGAATAAGGTGTACAAGAAAGGCAAATACCACAAGATTGATTATCGTGTGTTGAGTGACATTGTGCGCTACGGGGAATCGTTTGAATATGTTTATGTTAAAGATGGGAATATATTCAGTCAGACAATAGATCCCAGTGAAGCATATCCAGTGTATGACCCTGAAACTAATGAAATGCTTTCTTTTGTTCAATACTATCATAGTGACTATACAGATTATTATATTGTGTTTACTGATGATATTGTGGCTAAGTACAGTAACATAGGTGGCGAGGATATACGATTGATTGAACAGCGTCCTAATAATACTGGCTTGCCTATTCATTATAAGACAGAAAATGAAATGGATAGCACACGTGGACACGCAGAGATAAATGACTTCATTGATATTATTGACAGTATGGAGCATTTACTTAGTAAAGCAGTCGATGGCTATTACAGACATATCATGGGAACTCCGGTTCTTACTGGTCAATCGTTGACTAATGCAGAATTGCCGAAGCATGGTGCTGCAGGAGCGCATGGCTTACGATTAGATGATGATGGTGACTTTAAATATGTAACGAATCCATTCGATCATCAAGCATTTAAGGAATTGTATGGAACGTTGAAGAATGCTTTAGGTGATATTGCCAGTATGCCTAATGTGTTATTGAATGGTAGTAGTACAATTAGTAATGTTGGTGACGTGGCTATTGAGAGTATATTTTATTTAAGTTTAATTAAGGCAAACATGAATAGTAAAATACTAACAGATGGCTTTGAACAGCGTATAGAGAAAATGAGGAATGTATTGGCTATGCAGGGTATTGAGTTTAGTGATGATGATTTTGAGGAAACTAATTTTGTATTTAGTCCAGATATGCCGAAAGACGATAGCCAGATGATTGAGAATATTGAGAAGTTGAAAGAGATTGGTGTAATTAGTACGGAGAGTGCGTTGGATAATGTAAGTTTCTTGGATAAGGTAAGTGAGATGGAGAGATTGGCTAGTCAAGGTGCAGATGATGGTGTAGGAAATACGGATGATGATAATGGTGATGGCTAATATTTGCAGGGATACATGTGGCGTTCTGTTGTAGTAGATAATACTATGTGTAGAGTTGTATAAGAATGTTAATGTGATAGGAAATAATTGGGAAATAAAAATGTCAGAAATTTTTCGCTGTTACAATAGTAATTGAAAGTAATTATCAATTATACATAATAAATGATACAAGAGCCAGATACACACTTTAGCAAATTAAAGTAAGGATATAATGAAGTATCGGACATAATATACAAAATTATATACATGTCTAATTACATAAAATATTCTAACAATTTATATAAGCATTGATATGATAGGATTATGTGTGTTGCATAAAACTATGTATAATCGATAATTATGCTATTTCCTTTCATAACTGTCATATCAGTAATTATATTTTATTATTATTTACATAATGTGTATTATGTAAACCTATTATTGTATATTTATAAGTTTTATATAAGAATAATTATAGATGTGTAGGATTATATAACGAACCGACCCCCGAATTATTGTTCTGTTCCATAGCAAACCAAATGTTGTACGCACGGGGGTGAAAAAATAAAGGGATTCCACCAATTTATTTATAACACTTTTTTCCATGTTCTTTCTTTGGTAATATTTAAACAAAGGAATTATTTCCTTGTAAATTTAGGAACTATATTTATTACAAAAGGGGGAATATGGAAAATGAGTAAAAATAACAAAGTAGCCAACGGTTTATACTTAATTGGGGTATTTGTAATGATAGCAGGATTTCTAGGTGGATTAATTTTAGGTGATACGGAAATAGAAGGTCTATATGGAAGTTATTCAGAATTTACTTGGTCAATATTTATTGGTTCTACCATTTCAGGAATTTTATCAGGAGCAATATTTATTGGTTTAAGTGAAATCATTGATTTGTTACAAGAAACGGTTAGCAATTCAAAAGTTGAAAATCAAAATGATAACGTATCGTGAAATAATCACATCTTTAAATATCCTAATTAGCAGGAATTATGGCCTATACTTAAATCAAAAAGGGGAATATGGATTATGAAGAAAGTTTTACTGGTTTTAATGGTTGGGCTTACTATTGTCTTAGTTGGTTGTAATGATGAAGCAAAGGCAGATGAACATGTGAGTCAAGCAGATGAATATAGGGAAAATGGAAAATTAGATGATGCTATTTCATTATATCAAAAGGCATTAGACCTAAAAGAAGATGAAACAACTAGAAAAAAACTTAATGAGACAGAAACGGAAAAAGAAACGGTTGAAGGTATGCAAACTGTGTTAAATACATTTGATGAAGTAAATACATACTATTTACAAGATAATGAAAACATTAGTCCTAAAAAAATTGAAGAAGCGGTGGATAAACTTCGTACTGCTGTTGGCAAAGTGGAAAAGTTAGATGCCACAAAAGAAACTGAAATTAGTACATTTCTCAAGGATTTCAAAGAAACTTCAGGTATTTCCGTGATCAGAGAATATGTAGAAAGTAATTTTACTGATGATGGAGACACAATGGAAACTATGGGATTCTTAGATGAAGATGTTCAAGAGGTAAACGAACTTAATGCTTCATTTTTTAGTACAATGGGAAATTACATTGAAGATATAGCGGATACGGAATTACCTAGCAAATATCAATAACAATCCTTACTATCCTATCCGTTCAAGGTATTTTTTATCAAAATGAGCAGGAAATTATATCCCTTTGTCGAATTAAGTAGACAAAGGGGGTGTGATGAATGAGTTTTTCTGAAGATGAGATTATAACAGAAATGAGTTCAGGGAAAGTATATACTGAAAAAGAGGTATTGTCATTTATAGAATTTCATAATGGCAATGTTATTATCACTGATGTGAGGCAGTTACATGAAAATGGAGATAAGAAATTTAAAGTTACCAATATAGTTGAAGGTTATCTCCATTATAGGGAAGATAGTCGTCCAACACCAAATTATAATAAATATTATATTATGAATAGGACTTATGAGTGAAATTTTATTAAGAAACTGTTAAGACATCCAATAGGGTGTCTTTTTTATTATCCAAAATTAAAAGGAAGGTGATTGTATGAATAACATCCAACGCTTGGAAATGGAGACGAAATCTATATCCTTAAATCAATCGGAATTAATCGTATATTTACAAGAAAATAATCTACAACCACATACAGAGTACAACGCCCAATCTGCAACAAATAAACGTAATATTTTCAAATCAGCACTATCCGTCTTAGAGTCCGTAGCCAATTCACCTGATACACTCAAAAATATTAAGCATGAAGATATGTCTGTTTCAGATTTTGCCACTAATATTCAAAACAGAATAGACCAACTCGATCACAAAATTAGAACACTTAAAACGGATGAACAAGCCCAATTTAACTCTAATACATTCATGTTATTCGATAAATAAGATGGCAAATTGAATTATGTATATCCCAAAAGGGTATGATTTTTAAACTTAAATAAGAAAGTAGGTGATTATTTGTTAGAAGAATCCTTTGCACAATTACTAAATCAATTTGCTGTACCAGTAAAACTGAACGATGAAACGAATACACGAAAAGCCATTATAAGTTCTCAAAATGTGTCTGATTCAATTCCAAACTTTGATGATAAAACAATCCATAGTAATTTTAAAATACAACGTGGCGATATTATCCACTTTAACAATGTGAAATATCTTATTATTACTGATGTTCAAGCCAAACGCACATACGAATATAAGGCAACTATGCGTCCTATGACCAATACATTTGAATTTACATATACCACAGAAGGCGAGTATCATTATGATCGTTTAGGCAACAAAGTATGGGACGTTGAACCAAAGGAAGTTACCGAACCTGTATCATGTATTGCACATCAAGAAGGAAGCCCCACAATAGAAGGTAGTCAGATACGTTTACCAGAAGAACGGATAGAGGTAATCATGCCTGATGACAATGCCAGTAGCCAGATCAAAATGGATTCCAAACATACAATCAAAAATAGTAATTATAAAGTCGTCAATATTAATTTACTTCAATCAGGTCTACGCATATTCACTATGGAATGGACAACTAAATAGAATAGCCGCTTTACAAATCACTGCAATCGGTGTACTAATGAAATTAGTTAAATAAATTAGTGAAGTGGCTAACGATTTTAAACAATTGATATACTAATATATATGTTGATTCCGTTTATTTTACTACCTTGACAGGCATGAGGTCGGTGGTTCGAGCCCACTCGGAATCATTAATAATCAGGCGTTATACCTTATGAAAAGAGGTTTAATGCCTATTTTTTATCCTGCGACTCTACACAGATTTCACATTTATGATCTTCACAATAAAACGCTTTTATTGCTGTGTGCATTGTTTTCGTTTTCAAGGAAACCCTGTTAAAGGGTGATGACGATGAAAGCAAATGAATCTGAAACAAAGACGTTTGATCGGGCTCTGGATGAGATCCTTCATTTGTATAATAATTTGGAGAATGATGAGCCGCTTGTTCAATTTGAAGCCGATGTGGAAGAACATATCGAACGAGCCAAAGCGACATATGGCAACGATGTGGTTTATGAAAAAATCAATACTGTGATTCGAGCGATGCTATCTTGGTTGGATCTGGACGATACGCACTCTGGTAAAAATGGGGGAGAGGAAATGGAGGCTTCTGAGACATTCCGAGAAGATAAGGGCGCGGATTGATTGTTTCTGCCTAAAGTGTTACTTTCCCGCCATACGTCTGCAAACGCGTCTAAACAACATTATAATTCAAAAGGATAAACCTTCCGCCGGTTTAACCGATATTTTTCGGTGAACGGGCGGATTTTTATTTGTTCCCGAGCTTGGTTCAACAAGTGCCCCCTATATAAAAGGCAATATCCGGTTTTGTTTATGGATGAGGGCGCCATTGTTGAGGAAGGCCAACCGGAACAGCTATTTTTTCTTATCCGCAATCAAACCGAACATCGGAATTTTTAAATAAAATTCTATAAATCACTGATTTTTTGCAAACACTGTCATAGCACCGTTTGAAACGGAGATGATTATCATCTGATTACTAATGAATGGGTTTACGATTCAATATTTGAAAGCATTTTTGATGTATGCCATGTTTAATAAGTGAGAGAAGGAGTGAACCCATTTAATCATGTTATATGCCATTTAAAACAAATTGCGTTATCAAACATTTCTGTTTATTATTAATCTAACATTGATTTTTCAATAACTTTGGAGGTGGAATCATCTTAAACAGCGGTAATAGTGTCATGACTAAACCTAAGAAGACTGAAACAGGTTTGCATTTTCGCAGGCCGGCAAAAGATGATGGATCAGGTGTTTGGGAACTGGTGAAGCGTACGGGTGTTCTCGATTTGAATTCATCCTACAGTTATCTTATGTGGTGTGAAATTTTTTCGGACACATCTGTTGTGGTAGAAAGGGAAGAGCAAATCGTTGGATTCATTTCGGGTTTCATTCATCCGGATCAACCGGATACACTTTTTGTCTGGCAAGTGGCTGTTGATGAATCGGAACGCGGTCAGGGACTCGCGACGAGAATGTTGTACCAATTGCTGAACCGTGAAAACTGTGAGGATATTCATTCGGTGGAAGCAACCGTATCACCATCCAATTCGGCGTCACAGCAGCTGTTTCTCGGTCTTGCAAGAAAAATGCTTACCAAATGTGTTATTCATGACTATTTTACATCCGATGACTTTCCTGGAGAAGGTCATGAAGATGAGCATTTGTTTAAGATTGGACCAATACAAAAAGAAAAAATTTTAGCGGAAGGGTGACATTTTGACGATAACAGTATTGAATAACCATGATAAAATGAAAACCTTTGAAGAAATGGAATCGTCTGTACGGAGCTATAGTCGGGGTTGGCCGGTCGTATTCGAAAAGGCTAAGGGCTACACCCTTTGGGATACCGACGGGAATGCATATATTGATTTCTTTGCTGGTGCCGGTGCACTGAATTATGGGCACAATAACGACACCATGCAGGAAAAAATGATTGATTACATCCGGCGCGACGGCATCATCCATAGTCTTGACATGGGGTCGACGACACGGGAGTCATTTTTGGAACGCTTCCGGGATGTGATTCTTAAACCGCGTAATCTTGATTATAAAGTCATGTTCCCCGGGCCAACCGGAACGAATACAGTGGAAAGCGCATTGAAGATTGCCCGGAAAGTGACTGGACGTGACAGTGTTATCAGTTTCACCAATGCATTTCATGGTATGACGATCGGTTCTCTTTCTGTGACTGGGAATTCATTTAAACGTCATGGGGCAGGTGTTCCACTTCATCATTCGGTTTCCATGCCATTTGATGATTACGTGGAGGACCAGGATACCATCGCTTTTCTGGAGCGGTTTTTAGAAGATAACGGAAGTGGTGTAGAGCTGCCGGCAGCCATTATTCTGGAAACTGTCCAGGGAGAAGGTGGCATCAATGCGGCTGGAATGAATTGGCTCAAAAAGGTAGCCGACCTCTGCAAACGCTGGGACATTCTGCTTATAGTGGATGACGTTCAGGCGGGTTGTGGTAGAACTGGTACGTTCTTTAGCTTTGAACCAGCAGGGATCGAACCGGATATCGTCTGCCTTTCCAAATCTATCGGCGGTGTCGGATTACCAATGGCGATCACATTGATTAAACCGGAATACGATCAATGGGATCCTGGTGAACATAATGGAACCTTTCGCGGAAATAACCTTGCCTTTCTGGCGGCACAAGAGGCATTGACCTATTGGGAAACCGATGAATTCAGTCAAGCTATTCAGGAAAAAGGCAAGCTGCTCGGTCATACCATTCAAGGCCTAGTTGACAAATATCCCGCTCTTGACGCAGAAGCCCGTGGAAGAGGCCTGATGCAAGGCATCGCAGTCGGTAAACCCGAATTGACCGATACCATTTGTGGAGAGGCATTTCAACGCGGGCTGATTGTGGAAACGTCCGGACCGGAAGATGAGGTTATTAAATTCCTCCCACCACTGAATATAGATAAAAAAGGGCTCGAACAAGGACTTTCAATACTCGAAGACAGCATAAAAGCTGTTCTGGATAAATAAACGATTTAAAGTAATAGAGAGGTGCTGGAATATGATCGTAAAATCACTGGAAGACCTTATGGGAACAGAAGATGAAACGTCTGATGAAAACTGGAGCAGCCGCAGATTTATCTTAAAAAAAGATAACGTCGGCTTCAGTTTGAATGATACTATTATAGGTGCAGGCACCGATAATTATTTCTGGTATAAAAATCATATAGAAGCGGTCTATTGCATTGAAGGCGAAGGTACAATAGAAAAACTGGAGACCGGTGATGTATACGATATTAAACCCGGTACCATGTATCTGCTGGATGAACATGATAAGCACCGCTTGCAGGCTAGGACGCAAATGCGTATGGTGTGTGTCTTTAATCCACCACTTGTTGGGACGGAGACACATAATGAAGAAGGGTATTACCCACTTCTAACAGAATAGAAGATAGCCATTTTACCCCTCGAATGTTGCTCATCGTTCGGGGGGATTTTTTCAAGAATTTCGTGGGCCATCTGTTGACTTACTATGGTTTGGGGGGTTGATCATTGAATCTCGATCATTTAAGAGTGTTTCACGTTTTGGCAAGTAACAATAACTTTTCCAAAACATCGAATGTTCTCCATATGTCTCAATCGAGTGTAAGTAAGCAGATTCGGCATTTGGAAAACGAATTAAATACGAAACTGTTTGACAGAACAACAAAAAAAGTTCAGCTGACGTCTGAGGGAAAAATTTTGTTGGAATCCGCCGAAAGAATATTTAAAGAAATAAATCATGCAAGAAATAAGTTAGCATCGCTTTGGGAGACGGTTCACGGAGACTTATTCATCGGTGCCAGCTTAACTTTGGGTGAACATATTCTGCCCTATATATTAGGAGACTATCAACAACAATATCCGAATGTCCATTTAGATATGAAAGTGGATAATTCGGAACATATTATTGAAAAACTGAGAAATAAACAAATCCACCTTGCGTTTATTCAATCGTCCTCGTATTATCCGGAATTTACGCAACAGCTTTTTTTGGAAGATGAACTCGTTATTATTGCTCCTCATAAATTTATCTATCCAGAGTTTGATTCTATCGATGACTATATTACGCCACAAATGCTTTTAACATTACCAATGATTATCAGAGAAGAGGGTTCAGGCACAAGACAAGTAATAGAAGAACAATTACGAAACAATCGGCTTGCCCCCAATCAACTGAATGTCCTATTGGAGATGGAAAATACGGAATCGATTAAAGCTGCTGTTGAATCGGGCTTAGGTATCTCTATTATTTCAAAGGTTTCGGTTCAAAAAGAATTACGTTTGAACACGCTTCGAAAGTTGTCCGTTAATGGTCTCCACTTAAAGAGAAACTTTTATTCGGTCTATGACGACCAAAATCTATCATTGCCATCCAATTCCTTCCTTTCATTTATTCATAATTATTATAACTGAATAGACCATTTATCAAGAAACCTCCAATATATGGGGGTTTTAATGTGTTTATAAAAAATATTGATTCAAATGTGTCATAAATCAAATTATTTATCAGAATATGAGAAATTATCGCAAAACATTGACTTCTTACCCCCTTACTGATTAAATTAAATTAGTGAAATCACATTTTCGCGAAGATGATGGTCACTCTCTTATTCATACAATCCAAATCATTTTATGGAAGGTACAACAATGTTAGGGGAGGATAAACATGCAAATGGATAAAAAGATTCAAACGGATGAGGAGGCCGCTTCTGCAACCATTTCAATGATGATTGACAAGGCACGGGCAGCAATGGATCAGATATATGATTATAGTCAGGAACAAGTTGATGAGCTGGTCCAGGCTGTAGCGTGGGCCATTTATAAACCCGGTAATACCGAGGAGCTGGCACAGATTGCTCTTCAGGATACTGGTCTTGGTCGCTATGATGATAAAGTCACGAAGAAAAGACGTAAAACGATGGGAACGCTTTACGATTTAAAAGATGAAAAATCGGTCGGAATCATTAATCAGGATGAAGCCACGGGGATTACGGAAATTGCCAAACCTGTTGGCGTTGTTGGAGCTGTCGTACCGTCAACAAATCCAGGTGCTACCCCAGCAAATATCGCTATGATGGCTTTGAAGGGGCGTAATGCTATTATCATTGCACCTTCACCCAAAGGTCTGTCAACAGCTCAATTGCTTCTGACGTATATTCATCAGGAATTGGAAAAAATAGGTGCACCGCTAGATCTCGTTCAAGTATTACCTGAGCCTGTAAATAAAGCGAAAACAATTGGATTGATGAAACAATCGGACTTTTTGACCGTCACCGGTTCAAGAAACAATGTGCGGTTGGGACAGACAAGTGGCACTCCGAATGTTTGTGTCAGCGAAGGAAATGTTGTATCGATTGTTGATGCAACGGCAGATATTCAAAGTGCGGCCCACAAAATATTTCTAAGTAAAACATTTGATAACGCTACCAGCTGTTCCAATGATAATTCGGTAGTTATTGAGGCGTCGGTTTATGATGACATGATCCGTGCTTTGCAAAAAGAAGGCGGTTATCTTTGCAATCAGTCGGAAAAAGACGATCTGCAAGCTGCGATTTGGACGGATGGAAAGCGGAATTCCAGGACTGTTGCCAAAGATGCGGATGTGATTGCTCAAGCTGCCGGCTTGCAAAATAAGGAAGCAAATGAAGCAACATTTTTTATGGTTGAAGAAACAGGTGTAGGCGCGGATTATCCGTTTTCAGGCGAAAAATTGGCGGTTGTTTTAACGGTCTATAAAGCCAATGATTTTACGGATGCCATTGACATTACCAAAAATATTTTAAACTATCATGGTCGTGGACACTCGTGCGGACTTCATACATCTGATAAAGCACATGTTGAAAGAATTGGCTTGGAAATGGATGTGAGTAGGTTGTTGATCAATCAGGTGCAGGTGTCCGGAAATGGTGGAAGCTTTGATAATGGCCTGAACTTTACACTTTCCATGGGAGGTGGAACATGGGCAGGTAATAACACGTGTGATAATTTATCTTATAAACATTTTCTCAATACAACAAAGGTTTCGGAAGTTATTCCTGAAGTAGTACCGACGGAGGAAGAATTGTGGGGAACATACTGGGAAAAATATGGGCGTGACTAAGGAGTTGAAACTATGAAATTATTTGAGCATCAAGCAAAAGCGTTATTTGAAGGCGCTAACATTCCTGTTCCGAATCGTGCTGTAATAAAAAACAGATCTGAACTTGATGATGCGATAAGTCAAGTTGGTTTGCCGTGCGTGATTAAGGCGCAGGTATTACATGGTGGAAGAGGGAAAGCAGGACTCATAAAGGTTGCCGAAGAAAAGGAAGAAGCAAAAGAAAAGGTAACTGACGTGATAGAACGGGCTGAGAATACACCTGATCTGTTAATTGAAGAGGCTGTTGCCATCGCGAACGAATTCTATGTTTCTATGACGGCAGACCCATCGACAGGAAGTGTCATGATGATGGGGAGTGCTGAAGGCGGCATTGATATTGAAGAAGTTGCCAGAACCATGCCTGAGAAAATAATAAAGACAAATGTAAACGTTAACGAAGGATTGTTACCATATCAAGCACGCGAATTTTTGTTTGATTTAGGAATAGAGAAGAAAATGATTGGTCAGGGTACAAAGCTACTCTTGAATCTATATGATGTGTATCGGAAACATGACGCTGAATTAGTGGAAATAAACCCTTTAATGGTGACCGAAGAAGGAAATTTTGTTGCCGGTGATGGAAAGATTACGATTGATGATAATGCCCTTTTCCGGCATCCGCAGTTTTCCTTAACACGAGAGCATTTTGATGATGATGTTCAGTATGCTGCTGCAATCGAGGGTATTCCATATCTTCAGTTTTCAGGAGACATCGGCTTAATGTGTGCTGGGGCTGGTTTAACTAATGCTGTGTATGACCTGGTCAATGATCATGGTGGAAGTGTTGCCAGTTATTTGGAATTTGGCGGGCCAAATTATCACAAAGCCGTCAAGTCAATGGAGCTTATTATGCAAAATGAAATAAAGGTGTTGTTGGTTGTTACATTTGGCACGATTGCAAGAGCGGATGTCATGGCGCAGGGGTTGGTCGACGCTATTAAAGAACACAAACCGGAATTCCCTATTGTGACTGCGATACGAGGAACAGGAGAAGAAGCGGCCCATGACATATTAAGAGACTTTGGTCTTGAACCACTATCAGATACAGAAGAAGCCGTGAAGAAAGCCATCAAGCTAACGGGAGGTGTCCCTACACAATGAGTATTATTTTAGATGAACAGACACGTGTTTTAGTGCAAGGGATTACAGGCAACGAAGGACGATTTTGGACGCAGCATATGATGGACTGTGGTACGAACGTCGTTGCCGGTGTGACACCAGGAAAAGAGGGGCAGATGGTGAGGGATGTCCCTGTCTTTCATACGGTCAAACGGGCGACCGCCACGATGGATGTAGACGCATCGCTGCTTTTTGTTCCTCCACAACTTGCCAAGGACGCAGTATTGGAGGCGTTGAATGCGGGGATAAAAAAGATTGTTGTTTTATGTGATGGCATTCCTCTGCACGATACGTTGCAAATGAGAAAATCTGCCCAGATGGCGGGGGCCATGGTTATAGGTGGGAATACGTCAGGCATTATTTCGATGGGAAAGGCAATGATGGGATTTTTCCCTTATTGGCTCGACCGTGTTTATAAACCGGGAAGGATCGGAATTATGACGAGAAGCGGTTCATTAACCAATGAAGTAACGTCTGAATTGGTAAAAGCGGGTTTTGGTGCTTCTTCTTTGGTTGGAATTGGTGGTGATTCTGTGCCATTAACGCGATTTGCTGAAGTACTGCCATTATTTGAAAATGACCCTGATACGGATGCCGTCGTGATCATTGGTGAGCTTGGTGGAACAATGGAAGAAGAGGTAGCTGAAGCGATGGAAAATGGCATTTTTACAAAGCCTGTCATTTCCTTTCTTGGGGGAAGGACGGCGCCAAAAGGTAAAAAAATGGGGCATGCCGGCGCTATTATAACCGCCGGAAAGGGAACCGTAGAAGATAAAATAGCTGCACTTAATGAGGCTGGGGCATATGTAGCCAAAAAGCCTAGCATGGTTGGCGAACTATTAAAAGACGTTTTTGTGAAACAGAATAATTAGTCTGGGGGAGCGTTAAGGCTCCTTCAGACATGAAAATCTATAATGATGCGAATAAATGAAAGCGCTTTACAATCCTAGGTGAGAACAAAAATCACTTAACCTCAGGGGGCAGTTTTTGATGGGAAGGCGAAAATTAAGTATCAGTAATAAGGTGTTATTACTGCTATGTGGCTTGTACTTCATCGCATATGTGGATCGCGTTAATATCGCAACGGCTGCACCATTTATTGAAGACGACCTCAATCTTTCCTCATCACAAATGGGTTTCATCTTATCCGCATTTGCGTATCCTTATTGTTTTTTGCAAATTGTCGGCGGATGGGCCGGTGATAGACTAGGCCCGCGTAAAATGTTGTCTGTCATAGGAACAGTTGTCGCTGGGACCACGGCACTAACCGGTGCTATTTCAGGAATGTGGTCTGCCATGCTTGCACGTTTGGGACTTGGTGTTGGAGAAGGGGCTGCTTTTCCAACTGCTACCAAAGCCATGACTAAGTGGCTGCCCAGGGAAAAATGGGCATTCGCTCAGGGGGCTACCCACGCATCTTCCCGATTAGGTAATGCGATAACGCCTCCGTTGATTGCCGCCATTATCGTTTCGCTGGGTTGGCGTTCCTCCTTTTTAATTATGGGTGTTGTTAGTGTTATCTGGGTACTCGTGTGGCTTTGGTATTTTCGTGATAATCCCAAAAACCACCCTAAAATAACGAACGAGGAATTAGAACAATTACCACAACAAACGGATACGAAAGGGCAAACAGAGAAGAAGATTGTCCCCTGGAAAAAGTTGAGCAAACGCATTTTACCTATTACGTTGATTGACTTTTGTTATGGGTGGTCATTGTGGGTTTATTTAACATGGTTGCCCTCCTTTTTATATACAGCATACCAAATAGATATCGAAAAATCCGCTCTGTTTACTGCCGGTATCCTGTTTGCGGGCGTTATAGGTGATACATTCGGAGGTGGGTTATCTGATAAGATTTATAAGAAAACCAATAATCTCAAGTTCGCTCGAAAATCAGTAGTCGTCTCGGGATTAGCCGGATCGTTTATCTTTTTATTACCCGCACTATTTGTCCATAATTTAGTGTTAATTTCCATTTCGCTCAGTGTTGCCTTCTTCTTTTTGGAATTGTGTAACGCTAATCTATGGGCTATGCCAATGGATATTGCACCGGATTATTCGGGTACAGCCAGTGGAATGATGAATACCGGATTTGGAATTGCGGGAATGGTTTCTCCTCTTCTATTTGGGTTTTTGATTGATGTAACGGGTAATTGGCAAGTTCCTTTCAGTGCTTCTATTGGTCTTTTGTTTGTGGGTATTATCGTGACATTGTTTATTGATCCTTCTAAAAAGTTAAATGTGAACGATGAGGATAGAATGAATTCGGCAACTTCTGAATGATTACCATGAAAACTACCTTCGTCGATTTGATGGAGGTGGTTTTTCATGCATCCTCTAACATATGGTGGACGGATTGCTTGTTACAAGAGATAATGTCAGTATAAATGAAACATCTATTATTGAATACCGAGGAGGACAAGCAATGAAAAGCATTGTTATCAGCCAATCAGAAGGTCAGAATAAGCTGGAGATGGACGAACAGCCTAGACCGGAAGCAAATGAAAATGATTTATTGATTAAAGTAAAAATGGCCGCTGTTAATCGGACGGATATCCTTATTAAGGAAACGAATACGAGTTATGGATCAAATCCGATTCCAGGGGTAGAGGTAGCAGGCACAGTGGTTGAAGCGGACAGTGACCATTCTTTTGCTGTCGGAGACCGAGTTATGGGGCTTGTAAATCGAGGTGGTTATGCTGAGTACGCTGTAATGCCTGCCGATCGTGCGATGAAGATCCCGGAATCGCTATCATTCAAGGAAGGTGCAGCCATCCCCGAAGTATTTTTGACGGCTTATCAGACACTATTTTGGATTGGCAAGCTGCAAAAGAATGATACCGTTCTTATTCATGCCGGTGCCAGTGGTGTGGGAACGGCTGCTATCCAACTGGCTAAACAATTAACCGGCGCAAAGATAATCGTTACTGCCGGCACAGAACGAAAACTGCAATTTTGTTCGGAGCTTGGCGCTGACGTCACCATCAATTATAAAAAACAGCCGTTTGACAAAGCCGTCCTGGAAGCAACGGATAATCAAGGTGCGGATCTGATTCTTGATTTCATCGGTGCATCCTACTGGGACAAAAATCTGACAAGCATCAAAACGGATGGCCGCTGGGTTCTTATCGGTGTTATGGGAGGGAGCAAGCTTGAAAACATGAATTTAATGAGCCTTATGTCCAAGCGTATCCAGCTGACTGGAACAATGCTCACCCCACGGAGCGACGCGTATAAAGCTGAATTAAGCAGGGAGTTTGCTGAGGAAGTACTGCCCTATTTGGAACAAGGCAGTATACACCCGGTACTGGACAACACATTTTTGATTGACGACATCCACGAAGCTCACCAACATATGAAAGAAAACAAAAATATTGGAAAAATCATCCTGGACGTGGGATCAGAGGCTAATTAAATAAGTGAAAAAAATCGTGCCATCTTAAGGAAACGGCACGATTTTTAGTTGGCTTTCGAGCGTGAATCACTTTATCATTTTCTTGATAAACGGTTTTAAGTACACAACAAATAATCCTTTACTTATGTAATATAATGCAAGCGTTTCTTACAAGTGACATAAGAGTAGCAATCGTCATTATTACAAAAATGACGGTAATGTTCGAAAAGCTTTTTTCAAGATACATCTCGTCCTTAACCTCACCATCTTTATCTAATTGTAACATGTAAATGGAAACCCTTAGGTGAAGAGGAACGTTTCCATCCTGCGATTCACCGTAAAGATTTCTAACATGAGAACAATTGTTTCCTTTACATGTGTTATATGTTAAAATACGAACAAAAGTTCTTGTTAAGGGGTGGCTGCTTTGAATCAATTGCTTTTTCGATCATTGCAAACAAAAATGAAACTTGAAATGATCTACTTAAAAACCGATAATAGAACAAGCTACCGTGTTATCCGTGTGCTTGGTATGCATGGGAATCGGGTAACAGCCTATTGTTTCACCCGGCAGAAAGTAAGAACATTTAAAAAAGATATGATATTGTCAATTGGATCAGTTCAAAAGGGGAAAATGGAGGCATAGCAATGTGTTCAAATGGACAGAGAATAGCACATTGGACAAATGAAATGCAGTCAGAACACGTGGAAAAAATAAAGGAAATTTTGTATGAGTATGAAATGAAAACAAAACAATCATCCCATTAACGATTCTGTTGCCTGTTTTCCGGCTGAATGGTTTTTGTGAGGCCATACATAGAAACCATTCGGCTGGGCCAGACTATTGCGTGCGGAGGTGTTTTTAATGGGCAAAAGACGAAAAAATGACACAGGCATCAGTGATGAACAAGCGGTTAGAAAAGAATTGTCGAACGAATTTGACCATGAATTTGCCAATGAGCCATTGACGGAAAACGAACGTCAGCACAATAAAAAAACGAAAAAGCGGCAATAAAAACAAGGAAGGGATGGATTATCCCCTCCCTTCCCGAAAATACATAAGGGCGGTTATAGTGTGAATGTGCGAATCGAAATAACATATCAGACCCCCAAAGGGAATCAAACAGAATTTACATCGGAAGAGATGCGTGCTGAAAAGGCATTGTTACTGGCAGAAGATCTGAGGAAAACGGGACGAATCAGCACGATCCAGTTCATGGATGATTTTGAAAATAGATGGAATGTGAAAGAACTATCCAAGCAATTGGAGGAAATTGAGACAGAGCCGCATCAAATCACCGTTACCTTCGATGGTAGTTTTGATTGGAAGACACAAACATCCGGACTGGGATGTGCAATTTATTATAAACAAAATGAAAAATCGTACCGACTCCGTAAAAATGCTCATGTGGACGAGTTAGCATCCAATAATGAGGCAGAATATGCAGCATGCCATCTCGCCCTTCAGGAATTGGAATATATGGATGTCCATCATTTACCGGTTACGATTACGGGTGATTCGCTCGTTGTCATTCAACAATTAAAAGGGGAATGGGCCTGTTATAAATCGGAGTTATCTAAATGGGCTGACCGAATTGATGATTTAATCAGTCGTATGGGAATTACTCCGGAATTTAACCTTGTATCCCGAAAAAAGAATAAAGAAGCGGACCATCTGGCATCCCAAGCGCTTGAAGGCACCGAGGTTACAAGCACGAAGGAAATCCCCAACCAATCATCGGGTTCGTAGTGGTTCCTGACTTGCCAGGCTAATTTGCTGATGACACCATACAGATTGTAAATTTCGGGTAAACGTAATACGCCTTCATTCCGGTATGCAATCGTCTTCAGCCAAGGCAATCACACCGGGTCGCGGCATACGGACTGTTTCTGTCATGGGCATCAGCACTTTTTTATCCGCGTATAATTATTGTTTCATGGTAAAAGGCCTGCATCTTATTGCAATATCTGTACTTACGCTAGGCGATCTATGGACAAGCATTCTTCCTCTCATATATGGCACCAGAGTTATGCTCTTCGACGATTATATGAATACATTCCTTATCCAGTCCTCTCTACAACAGACTGATAGCTGCTGAAACGTGGTTTTATTAAATGATCAACGTTTAAACGTCAAATATATTATAATGATGATAGAGATAATTTATGTAACGGGAAAGGAGCATTCGCTATGAAACTATTCCATACAGCGGACTGGCATTTGGGCAAGCTAGTGCAGGGCGTATACATGACTGAGGATCAGAGGTACGTGCTGGAACAATTTATCCAGGCGGTTGAACAGGAAAAACCGGATGCCATTATTATTGCAGGGGATCTGTATGATCGAGCAGTGCCGCCCACGGAAGCCGTGCACTTGCTTGATGAAGCGCTGGATCGAATCGTGCTTGATCTGAAAACGCCTGTCCTTGCCATAGCGGGGAATCACGACAGCCCGGGCCGTCTGAATTTCGGGAGCAGTATCATGAAGGAAAATGGGTTCCATGTTGCCGGCCATTTCAAGAAAAATAGGCAGCCGGTTGTCCTTTATGACGAACACGGACCGGTCCATTTTCATCTTGTCCCGTATGGCGATCCGAGTGTCATTCGCAATGAATTGGGCGATGAAAACATCCGAACGCACAATGACGCTGCTGAAAGAATTATAGAAACGATTCACAGACAAATGGATCCAAACAGCCGGCATGTTTATGTTGGACATGCTTTTGTAACACCATCTGGGGAAGAAAAACAGAATACAAGTGATTCAGAGCGCCCGCTTTCAATCGGAGGTGCGGAATACGTCAACGCTCAATATTTCAATCGTTTCCATTATACAGCATTGGGACATCTGCATCAGACACACTATGTCGAAAATGAAACCATTCGATATTCCGGTTCAATTATGAAATATTCTATATCGGAAGAACATCATCATAAAGGCTTCCATATCGTGGACATGGATGCCGATGGAAACGTGTCCGTCGAAAGGCGCACGCTAATACCGGCAAGAGATATACGGACAGTGGAGGCGACGATGGAGAACCTCTTAAGGCATCCGGTCAGTGATGATTATGTTTTTGTTCATTTGCTCGATGCGGGGCCCGTGTTATCACCAATGGAGCGGATTCGCTCCGTTTATCCGAACGCCATGCATGTAGAGCGAAAACATGTTATTACCGGTCCCCGTGCAGACAACAGTGAGACAAAAAAGGACCGCACCAATATGAGTGACCTTGACCTATTTAAATCGTTCTACAAGGAAGTGAAGGGGTCCGAAGCTACGGAGGAAACGGAAGCTATTTTCCGGGATGTTCTGGAAACAATGTTGAAAGAAGAAGAGAAATCGGATACCTCCGAGAAACAGAAGACATTTGTATCACCATAAGGGCTGGAAGAAAGGAGGAAGCGTTCATTGAAACCACGTAAATTGACATTGACCGCATTCGGACCGTATAAACGGACAGAAACGATTGACTTTGCCGAACTTGATGCATGCAACCTGTTTGTCATATCCGGTAATACAGGTGCAGGCAAAACGACGATATTTGATGGGATATGTTTTGCTTTGTACGGCAGTGCCAGTGGGTCTGACCGGGAAGATCACCGGATGTTGCGCAGTGATTTTGCAGACGACGACACACATACGTCCGTCGAATTGATGTTTGACCTGAAAGGACGTACTTACCGTATTCTTCGTCAGCTGGGTCACGTCAAACAAGGTAACAAGACGAAAACCGGTGAGCGTTATGAGTTTTATGAACAAATGGCCGACAAGGAAGTTCCATGTGTTGATCGACAAGTGGTTTCTGAGATTAATAGACAGATCGAAGCTTTGCTTGGCCTGACTCAGGATCAGTTCAAACAGATTGTCATGCTTCCACAAGGCGAATTTCGGAAATTATTGACTTCGGAAACGGAAAATAAAGAAGCGATTTTACGTCGGATTTTCAAGACGGAGCCGTACAAGTATTTAAATGATCTGTTAAAGCGAAAAAAGGATCATATCCATGAGCAGGTCACACAAGAGAAACAAATGCACGACCATTATATTCAAACAATACCCGCAACATTGCCAGAGCGGGAGGAGTCAACACTGTTTTATGTATTGGCGCAAGATTACTATAATGCGAATCAGGTTATGGACGGTCTTGATAAGGAAAGACAGTTTTATCAGGACCAAGTGACAACGGATCAGCAACAATACGAAAAAGCTTATCATAAACACGCTGAAAAACAGACGGAATTCCACCAAGCTAAAGCAGTGAATAATCGTTTCCAGGAACTTGAGCAGAAGCAAAAGCAGCTGCGGGGACTTCATGAACAAGTTCCGGCGTATACGGAAAAAAAGGAGCAACTGGAAGCGGCTGAACGTGCCGCTGGAATAGAACCTTATGAAAAACAGACCGAAGACCAGCGCCGTGAGGAACAAGAAAAAGAGAAGGCCTATCGCCATGCTGTAGCGGCAAACAAACAGGCGAATACGAAGTTGGATCATGCCCGATCGGTTTTTCAACAGGAAGAACAGAACCAACAGAAACGTGAAGAAACCAGCAAGAAACTCGACCAATTGCAGGGATTTCTTCCAGATGTTCAAGCTATCGATGAACGAAAACAAGAAATGGAGCAACTGCAAAAACAGACCACAGAAACAGCAGCAGACCTGGAAAAACAGAAAAAAGCATTGCAAGAAAAGCGAGAAGAAGCGGATTCCTTGCATCAAAATATTACTAAGATGGATGAGTCTGTCAGTCAGTTGCCTGAAAAGCAAGAAACTTTGAACCACATGCGCGAGCAGGTTAAAGTGCTGATGAGGTATCTGGATCTGCAGGAAAAGCAAAGTCGTCTCCAGCAGGATCTCCGTACAAAGGAACAGGCTTTTCATGATAAAAAACGATTGTACGAAAAGGCCGAACAACGTTGGATGAATGATCAAGCAAGTGTTTTGGCAGCCCATTTGGATGATGGGTGTCCTTGTCCGGTTTGTGGTAGTAAAGACCATCCGGATATGGCAATCAATGATACGAGTGGTGTGACTAAAGAACAACTGGATGCTATGAAAAAAACCATGGATGAAAACGATCGCCTTTACAGGGATGCGGTGGCGAATCAAAAGTCAAATGCATCACAACTGGAAGAGGTACAAGCTGAGCTTCACGAACTTCAAATACAAACCGCCGATGCGAAAGCCTTGAAGGATGACTTATCAGAAAAGGGAAAACAGTTAAATGATGAAGTGGACACATTGAAAAAGAAACGGGAAAAACTGGCCAAAGCGAAAGAAACGCAAGCGAAAGCGGCTGAAGACATTAAACAACTGGAAACAGATAAAGAAAAACTGGACAAAACCTATCACGACAACCAAGCAACCTATGAAAAAGTCAAGGCCGTCTATAATGAACGCATAAGCAAGATTCCGGAAGAAGTGCGTGTCCTGTCTGAATTGGAACGGCACATTAAAGAAACGTCCGACTATAAAGCACAGCTTGAACAAGCATGGGAACAGGCACAGAAACAATTTCAAGAGGCTCAAAATGAACAGACGAAGGCAACAGCTAACCTGACAAACATGCAAAAACAACTGGAGGATGCCAACGAAAAACGGAAAAAAGCAGAGGCGTTGTTTCAAGAAGCGCTTGGAAATGCGCATTTTGATTCCGAAGAAGTGTATCAACAAGCGAAAATGACCGCATCTGAGCGGGATAGGCAGAAAAAAGACATCCAGCAATTTAATGAAAAACGTGCTGCTCTTGAGCAAGCGGTTGCCGAATTGCATGAACAATTGAAAGACTATACAAAGACAGATTTGACCGTGATACAAACGGAGCTTGATCAATGGAAGCAAGCTTACGAAGCCGCATTGAAACAATTGAATCGGTCCAAGCAATATGCACAAGATGCAGCCGATTTACGAATGAATATTTTAGAAACGCAAGAAAAACTTGCCGCAAGTGAAAAAGACCTCGAACGAATAGCTGATTTGCATGATATGCTCCGGGGACAGAATGATCAAAAGATTTCCTTTGAGCGTTATTTGCAAATGGAATACCTTGAACGGATTATCGAAGCAGCCAATGCACGATTGAAAGATTTGTCCAATGGCCAATTTTATTTGATGCGAAGCGACCGGCAGGAATCACACGGCAAACAGAGTGGCTTGGCCCTTGATGTTCATGACGCATATACCGGTCAGACGAGAGATGTCAAAACCCTTTCCGGTGGAGAAAAATTCAATGCGTCTCTGTGCCTTGCGTTAGGCATGTCCGATGTGATTCAGAGCTTTCAGGGCAATATCCGGATTGATACAATGTTTATTGATGAAGGATTCGGGTCACTGGATGAAGAATCGCTAAACAAAGCAATCGAGACATTAATCGACTTGCAAAAATCCGGCCGCATGATTGGTGTCATTTCCCATGTACAGGATTTGAAGACATGGTTTCCGGCACGATTGGACGTTGTGAAAACAAAAGAAGGTTACAGTAGAACAGAATTTACAGTAACGTAAATGAAGGTGAGGGCAAGTACCACGATTGTCACAACAGCTATTATTCCAAAGTTGTTAACTTATGTTAAAAATTGGCGTATGTTATTCCTGTTTTGGTGAAAACTAATGTGTGAGACATCTAAAAACAGGGAGTGACAACGGAATGTTAAAGTTGGAAACAGAACTTGAAGGAAGAAAAGCTTATTTCGGCGACGTTTTTAAAATATTCCGATCCAATGGCTATACATTATGTGGGAACTGGGAATATGACCGTGGCAAGTTTGATATGGTTTTATGCCGGGAAGACGGTGAGACGATTTATGTCCGTGTCCCTTTCAGTGTATTGGAAGGAGAACTGGACAAATCGGATGCCTACCTGCAATTTCGTACACCATATGTCATCAAACATGTCGTGAATACCGGCCTTGACTGGGATGAAAACTCGCTTTTGTCCACCACCGGATTTAATCAGTTTCAAAAACCTGTTGATAAGGATGGGAATATTAGCGATAAAAGCAGGTGGGAAGCAGCAGGCGAAGAAGAAGTGCAAGAGGTGATGGAGTCGCTTCAATCGCAAATATCATAAATGTGACTCGATCTTCATCAATGTATCGGGTCGTCGCGTATGAACCTCCCCGATCATGCCTGATAAATAGGCGCTTGACATTATGATCATGCATTTTATAATAGGATAAAATGGCAAAATGTATAACGATTATTCATACGGATGTTCATACAAAATCGTAAAGCATTCAGGGGAGGTTGCAGTAGTTGACGACACTTTTTCCAACGTATAAACGGTTTGATTTATCGGTGAAACGCACGTCTGGCATGACTGTGGAAGACACTAACGGGAAAACGTACATAGATTTTGGTGCGGGCATTGGGGTCTGTGGTCTCGGTCATCGCCATCCGGATGTTCAAGAGGCTTTAGAGAATCAATTGAACCAATATTGGCATGTATCAAATCTATATCACAACCCCATACAGGAAAGTGTGGCAAATAAGCTGACACGCCATAGTTCAGGTGATCAGGTGTTTTTCTGCAATAGTGGCACAGAGGCGAATGAATCGGCAATTAAACTTGCCCGTAAAGCGACTGGAAATCATAAAATCATTTCATTTGAGAAGTCGTTTCACGGGCGAACTTATGGTGCTATGGCGGCAACGGGGCAGGAAAAAATCCATACCGGTTTTGGTCCGATGCCTGAAGGGTTCCATTACGTCCCGTTTAATGATATCGATGCAGTAAAAGAAGCCGTGGATCATGAGACTGCTGCCGTTATGATGGAAGTGATCCAGGGCGAAGGCGGCCTTAACGTCGCTGATGGTGAATTTGTGAAGGAAGTCGAACGCATTTGCCGTGAACATAACGTATTGTTGATAATTGATGAAGTGCAGACAGGCATTGGTCGAACTGGCAAAGCTTTTGCTCATCAGCATTACGGGATTTCCCCGGACATTATTACATCCGCCAAAGCACTTGGCAATGGTATTCCGGTGGGTGCTATGATTGCTGGGCAATCGCTGAAAAATGTATTTGGTCCCGGCAGCCACGCAGCAACGTTTGGTGGTAATCCGCTTGCCATGGCGGCAGCAAATGCTGTTTTAAACCATGTTTTTCAGGATGAGTTTTTACAAACAGTCGCGGAAAAAGGGACGTATTTTCTCAATCAACTGGCGGAATCCATCGGAAAACTGCCGGTTGTTTCGTCCGTTCGCGGCAAAGGGTTGATGATTGGAATTGAATGCCATCAGGATGTATCAGGAATGGTTGGTTCGCTGATGGAAGAAGGTTTGCTCGTTTTAAGTGCCGGTCCGAACGTTATTCGGTTGTTGCCGCCATTGATTGTGAGTTATAAAGAAATAGATACGGCGGTCCATATGATAGAACAAGTACTGAGTTCTGAAGCGGTCAATCAGTCATAAAAAGTTAACAAAAGCTCCTGGCTTTCTGGAAGTCAGGAGCTTTTGTTATACATGATTTGTCCACCCTCTGAATAGCTATGAAGAAAGAGCGACCAGCAGGGGGAGACGGTATGCTGCAATTGTTTTTGGAACTGTTCACCAGTGAGAAAACCGCGAAAGACATTTTATCGAATTCGACGACGGAACTGATCTTCATGATTTTATTGACGTCCTTTTTCGTCGCCGTTTTGGTTCATCTCAGTTTGTTTATGCGATTGAAAAAATTACGAAATGACATTGATACAACCAATCGTTTGGACATGGAACCGCTGAGCACCTTCCAAGCAGAGTATAACCGTATTCGCCAGGAAGAACCGGTGAATCCGGAGACATTTGTGCAGAAGAAATTTTCCGGCTGGCGTGTGTTTAACGTACCGGTTGTTAATCTCATTAAAATGGTCCAGATGACCGTTTCTGTTTTTATATTGATTGGTGTGTTAGGTACGTTTATCGGTCTGACCATTGCGCTGGGGAGTATCAACGGTGCGGGCAGTCAATTAGTGGAGAATATTGCTTCCGTTCTGTCAGGGATCGATGTGGCATTTTATACGAGTATTGCCGGGATGGGGCTATCCCTTTTCATGACTGTTCTTATTAAAGTGTTAAATACAGAACACATGCTGACTGATATTATGTTAAAAGTCGAATCCAGATTGGAAGCCAGTGAACAGGATGGGATGACCCGGCTTATTGGTGTGTCCGAAACCATTCATCAATCCATCCAACATCTGCAGGAGACGAATCAGCAGTCACTGACAGGGATTGAACAGGCATTCGCCGGATTTCAGGACTATACAAGCGGACTTCAGCAATCGGCGAAAGACTTGGCGGCATTTAATGACGGACTTTCCAGCAACCTAGAGAGGTTTCAGGAACTTTTCCAGCATATGAAAGACGTGACGGATGGATTTGGCGAGTCCACTACAAAGCTGAATAATAATTTTGACGCATTGTTTTCCTATTTTAAAAAGATGGATCATCAATATGAGCGTATGAACAAAGCGTTAGAGAATACGTACGAGCGGGTGAAAGACGTGTCGGAAGCGCAAACGGCGACCTTGAATCGTTTCGAGGAATCCGTCGGAGAGCTGAGATCGTTTACGTCATCCATTATGGAAGAGCAACGATCCATACACACGTCCTTTGAAAACATAACGAAAAAAACGAATGATCTCGCGGAAAAAATGGATGCACATAACAAAGAATTCAAGCAAGTGTTTGGATCGGATCTAAGCGCGAAACTTTCCGGAATCATCACTGCTGTCGGTGATTTATCCAAGGATTTCGATAGGATGGGTGGATCGATCAGTCAATTGCCTGAGGCTCTGGAAGTGATCAATCAGACTCAGGCGGAGTATAAGCATCTGTTGTCGGATCGATTTGACGATTTGAAAGAGTTTAACCGAACGTTCAACAACCATTTGAAGGCTCATTCCGAGGAATCGCATGCCTTTGAAAAACAAATGCGAGAAGCGTCACAAACACATGAAAAGCTTGCCGCACAAAATAATCAGCTGATCCAGGAGATTAACAAGACAATATCCCAGTTGAACCAATCATTTCAACAGCGTGAAAATCAAGTCGAAGCAAGTGTGGATGTTTTAAAAAATACGCTGTCCGATTATGTGGCTAATCTGGAAGGCAAACTCGGGGATAAATTGGATACGGTATCGCGCAACATTAATGATTCGGTGGAAATGACAAACGATGGTCTTAAGAAGGAATTTCAGGAAATACGGCGTCTGTCTGAGGAAGTCCAACAAAACAATAGCCGTTACATCCAAAAAACATTGAAGGACCTTAGAGGGGAGATAGAAGAATTGAATCGGCAGCTTGATCGTATGGACCGACAAGACCGTATGAACGATGAAAGGTTGAACCGCGATGACGACTAAATATGGGCGGTTGTTCAAAAAGGAGCAGGAAGAAGACCACTTCTGGCCATCGTTCACCGATCTGCTGACCATTATTTTGTTATGTTTTATCCTGATTTTTATTGCAATGATGATTATTAAATCCTTGCAGATTGAAGAGATGAAAAAGACAATCGATCAACTCATGGGGGTGCGTTCCGAGCTAGTCAATGAACTGCAGGCGGAATTCAGTGATTCATCTATGGGAATTGAAGTGGATAAGGAGACAGGTGCGATTATTTTTGATACGGAAATATTATTTCCTTATAATAAATCGGAACTGAAGCCGGATTCTTTTCAGTTTTTAGATGAATTCGTCCCGAAGTATTTGGATATTTTATTGCAGAGCGGCTATGAAAAGTATGTTGCTGAAATTATTATAGAAGGCCATACTGATCGTGACGGCGGCTATTTATATAATATGGAGCTCTCGCAGGACAGGGCGTACAGTGTGGCGGAATATATTCTTAGTGATGATTTTCCCTATCAAAATATTCAAGAGCATCTAAAGGATAAATTAACCGTCAACGGCAAGTCCTACACCGACTTCCGGACGGATGATGAAGGTGATTATAGTGCGAAGGCCTCCCGAAGAGTGGAATTTAAATTCCGGCTGAAAGATGAGGAGATTCTCGAGAAAACGCGAGAGATTTTAAAGGAATAAATGGAAGAATCGTTCATTATTGTCACAACGATTTCACAGAAGGTATCCTGCGTTTGGTTAAAAATGTAAACTAATCCAACCCAACCATTGCCAAATGAATAACAAATCACCCTGCTGCCAGGGTGATTTGTTTCGTCCATTATTGATGAGAGTTGGTCCCCTGCACTGAGAACCGCGGGAATCCTGTTGCTATGGCAATCATGCCGGCGATCCCCAGTAAGACCGGGTAAATGCAGTATGGCATAATGGAAACGGGGGAGATGGACGCAACGCCGGCAACTGCCAGTAATTGAGCACCATAAGGTAAAATCCCCTGAAAGGCACTTCCGAAAATATCCAAAACGCTTGCTGTGCGACGTGGGTCAACACCAAATCGTTCAGCAATTTGTTTGGCCAAAGACCCGACACTGATAATAGCGATGGTATTGTTAGCTGTAGACAAATCAAAAACACTGACTAGACCGGCGATACCAGCTTCAGCTCCTTTTCTGGAGTTAATTCGATTGCTGATCGTGTATAACAGAAAGTCAATGCCGCCATTCACGCGGATAAGTTCAACCAACCCGCCAAGTAAAATGGCTAACAGAGCCAACTCCTGCATGCCGGCCATACCATCGCCAAGCAACGTCATTAGACCCATCACGTCGAAAGTTCCATAAATAAAACCAACCAACCCCGCAAGAATAATCCCGCCGATTAAAACATAAAGAACATTGACACCAGCAACAGCAAAAATAAGGACAGCTAAATAAGGCACCACCTTGATCAGATCAAATGGGTGGTCGCCACTGATCGATCCACCGGTATTCCATGTTAGAGCAATGAAAATAACAGCTGTCACGATAGCAGCGGGAAGAGCTATGAAAATATTCACTCTGAATTTATCGCTCATCTTGACAGCCTGTGTTTTGACAGCAGCGATGGTTGTATCTGATATGATGGATAAATTATCGCCAAACATCGCGCCACTGATGATAGCACCTAAAATAAGCGAGATGCTCATGTCTGTTTGCTCAGCCAGTCCGACACCAATGGGCGCAAGCGCAACAGCCGTACCGACCGACGTACCCATCGAAATGGATATGAAACAGCCGATGACGAATAAGCCAACAATGAGTAGATTTCCTGGCAGGATTGTCAGCCCCAAATTGACGGTGGAGTCGACCGCACCAACCCCTTCAGCAACGGCGGAGAACGAACCGGCCAAGAGATAAATAATGACCATGAGCATAATATTGGGATGCCCCGCTCCTTTGGTCAGGGAATCCAGTTTATCGTTAAAGGCTATGTTTCGGTTCATAAATAACGCAGCCAATACAGCGATAAAGACCGCGACCAGTACCGGCAACTTATAAAAATCCCCACTAGCCACACCGGAACCGATAAATAAAAATAGAAAAATGATAAATGGTATTAACGCCGATGCGCGTCCCTTGTTCAAATCTAAAGAATTCATGTCGTTACCCCCATTCATGATTGTATCAAGTGTATTCAGGCTTTTTGATCAAGATCGTCGAATGATCAATGATGTCATTTCGAAAAGGATATCTGCGCCGACGTTTTTAATGAAAAATAAAAAAGCCCTCCGTTTTGGAAGGCGTCAGTCCGAACACCTTATCTGCCAAAACGCCTGAAACGCGAATTGCTGGAATTGGCACCTTGCCATGAATTAAGCAGGTTGCCGGGCTTCACTGGGCCAGATCCCTCAGCCACTCTGGATAAGATATATGAAATTTGTTGGTAGATAAAAAGTATAATAGACAAGTACAGATGTGTCAACGCGTTCTATTAGAGATATATGAATGTTGTTGATTGATTTTGAATACTTTTGATTGATTTTTGTAATCGTTTTCGATATAATGACCGTGAAAGATGATGATGGGGAGGTGGCGTATGCTTACAAGTGACCGTCATCAAAAAATCATTGATTTAATTAATCAAAAACAAACCGTTACTATTCAGGATGTTTCCGCGATAACGGGAGCATCGGAATCAACTGTTCGCCGGGACTTAACTGAATTGGAAAACCAGCATAAGCTGCGACGCATTCATGGCGGTGCGACCATTCATGAACAGATAAATAGTGAATCAAGCATTGGTGAAAAGGCAACCAAAAACCATCAAGAAAAAACAGCGATTGCCAAACACGCAGCATCACTTGTTGAGGAAGGCGACTGTATTTTTTTGGATGCCGGTACAACGACAATGCAGATGATCCCTTTTTTAAAGGGAAAACAGGTAACCGTCGTCACCAATGGCCTCACACATATTGATTCGCTCGCGGAAAATGGGATAGCCACCTACATGACCGGTGGCTATATGAAGTCAAAAACAAGTGCTTTGATTGGCACACAAACCATGGAAATGCTGGAAAATTACCGGTTTGATGCTTGTTTTATCGGAGTGAACGGGTTTGATACAGTGTATGGGTATACAACGCCGGATCCCGAGGAAGCAGTTGTTAAACGTTCAGCATTGAATTTGGCTCGAAGCAAATACGTACTAGCTGACGACAGTAAATATCAAAGTGTGACATTTGCCGGCGTTGCTGAATTAGATGCCGCTTGTTTGATCACGACGTTGACAGACGAGCACATGCTTAACTCTTTAAAAGATCATACTGACGTTAGGAGCGTGTCGCCATGATATATACGTGTACCATGACACCATCGATTGATTATACGACCTATGTGCAGACCTTTCAAACCGGCGACTTAAACCGTACCGAACAGGTTGCGTACTATCCCGGAGGAAAGGGTATCAATGTATCCCGTGTGTTAAAAAGACTGGGTACGAATACGGCAGCACTGGGATTTGTCGGTGGATTTACCGGCGATTATATAGAGACATTTTTACAGAACGAAGGCATTTTTACCGAATTTGTTCGTACTGGCACGACGACGAGGATTAATGTAAAAATAAAAGCCGATGAGGAAACGGAAATAAATGGTCCAGGTCCTGTTCTCGGAGAAAACCTTCAGGCGCAATTATTTTCCAGACTGCAGGCATTACAGCAGGGGGATACGGTCGTGCTTGCCGGTCGGATACCTGACAGTATTCGGGATACATTTTTGGAAAAAGTCGGTGAGTTATGCCGGACACGACACGTGCATCTTGTTGTGGATACGTCCGGTCCAAGGTTAAAAAAGCTTGCTAAACAGCAGCCATTTTTAATGAAACCGAATCAGGAAGAATTAGGCGAACTGTTTGATACCACGATTCATAATTGGCATGACGCACATTCGTGCTCGCAGCAATTAGTGGAACAAGGTGTGAGTAATGTGATTGTGTCGATGGGTGGGACAGGTGCTCTCTTTGTCAACAGCGACATCGCCCTAGCAGCATCGGCTCCTGATGGCCATGTTGAGAACACAGTTGGTGCGGGTGATTCGGTAGTTGCCGGGTTTTTGGCTTCTTATGAAAAAGGATTAAACATGGTGGAGGCTTTTCAATTCGGTGTCGCTTGCGGCAGTGCCACAGCCTTTTCAAGTGATTTATGTGAACGACACCAGGCAGAAGAATTGTTCCAATCAGTAAAACTTTCCACGATAAGCAAGGATGTGATGTAAATGAAAATAACCGAGCTTTTAAAGAAAGACACGCTGATACTCGATTTAAACGCTAATACGAAAGACGATGTGTTAAATGAACTGGTTGAAAAGCTGGATGAGGCAGGGAAATTGACAGAAGCCGAAACCTTTAAACACGATATTTGGTCCCGAGAAGAAGAAAGCACAACCGGCATCGGTGAAAGTGTCGCCATTCCGCATGCGAAATCAGCTGCAGTGAAAACACCGGCCATAGCGTTTGGACGTTCCGGCGATGGGATTGATTTTGCTTCGCTGGACGGACAGCCAGCTCATCTTTTTTTCATGATTGCGGCAAGTGAAGGGGCGAATAACGACCATTTAGAAGCTCTCTCTCGATTGTCAACGTTTTTGATGGATACATCGTTCCGAGATCAACTGTATGCGGCGACGACAACAGACGAAATTATTCAAGCAATCAATGACAAAGAGGCGGAAGTGGAAGGGGAAGAAGATGAGAGTTCCGAGGACACCGCTTCTAAGCTGCTCGCCGTTACAGCGTGTCCAACGGGTATCGCGCACACGTATATGGCTGCTGAAAAATTACAAGAGACAGCTAATGACTTAGGGTTATCGATCAAAATCGAAACAAACGGATCAAGCGGCATCAAAAATAAACTGACACAAGACGATATTGATCAAGCGGATGCCATCATCGTTGCAGCCGATACGCAAGTAGAAATGGCGCGTTTTGACGGCAAACCGGTCATTCAAACAGGCGTCGGTAAGGCCATCCATGAGGCGAAAGACCTGTTAAAACAAGCGTCACAAAGCGATGTTTCCATCTATCATCATGAGGGCGGCAAAAGCGAAAATGAAGATAAAGACGAACGCACTGGATTTTATAAGCACCTGATGAATGGTGTATCCAACATGCTGCCATTTGTGGTGGGTGGTGGTATTTTAATTGCCCTTTCCTTTTTCTGGGGAATTAATGCTTCTGATCCCGATAGCCCCGAATATAACGCGTTTGCGGCGATGTTGAATGAAATTGGTGGCGGTAAAGCATTCTTTCTTATGGTGCCGGTACTGGCTGGATTTATCGCTTCAAGTATCGCTGAACGGCCTGGCTTTGCACCGGGTATGGTCGGTGGTTTGATCGCAACCACGGTTTCCGGTGCATCGGGTGCTTCCGGTGGGTCAGGCTTTTTGGGCGGATTAATAGCCGGTTTTCTGGCCGGTTATGTGACACTGTTTGTAAAAAAAGCATTCAACCGTCTGCCGGATGCGTTGGAAGGATTAAAGCCGGTACTGTTCTATCCGCTTTTCAGTATTGCTTTGACAGGAATCATTATGATGCTCATCAATCCACCATTAACCCAGATATATACGGGTTTAACAAACGTTTTGGAAAGCATGGGTGGAACGAACCAGCTGCTTGTCGGATTGATTATTGGTGCGATGATGGCATTTGATATGGGTGGTCCGCTCAATAAAGCAGCATACACATTCGGAATTGCCATGCTTGATGCGGGAAACTATACGTTTATCGCAGCGGCTATGGCCGGTGGTATGGTACCGCCACTCGGATTGGCTCTAGCTACTTCGTTGTTTAGAAATCGTTTTACAAAACAGGAACGGGAAGCTGGCAAAACCGCTTATGCATTGGGAGCTTGCTTTATTACCGAGGGGGTTATTCCATTTGCTGCGGCGGATCCTGTCCGTATCATTCCAGCCACTGTTACAGGTGCAGCGGTGACAGGTGGGTTGACGATGTTGTTTGATATTGGACTGCGCGCACCGCATGGCGGCATATTCGTAATGGGACTTGTCGAAGGCGGTGCAGGGACAGTACTTCTTTATGCGGTATCGATTATTATCGGTGCCATTGTTACGGCATTGCTGGCAGGCATGTTGAAAAAGCGCATAAACTAGCTGTGCTGCTCCACTGGGAAAAGGGCAGTCACCACGCTGATGAGTGCCCGAGCAATGCGGTTTCATCGGAAAAAGGGTACTCATGCCTTGCACACTAAGGGGCTGGGACATAACTAAATAAATCACTTTTAAACACGAACAATATAGTTAAGATGTAGTAACCGCTCCGGAAAACACTACGCTTTCACCTTACCAGGCACAAGCGCGACATCTGTTTAAGCTTCCTTTGGTCGCTTTCACAGTGTCTTCTTTGCCGCGGGCGCTGATAAGCCTCCTCGTGCTCGTCGCGTTGCAAGCTTATTCGTCGAAGCCTACGCTCCTCGCAGGTCGAAGCCTACTCATGGAAGCTTTGCCTTGTGCTTATCGCACTGCGGGGTCTTATCTAGGCTTTTCATCCCGCAGGAGTCTTCGTGTTTTTCCTACGCTAAACGAAAAATCCGAACTGATTCAGATTTTTGCGAATCATAGTTCGGATTTTTATTTGCCTAAACGTCTATTGTCCCAGCCCCTTGTTCTTACTGCACAAAATCACCTCCCCCCCCCCCCCCCCCCCCCTGTGTTATTCCTTTTTATGTATCATTATCCCTTAGTGTCCTAGAATATGGTACAATTTGAAATGCATACATATTGACGAAACGTTTTACTAATGTGGATCGTCTATAAAGATACAAAGGGGGAAGAAGATGAGAAGGCAAGTTAGAATTATTGGACTTTTAGCATTTGTTTTAGTCTTATTTAGTTTTGGTCTTACATACATAGTCCATGCCGATGAACAGAATAGGCTGGACATACAGGTAGATGCTGGATTAAATGGAAAAGTGAAACAGCAACAAGGCTATCCTGTTACGTTAAAGGTTACGAATAATAAAGCGGATTTCACAGGGGATCTTGTCGTTACATTACCCGTTGACAACAAGGTAATACCTATTGATATTGCTGCTGATACAACAAAGACGATCACTTTTTCAGTGCCGGCAATGCGAGACAATGGCATGTTGCGACAAGGACCTAATCAAAATGTGCAACGTTTTCATCTATATAAAGGAAGTTGGGAAAATGGCGAGGAGGTAACCATTGACACCAGTCTTGAATGGTCTCCTGCCCATATCTCGCGAGAAAAATTAGTGATTGGTGTTCTTTCGGACCGGCCGGACAGCCTGAATTATATAAAATTAGCATCCTTCCATGGGGAGAATCCGGAAGTCATCCATTTGCAGGCAGACGATCTTCCTGAAGATGCAGCAGGGCTTGATGTTCTTGATTTGCTTGTTATCAACGACTATTCGGTGGCAACATTACCGGACACCATTCAAGCGGCTATTAAAGATTGGACAGGAGAAGGTGGAACACTCGTAACCGGTAGTGAGCCGGGGATGCAGCAACAGTTTGGTGAACTTGCCGACTTATTGCCACTAACGGTTAAAGGTAAAAAAACGGTTCAAACGATTCAAGGTTTTAACAAACTCTACCAAAAGCCGCTTCAGGCGGATAACCTGGAATTGTTTACAGGAACTGTCAATGAAAAAGCTGACGTGCTTTACAAAGAAGGGTCGACCCCGTTAGTTGCTGAAAAGTCGTTTGGCAAGGGTGTCGTTACTCAATTAACATTTGATTTAGGATTACCGGTGTTGGCTGACTGGAAGGGAAGCCAACCACTATGGGAAACCATTGGGAGCGATTCAGGCAGTATGAATCCGCAAATGAGGCCGCCTAACTTGCGGATGAATGATCAACTGGCAAACATGTCAAAAACCTTTCCAACGTTGGCGGACTTTAAGGTTTCAACACTGTCTCTACTATTTGTAGCGTATTTGTTGTTGATTCTTCCTGTTCTTTATATGGTTTTAAAGAAAGCAGATAAACGAGAGTGGGCATGGATTGTCATTCCTGTTATTGCGGTTATATCGAGCGTTGGATTATATACCGTTGGCGCAAAAGATCGGGGTGGTCATGTAAAAACCAATACAGTGTCGGTTATTTCGGTGGATGAGAAGGGTATTGGAAGTGGTGATGGAGCTGTTTCTATGTTATCCAAAGGGGCTGGAACATACACGTTATCTATGGATAGTAAGCTTGATCCTGTATCAGCAACCAATCGACATAATCCACGTCCATCCTTTTCGGATTTACCATTTGTAGAGGCAAAAGGTAATAAAACGGCGATTCACTATCGTGATGTGGAATTTTGGTCACCACGGAGTGCAGCAATCGATTATCCTGTAAAGCAATATGGTCACTTTCAATCCGATTTAACACGGGGTGATGATAACATAAGCGGACAGATTACAAACAAATTTGAGCATGATATGCAAGATATTTATTTAATTAGCGGTCGGAATTACCACAAAGTAGGGGATCTGGCTGCCGGCAAGTCAAAAAAAATACGTTTCAGTGTAAAAAACAAAGACTTTTATCAGCGGCCAACTGAGGGAGTCGCCCAACAAATATTTGGTCAGCGTGGTTCCATGGCCCAAAGCAGTGATAAAGCGTTACAATCGGAACTGCTTTCGAACACCATTCGAAGTAATATGAAGCATAACGTTAATACTCCTGTTTTAATTGGATTTACCGACGAAGTGTTGTATCCGATAACCGTAAATGGCGATGAGACGGTTCAAAATAATCATCATTTGTTCACTCAACCTGCAACCATTCAATTACCTGATAAGGAAAGAGGTTCGTTTTCAACCAGAATGAAGTTACCAAACGTCTCAGTTCTTGACGGTCAAATGATCCACAATGGGACAAAGCAAGGTCATCCTTTCATTGATGCTGAAGCAGGCTCTTATTTATTGACATATGAACTGCCGGCATCGATACGAAATCATTCCTTTCAACTGAACAAAATAGACGTTTCGATTTCAAATCGACGGGGTAGTGCTTCTTACTCTCTTTACAATGCTAAAAAGGATACGTATGAGAAGATTGATCAAAATCAGGCTTCGTTTGATCAGCGTGTTCATAAAAAATATCTAAAGGATAATGATGTCGTCATTCGTGTGAGTTCGTCCGGAGATGGCCCCATCGATGTTCCAACGGTCCGTGTAGAAGGAGTGATAAACCCATGATAGAGATGATCAATTTAACCAAACGATACGGTTCGTTTACGGCACTTGACAATTTGACTTTAACAATCGATAGAGGGACTGTTTTTGGGTTTGTCGGACCGAATGGAGCGGGAAAGTCGACCGCCTTTTCCATATTGGCAACCCTTTTGCCATCAAGTGAAGGATCCGCATATGTGAACGGCTATGATGTCATAAAACATCCCAAACAGGTGCGCAGGCATATCGGTTATGTACCTGATTTCTTTGGTGTATATGATCAATTTAAAGTCAATGAGTATTTGGATTTTTACGGTGCCAGTTACGGCATTTCCAGTGCGGAAAGAAAAGCCGTTATTCCTCAATTACTAGAGCTTGTCAATCTCACTGAAAAAGCGGACAGCTATGTTGATTTACTCTCAAGAGGAATGAAGCAGCGCCTCTGTTTGGCGCGAGCATTAATTCATGATCCGGAAGTATTAATACTGGATGAGCCTGCGTCCGGGCTTGATCCGCGTGCCCGTGTGGAAATGCGAGGAATATTACGCGAGCTGAAAAATATGGATAAGACTATTATTATTTCATCCCATATTCTTCCGGAGCTTTCGGAAATCTGTGACGAGCTGGGAGTTATTGAAAATGGGCAATTGATCGCCAGTGGAAATGTCAGTGATATTGAACACCAGTTGCAGGGGCAAAAAATATTACTGGTAACGGTCAACGACAATGTGGAGGAGGCAGTCGCTTTTTTTGAAGACGATCCTAACGTACGCCAGGTTGACCGGGATGAACAAAACGAGCAATGTTTGCAGCTTTCTTATCAAGGGTCGAGTGATGATCAGGCTGAATTATTAAGAAAAGCCGTCAATAGTGACTTGCCGATTGTAACGCTTTCACAAAAACAAACAAATTTGGAAGATATTTTCATGGAAATCACCGAGGGAGGCGAATAAATGGAGCGGTTACAAGCATTATTCATCAACCCTGTCTTAAATAAAGAAATCAAACTGCGCTTTCGGTCTTTTAAAAACTTTTTAGGCATCTTTTTGTTTTTAGCTATTTGTGGCGCGGTTAGTCTCGCGTTCATTTATATTGAGACACAGTTATCGCATGATAGTTTTACAGCGTCTGACAGCAGAAATTTGTTTATGCTGTTGTCGATGGGACAGCTCGGATTAATTGTGTTTATCACACCTGGATTAACTGCTGGTGCGATTAGCGGAGAAAGAGAAAAACAGACATTGAATATCATGTTGACGACACAACAGTCATCCACATCGATTATTTTAAGTAAGCTGTTTTCCTCCATTTTATTCCTGACGTTAATGTTAGTTGCGTCCTTGCCGCTATACAGTATTGTTTTCTTGTATGGTGGTGTATCGCCGCAAATGGTATTCGCCACATTCGGATATCAATTATTGACGATGTTGACCATCGGAAGCATCGGCATTATGTTTTCGACATTTATGAAGAAGACAATGCTTGCTACCATAACGACTTATGGAATGATGCTGTTTTTTGTTGTGGGTACCATGATTTTGTTTTTTATTATGATTCGTTTCATTTTAGGAGTTACGCCTGGACCGACGGGAGCAGGTCAATCCAATAATATCCTCCCATATTTGGTGTTAATGCTGAATCCTGGTGTTGCCATGTTTACATCGTTTGAAGATTTGTTTTTGCACCAATTTCAGCAATTGGGAATTGATTGGCCACTTTGGCGAGGGTTTACACTATCGTATATAACAATGACGGTGGTTGCGTTGTTGATGGCGATTAATCGGCTACGACCGTCGATGCGATTGAAGACAGCGCGAAAGAAGAAGGAGTAATCTATGGAGGAGCAAAATCAGCTTTTTCAGCTGCTTAAAGACGTGAAAAGAAAATTATGGCTACAAAAGGCGGTGCATCGTTTTTATATTGTCCTGCTATTAGGTGCTGCCGTTGGGTTAAGCTGGCTCGGTCTCAGTCGTATATTTGTCATTCTCTATGTCGGTGAAAAAATAGCGATCAGCTTTGGCTTGCTCATGATTGGTTTTGCTTTTTATGTTTTCGTAAAAAAACCTACCAATCTTGAAGCAGCCAAAAAGTTTGACCAACAAGGACTGGATGACCGAGTGATAACCGCGTTGCACTTTCGAGACGAGACATCGTCTATTGCTAGATTGCAGCGAAACGATACGCTGACAAAGATGAAGCAGGTCTTGCCGGCTATTAAACAAGAAAAGATCAATTGGCTTCCATGGAAAAAATGGATTCTCTTATGCAGCATGGTTCTGCTCGCTTATCTCAGTATGACTTTTCCAAATGATGTAAGAGAAACGGCTAAAGAAACAGAGGAAGAACTGAAAATTGTGAACGAAAACAAAGAAGAGCTTGAACAATTTGCTGAAGAACATAAAGAAGACGTAGGTGAACAGGCAGAAGAAAAAGTGGATAAACTTATGGAAGACGTTAAGCAGGAGAAAAAGGCTGCGGAAATGCAAGAAGATGTCCTGCAGGCAGAAAAACAGCTGAATAAACTAAAAAAACAAGCTAAAACGAGTAAGCAGCAGTTGAACAATGCTGCAAAACAATTAGAAGAAAACGGATTAAACACACTGGCCGAGGCTACCAAACAGATGAATACCGGACAAATGGAAAAACAAATGACGAAAATGCAGGAGAAACTGAACACCTTCGATAAACAGGAGCTACAAGCGCTACAGGAGACATTACAATCGGCAGCGGATTCGATGGGAATGGACAGTCAATCGTCTAAAAACGATGAACTATCTAAGGAAGAACTCGAACAAATGATGAATAATATGGAAAAGCAAATGCAGCAGCTTGCAGAAGACGCCGAAAATGGATCAACGCTTGCGGCGGCGCAGAAAGATTTACAAAAACTTGCTCAAAACATGAATCAGCAAATGGCTTCTGCCGGTCTTGGGTCGCCTGGTTCACTGGCTTTTTCCAATGGTAGCTCATCAGCAGGTAGTACGACTGGGACGACTGGGTCATCCAGCCAAAACCCTCAGCAAGGGCAGTCAGGAAAAGGTTCAAATTCAGGAAATAGCTCGGGGTCAGGAAGCGGTTCAGGCTCCGGGAGTGGAAGCAGCTCAGGATCCGGAAACGGCCAAGGTTCTGGCAGCGGATCCGGCTCAGGTTCTGGTAGTGGTTCAGGATCAGGCAATGGGTCCGGATCGGGCTCTGGAACCGGCAGTGGCTCGGGCGGTAATGGTGCTGGTCTTGGCTCGGGGAACCACAATTTGACGGTTCCTGAAAAATTAGAAGGACAGCAAAATCAAACGGTAGATAAAGGTAAGACGGGGAAAGGTCCAAGCGAGCAACAAATAGCACCGAATGCGCCCATTCTTCCTGGGGAAGTGCGTTCCTATGAGGACGTTTATCAAAATTATGAAAACACCTATCGGCAGTCTATGGAACGGAATGATTATCCGGACCATTTGCAGCAAATGATTAAAGATTATTTTTCTGATATTAAGCCAAAAGAGGGAGCGAATTAGTGTGGAAGCATTACAAGAAGAAGCGATCGCAGACGTAAAGCAGCGAATCGACGCTGTGAAAGCTGAATTGAGTCGCTTTATCGTGGGGCAGGATGATGTTGTTGAGCATCTTTTATGGGGAATGGTGGCCGGGGGTCATGTATTACTTGAGGGGCTTCCCGGCCTTGGAAAAACAATGGTCGTTCGGAAAATATCGGAAGTTATGGATTTACAATTCTCCCGTATCCAATTCACACCAGATTTAATGCCGACAGATATTACCGGAACGAACATGATCCAACCAAATGACCAAGACGGGCAATCATTTGTTTTTCATCAAGGCCCGCTTTTTTCTAATATTGTTTTGGCAGATGAAATTAATCGGGCAACACCAAAAACGCAAAGTGCCTTGTTGGAAGCGATGGGTGAGCGTACCGTTACGGTAATGGGGGATATGCATACATTAAATGAACCATTTTTTGTGCTTGCTACCCAAAATCCCATCGACTTGGAAGGGACGTATCCATTGCCAGAGGCCCAAATGGACCGTTTTATTATGAAAATTAACGTAGCCTATCCAACACAGGAAGAGTTAAAAGAGATAGCTGTACGAACAACAGGCACAAGTGGTCAAGCCTTAGAGCAATTGGTCGATGCGTCTTTCGTCATGCAGGCCAACCAAATGGCAAAGCAGGTGCTTGTAGCTGATCAAGTATTGAACTATGCTGTCACTATTACGATGGCGACCCATCCGGATAACGACCATGCAACAGATGATGTGAAAAACTATGTGCTCTACGGTTCCGGACCAAGAGGGCTGCAAAGTTTAATCGCTATTGCTAAGGTTCGGGCATTATTTGACGGGCGTTACAACGTATCGATAGGAGATATTAAAAAGAGTGCGGTTGCTGTACTGCGCCATCGTATCTTTCTCAATTTTGAAGGTGAGGCTGACCGGGTAGATAAGGACCAATTGATTGAGGACGTACTCGTGTCTGCAGAAGAAAGGGCGTGAACGGATGCATCCGCTTCTATCACCCGTTCTGGCTAACCGTCTGACGGCTTTCAGGCTTACGTCCAAGCGAGTTGTTCAGGGAGGGCATAAGGGCGAACGCCGATCACCACGCCTTGGCTCTTCCTTGGAATTCTCTGATTATCGTTTATACAGTCCTGGAGATGACTTGCGCCAAATCGACTGGAATACCTATGCCCGAACCCAAAAATATTACGTGAAACGTTTCCTCGATGAACAGGAGCTTTCAGTTTCCATTTATTTGGATTGTACAAAATCAATGGGAATAAAACAAGAAAAATGGACAAGGGCAAAGGAATTGGCTGCTGCATTTGCGTTTTTAGCGTTGACCAATTCCGACCGGTTAAGCGTGATACCGGTTGCTTCCTCAACGGATGTTTACCCGTATACAAAAGGAAAAGCAATGACGAAACGTGTGCTGCCATTTATCGAACAAACTTCTTTGACGGATGGGGAGGACGCCTTCGGGGAGCATCTTAATAAGACATTGCATCAAAGCAGAAAAGGAAGTCTTAATCTCGTCATTAGCGACTTTTTAGATGATCCAACCGATTTGTTTGCAGCGCTAAAAAAGATGCAGGCAAAACATCAGCAAGTGCTGCTTATTCAGATCGTATTGCCGGAAGAAGTCCATCCTGATCACTTCGGAGATTTACAACTGGTTGATAGCGAAACAACTGAGCAGCGTGATGTAACGATGTCGCCAAACGTTATTAAGAACTATAAGCAACTATTCGAAGCTCATACCGAATCGATTAAATCATTTTGTCGGCGGCGGGGAATGGACTTAATTACGTGTCCTACTTCCGATAGCTTGGAACAAAGCCTTTTTTCGTCTGTTATGCGCCAAGGTTGGATAGGGAGGTGAAAGCATGGGGTTTTTAGCACCTGCGTCTTTCTGGTTTTTAACTGCTATTCCACTATTGCTGGTCTTCTATCTTTTTAAAAAACAGTATGAATCGAAAACCATTTCTTCTATTTATCTATGGCAACGAACGTTCCAAGAATGGGAATCAGACCGCTGGTGGAGGAAGCTTCAGAAAAATATATTACTGCTTTTACAACTCCTTATCCTGCTTTTTCTGATTTTTGCACTGACACGTCCGTTTCTTGCCGGGGATGACGTCGATGGCGATCATCTCGTTATCGTTCTTGATTCATCCGCAACAATGGTGGCTGAACAAGATGGGAAAACACGATTGACCAGCGCCAAACAACAAGCGACAGATCTTGTAAATCAGCTGGGTAATGAACAGAAGGTCAGTGTCATTCATGCGCAAAAATCTCCTGAATTGCTTGTCTCTCACTCGATGGATCATGGAAAGGCGCTTGAGTCAATTGATCAATTGCCCGTGTCTTACCGGCATGAGAATCTCCGTGATAGTGTGCAGTTAGCCCAATCACTCATGCAACAGGGGACAGGTGAAATACATATTTTTACCGATAATCTAACGGGTGAGGAGTTAAAAGAACGGGACACTGCCAGTCCAATCGTTGTTCATAACAGCCAATCAACACAAAAAAATGTATCGCTCCGAACATTTGGTGTCAAACAGATGGACAATCACGTTTCGGCACTTGTGACGGTAAAAAATGAAGCATCACAAGCCGCAGATGTAACGCTATCGATTCGTCATGATGGAAACAACCTGAAACAGGCAACCGAAACGATACCGGCAAACGAACAACAAACCATTCGGGTTAAGGACTTACCTGTTCACGATTATTATCAAGCGAAAATAGATGAGGATGTCTATGCGCTCGATAATTACACGTATGCATTATTGCCAAAAGACCATTCGCCATCGATTTATTTGGCGGGGGAAGTTAATCCATTTGTTGAACAGGCGTTGTTGTCAGCTGGCATACAGGTGACAACCGTGCCTAAAGACGAAAATGGCGATTATTCGTTTCCGGAAAACAAGCCTGAATCTATTTATCTATTATCCGGAGTGAAAGCAAAACAGTGGCCCACTGGACCTAAGTTAATCATTTCACCTGCTACTGGAGGCCCTTTTGACGTTCAAGAAAAGGAGTCATTAGACTATAGTCTGAAGCAAGTGGCAGATGATTCTATGTTAGCTTATTCCGATGTCGACAATGTTTATTTAAAGCAGTCATTTCCAATTGGTAATTGGCATGGTTTTAAGCCGCTTGTAAAAAGCGGGGAGCAAGTTGTGATGGCGAAAGGGACGTATGAGAACACACCGATGGTTATATTTGCTTTTGACCTGGATGATTCAGACTGGGCGCTGCAACCGGGTTTTCCGATTTTATTGGCCAATAGTGTGACAGCTCTGGCGGGAAGCGGAGATTCACTCGGCTACTATCAACCAATGGAAGCAACTGATATAAATCTGTCAACGACAACGGAGGAAGCGGTTATGGAACGGTTGGACGGGGAACATGTTACTGACGTTTCGTTAGACGAACAAGAAGTAACGATGCCTCGTCAGCCAGGTATTTACCAGCTCCATGAAAAAAAAGCAACCGGCTCATCGTATCGCCGCTTCGTGGTTCAATTAGATAACAACGAACGTACAGCTGAAACGAACGAATCATTTACGGTGGGTGCAGCGGAACAACAGTCGCAGGGAGCACAACCGTCGAAGCAGGAAATCTGGCGTATTTTTGCAAGCGTGGCGTTATTCATCTTGTTGATCGAGTGGGAGGTATATCGACGTGGCATTGCAGGTTGAACATCCGCTGTGGCTCGCTGGATTCATTCCTGTGGTTATTGTTCTTTATTTGTACTGGCGGTCGAACGCACGGTTAACTAGTGGACGAAAAATCGCGCTGACGGTGTTACGTGCACTTGTTTTTACGCTTGTGATGTTGGCGTTGGCCGGGGTGCAAATGCGCTGGTCCGTCGATCAAGTGGCTACGACATTTGTCGTTGACCGCTCACACAGTGCGATAGAAAAGGAACAAACCGCATTAAACCAAATGAATGAAGCGATGGAAGATAAGGCTCCGGAAGACAAGGCCGGGGTTGTTTCCACTGGCAGAAAGGCGGCCGTAGAAAAACCTTTATCAGATCATGTTAATGGTATTCGGTCATTTGAAACCGAAACAAATCGATCTTACACCAACTTAGCTTCTGGACTACAGCTTGGTGGCAGTATGTTTTCTGAAAATGATTCGGGGCGCGTCGTACTCATGACCGATGGCAATGAAAATATAGGGGATGCTGTCAGACAGGCGAGTTATTTACATAATCGCGGCTATGTTGTAGACGTTCTCCCTTTTTCGCCCGATTATAAAGACGACGTGGCCATCACCTCATTTGATGTTCCGGAAACAATTTATACGGGCGAACAAGCTCGTCTTTCCATGACAATAAACAGCAGCATGGATACGTCCGGTCAAGTTCGAATCAAACAAAATGGCCAAACCATTATTGACCAAACCGTTCAATTGAATAAGGGCAAGAATCAACTAGCTTTTAATCAGCTGGTTTCGACAGATGGATTTCTCACGTTTCGTGCTGAAATTGTCAGCGAGGGTGATCAAGTCGTGGAAAATAATCAGCTAGAAGCTTTCGCGGAAACAAAAGGTATGCCAAGCGTGCTGATTGTGGAGGGAAAAAGCGGGGCATCAGCTAACCTGAAGAAAGCACTTGATGCATCGGCGGTTCAAGTAAAAACCATATCACCCGATTTATTACCCGGGCAATTGAGCAGTTATTTGTCGTATGACACGATTATCTTCAGCAATGTGTCCGCACACATGATAACCGGCAAGCAAATGACTTTAATGGAGCGAGCGGTAAAAGATTTTGGGGTTGGTTTTATCATGACAGGCGGGGACCAAGCGTTTGGTGTTGGTGGTTATTTTAAAACACCGATTGAAAAATTGCTGCCGGTTGATATGGAGGTTAAAGGAAAAAAAGAACTGCCGTCGCTTGGCTTATCGATTGTTCTTGATAAATCAGGAAGCATGAATGGAAATAAGATCGCTCTGGCTCGTGAGGCGGCTGCCAGATCGGTTGAGCTATTAAGAGAAAAGGATACACTTGGTGTCATTGCGTTTGATGGTACACTGTGGCAGGTTGTTGAACCAGGCCCGATTGATGATAAAGAAGACGTGTTAAAGCAAATTCGTTCAATTACAGCAAGTGGTGGTACAGATATTTTCACTCCGCTGACACAAGCCTATGACCAAATGGATCCGCTGGAATTAAAACGAAAGCATATTATTTTACTGACAGATGGACAGTCAGCAACTTCGACGAATTATCGGCAAATGATTGAGGAAGCAAAAAACAATGGGATAACCTTATCCACAGTAGCCATTGGCAGACAAGCTGACGGACAGCTATTGAAGGAAATGGCGCAACTGGGTGGTGGTCGTTTTTACCAAGTGCACAATAATTCCAGTATCCCGACTATTTTATCACGAGAAACATCCTTAGTGACCAAAACGTACATTGAGGACGATCCATTTCACCCAAACGTTACTGCGGGCGGTGGTGAATGGGGATCTTTGTTTGAAAAAGGTGTCCCACAGATGAATGCGTATATTGCTACAACACTAAAAGGACGCGCACAGCAAGTGTTAACAAGTGAAAAAAATGACCCGGTTTTGGCGAGATGGCAATATGGATTAGGTAAAACAGTTGCCTGGACATCGGATTTATCCGGCGAATGGGCTGGTGACTGGCCAAAATGGGAAAATTGGTCGCCACTATGGAATGATATTGTGACTTGGACACTTCCACAATATCAGAAAAAATCTTATCATGTGTCGAAAGAAATAGAGGGAAATCAGGTGACACTTAATGTAAAAGCTGCAGATAATAAAGCGTCCAAATTAAACGCGACATTAGTACGTGATAACGGAGAGGACGTTCCCTTCAACTTACAACCGAAAGCGCCAGGTGAGTATCAGGGGTCTTTTGAAGCAGATAACCAAGGTGTTTACTTTTTACAGATCACCGAAAAACAGGGCGATCAAATCGTTGGTTCGTTCAAAACGGGAATCGTTGTTCCGTATTCACAGGAATATGCATTCACCCCTGCAAATGATCACTTGATTAAGGAAATAGCATCAGCAGGAGGCGGCAAGGTTATCGATGGCATGAACAATGTCTTTTCATCAAAAGGATTGCCTCCACGTTACGACAATCAAGACTTGTTTTATCTATTCCTGACGTTGGCGCTGATTTTGTTTATGATGGATGTCGCTGTAAGGCGGTTTCGAATGAACGTTGCTTTTGTAACCAGGATTAGCGAACGCTTTAAACGAAAACAAGAGAAAGAGCATGAGGGTACAGAGAAAAGGGCTGCACGGTTTAGCCAATTGAAACAAGCGTCAACAAAGCGGGTGAGCACCCAATCAAGTAAGGGTAAACCAGCTGCGAAAAAACAAACAAAACCGGTGAAACAAGCCAAAACCACAAGAAATGATAACGAAAATGAAAGCAAAGAAGACCGTCTGCAACGACTGCTCAAAGCCAAACGTAAAAAATGAGGGACAATGTGTATAGAATCATTGTCCTCCTTTGCTAGTAACGTGCTGCTCCACCGAGGAAAAGGGCACTCATGACGCTAATGAGTGCCCGAACGACGCGGTTTCACCGGGAAAAGGGCACTCATAATAGTGATGATTGACCAAACATCGCCGCTTCATCAGGAATAGGGCATTCAAGCCTTGCACACTAAAAATGCTTGGAATTGTTTCCAAGCATTTTTCATGAAAATGGTAACCAATGACCATGGCATTACCGAACGTGTTTAATATGCTCGTAGTTGATGACCATAATCAGCATCGCGCCAAGTACACATGCTCCAGCAACGATAAATGGTATAGCTGGATTATATATTTCAGCCAGTTTCCCCGCAGCAAATGGGGCAATCGCACCACCAATGAAACGGAGGAAGCTATAAGCAGCTGATGCGGTTGAGCGTTCCACATCGGTTGCGTTCATCACCGCGGTGGTTATAAGTGTATTATTATTGCCAAGCATAGCCCCCGCAGCGATGACGGCTGTAATCACAAGCCATTGTGTATCATGCCAAACGCCCATAGCAAGTAAAGCTACCGCAAATAAGACGAGCATGACAGCCATTGGTCCGACCACACCGAACCGTTCCTGCAGACGTGGGGCCATCGCAACAGAAGTAATGGCGAGCAGTATCCCCCAGCCTAAAAAGACGATTCCAAGACCGTGTTCATCCAATCCTAGAATAAACGGAGCGAATGCCAATAAAGTAAAAAACCCATAATTATAAAATGCGGCCGCAATAGCAAATACCAAAAGTGACGGATGTTTTAACGCCCTGAATGGATCTTTTAACGAGGTTTTCGGTTTGGCTTCCTGTTTTTTCTCGGCTTTTGGCATTAAAGTCGTTAATCCTATAAATGCAATAACCATAAGTGTTGCCACACCAAGAAATGGCCCTCGCCAGGACATCGCGCCGAGCCAGCCGCCGAGCAGTGGACCGACGGAAATTCCCAGGCCAATGGCTGCTTCATACAAAATGACGGCTTTGACATTGCCGCTTTTGGAAAGCGTCACAATGGCGGTTAAAGCTGTTGCCACAAATAGCGCATTGCCGAGTCCCCAACCACCTCGCAGGGCGATAAGCGTCCATATATCATTGGAAAGACCTCCAAGGCCAGAAAACAACGCAATGATGACAATACCGGATAAAAGCGTGCCTTTTAAGCCAATTCGTGACGAGATGGTACCGGTAATAAGCATAGCCACTGCCATGATGGCATTATAGCTTGTGAATAGCAACGTTACCTGACTCGGTGCAGCATCGAGCTGCTTGGCAATGGCCGGCAGTATCGGATCAACAAGCCCCAACCCCATAAAGGCAATAATAGCAGCAAAAAATACGGCCCAGACCGATTTTGGCTGTTTTAAAATGTGGTTGTCTTTTTCCTGTAGCTCTTCTGTTATATCCAATGGTTTTTCTTGTTGCATATCAAAACTCCAATCTATTTACGAGGTATTTTATCCAATAAATGATTGTACCATACAACTAAGTAATTGCATAGTACAACTTTATATAACTTGCTCACAGATGAAATGAATTATAGGATAGTCGTGAGGTGGTAACATGGATGATGAATCCTTGGAATTAATTGAGCAAGAAATAAGTGTTTTTGTAAGACGTGTTACTTTGACAGAAAAGCGCTTTGGCAATCTGGAACGTTCCGCATATATCTTGCTGCGTGAACTTTATCATCACGGTCCGATTGGGGTGAAAAAACTGGCAGAACAGCTACATCTTGATATGTCAACGGTCAGTAGACAAGCTGCAGCACTCGTTCAATCCCAATATATTGAAAAAATCCCGAATCCGAATGATGGCAGATCGTACTTTTATCAAATTACGACATCAGGTATCAAGGAAATGGAAGAGTACAGGCAACAGCGTTATCGTTATTTAGCTTATATTTTGGAGGATTGGTCAGCTGAGGAGCAGGCTTATTTCGGAAAACTGCTGCAAAAATATAATGCCATCGTTCATGAAAAAACCGACTGGTAAAGTGGGTACGGGTGCAAATAATGGTGTGACAGACTTCTTTTCAGATAAAATACATGGTATGATAAGAAAAACGACGCGCAAGAAGGAGTGTACAACCATTGAAGAAATATTTCGTAATAGGCTTTGTTCTGGTGATGGTGTTTGTAAGTGCTTGTTCAAGCGGAGAAAATAACGATAAGCCGACAAACAAAGCAAATACGGGAGATGTCCGTGAAACGACCGCTTCAGTCAATGAGCTCCCTTCATTTTTGGATGCCAAGTCGGATGATATGAAAAACCTATATACGGCGGTAGCAAACAGTCAGGATTTACTGGAATCCATTCCTTGCTATTGCGGCTGTGGTGAATTTGGACATACAAGCAACTACGATTGCTTTATCAACCAAAACAAGGATGACGGATCGCTGGTTTGGGATGATCATGCAACGAAATGTCAGGCATGTCTGGATATAGCAGCCGAATCGGTCGTTGAGTGGAATAAAGGCAAATCCATAAAAGACATTCGGAAAATGATTGATGAAAAGTACCAGGAAGCCGACTATCCGGAGCCAACACCAACGCCGGAAATCTAAAAAAGAGCGAGCTTTCCATTCCGGGAGGCTCGCTTTTTAATTAGAGCCTTTCGTAGCTTTTTTCCGTATCATTGCTACGAACAACAATAGAACGGGGATAAGCACATGGACCAGTATGTCATAAAAGGGCCATGTCGTAGCCAATACATGAGCAACTTTTTGTAAATTTGGTGCCGACCAAATAGCAACAATCACTAATAAAAACCCAAGCGGGTACACAAGCTGCTTATAATCAGACAGGTTCAACCATTGCGCCGTACCGATCACAAGCACATAATGAAAGACGGCAATTTTGACAAATGTGCCAGCAACCCAAATCGCCATAACAATCGACTCCAGATGTTGAAGGAACTCGGCTATACTTATAAATCGGACAGCGCTCATGACTGGATAAACAAATGTGGATGTGATGTCGCCAAGTAACAAAAGTGAAAATAAATTAGATATTGCCAGCGTAACCATGACTGCGATCACCGATAACGACCCCCATTTCAACCCTTTCTCACCTTTGCCTAACGATGGCAATAAGAAAGCGATGAGAAAAAATTGCATAAACCAACTCGATGAAATAAACCCGCCCATTATAGAAGGACCTGGTCCATTTTCCATAACCGGCAGCATGTTTTTAGGTTTCAAATCCGGAATGAGCATGATCGCAATAAACAGAAACAAAACAATGACCAACGGGACGAATATTTGCGCACTTCTTGCCATCGCTTCTATTCCACCGCGAACCGCGAATACACAGACGAATGCCATGGTTCCGAGTAAAATAACCATTGGCGTCTCTATAAGAAAATTGCCCTTAACAAACTCGCCATATTCTCTTAAAGAAATGGCATTAAGATGTAAGTAATAGACGAGGAACAGGAATCCGATTAATTTTCCCGGGATTCGTCCGACGATTTTTTCACTGTACTGGATGATCGTTTGCTCTGGATAGGCTTTATTTAATCGATAGGCTATAAAGACGGTCAGAAAACCGGTGATCGCCCCCCATACGGGAGATATCCACATATCTTGTTTGGCAAATTTACCTATGACGGATGGCGCTATTAATACAGCAGTGGCCATGATTGTTGCATAAAGCAAAATGGCCATCTGCATTGCGCTGATTCTTACTTTGTCCATCAATTGGCTTCACCCTCTCCTATCCATACATTGTCCAGCAGCCGTTATTTCTCCAGCAGTTTTCCTAAAGGCTTGAAGATGCTATCGACTAATTGGGTGGGTCCCGGCATTTCAGGAAAATAAACGAGCAGAACGGCCAGAACGACGCTGCCTATCGTGAATACCGTAAACGCTTTTTTTTCCTTTTTCTGATCTTTGGTCATTTTCGGCCACTCATAGAGGGTTATAAGAATGGCAATGACAACAATCCCGAGAACCGTTAACCATTTCATTTCTGTTCCTCCTTATCTGGCGGTACACCTTGTGGCCCCGTTGATCGACCCGGTCTTCTTATCTTTGCGGTACTTTGGATGTTGATTTCTAATTCAGGGAATTTCTCTTCCCACTTATTTTTTGCTTTTTTCCATTGATTTGGATAGGTGCGGTGAAACGCCTCGGCAAAATTAAATACATCGGCCTCCATCCCTTTTTGCACTTTGTCAAGTGTCATTTCAATACGCTTATCGATTCTTTTTTCCAGTTGTTTTTCCAGTTTTTTAGTTACTTTTGGATCCATCATGTCCAGCTTGGTTTCATTCTCGGCAACATCATCTTCAGTCGTGATGTTAACGGTCATCGTCCATGTTCCGTTTTTGATTTTTGGTTTTAATTCCGTACTCGAACGCAGCAGTTTAAAGGAGATATAACCTTTAGCATCTTTCGGTTTAATGGTGACGGTGGATAATTGGATCTGATCAATGAGCCATAGTAGCCCTCTTGTTACCTTATCATCGATTTGTCCAACCAATTGATCTTTTTTGAAAATCGCCGTTCCATTGACACGTAACCCCTCGCCAAGCTTCCCTTTATTGACACTAATTCGTGGCAATGCCACATCTCCCGACTCGCTGGCCATTTGTTGCAGCAGATCCTTGATTGTTACATTCATTCCAATTTGGAGCTGGGCCAGCTCTCGTGCCACTTCTGCTGAATCCACCTCGAGGTTTGGTATCACTTTTAAAATTTTACTTGCTTTCCCATCGGTAAAGAATACATTTGCCCGAAGGCGAGGATTGGGAAACCGGGCAAAAAAATCGATATGCTTTCGAATGCCTGCTTCAGCCAACGATTTGCCAATAATGACAACACGGTTATGCCCTTCAAAAAGCTTCCGTGAGAATTGTTCCTGCAGTTTGGATCTGGCATCAAATATCGTTTTGCCAACAGCTGTCTCAACAGTTACGGGATTTCCGCCGCTTTGCCCGCCACCGCTGTTTCCTTGTCCACCTATGGCTTTCGGGTTAATGATTTGTACTGACAATTTAATATCGCCTTCATCTGTCTTATTGATTCCCATTCCTGAAACAATTGCCAAATCATTAACTTCCGCCCGGTCCCAGCAGCCTGAAAGAAAAATAGGGATCAAGCATAAGAGAAGCACATGTTTCCGATTTCCTGTCTTTCGTAAGAGTTTCATGATTTTCTCCTTTCAACGTTGCTGCTTTGCAGGGAAATCTTTTTCCGTGCCATAGCTGTCAGCAGCAATAGAATCGGAATGATCGTCAGGAAAAAAAGGACATAAAAAGGCCAAGTGGTGCTTGAGAAATGGGATAGCTTTTGCAAACTAGGAGCACTCCACATACTGACAATGATTACCAGAAAACCCATCGGAAACACAATCGGGCGATAGTCGGATAACTGCAGCCACTGAGCCATACCGACGACAATGGCGTAGAAGAAAACAGAAATTTTGATAAACATACCTGTGACCCATATGGCCATAACGACAGCTTCAACATGCTGCAGAAAATCGGCTACACTGATGTAACGTGCCGCATCCATAACCGGATAGGTAAACGAGGAGGTGATATTACCAAACAAAAGAAGCGCGAACACATTCGTTATGATCAACGTTATCATGATAAGCGCTGTTGACAGCATCGCCCATTTCAACCCCTTCTCTTTATGATGCAAGTAAGGCAGCAGAAAAGAGATAAGAAATAATTCATTAAACCATTGGGCAGGGATAAACGCCCCCTTGATCGATGGGGCCACGCCTTTACCCATAATAGGGGATACATTTTGTGGGTTTAACGAAGGAATTAATAACACAACGATAAACAGAAATAACACGATAAAGACAGGAACAAAAATCTGTGAGCTTCTTGCCACGACTTCCAGCCCGCCACGAACCGTTATGGCACAGACAAAGGCCATACTTGCAACAGTAACGATTAATGGTGTCTGCTGAAGAAAATTCCCAGTCACAAATTCCCCGTAATCCCGCAAATTCATACCATTCGTATGAATAAGGAAGAATAATAAACCGAAACCGATCAGCTTTCCAGGGACTGTACCTGCAATCGTTTCACTGTATTGCAGCATTGTTTGTTGCGGGAAGTAGCTGTGGAGGCGGTATGCGATAAAAACTGAAAAATAACCAAAAAGGGACGCCCAGATGGTTGACAGCCACATATCCTGTTTTGCAAATTCGCCTGTAGTAGCCGGCAAAACGAGAATGGCCGTCGCAACAACGGTTGGATAAAGTAAAACGGCCATTTGCAAAGCACTGATTCGTCCTTTTTCTATCATCTGCGTCCACCTCGTTTCTAAAAACGTTAGATTACTCTTTTCCCCGTATTGGACCCGGCTTTTGCCCGGAAGATTGACGATATTTATCATATTTTCCGGTCAGGCGTGGCCGTTTATTTAATTTCCACCAAGGCGAACGTACTAGTACATCCTTTATTTCACTGAAATGCATTGGAGCCATTGGACTCAGGTAAGGAACACCAAATGAGCGCAGTGTCGCCAAGTGCACGATAATTATAATTATTCCAAGCATGATGCCAAGTAATCCTAGGGTTCCGGAAAGGAAAATCATCGGAAAGCGCAGCATACGGATAGTAAAGGCTACTGAATAACGCGGAATGGTAAACGAGGCAATCCCCGTTATAGCCACAACGATAACCATTGGCGCGGAAACAATACCGGCTGAAACCGCCGCTTCGCCAATAACGAGCGCCCCCACAATACTCACCGCAGACCCTACCTGTTTAGGCAGTCGCACCCCTGCTTCCCGCAACGCTTCGAATGTTATTTCCATGATCAGTACTTCCACAAGTGCTGGAAATGGAACCTGTTCTCTCGATGCAGCCATACTGATTAACAGCGACGTTGGTATCATTTCCTGATGATAGGTGAGTACCGCTACATATAACGCTGGAAAAAGCAGTGACATAACAAGGAAAAGGTATCGAAGCCAACGAGTGGCCGTAGCCATTATGTAACGTCGGTAATAATCCTCATTCGACTGCAATAGCGAATAAAGCGTTGTCGGCACAACGAGTGAAAAAGGCGTCCCGTCAACCAATATCGAAACGCGGCCTTCAAGCAAATTGGCTGTTACCGTATCCGGCCGCTCCGTCGCCAATGTTTGCGGAAAAGGGGAGGATGGGTCATCTTCAATGAATTCTTCGATGACACCACTTTCCAGAACGCCATCGACGTCAATTCGATTCAATCGATTGGTCACTTCTTCGATTAACGTTTTGTCCACTAATCCCTCCACATAGGCAATGGAAACGCTTGTTTTGGTATAATGCCCTATTTCCATCGATTGCATTTTCAGTTTGGGACTTCTGATTTTGCGCCTTAACATCGATGTATTGACGGTTAAGGTTTCCACAAAGCCCTCTCGCGGCCCCCGTATCACTTTTTCGGCGTCCGGTGATTCCACCGAGCGCTTTTCCCATTTGGATAAACCTAAGGAAAATCCCGTTGAACTGTTGTCTGCTAGAACGACCGGCTTTCCGGCAGAAACAGCTTGGACACAGTCCGAGAATGTGGTGGCTTCGTTTGTATCGGCAACAGCTACCGTGTTTTTAATCAAGGTATCCACCTGCTGCTCCTGATCGCTGTCTGTTGCTTTCATGAGCGGTGAAAGCACACTGTCATCGATCTCCTCGGTATTGGATAACCCATCTATGTAAAGAAGAATAGCCTGATGCTTTCCACCAATGGTAAAAGGGTGCACGATGACATCGGAACAATTTTCATAAATCGATCGCAGCTGGTTTTCATTATCAGTTATATTGTTATAGAGCGGCTCCTGTTCCTGATTTGATTGTTTCAGGGTCGACTGCTTATTCTTTTTTTCCTTTTTACGCCATTTTCGCCACATACAATCACCCTCTCCAAAAACCGAAGAATATACTATTTTTGTAGTATGTGTGATGTTTGGAATTTTATTCTTAATTGTATAGGTGAAAGGGTGTAAGACGAACAAAAAACACCTTCGTCATTTGGAAGGTGTTTTAAGCTTATCCCTATTCATTTGTTTCAAAAGTCGTTTCTTGTAACGATATCCATTTGCGGCCATTTTGCTCGATTGCTTCAACAGGAAGTTGATAAAACTGTGATAGCGTGGGCTTGGACAATATATTTTCCGTGTTTCCTTGTTCAAAAACGGTCCCTTCCCGCAGCAATAACGTATGACTGAAGATCGGCATGATTTCCTCAATATGATGCGTAACGAAAATGATAGTAGGTGCATCCGATTGTTTTGCCAGCTGCTCAATGGAAGCAAGCAACTCTTCGCGTGCGATAAAGTCAAGGCCGTTGGTAGGCTCATCAAGAATGAGTAACGCCGGTGCGGCCATCAGACCACGGGCAATCAGAACTTTTTGCTTTTCTCCCTGTGAGCATGTTTGGTAAGACCGACCATATAGATTAGCGCACCCAATCTGTTCCATCACCTGATAAGCTCGTTCATAATCATCGTGTGTCGGCTCATCGTATAGTCCAAACGATGCAAATTTACCGCTGACTACCACTTGCTCGACACGATCAGTTCCAGTTCCCTTGATTCGTTCTTGCAGCGATGAACTGACCCAACCAATTGCTTTACGCAGCTCACGAATGTCCGTTTTTCCAAATGTCTGTCCGAGGACACGAACAGTTCCTGTCGTCGGCCAAATATAGCCATTTACCATATTCAAAAGTGTTGTCTTACCGGATCCGTTCAACCCGAGAATCGCCCAATGCTCGCCTTTGGAAACCCGCCAATTGATGGTATGTAAGATGGTTTCATCAGGTCTTTTCCATGAAACGTTTTCGAAATGGATCACGTTCGTCAAAGGGTATTCCTCCCCGTCTATTACTAGTCTTTCAGCTACTTTTGCTTATGTTGTTTCGCTTTTGTTTATTATAGCAAATGGCTACTATTCTGTAATCTTTATAGTCATTTTAGTGGACAAATAGTGATGTTTTGATGGTATTGATTATGTCTGAAAACGTACTAACTGTCATCACGGTACACGCCTTTAACCGCTTCGTACAATATGTCGACCCCGTTCATTAACGCATCATGATTAAAGGTCATATCCGGGTGGTGGAGGCCGGGTTTTAGGTCACATCCCAGGCCAAGCATGGTGGCTTTTAAGTCCGGGCGCTTAATCGTGTAAAAATGAAAATCGTCTCCACCCGGCGTGATGAGTGGCGCATCGACATGGGCCTCCCCGAGTACCCGGGCTGTGGCGTTTTCCATGATTTGAATGGCTTCGTCGTTAACGGCTGCTGCCGGGATGTATTCCATGTCCGTTATCGGGATTTCCACCCCATGGATACTTTCCATTGCCTGAAAAATATCTTTCACCTTACGCGTTAAATCATCCATCGTCTGATTATCCTGTGTGCGCATATCGACCGCAAACGAAGCATTACCTGGAATGATATTCGTATTTTTGCCCCCGGCGGTAATGTTGGTCATTTTTACCGAATGGGGGATACGCGGGTTCAGGTGAATATTGTTAAGCTGACTGACGATGGCCGATGCAACTTCAATTGCGTTGGCGTTCAAATGCGGACGGGCCGCATGAGCATCATGGCCGTTGATGTCAGCTATATACGTGGTGTTCGCCCCGTGGACAATGACCGGCGCTGCGTTATCCATCGTAGTTTCCTCGATCGGGCGGAGGTGGATGCCAAATAAATAATCGACATCATCGACCACGCCTTTTTCCACCATTTTGAGTGCGCCTTCTCCTTTTTCTTCGGCGGGCTGAAAAATGATCTTCAAGGCTACTTTATTTTTCAGCGCAGGATCGTCTGTTATTTTCGATACCAATCCAAGTACCATCGCCATATGCGCATCATGCCCGCAGGAGTGGTTGGCCTGGAATGTCCCGTTCACTTCTTGCCACAGCGCATCCATGTCGGCGCGGATAGCTACGACAGGCAGGTTGCTGTCAAAATGGCCGTATTCGCCGACAACGCCTGTGCAGTCCGAAAACGTCGTCACGGTACACCCGTATTCCTTCAAAATGGATGCGATATACGCCGTTGTTCCTGTTTCTTCCCAGCTAATTTCGGCATGCTGGTGCAAATGGTGAAACGCGTCTGCCACACGATTCTCAAGTTTTGTCATTATTTCACCGCCTTTACCAATTTCATACATCACGACTGAAAATGGTCACTCTACCGTTGATACGTGACCGCATATGTTCCAGCGTTGTCTTGAATAGACACCCCACGATAGCCGGCTTCCAGTAAATGCTGTTGGGTTTCCGTCTTACCCATGTCAACGGTTCTTACGTCATTCGTGGAAGGCTTGTCATCCGATAAAAAATCTCGGAAAAGCACATAGCGCATTTTCCCGTTGTATGTTTCGATGAGCGCAACGATTTCCATTCCGAGCGCGAGCTTATCCTTCAGACTGGCGATATTGAACGGGGCAACCGTTGTCGCCACATACCGGAAGCATTCTCTATCAACATTCGCCATGACCAGGTTGCCCATATATCGCTGCAGCCCATTGCCGCGATAATCAGGGTGGACGACCGAAATTTCGGAATGGATCAGCTTTGTAAAATCTTCTTCCTTGAGTCCAATCTCCATCCCGAGATGCTCCGGATGCTCGACCCCAGGCACCATCATGGCCCGAAACGCAATCAAGTCTTGGTTGACGAACGTTCCAATCATAAACCCGTTCCCCGATAAAATAGATTCAAATTCCTCTGTTGTAAGCGGTTGAAGGTATTCAGAATGGTCCAATGATGCTTTTACAAAGGCTTGCAGTCGCTGAATGTCCGCAAGATCAGTCATGACGAGCTTGTGGACATGAAATGGCTCGCCGGTTGTCTTCAGTTCACCTTTGGCAAGGACGGATGTTTCCATCATGGTGTAACCTCCTCTGAATAAAGGGTTAAATCGTGGAGGATGCGTTCATCAACATCCACGCCAAGTCCCGGCTGTTCATTCAATTGGATAAATGGCACGTCATAATGCAGATTGCCGATATCCCGGGAAAACTTAAGTGGACCGGTGAGCTCGACACTTGTTATCATTTTTTTGGAAAAAGCCACATGAAATCCTGCTGCTGAACCAATTGATGACTCCACCATGGAGCCGACTTGGCAGTCCATACCAGCCATTTCAGCCATAGCTGCTAGTTTGGCAGCCGGATACAAGCCGCCGCATTTCATTAGCTTAATATTCACTTTCTCGGCAGCCCGTTTGGCAATAATTTCTCGCATCTCCTTGAAACCAGTGAGTGCTTCATCGGCCATAACCGGTACCGTAGCCTTATCTTTTACTTCGGCAAGGGCATCAATATCAGATGCTGTTACCGGTTGTTCCAGCCAGTCAAGGGATACGTTGTGTAAATCATTTAGTGCCTGTAATGTGGTAGCAGCTGATTGCCACCCCTGATTGACATCAACGCGAATCTGAGCGCGGTCGCCAACACGTTCGGAGATGGCTTTAATCCGGTCGACATCATCCTGTTTATCGTAGCCCACTTTCAGTTTAAACGATGTATAGCCCTTGGCAACATGATTCTCCGCCTTGTCGGCCATATTTTCCGGCGTATCAATGCTGAGTACATGGGTAATAGGAAACGTGTCATGGAAGCGGCCGCCAAGCAGGGCATAAGCGGGTACACCAAGCGCTTTTCCGGCAATATCGAAACATGCGATATCCAGTGCAGCTTTCGCGGTCGGGGCGCCAAGAATTGCCCGGTCCATCGTGTCGTGCAGTGCTTCCAAATTCAGTGGATTTTCACCAATGAGATGGGGGGCAAGCGTCTTTGTGATTACATGATAAACACTTTCGACCGATTCACCTGTCACATGTTCATCCGCAACGCCTTCCCCGTAGCCCGTCCAGCCATCGTCTGTCGTCACTTTTACAATGACCGACGGCATCTTGTCGTAGGAAACATAACTGATTGTGAATGGTTCGATTAATGGTAGTTCAATGACAAAAGCCTCAATGGTTGTTATTTTCATAGAAATCTCCTTTTGTGTTTGGTATATTTCTTTTTTCTTTTATCTAGTCTATCAGATGACGGTACATTAAGTATGAAAATACATCGGATTGCATTGATTTTCCTGCAAAATACGAAAATTGTCAATTGAATTTGAATGGAGAGGGGGGGAGTGTTTCGATTTTTGAAGGCGGTCAGGAACGTAATGGGTGCCAGATCCAAGACTTTGATGCAATGGGTGAAAGGGTAAACAAATTGCAGGACAGTATGGATCTGCTTGCCAGGAAAACTTCGAAAACGAAACCGAAATATACAGAATCAAAAAGGCAATCGGTCAGCAATGAAATGAACGCAGTCCAAATGGAGTGTTTTTTATTTAGTGGCCCGCGGGAAAATCCCCGCAAGAGAAAGACGTGCGTTTATGCCAGTCTGATCCCATTTCTAATCAGGCACGCCGAAATTATATATGCCAGGCACCCAGACCATTCTCGGACGTTTTGAGCGCTCCCACCTGTTTAAAAGAATATGCAGAAAATGTCGTGGCTATATAAGGGTGAATCTATGTCATCATAAATTCAGTGTAGTAAGGCTTTCATGGGTGGTGGCTCACTCCCTTTTCATCTATACAGAAAGGGGGTGATGCTAATAACAGTGTACGAGTCATTGATTGTAATGATATCGTTTGCGGCTCTTGTAGTTGCCATTCTGTCAGAAAAGAAATAACCACCCTGTAGGGCCTAGCAGGCATTCAGGGTGATCATCTTTACTCTAATGTGAGTCGCCCCCTTGAAGGGCTGTTACATATCTATTTATATTATACATCATTTGTTGGAATAATAAAATTAAAATGTCTGTGACTACTCCAATGACTGGGAATAGAATATGTGTGTTATTTTTCGCATGTGTATCTACAAAATAAAGGAGTCCCAAACAAGGTTTAAGACTCCAATTCCTATTATCCTGTAATCTCTATATTTTCCTTGTCATCTGCTGTGATTAACCCTTTTTCAATATTGAAATCAATAGCTTCCTGAACGTACTTCTCTGTGTTATTGCTGGTCCGGTTGTAGCCGAGCTGCTTGGATATCTCGCGCATCAGATCGGCTTTTGGCAGGCGAAGTGCCGTTTTTGTGATGCCCAGGACGCCATTAGCATATTCAATCTTACTGATATCCTGTAAAGCTCTGCGCTCATGTTTCGTCACTCGAAAGTCACAGTAGGTTTCGAATTGCTCTTCATCTAGCCAAATGAATTTTCCTTTTTCTTCTGTTGTTTCGTAAAATCCTGAATTGGTTAGGGCATTTTGGATAACTCTTTCCAACTTGGTACCGCTTCTTGAGAATCCCCAGGCATTGATAATTAGTTTGGTTAATCTGGAAAAGCTGACCGGTGCTTCTTGATGGATGACTTGCTTGATTTGTTCCCGGATGATCGGTGTGGCCTCATACGTGTAGAAGTCGTCATTTAGCCTGTGAACGTCTTCTAACACAGCTGGTTCATAAAAGGTTTCTTTCTGTTTGGCTTCTTCCGGTAGGGCAAGCTCGTCAATTTTTGCACGGATAGATTCCTGTTCTTTTTTAGGTGGCGTCTCCGGTTTACTGGCCGCCTTTGCTTGATTTTCAATAGTCTCAAGCTGGGCTATCAATTCCGTTATTTGTTTTTCTTCGTTGTGCCACCATTCCACTGACCAGATTTTAATAATATGCCAGCCTAATCTGCTAAGCATAAGATCTCCCAATTTATTGCGGTCACGCGTTGTGGTGCGGCTTGCGTATCGGTGGCCATCCAGCTGAATGGCGGCAAGGTATTGTCGGTTGTTCCCTTTATCAACGACTGCCAGGTCAACTTTGAAGGCACTGTTTCCAACGTTTGTTTCCACCTCATACCCGTGCTTCTGTAGTGCTGTCTGTATTTTTGGAATGATGACGTTGGAATTTACTTGTTTGCTATTTGGCCGGTTTTCCATGGTTAATGCCAGATTGCCTTTTTTCGCGAATTCCATAAATGCTTTCAGGCTATGCACGCCTTCCGCTTTGGTCCGTGATAGATTGATCTGATCCGGTTCCATGGAAGCAACAATCATCATTTCTTTTTTGGCACGGGAAACGGCCACATTCAGGCGACGCCAGCCTCCTTCACGATTCAACGGTCCGAAATTCAGAGTCATATGCCCGGTTTGATCAGGGCCGTATCCAACAGAAAAGAGAATAACATCCCGTTCATCACCTTGAACATTTTCCAGGTTTTTAACGAAGACAGGTTCCTCGACTTCATCGGTAAAATATTTCTCCAGAGAGGCGTCCTGTTTAAGCCGCTCATCAATCATATCTTCAATCAATGTTTGTTGCGGCTGACTGAATGTAACGACACCAATGCTTTGATGCTGTTTTTCCGGGTCCGCCAGTCGTTTAAAAATTTCATTGACAATCGCTTCTGCTTCCATTTTGTTTTGTTTCGTTTTTCCGCGATCATATACACCACCCACATTTCGGAAGGATACCCGTGAATGAATATCATCGATCGATGGGAAGGTGACAAGTTTGTTTTCGTAAAATTGATTGTTGGAAAACGAAATGAGACTTTCATGTTCACTTCGGTAATGCCACCTTAAATGTTTTTGCGGCAGCCGTATCGCCAGACTATCATCTAGAACACTTTCCAAGTCCTGCAGGTCAAAATTATCCTCTTCCTGTTTGGTGCCAAAAAAGTCAGTTGGCGGCAATTGTTTCGGATCGCCAACAATAATGACGTTTTTCCCTCGTCCCATCGCCCCGATTGCTTCACTGGTCGGAAGCTGTGATGCTTCATCAAATATAATCAGATCAAATCTCGGAAATGATGGGTCAAGATATTGGGCAACGGACAAAGGACTCATCAGCATGCACGGTTTGATTTTAGGCAACAGGTTTTTAATTCGGTCAAATAACTGGCGAATGGCAATACCTCGCCCTTTGCTGCGAATAGCCTTGGCCAAGATGCCGGGTTCGGAACTTTCGATGGCATTGTTCAGCAAATCAGGGACACGATCCATTAATTTCACATAGACTTCTAACCTAGTCAGTTCACTGATTTCATCATCAAGGTTGTAAAAGTTGTCGAGTTTATTCTCGAAGCTTGCTTTCGAAAACTGGGCCAAACGTTCACGATTTGAAATTTCTTCATCAATCCGGATACGGTAAAATCCATATAAATAGGAAGGGAGAAGTTCGTGATCGTCCAGTTCCCCTGCCAAGTAAGGCTTGGTCACATGGTGTAATCCGAATGATTCTGCTTCCTGGATGGCGCTTGCCAGCTGACAGTTATCTTTCAGCTGTGGCAATGCATTCAACAAGTTGGCAGCTTTGTTTTTGACGTTGTTTGCCCAGTCCGGCTGTTCAGGTTCATGTAAACCCTCGGCAGCTAATTCTTTCTCAACGGTTTCCCAGTGTTTCATGATGGCTTCATAACCCGCTGTATACGCGTTCATATGCTGTTGCATCTGAGACGTTGTCAGCTGCTGCTTGTTGTCCTGCAGCTGTTGCGCCATAGTTGCCAGCGTATCCTGTGACGGCTGTAATGCTTCGATAGCCGACCGGACGTCGCGCATCCATTGGACGGCAACTTCCATGTCGTCCCACATACCAGCACCGTCATTCCATAAGGCGGGGAAATATTCTTTCATGCGATCATCATGTTGCTGCAAAAATGCTTGTTTCTCCTGTATCCCGCGAACGCTGGTAATGATGGATTCCAGTTCATTTGTCTCGATTTTATCTTTTGTTTTCAAGTATTTCTTCAGTTCTTTTTTGATTTTCCCTTTATCCAGTTTTTCCTTTATAAACCAGCTGTTTTCGGCGAGTCGTAAATCCTGCAACATGGTTTCGGTATCAATTGTTAAAGCAGCTTTGTCGAAACGTTCCTTTATTTTGTCGGCTGCTTCATCGTGCTGTCTGCCAGTGCTGACCACATCATGAATTTTTGACTGAAGCTGGTCGAAATGTTCTTTGCCGATAAGGGTTAAATTGGCGTCTGGCATGTTCGTTAGATAAGGGATTAGCTTATCAATAAATGTGTACCATTGGTGATTTCGGCTGTCATGTGACAATCCAAGCGCACGAAAAGCCTCCTCTAATGGCTGAAGCTTTTCCGCAGCAGGTGCAATGCCCTCCAATTCCGCTTTGACTGTATCCTGCAGACTCAAGGAATAATTAGTTTGTTTGATCCCAATCCATGGGTTAGCTGCCACACTGCCACATGTTTCCCCGATAACAGCAATGTTTTCAATCAGCTGCCTGACGCGTTTTAGTTTTACTTCATCGACTTTCATGACCTTATCTCGCTCAAATTCGATCATGATCTGTGGCTCCGTCAAGTCGGAATAGGTTTCAATCATCTCAAAAATACTCTGGCCAAGCGATGTTGACTGATGAAGTTCATCGACATATTGATTCAATTCTTTCTTTAGTGCTTTGATTTCCTCAAACTTGTTATCCCAGTCTGTCCCCTTCACTTTACGCTGGGCCTCGAAGGATGTCTCCAGCTGATTAAGGATATCTTTTTTCTGTCCTTTATTCGAGTAAACCTCCAGGCAAAAATCACCTAGGCCAATTGATGCCAGCCGGTTTTGTACGACATTCAATGCAGCCATTTTTTCGGCAACAAACAGAACACTTTTTCCAGTTGCAAGTGCATGGGAAATCATGTTTGTAATGGTTTGTGACTTCCCTGAACCAGGGGGACCATGCAACACAAAACTTTGGTCCTCACCAGTTGCCAGAACCGCCTCTGTCTGGGTACTGTCTGAACTTAATGGTGCATAAACCTTTGCTTCTTCATCCTCTTTTGCAGTCAGTGAATCGGTGAATGAAGCCTGACATTCCCAAGTATACGTTCCTTCCATTAAGCTGTTCACGACTTTATTTTCTTTTAATTCCTCTGCATGGTTCACAAGGTCATTCCACATGACAAACTTGGAAAAGGAGAATACACCAATACTAGCATTCTCATAAACGTCCCAATTCGTCATTTGCATAATGATCCGGCGCATCGTCGTTAGAACTTTCCTGACATCAGCACCATAATCGTCTTCCGGAATGTTGTATAATCGCGATGCATCAATCCCAAACGTTTGCTTCAGGTATTCAATTAGGGAGATGTTGATTTGAATCTCTTCGTCCCGCGCCCTGATATAATAGCCTTTTTTCGCAGACATCCGTACCAGATCGACAGGCAGGAGCAGAATTGGTGCAAAGCGTTCTTGGGAATAGGACTTCGGATCATACCATTTCAAAAATCCAAGCGCGATAAACAGCGAATTGGCGCCGGTTTCTTCCAGCGTATTTTTGGCTTTCCGGTACAGTTTCACGAGTTCCTTTTCCAATTTTGTCTCTGTCAGGATTGAACGCAACCGGTTATGTTTCATATCATCTGCTAATATGTTGCTGGTCAGAAGTTCCTTTTGATCTCGGAAATCCCGGACCTTATGCTGCCACTCGTTCGGGAGCGGCTGTATAAACACTTTCTCGCCCATGGACAGAATATCCTCAATCTGATCAAGACCGGATGTGACAACCGGAATGCCCTGTGTATGAATGCGATAGTTTAAAAGACTATTACGAAGGCTCATATCAATTAACTTATTTTGCCAATAATTGATTTTACTCTCCTGCTGATTGAATTCTTCCGTCGATGTCTCATGTTCAGGGATAATCTCCACTTTCTCGAAATCAAAGTTATCATTGATTCGGACAGGTTCTTCCGGCTGGACAGCAGCCTGAATCTTTGCCCCGGCGTTTGCTTGAATGGACAGTGGTTTAATTTGGCCAATCCGGCTTCGGTGGACATCGATGAAAAATTGGAAGTAGTCCGGTTTGTTCAACGTACTTTCCGCGGAATGCACCGCACTGTTAAAATTGGATCTTTCATTGGTTAATAAAGTGGATTCCACCACGACAATCTCATTAATACCACCTGCCATATTTTTGCTGAGCAGACTTTTATCATCTTGAAAACTTTCTGGCGATGCAAAATCGTTCAGCCAAAAAGCAGGATAGGCATGATCTCGGAAAAATACGACGATAGGGTGGATGCCGATTGCCTCCGCACAAGCAGCATACAATAACGTTAAATCTAGACACGTCCCCAGCCGTTGTTCTTTAATGACATCAGGGAAGCGGATTTTCTGTCCATCTGCTTCAAAGCTTGCAGGCGGATTGGCATATGTTATCCCATAGGACTGAATAGCCGAAAAAATAGCAGACAACTGTGCAATAACCCGATTTGGATCACCACTTTGGTAGCCATCCATCGCATTCGAATCCGTGTTTTTCTGCATGATCCGGGATGCTTGTTTGATAATCTCCATCACAAATGGCCGGTTTGGTGTAATAAAACTGGAAATGATCTCCGGCAGTACCGTAGATCCGGGCCAGGAATCAAAGGAGAGAATGTCAACGGGTAAATTTATATGATACAGTTCATCCTCACCAGTTGTAACTTTTATTCCAACATTTCCTGTCATGCTTTCTTCCAAATTACTGAGAAAATCGGCTGATAGCTGTATGTCAGGATGGAGTTTCACAACTTCTCCGGGGTCCAGTTCTTCAAGGTGTATCGTTTTGGGTTCAAAGAAAGAAGGATTAGACGTTATCTCAATGTCAAGGTTTGCAAGTTTATCAGCACATTCATTTTCAATGGACAAATACTTCATAAATGGAACATGATTCTGCTGCAAAGCAAAACTTACCTTGTCATCATATTCGTAATCACAGGTTATGGATGGTTCCATGGTTATACCCCCTTTTGCGCCACTTTTATTCTATTGGGTCTTATTGACTATTATACCAGCGAATGAACACCATTTGCGTAGAAAATTGTTGGAAAGTGGTTGGGTGGGCAAAAAGGTGTGTACCAAGTACCAATTATATAAAATCTTTCCTCATGACACGTTTTCCCTACTACATACGATTATAATGATGAACCCCTCTATGTATACAATCGAAAAAAGGTGATAAGAGGTGTTACCCAGCTTGATTCGAGGGGGCTGGAAGCGGGAAAACATGGCAAACAGTGCCTGGCAGAGCGACCGGGCTTAGGTCGTAACATATAGTGGGTGGGATGCCCGCCGAGTAAGAGTTAGC
>NZ_BAAADM010000014.1:0-2954 GCF_039522485.1 Lentibacillus halophilus | reverse complement strand
CTCCGGTATTCCCAATGGGCGTTTCTTCCTTGAACCAGCTTTATCAATATAGGTTCGTCTGACCGGTTGGGGACGATAGCTTTTCTTCTTCATTCTACGAACGAGGTTCTCGACATTGTGATTTAATTCTTCACCGTAGCCTTCCTTTGTAACCCCCATAATACCTGAAGCTTTATTGCCGGGTAATTCATGGTGGCATTGCTTTAAAGACTCATCATCCAACAGATGCGCCAGTGATGTGAATTGCATCCTGGGATGAGATCTAGCTAATTCCGCTATTCTCGATAGTTTTGTTTCCATTATAATTCCCTACCTCCGCGTGTAGATAATGTTTCCCTAGCAAGAAAATGATAGGGGGCTTACCTTTCCTCCACCGGAATTACCCGGCTTCAACGGTACTATGCAGCCCTCCGACTTCCTATCAGGCATTTGGTTTCCTCACTTTGTATCGCTTGTACACCATACTCCCTGCTTCCGCAGGAAGACCCAATAGGACCTCCCGGGTTGCCGTAGCATATCCATGTCTAGCGTGCCGTGGTCACCGACCCCGGAAAGGTCTTAATAAGCTCGCCTATACCGCTTATCAAGATGTTGCATTCTGGACAGGCAAGACCATCTGCCCTTTCATTGGGTATTTCGGGGCTCAATCCCTTCAACTGTCGTTTACGGCCCACCAGCTAACTGTTTACGCTTAATGATGAAAGTTACCTTTCACCATCCAAAACTTGTTACGAGCGAGTGGCTAACTCTTACTCGGCGGGCATCCCACCCGCTATATGCTACGACCTAAGCCCGGTCGCTCTGCCTGGCACCAACACAATTCTGAATTGTTTATGTGCCAGGCACCTAACACAGGACTTTAAAGTGACAACTGAGCTTGTAGAAAACCGGGGTTAAACCGAAACAATCGTCATACAACGTGAAGCCAGGTGACAACCTCTGGACCATCGTAAAAAATAATTACAATGGGGCCTAACCAATGCAAGGAAAATGAAAGTAGTAATTTTCGATACATTGCATACATATGTATTAAGTGATTTGACATACTATTAAAAGTCACGATTGGAGAGATATCAATTGAGTCAATTAAAAACGAAGGAAGCTCTGATTCGACACTACCACGAGCTTAAAAATGCTGAATTACCAAAAATAACGCCCCCTTATATACGCTCGCCTAAAAGGTCGATAAAGAGGAGAAATAAAATACAGATTTTAATCTTTCGAGGATAACTTGAGATTGGATTGTCACGCCAAAAACTAAATTTTTGTCTTACGAGAGCGATACAAACGTGTTCTTCGCGACATCTTAGGAGCCTTAACATGAATCTTTTGTTTACCCTTCTGTTTATAATGATTTCTTAAACGCTGCTGAATATCTGTTGTTGTTTGCTTTGAATTTCTAGTTTCTTGCCTAGCCAGTTCAGACATAGTAAACCCCTCCTTGCCCGCTATTATAGCATGGAATCATTTCCACTCAAAATGGAGCAGCCATCCTCTCTATTTATTCCCTTATAAAATATAAATGCTGTACTATTATATCGCCATATTTCATTAACATTTTAATAGCCTCAGCATCATACTCATCAAATTCATAATCCTTGTCCGACCTAAATATTAGAACTAATTCTTTATCGTTAGTCACCATCTTCTTCGTTATACCAATTAAAAGCGTTCTGTCTCCAACTAAGCGGTTTTGAAAACTAACATCTTGATCATGCCGATTCATATACTTTAAAAGCTGTCGTTCTGAATGGGAGAAACGAATCTCTTTCAGTGAAAATATCTTATATGACAAGTCTCGGTTAAAGCTTTCAGTAAAATATTCCCGATAATGATCACAAAGAACTTCCAATACTTCCATATAGGAGATATTAACTTGCTCAATAAATTGTCCGATAAGTATATCATGACTTCCCAGAATTTCGGATAAGTAGTGAACTTGTCCAACCTTTATTTCTTTATGTTCACGCGCTTCAAACTCGACCTCAAGATTAAATGCCTTCATTCTCCGTGTATGTGTTAATGAAATAGTTGTCACGATTAATAATCCTAAAAAGAATACCAATAAAAAATGGACAATCCCCAAGAAAAAAGGACTAATAACAACATCCATAATCCCATATATATTGTTATCGTGCTGCGATTCATACATTCTATATGACCAAACACCTACCACACCGGCAAAGAAAAGTGTCAATAGCATTCCTGAAAAATAAATCGATTCTTTGTAATGTTCAATCCAATTCATCAGCCGCTGTATCCAAATTAACCTTTCCATCGATTATCACCTCCAATCTCATTTGCACATACGTACTCCAGTTATGTTTACTGGCCCATTGCTGAATCATTTTCTGCTGTTCTTCCATCAATTGACGCTGCTCGGATACGGTTGCTTCCGCTTTTATATGTTCCTCACCATGAGCGAAACAACCGATGCGGAATAGCGCGGATCACGAAATTGCTGAATTTAATAATTTTCATTCATCAGTTATTAATTAATATAATCTACATTTCATTAAAAGTCAAGAACATTTGTTCGTAATTGAAATTACTAACACTGCCTTTTAAGAGCCTAAAACAGTAAAAATTCTATTTTGCCGAAATGCGACTAAGATAAATACAAAAATAACAAATAGGAACTGGGAAAATGTCAATTTGACTAAACGTAACGTTACATTTTTCTTATCCTCAAAAAAAGCCGTACATCATAAAATACCGCCAGTAAAAAAAGTGTCATGCTGAACTTCTACATGACACTTTTTCTTTTCCCTATTCGATTGTTGTCGTGAAGGAACACTTAGATATTGGCGGTGCTTTATTTAAAGCGGATAAACTTCGACAAAACCCGCTCAGGGACAGTGGAGTAACTAGTGCCAGTAACTAGTGCCTGGCAGAGCGACCGGGCTTAGGTCGTAACATATAGTGGGTGGGATGCCCGCCGAGTAAGAGTTAGC
>NZ_BAAADM010000013.1:0-2781 GCF_039522485.1 Lentibacillus halophilus | reverse complement strand
GGGGACTTTTTTATGCATTTGGCGTTTTCGTCGATTTCACATCAAATTTTTTCATTACAGGAATGCTCCTATAATTTAGAAGTCATTCACTTAATTCGTACCGATCAACCAGTAAAAGTAGAGAAAAAGTTTCATAAACTTTTTGCAGAAAAAAGACATGTTAATCAATACGATACCACGGAAAAGAGTGAATTTTTTCATTTAAATGAGGAAGATTGGAAATGGATCAAACGACAATTAACTATAGAAAACAAAGGGAAGTGATAAGCACCTCACCTAGCTTCGACAAGGGATTGTATTATCCTGCCACTTTCTAGTACTCTAGTTTAAAACTGCGATTTGAGGATGTTGCATTTGATTTGTTAAGAACTGATATCCAAATACTGGATGTTTTTGAAATAAAGACCCATGGTTGTCTGAATGCTTGATTAGCTCTTGGTGTTGGGAGATGCTTCTTTTCGTAGTAATGGATATAAAGAGACAATTGACTTCTTAAAGCCATAATCTTGTGTTTACTTTTAACCCTAGTTTTATGAACTGCCACAAATAGCTAACGATAAAATTCGAGATCTTATATGTATTTGTTATCATTCACCATAAGAAACGCAAAACCGTTCATTTAGGCGTTACCAAGATAACGATCCAGTTTTCCGTTCCGTTCGGGCGGTGGGGACTAGTATGGAAAATAAATGATACACGTTATTAAAAAAGACCACCATTTTCTAGTAAAATAGAAGCACCTTAAAGCAGCGGGGGACTGACCCCTATATGTTAAGTGAACTGCTGAATCGTTGTCCTTAGCTTGTCTGCTACTGAATGGACACCTTGGTTGATTTCACTATCTGTGAATGAAACACTTATAAAATCTTCATCCATATCCAATGCTTCTGAAAGCAGTCCGCCCAGTCCTTTTGCACGACGGTCAACCTGAAGGATAAGTTCGACTCTGTCCTCTTTCATAAAAAACATTGCTTCCAATTCATCCAAATCACCGTGGAAATCGCTACCCGGCATGAACTCAAACTCTTGAACATAGCGATGACGTTTGGAATACTCCATTTCCACTTTACGCATACGAAATCCAAGTTCATTTGTCAAGGCTTCCAATACGGTATTCATATTCCGGTGCGGCTCAACGTTAATAAAGTCTTTGTCTTTTGGATCGATTGCGTTTGGCACATCCATTCCAGTCTGAAACCATACACTCGTTTTTCCTATCGTAGGTGGGGTGTGCACAGGAAGCGTGAAACTGAAGTCAATTTCCTTGCTTTCCCCTTCACCAATGGTAAACGAATCACCTACAGCAAAAGAATCCAGCTTAACGTCCTCGTGCACTTTTCTGTCGTTTACTTCTCGAACTGCTTCCGTCATCAAGAACAAATTCAGCTGATCAACCTGCTGTTCGGTGCTACCACCTTCAATAACAATTTTTCCACTGACTTCTTCTCCCGGTACAAGCCGGTCGTTATCAAGCTGTGTATCAACTTTTGCACTTCCAATTCCCACGCTTGCAAGCCATTTCTTTAACATGTCATAATCCCCCTATTTAATCACTTCATTTATATTTTCGACATAGCGGGAAGATAATCCTACTATGTTTTTCGTATTCAAAAAATTAATACTTCATTTATCATTCTTCACAAAATTTTCAGCAAGTTAACCTGACCCCGATATACTCCTATTTTTTAACGGTGAATCGTTAAGCGGGGGACTGACCCCGATATATCACAAAATAGCAATCAAAATTACAGTTTTACGCACTTCTACCTAATGTATTTGAAAGCGGGAACAGTTGATAGACCGTAACTAATCATCCGCCGGTAGCATGTAATAAATCCATTTCCGTATAATCATTTGTTTTTCCCATAACCTCTATTTATGTAACCCAAAAGAAAAAGCCCTGCAGAGATTTTCTCTCCACAGGACTTCCGCTTTATCCGTCCACTTTAGCACTTTAAAGCAGCGGGGGACTGACCCCAATATTTTATTCTCTGGGTTAACAACACTGTCATTTGTTGAAGTTAAGGTGAAGTCATCTTTGCCAACATAATCATCAGGATCGACTTCATTGCCGTATTTATCCATAACATTCAAGCCAACAACTTTGGAACCACCTTTGGAGATTTTTGTTGCTGAATCATCCAATGTTACAGCATATGGCGTGCCAGCTTCTTCATTGACATCAAATGTAACAGTGGCTGTTTCGCCATTCACTTTGTTTAGAAGTGTAATTGTAGCTGTTCCTGTTTTATCTCCAAATTTGGCAACGTTCAATTTCGTCTCGTCATCTTCTGTAACAAAACTTACATCACTTGTATCCACGATATTGGAATCAGAAGAAATCATTTCTACATTATTAGCATTATCTTCTAGATTCATCTCGTTACCATACTGATCCTGAGCCGTATATGGCACTTTCACGCCTTCAAGATCTTCTGTGATCATGTTTGTGTCTTCAGGCAGTTCAACATCACCTAAAGATAGGCTATCAAGATGTGCACCTGATACAACAGTTAAGGTTTTGGTTTCTTTAAGACCTGTTGCGTCATGCAAGAATGTTACCGTTACCTCATCATCGACTTTGAAGGCGTCAGGATTCTTTTCTGTATCAATATAGAATGAATTAGACGCAGGATCAAACTCTACATCCACATCATTATCCTGTGACCTAATAGATATCTTAATTGTATCTGCTAAACTAATAAATGGTGAGAGCGTAACATAGTTTGTGTAAACGGCTATGATGAAAGATGGTCATAGAAAAAGGAAGACCCTTTCCTG
>NZ_BAAADM010000012.1:0-6909 GCF_039522485.1 Lentibacillus halophilus | reverse complement strand
AACCTTTTTTCGGTCCGAGATCGAAAGCCCCTATTATTCTTAGGTAAGATATAAATCATTCAGCAACCCCTATTTAGATAATTTGATAAAATATAGGTTACCAAAAGTAAGGAGGTGAGAATTTTGAGTAAAATTAAGCATATTAAGGATACGAATGGAACCGATAAGAATGAAGTTCATTTTCTTAAGCCTGATGATAGGTACACTTCTTGTGGTTTTGATACTACGGACCATCCCGACCATTGGGAAAGGGTCAGCTCTAATAGTACTGTTACCTGTCAAAGAAATGGTTGTAGTAGGAATTAAAGGCCTTCCCGATTATTATCATATGATTCTATGTTAACAGTAAAGTATTTCATTCTTTCAAGGATCATCAAGTGCCAGGCACATAAACAATTCAGAATTGTCTGCGTGGCTGGCACTTATTCTCGCATCAAATTAATGTTAGTATAATTCAAAGTGGAGGTGTTCATATGCCGAGTACAGGTGAAAAGCCGGGAAAAGGTACTTACAAATGTAAACGTTGTGGAGAAACTGTAGTGCTGGATGATAAGACAGATACTCTTCCACCTTGCCCTAATTGTGACGCAACTGAATTTAAAAAGGTGTAATTTTATGGAAAAGTCATTCTTCTTTAGGGTGACTTTCCTATACTTTAAAATGAGAACGGACGACTTGACCATTGTTTGTTTCAATATTTATATCCAGAATTATTAACCTGTTATTCCCATTTTATCAAATTCAAAACACGATATAATATTTCTGTCTAAAATTGCAACACTGAACTTAAGTTTGGGTGCCTGTCAGAGCGACCGAGCGTAGGTCGTAACATATAGCGGGTGGGATGCCCGCCGAGTAAGAGTTAGCCACTCGCTCGTAGCTAGTTTTGGATGATGGAAGGCAACTTCCATCATTAAGCGTAAACAGTTAGCTAGTGGGCCGTAAACTACGGTTGAAGGGATTGAGCCCCGAAATACCCAAATGAAAGGGCAGATGGATTTGACAGTCCAGAATGCAACATCTTAATAAGCGAAAAGGGCGAGCTTATTAAGACCTTTCCGGGGTCGGTGACCTCGGCACGCTAGACATGGATATGTTATGGCAACTCGGGAGGTCCTATCGGGTCTTCCTGCGGAAGCAGGGAGTATGGCGTACAAGCGATACAAAGTGAGGAAACCAAATGCCTGATAGGAAGTCGGAGGGCTGCATAGTACCGGTGAAGCCGGGTAATTCCGGTGGAGGAAAGGTAAGCCCCCTATCATTTTCTTGTTAGGGACACATTATCTACACACAGAGGTAGGGAATTATAATGGAAACAAAACTATCGAGAATAGCGGAATTAGCTAGATCTCACCCCAGGATGCAATTCACATCGCTGGCGCATTTGTTGGATGAGGAGTCTTTAAAGCAATGCCATCATGAATTACCCGGCAGTAAGGCTTCAGGTATTATGGGGGTTACAAAGGAAGACTACGGTGAAGAATTAAATGATAATGTCGAGAACCTCGTTCATAGAATGAAGAAGAAAAGCTATCGCCCCCAACCGGTCAGACGAACCTATATTGATAAAGCTGGTTCAAGGAAGAAACGACCATTGGGGATACCGGAGCACGAGGATAAAATCGTGCAGCGGGGATTAGCTAAAATTCTTACGACAATCTATGAAAATGATTTCCTCGGCTGCTCCTTTGGCTTTAGACCCAAAAGAAACTGTCATGATGCCTTGAAGATTCTTAATGTCTACATTGAACAGAGATACACGAACTACATCGTAGATGTAGATATTAAGGGATTCTTTGACAATGTGGATCATGAATGGATGATGGCATTTCTTGAACATCGAATTAAAGATCCCAGTATACTGAGGCTCATAGCCAGGTTCTTAAAGGCCGGTTACATGGAGGAAACCGAACGATACAAGGAAGAGTTTGGCACACCACAGGGTGGTGTTATATCGCCTATTCTGGCAAATGTTTATCTCCATTATGTACTGGACTTATGGTTTGAGCGTAAAGTACGTAAAGAATGTAAAGGACAAGCGTACCTTGTTCGCTATGCGGACGATTTTGTGTGCTGTTTTCAGTATCAGCAGGACGCATACAAGTTCTTTGAAGGCCTCAAGCAGAGATTGGCGACGTTTAACCTTGAAGTTGCGGAGGACAAAACGAACATTATTCCCTTTGGCAGGTTTGCGGAAAAGAACAGTAGGCGGAACGGGAATGGTAAACCTCCGACATTTAATTTTCTGGGCTTTACGCATTACTGCAGCCAAAGTCAGAAAGGCAAGTTCAGAGTTAAACGGAAAACTGACAACAAGAAGATGAGAGCGAAGTTGCGTCAAACCAAGAAATGGCTAAAAGAAAACAGAACCGAAGGTGCTGAATTTATCATGGATAGAATTCGAAGGTCGCTTATAGGATACTATAATTATTATTGTATTACAGACAATTCGCCAACGGTTGATTTGTTTCGTGACAATATAAGAGCGTTACTCTTTAAATGGCTGAATCGAAGAAGCCAGAAGAAGTCCTTCACATGGGAGAAATTCGTTTTATTTCTGAAGAAATTTCCACTTCCAAGGCCAACCGTGAAAGTGAATATATACCAACTTAGAGATCATATTAGTTACATTCTGTGAAGAATGATAGGTGGAGCCGTGTGCGGGAAAACCGCTCGCATGGTTCTGAGAGGGGAGTGATACACAATTTGCCGTCAGGCAGAGAGGTTCACTCCTACTTGACCCACCCGAATTTTGTCAAATAGTGTCGAGGGTTAGTTTTGTTGATTTGAAAAATTTTCAGGTTAGTTAAATTGGTATTTTTCTTTTATATTTTCCGTCATTTTTGCTTTTTCACCTCGTCATTTTAGGCTAAAAAGGAACTTTGATTGTTTTTTGGGTTTCATAATTCCATTTCAACCTAATGAATTCCGAACAAATGTTCTTGACTTTTTTCAGAATATAGCTTATCTTATATCTAATTAATAAATGCCGAAAAGGTGTGAGATGATGGCTACAACTGTGTCAAGTATTGGTTTGAAAGGAATGGAAGGGTATCGGGTTGATGTGGAGGTACAGCTTTTGCCGGGGATAGAAGGGGTTCATATTGTTGGGTTGCCGGATGCTTCGGTGAAGGAGTCAAAAGATCGGGTGATGGCGGCCTTGTATGCGAATGATTGTGATGTTCCTGATAAGAAAATCGTCATCAATTTATCCCCTGCGGAACAGAAGAAAAATAGTCCTATTTTTGATTTGGCGATGGCGATTGGAATTATGAAGGAAGCGGGGGAGATTAAGGATGCCATTCCTGATGCTGCTGCTTTTCTGGGTGTCTTATCGCTGGATGGCACGATTAAGCCGGTTGATGGGATGCTTCCTGCGATTGTTGCTGCCAAGAAGGAAGGTTTTAAGCAACTGTATTTGCCACCCATGAAGGATATGCCATTCCCTCAAATAGACGGGATGGAATGTTGTTTTGTTGAAACACTACATGACGTCGTTGCCTCTTTTTCCGGACAGCTTTCATCATATGCGATAACCTCGATGCCTTCCTCTGAAACAAAGAATCCTGAGCCGGTAACGTATGATAAAGACTTTCAGCATATACTTGGTCACAATCAAGCGAAACGAGCGCTGGAGATTGCTGCTGCGGGGGATCACAATGTATTAATGACAGGTCCTCCCGGATGTGGGAAGAGCCTCCTGGCGGAAACGTTTCCATCCATTCTACCCCTCTTGAGTGACAATCAACAATTTGATGTCTTAAGCATTTATCAGCTGGCGGGTATGACGCATGACAATTATCAACTCCCGCCATTTCGTGACCCGCACCATTCTGCGTCAGCTGTTTCGCTTATTGGCGGAGGAGCAAACCCAAAGCCTGGGGAAGTATCTTTGGCACATTGTGGGGTGTTGTTTCTTGATGAAATGGCCGAGTTTCCCAAGCGTACACTGGACATGCTTCGGCAACCGGTTGAAACAGGGAAAGTGACCATTAGCCGGGCAGCCTCAACGGTTACTTACCCGGCGAAATTTCTGTTATTGGGAGCCATGAATCCGTGCCCGTGTGGTTTTTTAGGTTCGAGACACTATTACTGTACGTGTACACCCAAACAGATAACCGCTTATAATAATCGCGTATCCGGACCCATTCAAGATCGTATGGATATTTTACTTAAGCTTGATACCGTGGCGTTGGACAGGGAGACCACCGATCATAACGAAACCTCAGAAGCCATTCGTGCTCGTGTTGACGCTGCCCGCGGGAGGCAATATGAGCGTTATGGTGAAGGGATTCTCAATGCGGACGCACCGAATGAAACGTTGCCTGAACAGCGTCAATTAACGGAAGATCAGCAGAAAATGATGCAGCAATGGTCCAGTAAACATCATTGGAGCACACGTGTGCAAATGAAGATTCTGCGCTTGGCACGGACGATTTCGGATTTGAGCGGTGATGAAACCATAACCAACGAAAGTATCTGGGAAGCTGTGACAATGCGGCGATCTCGTGGGAATAACGTGCAGAAAGGGATGATCCAGTAACCATGGGCCGTAAAAAACGGGTATGGGTACCCAATTCATTCTATCACGTTGTCTGTCGCGGCAATCGTCGTGATGCCCTTTTTAAGGATGACGATGACTTTAAAATCTTTCTCCATATGCTTCTCCAGATTAATAAAAAAGTCCCCTTTGAACTCGCTTCCTACTGTCTGATGACCAACCATTTTCACTTGCAAATACGTTCCAAAGAACAGCCTATTTCCAAAGTGATGTCCCTCATCAACAAGCGGTATGCTGACTATTACAACACGAAGAACAGAATCACCGGCCATGTGTTTGAAAAACGGTATTATGATAAAGTGATTGCATCGAAACAAGGAATGCTGGAAGTGAGCCGGTATATCCATTTGAATCCGGTCGACGCCAACATGGTACGACAGCCACAAAGCTATCCATGGAGCAGTTACCGGTATTATATGCATACATCTCGTCACCCCCTCTTGAACATGGCTATTATTTTGGATTACTTTTCGGGGGATGAATGGGAGAAGCGCCGGAAATATCGGGAGTTTGTGGGATGGGAAAGGGCAGAATGACTGGATCTGTATTTACGCTGCTTGTTGATTCCAAATCCTGTCACATCCATGAATCAGTTAGTGTTGTGAATGCATATAATAAGAGGTGACTATGCCTAAAATAAGTGAATTCTCTGGTATGAAGATATATATATGTATTTTGATGATCATGATCCCCCTCATTTTCATGTCAGGGGGCAGAATAAAGCAGAAATATATATTGGAAGTGGTCGGTATAAAAATGGAAGTTTACCAATCAAAAAGCAGCGGGATGTCATCGTATGGCTTAATAGAAATAAACGTGCTATTATGAAGGCATGGAATGATTGTAAGGACGATAACATGCCACAAAAGATTCCGCCACTATAAGGAGGAAAATCTTATGCGTGAGATAATCAAGGCCAAACCTATTCCCAATTTGCATGGTTGGCTGTTATGTGAATTTGAGAATGGTGAGAAGCGTTTTATTGATATTAGACCCTCCATGATCGGGACACTTAATAAATTAAAAGACCCACAACTATTTAGACAGGTTTATGTAGATGATGATGCAGGTACGGTGGCTTGGCCAGATGATATCCATATTGACCCGGATACGCTATACAATCGTGGCATTCAATCTGGGGAAATACAACGCTTGGCCAATATAATTAATTCCGATGAACATGGGGATTGGCTTGAGAGAGCATAAGTGTAGCAGCTTAACTTGTTCAGGTCGATTAGCAGGAAAGCAATGCTGAAAAGCATGGGGAAAAGCATGGGGACGGTTCTCATGTTTCTCTTTTACCAAAACACAATTTGCCTGTTTATGTGAACTTGGGGATTGAGCTCAAACTTCTCAGCTGACTTTGCAAAGCCCTTTTGGAAGCACGGGAACCGTCCCTGCGCTTTTCGATTTCTTGTCATTCGGTGGTAAATAACATGTCACTAGTGGTACATTTTGTTGGCCGTGATCAAATACTCGTATATTCAAATTAATGATAAGTAAAGTGTTATAGGCGACCATTCAAATACCGATAAAAACTATCCCTATACAAAAACATCTTCGTTGACATAATCAATTTCAAAACCAAAGTCACTTAACATTTTATGATCACGCGCTTCTTCCTGACCTTTCGCCGTTAAATAGTCGCCAACAAAAATAGAGTTTGCTGCATAAAGACCTAGTGGTTGTAAGCTTCTCAAATTTTCTTCCCTTCCCGCAGAAATACGAACTTCTTTCGTTGGATTCATATACCGGAAAAATGCGAGCACTTTTAAACAATATAATGGATTTAATTCATCTGTCCCTTCAAGTGCTGTTCCATCCATGGCATTTAGAAAATTGACAGGAATTGAATCCGCATCTAGTTCTTTTAACGCCCTTCCCATCTCAAACACATCTTCCAAAGATTCTTTCATGCCAACAATAACCCCAGAACACGGTGAAATACCTGCATCTTTTACTTTGCCAACTGTATTTATTCTGTCATCATAAGTATGACTGGTCGTAATATTTGGATGATGTTCTTTTGAGGTGTTGATGTTATGATTATAACGATCAACCCCTGCATCCTGTAATTTTTCTGCTTGCCCATCCCTCAAAATACCTAAACAAGCGCAAATACGCATATCTGGATACGTTTCTTTAATCGCTTTAGTAGCCTCTGCAACCGCATCAATTACACGATTCGTAGGGCCCCTTCCACTGGCAGCAATACAATATGTCCTTGATTTTAAATCGTATGCTCGTTTTGCCCCAGCAACGATTTGTTCTTTTGTAACTCAACTTTCGCATCTAAAAAACGCTAATAATTCCTTGATATGACTGAGCTAATCCGGAAAACAATATTA
>NZ_BAAADM010000011.1:13814-26042 GCF_039522485.1 Lentibacillus halophilus | reverse complement strand
GGGGACTTTTTTATGCATTTGGCGTTTTCGTCGATTTCACATCAAATTTTTTCATTACAGGAATGCTCCTATAGTAATGAATAAACTAATTGCTGCGTATAAGCATGCTGGGGATCTTCCAGAATTTGATCTGTTAGCCCCTCCTCAATAACCTTTCCATCAAGCATGACCACTGTTCGATCAGCCAGCATTCGAATTACTGCCAAATCATGCGAGACAACAATCATACTTATACCCAATTCCCTCTGAATATTTTTAATTAAATCCAGCACATTCGCTTGAACAGATAAGTCAAGACCAGTCGTTACTTCATCCAAGAAGAGAACGGGAGGGTTATTGGATAAAGCCTTCGCAATTTGCACGCGTTGCTGCATCCCACCTGAAAAATTTCGCGGCTCCTGTTTCATTCGATAAGGAGGGATATGCACACTTTCCAACAAGCGCTTACTGATCGCTTCCATTTCCGAAACATTACGGTTGCCTGCTGCAATTAATTTTTCAGCGATATTTCCGACAGATGAAAAGTTCATTTTCAATCCGTGAACCGGATTTTGATAGACCATTCCATATTTATAATTTCGAACATAACGTTTCTTCTGGGAGGATAATTCGAAAAGATTTTCTTCTTCCACTTCTGTATCCTTTATATACGCTCCACCTGACGTTACATCCATATCAAAATATAAACATTGCATCATCGTTGATTTTCCACTGCCGCTTTCCCCGACAATTCCAAGAATCTCTCCGGAATACAATTCAAGTGATATATCTTGACATGCATACGTTGTGCTGCAATACGGACAGTAATTTATCTTCATCTCATACGTTTCGGATTGCTGACAATGGGCACATCCGTCACCAAATGTTTTGTTTAAATGGTCAATTCGTAATATCGGTTCCTCATGCATGATTGCTTTCCACCTCCAGCTTCTCCTTTTCATTCAAACGTGCTACACAGTAGCTCGTATCATTGCATTGATAGACGGTTTTTCCTGATGTTGAATCGATTAACTCATCCATAAAAACATCCGTAGCACCACATAAATGACAATGGTTTCCTTCAAATGATTCAACGGTAAATGGATAATCGTCAAAGGCAAGTGATTTCACATCCGTGTAAGGTGGGATGGCATATATTTTCTTCTCTCTTCCCGCGCCAAGAAGTATTAAGGACTCTGATTGATGCATTTTTGGATTATCAAATTTTGGAATCGGGCTTGGAGCCATGACATACCGATCATTTACATATACAGGATGATCGGCATCAGTCGCCGTCTTGTTATACTTCATAATTTGTTCGAACAACATAAGCCATGCTCCGCTATATTCGTCTTCTGAATGAAGCCGCTTTGTTACGTATTCACTCGCTTCCACATTGCGGAGCGGTTCAGGTTCTGGTACCTGTAAGACGAGAATCTGTTCTTTTGTTAAAGCAACTTCCGGAATACGGTGTCTTGACTGAATAACAGAAGCTTCCTGTGTTTGATCCGTCACCTCTACACCTGTCGTTTCCTGTACTAATTTCTTGATACTGACGGCATTTACAGATTCGTCCGCTCCCTGATCGATAACTTTTAATACATCTTGTTTGCCAATGATGGATAATGTTATTTGCAGGCCACCTGTGCCCCAACCACGGGCGATCGGCATTTCCCTGGATGCAAAAGGAACCTGATACCCCGGAATTGCCACAGCCTTTAACATTGTTCGACGGATTTCTTTTTTAGAACCTTCATCCAAAAATGCAAAGTGTGTATTAGTCTTCATCCTTTTTCGCCTCTTTCTTTATTTGACGTATGCTATCTAATTTCGATTGGAATGTAACGTAATGCGGCAGCTTCAAATGGGAGATGAAGCCCGTAGATTCAACCGAGTCAATGTGTAATAAAACGAATTCTTCATCGTGCGTTGGATATTCCCATTCCGGGTGTTCCAAGCATTGATCCAGAATACTCATTGCAATAGTTTTTGTTTCATTTTGTCCGTAACAAACGCCATATCCGATTTCAAATTCCAGTTCCTCTTCGTTGTGTTCATTCTTTTTTGTTATCGGAACAAATGACTCCACTTCCGTAACTTTGATATCCCCGATATAAAATTGATCTTCATCGTCCTGTTCAACTTCGTTTGGATGTTCAACGTAAATTGGCAAATCACCCACCCGTACTTCCCCAACAGTAGGGTGAACCTGACCATACCCTCGTAGAGATGCATAACCTAAAGCTGTTACCGCTCCTGTCTGCCCTCGCGTTAACACTTGCAATCTTGCACTTCTGGAAGCAGGGAATTGCAGACTTTCCTTGGTAATATCATCAGGTGGCGTGTTGTCTGCTTCATATTCTTCAAATAAACTTTCTTTGCGTAAATAATCGACAACTTTAGGAAAATACGTTACCGAGTCGGAGGCTTCCATGTTGTTTTGTAATGATTCTCGATAATCTTGCAACCACTCTTTGTTTTCCGTTAGGCTTTCATTTGCCAAGTTAAAGTCTAATAGCCGATGTGTATAATCATTAGTAGAACCTAATAACTGCCCTCCTGGAATATCTTTGAAGCTAGCAGATATCCGGCGTTCGACAAGCATCGATTCCGACTGAACAGTCTGACTGTAATATAGTCTCGGTAATGTTGAGCGATGTGCGCGCATCAAGAAGACTGCTTCTTCCATACTTCCTTCTGCTTGTTTAATAGCCAATGCTGCTAGAAATGGTGAATACAAGCTGCTTTCAGACATTACCTGATCGACCAGCGACCGCATTGTGGAAAGTATTGTTTGAATTTCAATTATTTCTTCTCCCTTTAAGCGATCATAGGTTAATCGTTTAATCGAAGCTTCGATGGCCATTGTGCCACCTTTAACCGCAACATACCCCATTATTTCACCTCCGAAAATGATAACGATGTTGTTCTGGGAACACAGGCAATTCGTGCTATATCATCCGTAAAAATAACATCCACTCCTAATGGATGTTCCTTCGTTTGTTCATTTCGAGATTGCCACATATTTTTAGTAAACCTTGTATGAAGCTGCTCTTTTTCTTTGATGCCAGGTCCGGTTAACAATAATTCTCCATTATTGGATAATGTCTCACTTTCAATAATCCACGTTGCAGATAGTTGAGGATCAATTAAATTTCCGATTTTACATTGCTCCATCGCTTGGATGACCTTGTTTTCAGAAACGTCTCGTAATGCAATAATATAGTCAGCCTCTTGGATGGGAGCAGGTTTTGCTAACGTATATTCGGATATCTTGTTATATAAATCTGTTTGGTTTTCCGATATAATGTGAAATGTCACTTCTCCGTCCAACAGCGTCATCATCGTTAAAAAACTGGCATGATTACAAGGAAGTCCATTGTCTGATTGGTGAACATTCTCTTCCATAATCGAAATGGTTCCTGGTCTGGACATGCTATGTAGCAGCTTTCGATATACCTGTTGTAAATCGTGTGTTTGAACCATTGCCATACTATCTCTCCTGATCATGTAATTTTTTTGATGAGCTAGACATCCATCGTTTCGAAATTAACTTTTGTTTCAAAAATTTCCGCCTGCTTTTGTGCTTTTTGTTTTTCTATTTGTTCTTCGGCAGCGATTAATTGATCTTCCCAATCTTTTGTTTCCGGGAGATTAGCTTTATAAGCTGCATCAATAATAGCCAAGTCTTTAGATAATTCATCCTGCATACCTGTTATAAGTCCTATACCAATGCACTGATTAACTTCTGCTTTTGTTTCCGTTATAAGAACTTCTCCTATATAAAATAGTGAGTTTTTTGCAGATTCACGCATCTTCATCATTGTTAATCCGTACCTAGGAGCAACAATTTCCCGATAATCATAGTTGGTGGTGATTATTTCTGCCAGACTCCGTGCCAAACTTGGATCACCTTGAATAAGAATCGTTGTTCTTCGTTTTCTTTTCATTGTTTTAACCTCCTTTTTTCTTCCTTCCTGTTTCCCGTAATTTTAAGATATCATGTGCTTATTAAGTGCATATAAATTAATTGTAAAAAAATTATTAAAATACTTGATAAGAGCAAATATTTATTCCATGTTTTTAGTGTAGTTGTCGAGATACAGCGTTGCTGGTGATTTTCCGTAAAACAGACGATATTGAACTATAAGCATTAAATAATCCCCACCTATAAAGATGGGGATCTCGTGTATGCTTTATTAAATTTATTTAGTATACGGCATTATTCTGGGATAGCTGGTGACTATGGCGGGAGTTGATTTAATTTCTTTTTATTTGTCATAACTCTACGCATACCTGGTGGGGAAACAGTGCAAATCCCATACTTATCGTCATAAAACACGCAACACAGTATTTATACCTGGTGAAACAGCGTAAGCCCGGTACTGATTAGCAAGGCATTCACCAGTAAATTAATAAAAAATGCTGGATATGCTGGATATCATTCCTGAAATTCAGATCTTGTTTGCTAATCGATTTACTTTTTGAGTACATTCAACGACCATATCCTATTCAAACTCATTCAACAAACCATAATAAGCTTGACTGAAATAGATAGGCTTATTATTAAACAATCTGGACCGACGACGCCATTAACGGGGCACAACTTACTCCGTCGAAAATGAGCATTAGATAAGCCATTGACGTCATCTCCAACTTTCCACCTGCTCCACATGAAGCATGCAGGTTTCCCCGCACTCCACGCTCCATCTAACGATATGTACTAGTTGATAAGTTCCTCGTTACCTTCAGACAAACGTATGATAATTAACAATATAGAATTCAAATCATGACGATCAGATCGATGTGGTTTGGTTTGAGGAGAATGATCGGGGATTTTACAAAGGGGACCACCTATATGGGAGTGATCATCATTGGCTAAACGATTTCTTCACGTTTATCATTTTTTAGTTCCGTCACACCTCAGATGGCAAATGACTGAACGAGGTATTTTTCTATAAATTCAGTCAGACCATCCTGTTCATGATGATCGGTTGTAACATCTGCGGCCGCTTTCACTTCTTGGTCAGCATTCGCCATTGCAGCGCTGATTCCTGCATAACGCAGCATTTGGATATCGTTCGGGCCGTCACCGATGGCTGCTGTTTCTTCCGGATTAATGCCAAACGCTCTAATAAGCACTCGAATGGCAGCCCATTTGGAAACACCGGGAGCAATTATCTCAAACCCGTCTTTCCAGTCAATGACATCCGCTGCATCACTAAATAAATGTGACATATGCGAACCATGGTAGCCTGTCCTGACACTGTATTTCAGCACGTTCCGGTAATCTGCATGCCGTAAGTCACCGATATACCTTGGCGGAACCCTACCTTCCCTAGTCCACTCATCAACTTCCTCGCTCGTCTTGTTGCAGTATAGGCCGTCGGTTGTGTGCACAATGATATTGCACGGGATTTCATTTGTTACACGATGAAAGTACGCTTCATCCAGCACAACCGGATTCTTCCGGACAACCCTTCCCGTGAATCCATCATGAATGGAAGCACCATTCAGGCAGATCATCGGTGCTTTCAAGCCAAGCAGACTATGGTAAGGTGCTGTAATCTCATATTGACGCCCTGTCGCCAGAAAAACTTTAACACCCTGGTTTGTCAATCTGCTGATCGTTTCCGCATTGCGTTGTGAAATCTCATTTGATGACGTCAGCAATGTTCCATCCATATCAATAAACAATGCACGTATATTCATTTTTCTCCTCCTTTCTATTACACATCAACCATATCACCTAAATGTAAAGTGTATATTAACTGTATGTAATGATTTAATGAAAAATTGAGGGAAGAATATGACATGATACTGATATAAACTGTCGATGCCTGTAATACGGGGTGTGGTGCTAAATCTTTGGCAGATAATCCTTCCAACTGCAAAAATACACCCTGTACTTTTAGCATATTATCGATAAACAAAGACAACATAGTGCATTTCTGTATTTCCAATCGTAAAGGTTTTCACCTTTACGCTAAACATCACATGCCCCTTCTTCCCACTTGCTTCAAACAAAAGTGTCTTATTCAACTCTTGCGCCCGATCGTATTATATGGGCAGTCATTGTACTGGCTGACCTGTTTTAATAGGTTTTATGTTTGGGGAAGCTAGGGTAGGACGCTTGCGCCCATACCCCGTCCTTAATACTGTCCATCCCTTCCTTGCAAATAGGTAAATTATAGTTACTTGTTTCGAAATTACTTCACAAGTCCCCATCGAATAAAGCCAAGATATGTGGCAATAACTACGATTATCAAGACAGAAATGAGCATTATCGCCGCATACTTGATATCCAATTTACTCCAGCTGATTTGTCTGTAAAACGTTCGATTCCAAGATCCGTCGAAGTTTCGGGCTTCCAGCGCAATGGCAACGCGTTCTGACTTGCGTATCCCCTGTGAAAGCAAGGGAACAGTGTAACCTGCAAGCATTCGAACCTGGGCTAACCTTTTTCCGCTGCGATGAACCCCCCGCACTTTGTGAGCCGCACGTATTTGCGTGAAATCGTCTTTCAATATGGGGATAAACCGAATACCTGCCAAAATAGAATAAGCCCATTTTGGTTTTAGGCGAAGTTGCTGCATCAGACTCAACACTAAACTGGTTACATCAGTAGTCAGAATAAATAACGCTCCGTAAAACAAATACCCAAGTGTCCTGAATCCAATTGTTAATCCATTTTGCAGTCCTACTTCCGTGAATTGGAACCAGCCCCAAGCAAAGTACACTTCCTCCCCCTTTGCAAAAGCAAAGATTCCCCAAAAGCTTAATAAGGACAATAGAAGAAATGGAAGCACAATAAAAGTAATCAGTTGTTTTATCGGCATCCGTACATAGACGAATGTGAGCAAAGCTGGAATCATCATCAGCAAAAAAGTGGTAAGAGGATCTCGAACGACTGAAATAAGGACCATCAACAGCACATGAAGCACTAGTTTCCCTGACGGATTCACTTCTGTATGCTGATTGTTTTCCCCCAGGCTTCTCATACAAATACCGCCTGTTCGGTAGCCTTATTTTGCTGATACGCTTTATATTCCATATTTAAGGGTAATTGCAGACGAGCCTGTTGAACGAGAGTTTGCTGCGCGAAAAACACTTCTGGATCTCCTGTAAACAATAATTGATTATCTGCAAATACGATTAACTTGGTCGCATAGGTGTAAGCGAGCTCTACATCGTGCGTCGTCATAACAATCGTGGTCCCTTCTTTATATAGTTGTTCAAATTGATCCAGTAACTCTTTTGCCATTTTAGCATCCTGGCCGAATGTTGGTTCATCTAGCAACAGTACTTCGTGTCGCTTCAGCAGCATGCTTGCCACACTGAGGCGACGTTTTTGTCCGGTTGACAGCGTATAGGGATTGGCCGTTCGGAGATGTTTCAGTCGAAATTCTTCCAGAAGCTGTTCCACTCGTTGTGCCGTCTCTTCTGCCGGCCATTGCTCCACTTGACCGTCAAAGGCGATTTCTTCTTCCACCGAATCCGTTACAAATTGATGCTCCGGATTTTGAAAGACAAAGCCCATATGATTGGAAAGCATCTCGGTTTTAACTGGTGTTTCAAGCTTGCTTCCCGAAAAATTATATTGGATTCTACCTTCCTGGAGAGGATGGAGACCCATCAATGCACGTAAGTATGAACTCTTTCCAGAGCCATTTGCTCCCATAATCATAACCCATTCGCCCGTTTCGATGGAAACATTCACATGGTCCCACACCGTGTAGTGATTCAATGAAAGTTTCCCTCGCTCCATCTCTATAATGGCGTTTGAGGTCTTTTTTCTTTCTCTAGGTTTGATCGTATCGGGAAGTGTTTCTAACTCTTCCAGGCTATAAGGCCACAGTCTCGGTTTCCATATACCATATTTATCGATCAAATGTATTTGTTCCGTATAAATCTGCTTGGGGGAGCCATCGGCAATCAATTCCCCGTCGTCATTGATCAAGAGAACCCGGTCCATCCAATCAATGATACCTTCCAGCTTATGTTCGATGATCAAGACTGTTTGAGATTCCGGCAAATTTCGCAGCATGTCAATAACGTTTGATGTACCAGAAGGATCTAATTGAGCGGTAGGCTCATCCAAGAACAGTATTTCAGGCTCTAATGCCAGAATCGTTGCAAAAGCCAATCGCTGGCTTGTTCCGCCAGATAACGTATGAATAGGCGTATCTCCCGGTAAATCATGAATTCCGGCTTGTCTTTTCACTCGATTAATCATTTCAGACATATCCTCTGGAGGAACCTGCTGATTCTCCAAACTAAAGGCAATATCTTCATCCACGGTAAGCATACAGAACTGACTTTCCGGGTCTTGAAACAGAACCCCTTTCTGTTCAGGTCCCCAAATATCTCCTTTCATCATTGCTTGAATGAAGTCGGGAATAAGACCTGCCAGTACATGGAGCAGTGTGCTTTTCCCCGATCCACTCGGGCCTAGCAATAATATCTTTTCCCCCTGCTGGATATGGACCTGCATACCTGAAAGCGTTGGGTTATCTCTTCCTGGATACTGCACATGAAGGTCACTGCAGCCAGCATATGAAACAGCACTCATAATTCCCACCGCGCTTTTTGAGTGGATAGCACAATTTCATAACTATTTAAACTGCCCGTTGCCACAAGTTTGTCTGCTATCCATTTACTAAAGGCACCGCAGACCACAATGGAACTCGCAATTCGTACACTGATTGTCATGACTTGAATGAATCCAGTATTGGCCCCAAGCCCTGAGATTAAATAACTGGAAAAAATACTCCCCAAAGAAGCAGAAATAGAAGCAATCGCCAATACTAGAAAATCCCACCGACGATATCTAAAAAGCAAAAAGATTATCTCTGCCCCCAGCGCTTGCATCGCTCCGGTAAAGAGCATGGACAGACCAAATTGACTGCCGGTCAGCAACTCTCCAGAAGCAGCCAGGAATTCCGCTAAAAACGCAACGCCCGGTTTTCGAATGATATAAGCCGCCACTACTCCTGCAACGAACCACATGGGGTATACGATTTGGCCCAGAAAAGGGGCTATAGCATTTGCAAATGTATAAACAGGTCCCCATATCTTATATACCACCCCAAATAAAATAGCGATAATGACAATGAGCATGACTTCTTTTATTGTTAACGTATGCTTTGTCACTGTGAAACCTCTCCTCCTTGTTCACTTTCAGACAGCCATGTTTCAAAGGTATAAGACATTTCCCAAAATTGGAGTTCGTACGCTTTGGCTATAACGAATTGTTCTTTTACCTTCTCTTTTTCCTGTTCATTCATGTTTTCGACAAGCGTGTTTAATAAATCAATCATTTCATTTGTCGAATCCTGGAATTGATCACTCGCGTACATTTTAATCCAATTTCGGTAAATATCAGGTTCCGGCGCTGCATTTTCGTTTATTTTTCCAATATCTGCATACAACCAGTAACAAGGCAACATCGCTGCCACGGACTGTGCCAGATTCCCAGACATGGCTGCTCTATATAAGTGAGATGTGTACGCATAGGCTGTGGGAGCAGGTTTAAAATTCGCCATATCTTCTTCTGTAATGTTTAAAATCTTTGCATGTTCGTGATGAACAGTTAATTCTGCTTGCGCTGTAACTCTTGCCTTGTCAGCCAAAATGGCAGTATGTTTAAAATCATCCGCCTGTGATGCGGCAATCGCATGGACTTTTCCATAATGCTTTAAATAATAGATATCTTGCAAAATATAGTTTTTAAATACTTCCAGTGGTAAATCCCCATTGACGATCCCCTGTACAAATGGGTGATTCAGGCTTTTTTTCCAACTTTCCCTTGTTGCTTCTTTCAGTTGATTAGTAAATGTCATAAAAAAATCCTCCTCTAAACTTTTAAAGATTAGTAGAAGGAAGTATTAGCAAAATTTTCCGCAAAATATTGGCGTACTGAGTTTTTGCCTAATCTACTTCCCTCCGCTGGTGTTAACCAGATCAGGTTCCAAGGGACAAAGGATATTTCCTTTTCTCAGCCGGACGGCGCCCCTAGCAGAAAACTGATATTAAATAATTAATTGCAAATTTAACAAAAACTTTAGTAGAAGTCAACTCTTAATACAAAATGCTGGATTTAATTTCTGAAAGTTCAGGCTCTGTTTGCTAATCGATTTTTTGAGCACATTCATTCAATGACCATATCCTATCCTTTTGGTCAGTATAGCGTATTTCAAAGGGTACATTCTTACACTACACCACTCACGTTATCAATTTTCCCTATATTTTAGCTTTAGACCCGTGCATTTGTGTAAGTTTATCAGCTGTGTGCGCTAAATAAATTCCCGAAAAAGGACAGATCAGAGCAAGTGATCGAAAGTTTGCGATTTGTCGGTCTCGAGACGTTAAAAGACCAGTATCTGGGGAAGTTAGCGGCGGACAAAAATGTCTTCCAATAATGCTCTTCAATACCTTTCATGTATTTGATCGATTCTGCTTGGAAGCAGCACTCACCTGTTCATCATCATGTACTAAAGCTATTCAGGCAAAGGCGAAGATACGTCATATTTTTAATTCATTACTTGTCCACCATCAACAACGAGATTTTGACCGGTAACCACCCGACTCCACCGTGAAGCGAAAAACAAGACTGTATCGGCCAGTTCCTCGGGAGTTGTGACCTGCTTTAACAGGGTATCTTCCTTAATGAGATCAAATACTTCAGGAGGCGTGGGTGAGCTTGCATCGGTCACTCGTAACAACCCTCCTGACACCATATTAACGGTGATTCCATTCGCACCAAGGTCACTTGCCATGTTCCTTGTAAATCCGATTAACGCTGCCTTACTTGTATTATAATCATGATATGGGACCACAGGATCTTGCACGAGATTGGTACCAATATTAATGATTCTGCCAAACTGAAGTGTAGCCATTCCTTCATAGGCAACTTGCGTCGTATGTAAAGCAGCCTTGATGCTTCCTTCTAATTGGACTTGATAATCTTCCCAGTCAATTTTTTTGGCATCTTTCCTGTTCACTGAATCGAATTTAAAATTCACCAATGCGTTATTGACAATCGTTGTAACGGGATGGTTAAAATGCGATTCTGCTTTTTCAAACATATTTTCCACCTGGTCTCTATCAAGCACGTCGGCCTGAATCGCTATCGCTTCACTTCCAATTTTCTCTACGACTTCTTTCGCTTTCTCTTCACTTTGGTAATAGTTCAGAATAACACGTGCACCCTCACGCCCAAATGCTTTGGCGATTTCTGCCCCTAACCCTCTGCTTGCTCCTGTAACCAATACAACCTGGTCTTTAATGTTCATTATGAATTCCTCCTTTGCTATTTTCGAATAACAATCCATTTGTCCAATATTCCTCGGGATCTCCTGAAGCATCTGTAAGCTTCACCTCCTTAAGCCATCTTTGTAAATGATCAAAATAATTGAATGGCATGGAGAAGTCTTTGGTGAAGTAACTTAAAGTTGCGTCTAAAATAGCTGCCTCCACTTGATCCATAGGATTTTTTTTCGTGAATTGATAGTAAATCTTCTTTGCTTCATCTGGCTCATTTAGAATGAAATCACTGCTTCTTCTCAATACCTTCAAAAATCTGCTTATCTCATAACTTCGTCTGCTTAAAACAGCGGGTGAAGTAATTAAAATTAAACTCCCTCCAGCAGGAAGACCCCAATCTTTTAATGAAAAGAACCCCGGTTTATACCCGCGTGCCCGCGCTTCAATGATTTCATGATGCTGTTGTACTGAAAAAGCTAAATCTGCTTCATCATGAATTAACGCCTCGGTATGGTAAAATCCTTTGTTAACCGGAATTAAATCGTGAACATCGCAATGCCCCCCATCTGCTAGAATCAGGGATTTCATAAAGGCTAGTCCTGTTGGTCCAGGTGCACTTGGATAGGTTAACCTTTTCCCAATTATATCCTTAGGTCTTGTAATTCCATTGTTTTTTAGAAACATGACGCCACTGTCAGATTCTAGAAATCTAGTAATTCCAATAACATCGATACTTTTTAACTTATCTTGTACTAAATGCAAAGGTTCTGTGACAGCAATATCCATAGTCCCATTATGTATTTCATCAATCGCATCAAAGTGTTCCTTAGGCTCTATCATTTCAACGTTTAAATCGACTTCTGAAAACCACCCCTTTTCCATTCCAATCAAAAATGGAAGATGGTTTGGATTCAAATACCACTCAAGACCAAATGTTAGGTTCTCCATGTTTATCCTCCCCCCTTTAACAATCTTGTAATTACT
>NZ_BAAADM010000011.1:11664-13772 GCF_039522485.1 Lentibacillus halophilus | reverse complement strand
TAAAAAAGCAGTACCACGGGAGTGATACTGCTTTTTGTCAATTAAACAATAAGATTGACGCACAGCTAACACTTCCCTTCGCTGGTATTAACCAGATCACAGGTTCAAAGGGTCAAGATATCGAATACCTTATCTCAGCCATATAGCTCCCCTAGCGATTTTTTCATATAATTCATTTTTTTATAATGTAACATAGAAAATCAATTATTGATACCATGAATTACAAAATAGTCTGTTTTGGGAGCCAAGAGCCTTAAGATGGGGTTATGGTGACCAAAGCTGAAATAATCTGGTGATTCACAGTATAAGCTTGAGCTAAAATTTTAGGACCTTTAGCAATTTGTATAAAATTTGTCCTCTATTGGTAAAATAAACGTAATGTAATATGTAAATATGTACTTATGGAGGGTAAAAAATGGATCAAGACAATGATAATCAAGAACATATGACGGAAGGTGAAGATAAGCAGACTTTAACAACGCGGCAGGGACAGCCTGTTAAGTATAATCAAAATTTGCGAACGATAGGTAGTCGAGGCCCAGCAACACTGGAGAATTATCACTTTCTGGAAAAGATGTCCCATTTTGACCGAGAACGTGTACCGGAGCGGGTCGTCCATGCACGCGGTGCCGGGGCGCACGGTTATTTTGAATCCTACGGAAAAGTTGGCGATGAGCCGATTTCTAAATATACACGTGCAAAGGTTTTTCAAGACGCTGGTAAACATACGCCTGTATTTGTCAGATTCTCAACGGTCATCCATGGCAAAGATTCGCCGGAGACCCTGCGAGATCCCCGCGGCTTCGCTGTGAAGTTTTATACTGAAGATGGAAACTGGGATCTTGTCGGGAATAATATAAAAATATTTTTTATCCGCGATGCGATTAAATTTCCTGACTTTATTCATTCGTTTAAGCCCGATCCAATAACGAATATCCAGGATCCAAGGAGGCAGTTTGATTTTGTTACACAAAACCCTGAAACCCTTCATATGATCACATTTATATTCTCCCCGTGGGGAATTCCTGCTAATTATCGCCATATGCAAGGTTCTGGCGTCAATACGTATAAGTGGGTCAATAAAGACGGGGAAGCGGTATTGATCAAATATCATTGGGAACCCAAGCACGGCATTAAAAACTTAACTCAGGAAGAAGCTAGTGAAATTCAGGGCAAGAATTTCAATCATGCAACGCAAGACTTATATGAAGCGATTGAAAATGGCGATTATCCGGAATGGGAACTCTTTGTACAGATCCTTAGTGACGACGAACATCCCGAATTAGATTTCGATCCACTAGATGACACCAAAATTTGGCCCGAAGATCAAGTGCCGTGGTACCCCGTAGGCCGTATGGTGTTAAATAAAAACCCTGATAATTATTTTGCCGAAGTGGAACAATCCGCATTTGGAACTGGGGTTCTTGTCGATGGCTTGGATTTTTCTGATGACAAGATGCTGCAAGGGCGAACTTTTTCCTACTCGGATACGCAGCGATATCGCGTAGGCGCCAATTACTTGCAGCTTCCAATTAATGCGCCAAAAAAACATGTCGCCACAAACCAGCGTGATGGGCAAATGACTTATTATGTTGACGGCGCCGAGGAGCAAAACCCACATGTCAACTATGAACCGTCCGGGCTTGACGGATTACATGAAACCAATGCACCAAAAAAAGAGTATACCCCGCATGTTGAGGGCAATTTGGTTTATGAAAGCATCGAGCGGACCAATGATTTCAAACAAGCAGGGGACACGTACCGGGCGTTTGATCACACAGAGCGCGATGACCTCATTAATAATTTGGTTTCAAATTTAAGCATGTGTAACAAAGACATCCAACAGAAAATGATAGATATGTGTACAAAGGCAGATGAAGATTACGGTCGTCGTTTGGCTGAAGGACTTGAGCAACACACCGACAGAGCTACTGAAAGTGAAGCGGTGAGGGAAGCTGACCAAAAAGGACATCGAACAGATTCTTATTAGGGGGGATCTGAGATATCTGTAATAATAGGACATAGTATAATGAAAACCTTCAACTAGCGGTTTTCAGGAATCACTAACATGCAACACAATCGAATCCTAAACCATGCATCCTAACGAT
>NZ_BAAADM010000011.1:314-11620 GCF_039522485.1 Lentibacillus halophilus | reverse complement strand
TTACGAAAACGTCCTTTATGCTTAATTTCTATAAAGTTTTCAATTTTTCACAAGGGCAGAATCCTGTTGTGACAGGCATGGGAGCATGCTTACATCATGCCGCCCATACCGCCCATGCCACCCATGTCAGGTGCTCCGCCGCCGCCATCGCTGTCTTCAGGATTGTCAGCGACGACTGCTTCTGTTGTTAGGAACATAGCAGCAACAGATGCTGCGTTTTGCAGTGCAGAGCGAGTAACTTTAGTCGGATCAACGACGCCAGCTTCAATCATGTTAATCCATTCACCGTTGGCTGCGTTGATTCCGACGCCAACTTCTTCGCCTTTGAGACGTTCAACAACGATGGAACCTTCCATTCCAGCATTGTGGGCAATCTGACGGATGGGCTCTTCCAATGCACGAAGAACAATATTGGCGCCTGTTGCTTCATCGTCTTCAAGCGATAGCTCGCCAATTTTGCTGAGCGCGTTGATAAAGGCCGTACCGCCACCGGAAACGATACCTTCTTCCACAGCTGCGCGAGTGGAGTTCAGGGCATCCTCAATGCGAAGTTTACGTTCTTTCATTTCCGTTTCGGTAGCCGCACCAACTTTGATAACCGCTACGCCGCCCGCCATCTTTGCCAGACGTTCTTGCAGCTTCTCTTTGTCAAACTCGGATGTTGACTCTTCAGCCTGCGCACGAACCTGAGATACACGCTGGGAAATAGCTTCGGGCTTGCCGGCGCCTTCCACAATGGTTGTATTGTCTTTCGTTACAACAATCTTATTGGCTCGTCCAAGCTGATCGATGGTCGCGCTTTTCAAGTCAAGTCCAAGATCTTCTGTGATAACCTCAGCACCGGTTAATGTTGCGATATCTTCAAGCATAGCTTTACGACGGTCGCCGAAGCCTGGTGCTTTAACGGCAACAGCATTAAATGTGCCGCGCAGTTTGTTCATAACAAGCGTGGCCAGTGCTTCTCCTTCCACGTCTTCAGCAATGATTAAGATCGGCTTGCTTTGCTGAACAACTTGTTCAAGAACCGGCAATACTTCCTGGATATTTCCGATCTTTTTATCGGTAATCAGGACATATGGGTCTTCCAGTTCAGCCACCATTTGTTCCTGGTCGCTGACCATATATGGGGAAGCATAACCACGATCGAATTGCATACCTTCCACAACTTCCAATTCGGTGTTGAAACCTTTGGACTCTTCAATCGTAATAACCCCGTCATTACCGACACGTTCCATGGCTTCAGCAATCAGGTTACCAACCTCATCATCGTCGGAAGAAATGGATGCAACCTGGGAAATGGAATCTTTCCCTTCAATCGGATTGGAAATACCTTTCAGTTCATTAACGGCAACTTCAACCGCTTTTTCAATACCGCGGCGGATGCCAACCGGATTAGCACCGGATGCAACGTTTTTAAGTCCTTCACGGATCATGGCTTGTGCCAGGACGGTTGCCGTTGTTGTACCGTCACCGGCAATATCGTTCGTTTTGGAAGCTACTTCGGATACAAGTTGTGCCCCCATATTTTCAAATTGGTCTTCCAACTCAATTTCTTTCGCAATGGTAACACCATCATTTGTAATTAATGGCGAACCGAATTTTTTATCAAGCACAACATTACGGCCTTTTGGTCCCAATGTAACTTTCACGGCATCTGCCAGTGTATCAACACCGTTCAGTAGCGCACGACGACCATCTTCACTGAATTTAAGCTCTTTTGCCATAACTATTCGACCTCCTCAAATGGATATATGTTATTTCCGATATTCGGACAGTTAGCCTACAACAGCCAAAATATCGCTTTCTCGAAGAATTAAGTATTCCTTATCATCGTAATTCACTTCTGTTCCGGCAAATTTGGAATAAATCACGCGGTCTCCTTCTTTAACTTCCGGCGCTACTCTTTCACCGTTATCTGCCGGGCGTCCGGAACCAACTGCTACGACATTGCCTTCCTGTGGTTTTTCCTGTGCTGAATCAGGAAGGACGATACCACTTTTAGTCGTTTCCTCCTGCTCCACAAGTTCAATGACTACACGATCTCCTAGTGGCTTTATCATGTCGACAACCTCCTTCATTCCATCTCAATTTATTTGTTAGCACTCTTTGTTAGCGAGTGCTAATTCCAATTATTATAATATATAATTCATTTCAAAAATGCAAGCCTTACGGGATGAAAATTTTAGACTTTTAATAAGCGTCGACCATTCTATTATAAGCTATACAAAAAATATGATAAAATAATAATGGCGTTTTATACAGAATTGATCTTTTTTACCACGCATAAACTGTATAAAGCAAACCTCTACGAAGGAGTCGTTTTATTTTGGCAAAACGGTACTGGTATGTCATTTTAACATATATCATTATGCAATTTTCAGGTTTACTGTTTGTACCGCTTTTATGGGTCCTGACACCCTTGAGCAGATATGATGCGACGATTTACTGGTCGGTCATCAGCTTCTTGATTGGACTTGTCGTCGTTCTATGGTTGTTACGGCCGGATATGAAACAAAATAATAGTTCACAGGCCGCGGGAGTCGGTCGCATCATTTTATGGTCGGCAGCCGGTCTGGTCATGGCTTATATTTCTAATTCCATGGCATCGTCCATTGAAAGGGTTTTATTTGGCGTTGATCCAACTTCCCAGAATACAGAGATGATTATGGATATTACTCGCTCTGTACCTGTTTTTGCTGCCATCACCACGATTATAGCACCCATTCTGGAAGAAATCGTTTTCCGCAAAATCATTTTCGGAGAACTGTATAAACGCATGAACTTTTTTATCGCTGCGGTACTTTCCGCTCTTATTTTCAGTGTTATTCACATGGAGTTGGCGCATACGCTTGTCTATGCTTCCATGGGATTTGTCTTTGCGTTCGTTTATGTAAAAACCAAACGTATTATCGTGCCTATCATTGTTCATATGGCAATGAACTCCATCTCCGTCCTTGTATTAACATTTGGCGCAGACTATATCGAAAACAAGCTGAAACAGTTGGAGGACATGCAAACCATTCTTTTCCCATTTTAAGATGGTCTCCACTCTCTCGTTCCATTAACATGACAACAAACACACCAGTCAAGGGGCAAAAATTATGATTAAAATGACACCAAAAACGATGGCAATCATCTATTTTCTGATAGGGGCCATGTTCATAAGCGTTGCTGTGCAAGTCACAGGCGAGTCCATATGGCGTTTTCCTACCATCCTGCTTGCCCTTGTAGCGACACTTGAATTTGGTGTCGGCATCCGGATGTTGATTATTCATTTCAAAATTAAAAGCCAAAAGAAAAAGAAGTAATACCCAATGGATATATGGCTTCTTTTTCTTTATACATTCAACGGATAATGTTTCAAAAAATAGACGAGCGCCTGAATCTCAATCGATAAGTCAATATGGTGCACGCGCACCCCGGGCGGGACAGTGACTCGGGCCGGGGTGAAATTTAAAATGCCTTCCATGCCGTAATTGGATAGCCGATTCGTGATGCGCTGTGCCTCATCCGATGGCACAGTTAAAATGCCTACCCGTACATCACCGATTTTTTCTTCCAAATCATCAATATGATAAATGGGAACACCATCCATGTCGGTTCCCGTTTTATCAGGATCCGCATCAAACGCCATGACGATTTTGGTATTGTTGTTTTTTAAAAAGTTGTAGTGCAAAAAAGCCGTTCCCAGATTGCCCACTCCAACCAGAGCTACTTCAGTCAACTCATCCTGATCGAGTGTTTTCCGGAAAAAACCGAGTAAGTATTCCACATTATAGCCGTAGCCTTTTTTACCAAGTGCGCCAAAATAGGAAAAATCTCTACGGATCGTTGCTGAATCCACTTTGACCGCATCACTCAACTCATTGGACGAAACACGATTTTTCCCTTGTTGATGAAGACTGTTCAAAAAACGGTAATAGAGCGGAAGCCGTTTGGCAGTCGCTTGCGGTATTTTGTTTTGGTCCACAATTACGCCTCCTTGCCATCACGCTCATATTCGCCTGATTTGCCGCCCCTTTTGTGACACAGGTACGTTTGCCCGATAACCATCCCTTTATCAAGTGCTTTGCACATATCATAGACGGTGAGTGCAGTTGCTGAAGCCGCTGTCAGTGCTTCCATTTCCACCCCAGTCGACCCTTTTGTTTTAACCGTAACGGTTATCAGCAGGTCATAGTTGTCATCGGTAATATCCCAATCAAATATAATATCGGTTCCTTTCAACTGTAATGGATGACACATCGGAATGACATCGGACGTATTTTTGGCAGCCATAATACCCGCCACCTGGGCAACAGCAAGTACATCACCCTTTTTCATCGTTCCAGCCTGTATTTTTTCATATATTTCCTGTGTTAATTGAATGCTGGAGGCAGCAGTGGCCGTCCGCTCGGTTTCTTCTTTATCACTGATATCAACCATCCGTGCTCTTCCTTGTTCATTAAAGTGTGTAAAATCAGACATCGACTCATCTCCATTTGCTTTATGTTCAGCCTCTATTCTATCAGAAAAACATACATACGTCGTGACGCGTTTCACAATATCATTTTTGGGTTCATTCATGATACGATTGCAGGAAGAAGGACGAGGTGAACTGACATGATTGTAATGCAGCTGAATGACGTGTCCAAGTCATTTGGGGCTGAAGATATTTTAACGAATATAAAACTGGAGATAAAAACGAACGACCGCGTGGCTATTGTCGGGCGAAATGGTGCAGGCAAATCAACGATATTAAAAATCATGGCGGGCGAGCTTTCCTATGATGAAGGAGAGGTGTTTCAGCCAAAAAACCTGTCTGTCGGCTATCTGACACAACACAGCGCTCTCGAATCGGACAAAACCATCTGGGGTGAAATGCTCGAGGTGTTCAATAATCTCTTGATGCAACAGCAGGAATTACAGGAGATGGAGCAAAAAATGACACAAACGTCTTCCCTGTCTGATGCCACGTATGAACAACTGCTTGAGGATTATGATAAATTGCAGCAACGATTCGTCGAAAATGGCGGATATGAATATGAAGCAAGCATTAAGTCCGTGCTGACCGGCTTGAATTTCAACGATATCCCATTTGATACCCCTGTTGGCGAATTAAGCGGGGGCCAAAAAGCACGACTGGCACTCGGAAAACTGCTTCTAAAAAAACCTGATTTGCTAATATTGGATGAACCGACCAACCATTTGGACATTGAAACGATGACATGGCTGGAACAATTTTTGACCAGCTATCCCGGTGCCATTGCGATTGTATCGCACGACCGATATTTTCTGGATAAAACGGCATCCATTGTTTATGAGATCTCCCGGAATCAATCCAAAAAATACAATGGGAATTACAGTTATTACTTGAAGCAGCGGGCCCTGGATTACGAACAGGAATTGAAAGAATACGAAAAACAACAATCGGAAATAAAGCGTATGGAAGAATTTATTCAACGGAATATCGCCCGTGCATCCACCAGCAAACGTGCACAAAGCCGCCGAAAAGAACTGGAAAAAATGGAACGCTTGGAAAAGCCCAAAGGCGATGAGAAATCAGCATCATTTTCATTCCGAATAAATCGGGCAAGCGGAAATGACGTCCTGAAGGTTGACAACCTGTCCATGCACTACGATGATCAACCCATTTTTCAACATATAACCATTCATGCCAGTCGTGGCGAACGAATGGCGTTAACGGGGCCCAATGGGGTTGGAAAAACAACGTTGCTAAAAACCATTACCGGCCAGATTCAGCCATCTGATGGTCATATTAAAATCGGTACCAATGTGCAGATTGGCTATTACGATCAAGAACAACAACAGGTGACAACGTCCAAAACGGTCCTGGATCAGCTCTGGGATGAGTACCCTGATGTGGATGAAAAAGATATACGGACTGTTTTGGGAAATTTTTTGTTTTCAGGTGAAGATGTTCGGAAGCCCGTCCCTTCGCTCAGCGGCGGGGAAAAAGCACGGCTGTCCATGGCACGTTTGATGATGCAGAACGCTAATTTTCTTATCATGGATGAGCCGACCAACCACTTGGACATTGATAGCAAAGAAGTACTCGAAGCCGCATTGTTGAACTTTCCGGGAACAATTCTCTTTGTTTCCCATGATCGGTACTTCATCAATAAACTGGCTGACAAGATTGTGGAAATGCAGCATACAGATGCAACGATTTACTTGGGCAATTACGATTACTACATGGAGAAAAAAGAGGAAGAAGCCTCCATTCAAAGACTGATGGACAGCCAAGAAACTGAATCAAAGCAGGAACAACGAAAAACACAATTCCATGAAAATAAACAGGAGCAGCGAGAACAACGAAAAATCCAACGACGCATTGACGAACTGGAAGAACACATTGAACAACACGAGGCTAAACTGACACATTTGGAACAGAAAATGACCGAACCCGAAATTTACGAAGATCATGAAAAAGCAAGTGAACTGACTGAGGAAACCAAACAGGTGAAACAAAAAATTGACTCGCTTATGGACGAGTGGACAAAATTGCAAGAGGAATAAACGAACGAACCAATCCTGTGTCATAGCACAGGATTTTTATCCACAGTTTTATACACATATGAACATCCCTCTGTTCGGTTATTCTATCAGTTATACCCATTATCCACAGAATAATTTCCGGTTATCCACATGTTTTGCCCACATAGACCATACGGATGTGGCGTGCTTTCACAAAAATAATCCACAGGCCCGTGTAGGGCGCTGTGGATTATTTTAACGGCAATGAAGGATTTGCATTTAAATCCCAACCTGATCGTTTTCCCTGATTATTATTCACAAACCCGGCCGCGGCAATCATCGCAGCGTTATCGGTACAAAGCTCGAGCGGCGGAATAGCAAGTGGAATCCCGGAATCTTGAAATTGATTCTCCAGTGCACGCCGTAATCCCGCATTGGCCGCAACACCGCCCGCCACAATGACTTGACGGACTTGATACGACTGTGCTGCTTTCCACGTTTTTGTTGTAAGTACATCCACCACACTCGACTGAAAGCTCGCAGCGATAGATTGTTTACTGATGGATTCACCGCGTTGGGTGGCATTGTGTATCGTATTGATTACCGACGACTTCAACCCACTGAAGCTGAAGTCATAACTATCGCTCTCCAGCCATGCCCGTGGAAAGGTCATCGATGCCTCCCCTTCAGCAGCAAGCTTGTCTATTTGCGGTCCACCAGGATAGGGCAATTCCAGAACACGTGCAATTTTGTCGTATGCTTCTCCCGCGGCATCATCACGCGTTTCGCCAATTAGTTCATAGTTACCATGGGCATGCATCACAATCAATTCTGTATGGCCGCCGGAAACAATCAATGCTAGTAGTGGGAATTCAAATTCCGTTTGAAAACGGTTGGCATAAATATGTCCAGCCAAGTGATGCACCCCGATCAACGGTTTTTGTCTGGCGAATGCCAACGCTTTTGCACTGTTAACACCGACAAGCAATGCACCAACCAAACCAGGACCTTCCGTAACAGCAACCGCATCCACATCATCCCAAGTCATGTCAGCCTGTTCGAATGCTTCCTCCAGAACGATCGTCATTTGTTCAACATGATGCCGCGACGCAATCTCGGGAACGACACCGCCAAAACGTTTATGACTGTCAATCTGGGATGCGACGACATTGGAAACAATCTCATCGCCATTTTTAACAATGGCTGCTGCGGTTTCATCACAACTCGTTTCGATTCCTAGTATATATGTATCTTTTTTGTCATTCATGATAAATTCACCCACATTACCATTGCATCTTCTTGATTATCCGTATAATAACATTTACGGACACCTCCGGGGACAAGCCCAAATTTTCTGTACATGCGCTGTGCAGCAGTATTGGACATACGCACTTCCAGCGACAGACGTTTGGCGCCCATCCGGACGGCTTCAGTCATCACATACAAAAACAGTTTTTCACCCAATTTTTGTCCGCGAAAATCAGGAATAACAGAAATAGTTGTAATTTGCGCATCGTCAATCACAAGCCACATGCCTGCATAGCCGACCAACCACTCACCCACAAACACGCCAAAATAATGCGCATATTTATTTTCCGTTAATTCCTGCTTGAGAATATCTTTGGACCACGGAACAGTAAACGAGCCACACTCCACGTCCAAGACACGATCCAGATCCGTATCACTCAACTTCCGAATGCTCAGCTCATCCATTCAGGTCGTCCCTTTGTTTTTGCAGCCATTTTGCTTCTGCTTCCGCTAGGCGCAAATAATTGGGAGTCAATGTATGGGTGTTGTCCGCTTCTTTCTTCTGGCCGGCCCATGCCAAATGAACCGGATTGATTGCCGGAGAACTATCGGCCGGAATGACAGCCTTGTGTGCCAACCGTCTTTGAATATATTCTTTATGTAATGACATATCTGGACTCAGAAACAAAATATCGTGTCCCAAGGCCGCTAGCTCGTCAAGCCAATCATGCATTAATATATTACGTTCAGCCATCACCAGTTCCAATGTGTCGTGATGCCACCGGTACAATCCTGTATAAACGAGACCGCGACGGGCATCGAAAAAAGGGCATATATACGAGTGGTAAAAACGACCTTGCAAGGCAAGCCCTTCCAAACTGGAAACCCCTGTAATCGGGATAGACAGCGACCATGCCATCGACTTTGCGGTCATGAGTCCAATGCGCACACCTGTATACGAACCTGGTCCTTTAGCAGATACAATTTTATCCAATTCAGCAGGTGCCATATTGACTTCACGCATCACGTGGTCAATCGCCGGCATCAACCGAACGGAATGATTTTTCTTTATCGTTGTCGACAGTTCACCCAATGGGATATTGTCATTTAATACGGCAACGCCCATCGTTTGGGTGGATGTATCCATCGCTAATATATTCATTGCGAGTAACTCCTTACCACCAACCGTTCAGTTCGGCTGCAATCGATTGATAATGGTCATTTCCTGGGAAAAACGCCAATACACGATTGTCATTATCTCCACAGGAAATAGATATGGTTAAGTATGCATCAGGAAGATAGTCTTCGATAAAATGAGCCCATTCAACGACACAAACACCATCACCGTTAAAATACTCATCAAAGCCAATATCTTCGTCCGTATTCTCAAGCCGGTACACATCCATATGATACAAGGGCAGCTCACCGTCATATTCTTTAATAATCGTAAACGTTGGACTATTGACCGTGCGTTTGACCCCCAATCCCCTCGCTAACCCTTTGGCGAACGTTGTCTTTCCTGCACCGAGTTCTCCTTCCAATGTAAGAACGTCGCCAGGTTTTAACAGTGTAGCTAGCCTTTCTGCTACATGCTGCGTTTCTCCATCTGTATAAGTTGTTAGTTGAAAATCAGCCATTTTTATCACTGCTCCGATGGGTATATCCCTTTTTTAATAACGGCGTTTTGTGATCGGCATGATCGATTAGAGTGACGTGATGTCCATTGTTCTCTGACGGTTCAGCATAGCCGATATGTGTCAGCTGTGTATTCGTGTTCGCTGCAATGAGCTTTAACGTCTCCCATTCTTTCTCAGCAACCGTTCCAATCAATTCAAAATCTTCTCCTCCGTACAGTTTCCAGTTACGCTGCTGGTCCATGGAAAATTGAGTAAAAGACGAACGGGTCGGAAGCCAGTCGTCATAAATGGTAATCCCAACGTTGGAAGCTTCAGCTATTTCATTGACTTCGTTCGCAATACCGTCACTGATATCATTCAGCGCGACTCGATTCAGTGATTCCAGCCTGGTTGCAAAATCCGATCTGATTTGTGGCATGCAATGACTGTTTTCATAATGCGTTCTATCCGTATAACCTTTAGGGGTGTTCAACATATGAAAACCTGCCGCTGCATCGCCCAACGTGCCCGTCACAAAAACAAAATCACCGGACCGGGCTGCACTCCGGTACCGGGCCTTATCCTGTGCCACAAAGCCTATAACGGTAATCGCAATAGACAATTCATTGCCGGAAACCGTGTCACCACCAATTAAATCCATGTGTTGGGACGAAGCAGCAGAGGACATACCTCGGTAAATGCTGTTCAACTCATCGTCGGAACAGGAGTCGGGAATAACAATCGACACTAAATAAAAGGCAGGTTTAGCCCCCATTGCAGCTATATCACTCATATTGGCAGCCAGTGCCCGATATCCCATGTAAAACGGATTCATCATCGTTCTGGAAAAATGGACACCTTCCAGAAGAGTATCGGCAGTTGTAATGATATCCCGAGCGGACTGACGAAAAACCGCTGCATCATCACCGACGCCTTTTACTAATGACGATTGTCTGTACGCTGATTGTTTCATCCGTTCAATAAACGCAAATTCATCCATGTCCCATCACCTTACTGCATAAGAATCTTCATTCAAACTACTAACAATTTAATAATAGCAAAAAGAAAAGCAAAAGAAAAAGACAAACAATAAAGAAAAAAATCAATCGGTAGTTCGTCTTATCTCTACGATGGCTCGACAAATCAGGAATGGACCTCCACCTTATCGTCTATGGTTGACCTACGTTTATACATGAGGATATGATAGATCATTTATGCGTCATCAATATAACAAAACCGTTTCTTTATCATTCGAAACGGTCTAGCAACAAGTGGTATTTCTACCCAGTGTCCTTTTCACTTGATATCAATCAAAATAATCAAGACATCATGTGTTATATTTACTAAAAACATGTTTCCCTTTGGCTGGAAAACATGTTCATCTTAAAGCAACAACGGTCCGGACGGGACTCGAACCCGCGACCTCCTGCGTGACAGGCAGGCATTCTAACCAACTGAACTACCGGACCAGTTTGAATAATTTTGGTTGCGGGGGCAAGATTTGAACTTGCGACCTTCGGGTTATGAGCCCGACGAGCTTCCAGACTGCTCCACCCCGCGATATTATGAAATAATACTAAATTAGAAACATAAGCCTTTAAACTGTTTATGTTGAAGTGTCATTGTGTTGCGTATTTCTAAGAGAAATAACACCCTTTACAACGTGATTGTTTAATGACCTCGCCAGTTTTCTGAACCTTAGATAGGAATCGTAAAAATAAACTATACAAACTCAGGAACAGCTTCACACGCAAATAATATTATACCATTTATGTCTCAGAATGCAACTTTTTTAATTGCACCCTGAAAACGGAATAAGAACGTTAGGCCATTCCAATGTGAAATGTGTGGTTAAGTCCTCGATCGATTAGTATCCGTCAGCTTCACGTGTTGCCACGCTTCCACCCCGGACCTATCTACCTCCTCGTCTTGGAGGGATCTTACTCACTGAACGTGATGGGAAGT
>NZ_BAAADM010000011.1:0-278 GCF_039522485.1 Lentibacillus halophilus | reverse complement strand
TTTAATGGGCGAACAGCCCAACCCTTGGGACCGACTACAGCCCCAGGATGCGATGAGCCGACATCGAGGTGCCAAACCTCCCCGTCGATGTGAACTCTTGGGGGAGATAAGCCTGTTATCCCCGGGGTAGCTTTTATCCGTTAAGCGATGGCCCTTCCATGCGGAACCACCGGATCACTAAGCCCGACTTTCGTCCCTGCTCGACATGTCAGTCTCGCAGTCAAGCTCCCTTATGCCTTTGCACGCTGTGAATGATTTCCAACCATTCGGAGGGAACC
>NZ_BAAADM010000010.1:0-2861 GCF_039522485.1 Lentibacillus halophilus | reverse complement strand
TACACAATCAGCCGTTAGGCTGAGAGGTTCACTCCTACTTGACCCAAAACAATTCAGAATAGTGCGCGTGCCTGGCACTTAAAAACATGCTCCGGAAATACGCGTCGCGCGGCGGCTGCGTACATTTCCGGAGCTAAATCTGAGCTTCATTCGTCGTTAATGTTAATCCCTTAAGTTATGTCCCGGCCTCTTTTGATAACAGTTTAATTGTTGCCGATCAAATTCGGGAATGGCGGTGATCCCGGTGGTGCGTTCTGAATAATATCAATGAACGGAATCGTATAGGCAAACAGAATAAGCGCAATCGTAATGCCAATCCAAAGTTTCCAGTTTTCCAGAAATTTCGGTGTGGGTCTGGCGTCCGGTTCTTCTTCCGCAATTGGATACTCTTCTTCGCCTTTTGGTGCGAAGAAAGCCATTTTGATAAAGATGTACACCATTAAAATGATCCCGATGAAGAGAATAGAACCGCCAATCGCCTGCGCTAATTGGTATTGTTCCCATACATGTGCCTGTTCGGTGCCGCCATAAGTTGAAAAAGCTGAACGTCTTGGTGCACCAAGCAGACCCTCGATATGCATCGAACCAGACATGATCAGCATCCCCACAGCCCAAATAATCGATTGGATAATCCCCAGCCGGTTAATTTGCTTCGTCAGGCGCCGTCCGGTTAAATGCGGCACGAGCCAATAACTGATGCCAAAGAAGGTTAAGATAACTGTTGCAGCTATCGTTATATGAAAATGCCCGGTTACCCAGATTGTGTTATGCACAACTTCATTCATCTGATGCGAGGCATTAATAATACCGCCTGCTCCGCCCGGTATGAATGCCAGCATCCCAATAAATGGTGCAAGAAAACGCACATCTCTCCACGGTAAATGCTTCAGCCAGCCAAACAGGCCTTTAAAGCCTTTTTTCCTGCCTGTCGTTTCAAACGTCGCAAATATGGAAAAGGCTGTCATTAACGTAGGAACGACGACCATAAAGGTCAGCACAACCTGAACGAATTTCCATGTCGGATCGATGCCCGGCTCGGTTAACTGGTGGTGAAAACCGACAGGAATGGAAAAGAATATCAACAGGATAAACGCCAAGCGCGCAAGTGAATCACTGAAGATACGTCCGCCAATAATTTTGGGAATAATCGCGTACCAGGCCATATAAGCCGGCAGCAGCCAGAAATAAACGAGCGGATGGCCAAAGTACCAGAACAAGGTACGGCTGATAAGCACATCAATCGTCGCGGCATAGCCCAGTGACCACGGGATAAATTGCACTATAACGGCCACAGCTACACCCAGCGAAGCAATCACCCACATAAGCATGTTGATGACAACCATGAACGCAAGCAACGGTGATTTTTCACCCGGATGGGCTTTTTTCCATAAATAAAGCTGACGCCAGTTAACAATGGCGGAGATCCAGCTGCCAATAAAAATCAGGGACAGGCCAATATAAAATATCGGGTGTGCCTTTAACGGCGCATAAAATGTATACAGGACACTTGCCCTGCCCAACAGAATCATCACGGCAGCCATGATCGTGCCGGCGGTCATGACCCAGAAAGATATCCAGGCCCACATGCGTTGTTTACTGGACATACCGACGGTCTTGCCCATTAAACTATACTGAAAACCGATAATAAAAAATGTTGTGAGGACAAGAGCTAATACAACACCGTGCAATGTCAGGATCTGGTAATACCCAATCCCAAATGGCAGGTTGAATTGGCCAGAGCGGACGAGCGTCTGCAAGAGACCCATCGTACCGCCGATTAATAACGATATAATGGCAACATAGATAAATGACATATATAAGCGTTTTTCTGGTTTAGACAATGTGATATACGCTGTTTCTTCTTCCTGACCAACTTTTTTAGAAAGTGCCATCAGTCATACACCTCCAATTTCGCATACATTTGGTGGTGACCAATGCCGCAATATTCGTTGCATACAATCGTGTAAGTGCCAGTATTATCAAGGGTGGCTTCGTAGCGGCTAACGTGACCCGGCTCCACCATCATATTTACGTTCGTGCCCGCCGCGTTAAAGCCATGCACGACATCCGTCGACGTGATTTGAAACAGAACCTCTGATCCTTTAGGAATTCGAATCGTTTTCACTGAGTTACCTTCATCGTCCGTTCCCATGTCAAAGTTGAACGCGGAGGCAATCACATTCACAGCATACTTGCCATCGTCAATTTTAGTAAGGCCAAGCCGCTCCTCCTGAAAATTTTCATTGGCTTCGACATTTTCCGGATCAATGGTTTCGGCACCGCTCTGCGGATGAGTGCCTTTCCAAAAGGCTCCATAGGCAAGAATCGCCAAAAATGCGACGAGAGAAGCGATCCCAAAAATGAGCCATATTTTCTCATATTTATGCAAATGCATAAGTCATTCCTCCAATGATGAGATTACCTGGAAATAAACAATCCATAAACACCGGCCCAACTGACAATAATAAAGGCCCCCACAAGCATGACGGAAATAAAGGTGCCCTTCAGACTGTACGACGCATGATCTGAAGTCTCTTTGTCCGGCTTGTTTTGTGACATCACACAATCCTCCCTTCTGGTTCGACATGTCGCCATACTGCATCAGACAGTTATGGCTCGTGGCTCTCTTTTAGAAAAACAAATAATGGTTTATCGACGTGTCCGGAAAAATTTATCAGAACCACGTCTTACTTTCAGACTACCAAACCAAATTGGCCATTGGAATATACGAAACGTATCATTTCGTTTTTTGTCACAAAGCTATGACCATTATGTGTCAGATCGGGATGAGTGCCTGGCAGAGCGACCGGGCTTAGGTCGTAACATATAGTGGGTGGGATGCCCGCCGAGTAAGAGTTAGC
>NZ_BAAADM010000009.1:0-15101 GCF_039522485.1 Lentibacillus halophilus | reverse complement strand
TTAATATTGTTTTCCGGATTAGCTCAGTCATATCAAGGAATTATTAGCGTTTTTTAGATGCGAAAGTTGAGATAAATTATTTTTAGAGGCATACTTAATAATTGTATAGACGGGTGATTATCTCTATTGAAATTAAATTGAAATAAATAATTGTGAATTAGTGACATGTTTGGTATTATTAGATTTCAGGTATACATAATGAAGGGATTTAATTTTCTAAGGGGGCTTTCTATGAACAATAACTTATGGCATTTCATAGGAGTTCAACGAAAAACTAGGACGGATGCTGATAAAAAAGTTGATTTAATAATGAATGAAATATTCAAATCACTAGACTTATTATTAGTAATTAAGCTGGAGAATTACCGCGATATTCATCAGCTTATAGAGGAAAAAAGAAGACAGGATAACGAGACAGCTTACTTTTGGGATTGGCTGAATGAAGATGGCTTGTTTAAAATAAAACAAATATTACAGTACAACTTAGCTGATTCTGAAGAGCTGCATGGTTTCTTGGATTATCGGGATATGATTTTGAAATTGGATGCAGAAAGTCAGATTCCAGATAGCTTGTTCACCTCTATTGCTGATACCGTTACTGAAATTCATGGATTGATTGAAACAATATCAGAAGAAACTGCTACTATAGAAGAACAAAGATACAGATCTCCATTTAATGAGGAACCGATACAGTATCCTATACCAGTAGATATTCACCAAAATGAACAACAATGGGTCGTAAATAAAAGCGAAAGTCCTGCTGGAAACAGTAGGACTTTTATTGTAGTATAGTAATAGAAGGAGGAACAGATATGGATCAAGAAAAAATATTCGAATATTATAAAATGGCGAAAAAGAATTTTAAGATGACCAACGCTTTTCTTGAAGATGTGACTGTTGAAAAATATCAGGATATACCAGTTGGTGGCGGTGTTAATGAAGTTAGTTTTGGAAAAAGATACGATAAAATAGATGACCAATATAAGGGGTTTTTGAAAACTACGATTCTATGCCGTGACAATAATACCAATGAAGTTGTTATGAAGATTGAAGTTGTTTATAGTGGCGTTTTTGAGTCAACGGGATTGGGACAAGCCGAGATGGAAGAATATGTAGAAGCTCAAATAGTACCACAGCTTTTATCTTACGCCAGAAGTATCATTACACATTTAACCTCGCTTATGTCTATACCACCGATACAGTTACCAACGATGGATGTTATCCAATCGCTTTATAATAATCAACACGTAGATAACGGGGATGTATAGATGAGTTTGGATAAAGTAACTTTTGAAAAATCAGATTATGAAAGTCCACAATTAGAGTCGCTTGCCAATGAAATTGCATCCTTTTTATATCATGCCTCACCGTACATATTGGATAGGTTTGTTGATTTCATGCGAACTAGTTCCGGTATAACCTTTGATAATTATAAAGGTTTTATACAGAAGTGGTTTGCCCCATTGATAAAAGGCGGAAAAAAGGCACCACCTGACATAAAGCGGTTGAAAGAATTATGCTATTATTTTTTTGATATATGTAGTACTGATGATGAAATAAGGAAAATGCGTGGACTTGTACCTGAAAAGTTGTTTGAAATCATTTTTGAAAAGAGGAATGAAGGTAAAGATTGTAATATCGGCTATGGTGCTAAAGTCTTGGTTAATAATAAAACTGTCATATACAAGCCTTCAACCCCCTTCGAAACAAAAGAGGATAGTGACCAGCGGCGTCAAACTGTTGACGCTGGTTCTTGGGATGGGCAGGAAGGGGAGTTTGCCGAGGTGAAATTACAACCAAATGCATTTCATACTAAAGATATCAGATACCTAAGATTATTGGCAAAAAAACTTGATGATAGTAATATATGCTACTGCGTATTTCTGATAACACTTAATGACAAAGGTTTAATATGGCATCGTCTTAATAGGTTAGGATTATTCAGTGGCGAGGATTCAACCGAGTTTTTATTGATTGGTAAAGATGAATTGTTTCAACTGGAAACAATTGCGTGAATTACGTGCCAGTCACTTCCTGAACTTTGTCGAATATTGAATAAAGCATGGGGACGGTTCTCATGTTTCCCTTTTACCAAAACACAATTTGCCTGTTCATGTGAACTTGGGGGTTGAACTCAAATTTCTCAGCTGACTTTGCAAAGCCCTCTTGGAAGCACGGGAACCGTCCCCGCGCTTTGTTCAAACGCGTCAGAATCGGCTGCAGCCGCCCCACCCAGGATACACAGGAGGAGAATCGTATGAAAATCGCAGTTGCAGGGACAGGCTATGTCGGCTTATCCAATGCCGTCCTGCTTGCCCAGTACCATCATGTCGTTGCACTTGACATCATTCAAGGAAAAGTGGACATGATCAATCAGAAGCAGTCACCGATTGCAGATAACGAAATAGAAGACTTCCTTGCTAATAAGGATTTGAATCTAACCGCCACAACAGACAGCGAGGAAGCGTTTGCGGACGCTGATTATGTCGTCATTTCCACACCGACGAATTATGACCCGGATCAGAACTATTTTGATACATCGACCGTGGAGACGGTTATCGGCAATGTCCTGGACATCAACCCGGAAGCCGTCATGGTGATTAAATCCACCGTCCCCGTTGGCTATACGAAGGAGACCAGTGTCACATTCGCTACCGACAACGTTATCTTTTCCCCCGAGTTTTTAAGGGAAGGGCAGGCATTATACGATAACCTGTATCCGTCGCGCGTAATCGTCGGCGAGCAGTCCGAACGGGCGCAGACATTTGCTGATATGCTCGTGCAGGGAGCGGTGAAGGAAGACATTGACGTCCTGTTCACCAATTCAACCGAAGCCGAGGCGATTAAGCTATTTGCAAATACCTATCTAGCCATGCGTGTCTCGTTCTTCAATGAGCTTGATTCCTACGCAGAAGTGCGCGCCCTCAACACGAAGCAGATTATCGACGGTGTCGCCCTGGATCCGCGTATCGGCAGCCATTATAATAACCCATCCTTTGGTTATGGCGGCTACTGCCTGCCGAAAGACACCAAGCAGCTCCTCGCCAACTACGAGGATGTACCGAATAACATTATGCAGGCCATTGTGGATGCCAACCGGACAAGGAAGGATCACATTGCGAATATGATCATTGAGCGCAACCCGGATGTTGTCGGCATTTACCGCCTGACCATGAAGACAGACTCCGATAACTTTAGGCAATCCGCCATTCAGGGCGTGATGAAGCGCATTAAAGCTAAGGGCATTGAGGTTATTGTGTACGAGCCGGCACTGACGGACGAGAGATTCTACAACTCCCGCGTCGTGAATGACTTTGACGAGTTCAAGGCGATATCGGATGTTGTTGTGGCGAACCGGATGACGGAAGATTTGCGGGACGTTGAGGATAAGGTGTATACACGGGATTTGTTTAGTCGGGATTGATGGGAGATTTGGGGTACCCCCTCAATATCGGGGGACTGTCCCCATAGCCAGACTCTTATACACTGCCCTAAAAACTATAATAGAACGGCAACTTATGATAAACTAATAGACGATAGAATAAACGTATATTCGAAAATGGTAAGATCTAAAACGTTTAAGCCGACTGTTTTGGTTGCTGTTCAGAAAGAATGGACGAAAAATCACTAAAACTCAAAAAGGATGATGAAAATGAGTAAAGACATTACTAATAACGAAATTTTACAAGCAGTTAAGGAATTATCGGAACATATCAATCAAGTTGATCAGAAACTAACCGATCAAATCAACCAAACTAATCAGAAACTAACTGAGCAAATCAATGAAGTGGATAAAAGATTATCTGACCAAATCGATCAAACCGATAAGAAACTAACCGATCAAATCAACCAAACTAATCAGAAGTTAACTGAGCAAATCAATGAAGTGGATAAAAGATTATCTGACCAAATCGATCAAACCGATAAGAAACTAACCGACCAAATCAACCAAACCGATAAGAAGTTATCTGACCAGATCACTCAAATGGGAGAGAAAGTAACCGATGCGGATCAACGATTAACCGAAAAAGTTGATATGGTGGATTCCAAGCTTTCCGTCCTATCTGATAGCTTATTGAAGACACAAGCGGAAGTAAAAGTACTGAAAAACGCACAATAGTAGCTTGAAGGTTAAATGCCCTCAACAAGCAGAAATAAGAATATGGCATTCGTTTAAGGTGCCACTGAGACCTACCAATTCCTAAGCGCTGATTAATTTATAAGAATACAGCAATCTTTTACGTATCCCCCCAACGTACAAACTTTATAAAAATATATGAGGCATCCGTTCTATTCCGCCCATCTCAATATTAATCGGCGGGCTCCCCACCTGTTGTTATATGTTCCGGCCTGAACCGATTGCTCTGATCGCTAACCAAAATTCCTGCACTTTCTCCATACAACACGTCTTATATTTTTCCAGCTTACGCATGGGCAGTGGTCATGTCTTCCGGTTTTATTACCTGTGATGAGAAAAGTATGGGGACGGTTCTCATGTTTCCCTTTTACCAAAACACAATTTGCCTGTTTATGTGAACTTGGGGGTTGAGCTCAAATTTCTCAGCTGACTTTGCAAAGCCCTCTTGGAAGCATGGGAACCGTCCCCGCGCTTTACAATAGCATTTATTTTTCTCGCCGTTAGATATCAATTTTGGTCTCAGTCTCCGATGGCAATCGTTCTTGACATTCTTGTGGGAAATACGTATATTATAGACAATCAAGGCACAAGTCATACAGGAAGTTTTAGACACTTGGAGGTTAATTCGCTGGTAACAAATGTCATGCCAAGAGGGGGAGGGATAGCAGTTGGATCAGCAGTTAATGGAGCAGATTTTCTCTGAACTAAAAGAGATCAAACAAACACAAGAAAACACAAATGATCGACTGACGGCATTCGAACAAAACACAAATGAACGTTTCACCTCACTTGATAATCGCCTGACAGAATTTGAACAAAATACAAATGAACGTTTCACCGCATCAGAGAACCGAATGACGGAATTTGAACAGTCTGCTAATGAACGTTTCAGTAATATTGAATCCAAACTTCAGATTGTTTATGAACAAACTGGGAAATTAACCGAATATCACGAACAGACAATGGCAGCTTTAGAACGTGTTGCGACCAAAGATGATCTGACTTATTTTGACAAAAAGATTGGTGAACACGACAGAGAAATATCAAAGTTGAAAGAACGAGTTTAGCTTGTGCAGTTCTGCGTTTGTAAAGGACGCGTTTGATTAAGATGATTTATCGTTGTCAAATAAGTACATTTGTCGCATAAAAAAGATGGACGACCCTGTAAATCGTCCATCTTTTCATCCGATTATTTTTCTGCTTGTTCAAATAGATTATCGAAATGTTCCACCATTTCTACATCCACGTTTGTCAGTCCGCCCATATCCAGTGTTGAAATACTCACAGTAATAGCTGTGTGATCGATGACAATGTGCGGGTGATGCTTTCTTTCCTGTGCATGTACAGCCATCTGGTGGACAAAGGCAACGCCGTGTAGATATTTTCGGAAACTGTATTTCCGCTGCAGCCATTTTTCATCCACTAATTCCCATTCCGGAAAACGGTTTAATGCATCCTGAATGGCTTCATTCGATAGCAGTTCCATAAAAAACATCCTCCTTCATTGTAAAAAATGTATAGTCAGTGCCGGTACGCGCTCATTGATTCTTTTTGATGTGCTTGATGTCATCGTATCAAATCCTGTCTTCTTTTTAAACGTCCCGGCAGCTTCATAATGTGATCCAAGCCGTTTTTGATTGGCATAATTCTCATCTGCATGTATTCACTGTGGATCGTCCCGACGGCAAACCTCTGCAAATTGTGATGGAGGACGTAGCGGATACGCTGGATTTATTTGATTTTGAAAGCTATGAAATGGGGCGGGACCGGTTTACGTTATTGGAAGATGTTTTTCCGATGACGGGGCAAATCCATTATGAATATGATCTTGGTGACAGTTGGGGACATGTGATTACATTGGAAAAAACGGTGACATCACAGGCATTGCGGCCCTATTATCTGGAAGGTGCCGGCTTCAGACCTCCGGAAGATGTCGGCGGAGAAGGTGGTTTTGAAGCATACCTTCGAATTATGGCAGATGAAAACGACCCAGATCACACACATATGACGACGTGGTCCGATTCACAAAAAGAAAGAGATCTGAGCATGGAGCAGATTAACGAACGTCTGCAGCGTGTTTTCATGGGGTATATGTATAGCCCGTATTTTGTATAGGTTTCCGGCTTGATAAGTGGAAGGTCCGGTCTTAATTTGATTCGGCAATCGACAGGGACGATTCCTTTTTGTCCGCCCAGAGCACGCCTTCTTACATAGCATATGCCGGATGTGTTAGGAGATATTTATGAACGTAAATATTTGAATATTATAATATTTAGCGAATTGCTTATTATCAATTTATCAAAGATCAGGGGGTACTTGTTTACCTGTTGTCCAGTCGTAACGATGAATAGATCTCCCCTGAGTTAGCAGCTCCCCGGGAGGTCTGTCACTTCTGTGAAGCATGGGGACGGTTCTCATGCTTCCCTTTTACCAAAACACAATTTGCCTGTTTATGTGAACTTGGGGGCTGAGCTCAAATTTCTCAGCTGACTTTGCAAAGCCCTCTTGGAAGCGCGGGAACCGTCCCCGCGCTTCCTTGTCTCGCCTATTCTGGCAAATGTTTATCTCCATTATGTCCTGGACTTATGGTTTGAGCGTAAAGTACGTAAAGAATATAAAGGACAAGCGTACCTCGTCCGCTATGCGGACGATTTTGTGTGCCGTTTTCAATATCAGCAGGACGCGTATAAGTTCTTTGAAGGCCTCAAACAGAGTTTGCCGAAATTTAACCTTGAAGTTGCAGAGGACAAGACGAACATTATTCCCTTTGGCAGATTTGCGGAAAAGAACAGTAGGCGGAATGGAAATAGGAAACCCCTGACGTTTAATTTTCTGGGTTTCACGCATTACTGCAGCCAAAGTCAGAAAGGCAAGTTCAGAGTTAAACGGAAAACTGACAACAAGAAGATGAGAGCGAAGTTGCGTCAAACTAAGAAATGGCTAAAAGAAAACAGAACCGAAAGTGCCGAATTTATCATGGATAGAATACGAAGGTCGCTTATAGGATACTATAATTATTATTGTATCACAGACAATTCACCAACAGTTGATTTGTTTCGTGACAATATAAGAACGCTACTCTTTATGGCTCAATCGAAGAAGCCAGAAGAAGTCTTTTACATGGGAGAAATTTGTTTTATTTCTAAAGAAATTTCCACTTCCAAGACCAACTGTGAAAGTGAATATATACCAACTTCGAGATCATATTAATTACATTCTGTGAAGATGATAGGTGGAGCCGTGTGCGGGAAAACCGCTCGCATGGTTCTGAGAGGGGAGTGATACACAATCAGCCGTTAGGCTGAGAGGTTCACTCCTACTTGACCCAAAACAATTCAGAATTGTGCGCGTGCCAGGCACCAATACCTCTGTCCTTTAATCTGAATAATCATAATATTTTTTCTTATTATTTTAAGATTTTTGGAGAAAACAGCTCACTGAAGCGCACTGAACTTCACTGAAGCGCACTGAATTCACTCAATTCATAATTTCGGGGTTGCCAGAAGTTTATACTCTATTATAAACTACAAACAGTTAAAAAAGTATGAACTGTTCATACACATGAAAATTACTAGTTAAAGGAGTTGTTTGTATGTCGCAAAAATCTAAACAGCGTCGTCTTATTGACACAGATATCCATGAACGAGCTACCTATTCGGAACTACTGCCTTATTTGGATAATCCGTGGAGGCGCTATATAGAGGATAATCATTGGATGCAGGAAAAACATATGCCTTACACGCAGCCAACTGTGGCCGGCGTTGATCGTGCAGATGCTGTAACGCCTGATGGAGGGGCTGCGGGAAGTGATTTGGGTTTTATGCAGCAGCAACTGCTCGATGAAAATGGGCACGAATATGGTATTTTAACCGGAGCTTTAGATCCATCGCCATCGTCAATGCATGGTTGGTATGAAATGGCGACAGCTTTAGCAAGTGCTTATAATGATTGGCAAATTGAAAACTGGCTCGAAAAGGATGATCGTCTATATGGCTCTGTACATATAGCGGCTCAAGACCCACAACAAGCCGTTCGTGAAATTGAACGAGTCGGTTCACATCCAAAAATGGTTCAGATATTGCTGCCAATCGATAAAACATCATGGGGAAACCCGTACTATCATCCGATTTATGAAGCCGCCGAGCGCCATAATCTATCAATTGGGATGCATCATAATGAACCGCCAACGCATTTCGGAGATTGGCCGCGTTACTTTATCGAGTGGCATACGATGGTGCCAACGTCGCATATGATTGAGGTTTCAAACATGGTGTTCAACGGTGTATTCGAAAAGTTCCCTAATTTACATCTCATCATGATTGAGGGTGGATTCACGCATGTTCCGCATCTGATGAAAAAGATGGACCAGCAGTACAAGGAACTTCGTCATGAGGTGCCTTGGGTGAACCGGATGCCAAGTGATATCGTGCGGGATCACATCCGTTTTACAACACAACCTGTTGAAGAGATGAGCGAAAAAGAATTTATGCAGTATGTGGATCAAATGGGGTCTGAAAATATGATCTGTTTTTCAACGGATTATCCACATTGGGATTATGATTCACCACTTCAGGCACTTCCGAAGCTGGATAAGACATTGGAAGAGAAGATTTTCTCTGAAAATGCGAGAGCCTCTTACCCTAAATTGCCGCAAATGCAAGGGAGTGTTACGACATGAGGAAAGTTGTTTGTGAAAAAGAAGCTATTCACCCCGGCGAGATGAAAAGTGATTCATTAGGTATCATTCCGATCGTTGTGTGTCGCACAAAAGACGATGAATTTTATGCATTCGCCAATCGTTGTCTGCACCAAGGCGCTCCGCTATCGGAGGGTGCTTTATCCGGTGATAATAAGCGCACCAGTGTCCATGGTAAATATGAATATATCAAAGATGGTGAAGTTCTTCGCTGCCCGTGGCATGGGCTTGAATATGATGTCAAAAATGATGGATGCATGCTTGCTGATCCTGAACAAAAATTACGCAGCTTTGAAGTAACAATTGAAGAAGACAATGTCGTTGTCTATAAATAAAGCTTTTGATGATTTATGAGGTGACATATGAAAAAGATATTCATTAATGGTAAGTGGATTGAGGCGAACTCTGGTGAGACGCGGGACATTATTAATCCTTACAATCAAGAATCCATTGCAACAGCAGCGGAAGGCAGCAGGGAAGAGGCAAAATTCGCAATTGATGCTGCTCGAGGGGCCTTTGACCATGGTGAATGGCCCCATTGGCCGGCTCATGACCGTGGCAAGAAAGTCCATGAAATTGCGGAATTGATTGAACGTGATCATGAAGAACTAGCAGAACTTGAATCATTAGACACGGGTAAAACAATAATAGAAAGCCGCGAGGATATGGATGATATCGCTGGTGTTTTCCGTTACTTTGCTGATATAGCCGACAAGGATGGCGGCGACATTATCGATTCACCTATTCCTGACTCAACAAGCAGGGCGGTTCACGAACCTGTTGGTGTTTGCGGACAAATAACGCCATGGAACTACCCATTGCTTCAGGCTTCATGGAAATTGGCGCCAGCACTGGCAGCTGGCAACACACTTGTCATGAAGCCAAGCGAAATGACACCACTGACTTCTATTAAAGTATTTGAACTTATGGAAGAATCCGGTATCCCAATGGGCGTTGTCAATCTGGTTCTTGGCCCTGGAGACTCTGTAGGTGATGAGCTTTCCGTTAATGATAAAGTGGATCTTATTTCGTTCACGGGCGGTATTGAAACAGGTAAACGGATTATGCAGGCCGCGAGTTCCAATGTGAAAAATGTGGCATTGGAACTGGGGGGTAAAAACCCAAATATTATTTTTGCAGATGCTGATTTTGACACGGCGGTTGATCAAGCGATGAATGCGGTATTCTTCCATGCTGGACAAATCTGTTCAGCAGGAACCCGTCTAATCGTAGAAGAGAGCATTCATGATGATTTTGTTAATGCGCTCATTGACCGGGTTAAGGATATTAAGCTTGGCAGCGGTTTTGAGGAATCAACCCAAATGGGTCCGCTTATTTCTAAGGAACATTTAGCTAAAGTAGCCAATTATGTCGAAAACGGCAAGAAGGAAGGCGCCACGGTTGCAGTCGGCGGACAAAAACCTGATGACTCGCAGCTGCAAGATGGATTCTTCTATTTACCGACAGTACTGACTGATTGCACGACGGATATGAGCGTTGTGCAGGACGAAGGATTTGGCCCAGTTATTACGGTGGAGAAATTCTCAACTGAGGAAGAATCGGTCCGCCTTGCTAACGATTCAATTTACGGTCTTGCCGGTGGTGTTTTCACGAACGATATTGCCAAAGCTGAACGCTGTGCTGCCAAGATGCGAATGGGGACTGTTTGGATAAATGATGTGAACCTTTACTTCCCGCAAGCGCCATGGGGTGGTTATAAACAGTCAGGAATTGGCCGTGAGCTTGGCAAAAAAGGACTTGAGGAATACCAGGAAACCAAGCATGTTTATCGTAACTTGCGTCCTGCTCCTATCGATTGGTTTTAATTTTTTAAAAACATAGACTATCGGTCTTTGGCAGATAAGGATAAGTAACAAATAAAATGAAACCATGAAGGCCGGATTGTCTTGATGGACCGCGACAATCAGCTGCCTTATGATCGTCCCTCCTTTGTCAAAGCAATGAATGACTGGGGAGACGGATGATTCGGATGTTTTATTACGCAATCACGAGTTCTATGAAGATATGAACATAGACTTAAAGCTCGGTGAAGAGGTAACAGACATAAATCCGGTTCAAAACCATCACGAAAAAAGATGACTCTTATTATGAGTGGGATAAGCTTATGATCGCGACAGGATTAAAGTTAAGGACATTATCCATAGAAGGTGATCACCTTAAAGGCATTTTTTATTTATGCAGGATGGCAGATGCCATAGCCATTAAGCGACATATGCAACATGTGAAAGAAGCCATTACTATAGGAGCGGGTTTTATTGGAGCTGACTCACCCGCAATTAGAAATGGAAGATGGTTATACTGTTAACGAATATGGTGAAACATCGATCGCTGACATTTATTCGGCGGGGGATTGATACCATTCAGGGCCAATCCATGCCGAACATTAGGATGATGCCGTCAATCATGCTAAGACAGTGACAAAGAACATCATTTATTCGCAGTCGTCGCCTTATACGTATACACCATACTTTTGGTCAGATCAATATGGAAGTCATTTTCAATACTTTGGACATGCCAAGACATGGTCTAAGATTGTTCAGCGCGGATCGATGGAATCAAACACGTTCACTTATTTTTATTTAGATGATCAAAATATGATTCAGGCAGTTTTCATTTCTAATCAGGCCAAAAATGCTTTGCCTGTTAGAAGAATGATTAAAAACCAAACCCTCGTAGACCCAAACAATTTAGCAGATGACAATCTATCTTTGAAAAAAATTCAGCGTTCCTTAGCCTGAAAACACACACTAGTTAGATCAGTATATGCCAGACTTCAAATTTTTAGAATATTAAAGCGGAACCTTGTGTGAAAAATCAATGGTAAATAGACCACAATACAATTTATAGAAAGGATGGTAATAAAGAAAATGAAATTACTTTCAAAAAAATGGTTTGTTCTTATCAGTATCAGTGCTATCGTTATACTGGCTGGTTGTCAAGAGGAGTCTGGTGAAGCAGAAAGTAATGATACAAACGATGCAAAAAATGATGCAGCTAACCTTGAGGAAATTGTAGGAATTGATCCAGGTTCGGGAACCATGGATATAGCTGAAAATGCTGTTGAAGGTTATGACTTAGACCTTGATTTAACACCCAGTTCTGAAGGCCCCATGTTGGCGACTTTAGATGAAGCTATTGAAAATGAAGAACCGATTGTTGTAACACTCTGGCAGCCACACTGGGCATTTGAAGAATATGATTTGAAGTTTTTAGATGACCCTGAAGGCCATTTAGGTGAAGCCGAAAAAATCCATACATTGGTGAGAGAGGGTCTTGAGGACGAAAAGGCTTCTGCTTATGAATTCCTGGACAACTTTAAATGGAATCCAGAAGATATGAATGAAATTTTATCAGAAACGAAAAATGATGACGTTGAAGCGAAAGATGTGGCTAAGGAGTGGGTTGAAAATAATCGGGGTAAAGTAGACGGTTGGAAAGAGGATATCGAACCAGTAGAAGATGAGAGTGTGGAGCTTGCCTATGTTAATTGGTCGTCCGCAGCCGCTTCAATAAATGTAGTCAGGATAGCTATGGAAGAATTAGGTTATGATGTTGAGTTAAAGGTGGTAGACATGGGTGTTGCATGGCAGTCGCTTGCTGACGGTGAAATTGATGGCATGTTAATGGCCTGGCTCCCTTCAGGTTCAGCTGAGTATTTCGAGGAATATAAAGATGAAATTGTAGATTTAGGTCCTAACTTAGAGGGAGCAAAGCAAGGATTTGTTGTTCCGGAATACATGGATATTGATAGCATAGAAGAATTACCAATCAAATAAGTTATCATGAAAACTACCCGGGTTGGATGATCTGGGTAGTTTTTTATTTTTCCATAAAATATGAATAATATATCAGTTCTGGAGCCTGCCGTCTTATGCATGTTGGAGCTTTGACAATTGCGGGGAGAATTATTTAACGCTTACTACATTTGAACAACAGAAAATTTATGATATACATATAGCGAGTTAAACGTTATTTTAATAAAAGTGTCCTAAATTCCTGTAGATCGGGTTTACCCTGGAGAATAACACCGAGATAACAGTGGCAAAAAAAGTGGCAAAACTGGCCTGGCATGAAGAGCACCACCTGGCTCATATAAAAATTGCATTGTCGGAATGATATAGTGATTATGCATCGGCAAAAATAGCCCAGAGAGACTGATCACGTTCAAAAAAATGAACTGACAAGCACTTGCGAATATAACGTCAAAAACCTCATCTGGTTACATATAGGGATCTTTTGACACTTATCAGCAAACCGCAAAATATTTGGCAGAAGTAAAGGATAACCTCGAATTAAAAAATCAGGAATTATGCTTCCGGTGATTTTTGAGCAAGGAATGTTTGAAGAACAATAGTTCGCATCATTTATTTGTGTTATATATAAACGAGCATAGCGGATCGACTACTCAAGGGAGGGTGGCTATCCCCTGTGAAAGGGGGTGATGCCTGTGGTGACGTTTACCAAGTGTTATCCCTGATGATTTCTTTCGGGTACTTGTTTACCTGTTGTCCAGTCGTAACAATAAATAGACCTCCCCTGAGTTAGCAGCTCCCCGGGAGGTCTGTCACTTCTAATGGAGCCACCCTCTTGATGGGGTGCGATCCGTTATGCTTATCTTATGCATACTTTAATTTTATAATACCATACTCTTGACAATTGTAAACCAAAACCGATTGAAGTCTTTTCAAAATCTTCTAGTAGTTCACGTGCCTGTCACTTCCCGAATTTTGCCAAATTATGTCGAATGAGGATTTATTAAAAGATGGACGCCGGTAGAATATCAAGTGCCAATATCAAGAAGATCAAGTGCTTGGCACCAAAACAATTCAGAATTGTGCGCGTGCCAGGCACCAATACCGATGCTATATGTTAAACTGGTTAATATAGATGAAAGCAACAATGAGTGGGGGATTATAATGGCAACTGCTAAACAAGATACAAGTAAAAGTTATTGGGGATGGCTGGGCGTCATTGGAGCTTTTTTGTTAACCAAAGCTAAATGGCTACTAGCCTTATTGAAAGTAGGGAAATTTGCTACGCTAGCTTCGATGTTTGTATCACTTTGGGCATATGCTATGTTTTATGGATGGAAATTTGCAGCCGCACTTGTTTACTTAATATTTATTCACGAGATGGGACACCTTGTAGCGGCCAAAATGAAAAATATTCCAACAAGTCCCGCGGTTTTCATCCCATTTCTTGGAGCTGCCATTGGGATAGACCCGAAAAAAATCGAGAGTGCCAAAACAGAATTTTTTGTGGCTTATGGTGGTCCTTTAGCTGGATTACTATCCATACTTCCAGCAGTCGCCCTTTATATGACAACAGGTAATCCTTATTGGGCTCTTGTGATTCAGCTCGGTGCTCTTATTAATTTATTTAACCTATTTCCCGTATCCCCGCTCGATGGTGGACGGATTGTTAGTGTTTTATCACCGAACATTTGGTTAGTTGGGCTGCTAGTTCTGCTTCCCATTCTATTTATCTCACCAGACCCGATACTCATTTTAATCGTTATTTTTGGTACGGTCACCTGGTGGAAACAATTCAAAAAGCGTAGAGACATGGAAGTCATGAAGCATGAAGAAAATGTTATAACGCAAATAAATGAAGACTTTCAATTCTTTATGGAAAACAATACGGACAAATCAAACGATATAGATCATTCCGAACAAACGATCATTGCAAACCAGTTCACGTCCTTATTTGTCAAAATAAAAGAGCGAAAAGACCAAATTAATCGTTATCTTCAAAACAATACAGGTTTCACTTTTCCGATTATACAGGAAAAGAAGCGTACAGAAATTGAAAAGAACAAGGCGGAGAAAGACATTTTGCGAGGTATTTTAAATGAAATGAACATGAGAGAGGATACACTGGAAACAGATTCTGATGGTCATTTTGCGTCAGTAGCAGAAACCATTTACCACAAAAATGAAAACAGACGTTTGGAGATCAGGGAAGAGATTGAACGAATGAAAACATACTACCAAACGTCGGTAGGGACAAAAGTTAAATCCCTCTTTCTATACCTATCTTTAGCTATATTGCTCGCCATAATCCTTGTTTTTGCAATTACCATTTTAGATGCCAATCAGCCAGCGGGTCTTTAGTAGGGTGCGGGGATATCGGGAATATCGGGTGCCAGGCACATAAACAATTCAGAATTGTGTTGGGTCAAGTAGGAGTGAACCTCTCAGCCTAACGGCTGATTGTGTATCACTCCCCTCTCAGAACCATGCGAGC
>NZ_BAAADM010000008.1:123196-153107 GCF_039522485.1 Lentibacillus halophilus | reverse complement strand
CCGCGCTCGACTTGCATGTATTAGGCACGCCGCCAGCGTTCGTCCTGAGCCAAGATCAAACTCTCCAAAAAAAGTTTGGGATACGACTGACACCGATCAGCCGTTCATTGGCTTCGCTTATTTTGTGGATTTCAAGGGGTAAGTCATTCAGCCGATATACACATCAGCATTCCGACTCCCTGCCTCTGACATCCATCTGTCATACTGGCTGTTTTGTTCAGTTTTCAAGGAGCAAAGTGGGCCTGGGTGGACTTGAACCACCGACCTCACGCTTATCAGGCGTGCGCTCTGACCGACTGAGCTACAGGCCCTAACTTGAATATGGAGCGGGTGATGGGAATCGAACCCACGACATCAGCTTGGAAGGCTGAGGTTTTACCACTAAACTACACCCGCATAGCATTAACATAAAAGTCGTTCCGATGGTCGGGAAGACAGGATTTGAACCTGCGACCCCATGGTCCCAAACCATGTGCTCTGCCAAGCTGAGCTACTTCCCGTGATATGGTGCGCCCGAGAGGAGTCGAACCCCTAGCCTTCTGATCCGTAGTCAGACGCTCTGTCCAATTGAGCTACGGGCGCTTCAGAGTGACGATGGCTAATATATCACGCTGTTGCTAAAGCGTCAATGGTTTTTTTAATGCGGCCGAGAGGACTTGAACCTCCACGGGGAAACCCCACTAGGCCCTCAACCTAGCGCGTCTGCCATTCCGCCACAGCCGCATATAAAGCACATAATAAAATGCCGTGAGTGGCACAGCAATGATATCAATGCGGATGGAGGGACTCGAACCCTCACGTCACCATGACACTAGATCCTGGGTCTAGCGCGTCTGCCAATTCCGCCACATCCGCAAAAATGGTGAGCCATGGAGGATTCGAACCTCCGACCCTCTGATTAAAAGTCAGATGCTCTACCAACTGAGCTAATGGCTCCTATTCAAACATGTAAAACATACCCGTTATCTATCGCGGATTATCGATAATGACAACTGGGCTACCAGGATTCGAACCTGGGAATCACGGGATCAAAACCCGATGCCTTACCGCTTGGCTATATCCCAATAATGGCGGTCCGGACGGGACTCGAACCCGCGACCTCCTGCGTGACAGGCAGGCATTCTAACCAACTGAACTACCGGACCCAACCAAGAATGAAAAGAATATGACCCGTACGGGATTCGAACCCGTGTTACCGCCGTGAAAGGGCGGTGTCTTAACCACTTGACCAACGGGCCATAAAATGGCGGAGAAGGAGGGATTCGAACCCTCGCGCCGTCTGAAACGGCCTACACCCTTAGCAGGGGCGCCTCTTCAGCCACTTGAGTACTTCTCCGAATGGCTCCACAGGCAGGATTCGAACCTGCGACCGATCGGTTAACAGCCGATAGCTCTACCGCTGAGCTACTGTGGAAGAGTCTTAAATGATTTTTTAGCGCAATAAGAAAACAATTATTATCGCGACAAAAAACATAGTACAACATTTATCAAAGCATGTCAATAACTTCAAACAAAGAATTTGCGGAGTGTTTCCCTATAAAATCTCGCATTTCGCAACGACCTGTACAATTTAACATGCGGATTGCCATGAGTCAATATATACAATATGGGACTAAAAACCATTCCTTTTTGCAGTGACCATTGAACGTATGAATAAAGAGAACATCCACCCATCAATCACCATATCAAGCCTTCTGTGCATACAATAATTCACCCTTGCACTGACCGCATCGGTATTTTTGAAGATTGATTCTGCGTATGCGTTCATATACACGACCACATTGCTTGCACCGATATTTATGTTTGAGCTGTCTTTCCGCTGAAGGCAACGGCGTGCAATATCTTGGTGCCCCTGTCTTTTTTAATAGCTCTTTAAAATCTTTGTCGCCATGTTTATATCCTTTACCTTCTATATGAAGGTGATAATGGCATAATTCGTGTTTCAAAATACCGGACAGATTATCGTCGTTGGTTTCCTCAGCGTATTTAGGATTCACTTCAATCGTTCTTTTGGACGGAATGTACCGCCCTCCTGTTGTGCGTAGACGGTTGTTGTAAACGGCTTTGTCCATGAAAGGTTTATTAAAATATTGCAATGATAACGCATTTATTCGTGTATTTAGTTCTGTTTCATCCATTTGTATCATATAGATCATCCTTAACAATACATGGTTTTTATATCGTACCACACGCGGGTGATAAGTGCACCAAAAAAACCCCCATTTATTTAAAACAATTCTAAATAAATATTGATTTTTAATAGATATATAGTATAATAGAAACAAAAGAAATCATTTTCTTAGGAGAGGTGTTCAACGAATGGATAATGAAAAAAAGCGAATGACAACGGCATCCGGAGCTCCTGTCGGTGATAATCAAAATTCAATGACAGCTGGTCATAGGGGGCCGGCATTAATTCAAGACGTTCACTTTTTAGAAAAAATGGCCCATTTTGACAGAGAACGCATTCCGGAACGTGTTGTTCATGCTAAGGGGACCGGCGCATTCGGATATTTTGAAGTAACAAACGATGAGATTTCCAAATATACAAAAGCTGACTTCCTCAGTGAAAAAGGAAAGCGCACAGACATGTTCGCCCGTTTTTCAACTGTTGCTGGTGAGTTGGGCTCCGCAGATACAGTGCGTGACCCGCGTGGTTTCGCATTGAAATTCTACACCGATGAAGGCAACTATGACATGGTTGGCAATAACACGCCACTTTTCTTCATTCGTGACGCCATTAAATTCCCTGACTTTATCCATACGCAAAAACGCAATCCCCGCACAGGATTGAAAGACAAAGATGCGGTCTGGGATTTCTGGTCATTATCACCAGAGTCGCTTCATCAGATCACATATATGCACGGTGATCGCGGAATCCCTGCAACTTACCGTCATATGAATGGATATGGAAGCCATACCTATAAATGGGTGAATGACCAAGGAGAAGCATTCTGGATTAAATACCACTTCATCAGTGATCAGGGTGTTAAAGGTCTGGATGTCGACGTGGCCGAACAACTTGCTGGTGAGCAGCCGGATTATCACCAAAAAGATTTATATGATGCAATTGAAAGTGGTGATTATCCGTCATGGACACTTTATGTTCAAATCATTCCTTACGACGATTACAAAACGTATAAATGGGATATTTTTGATGTTACCAAGACAGTGTCACACAAAGATTATCCACGGATCGAAGTTGGAAAAATGGTATTGAATCGCAATCCTGAGAATCACTTTGCTGACGTTGAGCAGGCGGCCCTTTCACCGGCTAATCTGGTTCCCGGAATTGAAACATCACCGGATAAAATGCTGCAAGGACGTCTATTCAGTTATTCAGATACGCAACGTTACCGATTGGGCGTCAATCACCAGCAAATACCGGTTAACCGCCCCAAAGCAGAAGTGAATCATTATCAGCGGGATGGTTATATGGCTGTTAATGGCAATGGTGGCGGGAAGCCAGTTTATGAACCTAACTCGATCGATGGACCGGTTGAAGACCCGGCATCAAAAACCAACGCATTTGAATTAGAGGGTGTTGCGGATAGCGTAGCCCATGACAGTGATGATCATTATACACAGCCAGGAGATCTCTACCGTCTGATGAGCGAAGACGAGAAATCCCGTCTCGTGAAAAACTTTGCCGATCATATGCGTCAAGCCACACGTGATGATGTTAAACTGCGCCAAATCGAGCATTTCTATAAAGCTGATCCGGATTGGGGAGAACGAGTTGCTAATGAATTAGGGCTATCGGTTCCGGCAAGTGTTAAATAATTGTACACGAAAAAGCTGATGATCATTTAGAATCATCAGCTTTTTTGTCTCCAACCATGGAAAGCGCAATCCGTCCTTTATCGCTATCCACGTCTTCCACCCAGACCGTCACGACGTCGCCTACTGATGTGATATCCATCGGGTGTTTCACAAATTTTTCGGCCATTTTGGAAATGTGGACAAGTCCATCCTGCTTAACACCGATATCAACAAACACACCAAAGTCAACCACATTGCGCACCGTGCCCTGCATTTCCATTCCTTGCTGTAAGTCATCCATGCTCATGACACTTTGTTTCAGTAACGGTGCCGGCAAATCATCACGCGGATCCCGTTCCGGTCTGCCAAGGGCAGCAGCTATATCGTCCAGCGTCGGCTTGCCAATGTCAAGCTCACCAGCCATTTCACTTATATCCACTGTTTTCAGCTGTTCGCGCAATTTTTCAGTTCCGATATCATCAACCGTACAATCAATCCGGTTCAGCAACTCCTCAGCAGATGCATAGCTTTCCGGGTGAATCGGTGTCCGATCAAACGGATTTCCTCCTTCTAATATTCGCAGAAATCCGACAGCCTGCTCATACGTTTTGGAGCCCAGCCGTGGAACGTCTTTTAACTGCTTGCGGGTTGTAAATTTACCGGTTTCATTGCGTTGGGCTATAATATTGGACGCCACCGTTTTGCTGAGGCCGGCAACATACTGAAGAAGGGATGTTGATGCCGTGTTGACATTAACACCGACCTGGTTAACAGCGGTTTCAACAACAAACGTCAAGGAATCATTAAGCGCCTTTTGGCTGACATCATGCTGATATTGTCCAACACCTATTGACTTTGGATCTATCTTCACCAATTCGGCCATCGGATCCTGAATTCGGCGGGCAATGGAGGCCGCGCTCCGTTCTTCCACCTGCAGGTCCGGGAACTCTTCACGGGCCAGTTTGGAAGCTGAATAAACGCTTGCACCTGCCTCATTAACGATAATATAGGAAATATCCAGATCACTACGTCCGATCATATCGGATATGAACTGCTCTGTTTCCCTGGATGCTGTTCCATTTCCAATCGCTATCAATTCAATCCCAAATCGGTTAATCCATTCCATAACCAATTTTTCTGATCCAGCTGTATCGTGTGTTGGTGCATTCGGATAAATGACACCAACATCCTTTACTTTACCGGTATCATCAACTGCAGCAAGTTTGCACCCGGTCCGGTAGGCTGGATCAACACCCAGTACCATCTTTCCTTTCAAAGGTGGCTGTAAAAGCAGGTTTTTCAAGTTCTCCGAAAAGACGGAAATGGCCTGTTCTTCCGCTTTTTCTGTCAGGGTATTGCGGATTTCCCGATCCATCGATGGCTGAATCAGTCGTTTATAGCTGTCTTTTGCAGCTTGTTGCAAGATATCGGTTGTTTCCTGATTGGTTCCATTCAAAACAATTTGTTTCTCCAAATAAGCCAATATACGCTCAGCCGGCGGTTCGACCGTCACTTTCAGGACGCCTTCTTTTTCACCGCGGTTCAATGCTAAAATACGATGGGACACAATCGAGCGCACCGTTTCATCGTAATCATAATACATCTCGTATATGCTTTTTTCGTCTTTTTCAGCATCCTTCGCTTCGGAATGCACCATTCCGCGTTTGAATGTTTCCTCACGTATGAATGTACGGAACGTTGGCTCATCCGATACCCACTCCGCGATAATATCATTCACACCTGCAAGGGCATCGTCCACCGTGCTGACGCCTTGTTCGTCTGACAAATAGGATTCGGCTTCCATAGTAATGCTTGTTATTTTCTGGTCCCACACCAGGGCAGCTAGTGGTTCCAGCCCTTTTTCCTTGGCCTTTGTGGCCCGTGTTCGCCGTTTCTGTTTGTATGGACGGTATAAATCTTCCACTCGCTGCAATTGGGAAGCCGAATTGATGGCCCGTTTTAATTCCTCGGTTAGTTTCCCTTGCTCGTCGATGAGACGGATAACCTCTTCCTTACGTTCAGAAAGATTTACAGCGTATTGCCATTTATCCTGAATCATTTTTAGCTGTACTTCATCAAGGCCACCTGTCTCTTCTTTCCGATAACGGGCTATAAAAGGGACAGTATTGCCTTCATCCATCAGCGCAATAACTTTATGTACGGCAGTCTGACGAACATCTGTTTTCTCAGCTACCCATTGTTCCAATTCATGAGACACAATTGCTTCCTCCCTCTATTAATCGGCTGTGCAGTATACAGGACCCTGCTCATGCACCACGCAAACAATGCACATCCGTTTCCATTCTATCAAAAAAGCTGCCAAATAAAAAAAGACCATAGGCACGATCGGGGTCTCACTCTTGATATTGAATAGCAATCATCGTCGTATCATCGTCATGTGTCTGTCCACTTTTGTATGCGCTATACATATCAACCACTTGCTGCACATTCCTTGTCAGCAGGAAGTTTTGAGTGATGTCCCTATCACTGACGCCATCGGAAAAAAGAATGAAATTCATGACAGTATCAAGTTTTCCTGAAACAACTTTAAACGGTTGATGGAAGCCTGCAAGATAGCCGGAATTCGGTATATGACGGTTCTTCACTCCATTTTCAGGGATTGTCATCATACCGATATTGCCAATTGAGGAAAAGGTATAACGTCGTGTGAAGAAATTGATTTTTAACAAACCGACCACTACACCACGTTTGCCCGAAAGCTGTTGGTTGCAATGCTGAATCAGTTGATTCACCGTTGCATAAATACGATGTTTGATAATATTGATAACGATATCCGCCGACTCTTTCGCTGATTCGCCACTTCCCAGACCATCAGCCAATGCACAGATGAATTCCTCGTCTGTTTCGGTATAAAAATAACTGTCGCCGCATTCAATCTGCCCGGCTTTCGCTTGTTGGTATACCGCTGTCATCACGTTGGGCCTTTGACCGATCACTCCAGCACCTCCGCTTGTTCGGAATTCAATGTTTCACGGAGCTTACGCAATGAACGGCGTTGCAATCGGGACACATGCATTTGGGAAATACCCAGCTGCTCCCCGGTCTCTTTCTGACTCATGCTTTCAAAATAGGTGCATCGCAAAATTGCTTGTTCCCGATCCGTCAGTACCGGAAGAATCCTCTCCAGAAGCATACGTTGATCAGCATTCTTAAAATCATCCTCATCACTGCCGATTAAGTCCAGAATGGTAACCGTGCTGCCGTCCGAATCGGCTTCCAGCTTCCGGTCAACAGACAGAGCTTTGTAGCTTTTGCCCATTTCCATTGTTTCCAGTATCTCCTCTTCCGGCACTTGCAAATACTCTGCCAGTTCCTTGATCGTTGGGGAAACCTGATTACGGGCCGTCAGATCATCATTTGCTTTTTTTATTCTCGGCCCCAGCTCCTTAATGCGTCTGGGAACGTGCACACTCCACGTTTTATCACGAATGAACCGCTTTATTTCCCCAACAATCGTGGGGATGGCAAACGATTCAAAGGATTTACCGTATGTGGCATCGTACCGTCTTACAGCGGCTATCAGACCTATCATGCCGACTTGTTTCAGATCTTCGTGTATGCTGCTGTTTTTAGAGTATTTTCTTGCAATGGAATCAACTAATTCCTCGTAGGACAGTATAATTTTCTCCTGTATGTCTTCTTGATCAGGGTTTTGCTGCAACTTATTGATCCACTCATATATTTGTCCCTGACTATTACTGTGTTGCTGAGATCTGGTCGTCATCAAGACCCACCCCGTTTTCATGAAGGTACTTTGTCATCAAAACAATAACGCCATCATGATTATTAATCTCCACCCGATCCATCAATGCATCGATCAGGAAAAGACCAAAGCCACCTTCGCGTAAGTTCTCAACAGACTCCGAGCTGTGATATGGACCTATACCCCCTTTAACATCATTTAAGTCAAAACTTCCACCGTGATCGGCCACCATGACTTCCAATCGGTCATCATACACACCGAATCCAACTGAAACCTCACCATTATCACCCTCTTGATAGGCGTGATCCACTGCATTTGTAATTGCCTCAGATACAGCTATCTTCAAATCTTCAATCTCGTCATAGGTGAAGCCGATGCGATTGGCTATACCCGATATGCTCAAACGGACAATACCTACATAGTCCGCTTTAGCAGGAACTCTCATTTCGCTGAACTCAAAATTTCCCATTATTTATTCCCACCCCAAATCGCAGTATCGATGGTAAAAATGTCATCAAGACCGGTGATTTGGAATAATCTTAAAACGCGGTCCTGCAAATTTTTCAAACGTATGCTGCTGTTATGCTCCTTGGCAGATTTTAAGGCACTGATAAAGATGCCCAATCCTGTACTGTCCATATAGCCTACATCTTCCAAGTCAACAATTACCTGATGTCCTTCTGATGTCGTCAACGGGACTAATGCCTCTTTAAGCTGCGGTGCAGTATAAGCATCAATTTCGCCTGATAACCAAACAGTGGACTGATTATCAGCATCGGTCACATCAATGGTCAAATCCATCTCACATTCCTCCTGTGCTCGTTCAGACCATTTATTTTTATCGCATTGAATAACAGATAACTTTACCCTGGACAAGCCTCGTTTAAACTTTTTTCAGAACAATTAATGTGAAATCATCACGAAGGTGAAAGTCCTGTAGCCATTCAAAGTGCTTATACACGTTGTCAACCATTTCCTGTGCGGGCAGGTGAGAAAAGCGGCCAATCACATCAAGAACTTCCTGACTTTCAATGAAACGATCCCCTTGCCTGCATTCCGTCACGCCATCCGTCAACAAAATCAACATGTCGCCCTGGTGAAGCACCCGCTCGTACTGTTGATAGTTTGTATCGGGGTCAACACCGAGCACCAAACCTTTTGCTTCAAGTTCCTCAAACGTATTTTGTTGAGCATTGAAATAAAAACCCGGTTCGTGTCCTGCAGACGAATAACGAACAGTTCCACCGGATGGGATAAATTGGGCATAGAACATGGTAATGAACATGCTATCGTCGACATTTCGTTCAACCACACGATTCAAGTTTTCTAATATCGTCTGTGGACGCATAATTTTCTCCGGCAGACTGTCCATAGAATATTTAATCATCGACATGCATAAAGCAGCCGGAATTCCTTTTCCAATCACATCAGCAACAGCCACCCCGAGCAAACCATCCGAACCAGTGACAAAATGATAATAATCCCCATTCATTTGATGAGCAGGGACACTGATAACGCCAATGTCCATTCCCTCCATGTCAGGGGTGGTCGTTTTCAGTAACGTATCCTGCATGTTTGCTGCCACAGCAATTTCTGACTTAAGTTCCGACTGTTCCTCCCTCAGTGTATGGTATTCCTGAAGCATAACGCCATAGGAAATCATCGTTTCGAGAAGAAAATTCATCGAATGGCGGAAATAAGCCGGCATGTCCGAATAAAGGGAAGCCATTGCCTGATTATGCAGGTTAACAATATCCTCCGGCGGCACGTTGTTTTGAATAAACTGTTTGCTAATTTGTTCCGCTCCATATAGCGATTGTTCATCTTGTGCTGCAATGTAATGTTTCAATAAACGTTGATAATTCGCTGCGTCCGGTTTCAGGGTATCCATACAGCTGACTCCCCCTTTTATTTAAGCAGTCAAAAAGAGAGATACAAATGTCTGTTCTTCATTATATCTCAATTTATTATCTAGTCCATTTCACAGCCCTTATTTCTGTCCCTTTGCCTTTTTCGGATTGAATATCAAATTGATCCACCAAGCGTTTAACACCCGGAAGCCCCGTACCAAGGCCACCTGATGTAGAGTAGCCATCCTCCATCATTTGACTGATATCATCCATCCCCGGACCATCATCAAGCGACACTAAGGTCATACCTTTTTGTTCAGTATGACTGATCTGTTCAAAACATAATTGGCCACTGTCGGTATATAAATAGATATTACGGGCCAGTTCCGAAACAGCTGTTGCTATCCTTGCTTGATCGACAGTGCTGAACCCCACGTCCCGGGCACATTCACGGCCAAGCTGTCGCGCCTTGACAATATCCCATTCATTATTAATAGTAACACAGGATAGGAGGCCCATCGTTATTCCCCCAATTCCTGACGCAGTTTAAGCAGTCCTTGTTCCAAATCCAAAGCCGTAGGAACATTCTGCAAATGGACACCGAGTTCGATCAGGGTCATGGCAACAGGGGGCTGGATTCCTGTTAATACCACCTTAGCACCCATCAGATTAGACATTTTGACAACATCACCAAGAACCTTGGCGATAAAGGAATCAATCATGTCGACGGATGTTAAATCAATAACCACACCGGAGGCACCCGTCCGATGAATTTCACTCAACAGATCTTCCTGAAATTGAATTGCCGTGTTGTCATCCATTTCGGTCTGAATCGAAATCAATAAGTAGTTATGCAGTTTTAAAATAGGTATCCGCATGCGATCACGCTCCACCGAGGGAATCCATCATCTGTTCAATGGAGTCATCTTTTTGACCGGAATCAACAATTTGTCGGCCGGTCATTTCGAGTGCTGTAATAAATCCTTTTCGAAGTGAACTTTTCGTCGGAAATTTACTCAGGTCAATGCCTAAATTGACAATTGTTTGAGCAATTTCGGGGCGGATGCCGACAAGAATGCATGTTGCTCCGATCAACCGAACCGCTTCGGCAGCCTGTATGATATGATGAGCAACCATGGTATCAACAACCGGAACACCGGTAATGTCAATTAATACCACTTCTGAATTATGTTTAATAACCCCGTCCAGCAATCCTTCCATAATTAGCTTGGCGCGCTCGGTATCGATCGTTCCAATAAGCGGCATAACAGTAATATTATCAATAACAGGAATGAGTGGGGCCGATAGTTCCTGAAGAGCCACCCGTTGTAATGATATAATATTTTCCCAGTTCCCTGAGTACTCATTAACCAACTGCCGAATGACTGGTTCCACCCAAAGGTCAACTTGTTGCATCAACTCGGAAATATAATGGCTGTCCACTTTATCGGACTGATCAAGAATAAAGTCAATGGTCACCCGTCTGAACACTTGAAGACCGTCTGTAATGTAACTCACCTGCCAGCCAAGATGGATCAGTTTTTCCGCAAATTGTTGTAATTTTTCCGTTTCTCCTTGATTCTTTATACTGTTAAAGATGATATTGACAAATTCTCTGTTCGTGCTCTCCAATAGTTCTTCCGAAACACTGTCACTGTAGTTCGCACGCTTCATTGTATCGATTTCAGCCAGCCATTTCTGTACAATGGTATCACTATTGTTCAGTACAATTGATTTAAAATCCTTGTCCAACATTTTCCCTCCAGACGCCCGGTTAATCCACTTATCGTAAATGGAGCAGAAAGAGTCTATTATACATGTCATTTTAGCATGAAGCATAGCAAATTTCGATTATCACGGGATGGACAGAAAAAGCTATGGATAACACAAAGCGCATTCAACGATCCCTTCTCTTTTACAAAACCGTCATCGTCATACACAAAATGTTCGGGTAGACAGCCCGATAAAAAACACTCTTCCGGATGTATGCCTTAATCACAGCCATACATCCGGAAGAGTCATTTCATGAGCACTTTATATCGGAAGACCCCTGCCTGCTCGAGGGGGCATCACCTATTGATCGTACATTTCCTTCAAACCGAGACTAATCTCCAGTGCCCTATCAATTTTTATCATCATATGATGATCCAATCTTGTAATTTTATCGGTCAGCCGCTGTTTATCCAATGTTCTGATCTGCTCCAGCAATATGACCGAATTGCGGTCGAAACCGTACTTTTTCGCGCTGATCTCCACATGGGTCGGGAGCTTGGCCTTCTGAATCTGAGCAGTTATAGCGGCTACAATCACCGTCGGGCTGAACCGGTTACCGATATCATTCTGCAGGATCAATACGGGACGGATGCCTCCCTGTTCTGATCCAACGACAGGGGATAAATCAGCGAAATATACTTCGCCTCTTTGAACGATCACGTGCCCTACACCCCGATCACTGAGCGCTGCAACGTATTTTTTTCAGCTTCTTCTTCAGCCTGAAATGCCTCAGAGGCAATGGTAAGATTAATACTAGCCATTTCCATATAGCCTTGCTGCATCGATTCACGGAACTGACGGATATGCTCTTCTTTTTTGTGTTCCAAATAATTTTTTGTAGCCTGGCATATGAAATCGCTCAAATCGCTATTTTCATACTTCATTAGCCCATCCACCTCATTCAGCAGATTTTTTGGTAAACGTACAGAAATTTCCTGTAAGCTCTCTGACAAAACCATGCACCTCCGACAACTTGTAACGATCATTTTTGGATTCCAATTCATCATATCATTGTACCATTTTGTTTGCAAAGGCTTATCAGAAAAATTTCAGAAAAGGGTACGCTGTCCATTGGTTGGAAGAATTTTTCCCTGCCATTATATTTATGGAGATATTGCCATTATTATGCTTCATGATAAAAGGTTAGTTAAGGCGGCTTCTGACGTCAGTCAATTGTTGTCTTTATATATTCTGGGGACACGACTGGTTATGGTGCATGGAATTTCGTAATTGATAGTTTCCAAGTGGGCGGCGATTTCGTCCGTTTCAATTTCTTTGTCCCCTTGCTTGCCGATCAATGTCACTTTTGTTCCTATTGGGTATTCTTTATCTAGTCTGATCATGGTCTGATCCATGCATATCTTTCCGACAACAGGCATCCGTTTGCCATCAATCAGTACATCGGATCCCTGTAATTGCCGGATCCATCCATCTGCATATCCGATGGGAATGGTGCCAATCCATTCGCTATCGGTCGTTGTATAGACCGCTCCATAACTAATGGACTCGCCCGGATCCAGTTTTTTAACATGGATTAGCCGACTATGCAACGAAAAGGCCGGTTTCAATTCGATATCCCACTCGTTTTTTGTGACGACGGAAGGGTATAAGCCATACATGGAAATACCAAAACGAATATAATCATACATTTGTTCCGGAAAGCGAATGGAAGCGGCGCTATTACCGATATGGATCGCAACGGGGGCATTCCATTGTGACCGGAACGCGTCTAGCATATGCTTGAATCGGAGCCATTGTTTCTCCAAATAGGTCTGATCCGCTTCATCAGCTGTGGCAAAATGAGTGTAAACACCCGTCATCATCACCCTATTCGTGTCGTTCAGCTCATTCAGAATCCCAGTCAGCTCTTCTGTGGTACGGATTCCGATACGGCCCATACCGGTATCCCATTTCATATGTGCTTTCACCGGTGCCGGAAGCGAATAGCTTTTCACTTCCTGCAGCCATTCTTGCTGAAAAAACGTTAGTATAATATCCCTTTCGGCGGCAATCGGAACATCTTCAGGTGACACCCATCCAAGCACTATTACAGGCGCTGTTAAGCCGGAATCTCTTAATGACAGTGCTTCCTCCAGCATGGCCACCGCCAGCATTTGTGCTCCTGACTTTAATGCTTTTTCTGCGACTTGCACGGCACCGTGACCATACCCATCTGCTTTCACGACGGCGATAATAGAGCTGTCATCCGGCAGTTTGCCTTTCATTTGCTTTACATTATGTTCAATGGCCGTTAAATCAACTTCTGCCCATGTATCGCGATATATATGATTCGCCATCGTTAAACTCCTTCGTTGCCTTTTCCTTTTATTCTATCCTAAAAACAAGAGAAAATAAAAAAGCAGACCCCCTCCTATATGAGTCTGCTTGCCATCCATCGTTACTTCGCTTTTTTGCCTTGAACGGATTTTGCAACATGAATCAATTCGTCTTTGGTCAGCTCATCACTGGCCAACATAAAATTCATTCCATTATTTGTCCACTCGATCGTGTTATCCGATAAAACCCCAATGGAATGTCCAAGATTCACGATATCCCCGTTCACCATTTGCGATGATGCAGATGTTGGAATGACATCAAGCTTCTCTTCAACGAGTGTAAATTTCTTTTCACCGGAAAAGGACATAATGACGCGTTTGCCGTTTTCCATATCCACTTCCTTTTCTTCCACCAGCTCGGACCCGACCATCTCCAGCGGATAAAGGACAGTGAATGTATCTTCATTGTCTTTTCCCGAAACGGTTTCTTTTGCTTTATTGCTCTTCATATTTTTTTCCATAGCAAAATCGTCGTCATTAAAATCAGGATCCATATTAAATTCAGAGTAATCCACTTGCACCAGTGCATTCTCATCCTTATCAAGCACTTTTACTTTCACCGGTGTATAGGACTCTTTATCAAAGTAAATCTCTTGATACGGCAAATTGTTGTTGCTTTGATAATTCGTTTCGGTCTTAAAAATATAGTGATCCTCAGTCGTCGTGAATGTTGCTTCGCCGTCATTGGCAATATCACTGACGAGCGATTGATAAAGGTAAGGTTGACTGCCGTTTTCCGGCCATTCTTTTTGAAATTTAAAACTCTTATTCAGTGCCGGCGAAAGAACAAACACACCGTCGTCATTCTTCAGGATGATCTGACTTCCCTTTTCATCTTGTTCATTGGCCAATTCAACCCGATAGTAGTCTTTCTTTTGATGCCATATGTCTATATTATACGTCTGATTTTCCTGCCCGGTCGTCATTGTCATAACGGCTTTTGCCTTATATCCATCCATGGATTCCAAATTTGACTCCAGCTTGCCGAGAACGTCTTCCTTAGACTGTTCCCCACAGGCAGCTAGCAAAAGGATGAGGCCGAAAAGAATTGCACCCCGGACACCTACCATTTTTTTCATGGATATATCTCCCCTGTCTCATTTCTCACGTATTGCGAGTACATTTTCAGGGAAAATAGGGTATTGTCACGATTGTTCGATGCATGTACGATAGACGTTTACCATTTCATGCAAGAGATCCGATGCTATTAAATCATACATCGAATGCGATTCCGACACAAGCATATCCGCAGCTTTCCCATGGGCAAAGCAGGCGTTGCCTAGTGCTTCCATAATGGACTGATCCTGCATCATCATGGCCAGGATAACACCCGAAAGCACATCGCCACTGCCACCTTTAGCGAGTCCAGCATTCCCGACTGTGGTCACTGTTTGGCAGCCATCGGGGCTCGTGATAATGGTGAAAGGACCCTTTAATACGAGATGGACACCGTAGTTTTCAGCAAATGTTTTTGCATAGGCAAATGGACGTTGACGCAATTCGGATACAGTAATACCCGCGAGCATAGCCATTTCACCAAGGTGAGGCGTCAAAATAACAGGTGCCCACCGCCTTTTTAACGATTCCAGTAATGCCTTCACGTGGTACAGGCCGTCCGCATCTATAATCAGCGGAGTCGTCGCCTTCTCCAGTGCTTCCTGGATAAATCGGCGTCCTTCCACATGCCTTCCCATACCCATGCCCATGGCAACTGCATCATAATGATCAAACGAAATGGGCCGATCACACGTCAGCAAGCCATCTGTCTCTTCAAGCGCAAGATACGTTGCTTCCACACATTGGGAGGCGACAGTCGGAATAGCACTTCTAACCGTTGCGGCTGTTATCAGACCAGCGCCTGAACGCAACGCCGCACTGGCTGTCATAGCAATGGATCCGGGCATTTCCGCACTGCCGCCTGCCGCCAACCCCTTTCCATGTGTGCCTTTATGAGAATACTGCTTTCGCTTCGGCATGGTATGGCGGAACTGCTCTTCTGTCCACACAGAGCGTCTGGAACAATTAGAAGTCACAACTGATGGCAAACCAAAGGAAACCACTGTCCAAGTGCCGTAATAAGGGGCGGTTCGCTCCAGAAAAGCACTCATCTTGGGATATCCGGCTATGATTGTTTCATTGGCCTGTATCGCATCAAAGTCATCCCAACCTTCGTTTGCCGGCAGTCCGGAGGGAATATCAACCGAAAAGACATAGGACGCCTTCTCGTTAATGTCCGCTGTCATGGAGGCAAGTGGTTCACGCAAACGTCCGTTCAGACCGATACCTGCTATGGCATCCACAACAGCATCCGCTTCCCCGGCAAGTTGCCCAGCTTCAAAGGATGTTTGGAGAATAGACACGATTCCACCGCAACGTTCAAACCGTTGTTTATGATAAAGCGCATCACCGGTGAGTTTTTCATCCGGCACAACCTGATAAACGGTGACGTCATACCCATCATCCAGAAGGGTCCGGCCGATGACAAAACCATCACCGCCATTGTTCCCGCCGCCTGCAAAAATGCGGATGACGTCTGTGTTTTTCACACGTTCCTTTATAACCGCGGCAATGGCTCTTCCTGCGTTTTCCATCAGTAGTTTCCCGTCCAGGCCCACCTTGTTCATGGCACCATTATCCATATCGTACATTTCTTCTGCGGTGACAATATACACGCTACTTCCTCCTACCCGCACTAGAATATATGAGACAACCTTGTGAGATATGCAGGATGTCCTAACCGTTCTTTTCTTCCATAACGACCTGTGCTGCTGCATACTCCCGGCTGTGTGTAATGGACACAAACAAATGAGCCTGTTCATATCCCCTCACACACATTTCCGGTGCTCCGTTGGTATTTTGAGTAACTTCGATATCCCGAAAACGAATCCTCCCTATGCCGTGCCCACATGCCTTGGCAAAAGCTTCTTTGGCAGCGAACCGCCCGGCAAGATACTCCGTTCGACGCCGATCATTAGAAAGATCTAAAAAAGCCTCTTTTTCCCTGTCTGCCAAAATTCGGTCGGGCAAACGGGTATTTCTTTTAATAGCGGCAGCCATGCGGTCCAATTCAATGATGTCCATTCCAATACCGATAATCATTGTTCCAAACCTTTCTGCGACCAATGCATATTGTTATCATTGTTTCCGTCATTTTTAGTAAGCTAATAGTAATCACGCGTAAAAAATAAAAAAATATATGGCGTTTGACCGTATGATACCCGATTTTATGCGTATAGGTAAAGGAGAAGTGCCGATGTTTGTACGGAATGAGCGAAGTATCAAAGAATTTATGCACCTCTACCCGGTCGTTTCCTGGCTGGTCATTATCAACCTTGGGCTATGGCTTTTAAACAGTCTTTTACCATTCGGAAACACCATCCAAGGCTTAGGAAGTGGGGTCAATTTCTTAATCAGTCAAGGGGAATACTGGCGTTTGTTCACATCGATGGTTTTACATAAAACTCTGATGCATGCCTTGTTTAATTCCTTTGCCATTGTGTTATTCGGACCGGCCTTGGAGCAAATGCTTGGAAAATGGAAGTTCATCCTCGCCTATGTGGGTACGGGGTTTATCGGCAATCTGGCAACCGTTTTGCTGGGTCCGGCTATCTATGCGTCCGTTGGTGCATCAGGGGCTATTTACGGCCTGTTCGGCATTTATGTATTTATGGTTGCTTTTCGGAAACATTTGATCGACCAGTCCAGCGCCCAGGTTATAACGATCATTTTCATTATCGGTCTTGTCATGACTTTCATCAGACCGGGCATTAATGTGTATGCCCATGTGTTCGGATTCATTGGTGGCTTTGCCATTGCCCCGATGGTCTTGAATAATGTTCGTCCATATGCACCATGGCGATACAGAAACTATGGCAATGACGGCTCCATCCAATTTAATCCGAACCGCTGGCAGAAAAAACAACGGAATCAAAAACTATTCAAAAACATTCTTTGGATTGCCATTGGGATTCTTGTACTGCTGGCTCTGATCGGTCGGATATTCTGATTAAAAGGAATCGGCGATAAACCGATTCCTTTTTGACATTATTAACGTCGGGAATACCAGTCTGCCAGTTTATCTGTGAGCGATTCTTCCAAGTCCTTTATGGCAAAGTGTGTACCTGTCCCCATTGTTCCTATAATCGACAATCTCATTGTCGCCAGTTGCTGCGAGCCCTGAATCTTATGCTGCTTCTTCTCAAACGCCTGAATCCGTTTATGATGCATCATGACAGTGTTCCGGCTGAATGAGCGATGCCTGATGATCACATGGTCACCATCCAGGCGAAAGCCGCCGTCCATGTGGCGCCAAATCCCAAGACCCATACTTCCCGCCAACAATAGAATCGGTACCCAAATAAACTGCGGAATCCAGAATCCCGTTGCTAAGGTCAATATCACAAAAAGAATTGATGCACGAAAAACATAAAACTTACGAGCCCGCTTAGGCAATGGTGTCGGCTCTTGTTGAATCCCGGCATAATCCGGCACAAACGTTTTTAGAAACGATTCCACTTCATCCCGTTTCATAATCGGGAAAAGGGTCGAAGAAAAATCCTCTTTGTCATCCATGGATCCGCCGGCGATTTCGGCAAACACTGTCACATAGCCGAGTGGCTGCCTGATAATACTTTCCTGAATGCCAACTGCCTGAATGCGTCTCAGAGGAATGGTCAACTGTTTTTTCTCCAAAAGGCCACGCGTTATAAACAAATCACTGTCATTTTTCGTAATGGTGAAATTCCCATTTTTAATCATCGTTCCGGCAATCCCGAGCAACCATAGTAATAGCAATCCCACAACAGCCAACACAATCATAATAACGAACCCAAAACCGATAACCCAATTCATGGTGCTGTTGAAAGCCGACTCAGGTATAAATTGTTCCAGTTCGGACAATCCGGCTGCTGCCAATGTGAAAATAACACCAACACTGCCTGATGTTGTTCCTGCTATAAACAACCGTTTAAAGCTGATCGTCTGTGATGGCTTGGCTGCTTCCTCCGATTCATGCACTGCATTCTCATCAAGATTCTGCGTCGGTTCCGCCGTTTTCAGTTCCTGTCTTAATGCTTTCCCTTCAGCCAATTTGACCGCACTGAGAGACGCCTCTGCATCTGTACCCGTACCAGCCGTTTCAATCTGCACTTTCGTCAAGCCAAATATCCGATGAATAACACCTGATGTCAAATCAATCGACTGAATGCGATTTTTTGAAATAAACCGTTTTTTCCGAATGAGAATACCATATTCAATACGCAATTCATTATTTTCCACCCGATACGTATAGCGATACCATGTTAAAATGGCTATAATAAGAAATAAGATAAGAAAGCCCGCTGTGATTGGTACAAAAATAAGCCAGTTATCCCAAAATGAAATGGAACCAGCAATAATAACAACAAATAATTCACGCACTGTTTTTATGAGATTAAATAATATAGCCGCAGGATGTAAACGTTTCGCCTCAGACATCATCGTCATCCACCCTTGCCAGCGCAGAAATTCTGTCCCTCAATTCCGACGCGTCTTCCTCCAACAATGCCGGAATTTCATGAGTCGTGGCAGCCGTGGAAATTTGCACACTGGCCAGTCTGTACTTTTTCAGTATGGGTCCCTGTTGGGTGTCCACATGTTGCACACGAATCATTGGAACTAATGTCCGTGAAACAACCAGGATTCCGTGCTGGATGTAGATTTCCTGTTCAAACACTTCATAGCGCCATCGTCTCCAGCGTACATTCGGCAGCAAAAACACAAAAACATATGTACATAGAGCACTGATAACAATGGCCATGGCACCGTACCAATTCGAAATATCATATAAAAATGCCAAAAAGAACAGTGCGATAGCGGCAAGCCAAAGTATCCCCACGTATATCGCAGCCGTTATTTTCCATGCGCTGACAGCATCTTTTGCAATCCGGTTCATCGGTGGCAGTCGCATCGTATTCCCCTCCGTTTTCAAAACGTTACCTGACGTTCCCCTCTTATATGAGCCAGCATATCAAAATTTGAATCATTATCACATGTGCCTCCGGAAATATCTGATTTATCGAGGGACTCATCTATTTCGTAATTGAGTATTTAGGTAATTATGACATTAAAAATAGCATACAAACCACGAGGTGAAGTCGTATGCTATTTACCGTGTTTATTTTCGTTTTCACTATCAAAAGGAAAGAGTCTGTTGTCACAGAAGCCTTGTATCAGTTGCTTGGTTTTCGGTTGTTTTGATTTCTTTGATCATTTCCTTTGCGGTTACGTCCGCCTTGGTTGCGACCACCTTGATTGCGTCCTTGGCCACCTTGCTTATGGCCGCCGCCCTGTCTGCGTTTGCCATAAAATTTCTTATTGCCTGGCTTACCACCTTTGTTATTTCTGGAGTTTTGAGCTTTTTTCACACTGATCGGCTGAACGGATGAAATGTTCACGGGGGCATTGCGACGCTCTTTCGTCAACATTTTCAAAGCCGCAGCAACAACCGACACGGAATCATGATCCTGCAGAAGTTCGCTGGCGGTCTCATGATATTCCTGCAATTCCTGTTTATCGATCGTTTTTCGGAGCTTGTCAGCAGCTACCTGCTGCTGGCCGCGTCTTGCCTCTTGAAATGTCGGTGGCCCCATCCGCTTCATCTTGCTTTTCGTCACTTTCTCAATCAGATGCAAATGAGCCATCTCCCGCGGCGTGATAAATGATATGGCTTCACCGGTGCGTCCCGCTCTTCCTGTTCGGCCAATTCGGTGCACATAACCTTCCGGGTCTTGCGGTATGTCAAAATTGTAAACGTGAGTCACGCCAGAAATGTCCAATCCGCGCGCCGCTACATCGGTGGCTACTAATACATCAACACGGTTATTTTTGAATTTGTTCAGTACTGACATCCGCTTGCCTTGCGTCAGATCACCATGGATCCCTTCTGCGCGGAACCCTCTCGTCTGTAAGCCGTCAGTCACTTCATCGACACGTTTTTTCGTACGTGTAAACACAATAGCCAGTCCCGGTGCATAAATATCCAAATGATTCGTCAATGTATCAAACTTGTGCTTTTCCGGGATTTCAATAAAGTACTGATCGATATTTTTGACCGTCATTTCTTTGGCTTTCACTTTTGCTTCTTTCGGACTGTTCATCAGATTAGTTGCAATATCACGAATTTCCTTAGGCATGGTTGCGGAAAACAACAGGGTTTGCCTGTCGTCAGGGATATTCTTCAATATATCTCGAATATCTTCGATGAAGCCCATATTCAACATTTCATCCGCTTCATCAAGCACAGCGGTCTTAATGTGGTCTGTTCTGATCGTCTTTCTGCGCATATGGTCCAGCAATCGTCCTGGTGTTGCCACCACGATTTGCGGGCCATCTTTAAGAGCCTTGATCTGCCTGTCCATTTGCTGTCCGCCAAACACCGACATGGTGCGGATACCCTTTCCTTTGCCAAGACGGTTGATTTCTTCGGCAACCTGGACAGCCAGCTCTCTTGTCGGGGCTACGACCAATCCTTGTATTTTTTTCTGATTCGCATCGATTTTTTCCAGCATAGGAATGCCGAACGCAGCTGTCTTCCCAGTGCCTGTCTGTGCCTGGCCAATAACATCATTGCCGTCTATAGCTAGCGGTATGGTCTCTGCCTGTATGGGGGTCGCTTCCTCAAAACCCATATTCTCCAATGCCTTCATGATAGGCTGTGATATGTTTAATTCATTAAATGTTGTCACCTTGTTACTCTACTCCTTCTTTATACAAAATAGCCTTTAAAATAATTCGATTGTTCATTGTTAAACGTTCCCTCCTGCACAAAAGCCCGTATCCAAAAAACTCATCCATAAAATAACAGCTGCTCTATTCTAACACACCCATTAAAATAATATCCACTACTTCTCATATGATTTTTAAAATGAGGGATAATAACGTGACTCTTTAATTCGTGAGACGTTTCTTTATCTTCAACGGATGACGGCATTCAATACTGTTTATCCCACGCTTTTTACATTTTTGGCTTTCCCATGTTTATTTATAAGGGGTATTACAACCCGATCATGCGTGGTAGAATAAACAAGATTGCATAACAATGACTGATAAAGGAGGATAAACGATGCGAATCCCTCCGTTTAATCCATATATAGCGGTTGTAACCGGTGTTATTGCGGTGTCATCGTCAGCCGTTCTTGTTAAGCTCGCTGATCAAGCCCCCGCAGCGATTATTGCCAATTATCGACTGTTGCTGGCCGTCATCCTCATGATACCGGTTATCCTTTTGAAATATCGGCATGAATTTTCTTCCATTATCAAAAAAGATTGGATTTTATCCGCTCTGGCTGGCATTTTCCTCGCATTTCATTTTATTGTTTGGTTCGAATCATTGAATTATACATCCGTTGCCAGCTCGGTGGTACTTGTTACCTTGCAGCCGATTTTTGCGTTTTTAGGGACGTATCTGTGCTTCCAGGAGCGCTTTTCTTACGGCGCAATTATCAGCATGATTATCGCTATCATAGGAAGCTTCATTATTAGCTGGGGCGATTTTCAAATAAGCTTGTCTGCTTTATTGGGGGACATGCTCGCTTTGCTTGGAGCAGTGTTGGTCACCGGCTACTTCCTTATGGGACAGGGCGCACGAAAGCGACTGTCCTTAATGACGTATACATTTATCGTGTATGGCATCAGTTCTGTAACCCTCATTCTTTATAACCTAATAGGACAAAATGCATTTTTTGGTTATCCGGCCGATCATTGGCTTGTTTTTCTCGGACTTGCTGTATTTCCAACGTTTCTTGGCCATACATTGTTCAATTGGGCTTTGAAATGGCTGAGTACAGCAACCATTTCCATGGGAATCGTATTTGAACCTGTTGGGGCTTCTATTCTGGCCTATGTCATACTTGGCGAAACTGTTACGCCATCTCAGTTGCTCGGCGGAACCATTGTTCTATTTGGTCTGTTTTTGTTTATTATGAGCACAACAAAAAAACGGAGTGTAACACTATCGAAAAAGCAAACGTAAAAAATAGAGGAGGGAACATTATCCCGGTGCCTCCTCTATATGTGCCGCTTTTTTTGATGTCAGAAACTGATAAACCATCCCGTTCAGCATATCCTTGTCATCGCCGAGGCAGATCAAGTGTCTGGAGCGATCAAATAACACCACTTCCTTCTTCTCAGAGGTTATTTCTTTATCCAAATCTAACGCTGCTTTGTATGGTACGACCATATCGCGCTGCCCATGAACGATCAATACCGGTGACTCTACATGGGGTAAATACCTCTGGGTAAATCGAACCAACCGAATAAATTCCAGATTCGCTTTCATCGGAACCCGTCGCCACTTGTCTCTATAATGCTTAAAAAAACCATTTTGTCCAAGATTTCCTTTCACCCCATCCGCAAGTATGTCCTTTAATTCTTTCGACATTTGCCGGAATGACAAGTATTTTCTCGATGTGGCCAGAAGCACCAATTTATCAACCGCATGCCTCGATGCCAAGTAGGCTGCAATCATCCCGCCCATGGAAAAACCAATTAAATACAGTCTATCCGTCTTTTCTCTCATTTTTTTCAATGCATTCTCTGCCGATGCAAGCCAAGCTGTATAGGATACGCCATCAAGTTCACGATTTCCGCCGTGCCCGGGTAGTGTCGGCACGTGCACATCCCAGTTCGTATAGTTTCGTAAATAGGCTGCTAGCGGCTCAACCTCATAAGGTCCGCCTGTATATCCGTGTATGATTAAACAACCGACCATGCTCATTCTCCTCATTTATCCGAATCTGACAAACATCCCTCTGGACACGTCCAACTGTATGTCAACGGTCTGTGTTAATGGTCATTTGCTTTATCAATGAGTGCACTTCCTTGACAACCGGGGACAACTGACGAACTGTTTGAGTTGCTTGCCCGGCTGTTGTCATGATTTTTTCAATATCCATTCCACCACTATCATCCTGAAAATAATGAAAAAGATTTTCGGATGCAGATGACTGGCCGGGCGTATGGTTGTTGGTTGCATATGGGTCCGGCATCATCGGTTGTTTAGGCTTGGCATACACATCAAATGGTGTCGGTGGATAACCGGTATTCACAGGGCTGTGGGGATAGGGGTTCTGAAACGATGGATGATCAGGCGTATCTTTCCTCAGCATGTAATCCGCCCCTTTTATAAGCTGTTCTTACATTCAGTTTATGCACTGGTGACATAACCGTGCATGTAAACACAGACCTTATCCATTCGATGCACGCCCATATGATTCATGCTGCTTTAGGCCAAGCTCGTATTTAATGGTATTGATTTGTCGCCCCAATATCAACCGGTCATTAACAAACGTCGCGGGCGTGCCAAAAATACCGTTTTCCTGAAGCTGTTCCATATGGTCCTTATGCTGGGTTATATTTTTTGTTTCATAATCAATCTGACAATAATCTAACTGACTAAGCAATTGTTTGCAATCGTTATTGGCATCACTGATATAGACAACAACCTTTTGATTGTTCACTTTGGCTTCCTCCTTGGTGGTCACACCCTTTGCAATGCGTTGTCGCTTATTATCTTCCCATTTTTCCAACGCATAAAACGCTTATATGACAAACAGATTACATTTGTATTAAGCGGCAAAGGATAGTGATAATGGTACCAATATGCAGACGTTTGAGCTGATTATTCGCCAGCCACACCGGAATAACCGTAAAATGACGCCAAAAGGAATGACAGGAGGCAATCCCATGCTTGCACTCGATCATATTATTATTTCTGCACATAATCCGGAACAAGCTGCTCAGGAATTTGCCAACAAATATGGCATAACAGTCGTTCAGGGAAGTGAACACCCCAACTGGGGGACGTATAATTATCTCGCCTACTTCCGCAATGACTGTTATATCGAATGGATCGGCATCGCTGATTGGGCTGTTGCAAACCAATCAACCAATCCATTAATCCAGCAACTGGCCGGAAAGCTCTCAAACGGAACGGAAGGGACTATCCAATATGCGCTCCGCACCGACCGAATGCATGCATATATCGATCATTTCCATGCTCAGGGTATCGCATACACTGGACCCTTCCCGGGAAGCCGAAAACGGTCGGATGGACAGCTTTTGAAATGGCAGATGCTGTTTCCGTCATCTGAATCAACTGAGAATGTGTGGCCCTTTTTAATCGAATGGGACGACGTAAAAAATACACCGCCGGATGAAAACATGATCAATGATCAACACATATCATCCCTGGATGCGATCATAAACAATCCGAATGAATTTGCAGCCATTTATCAACTTCCCTACACACATCAAACAGCACGACTGGAAAATGCCGAGTTACGTTTTGCCGAGGCATGGAGTTTTGTCTTGAGATAGACGGACGGCTCTCCTTGATTAAAAATCACTCCCCACCATGGGAGTGATTTTTAATTGATGCTTTATGTCAGTTGCTGGTTCAGGAATTCACTTACCGACTCCGGTGTCTTCGTATCAGAGCTGTGCTGATGGGCAATTTTTTCGCCATTTTTGAAAATAAGAATGCTCGGAATACCCATCACTTCATATTTTTGCGCAATGCCTTGCACTTCATCGCTGTTGACTTCGTACCATTCATACTGATTGAATTCGTCCATAATATCGCCAATAAACATATCCATACGTTTGCAGTCGGGACACCAGTCTGCAAAAACTTTCACAATCACCGGTTTGTCCGATTGGATAATGTCGTTGAACTGTTCTTCAGTTTCAATATGATTCATAAGAACACTCCTCTTTCTATGCGTCTAATTCTATTGTACCTATAAAACATATATTTGTCTTATAATCTGTTCAGTCCGCATGTTCGACTTTCCCAAGAATGTAGGCTGCTGATAGTCCCAATGCAAACGTGGCGATACTTGCCAATACAAGGGGAACCGTTGCCGGCCACCCCGGAAATACTACCACCAACGATCCGATCACTAACCCAGTGACAAGGGCAAATGTTGCGATACGGTAATGGACCAAAAAGAAATGAATAATTTTACTCATAACCGAAATACCCAATACAATGCCGATGCCTACCGCTGCAATAACGTCCAACTGCATATCACTGATGCCGGTAATAACGGTTTGAAAGGCACCAATCATGAGAAAGATAAGCGAGCCGCTGATCCCGGGCAATATCATCGCTGAACTCGCCAGAAATCCGGCCATTAACAGCCAAGCATACGTCATTAATGTTCGATCCTGAACAGCCGATCCTTCATTTTCACCTATTAAAGCCAGCGACCCAACGACGGCCGCACCAACAAGCAGGATGAGCACATGTCTTATGCGGAATGTGTTATTGGCATCCGCCTGGCGAAATAAATAGGGTATGATACCCAGAATCAGTCCCAAAAAGAAAAACTGCAGTGGCTGCGGATAATATTTCAGCAGCCACTTAATCAGATGGCTCAGTGAGAATATAGCGATAACGATTCCCGTACCAAGTGGCACAAGGAACCCTAATTGTTTTTTCCAATTTTTACTCAAGACGCCATTGATAGCTGCAATCAACCGGTCATAAATGCCAAGCAGGACAGCGATGGTACCCCCGCTCACACCGGGAATAACATCACTGGCTCCCATCAGTACACCACGATAAATATTTTTCCATTCCATAATTGTAAATCTCCCTTGTCCATTACTTTAGTAACATTCCTATCAAATGATGCTTGTCAATCATATGACCGTATCGTCGGAATGATGTCTGTCCGTCGTCTTTCACCATCATGACCCGCGTAGAGATCAGTCATTCTCCAGCGGTTTTTCGATGAATTCCAACTCCGGTACCCATTGCGACATATGACTTTTTATCTCCTGATAGTGCTGCTGGGAATCTGCGAGTTCGTTATTTGTCAGCTCGTACATCGGAGCAACTTCGTAATTAGCCTGATTCCGGAATTTCACAAATGTCGGAAGAAACTTTGGTGCCTTCACTTGAACCGTTTCTTGCCCGCCTTTTACAGTTTTCTCCATTGTAAACTTGAAGACCCCGCCAATACGGCGGTAAAATTCATCCTGACCGGATAAAAAGTTACCTAATGAATAAATGGCGAGCATTCGATGACCATCTTCCCCTTTAATCCAATCAATCGGCTGTAAAACATGCGGGTGATGGCCTAAGACGACGTCGACGCCGTTGTCAGCGGCAAATTGGACCAAGTCTTTTTGTTCATTGCTCGGCATCCGTTCATACTGATCACCGTAATGCAGGCTTAAAACGACAGCATCTGCCTGCTGATTGGCTGTTTTGATTCGTTTGCTCATCTTCTCTTTATCAATCAGATTGACGAGGTAACCTTTTCCTGAGGGGACCGGAATTCCGTTTGTTCCGTATGTATACGCTAAAAAGGCCACAGAAATACCTTGACGAGTTTCATGCACACGCACGTCGTTTCTATCTGATTCACTCTTATAAGATCCTGTATACATCATATCAATTTTTTCCCAATGTTTTATAGCACTTTGAATGGCTTCTTCCCCGCCATCCAGCGTATGATTATTCGCCAGTGAGACAACATCAACGCCTGCCTCTTTCAAAGCATCTCCTACTGCTTGCGGACTATTGAATGTCGGATAATTTGACAATCCCAACACCTCACCGCCAATCATCGTTTCCTGGTTCGCAAATGTGATCGTTGTGTTGTTCAGATAAGGTTGCACTCGCTTCAGCATCGGATGAAAATCAAACTCTCCACTCTTTGTACGCGCATCATTGTAAACTCTGCTGTGAATCAGCATATCACCAATGGCAGAAAGAGTAATGGTTTGTTTCGTAATGTTAGGCTCTTTCGGCTTCTCATGTTCTGCCGCCTCTTTGGCAGGTTTTTTATCCGATCCTGATGTTTCATCCACTTGGTTACCCGAGCATGCCGCCAATAAAAGACTTAGACCAAATAGAATCAACGTCCATAAGGATAACTTTCGTTTCACGTATCTTAACCCCTTCGTCATTTTGCTCTTATGATAACATGACTGATGCCAAAAAACGACATTATTTGCACACATCTAAGCTTTGGAAAAGTGATAGTCGAGATAGAATAATACCCCGAGTATTCATTACTGTTTCACTAATCAGCCAAACCTTTATACTATCTTTTGACAATCGTTGCTGTGGGGTACGAATATCTTTTAACAAAACAATCATTTTAATATCATTTTATCGAAAAACAATAAATTAATATTGAATACAGAAAAATAAGTGTGTTAATATTAATCTGGAAACAATATGAAGACGAAGCAGGGAGTTAAAAATGATACGAATTAAACTTGATGTCATGATGGCTGAGCGTAAAATGTCACTCAATAAACTCTCTGAATTAGTAGATATTACGCCCGCCAATCTATCCATCTTTAAAAATGAAAAAGGCAAGGCTATCCGCTTCACTACCCTTGATGCATTGTGTGAGGCATTAGAGTGCCAGCCCGGGGATTTAATGGAATATATAGTAGAAGAAGATTAAGAATCGGAGTAATGGTTAGAGCGCATTAATTGACTAATAGTGATACGTTTCATTGTTCCACCATATGTATAGACACTTCAGAAAACGGAGGATATTATTCATGTCAGAAACAGCTATGGAACTGATCGATGTCAAGAAAAACATCGGCAACAAAAACATTATCAACGGTCTGTCCTTCTCCATCCATAAAGGAGAAGTGTTCGGATTCATCGGTCCCAATGGCGCCGGTAAAACAACCACCATTCGCATGATGGTCGGTCTGATGAAAATTACAAGTGGCGACGTGCGCATATTGGGACAAAGCGTTAAGTCCGACTTTAAAGACGCCATCAGCGAGGTGGGAGCCATCGTTGAAAACCCAGAAATGTACCCGTTTATGACTGGTTGGCAAAACTTAAAGCATTATGCACGCATGATGCCTGGTGTTACCAAAGAACGTATCTCAGAAATCGTTCAGCTCGTCGGACTGGAAAAACCTATTAATGACAAAGTTGGGAAATATTCTTTAGGCATGCGGCAGCGACTCGGCATTGCACAAGCTTTGCTGCATAAGCCATCCGTACTCATATTGGATGAACCGACCAACGGATTGGATCCTGCCGGCATTCGCGAAATCAGGCAGTACATACGAAAACTGGCTGAACAAGAACATGTTGCTGTTATTATCTCCAGCCATTTATTATCGGAAATTGAACAAATGTGTGACCGGATCGGCTTGATTAAAAATGGCGAAATGATTGCTACACAAGATGTTGGGGCAGCAACGAAACAAACAACGTCATCTGAAGTGATCATTGAAGCGGAACCAGCGAACGACGCTATGGAAATTTTGAAAAATGAGTTCAACCTGAGCGTTTCCTCATCAGGCAATACGTTAACCATCCAAACCCAGCGTGACGCCATTCCGTCTATTGTTCAAACGTTTGTTCAACACGATATACAACTATTTCAAATATCCATGACATCATCAACGCTGGAGGATAAATTCTTTGAACTGATTGGAGAGAATACGATTGAGTAATTTTTTGCAGCTATTGGTCAATGAACAAGTCAAGCTGTACATACGCAAATCAACATGGATTATGTACATACTCCTAGGGGTAATTGTCATTGGGCTCGCCCTTCTTGCAAGCTTTGAAGCGGAACAAACAGAAAAATATCAGAGTGACAATTGGCGACAAACATTGAAGGATGAGAACGCGGAGATCAAAGAACAGATGAAAGAAGACGACATAATGCACGATTTCTCTACCAATCAAATCGAGAAAAATAACTTTTACTTGGACAATGGCATTCAGCCACGCAGTTATGATGCTTGGCAATTTGTATTGGAGCACAAATTTTTGCTATCACTGGTCAGTCTGTTTACCATTATCGTTGCTTCAGGAATTATCGCCAATGAGTTTAAGTGGGGAACGATTAAGCTTCTGCTCATACGGCCGATTACGCGCACAACCATTCTCGCATCAAAATATGTGTCCGTTTTATTATTTGCGTTGTTCACATTGCTGTTTCTGCTCATTTTTTCGTGGCTTGTCGGTGCGCTCCTTTTCGGGGTGAATGGAATGGATCCGCAAATGGTCTTGAATCAGACTGGTGAATTTACCCAAGTCTCCATTATCAATCAAATGGCAGAAGGGTATGGACTCCAGCTGATAACACTCGTCATGATGGCAACATTGGCGTTTATGATATCGGCTATTTTCCGGCAAAGCTCTTTGGCAATCGGGATTGCTATTTTCCTGATGCTTTCCGGCAGCCCTATTGTCAGTTTTCTTTCAGAATATAGCTGGGCAAAATACATCCTATTTGCCAACACGAATATGGATCAGTATATAAACGGATCTCCTTTATTTGAAGGGATGAGTTTAGGATTCTCTATCATCGTTCTGGCTGTTTATTACGTTATTTTCATAGCTGTCACATGGACGTTCTTTACGAAACGGGATGTTGCCGGCCATTAAACACAAACACATTTTTCAAAACCGCGCCGTGTTA
>NZ_BAAADM010000008.1:102586-123161 GCF_039522485.1 Lentibacillus halophilus | reverse complement strand
TGCACTTGCCTCGATCAAATGAATTCCGCTTCTTTAAAACGGATAATTTGCTGTTCAATTTCATCCCGCACGCGCTCGAAAACCGCCCATCGCTCTCTGTCCGTCCCTTCCGCTTTTGCCGGATCATCAAAACCCCAATGCGCTTTTCGTACATGTGGTGGAGTCACTGGGCAGTTATCATGCGCATCACCGCACAATGTCACGACCAATTCATCATTGTTAAGTGTTTCCGGATCAATGATGCTTGACTGCTGATCGAAAATATCAACACCCACTTCTTCCATTGCTTTGACCGCGAGCGGATTCAAGCCATGTGCCTCTATCCCTGCACTCTTGACATCCCACTTATCGCCAAGATGTTTTTTGCCGAATCCTTCCGCTATCTGGCTTCGACAGGAATTTCCAGTACACAAAAAGTATAAAATCGGTTTTGTCGTCATGGTTCATGCCCCTTCCTTTATGGAAATGAATAGCCGGACCGTTCTACAGCAGCCATAACGTCAAATACAGCCCGGTCAAGGTTGCGAATAATGTCGGTACTGTAAGAACAATACCAACTTTGAAGTAATAACCCCACGAAATGTTGACACCTTTTGTACGCAAAACATGCAGCCAGAGAAGTGTAGCCAATGATCCAATCGGAGTTATTTTCGGTCCAAGGTCACTGCCGATGACATTGGCATAAATAAGTCCTTCCTTCATTACTCCGGTTGTATTCGAATCAGCAATAGCGAGCGCATCAATCATGACAGTCGGCATATTATTCATGACAGATGACAGGATAGCGGCCAGAAAGCCCATCGTCATCGTTGCAGTAAATAATCCCTGGTCAGCTGCAGAATGAAGAACACCTGCAAGCATGTCTGTCAGCCCAACGTTGCGCAGTCCATAGACAACAACGTACATACCAAGTGAGAAAAACACGATATCCCACGGAGCACCCTTGATGACTTTACCTGTTTCCACAGCACTGCTCCTCCGACCGAGCAATAAAAAGATAATCGCAATAGTTCCCGCAATAAACGAGACCGGCACAGCAATAAACTCACTCATGAAATAGCCGATCACTAATACCGCCAGCACCAGCCACGACAGCCGAAACATATTTCCATCTTTAATCGCATCACGCGGCTCTTTTAATTCCGTAATATTATAGCTCCTGGGGATATCCTTTCTGAAAAAGAGGAAAAGAACCAAAATGCTCGCTGTCAGTGAAAACAAGGTTGGAATGATCATACGAGCTGCATACTCCAAAAAACCAATCCCGAAAAAATCTGCCGATACAATATTAACCAGATTGCTGACAACAAACGGCAACGATGTCGTATCGGCAATAAATCCACTCGCCATAATAAACGGCAAAATAAACGCATCTCGAAAGTTCAAAGCCCGAACCATTGCCAGAACAATCGGTGTTAAAATAAGTGCTGCACCGTCATTGGCAAACAACGCCGCAACGATGGCACCGAGCACAGATATGTACAAAAACATTTTCAATCCATTGCCGTCTGCTAACCGCGCCATATGAAGCGCCGCCCACTCAAAAAACCCAATGTCATCCAGAACGAGCGATATAATGATAATCGCCACAAACGCGAGTGTCGCATTCCAGACGATATCAGCAACAGCCATCACGTCTTCAAACGAAACGACCCCAACAGCCAAGGCAACAAGAGCAGCAAAACAGGCTGTATAACCAATTCCCAGATTTTTAGGCTGCCAAATAATCAGAACAAGTGTCACCAGGAAGATAATAATTGCTGAAACGGTCTGTAAATCCAATATCGTTCCCCCCCCTATGCTGTTTTAACATTCCTTCCATGGCATCAGTCGAAACCATGTTTTTCTTTCAACGAGTCCGGTGCAGCTTGTACCATTCGCTGCAGCAGAAAAACCGCTACGGTTATATCGTCAAAGATTCCCACCATATAGAAAAAATCCGGAATAAAATCGAACGGAAACAGACCATAACCAATTATCAATAATAGATAAAACCATTTCGTTCGTTTTTTTACTTCGTTGGAAAGAAAAAAATCCTTCAAAAACGGAATGGACTTATGAAAACGAAATAAAAACCGGATTCGTTTAGCAAATTTCCGCACGCGTCTACACCTTCTTTTCACCTGGAATAAATTAAAAAACCCGACAAAAGATCACTTGGAACTCTTGCCGGGTATATTCCAGTTCTATTTAACTTGATTTGGATTTTTTCGCAGCCTTTTGACGTTCGTTATTATCCAATGTTTTTTTGCGGAGACGAATAGATTCCGGTGTCACTTCACAATACTCGTCATCATTCAAAAACTCCAGCGCTTCTTCCAGAGTTAGCTTACGCGTTTTCTTTATCGTTGCTGTCTCGTCCTTCGTTGCTGAGCGAACGTTCGTCAAGTGTTTCGCTTTCGTAATATTGACGGTCAAGTCATTCTCCCGGTTGTGCTCGCCAACGATCATACCACTATACACCTCGGTTCCCGGTTCGACAAAAATCACGCCCCGGTCTTCAAGCTGCATAATACCATAGGTTGTTGCTTTGCCATTTTCCATGCTGACAAGCACACCTTCCCGGCGGCCGCCGACCTGACCTTTAGCAATCGGCTCATAACCGTCGAAAGAGTGGTTTAAAATGCCGTAGCCGCGCGTTTGAGACATAAATTCAGTGGCATAACCAATCAACCCACGTGACGGTACCCTGAATTCCAGACGAACCTGGCCGGTACTCTGATGAACCATGTCCAACATTTCACCTTTCCGGGCCCCGAGTGCCTCCATGACCGGACCTGTATAGTCTTGCGGAACATCGGCTTGAACGTGCTCAACCGGCTCGTGTTTCTTCCCATCTATTTCTTTAATGATGACCTGAGGTTTTGACAATTGCAACTCAAAACCTTCGCGGCGCATATTCTCAATCAGAATGGACAGGTGCAATTCACCACGCCCGGATACGGTCCACGCATCAGGCGATTCGGTTCGTTCCACCCGCAGACTGACATCCGTTTCCAATTGTTTCATCAGTCGTTCTTCAATTTGCCGTGACGTAATATACGTGCCTTCTTTTCCGGCGAATGGGCTGTTATTCGTAACAAACGTCATTTGCAGTGTCGGCTCATCAATACGGAGCCATGGCAGACCTTCCGGATGATCCTGCGGGCAAATAGTTTCACCGACGTTAATATCATCCATACCTGAGATAGCAACGATATCCCCAGCAGCTGCCTCCTTAATTTCTATTCGTTTCAGGCCAATAAACCCGAACAATTTACTGATTCGGAATGATTTCTGTGTGCCATCTTTTTTCAAAACAACCACTTGCTGTCCAACACTGATCTTACCGCGGACAACTCGGCCAATGCCGATTCGACCCATATAATCATTGTAATCCAGAAGTGTAACTTGAAACTGTAGTGGTTCTTCTTTAGTATCCGCCGGTGCCGGAATGTGATCAAGAATTTCCGTGAACACAGGATCCATCGTTTCTTCTTGGTTATCCGGCTCATCACCTGACGTTCCGTTGATAGCAGACGCATATTTAACCGGAAATTCCAATTGGTCTTCGTCTGCACCAAGTTCAATAAACAAATCCAGCACTTCATCGATGACCTCATTCGGCCGTGCACTTGGACGATCGATTTTATTCAGTACGACAATAGGCGTCAGTTTCTGGTCGAGTGCTTTTTTCAGGACGAACCGTGTTTGCGGCATGCAGCCTTCATAAGCATCCACGACCAGCATAACACCATCCACCATTTTCATAATGCGCTCCACTTCGCCGCCAAAGTCAGCGTGCCCGGGTGTATCCAAAATGTTAATAGTCGTGTCATTATAGCGCAGAGACGTATTTTTGGCTAAAATGGTGATGCCCCGTTCCCGTTCAATATCGTCCGAGTCCATCGCACGTTCGTCCACTTGTTCATGTTCATGAAACGTCCCAGAATATTTCAGCATCTCGTCAACAAGTGTCGTCTTGCCATGGTCAACGTGAGCGATAATAGCGATATTGCGTATATCTTCTCTTAATTGCATAACGTACGCTCCTCTATATTTAAGGATTACTCAAAACTACATTATTATACCATAACTGTTCATTCAGGTAAAACAATGATAAACTTCGCGCCACCTAAATCTGAATCACGCACCATTATTTTTCCACCGGATTGTTCGATGATCGCCCGAGCAATGGCGAGCCCCAAACCGGTCTCTCCGGTTTTACCTTTTACAAACCTGTGAAATATATGTGGGAGCATGTCTTCTGAAATACCTTCTCCATCGTCCTCAACAACAATAGCCGTATCCGAAACCGTTACGTTCACCTGGGAATAAGCGTGCCGGATGGCATTGAACGTCAGATTGAGAAGTGCTTGCAGAAATTTTTCCGCATCAGCTATAACATACACGTTTTTATCAACCTCATGATGCAGTGTTACACCATTTTCGTTTATAATCGGCAAAGCCCTATCCAATACTTGGTCCAACAGTTCAGAAACACGTATGGATTCAGGATGGTAGGTTGAGCGGTCACTGTCCAATTTCGCCAAAAAAATCATCTCATTAATGATTTTTTTTAGTCGCTCCACTTCCGTTACCATCATTTCCAGTCCTTTTTCCTGATCGGCCTCATCAAATACCTTATCGCGGATTCCTTCTGCATAGCCTTGAATCGTCATAAGCGGTGTCTTCAATTCATGCGATGCATTTTGGAAGAAAGCCTGCTGAGATGCCATGTATCGTTCGAGTTCAGCAGCCATGTCATAGACACTTTGCTCCACCTCTTTAATTTCACCTGTTGCCTTGATCGGTTCTATCTGATCAAATTTGCGTCTTTCAATTTTTTTCAGTTGTTTTTTAAGTTTAGTAAGTGGAGTGACCAATTTTTTCGTTAATAGATAACTGAGCATTACCGCAGCGATCGTACCAATCAGGAATACAATGACGAGCCGTCTGAAAAAATCTTGCTGAATCGCCTGCAAATCATCGAGCGGTGTCAGTAAAATTAATTCCAATCCCGTGGTTTTCGGCTGAAACAAAATTCGTGATGTGACAAATTTACTGTTACCTGCATCCCATAACGTTTCCTGGTTATCCGCAAAGTACTGTTTGGAGGAAAACCCTTGCACATAACGGTCCGGCATAGTGGAAAAAAGTACCCTATTCCGGCTTCGATCATAGAGAAACAGCTGCAGATCCTGTTGCTGCAAAAAGTGACGGACACCCTGATTGCCCCGCTTCGATTGATATTGCTCATTTAATACTTGCACAAGCAATTCACCTTTTTGCTTCAGTTCGGCACGCTCGTCCTCAATGAGCATATTGAGGATCAAGGAATAAATGACAATTCCTGCAACGGTGAGAATAACCAACAATAGCGCTGTAAAGGCCGCATTAAGCTGTGATTGCAGTCTCATTGCCCGTCCTCGTCAACGCGCAGCCGGTAACCATATCCCCACACGGTCTCCAAGGGAATGGCTGTTAACTTTTTACGAATGCGTTTAACCAGATCATCGACAGCCCGATCACTGCCAAAATAATCGTCCCCCCAAACTTTCATTAACAGTTCGTCACGGGAAAAAGCCCTGTTCTGATTTGCCGCCAGGATAAGCATTAAATCAAATTCCTTCGTCGTGACATCCTGTTCCTCACCATACCAGAAAATTCTGCGTTCTTCCTGGTGAATCAACAGACTGCCGGCTTTTAACTTATCACCGGCATCTATATCTTCTCCCGGTTTCGTACGCTTGAACACCCGTTTGACTCGAGCTACTAATTCCCTGGGGCTGAATGGCTTCGTCAAGTAATCATCCCCGCCCAGTTCTAACCCAAGAATTTTGTCAAATTCCTCATCCTTTGCAGAAATGATAATGATCGGAACGTCATCCGTCTCCCGGCGTATACGTTTGCAAAATTCATAGCCGTCCATACCGGGAAGCATAATATCAAGAATCCACATATCTGGCGGCTGTGTCTCCCACCATTCCCATGCTTGTTCAGCAGATTCCATGACCGTTATCGTAAATCCTTCTTTTTTTAAATAAGCGGAAACAATATTTTGGATATTTGGATCGTCTTCCACAACGCCAATATGATTTTTCATAGATCGGACCTCCATCGATTGCGTTCTAACGATTATTTTTACATAATAATGGGTATAACACCAAAAGGCAATTTACACATTTCTGCCAACGATATGCCAAAATTGCACCAAAGACACCCATTATCATAAGAAGTGCTTTAATCTTAACACAAGAGGTGATGAATTCATGGAACGGAATAATAACTCGGATGAATTCAATGAACATAATCAGTCAGAAGGCCAGTCGTCGGATCCGCATGAACAACAAACGGAAAACGGCATTACGCAGTCAGCAAAGCAGAGAGCGTCCCAACAGACGAATAATAAAAGGAAAAATGCGGGTGCCGGGAAATTTATCAGCGCCCTGTTCGGCGGACTTGTTTCCGCTGTGATTGTCGCTCTTCTGTTCTCAACGAATATCATTCCTGCCAATAACGACGGAAATGGGGATGGATCGTCATCCACATCCTCCGCAGCAGTAACGGACGGGGAATCAAAAGCTCCTGAAGTCAAAAAAACGATAGCTTCCAATAATGAAGGAAATCTGGCGGAAAACATGCAGGAGGCCACAAAAGCTGTTGTTGGCGTCGTTCGGAAGCAGCAGCAAAGCATCTGGGCACAAAGTAAAAAATCCGGCGCCGGGTCCGGCATTATTTACAAAAAAGAAGGCGGAGATGCCTACGTTGTAACCAACCATCACGTTGTTGACGGCGCCAATGACGTTGAAATCGTATTGAATGACGATGAACGCATGCAAGCAGAGGTTCTCGGAGCCGATCGCCTGACAGACCTAGCCGTTCTCCGGGTTGACGGTAGCAAAATCGATACGGTTGCAAACCTCGGTTCCTCCAGCGACCTGCAAGTTGGTGATATGGCCATCGCAATCGGCAATCCACTTGGAATGAACTTTGCAAACTCCGTAACGAAAGGCATTGTCAGTGGACTGGAACGTACCATAAGCGTTGACACGAACGGGGACAGACAGCCGGATTGGATGACCGAGGTGATTCAGACCGATGCAGCTATCAACCCCGGTAACAGTGGTGGTGCACTGATTAACAAGGATGGAAAGGTCATCGGGATTAATTCCATGAAAATAGCCCGCCGTGAAGTGGAGGGCATCGGCTTTGCCATTCCAATCGACTCTGCACTACCTGTCATAAAAGAACTTGAAAATAAAGGCCAGGTTGCACGCCCTTATATTGGAATCAGCACAGCATCAGTTGATCAGGTTCCACCGCAATACCGCGACCAGATTCAGATTCCAGACGATGTAGAAGGCGGCATGGTTATCGCAAAGGTTGAATCCGGATCACCAGCAGCGAAAGCGAATCTGCAGCAGTTTGATGTCATTACGAAAATTAACGGCAACAAAGTGACATCACTATTGGATCTGCGCAAATTTATGTATAGCGAAACCAAAATCGGCGAAAAAGTTGAACTGGAAATTTATCGCGATGGCGAACCACAGACGAAATCGCTGAAACTTGTTAAACGGGAAGAATCATAATATGAAGAAGGTTTTCCAGCTGACGGACTTACAGCTATAACGCTGTGAGTCCGTTTTATTTAGCCCCAAGTCAATTCCCCCCTCAATTACCAAAACATGTTACACTATGAATAGAGCATTTAAAGCTGTTATGCGGAAAGGAAGTGAATCACATGTACTGTCCTTCGTGCGGGCAACAATCAGCAGAAGGTAAATTTTGCACCAATTGTGGGTCTCAATTGATTCCAGAGGATTCAGGACAAAACGGTTTGGAGAACAACTCGGTGCCAACCAATTCAGATGCCGATCATTATGAAACTAATGATGATTTCGTTGAAAAACTAAAAGAAATTGGTACGAATGTCGTCCATTTTTGCGGTGCCCTTTTAAAACGTCCAAGTATTGCCAAAAAAGCCAATCACACCGACATTGTCTCTGCAGCCATTGTTATGGCATTGTTCGCGTTAATCATTGCCTTCAGCTATTATTTCGTTATCCAGTACTCCATTTTGGCAAGTTTTTATATGAATGTGTCTATTATAGACAGCCTTGTGTTGCCATTTATCGTCTTTATTCTATTGCAATTAATTATGGCAGGTATAACATTCGCCGGGGCGAAACTTGCTGCTCAAGCAGTGACCTTTGCGGATGTTCTGGCTAAATATGGGGCGTATTTAGTGCCTTTCGCTATTTTGTATGTTGTTGCACTTGTCTTTTCCTTGATTGGCCTTTCTGTTTTAGCCGGACTGTTTATTTTCATCAGTATACTGGGACTACTAATGATGGTTCCAACGTTTATCCTGATGGAACAGACACCGGAAGGAATAGATCGGATCTATATTCTGCTTGGATTATATGCACTCGCCACACTGGTGTTCGGCGTGTTCATCCGAGCATTTGCTCAGTCAATGATTGGAAATATCATGGGATCCATGCTCGGTGGATTTTAACCGAAAAAGGGCTGGGACAAAAAACGTGTAGTTATTCGTTTTGTCCCAGCCCCTTTTCATCCAAAAAAGAAGTCAAAAATATTGCTGGCGGTGGAACTATTCTTATTGTAAAACTCTGTATATCCGCAGTTTTTGCAAGAAACCACTAAAAACTGGTTGTTCTGCACATCAAACATTTTGGAAAGGCCTGTCCCGGACATGGCCACTTCTTTCTGTTCAGCATCCGCACTTCCACATTTTACACAACCTCGATCGTTATCTTCCATATCTATCACCTCTTAGGCATGCTGTACAGATGATAAGGCGTTCACGTTTCATTTTTTTCGATCATTCTTTTACAAAAATAAACGGATTATTCCTCATATTTCCGATGATTCGGTGCCGGGCCGGTAAAATTACCCAGCTGGTCAGCTGCCAAAAAACTTTCTTCATCGGTGACACTACCGACGCGCTCATCACTGTTAGGGTACATACTATCATAATCCTGGTTTCCATAAAAGTCGGAAGCTGTTTCTGATGTACCATATCGACTCACATCCTGCCACGCATCTTCCGCATCATAGGCTGTTTGTTCCTCAGCAGTCACCTCATCCGCATTAATATTGGGACTGAATACGCCTTCTTCCACCGGCCGGTCATTCATGGCAAGATTCTCATTGCTTTTTGCATGCTTCAGGCAGTGATCTGCTGTTGGCATTGCCTCCAACCGTGCAAACGGAATATCTACTCCACATTCCCTGCATATACCATAAGTACCGTCATGAATCGCATGAAGAGCGGCATTAATATCGGCCAGTTCCTTCTCCGCATGTTCATTAAGCGCCACATCTTTTTGCCGTTCAAATAATTCGGTCCCCATATCACCCGGATGATTATCATAATTGGACAATTCGCCCATCGATTCTTTTGTCAGTTCCAGAGAGGTGCCAAAGTGTTCCTGCACCTGGTTAATCAACTCATTTTGCCGTTCCAATAACGCATGTTTGCATTGTGTCAGCTGATCATTTGTCATCATATGTCAGCAACCTCCATTCAATAAATGAATTGCTAACCATACTATGTGTCAATCCTTATGGATGATACACCGTCCATCATTCCAATTCATGGTGACAGGGGCCAGACTTCACAAAAAACTTTCACCACGCACCCAAACCATATCAATATGTGGAATTCCATCCTCAAGATAAGACTCAGAGGTTCTTCTGAATCCAAGTTCTGTATAAAACCGCTCCAGATGTTTTTGACCCTGGATTTTAATACAGGGTTCAGCAAGAACTGTAGTCATATAATCAATCGACTTCCGCATGATCTGCTGGCCATACCCATTGCCGCGATATTTTGGATTGACCACAACCCTACCAATGGACGCTTCCGGAAATTTCGTCTCCGCCGGCAAAATACGAACATTCGCTACAATCTCGTGACCATCCTTTAAAAAGTAATGAAACGATGTTTGGTCGTAATTATCCAACTCCGAATACATACAATTCTGTTCCATTACAAATATATCCATTCTCAGTTTCAAAATCGCATATAATTCGTCATTTGATAGTTCGTTAAACGTTTTTACGTACCATTCCATCTCCCTTCCCCCCTCTTAAACCGGTCGATTTGTTCCTGCACAGCAAATGCGAGATCATCGTTGCCAAATGCCTGCAAAGCCTGGATAACAGTCTGATCAGGTATGTCCTCCGATTCTTGTTTGGAAACCGTTTGTTCCAACACGTCCTCCAATAACTCATTATGTATCTGATCAGGGTATGCACGTTTGTAAATAGCGTTCGGATCCAAATCGTGATTAATACACCACTGAGCATAAACGAGAATCATCATTTTTTCATCTTGCTGGTAACGTTCAATAATCTGCTTGTCTTTGTCGTTATCCGTCATGGCTATCCCCTGCCTTTCTTAACATAAACACCCACATAAACGTTAACGCCTGTTTAAGGTCATCCGGAAGCCCTTGATAATGGGACTCGGAAACCCCTTCTTTGTAGACACCAAATCCGCCGTCACACATGAACCCATATTCAGAAGCAAGCTGACGAAACTCCCATGGCATCATTGTGTTACAAATCGTTGGTTGTCCCTGAAGACGGGCATAGCTGTTTTGTCGGGGCCCTGCCGTCGGTCCGAGAATGCCGGCAAACAACAGACCATCTTTTTTTAGAACACGGGAAAACTCTTGAAGCGCTTGTGAAGGCGTTTCAGTCCATTCCAGCACATTTATGGCCATCAACCCATCGGTACTTTTGGATGCAGCCGGTAAATCACAAGCATCCCCCTGCAAAAATTCGATCCCTGTATGCTGCAGTCCTGCACGGGCCTGGCGAATCATCACCGTTGATAAGTCGACGCCAGTTACATCGTATCCGTTTTGATGCAATTTATATGCACCGTATCCGTCCGCACAACCGACATCCAAAATATTGCTGCCCTGTTTCAAATGATTTCTGATAAATGGAATAATGGATTGTCGACTTCCGCTATCCCACATTTTTTTACTTCGTTCATGCCAGAAGTCAGCCCGATCATCCCATTCATCTTTCGCTTTCCGATGCCAGCAAAACGACTGATTCATGACGTCCCCTCCATTTTATATTCTTTCTGACTGTTACACATAAAAAAAGCTTATCCCAGCTGTGAGATAAGCTTTTTTTGAGGAAACCATTTATGGCTTCGCGTCCATTAGGATGTTACCTCCGGACGCATTTCATTATTGACGATTGACGTTAGATGCTTGAGGACCGCGATCTCCTTGAACGATTTCGAATTCAACGTTTTCGCCGTCTTCAAGTGTTTTGAAGCCTTCCTGATTGATAGCAGAGAAGTGTACGAAAACATCGTCACCTTCTTCGCGCTCGATAAAACCGAAACCTTTTTCAGCATTAAACCATTTTACTGTACCGTTTAACATAATAAACGACCTCCTTATACGTGTTGTGCAAAGTAATTGAATCTTAAATACCTTTACACCACTTATTCAAGAGATCGTAAAGTATTACTAATTTCAATTTCATTTGCTGATTACCAGTATACGTCATTATACAAACATTTGCAACGTCTGATTTGCTATTTTCGAAAAATATTTTATCATGCCTGCATTTTCGTAAGCGATTCGATTTGAGTCATATGGCTGACATTGGTATAATAACCTACGCAAGATTTAAAATCAAATATCGACCCCGCATTTGTATCTTGCAAATATAAATGACAGGTGGTAATACAATGGAACAGAACAACAACTATCACGTCTTGCTGTACTATAAATTCGTCCCGATTGATGATCCAGTCACATTTTCAGAAGAGCACTTGGCTTTTTGTCAGGATCTTGGTCTGAAGGGCCGTATTATGGTGGCGAACGAAGGGCTGAACGGTACGGTATCCGGAACGGTTGAACAGACGGAGGCATATATGGCAGCGATGCACAACGATTCACGGTTTGCCGACATGACATTCAAAGTTGACAAACATGATGGGCATGCCTTTAAGAAAATGCATGTGCGTCACCGTCCAGAAATCGTCAGCCTGAAAATGAATGAGGACGAGGCTGTTAGTCCGTTGGAAAAAACGGCTACGTTCCTTTCACCGAAGGAATTTTATGACGCCATGCAGGATGAAGAAACGGTTATCTTGGATGCACGCAATGATTATGAATATGACCTCGGACATTTCCGTGGTGCCATCCGTCCCGATATCGAAACGTTCCGTGATCTTCCGGACTGGATTCGCGAAAACAAGGATCAACTTAAAGACAAGAAAGTGCTCACTTATTGCACCGGCGGTATCCGTTGTGAAAAATTCACCGGTTGGCTCATGAATGAAGGCATTGAAGATGTCAATCAGCTGGACGGCGGCATTGTCAGCTATGGCAAAGACCCGGATGTCCAGGGCGAACTTTGGGATGGCCGATGCTATGTCTTTGATAAGCGAATATCAGTTCCCATCAATCAGAACGAACACGTGATTGTCGGCAAAGATTACTTTGACGGACACCCGTGTGAACGTTATGTCAATTGTGCCAATCCCGATTGCAATAAACAGATCATTTGTTCCGAGGAAAATGAACATAAATATATGCGCGGTTGTACGCATGAATGCCGAGTGAGCCGGGATAACTTGTATGTCAGAGAGCACAGTTTATCCCAGGAAGAATTCAATCAAAAACTTGCGAACATTGAGGAAGAGAATCAGTCCAAACAAGATGCATAATGGTGGGCCGGCGCACACAGCTGGCCCTTTTTTTATGTACGGATCAGATTTCATTTGGTATCCTCTTTGACAAAGGAGATGATTCACTATTACCGTTTACGATTTTCATGCGAAAACAATTGACGGAAAGAAACAATCATTAGCCGACTATAACGACCATGTCCTTCTCATTGTCAATACGGCCAGCGAATGCGGTTTCACCCCACAACTGGAGGGCCTGCAAAAACTGTACGACGATTACAAGGAGCAAGGTTTTACGGTGCTTGGCTTTCCGTGCAATCAATTCAATCAGCAAGACCCTGGATCAGATGACGACATTTCTGCTTTCTGCCAGCGGAATTACGGTGTGACGTTCCCCTTGTTCAGCAAAATAGATGTAAAAGGAGCCAATGCCCACCCACTGTTTGTTCACCTGACCGAGCAAGCCCAAGGTATGATAACCAATCGCATCAAATGGAATTTCACGAAGTTCCTGATCGACCGGAATGGTCATGTTGTGAAACGATTCGCACCACAAACAAAACCGGAACAATTGAAACCGGATATTGAAAAGCTTCTTCATGGATGAAGATCAACCGGAATTGGGATTTATCAACCGGAATTGGGATTTATCAACCGGAATTGAGATTTATCAACCGGAATTGGGATTTATCAACCGGAATTGAGATTTATCAACCGGAATTGGGATTTATCAACCGGAATTGAGATTTATCAACCGGAATTGGGATTTATCAACCGGAAAGCCAGGCTAAAATCGCCTGGCTTTCCGGTTTTCTAATGAAAAAATCGGGCGGCAGTACTGGCAGCACCCAATTTTTTCATTTTAATAAGCTCTTGCCCAGTAGACCATTTCTTTCGCTTCTCTGCCACAGTATACACAAGAGTTGGAAACGGCCTCCTGTTCAAATGGAATGCACCGTGATGTAGCGGATGTTTCATCTTTAATGTTTTCCTCACATGCTTCATCACCGCACCACATTGCTTTAATGAACCCTGGATTCTCTTCAAGTGCCTGCTTAAATTCATCCATGTCTTTAGCAGTGGTGGTTGTTTCCTGCAAATGTGTTAATGCCTGGCTGTATAGGTTTTGTTGTACTTCCTCCAAAAGAGCCGGCAACCGTTCTTCCAATTCGCTTAACGGGACAAACTCTTTGTCACCGGAATCCCGCCGGACAAGAACGACCTGTTCATTCTCGATATCTTTCGGCCCAACTTCAATCCGGACAGGAATGCCTTTCATTTCATACTCATTAAATTTCCAGCCCGGTTTTTTGTCACTGCCATCAATATCGACACGAACCAGTTGCTGAAGCTGATCGCGCAAGTCATACGCCTTGTCCAGCACCCCTTCCTTATGCTGAGCGACCGGTACAACCATCGCCTGTGTCGGAGCAATTCTCGGCGGTACCACCAGCCCACGGTTATCACCATGAACCATAATCAATGCACCCATAATCCGAGTGGACATGCCCCAAGACGTCTGATGAACCGGCTTCTCTTCACCGTCTTCATCCAAGTAGCGAATGTTGAAAGCTTCAGCAAATCCGGTTCCAAAATAGTGTGATGTGCCGGACTGCAATGCCTTGCCGTCATGCATCAAACTTTCGATCGTTAACGTATACTCGGCACCGGCGAATTTTTCTTTTTCCGTCTTCTTTCCGCGCAGGACAGGAAAAGCGAGATAATGTTCACAAAGCTCCGCGTAAATATCCAGCATTTGCGCCGTCTCTTGTTCTGCGTCTTTCTGGGTCGCATGGGACGTGTGCCCTTCCTGCCAAAGAAATTCCAGCGAACGTAAGAATGGCCGTGTCGTTTTTTCCCAGCGAACAACATTGCTCCATTGATTATAGAGTTTCGGCAAATCACGATAAGAATGAATATTTTTGGCATAATATTCACCGAAAAGCACCTCGGATGTCGGACGGACACAAATTCTTTCTTCCAGTTCTTCATCTCCGCCTTGTGTTACCCAGGCCACTTCCGGTGCAAAACCTTCAATATGATCCTTTTCCTTTTGCAGAAGGCTCTCCGGAATAAATAACGGAAAATAGACATTCGAATGGCCCGTCTCTTTGAAGCGACGGTCCAATTGATCACGAATATTTTCCCAGATGGCGAACCCATATGGCTTAATGATCATCGTGCCGCGAACGGTACCGTAATCAACCAATTCCGCCTGTTTCACAACATCGGTATACCAACGCGGAAAGTCATCTTCCATAGCCGTAATATTTTCAACAAATTGTTTATTGTTTTGACCCAAAGAAAACACCCCTTACTTCCTATCCATTTTTGGAAAAACAAAAACCCTCCGTCCTGAAAGGGACCGAGGTCTGGTGGTACCACCCTTGTTTACAGCAGTATGACCGATATGCTGCACACTTTTATCATAACGGTTTAACACCGCGCCGTCTTACAGCAACAAGCCTTTCGAACGGCGAACTCAGGAGGCAGGTTCCAATGACGCCTTTGGAAATTCTCACCGACCATTTCCTCTCTGGGAAAGACGATAAATTGTACTGATCCTCATCAACGTTTCCTATATTATGTTCCAATATATACGGAGACTGCTGCAAAGTCAAGGATTAATCGAAGCCAATGGGGAAAATCTACTAATTAATTGAATTATCAACCGGATTGGGAATTTATCAACCGGATTTGAAATTTATCAACCGGATTTGAAATTTATCAACCGGATTTGAAATTTATCAACCGGATTTGAAATTTATCAACCGGATTTGAAATTTATCAACCGGATTTGAAATTTATCAACCGGATTTGAAATTTATCAACCGGAAAGGCCAGGCTAAAGTCGCCTGGCCTTTCCTCTATCAGTGCTCAGCTTAGACCAGTTGTTCCACTTTAATCGTATGTGCTTCTCCTTGCACACGTTCTGCGGCATGATACGTCGGACCCACCATATCATTATAGGAAAATCCATACTCGATCGCTGTTGTAACAAAACTTTTTGCCAAACGAACGGCTTCGGGAACCAAATATCCTTTTGACAAATAGGCGGTGATCGCCGCTGAATACGTACAGCCTGCTCCGCTCGTATTTACCGTATCAATCCTAGGCGCCTCGAAAGTGATCAACGTCTCGCCGTCATATAATACGTCAATCGCTTCCCCTTTCAGGCGGCCACCTTTAACGAGGACGTACGTTGGTCCCAGTTCATGCAAATCAATAGCAGCCTGTTTCATGTCGTCCAATGTATGCATCGCCCTGCCATTCAGCAGATAAGAGGCTTCCGGAACATTCGGTGTAATGATCTGCGCCATAGGCAAGAGCCTGTCCCGCAACATACCAATGGCATTATCAGCCAACAACTTCGAATCAAGTTTTCCGACCATGACCGGATCAACCACAATCGTACGGACATCCGATGTGGCAATCAGATTTGACGCTTTTTCGATAATGTCTTCAGAGAATAACATGCCTGTTTTAAGCGCATCTACCCCTACTTGTTTGATAGCCGTTGCAAACTGTGCTTCAATCGCTTCAATCGTCTGCAAATGAACGTTTTTATCCGTCTCCGGATGATGAGCAACAAGCGCTGTCACGACACTCATTCCGTAAGCATCCAATTCTTGAAATGTCTTCAAGTCGGCTTGAATGCCGGCACTGCCTCCAGCCGCAGATCCGGCAAAGGTCATAACTCGTGATGGTATACGCAATATAAACACTCCCTATCATTAGAATAAAATAGCTGCAAAAAACCATCCAATCATAACGAGTTGAATAACAACTTTCGCAGCAACGCCACCTAAAAATCCAATCAAAGAGCCAATGGATGCACGTATAGCTTCTCCTGATGTTTTCTTTTGTACCATTTCAATCACAAATACTGTGATAAACGGAAGAATAATAATACCAAATGGTGGCATTATGAATGAACCGATGATGACAGCAACCGCAGCACCACGTTCGCCCCATTTGCTGCCGCCATATTTTTTGACAAAATAACTATTCGCAATAACATCCGCTGCGATCACTATCACGGTCAATACAACCATGCCTGTCCAGAACCATACTGACAGTTCATCGGCATTAATAACAAAATGATAGAGTAGAAAACCTATCCACAGCACGAGTGGCGATGGGACGACAGGAAAAATGACGCCTGCAAAGCTTGCGATGAATAGTACAACTATAACAACCCAACTAATAATTTCCAGCATTTGCTCCCTCCAACGATAACGCTCTACAAAATAATCTGATGTAATACAACCGTTTTTTGTTTACAAAAATTCCTTTAATACTAACAATTTTAAAGCATATACAAGTAATATATATTATATTTAAGCATAATTTGGTAAAGACAAGTTATATATCCTTCACACACTGCTTTGCTTGTATATTCCAAATTATCTGAAAAAATGCTCTTTGAATTCCATTCAACATCCCTATAGGATTATATTATAGCATTTTTCTCACTGCTTTTACTATTCTGCTGCTAATAAAAAGTTGTACTACATACGTTTTTTTATGCATATCATGAAACAAATCTTATCCCAATCCGGAAAGACTAAGAAGTCTAGGATAAACAGAGCGTCCATATCATTAATGGACATTCGGTTTATCCCAAAATAAAGGGAGGTCATTTAGACAATGAAAGGATTAAAATTACTTTCGATTTTTACACTTGTACTTCTTTTTCTGGTTGCTTGCGGATCAGGCGGCTCAGAGGAAACGAGTGGTAAGGAGGAAAATGGTGAAAGTGGGGATCAAAGCAAACTTGCTGAATTAAAAGAAGCAGGAAAAGTTACCATTGGCTTTGCGAATGAAAAACCGTATGGGTATCAAGATGACAGTGGAGAACTGAAAGGTGCAGGAGTAGATATTGCTGAAGCCGTATTTGCCGACATGGGTATTGATACGGTAAATGGAAAAATTTCCGAGTTTGGTGAACTTGTTGCTGGTTTGAACGCAGGTAAATTTGATGTCATCACAGCAGGTATGGCTATTAAACCGGATCGGTGCGAAAATGCCGATTTCGGTCAACCGGAAATGGTTTACGGTGAAGGACTGATTGTACCAAAAGGAAATCCTAAAGATCTTCATAGTTATACAGATATCGCCGAGACCGGGGCTTCCGTATCCATTATGTCAGGAGCAACAGAAATTGGATATGTGCAAAAAATGGGGGTAAAAGAAAGCCAAATAAAGAAAGCATCCGATATTGCTGCTACATTCGCAGCTGTGGAATCCGGACGCGCTGATGCAACGACAGGTACAGAAATGACGGTGAAAATGGCGTTAAAATCTGCCGGCAATGATAATCTTGAATTTGTAAATGACTTTAAACAGCCCGATATTAAAGGGGTTCCAAGCTATGGTGCTGCGGCATTTCATCCAGACAACGATAAACTCCGTAAAGCGTACAATGAATCACTGCAAAAGCTGATTGATGACGGTACAGTCGCTGAAATGTTAGAAAAGAATGGTTTTGATCCTAAATATAACGCACCACCGGAAGATATAAAAACAGAAGAAATATGCAGTGGTGAAAAGTGGTAAAACGCACTAACCGATCTACTAAATCGACTGTTCAATAAACAAACAACGACTCCATAGGGTCTGGCTCCCTGCCCAAGGGGGTTGACCCTATTCTTTTATACTTTTTGACAATAAATAAAATGATGCTTCAAAGGAGTGATTATCATTAGCGCAATAGCCGATATATTTCCAAATTTAATGCAGGGAATTGGCGTCACCGTTAACGTGTTATTGGGATCCATCATTCTCGGCTATTTAATCGCATTTATCTCAGGTTTTTGCCGTCTGGCCAACAATCCTATCCTTAGAGGATTCACCAGATTTTATGTGGAAATATTTCGAGGAACGTCACTGATTGTACAGTTATTCTGGTTTTATTATGCGTTGCCCATTTTATTTGGTATCGATATTGGAAGTAACTATTGGGCGGGTGTGCTGGCTATCGCACTTAATTATGGTGCTTATATGTCAGAAATCGTCCGTGGTTCGATACTGTCGGTAGCAAAAGGACAAACAGAAGCTGCAACAGCGCTGAACATGTCACCATTTCAGCGCATGCGACTGATTATTTTTCCCCAGGCGGTCCGTATGATGCTCCCGGAATTCGGTAATTATCTCATCCAGATGCTAAAAGCAACATCACTCGTTTCATTAATAAGTATGACCGATATATTGTATTACGGTGATATTCTTCGCAGTAACAATATTTCACAGGCACCAACCATCTATTTTCTCATACTTGTTTTCTACTTCATCATGGCACTGCCGTTGATATGGCTGACTAGAAAAATGGAAAAGGTGTCCAAGAAAGGAGTGGCTAGCCAATGATAAGCAATTGGCAATGGGATACATTCTATGACTCCTTCCCAATTATTATACAGGGACTTGGTATTACGCTGGGCTTAACCATCGCCTGTTATCTATTTGCATTGATTTTTGGTTTTGTCTGGCCATTTCTTAACCGTATTCCGATTAAACCTGTAAAATGGCTGTTCACTTGGATCATGGAATTTATCCGCTCCACACCGCCACTGGTTCAATTGTTCTTTATATTTTATGCATTGCCAATGATTCCTGTTATTGGTTTCACCCTTGACCCGTTCACCAGTGCTGTTTTAGGGCTCGGCATTCATTTCAGCACATATATCGGCGAGGTTTACCGTTCCGGGATTGATGGAGTGGACAAAGGCCAATGGGAAGCAGCTAAGGCACTGAATTTTTCAACAAGGCAAAAGTGGTCTAAAATTATTTTACCACAGGCAATTCCTCCTACTATTCCTATGCTTGGAAACTATTTAATCATCATGTTTAAAGAAGTCCCTTTAGCGGCATCCATTGGTGTCGCCGGAATATTAAACTTAGCCAATTCATACGGTTCGGCAAACTTCAGGTACTTGGAACCATTGACGATCGTGGCGCTTCTGTTCCTTGTCCTGAGTTATCCATCTGCCATACTTATTAATAAACTGGAGCGAAAAATGAACCGTCGTTTCGAAAAAGGGGAACCAACCGCCAACAAACAACCTGCAGAAGAAGAGAAAGGAGCTGTTTCACAACAATGACAGAGCCCATTGTAAGTTACCAGGATGTGCATAAATCCTTTGGCGAGACCCCAGTGTTAACTGGGATTGATTTGGATATCAAACCGGCCGAAAAAGTTGCCGTCATTGGCCCAAGTGGATCAGGAAAGACCACCATTATCCGGATGCTGATGACACTCGAACAACCAACATCCGGTAGCATCATGGTTGATGGGAACTATTTATGGCACATGGAAAAGGATGGTGAGCTCACCCCAGCGAATGAAAAACATTTACGACAAGTTCGCGGCAGCATCGGTATGGTGTTTCAGCATTTTAACTTGTTCCCCCATATGACCATCCTTGAAAACTGCATGACGGCGCCAATACATGTCCAGAAAGTCGGAAAAAAAGAAGCAAAAGAACGCTCGATTGAGATGCTTGAGAAAGTTGGATTAAACGATAAACTTGATGACTATCCCAACCAGCTTTCCGGTGGGCAAAAACAGCGTGTTGCAATGGCACGTGCACTCGTCATGCGGCCGAAGATTATGCTGTTCGATGAGGTTACTTCAGCACTTGATCCTGAACTAGTTGGTGAAGTGTTAGAGGTCATTCGCGGGATTGCTGAAGAAGGGGATATGGCCATGGTGCTGGTCACGCATGAAATGGAATTTGCCCGTGACATTGCAGATCGCGTGCTGTTTCTTGATAATGGCGTGATTGCTGAAGAAGGACGGCCGACCGACGTACTGGAAAATTCCACAAATGAACGACTGCAGAACTTTTTGCATCGGTTCCGGTCATAACACCACGACATTTGCGTTTATCATATCGAAAA
>NZ_BAAADM010000008.1:96387-102563 GCF_039522485.1 Lentibacillus halophilus | reverse complement strand
ACCAAACCAAGCCCATCATCCGGATGGGTCTTCCCCGATAATCTTCACTTCACATTCGAGCGTGACACCAAACGTTTTTTTAACTGTATTCTGGACATGACGAATCAAATGAATATATTCAGTCGCCATAGCACCATCTTTATTGATGATAAATCCGGCATGCTTCAATGATACAGCAGCACCGCCAATTTGCTGGCCCTGTAATGCACTGTCCTGAATCAATTTACCGGCAAAATAACCTGGAGGTCGCTTGAATACACTGCCGCATGACGGATACTCCAGCGGCTGTTTTGATTCGCGCTTGTACGTGAGATCATCCATAACCGATTTAATGGCATCATAGTCCCCTTCCCCCAATGCAAATGTCGCTTCCAAAACAATATAACCCTTTTCCGGGATATTGCTTGATCGATATTCCAAATCGAGGTCATCAGCGGACAATGTGAGCAAGTCCCCATGCCGGTCAATAACAATGGTGTTTACCAATACATCTTTAATTTCCCCACCATATGCTCCAGCATTCATAAAGAGCGCTCCGCCAACCGTTCCTGGAATTCCACACGCAAATTCAAGACCTGTAAGTGAGCAGGATAACGCTTCACGGGATGCTTCAATAATACGAGCGCCGCTTTGTGCAACCATTCGGGTGCCGTCGATTCTGATGTCCGCAAGGCGTCCCAGATTCAGCACGATTCCCCTTATGCCTCCGTCCTTAATAATCAAATTCGATCCATTGCCGAGTAATGTAAAAGGAATCTGTTTTTGATTGGAAAGTTTGACGATATCCCGGACTTCCTCATACGTTTCCGGTGTCACATAAAAGTCCGCCTTCCCACCCAAACGTGTATATGTGTGGTCTTTTAATGCTTCATCAACCTGGACATTGTCTGCTGATGTAATGGCTGTCAATTGTTCATACGTCTCGCGAACATTCACCACAAACATCCATCCTTTGCTGTCGTCATTGATTCACAAAATAATTTGATTTTTTGATCGTTCACAACTAAACCTTTTATCCGCCATTATCCTGTTTATCCACTCTTAGGAGCATTCCTATTCAAGGCGACGGCCACAGGTGCATAAACGACAAGCCATACTTCCATTTTATTTATTCCATTTTGTTGTGCAATGTCTTCTGTTTAAGAATAAACCATGTAACGTAAGCGCCAATAATAAACAGTAGAATTTTTACCGCTAAAAGCGGAACAACGAATAATATGCTGTATGACATCGCTAACCATAAGGCGGTCACCCCTATTATTTTTGCTTTCAAAGGAATGCCGTTGCCGTCACGATAATTTTGTATGTAGGAACCGGCATATTTATTTGATATCAACCAGTGATAAAGGCGATTCGAACTTCTTACATAACAAGCAGCCGCAAGCAATAGCAGCGGTGTTGTTGGCACCAATGGTAAAATAATACCAACCACACCCAATACCAATGAGAGTGAACCAACAATAATTAAAACAATTTTTTTGAACTGTTTCACCGTATCACCAACTTTATCACGCATAAACGGTCCATCACACCTGCACCTCAGAACGAAGGGAACACAAGGAATCAACACGACCACCTTGGAGAATGCCGTTTACTTGATGATGATAAGCTCTATCTTTCATTATATCATCTCCAACTCTGTTATGCCTTCTTTTACATGTATTTTGTTTGATATTTTGTGCACGTTTCTTTCATATAACCGAATTATTCATGATGAATTGCGTACCTCCATGGACAGGAGCATTCCGTGCAAAAACAGTAAATGGTCGGGTGCTGTAACAATGACCGCTTTATTTTATACGACGGCAGAAAAATCTTTTAACAAGTCTTTTATTTTCGGTTGACTTTTTCCTAATTTCTTATTAAAATAACTTTACTTAGGTAAAGTAATAAAGTGATAAAGAATAGGATGGAATGGAGTTTTTGACCATGGTTTTCTATCAAAACGGTACCGAAAGCAACGGGCATACGGCTAAGCTTTTATTGAGAAACAGCTTGCTTCCCTTGCTGGAACAACGCTTTCGGACGTATGGATATATTAAGACAAGCACAAGCGCCTTTCAGGATTATGATCTATATACATCAGTCACTGGGACAGTCCCTAAAAATGAGATGATTAAAACCATCGATCCCTCCGGAGAAGTGCTTGTTCTGCGGCCCGATGTCACTATACCGATTGCACAACAGGCTGCATTCAGCGACAAAAGCCACCGCAGGCAATTCTATGTCCAAGATGTATACAGGCTATCGAGTGAAAAGAACCGTCATGAAGAGCTGACACAAGCAGGCGTCGAATGTTTCGGTGAAAATACACATGAAAATGATGCCGAATTGATTGCCATGGCAGCTCATCTTCTGAATGACCTTCAGTTCAGTCAACACAGAATTGTTATCAGTCACGCTGGGTTTTTCAAAGAACTGCTAGACCAGCTGCCGCTATCTCCGGAACAAACCGAGCAGTTGCAGGCAATGATTCAATCCAAAAATATGGCCGAAATAAAACCATTCCTGTCCAACCTGCCCATTAACCGGGAACTGGCGGAGGCCGTCGAGACTATTCCCATGCTGTATGGACGTCCGGAAGAGGTTATCACCAAAGCATCGGACATATCATTAAATGACGCCATGCAGCAAACGATTAGCAACCTCAATACGGTCCTGGACGTCTTAAAGGCGTACGGTGTTCGTGATACTGTTGTATTTGACCTTGGATTGATCAACGACATGGATTATTATTCAGGAGTCATTTTCCAGGGGTATGTAGCAGGGTCAAGCAAACCGGTCCTGATGGGCGGACGGTATAATCATTTAACCGAGCAATTTGGAAAACGTATGGCCGCGATCGGTTTTGGCTGTTTCGCTGATTATTTGCTGGAGGCACTGGAAAAGGATGGTCAGCCGCCGAAAATGGAACGTCCGGTTCAGGTTGCCATTTATTATGATGACCACAGCACCTCCCATGCGCTGGCCACTGCCGGTAAGCTTCGGGATGACGGATTAAAGGTGATCACCTTACCTGTGGCTCATACCTCGGAAATGGAACCACCCTCTTTGGGTACTGTATCCATGACGACCGACCATAATGTGCTTAATCACGGTAACAAACACTCCGAATTCCGGACAGCGGATGAACTGGCGAACTTACTTCAATTGGAAATGAGGGGGGATTAAATGAGTTATCTTACGTTAGCACTTGCCAAAGGGCGCACGGCTGAAGCTTCTATCAATCTATTGGCCAATGCCGGTATCCATTTCAGCCATTTAAACGAGGATTCCCGGAAACTCGTTTTCTATGATGACGACAGCATGATCCGACTGATCTTTGTTAAAGCCGTTGATGTCCCTACCTATGTCGAGAATGGTGCCGCAGATGTCGGGATTGTCGGCAAAGACAATATTATTGAAGAACAGCCGGACATCTATGAACTCCTCGACCTTGAATTTGGTCAATGCCATTTCGCAGTTGCCGGTTTTTCGGGAACGAATTTGCATAAAGACGGAACACTCACCGTTGCTTCCAAATACCCGACAGCTGCCGAAAAGCATTTCAACAGACAAGGCATTCCAATCGAAACCATCAAACTAAATGGGTCGGTTGAGTTGGCTCCTGTTATCGGACTGGCTGACGTCATTGTGGACATCGTTGAGACCGGCGGGACATTACGTGAAAACGGCCTCACCATTCTAGAAGAAATGGAAGCGATCAGCACCCGCCTGATTGTCAACAAAGCCAGCTTCACCACCAAATCCGAACGGGTTCACACATTCATAAATACGTTGAAAAAAGGGTGGAATGATGTATCGTGAAAAAAATGACAGCCAGCGAATTCCGGCAGTTGCCATCCATATCATCCGGACAAAACCATAACCAAAACGTGGATGAAACGGTGTTGCCCATCATTTCCGATGTTCAAAAAAATGGCGATGATGCGCTCTTCCGTCTCACCGAAAAACTGGACGGTGTCAGCCTCAGCACCTTGTACGTTACCGAGGAGGAATTTCAGCAAGCCGAATCGTCCATGAGTGATTCGTTCCAGACCGCGCTAAAGACCGCACGACAAAACTTGGAAACGTTCCATGCCGGTCAACTGGAAAAATCTTGGTTCATGAACCCGCACAATGGTATGACACTCGGGCAAAAAGTAACCCCTATCAAACGTGTCGGCGTTTATATACCAGGTGGTAAAGCGTCCTATCCGTCTTCCGTGCTGATGAATATCATCCCTGCGAAACTGGCCGGTGTTGAGAAAATCACCATAACGACCCCGCCGGACGATCAGGGAAATATCAATCCGCACGTTCTTGCCGCTGCTAAAGAGGCCGGTGTGGACACTGTCTGCAAAGTTGGGGGTGCACAGGCTATTGCGGCACTGGCTTATGGCACCGAGTCTATTGAGCCAGTATCCAAAATTGTGGGACCTGGCAATGCCTACGTAGCACGTACTAAAAAATGGGTGTATGGCGATGTCGATATCGATATGATCGCCGGACCAAGCGAAATTTGCATTGTTGCGGACGAAACGGCCAATCCTGCTTTCGCCGCCGCCGATCTTTTATCCCAGGCCGAGCATGATGAGCAGGCCAAACCGCTACTGGTTACGCCAGACTGGGATGTAGCCGATGCAATACAAAAAGAAATCTCAAACCAAATGGAAAAACTGGATCGAAAAGCCATCATTCGTGAATCTCTGAATCAAAACGGGCACATCATTGTAACCGAAACCCTTGCCGAAGCATTGGATACGGCTAACAGAATCGCCCCCGAGCATCTGCAGCTTATGATCCGGGATCCATTTGCAAATATGGCAAGCATCGTCAATGCGGGAGCCATTTTCCTTGGCAACTATTCCCCTGAGGCGCTCGGCGATTATACGGCCGGACCGAATCATACATTGCCGACAAGCGGAACAGCCATGTTTTCGTCACCACTTGGGGTATATGATTTTGTTAAGAAGTCCAGTATTATCCATTATGACAAAAATGCTCTGAGCCAAGCTTCACAAGCAACGATGTCTTTAGCAGAAGCAGAAGGACTGACGGCTCATGCCAGAGCGATTCAAATCAGAAAGGATGAAGGCAATGCGCCAACAAACGATTAACCGTTCAACCGCGGAAACCAATATTACGGCTGACTTCAATCTCGATGGTTCAGGTAAGTCATCCATTGCTACCGGCATTGGCTTTTTTGACCATATGCTGACTCTTATGGCGAAACATGGGCTTTTCGATTTGACTCTGACATGTGATGGCGATCTGGAGGTCGATCAGCATCATACCGTAGAAGATACAGGCATCGTACTCGGTCAAGCCTTTAAAGAAGCACTTGGCGACAAAGCGGGAATCACACGTTATGCAACTGTGACAACACCGATGGACGAAGCGCTATCAACCATTTCCGTGGATATCAGCGGACGGCCGTATCTCGTCTATCATGTTGACGGATTAAACGACAAAGCCGGTACATTTGATACAGAACTTGTGGAAGAATTCTTTCGGGGTTTTATCAATCATGCCGGCGTAACGCTGCACATTAATCTCGCGTACGGGTCAAACACGCATCATATGCTTGAAGCTATTTTCAAAGGATTTGGCCGGGCGCTTGATCAGTCTGCATTGATCAAGAACCGATTCGATGGAATCCCTTCGACCAAAGGAATGTTATAAGAACGTACGTACAATACAAACGTATACGGGGGAAACAACATGATTGCTATTATTGATTACGGTGCAGGAAACATCAAAAGCTTACAGTTTGCCCTAACAAACATTGGTCTGGAGTCGCAGCTGACTTCTGACCCGGTTGTCATCCAGAACAGTGACGGGGTAATTCTTCCCGGAGTTGGAGCCTTTCGGGATGCCATGGAGGCCTTAATAGACCTAGGGTTGGCCGAGTCGCTGCAGCAGGAAGCAGCACAAGGCAAACCACTGCTGGGCATCTGCCTAGGGATGCAGCTGTTGTATGAAAAAAGTTATGAGGATGGCGATTGGGACGGGCTTGGCCTGCTTGATGGCAAAGTCGGACGCATCCGTGAATCCGTCAAAGTACCGCATATGGGTTGGAACACGCTGACACACCATAAAGAAGAGCCGCTGCTAAAGGACGTTCCGGAAGACGCTTATGTCTATTTTGTCCATTCGTATGCTGTCAGCTCGTGGCAGCAGAATCAACTGATCAG
>NZ_BAAADM010000008.1:44608-96352 GCF_039522485.1 Lentibacillus halophilus | reverse complement strand
CGCACGAACAATGTGATGGGCATGCAATTTCATCCTGAAAAAAGCGGACCCATCGGACTGCAGTTATTACAAAATTTTGGAGAGATGGTACGATGATTTTATTCCCGGCTATTGACATACGCAACGGTAAATGTGTCCGCCTGATTCAAGGCGACTACGAACAGGAAAACGTTTATAGCGACTCCCCTGCCGACATGGCGAAACAGTGGGAAAAACAGCAAGCTGACTATTTGCACATCGTTGACTTGGATGGAGCTAAGACAGGGACAGCCGCCAACACTGAGACCATTCGCGACATTGTCCAAACTGTTCGTATCCCCGTTCAAATCGGTGGTGGCATTCGTTCTATCGATATGATAAAAGCCTATTTATCTGCTGGTGCCGACAGAGTTATTCTCGGTACTGCTGCCATTAGTGACAAGGCATTCTTAAAAGAAGCGGTGGCCCAATATGGAGAGAAAATCGCTGTATCCATCGATGCACGCCATGGTTACGTCGCAATTGACGGATGGACCGAGACAAGTGATATAGAAGCAGCTGATTTGGTACAAGAACTGGAAGCCATTGGTGTTCACACAATTATCTATACCGATATCCTGAAAGACGGTATGCTGAAGGGGCCGAATTTTGCCGAGCTGGACGCTATCAATCGTGCATCGGCCATCCGCGTCATTGCCTCGGGAGGTGTTTCCAGCAAAGACGATGTCGATAGGCTGAAATCAATGAATTTATACGGGGCTATTATCGGCAAAGCGCTGTATGATGGTACCCTATCATTTCAAACAATACAGGGGGAAACATAAATGCTTGCTAAACGAATCATTCCATGTATGGATGTGGATAAAGGTCGCGTTGTCAAAGGCCATAAATTCCAGAACATACAAGACGTCGCCCATCCCGTGGAGCTGGCCAAGGAGTATAATCAATCGGGAGCCGATGAACTGGTCTTTTATGATATCACAGCATCCAATGAAAATCGCCCGATGTTTTTGGACATCGTCGAACAAATTGCTTCCGAAATTGCCATTCCATTTACGGTCGGCGGCGGCATCAATAGTATTCAAGATATTCAGCAGACCCTCCGCTCCGGTGCTGATAAAATATCCATTAACAGTGCAGCCGTGAAGAACCCTGAGCTGATACAGGAAGCGTCCCGGAAATTCGGTTCCCAATGCATCGTCCTGTCATTAGACGCTAAACAAATGGACACAGGAAAATGGCATATCTTTATTAAAGGCGGCCGCGAGGATACCGGTATGGATGCCATTGAATGGGCTAAAGAAGGCGAACGTCTTGGCGCCGGTGAAATCGTCGTGAATGCCATGGATACGGATGGAGACAAAAGCGGCTACAATCTGGAACTGACGAAGACCATTGCCAACCATGTCAACGTCCCTGTTGTTGCAAGCGGCGGTGCTGGATCCGACAGCCATATCGCCGATGTACTGACAGAAGGCGATGCGGATGCAGCCCTGGCCGCTTCTGTTTTTCACTACAACGAGATTCAAATACCGGAGCTAAAAAATTATCTTGATCAAAACGGCATTGCCGTCAGGAGGTAACCATATGTATGACGAACAACTGAACAGCCTGACATTTGACGAATACGGCCTTATACCAGCTATTGTTCAGGATGCTGAAACAGGATCGATTCTAACACACGCCTATATGAATAAAGAATCACTGGAAAAAACACTGCAAACCGGTGAAACATGGTTTTACAGCCGACAACGGCAAAAATTATGGCATAAAGGAGAAGAGTCCGGTAACACGCAGCAGGTTAAGGAGATCACGAGCGACTGTGATCAAGACGCCCTTTTGGTAAAGGTTCAGCCAGTCGGACCAGCCTGCCATACTGGTGAGGCGTCATGCTTCCACCACGTATTACAAAACAGCAATGCGGCCGAACAGATGACACTAAGCGAACTGGCAAATCTGATTAAAAAACGCCGGGCTGAAACAGAGGAAGGGTCGTATACCACGTATTTGTTTTCAGAAGGCATTGATAAGATCCTTAAAAAGGTGGGCGAAGAAACAAGCGAAGTCATCATCGGTGCCAAAAATAACAGTCGTGATGAAATGGTGTGGGAAATTGCCGATTTATCGTATCACACCCTTGTCCTGATGGAATTAATGGACGTTTCGATTTCTGAAATTAGAGAGGAACTTGCCAAACGCCATTCAGAAAAGGAAGGCAGCCAACATGCATAAACTTTGGAGCGACGCCGCCAAACGAACCGAACCGTATGTGCCCGGCGAACAGCTGAATGATCCTGATATTATAAAGCTGAATACAAATGAAAGCCCGTATGGTCCCTCGCCGAACGTTATTGAGGCCATTCAAAAGGAAGTTTCGCACCATTTGCAACTGTATCCTGCTCCCGACGCTGAAGCACTCCGAGATGACATAGGCCGTTATTATCAGCTTGATAAAGAGCATATTTTCGTTGGGAACGGTTCGGATGAAGTTCTTGCCTTTTCGTTTATGGCTTTTTTCAATACAGACGCGCGTATCCAATTTCCATCCGTAACATATAGTTTCTATCCGGTTTATGCGAAACTTTTCCATATCCCGTATGAGGAAGTCCCTTTGAACCAGGACTTTACGATTCCGGTTGAATCCTTTTTCCAGTCTGATGGCGGAATCATCATGGCTAATCCGAATGCACCGACAGGTATTTATTTGTCTTTGGAGAATGTGGAGACAATTGCAGCCAACAATTCGGACCAAGTCGTTATTATGGATGAAGCTTATATCGACTTCGCGCCTGCCTCTGCGGCATCTCTGGTTCAGGACTACCCCAACCTTCTGATTGTGCAGACGATGTCCAAATCAAGGTCACTGGCCGGTCTTCGTATCGGATTTGCCATTGGGCAGCCTCATCTGATTGAGGCACTTTTCCGTATTAAAGACTCTTTCAACTCATACACCATGGACCGACTGGCCCTCGCTGGTGCAGCTGCAGCCATGAAAGATGATCACTATTTTCAGGAAACAACGGAGGAGATCATTCGGACAAGAGAGTGGCTGATTCCTGAAATGAAGAAACGTGGGTTCAGCGTACTTCCGTCCGCGGCAAACTTTATCTTTACAACGCACTCTACCGTTAAAGCAGAAACGCTTTACAACGAACTGAAACGTCGGAAAATTTTAATCAGACATTTTCAAAATCCGGCGATTGCCAATCATGTCCGTATTACGATTGGTACCGAAAAACAGATGGAACAACTGTTGAGAGCCATTGATGCCATTATTGCTTAAATAACGGCAGGATCGTTGGGATCGTTGCATCAGAGACAGTAAAAAGCCAGGATCCAATCGGACCCTGGCTTTTTACTGTTATAGATTGATGGTCACGTCCGCATCTTTACGGAGTTTGTCAACCAATGTTTGCCGTGCTTGAGCTTCTTTTTTGCTTTTTATACTTTGTTTCAAATCTGACTTTTTCTCATCGAATGAAGCTATTTCCTTATCTTTTTTGCTATCCTTGCCACTGTCGCCATCTTCATTGTCTTTTTTATTTTTTTGTGCTTGCTTTTTCTGCGATTTCCACTGATCGTACGCTTTCTTCAGTTCCTTTTCTGTTGGCTCTATGTCACCGGATTCTTCGGCAACCAGTTTATCCATTTTAACTTGCGTCTTAATCTGTGAAATCACTTCATTTTTCTTCGTACCCTGCTCTTTTAATTTGCTGAGCAATTTATCTTTGGACTCAAGCCCATTTTGCTTCGCCAAGTCGTTCAACTTTTTATCCACAGCTTTGTCGGATGCGCTATAATCCCGATTATTTGCTTCTTGTTTAAGCAGCTCATTGCCAACCAAAACTTCTGCCGTCTGTTTTTTCAGTTTCTTCTGATCCACTTCTTTTCCAGTCAGCCTTGATTGCATGGCCGATCGCTGAAAGACGCTCTGATACATGGAACTAAATTCTTTCTTCTTGATTTTGTCACCATTCACCTTGGCTACAACATCTGGTACGTCTTTCAAATCAGGCTCAGGCATCTTTTGCTGCTGAGAAGCTTGTCCGTTCTCACCGCCGCCTTTATCCTTATCCTTGTCCTTATCGTCCGATCCATCATCACCGCCGCACGCTGCCAATACAAGTGCCACGGTCAGCGCCATAAGTGATATCAATAATTTTCTCATAGATGGCTGTCCCTCATTTCCTTACTTTGTTTCTTTATTCAAACATATATAAGGGGGGTGGTGCAAATGTTAATACTTCGCTTAAAGAATTAATAAGCATTGCCATCCCGGCGTTGAAAGGAATAACTAACATTTCATTTACAATGGAACAGCCATTTTACTAGCATTTGCCACATTTTTTCTGCCTATCAACAAAAAAAAGCAAGAGATTCGATCCCTTGCCTCTTGTTGTATCTAATCCAATCCGTTTTTAACCTCTTTAATCATTTCTTCCATTGATAGCAGACCGCCACCGGAAAGGTACCAAACATTTGGATTTAAATAGACAATATGATCATTTTTGGCTGCCTTTGTTCCGTTCACAAGTTCATTATCAAGTACTTCACTGGCAACCGTATCGCCGCCGATCGCTTTGTCCCGATCAATAACAAACAAATAATCCGGGTCTTGTTCCGCGACATATTCGAATGTCACTTTCTGACCATGTGTTGATGCCTCAATGTTCTCATCGGCTGGCTGAACGCCAAATACATCATGAATGAGTCCAAATCGTGAGCCGGGGCCGTACGCACTTATTTTCCCGCCGGTTGATAAGACAATCAGACCTTTTTTGTCACTTTCAGACGTTTTATCCTGAAGGTTTTGAATGGATTGTTTAATGTCATCCAGTTCTTGATTGACCTCATCTTTTTTATCAAAAATTTTACCGAGTGTTTTTGCATTTTTCGTAAACGAATCCATGTAGTTTTTATTATTAATACCAACATAAATGGTCGGTGCAATTTTACTAAGCTCTTTGTAAGCATCGGACTGTCTGCCGGAAATGATGATCAGTTCAGGCTGCAGCTCATTGATGGCTTCAAAGTCTGGTTCAATTAAACTGCCGACATTTTTATATTCCGATCCCTCATACTTTGATAAATATTCCGGGAGAGCACTTCCCTTTGCAACACCTTTAACTGGAACATTCAGCTTATCGAGGGTCTCCAACGCACCGTAGTCAAACACCACAACATTTTCCGGGTTTTTTGGAACATCGGTTTTATCTAGTTTATGGTTGACAGTAACCGTTTTATTGGATGATTCTTCATTATTTTTATCTGATGAATCACTGGTATTGCCGGACGAACCCGTCGAGTCGCTGGATCCACAAGCGGCTAAAGCCATCGCTAACAAACAAACCACTAAAAACGCTGAAAACTTTTTGACCATTGAGATCACTCCTGATTATGTTTTATAACACATACGATTAAACGAAATTGATAATCGTTATCAGTTATGTGTAAAAAAATAACCCTTGCGCAAGGGATATGGTAATCGACTATGTCAATTACCATTAATTGAAAATGATTATCAGTTTCACTGTTAATTAGACTACCATTTACTTTTCAAGACGTCAATAGACATTCCGTATTTTTTTGAAAATGTGTTTTTGAGCGTTTACGTATAGTAAATACAAATCCGGTTGTTATTGATGATTTCAATCTGGATGTCCATATCATACACTTCTTTCAACACCGGTTGTTGAATAATCTCCTCTGTGGCACCGCCTTTAACAACCTTTCCATCCTTTAATGCTACAATATGATCGGAATAGCAGGAAGCAAAATTAATATCATGCAGAACAATCACAACCGTTTTCCCGAGTTCGTTCACCATTTTCTTTAGTGCTTTCATGATTTCCACCGAGTGGTTCATATCCAAATTATTGAGCGGTTCATCCAAAAGGATATACTCGGTATCCTGGGCAAGTATCATCGCTATGTACGCTCTTTGCAGCTGACCGCCGCTTAATTGATCAATATATTTGTTTTGCATGTCCTCAAGTCTCATATAATGCAGCGCGTCGTTTACATGCTGCCAGTCTTTTTCTGTTAATCGCCCTTGCGAATAAGGAAAACGGCCAAAACTGACCAAATCTTTAATTGTAATGCGGATGTTAACATTATTCGACTGTTTGAGAATAGATATTTTTTTGGCAAGATCATTGCTTTTACTATCTTTAATATTTTTGCCGTCAATGACAATGTCACCGCTATCTTTATTAATAAGTCGACTGACCATTGATAACAACGTACTTTTTCCGGCGCCATTCGGGCCAATAAACGAGGTGATTTTGCCTTTTTGTATAGAAACGGAAACATCCTCGACGACATTCTTTTGACCATATTGCTTGGTAACATGTTTAACGTCTAACATCATTTACTCTCCTTTAGAAGCAGATAAAGAAAATACAATCCGCCAACAAGATTGATAATAACACTGACCGATGTCGAAAAATGAAATACACGCTCAACCAGCATTTGCGCCCCTATCAGGGAAATGATGCTGATAAAAATCGAACCGGCGAATAAGTGTTTGTGTTGATAAGTCCCCATAAAGTGATAGGTAATATTGGCTACAAGTAAGCCTAAAAACGTTATGGGACCAACCAGTGCGGTTGATATGGATACCAGAACAGCAATAATCATTAACAGCCTTTTAACGACCGGATCATAACTCACTCCTAAGTTAATCGCCTGTTCCTTGCCTAATGATAAAACATCCAGATATTTGATAAAGCGTAGAAAGTATAAGCCAATCAGTACGACACTCACCGAAGAGATTAATAGAAGCTGTGTATTAACATTGTTAAAACTGGCAAACATAGAGTCCCTTACGACAAGAAATTCGTTTGGATCAATCAATATCTGCATGAATGACGAGATACTTGAAAACAATGTGCCCAAGATCAAACCGACAAGCAGCAAATAATAAATATTTTGCCCTTCCCGTTTAAATAAAAACGTATACAGTAACGCCGAAAACACTAACATCAGGCCGACAGAAATCAGAAAATGAATGTTACTATTCATCATCGTCAGCGTATTGGCGCCAAAAGTGAACACCACAACGGTCTGAATCAGCATGTATAACGAATCCAGTCCAATAATGTTAGGCGTTAAAATTTTATTATTCGTGATCGTTTGAAAAATAATCGTCGATACGCCAATTGAACTGCCTGTCAGGATGATGGCCAAAATTTTGTTCAATCGCCGGGTCAAAATGTAACCCCAATAGCCTCCCATATCAATAAATAAAAATAGAGTAATGATTGCTGCGGTAATAGTTACCAGAATAATAAGTTTAGTTTTCATGAGCGTTTCTCCCCAATAACAAATACAGGAAAATGGCACTGCCGATAATACCGATGGTCAGACTGATAGAGATTTCATATGGATAAATGATTATGCGTCCGAGTATATCGCAAAACAGAACGAATACAGCTCCCATCACTGCTGTGGGAAAGATGCTTTTCTTTATATTATCCCCACGGAAGATCGTCACAATATTGGGGACAATCAAACCCAAAAAAGGCAAGGTTCCAACAGTAAGTATTACGATCGAGGAGACAAAAGCAACGATAATAAGTCCCAGATTAACGATTCGTTTATAACTCAAACCCAGATTCACCGCTAAATCCTCACCCATGCCTGCCAGCGTAAAACGGTTGGCAAACAGGTATGCTAAAATAATCGCCGGAATACTGATATATAAAAGTTCGTAACGTCCTTCAATGACCATGGAAAAATCCCCATGCAGCCAGGAGGATATACTTTGTATCAGGTTATACTTCAACCCGAAAAACGTTGTAATCGATCCGACAATATTACCGAACATCAGCCCAACAAGCGGGATAAATATCGTGTTTTTAAATTTAATGTGATCAAGAATCTTCATAAATATAAATGTACCCGCCAGTGCAAAGGCAAAGGCTATGGCCATCTTTTCAAGCATGCCGGCTGCAGGAAAAACAAGTAATGACACCAAAACACCAAGACGTGCGGAATCCATGGTGCCCGCCGTTGTCGGTGAAACGAATTTGTTTCGTGTTAATTGTTGCATAATCAAACCGCATATACTTAAGCTGCTCCCCGCGATTAAAATACTGATCAAGCGCGGCAACCGACTTACGGTTAAAATTTTCTGTTGATCCTGCGTTAAGTGAAAAAGATCGAGTGGTGATATGTTTTTAACACCGACAAAAAGCGATATAAAAGAAAGTAAAAACAACGCTATGATTAGCAAATATCCTTTTCTCATCCCATTCCCGTTCCCTTGCTGATACAGCCGATTAATCCTGATAACGAAAAACTGTATGCTTTAATTTGGCGATATTGATAATCATTATCACCGAATTAGTTATATCATTAACGATTCAGTGTGTCAAACCTACAACGGATACCCTGTTGGGACGAAAAGATAAAAAAACAACCTTCGCTGATGGCTATTTGCCTTGCGAGAGGTTGCTATATCGGAATGCATCAGTCATTTTTCATGTCTTCACAGCCTTCATCCGTACAATACGTTGTTTTTGATTTTTTTGGTGTCAACGAGTGCGACGACGATTTCGATTGCTCCTCTTCCCATACTTTCGCAAGCACTTCAGTGAATACGTTCATTGGCTGTGCACCGGATAATGCATATGTGCTATTAAAAACGAAAAACGGAACACCTTGTACACCTAGTTGTGCCGCCTCTTTTTCATCCATCCGGACATCTTCCGCGTAGTCATCCTTTTTCAGCATTACTCGCACATTGCCCCGATCCAGACCGGATTCAGCTGCTAATCGGGCTAGTATTTCGTAATCACTGATTCGTTCAGAATCCGTAAAATAAGCACGAAACAGACGCTCGATCACGGCATGGCTCTTTCCTTTGTTTTTTGCATATTGCACAACACGGTGGGCATCAAACGAATTGGTCGGCTGCATCGTATCAAAATTGTATATCAACCCCAGTTCCTCGGCTTTTTTTCTCATTTTTTCATTCGATTGTCTGGCTTCTTCCACGCTCATGCCAAATTTAACACTCATTCGTTCATGAATCGACTGATCAGGATTTTTCTCGGAATCAGGATCTAGTTCATAACTATTATACGTCACGAATACATTGTCTTTATGAGGAAAATGGTCGAGTGCGGACTCCAATTGACGCTTGCCCATGTAACAGAACGGACACACGAAATCGGACCATACCTCTATGTCCATGATAACACCTCTTTCCTGATGGTTATTTTAGCACAGCCTTCTCACTGTCAGGAAATGTTGTGCTCTTGACACAAAGGAGGACATCAATTGGATCACCGCACACCCCTGACCATAGCGCTGATTTTCAGCTGAATCAATGATAGTCGTGACCATCAACATACCGTCCATAGTCCGGTTTAGCTGTTTGATCAAACGTTTGAGCAAGGTGTGAAAGCCCTTCCCTTAATGCTTCGCCACGCATCCACGTACCATGTCCCGGTACGACCGTCTCCGGATTTAATTGTGCCAGCTTTTCCACTGATGTTTTAGCTTTTTCCCAATCCGTTGTCAGATACCGCGGTGGCCCATTCACCTCACTGGTCTGCATAAGCACATTATAGAACGAGTCCTGTCTGACTGTAATAAAGGCATCACCGGAGAGAAGCATCCCATCATGCTTTCGGTAAAACGACACATGACCGGGTGTATGTCCCGGTGTGTGAATCCACTGCCATCCTTCCATTCCGGGTACGCTATTGTCTTCAGGCAACGGTTGCACCGCACGGCCTAAATTCACCGGTTCGTTCGGATAGATGCGGGAAATTTTGGCCAACATGCCGCCTTCTACACTAGGATCCGGCTCCGGATAGCTTTGTTCCCCAGTTAGATAAGGGAGCTCCAGTTGATGAGCATAAACCGGAACATCCCATTCCTGCACCAAGTCCACCAGTCCGCCAACATGATCAAAATGCCCGTGTGTCAGAACGATGGCTAATGGCGGTTGCTGTGTCCCGAACCGTTTCTCAGCCGTTTCCATAATGTTTTCGGCGGAATGAGGCAATCCCGCATCCACCAGCACCCATTCCCGCTCTTCCGGGTAACCAATAAAACCAATATTCACGATTTGGTCCGTATAGTAAAACACATCATTTGCTGCTTCTTCCCCTGATCCGCTTGTGATCGATGTCATTGGGATGGATTTATTATCCTTTGGTTCATGCATCTCTTCATCCATAGAAAGACCTCCTTTGTTATGTAGCATTTGGAGGTCGACGAATCATAAACCATCATTTGGAACCGTTTCCGATAACATTTTCTGGTTGCGACGCTGAATGATTAATGAACTTTGGCGATTTTGGTTTCATCTTTGGCTTTTTTGTTATAAACTTTGGTGTTTTCACTTTAACTTTGGCGTTTGTGTGCCAAACTTTGGCGTTTTTTAATGAACGAAAAAACTGCCCATAATAATGAGCAGTCAGTCTTCAAGCAATGATGTTCCCATAATGGAAACGCGTTTCGTATTTTTTAGATCACCGATCGTTTTGGCACCAATACCGAACATGGTCATTGTCAGTTCAAGCTCGATCTGATCCATGGTTTTGACAACTGCTTCATCGGATTCTGTTGCCGCCTGGAGCAACTTACGAGCAAATCCGATCACATCAGCACCAATGGTCAAAGCTTTGGCAGCGTCCATTCCGGTCTTCATTCCGCCGCTGGATACCACAGGAATATCATCCAGGGCGCTCCTCACCGATACAATGCAGTCCTTTGTCGGGATGCCCCAGCTATTGAACGCTTCCGCAGCCGCCTTTTTCAGAGGATCATTGGAGCGGAGTTTCTCAACCTGACTCCACGACGTCCCACCAGCGCCCGCAACATCAATATAGGAAATACCAGCATCGTATAATTGTTTGGCGACCGTTCCATCAATGCCAAACCCGACCTCTTTCGCACCAACCGGAACATCCAGTGCAGAGCAAACGTTTTCGATTTTCGGCAGCAAGTTTTCAAAATTCAAGTCGCCCCCATCCTGCACAGCCTCCTGGAGCGGATTAAAATGCAGCACAATGGAATCAGCACCGGTCATATCAATAATCTGCTGACACGCCTCAGCCCCATAGCCATAGTTCAGTTGCACAGCACCCAAGTTTGCAATGAGTGGAACAGTCGGTGCATGCTTGCGTATTAAAAAGGACTCCTGGTGCGCATCACTTTCCAATAAAGCCCTCGTTGAGCCAAGCGCTACGGCCCACCCTTTTTCTTCTGCAGCCTTCGCCAAATTCCGGTTTATCTGCGCCGCAAGCTCCGATCCACCCGTCATCGAACTGACCAGAAACGGCGCTTTGATTGGCTTGTCAAGGAAATGGGACGTCAAATCAATATCTCTAAAATTGATCTCCGGCAGTGCGTTATGTATAAACGATATTCCTTCCAGACCGGTTGACTTGTCCACTCCTTCCACATTATCTTCAAGACAAAGACGAATGTGCTCTGTCTTCCGTCTATTAATTCCTTCACCCATAGTGATTCATCCTATCTCAAGTATCATTTCTTCTATCATACCAAGGATTTTGAATTTATGTAATCATAATGGCATGAATCATTTTCAGAAAAATATTCACATATGCTACACTTACAGCATTGGGAACATGAAACATGGGAGGTAGGAGGGAAAAATATGAAACAAGCAGCAAAAATGTTTGCCGAAATAGCGCATGATGGGCAGACACGTAAGGCTTCCGGCACACCTTATATCACCCATCCCGTCCGTGTCGCACAACGGCTGGAAACTTCAGGATTCAGCGATGAGCTGGTTTGTGCCGGTTATTTGCATGACGTTGTGGAAGATACGCCATATGAAATAGAAGATATCAAAGACCAATTTGGATCAAAGGTTGCAGCACTCGTCTCTGCCCATACGGAAGATAAATCCAAATCGTGGGAAGGGCGCAAACAGGATACCATTGATACGGTAAAACGTGCAGAAGATGACGTAAAGTACTTAATTATAGCTGATAAACTGGATAACTTGCTGTCCATGGAAAAAGAACTGAACCGGCAAGGTCACAAACTTTGGGATCACTTTCATTCGGGATTTGATCAGCAGAAATGGTATAACCAATCCATCGCAGCAAACATGTACACTGGGCTTCCCGATCATAAAGTCCCTGCTTACTTTCAAGAATTCGCCGGTGCCGTTAAACGGGTATTTGGCTGAACTCAATCGGAGAAAGCCAAAAGATAATCCGTTTCTAAAGGCTCAGAGATCTGCATTGTGTGTTGCAGACCAAAACTGCAGATCCATTTATGTTTGAATCCATCGACATTTAAACCGTTTCATCGGTTCGGCCGTGATACAGAAAACAGTCTTTCGTATGGTCATTAACCATTCCGGTTGCTTGCATAAACGCATAACAAATCGTCGGCCCCACAAACTTAAATCCACGCTTTTTCAAGTCTTTGCTCATCTGTTCAGACTCTTGGGTCGTCGCAGGGACATCCGCATGTGTATCCCAGTTATTCAGAATTGGCTCACCGCCGACAAATTGCCAAATATAGCTGTCAAAGCTTCCAAACTGCTGCTGAATCATCAATACTGACATTGCATTCGTTATTACCGATTCGATTTTTTGTCTGTTACGGATGATACGCTTATCCTGGATCAGTTTGTGCACCCTATCCGTATCGTAACGAGCAATTTTTTCAGGATCAAAATAATCGAACGCCTTCCGATAATCTTCTCTCCGCTTAAGGATGGTAAGCCAACTCAAACCCGCCTGTGCCCCTTCCAGCGAAAGCATTTCAAATAAGGACTGATCATCATGGGTCGGCTTCCCCCACTCATGGTCATGATAATCAATATAAATCGAGTCATCTGTTACCCATTCACAGCGCTTTCGATTCATGGTTATTCCTCCTTTGTTTCCACTTTGTTATCATCATACGAAATCCAATCGCTGAAACTGCCAGGGTAAAGCTTAACATCCCGGTATCCGGCTAACCTCAATGCAAGAACGTTCGGGCACGCGGAGACACCCGATCCACACGAAACGATAATCTCATCGTCCTTAGATAAGGATTTAAAACGGTATTCGAGCTCATCATCCGTTTTCCATTTCCCTTTGTCATTCAAAACATGTTTCCAGAAGAAATTTTTTGCTCCGGGAATATGACCTGCCTTTCTATAAAGTGGTTCTGATTGACCCAGATATCGTTCACTTGCACGAGAGTCAATGAGTGTCGCCGTTTGGCTCTGCAACTTTTCTTTCACATTATCGATGTCCGCAACAGCATCATTCCGTATGAATGGCTCAAAATGCTTTGGATCCAGGTTCGTTACCTCGGTTGTCACCTCATACCCGTTGTTCATCCACGCATCCAAACCGCCATCAAGCAGATGAACGTCCTGATGACCCGCATAATCCAGCAGCCACCACAGACGTGCTGCGAACATGTCATTGTGTTGATCATAAATAACAACCGTTGTGTCATGATCGATACCGATGTTGCCCATTTTGGCTGCAAACATCTCCATATCCGGCAACGGGTGACTGCCGCCATGCTTAGCAGGTTTCTCAGATAAATCTTTGTTTAAATCCAAGTAAACAGCTTGCGGGATATGTCCTTCCAAATAAGCTTTCCTGCCCGCGTCTTCATCAGTCAGCTGAAATCGCGTATCCACAACAACCGTATCGTCGGGGGCATGTTCCAATCTGTTCTTTAGCCACGGGGCACTCACAATAACCGACATTTTCAGAACCTCCTGCTATATTTTTATCTTTTTATTTGAACCAATCTTCTTTCTCTTTATTTTAACCGATGAAAAAGAGGATGAACAGACCTGCTTATGCTTTATTTTCGCTAAAGAAAACCGAACGTCTCTGCATTAACATCCGGCTGGCCTTTCAAAAAGAAACCATAGACCAAAACAATCATGCAGTGATACGATAAACGTAAAAGATGAGACAATAGGGAGAGAAAACCATGTTCTACAAAAGCCTGACCGCTATTTTTATACTGTTCAATTTGACATTTTTAACCACAGCCTGCAACGGGAGCCCAGACAATAACGGATCCGCCGACCATACACCAACAGACAAAACAGACAACCAAAAAAAAGATCGTCCGAAAGATACGAGCATCGATCTCCCCCAGGAACAGCTGCAAAAAACCGATCAGGGCCAGGCGGTGAAAACGCTGCAAAAAGCCTTGAACAACGCCGGTTATTCCATTTCTGACAATGGAACCTTTGATAGGGAAACAACCTGGGCGCTTACCGATTTTCAATTGCAACAAGACTCGCTCACTGCTACTGGTATTTATAATGAGCCGACTCGAAACGCATTACAAAAGAAACTGGATGAAACGGACGCCGTCAAAGCAGGGGCTGTTCTGCGTAAACCGGACGAGAAACCGACAGCTGTTGGCAATCCACATGACATCCTTGCACTGGTCAATAAAGACAACAGACTGCCTGGTGATTTTGTTCCGCGTAACCTGACCGTACCCGATGTCCGTTTTCCTTTTGACGACTTTTTGCCGAAAAAACAAATGCGGAAGGTAGCCGCTCAAGCACTGGAAGATATGTTTCAAGCAGCCAACAACAACGATCTTGAACTGTTCGCTCAGTCCGGCTATCGGTCCTACGAGAGACAGGATGCCATCTTTGCCTCCAATGTCCGGGAACGTGGTGAAGAAGCGGCTAACAAAGTCAGTGCCAAACCGGGCGAAAGCGAACATCAGACTGGCTTGACCATGGATGTCACCAGCCCGGATGTCAATTACCGATTGGTCACCGATTTCGGGCAAACCGACGAGGGACAATGGATTAAGCAACATGCGAGTGAATACGGTTTTATTATTCGCTACCCGAAAGGAAAACAAGCCATCACTAAGTATCAATACGAACCATGGCATCTCCGGTATGTCGGCCAAAAAGCCGCCACAGCCATCATGAAGCAAGATATAACTTTGGAAGAATATTTGGGTGAAGCGTAATTCAGGCGCACATTTATCGTTATGTGCGCCTGAATTAATTGTGGTTATTTATTCCTTTTGATTCACTTTTAAAATGGTTTCAATACCATAAGCACAATGATGATCAAAAACAATATATTCTCCAACCGTTCATAGAAAAACAGTCTTTTTGATAATAGATAGTAATCAGGCGGTATATCATCGCTTTGATGCTCGTTAAGCAGCATTTTGACCGGTTTCGCCCTGGGTGACAGCATGACCGGACCAAGCCCCAAAGCGACCAGATACAATATGAGACTTGTTACATACCAACCTTGATCAAAAAGATACGGATGTAACATACCCATCCACAGGCCGGTAACAAACAGCAATATACCACCGATCATCACCACATGATGGAGATGATTGCGAATGGCATGGGCCTGCCGCAATTCGGTCATCGTCCGAGCTTTGCTAACTATATAAATCATCACAAACCCCGGGCCCATTCCCAATATGGCCGAAAAAACGTGTATGACAACAAGCAGTTCATATAATGTCATCATTCACCACCCACTTCCATCATGTGCCTTCATCATACACGATAAGGGGCAGGGTATATTTGTGATATGAAGCACGATACTAGTACATTTTATGACAAATTTGTGCCTGATACACTACCCACAATATCGTTTTAGAATGGCATCAACGGGCGGCCCATACCCTTCGCCAAAACTAATCAAGTGTACGAGCAAGTAATACAGCTGGTACAATGGTTTGATATCGTCATAATCCGGTGATAGTGGGAATCGCTCTTCATACGCTCGATAGAAATCGTTGGAATACCCGCCAAACAGCTCCGTAAAAGCTAGCTCAAAATGCCTGTCCCCATACAAAAATGACGGATCAATCACATAGGGAATCCCTCCTGAACCAACAAGCCAGTTGCCACCCCACAGGTCCCCATGCAAAGACGAAGGGGCTGTATCATCTGGAACCCACTTACCTAAGTTTTCCAGCAATGTTTCCATCCGGTGGCGCCGTTCACCCGTAATTCTTCCACGGTCGATTCCAAGCTGAAGCTGGGCACCCAGACGCTGGTCCCGATAATACGCCAGCCAGCTTGAAAACAAGCCATTTGGCTGAGGAAGCGTACCGATAAACGTATCAACGTCCAAACCATGCTTGTCACCGAATGACTGATGCATCTTCGCGACCCGGTCACCGAGCTGACGCTGTGTATCGGCAGAAGGCGTTCCTTCGATCCATTCCATCACCAGAAACGCACCTCCGCTTTCATCCGAGTAGGCACATACGTCCGGAACAGCGATTGAATCCGTCTGACTGATGAGGTCCAACCCCTTTGCTTCCAGTTCAAAAAAACGCGCCGGTGCATTTGGATGGTATTTTACAAAATAACGGCCTTGATGAGTCTCCGCAAAATAGCTTGCACTAATGGATCCTCCCCCAACACGGGTGACCTTTTTCAAAGGGGTTTCATCGCCCGCCTTCTTCAATGCTTTGTCCACAACAGTCTTCATGCTGACGCTCCTTTATATCCCATCGTCATTCATTCGTTCTTTCCCTGGTGCAACCAAATCTTCCTGGCCATCCGGCAAAGGGATACGTGTCATTGTCAGTTGACGCTTCCTTTTAGGTCTTTTCTTATTGACTTATTTCCAGTATAACAAATACGAGCTATTGTTGCGTTTTTGCGAATCGTATCCTCAGAATTCATTCGTAGTCGATTTTCATATCCCCTGGTTTGATCCAGCCTTTTTTACGGAACCATTCCGCTAGAACGAAACTGATAATCGCAGGGCCGATCACATGCAACGCCACCATGGATCCTAACACATGCCAACTAAAGCCCATGGATTCAAAAGTCATAATTTGTCCCACCAGACCACTGGTGCCCATCCCCGCACCAAGATCATTATTTTCAAGTTCCAGCCAGACGGTTGCAAATGGGGCCAGGACGGCTCCGGCGATAGTCGGCGGAATAATAATCACAGGATTGCGCAACACGTTGGCTACCTGCAGCATGGACGTGCCAATTCCCTGTGCCAGCAAACCACCGACACCATTTTCACGATAGCTGGCCGATGCAAATCCAACCATTTGCGCGGCACACCCAATCGTTGCCGCACCTGCTGCCAATCCATCAATGGAAAGCATGATGGCAATGGCTAAACTGGATATGGGGGCCGTTAATCCCCATCCCATCAAAACAGCAACCAGTATCCCCATAATCAAAGGCTGCTGGTCGGTGGACCAATTAATAATTCCTCCGAACCACGACATGAATGCATTGATCGGCGGGCCAATAAAGGTACCGATGGCAAACCCGACAAGTATTGTTACAAATGGCGTGATGATAATATCAACACGTGTCGTTTTATAGACTATTTTCCCAAACTCAGTAGCAATCAGGGCGGTCACATAACTTCCAGCCGGTCCGCCCAATTCAGCACCGAATGCTCCGGCAAACAGCGCAGAAAATAAAACGAGCGGGGGTGCGTTCAACCCATAAGCAATTGCCACGCCAATGGCACCGCCCATTATTTTGGTCTCCATCGCATAGCCGCCCATATCCACAAAAAACGCCAGCTGATCCCATCCCCATTTTACCGCTTGCTCACCAATGGTTTGAATAATCAGACCAATAATAAGAGATGCGAACAGCCCTAATGCCATATAGCTTAACGCCGTAATAACATACGCCCTGACCGACAAAGAAACTCCTTTTCGCTTCAAAAATGCTTTCATGTCTTCCTCCCCCTATTGTGAAATTATTCACATGTAATTTTTTAATTATGCGAATTCTTACTGTTCCTCCCATTATTACGTGATTCATTTCACAAATCAAGACCTTTTTAATGTTTTGCTACTTATTCATTTATAAGCTATAATAAATGATCAATACATATTTTTTGATGGAGGGTGAGAATTGAATTCTGCTAAGACAAAGACATCACTTCAACAGACCATCCGCGACCGACGTGCTGTCAAAAAGCATTACAACGATAAACCCGTTACCGAGGATACCGTCAAAGAACTGCTGGAAGATGCTATATGGGCACCTACCCACGGCGTCCGTCAGCCTTGGCGATTCATCTTTGTCGGACCGGAGCAAAAAGAAACCTTTGCCGCAAACGTTGCCGCCACGTATCCGGAAGAACGCCAGGAAAACCGGTATCAATACCTTTGTGAACCCAACGCGTTCCTTATTGTCGTCATGGATGAACCTGACAGTCAAAAACAATGGGATGAAAACTTTGGTGCAACCGCCTGTATGATTCAAAACTTCTGGTTGCTTGCATGGGAGCATCAGCTTGGGGTTGTCTGGAAAACCAATTCGCATATTTATGATCCGGCGGTGAAAGCGATCCTGGACATAGGTAACAACGAAAAAATCGTCGGGTTCCTGCATCTCGGCTATTTTGATGAAAAGCCCGTCAAAAAGGAACGAATCCCGGCCACCGATAAATTCACCCGATTTGAAGGGTAACGATATCAAATGGCCTTCTCCTACTTAAAAGTTGTATAGCTTTTAAACTAACTTTTTGATATACCAATCATCCATGGCGCCATGTTCCGAGCCATCCAGCGGTTCATTCAGTTCCTGAAAGCCAAACTGGCGATATAAGTAGCTGGCGATTTCAAGTTTCCGCGACGTTTCCAGATAACAATACGTATAATGCTTGCTGGCAAAGTCGAGCGCTGTCGTCATCAATTGCTTGGATAGCCCCTTGCCTCGAAATTCAGGCGCAATATACAACTTTTGCAACTCTCCCACGTCTGAATTTTGGGCGTAGGGAGCAATACCCGCCCCACCCGCAACTTCATTCGCATCTGTCACAACCACCCAATATTTGGCCCCGGGCTTCTCTTTATAAAATTGTGATAAATAGCCAAGCTGAGGATCGAAATAGGCTGTTCCGGGAATATTTAAGCCAGCATCCTCCAATGACCATTTAATAATGCGTTTCAATGCCTGATTGTCGTTCATTTCAATTTCACGAATGTCCATCATCCTTACCCCCTCGTCTAAACTGAATGGCATAAATGCTATACCTCGGATTTATCTAAGCTTAATAGCCTATTTAACCATATTAACCAGCCGCGCTGCTACATCCATAGAATCATTTTTGCCGCTCGGATTGGCATCTGTCGCGACGCTTCCGGGATCAAGCAGTTCCACTTGTATGCCGTTAGCCTTCTCTTCTTCGGCAACCGTTTGAATCAAGGCTTCAGCGGCTGCTTTACCTGCCGAATAAGCGCCAAATCCTTTCATATAAAAATGGGCAAGGACTGATGTTACCGTAATAATAACTGCGTGATTACTCCTGCGCAGAGCAGGCAGAAAATACTTGGTAACAAGAAATTGACTTGTCGTATTTTTATCGATCACTTGGTACCATTGATCCACAGTCATGTCTTCGATGGATTCTCTGGCAGGAACACCTCCGACGTTATTTACGAGAATATCAAGTCTCCCGCCTGTTTGCGCCAGCAATTTATCCCGAAGCTTTTGAACACTGGCTTCACTCGTCATATCACCCGGGAGCACAATCGTTTGATCCTGGCCAATATCCTCGCTCGCCTTCTGCAATACATCCTCCCGTCTACCAGTTAACACGACCGTCATGCCTTCATTAACGAACGATGTGGCAATCGCCTTTCCTAAACCTGTTCCGGAACCCGTGACAAGAGCCACACGATTATCTTTTGCCATTATCCCATCTCCTTATCTACTAAAATACGGCATCACTCATTAACTATGAATAGCACCCTAACCAAAATCTTATCAATGTTCCACTGGCTTTGGAGCGTCAGAGATTTGGCAGACGCTTATCAAACATTATAGAACTTTATCAATGAATGTTTAGGCATTCCCCGGAATACAGGGAATGCCTAAACATAATATATCCAAGCCATGCAGTGTCTTTAATTTACAGCAAGATTAGTCGTCCCATACGGCACTTTTCTTCTTACTGTTACGCTCATGCCGTTGAATAGCCAGTTTAATTAGTTGATCAATTAATTCCGGATAGGCAACGCCACTCAGTTCCCACAATTTCGGATACATACTGATGCGTGTAAAACCGGGCAATGTATTAACCTCATTCACATAGACGTCTCCGTCATCAGTCAGGAAGAAGTCCACGCGCGCCAACCCCTCGCACTCCAGTGTTCGAAACGCTTTTACGGCAGTTGCTTGCACCTTTCGAGCCGCCTCATCCGATAGATCAGCCGGCATTTCCAATTTCGCACCGGATTCGTCAATATACTTGGATTCGTACGAATAAAATTCCGTCTGCGGTAAAATTTCACCCGGAACGGATGCTTTCGGATCGTCATTGCCCAATACCGCACACTCAATTTCACGACCGTTCAGCGTCTCTTCTATAACGACCTTTCGATCATACTGGAAGGCTTCATCCAGAGCTTGATCAAACGCTTCCTCTCCCGAAACTTTGCTGACACCGACGGATGACCCTTGGTTGGCCGGTTTAATGAACATCGGCACACCTACTTCCTTTTCCGCTTTTGCAAAGGTCATCTCCTGTCGATCCGCATGTGAACAGGTCAGCCCTTTGGCAACGTTTAACCCAGCCGCTTGCAGCAGCCGCTTGGCAATATCCTTATCCATGCAGATCGCTGAACCAAGCACATCGGTACCGACAAACGGGAGGTTAGCCAAGTGCATCATCCCCTGAAGACTGCCATCCTCGCCCAACGTTCCATGAACAATCGGAAATACAGCATCCAGTTGCTCAATCAAACGGGCATCTGTGGCATGAATCAGCTGATGGTCTGTTTTTCCGGGTACCAACGCAACCGTTTGCTCCGACTGATTCAGCCGAATGGATGTCGGGTCATCGGCATTAATCAAATAGGATGATGGGTTATTTATATGCCATTTCCCCCGCTTGTCAATTCCAATCAAAACGACCTTATATTTTTCTTCATCGATCGCATCAACGATATTTTTGGCTGATTGCAATGAAACTTCATGTTCGGCGGACTTGCCGCCAAAAATAATCCCTACCGTTTTCTTCGGCATCCTCAGAACCCCTTTGCACATATATATATCTAACATAGCACAAAAAGGCTCGTTCAAAACAGAAAAAATGTTATCCCGAGAAAAAATCGGATACACATGACCGTCACATTAACCTGTATTTTTAAATAAAAATAATTTTTCCGGTTATTTTGTATTGACATCAGGTTAAAACGCCGTTAGAATAAATATTAAATATTCTTTCAAATTAAAGCGTTGACGAAGAGGAGTACCCTGTTGTTATTCTCCAGAGAGCCGGTGGTAGGTGTAAACCGGTGTATATGGCAGGCGAATGGACTTCCGAGCTCCGGATCGAACCGTTATTACAGTAGACTCCGGCGACTTAATTCCCATCGTTATCCGGGAGGCATAGGATACATTCCTATGGTCGGAGTGAGCTGTTTCTGCAGCTAATAAAGGTGGCACCACGGGCTTCCCGTCCTTTTTTACAAGGATGGGAAGCTTTTTTATATGGGTTGATCACCATAACCAATCAACCCACTTGGCAGTTCGGATACTAACAAAATAACTACAAATCGCTGAGCAAGAGAAGTAAGCTTTTATGAAGCGTTCCAGAGAGCCGGTGGTGGTGCAATACCGGCACGTGGATGATTGCCGAATGGACTTGTGAGAGGTTTCCTGAACGACAGTACGGAAACACGGGACTCCGCCGTTATACGGATAAGGTATCGGATGAAAAGGTCCAAAGCAACGTCCCTTACACATCCCGTATCTGAAAAAGATGGAGATAACATTCGTTGTCTCCAAAAAGAGGTGGCACCGCGGTCACAATCGTCCTCTGCAAACATAGTCGACTATGTTTGCAGAGGTTTTTTATTTTTAACCGAAAAGGAGTTTTGCAGACATGGTAACCAACTCAAAACCACTGCCCTATAAATATATAAAACGTAACGCTGACACCCTGACCCCGATAGGCATATTTCAAAACCTGCAAGGAACAAAACGGTTTTTGCTGGAAAGCTCATTCCAACATGAAGAAAAAGGCAAATATTCCTTTATCGGAGCTGACCCATATATAGAAATCACCGGAGGCCATGATGAAACGACCATACGATATCAACAAACAACCGAAAAACGGTATGAGACGGTTTTATCCGTGTTACAAAACGAAATTCCTTCATTGGATGTTGATATTCCCCTCCCCTTCTTTGGAGGTGCAGTAGGATATACCGGTTATGATGCTATTCGCTCCTATGAAGATATCGGCGGGGAGCTGCCCAATGACACAGACATGCCGGATTGTCATTTCATGCTTTATAAAAACATCATTGTCTTTGACCATAAAGATGAATCGGTGTTCGTCATAGCAACAAACCTGGATGAGCAGCCGGAACACGTATTGGATAAACGTTTAGACGCATTAAGCAAGGCACTGATGCCGGCTCCGTCCGATCATCCATCAGCGGATGACCCAATCACGTTCCAACCTGACATGGATAAAAACCATTTTATGCGTAATGTCGAAATAGCAAAAGAACATATTCAGCAAGGAGATATCTATCAGGTCGTTTTATCTCAACGAATGAAAGCTGCCATGCATGGGGATCCATTTACATTCTATCGAAAGTTGCGAAAAGTGAATCCGTCCCCATACATGTTTTATATCGACTTTGATGATTACGTCCTTTTGGGGGCGTCACCGGAAAGTTTACTGAAAACGTCGGGAGAGGACATTATTGCCAATCCGATTGCCGGTACACGACCGCGCGGGGAAACGAAGGCGGAAGATGAAGCATTGTCGAGAGACCTTCTCGCAGATGAAAAGGAGTTATCAGAACACCGGATGCTCGTTGATTTAAGCCGAAACGACCTCGGCCGTGTGTGTGAAGTAGATAGCATTACGGTCCCAGCTTATATGCACATCGAAAAGTATAAGCACGTTTCACACATTGTCTCAGAGGTACACGGAAAATTGGCTGCCCGATTTTCGAGTATCGATGCATTAATTGCATGCCTGCCCGCTGGAACCGTATCCGGTGCACCGAAAATCCGTGCCATGCAAATCATCAATGAACTGGAAGACGTCAGACGCGGTGCTTACGCTGGTGGTGTTGGCTACATCAATTTTAATGGCGACATGAACATGGCACTAACCATTCGATCACTCATTGTAAAAGATAACTATGCCTACTTACAGACAGGTGCAGGTATTGTCTACGATTCCGATCCGGAAACCGAATATAACGAAACCTTGCACAAAGCACGCTCATTAATGGAGGTGACAAACTTTGATTTTACTCATTGATAATTACGACTCATTTTCGTACAACATCTATCAATTCGTGGCAAGCGAAGGAATGGAGGTAGCCGTCCGCCGAAATGATCAGCTGACTGCCGAGAATGTTGCAACGTTAAACCCGGAAGCCATTATCCTTTCCCCAGGACCGGGAACACCGGAGAAAGCAGGTATCTGCGCAGAGATTGTGAAGACATTTTACAACCGCATTCCCATTCTCGGAATTTGTCTCGGTCATCAGGTTATTGCTCATGCCCTTGGTGTATCACTTACCAAAGCTAAGACCGTTAAACACGGCAAAACATCATCCATCACCCATAATGGGCACGGACTTTTCAGTTATCTCCCGCAACCGCTGGAGGTGATGCGTTATCATTCATTGGCCATTGACCGGACAACGTTGCCGTATGAACTAAAGGTTGTGTCGTCATCTCTTGATGATAATGAAATTATGGCGATTAAACACCGGCAACACCCTGTTTATGGCATACAGTTTCATCCGGAATCCATTGGCACAGCATCCGGAAAGACAATCATCCGCAATTTTTTAATTGAAATTGGAAAGGAGATCCATCATGAAACAGTATCTTGAAAAACTGATGAATCGGGAAAACCTTACACTTGAGGAAATGAAACAGGCAACTGCAGCATCTTTTTCAGATCATATTACTGATAGTCAACTGGCATCATTTTTAACGGCACTTCGAGCAAAAGGCGAAACACCCGAGGAAATTGCCGGGCTCGCTTCGGTTCTTCGTTCCCAATCCACCCAGACAACCGACATGCCGATGAGGGTTATGGATAATTGTGGAACAGGCGGCGACGGTTCCCAAAGCTTTAACATCAGCACAACCGCTGCATTTGTTCTGGCCGGTGCCGGCGTCCCAGTTGCAAAGCACGGCAACCGCAGCATCTCCAGCAATACAGGAAGTGCTGATGTGCTCGAGCATTTGGGTATTTCCCTGTCGTTCATGAAAGAACATGTCGAGGAAATGCTCACCGAAGCCAGTATTGCTTTTTTGTTTGCGCCAAATGTACACCCCGGAATGAAACGTTTTATGGGTGTCCGGAAAGATTTGGGCATTCCTACGATATTCAACCTGATCGGCCCATTGACCAATCCGGTTCATCTCGACACGCAGTTCCTCGGCGTGTACCGGCGCGATATGCTGTCTCTGCTTGCCCAAACGTTGCATCAGTTGGGACGAAAGCGAGCACTCGTCATTAATGGCGCTGACTATATGGACGAAGGCTCGCTTGCGGGTGACAATCACATCGCCATGCTCGACAATGGAAATGTCCATTCCTTCACGTTGCATCCGAATGACGTGAACTTGCCCGTCCACGATAATGATGCCATAAAGGGGGGCGATGCAAAAGATAACGCCCGCATTTTAATGGATGTCCTGAGTGGAAAACAGGGGGCTTACCGTGATACGATTCTTTTCAATGCAGGACTCGGACTATTCGCCAATGGCACCGCATCTTCCGTCCACGATGGTGTCAGAATAGCAGCTGAAAGCATCGACAGCGGTGCCGCTATGGAAAAACTTCAGAAGTTAACCGAATACAGTAAAAAAATAGCAAAGGAGGCGATATAACGTGACTATTTTAGACCATATTCTCCGTGAAAAAGAAAAAGAAATTGCGTCGTTGCAGGGACGTTCGTTTCATAACGCCGAGAGGAAAGCAGCGTTACCTGCCAACGTAGCACCATCTTTTCGAAACTCGAAACAGTTGAATCTTATCGCTGAAATCAAACGGTCCTCCCCATCCAAAGGGGAAATAAATACGACTATCGACCCTGTTCAGCAAGCTAAATGGTATGAAGCATGCGGTGCGGATGCCATATCAGTTCTGACGGATGAAACCTTTTTCCACGGATCGATGGATGACTTGCAGGCTGTCAGTGAAGCGGTGAACCTCCCTGTCCTTTGCAAAGATTTTATTATCGATCCAATTCAAATTGACCGCGCAAAGGCGGCTGGTACCTCTATTATTTTATTAATTGTTGCCGCCATGTCTGAAGCCAAATTGCATGAACTGTATGCCTACGCATCGGAACAAAGGCTCGATGTGCTATGTGAAGTTCACAACGAACAAGAGATGGAAACAGCTATCAAACTGGGAGCGACCATCATCGGAATTAACAATCGGGATCTGAAAACATTCGACGTGAACCTATCTGTCACCAAACGTTTGGCCGCCATGGTAACAGATCGCAATACCGTTCTGATCAGTGAGAGTGGCATGCAAACACGTGATGACGCTGCCAGTGCCCGCAACCATGGAGCGCACGGTATCCTTGTCGGGGAAACACTGATGCGCTCTGAAGACGTGCCTGACCTCATCAACACATTAAAAGTACCTGTAACAGAGGGGAGCACCCCTGATGCTCGTTAAAATATGCGGAATCACCACGACCGAAGCAGCACGCGAAGCTGCACGGTCCGGTGCGGATTTCATCGGACTTGTGTTTGCACCGAGCAAACGGCAGATCACATTGGAAAAAGCGGCGGAAATAAGCGCCGCCCTCCCTACTGCCGTCAAGAAGGTCGGCGTTTTTGTGAATGAAACGAACGATGCGATCACCCGCATTGCCGACGAGGTCGGATTGGATATCATTCAGCTTCATGGCGATGAGCCACCGGCCTTTGCCGAGCAGCTGGCTTATCCGGTTATTAAAGCATTTCCAATGACCGGAAAGGTTACGTCGGAAATGGAGACATACCCATGTTCTTACTGCCTGACCGACAGCCCGATCGGACCCAATCGCGGTGGCAATGGAACCGCATTTGACTGGAATCAGTTGATAGAAACGACTCCCCGCCGCCAGTCCATCATCCTGGCCGGGGGACTAGCGCCTGACAATGTGCAAACAGCCATCGCCACTGCAAAACCAGCTGGTGTTGATGTATCAAGCGGTGTTGAAACCAATGGCGTCAAAGATCCTGTAAAAATACGACAATTCATTACCAATGCCAAAAGGAAGGGATGACCGAAATGACAACCTATGCATTTCCCAATGCCCAAGGAAAATATGGAAGCTACGGCGGACGGTATGTGCCTGAATTATTAATGCCGGCTCTGTTGGAATTGGAAGACTATTACGAAGCAGCTATAAACGATCCACAGTTCCGGGAAGAATTGGATGGCTATTTAAAAACCTACGTAGGACGAGAGACACCCCTCTTTTACGCAGCCAACTTATCGAAGAAGCTGGGCGGGCCATCAATTTATTTGAAACGTGAAGACCTGAACCATACCGGCGCCCATAAAATTAACAACACGATCGGCCAAGCCTTATTAACACGCCGGATGGGCAAACAGAAGATCGTTGCCGAAACCGGCGCAGGCCAACATGGTGTTGCGACCGCGACCGTTTGTGCCCTTCTCGGACTCGACTGTGTCGTGTTCATGGGGGAAGAAGATATCCGCCGGCAAAAATTGAATGTTTTCCGGATGGAACTGCTCGGCGCCGAAGTCCGCAGCGTTACAAACGGAAGCGGAACATTGAAAGATGCGGTGAATGAAGCATTGCGCTATTGGGTTAGCAATGTGTCGGATACCCATTATATTATCGGTTCGGTTGTCGGCCCGCATCCGTTTCCAAAAATGGTACGTGACTTCCAATCCATTATCGGCAATGAAACAAAAACACAACACCGTGATGTGACAGGCCGGTTGCCGGAAGCTGTCATCGCTTGTGTTGGCGGCGGCAGCAACGCAATGGGCATGTTTTACCCATTTATCGAGGATGAACACGTGGCCCTTTACGGCGTGGAAGCTGGCGGCAGCGGACTGGATACGAATGAGCATGCAGCAACGTTGAGTGCCGGAACCCCTGGTACGCTGCACGGAACCATGACCCATTTGCTTCAGGACCAGCATGGGCAGATTGAAGAAGCCACGTCCATTTCAGCGGGGCTCGACTATCCCGGTGTCGGACCGGAGCACAGTCACCTTCATGACATCGATCGTGTCGCCTATACGTCGATCACCGATCAGGAAGCGATCGATGCGTTTAAGCTGGTGTCACAAACAGAAGGCATAATTCCAGCTTTGGAAAGTGCCCATGCGATAGCGTATGCAGGGAAACTGTCTAAACAGATGGACGAAACCGAGTCGATTGTTATTTGTCTGTCGGGATGTGGCGATAAGGACGTGGAAGCCGTTAAAGATGTCATGGGAGGGACAACACATGAGTAACCAAGCACTGGACAAAGCGTTGGCTGACAAAAGACAAGCAGGAAAGAATATCATCGTCCCATATATTATGGCCGGAGATGGCGGTCTTGACATACTTGAACAACGGCTCGAATTTTTACAGGAAAGCGGAGCAGCAGCTGTGGAACTGGGAATTCCTTTTTCCGACCCAGTTGCGGATGGCCCGACGATTCAGGATGCCGGACAACGGGCACTGAAAAATGATACATCATTAACAAGTGTTCTGAAAACGCTGGAAACGTTTAAAGATAAGCGGTCTATCCCTGTCATTTTAATGACATATTTCAATCCCATTTACGTTTATGGTGTTGAAGCATTTGCCAATGACTGCGCAAGTGTCGGCGTAAATGGTGTTATCATTCCTGATCTACCAATGGAAGAAGAAGAACACATCGTTGCTCGTTTACAGGACCATGCCATCTCCAGTATCCGACTAGCTGCGATGACCAGCCCTGAACGGCGACTTGCTGACATAGCGGGCCGTACAGAAGGCTTTCTTTACGCCGTTTCAGTCAAAGGAACAACCGGTACGAGATCCGCGCATGGCAGTAACGTGCAATCATACTTGCAGCAATTAAAACAAATGGCGAATGCACCCGTCCTCGCCGGGTTCGGGGTATCCTCTTCTGAGCAGGCCCGTGAACTGGCTGCCGATTGCGACGGTGTCATTATCGGGAGCCGGATTGTGGATTGGTTTCACCAAGGAAAAATAGACGATATCAAACAACTCATTCAGAATAGTCTTTAAACACCCTGTCGCTTGCTGGGTGAACTGGCAAGTGACAGGTTTTATTTCCCCTGTTTTTCCCTGGCTCGTTCATATTCTTCTTCAGTGATCTCCCCTTTCTCCAAGCGTTCCTCCATTATCTCAAGGGAGCCTTTTTGCCGCTTATGTCTCCCGGCACGAAACCGGTAGAGGATGATCGCCAATACAATAAGAATTATAAGCGTGACGCCCAATCGTATATAGCCTTCAACCTTCATGAGACCACCTCCACTATTACTGTTCCCTGTTTTTAATGACTTAAAGCCAAAACTGGATCTTGTTTATTTTCTTGAACAATCTTCAAGCTAGTTCGGACCTTGAGATGGGCTCTCTCGGACTTTTTCAACCCGCAATTTTGATGTTTTGGACTTGAGACACCCTCTCTCGGACTTTTTCAGCCCGCAATTTTGATGTTTTGGGCTCGAGACGCCTTCTCTCGGACTTTTTCAGCTCATTTATAAGATATTTTTGGTACAGATAAGGAAATAAAAGGATTTATCCCATGCAAATCTACCCATCAACTTTAATTTTTCTAAGGTCAATCATAATTTTACTGATGCTATTAGCCTTTTTTCCAGTCAAATCCATTGCATAAATATAAAATTTATACTACCATTTTCAATGGACTTACGAGGCTGTATATATCATGCTGGTGTAGCACAGTTGGTAGTGCGCGTCACTCGTAATGACGAGGTCGGAGGTTCGAGTCCTCTCACCAGCACCACTTTGGAGGAGTACCCAAGTACGGCTGAAGGGGGCGCACTCGAAATGCGCTAGGGCGTGTAAGCGCCGCGGGGGTTCGAATCCCTCCTCCTCCGCTTTTATATGTTTATTTCATCCCCCCCTATTGCCTTATAACCCTCGACAGCAACTCAACCATCTTTCCATTTGCAAAAATCTTTTTGACCATAGAGACATTGATAATCATTTAAAAAAATATACATAAAAGGGTGTCGTTATGCGTTCTTTCACTGAATTACGCTCCATTGATGCCATCGATCTATTTACGAAGGACAACCGTCTGAGTTTGTTATTTGTTTCCCGTCCCGGCTGCAGCGTTTGTCACGACTTGCTGCCACAGGTACAAACACTGATGAAAAATTATCCAAAAATACAGTTGGGATACATCAATGCAGATGATGTCGAGACCATTGCGGGACATTTTTCCATTTTCACCGTACCGGTCATCCTTGTATGTGTGGAAGGAAAAGAAATTATTCGGGAAGCACGGATAGTGCATATGGATCTCTTTAAAGAAAAACTTGATAAACTATATAAAAACGTGGCTGGATGAACCATGCATCCAGCCACGTTTTTATATGCGGGAAAGCCGGTGATCAGCCGACTTTTCCGACAAAATTCATGGGTTGTGGTATAAATCCAACAAGACTTGTTTCGATTTATAGTTCATTCTATGTCTTTAAACCTCCCTTAGCATCGGCGCATACCCTGAGTTATACACACATTCTGACACTGACTGTGGATATATTACTCATTTTGCATGAAAAATAGACTCATATACAACCTGAAACTGACAATCCACATAGAGTATTAATGTAACATGAAAAATAATCAAAAGGAGAGATTTTTGTGGCAGACTGTGTATGTAATATTGTGAGGGATATTGTCGAGGCACAAGATCAAGCGAACAACAATAATAGAGGCAATTGCCCAACAAGCTGTGAAAGCTCAATTCAAGACTTGCTGTCACCAGGAATGACCAACAACAACGGCCCGGACACTGTTCCATTTATGCTTTATTGTGAAGGCGACTGCAACCCGTTCATTGCAAGTGGTGTATACCGGAACAACGGCGTCTTCAATTGTCTAGAATCCCCGATTTTTCGTGCGAAGGAATTTACTGATGACAACGAATGTTGTGTAAGACTGGAACTTCTTGCACCAGCTGACGAAATTGGTGGTGTTACAGATGTTGATGGAGACGACGTCTGCGATTTCTTTGGAAATACCGTAACAAACTTCATGGCAACAGGTATCTGTATAACCGTTGATTTGAATACCTTCAATGGTATCCAGTGCTTGGATGCGGTCACGCCATATCCTTATTCCCAGTTTGTAAACAATGCCTAAGAAACACTGAATCAACCAAAGGCTGTGCACGCAGCCTTTGGTTATTTTTTGAGGTAACATGTATTGCTATATAGTCAGCACATTGGTACATTATATTGTAATACATGTTACTACAATGTCGTTAAACCACAGCGGAAAAACACTATCTATATTTTTTTGCCTGACTATCATGTTATACAAAGTAGGTGACGCAAATGTCCATGCACAGCCAGTTATTAAAGGGAATATTGGAAGGATGCATGTTGGTTATTATATCCAGGAATGAAGTGTATGGGTACGAATTATCAATGAAACTTCAGGAATATGGACTGTCAGTTAGCGAAGGATCCGTCTATCCAGTTCTCCTGCGCATGCAAAAAGATAATCTAATTGAGGGCAGCATGCAGCCCTCGCCGAGCGGACCCAACAGGAAATATTATCATTTGACTGATAAAGGCGCGGATGCACTTGGCCTTTTTAAAACACATTGGGAAGATATCCAACGACCGGTGGACCAATTATTAAAGAAGGACGATCATACATGAATACCAAAACATTAGTCGAGGAAAACAACAACAAACGCAAACAGCGCTATTAAAAAGATAATACGCAAGGGAAAAACTAACATTTAGTAAACGCTGACACATCTGCTATAATACAATGACAATCATCCCTGTCACAGGAGAAATGCCTATGCGGAAAATCGGAAACGTTATCGTTTTAATTCTTATTGCTGGAACACTTTGGCATTTTTATGGTGATACCTTCACTAAATCCGGTGCTCAAGGCGTTTTCACGGAAATGCGCTCGGATTTTAACGATTTAAAAGAGAATCCAAAAGTTACCGCAGCTGCCGATTATATCGGTGAAGAAATACAACATTTACTGGACAAAATAAAGGAAATGTCGTCGGAACAGGATAAGTCAAATCAGCCTGTCCCTGAGGAGCCAAACCCGTCGAAGGACTCATCCGCTGTTTACGATGTTCACCTTGGTGATAGCCGCTCGGATGTGGAACAGCAAACAGGTCCCCCACAGCGATCGTCGTTGAATGGGTACGGCGTCGATTGGGTTGCCTATCATCAAAACTACCGCAACTTTATCATGGTCGCCTATAATAGCGACAATAAGGTGGCCGGTTTATATACGAACCAGAATCTACTACCGTCTATAAACGACATCACCTATAAAACCTCCAAAGACGCCGTGCGTTCGATATTTGACGATCCAATGGAAAGCATCCGAAAAGGCTTTGTCAATTACCAGTTGCAAAACAAGCAAGGGTACGACATGTTTCATGTGGATAACAAGTATGTGACCATCTTCTACGACAAACATGAGAATAACACCGTGACAGCGATGCAAATCATCAGTGATCACATCGAGCAGCAAAAGCAAAACTATTTTACCGACCCAAGCAAGAAACTGAAAAAGGGGTTGGAATACCAATTATTTGACCTAACCAACGCCGCCAGAGTCAGCCATGGTCTTAGCCCGCTATCCTGGCAGCAATCAGCACGGAAAACCGCCCGCAGCCACAGTACCAATATGGCCGAGAACAACTTCTTCGCCCATACCAACCCATCTGGTCAATCGCCTTTTGATCGTATGCGGGAAGATAATATTGGTTTTCGCACGGCCGGAGAAAACCTGGCTGCAGGTCAGCCAAGCAGCATCTTTGCCCATGAAGGTTTAATGAACTCGTTGGGGCACCGAAAAAATATTTTAAAAACAAATTTTGAAAACCTTGTCATCGGCGTTGCTTTTAATGACGATAACCAGCCATTCTATACCGAAACGTTTTGGGCTGATTGAAGCAAAGAGGACGGCTCCTTCGTTTCCAAAAACGTGAGAACCGTCCCCGTATGTCACTTAATCATTAATTCATAAATATTCAGGTAGGCATTTTTAGCGACTGGCTCTTCCGTTACAACTTCGCCTTTATACAGTACATCCCCGGAATCCGAATCCAAAATCACTAACACAGGAGCGCTACCCGGTTCCAGCGACGATTCTATTTGGCTATTCAGCACGTATATGTTATCTTCTGCTATTTTTACTAGGGTCTGTCCCCCTTCCTTAAGTGAGGGAAGCTTAAGCTTGCCGGTTATTTCATCATTTTTCCAATTATAAGTTACAATTTGGTTTTCATCCCTGAAGTAAAGGGTTTCCTTTTTATACATGAGAACATCTTTACCAGCTACGGAATTTGGAGCTTTTACGGATTTCTTTTCATCTGTTTTCAGGTTGTAAACAATAAATTTCCGCTCGCGCTTTTCAGTCGTGGTCTGTGCATGGCCCTGCTTTTGTCTTCTCATCTCCGTGGTTTTCGAAAAAATAACGTATGGATGCGCACCTATTTGATCCGAACTGGATAGTAGTTGAATGTGTTTTCGCTTATTTCCTTCCTGGTTATCAGCTGTTGCAATCGTTTCTTTCCCATTGATTTCTTCGTTGGTGATATCAAAACGATACAGGAGTTCTCCATTTCCTCCATCTCTGAAGAAATTTTGAGTGATCACTTTCAGCTCTCCGTCTATCATTTGCACATCTTCCACCCAAACTTGTACATACTTAGCTCGATTGGGGATCGGTACATTAAATGATAATGTTTTTCCATTATCTTTATCCATAACAGCAACATCAAATTCCATGTTACTTTCGGATATTCGAGCCGATTGATTGTTAACTGCTGCATAGGCGAGTGTACTATCTGTTTCATAAAAGAATGAAGCATTTCCACTTTTTCCGCGCATAAAGCCACGATGTTTTTCTTTCAATCTCTGCATGTCATTGCCGAAGAAACTTCCCGAAATGCGCTCCAAAAATGATTGCTTACGTTCATACATTGCCCCTTCTGCTGTGACCTTGACACGTTCATCTGCACTCATTCCGGATCCGGGATTCAAAAGACCCTCCAGAACAACGGGGTCCAACTCATCTTTATTTCCGCTTATTTTTTCAAAAACAATCTCCGGAGAGCCGCTCGCTGATAATGCGGATTGTATATAAAATGTTCCGACGGTCAGCGCTACAACCGTGATGATGGTTACTAATCTCCAATAACGTTTCATATTATCACACCTTTCACACCGTTATCTTTTTATTCAGCAAGTAGTTACCAACCCAAATGGACATGGCGGTAACAATGATCCCCATTGCCGTTTCCAATCCGACTATCTCCAGTGGGTACAGGAAGTCACGTCCCATGATAAACACCAATAAAGCGGGCCAAATAAAAATCAGGACGGTTATTGCGATATAAATGATACCTGCAATAATTCCCTTCCATTTAAAACTGCGCTCGAACAGAATGGCTGTTGACACAACCGTCAACGCCATGAAGCCGGCACCGTAGTACAAAACAAACTCAGAAAAGGTTTGTGGAACAAGCATAGATAGATATTTCCAATTGATAATCTGACTGACGGTCATATCGGATCTAAAATCCGTTGGAACCATCCACTTCAACACATTGTTTTCCAACGGCAAAAAGATGAGCTGTACGGAAACAAGCCCAAGTACCATCAAAAATATGGTGATCATTTTGGACACATAAATATTTAATCGTGCTGTGGGCAGCATTAAGAGCCGGTAGATAAACGTGTTTTTGCCAAGCCAGTCACGGTACCAGATTATAAATACATAAAAGATTAATGCTGCGACACATATGGTGATGGGCCCCATGAACCATAAACTTCGAGCCACGTCTATAAATGCCATTTGACCATACTTCTCAAGAAATTGCTCCTGTGAAAGCATATCCTCATACATAGCTTTGTTCGCATCAGCCATATACCCATTGGCTTTCACAATGACGCCCGCAACCTGCACGATGACCGTCATGGCAATAAGAACTAGATAGACCTTCATAAACCGGCTCAATTCAAAGTTCACTAGTTTCACAAATCGATTCATGGCTGATACACCTCTCTCATCACATCAACGATTGATTTTCCTTCCGTTTCCCGCATGTCTTCCGTATGAAATTCTTTCACCACAACCCCGTCATCCAGCAGCACTGACTTATCAATCAAATGCTCAATATCACTAATTTCATGTGTTGTGATAATTACCCCGCGGTCTTCCACCAGATGGCTTGTGAACACCTCAGCAATCTGTTCCCGGGTGAAGATGTCAATGCCGGAAAACGGCTCATCCATCAGCAAATAATCCACATCCAGCGCCAATCCAAGCAATAAGTTGACTTTGGCCCGATTGCCTTTTGACAGGTTATTGATTTTTTCATGTTCCTTCAGTTTGAAGAAAGCGAGCAATTCGGTTGCGCGCTTCTGATTCCAGCTGTCATAAAAATCAGCCATAAATTGCATCGCCTCACGAATCGTCATGCTCGGCTGCATAATAATGGCATCCGGGATGAACGTCACCTTTTCATAGCTATGTTTGTTTATTTTTTCGCCATCAATCAGAATTTGTCCACCATTAAGTGGGGTTAAATTCATAACCGCATTAAGTATCGTTGTCTTGCCGACGCCGTTGATTCCGATAACGCAGGTGATCTCGCCTTTTTCGGCGGTGAACGATACACCTTTAAGCACGCTCTTGCGGCCAAACTTTTTCTTCATATCTTTGACTTCAATCATTCTCGTACCCCCTCGTATCCTGGTCTGTTTCCAACTTCTCCTTCACCCGGTCCAGAACATCCTCGGCTGATACATTAATGGAACGAATCGCGTGAACAAACGTATCTACGGCGTCGTCGATCAATTCTTCCCTGACTGCTCCCAGTACTTGTTCATCCTTGGTAATCTTGCTCGGCAAATTCCGCTCCGTATAAATCAAACCCGCTTCCTCCATTTCTTTATAAGCCCGTTGCGCGGTATTCGGGTTTATTTTCAACCGGTTCGCCAGCTCCCGTCTTGAAGGAATCTCCTGCCCCGGCTCCAATACGCCGGTTGCAATCTGCTCCTTAAAATGACGGATGACCTGCACATAGACCGGATCCCGCTTATTAAACTGCACATTCATACGCCCAGCTCCTATATAACTCAGAATGTCCGCAAGTGTATTAAATGGTTAATACACAATTGCCAAAAAAATGTGTATTAAGTGCCTAATACATCTGATGTTTTGTATTATACGGTTAATACACTTAAGTGTCAATAAACAAAATTCCCATTTTCATCATAAACACTACTATATAGAGATTGCTTAATAACGTTGCGTTAAAAAGGTTTAGTAAAGGCAGAAAATAAGGTATGCTTTAATAGAAAACCATAAATAAAACCGTCTGGTGCCGTTATAGCAAACGGTTTAATTCTAAATCTAGTTATTGGAAAGACAATTAATACATAGTGAGTAATTCTTAAAATAAAAAGAAAATGGAGGATAATATGCAAACAATCATCGGTAAAGTAAAAACACTCAATCGATATCCAGTAAAGTCATTCAGTGGTGAAAGCCTTACAGAAACTAAAATTGAAAGATACGGATTATATGGTGATAGGTGTTATGCATTTTTAGATGAAAAGAGTCCTGTGAAATACCTCACAGCAAAACATGTTCCTTCACTAATTGAATATAAAGCAAATTTAATTAATAAAGAAAACAACAAAGCGTTTCCTTATGTTAAAATCACATCGCCCAAAGGAAAACTCTATTCGTGGGAAGATGATGATTTTTTCCATGACATTAAGCAACTTAGCAACAGACCATTAGAACGTGTGAAATTTTCCCCGGAAGATAATATGATGGCGGTTGACCAAGCTAATATCCTCCTTGTAACCAAACCATCTTTAGACGCATTAAAACAAGAATGGGGAAAAGATATGAGCTATCTCCGTTTCAGGCCTAATATTGTCTTAAGTATTGACGACAACATACCGTTTCTTGAAAATGAATGGATGGATAAACACATTCAAATAAATGACACTGTATTAAAGATTTATAAACAATGTAAGCGTTGCAAAATGGTTAATATTGACCCTGAAAAATATGATATTGACCCTACTTTATTAAAAACGCTTGCCCAACATCATAATGTGAATTTTGGCGTTTATGCTTCCGTTATTAAGACTGGGACCATTCAACTTGAGGATGATGTTTATTTATTCGCTGATCAATAATAGATAGAAGATACAATGCTGTTAATTGGTAGAAACGAAAGAGAGTAAGACTTATTACTATGCATCGCCTGCATATGAAATGCGTTCAAACGCAAACGTATCCTTTCTGTGCTAAAATAGAATATATATATTTGAATGAACGGAAAGGTGATTCATCATGACCACAGATATAAAATTAACGTCGCTCTCCTCAAAAGGCGGATGCGGCTGTAAAATCGGCCCGGCTGATCTGGAAAACGTGCTCCACTCCCTCCCGCAGACAGCGCCAAATCCAAACATGCTCGTCGGTTTGAACACAAGCGATGATGCCGGTGTCTATAAACTCACCGATGATCTGGCGCTTGTTCAGACAGTTGATTTTTTCACCCCGATTGTCGACGATCCGTATGCGTTTGGCCAAATTGCAGCCGCCAACGCTATCAGTGACGTCTATGCCATGGGTGGCACACCGATTACCGCATTGAACATTGTCGCTTATCCTATTTCCACTTTGGACGAAAGCATTCTTGCCGACATATTACACGGTGCCGGTGATAAGTTGGAAGAGGCAAACGTGTCCCTCGCCGGTGGCCATTCCATTGACGATCAGGAACCAAAATTCGGACTGGCCGTCACCGGTACTGTTGCCCCTGAAAACATCAAAACAAATTCCGGAGCCAAACCGGGTGACAAGCTGATTTTGACAAAACCGATCGGCGTCGGCATTATGAGCAGCTCTTTGAAAAAAGATTTGTTGAATCAAGAAGAAATTGACCGTGTCACCGACGTTATGACAACATTGAACAAAACTGCTGCCGAAACGATGCATGATTATCATGTTCATGCTTCAACCGATGTCACCGGTTTCGGGCTGCTCGGCCATGCGTCTGAAATAGCGTCAGGAAGCCATGTTGACATCCGGATTCATTCCGCATCGGTTCCAGTGCTGCCACGTGTCAAACAACTTGCCGATGCTGGGTCTGTACCAGGCGGGACGAAAAACAATTATGACCACATCCTCGATATCGTCACCTTCCCTGCAGACACCGATCAGCTGGATAAGTGGATCCTGTGTGATGCGGTTACATCAGGCGGCCTTCTGATTTCAGTGGACAACAATGATGCTGAAGCACTGCTTAGGGAACTGCGGGAAAAAGGAACCGAGTCAAGTATCATAGGCTCTGTGACCGATGGCAGCGGACATATCACAGTCGAATAACCAAGGGGAGATTCATCCATGTTTCAAGACATTTCACTTCAAGAACTTTTTAAACAACAACAAAAAGGTGAACTCACCGCTATCGACGTCCGTTCACCAAAAGAATTTCAGGAAACGACCATCCCCGGAAGTATAAATATACCAGTGTTCACCGATGATGAACGTTCCGAGGTCGGCACCCTGTATAACCAAAAAAGCAAGGAGGCAGCCGAACAGCGTGGTCTGGAAATAATATCGGCTAAATTGCCCGATTTCATCCATGCGTTTCAACAAATTGATACACCTAAAGTCGTTTTCTGTTGGCGGGGCGGCATGCGCAGTAAAACCGCTGCTACCGTCACTGATTTAATGGGCATGGATGTCAGCAGACTGCAGGGCGGTATCCGTTCATACCGAGAGTGGGTAGTGAACGAATTGGAAAAAGCCAACTTCCCGCCCAGCATTGTCGTTTTAAACGGCAATACCGGAACAGGCAAAACGACAATTCTGCACCGTCTTTGGGAGAATGGCTACCCGGTCATCGATCTTGAAGGAATGGCCGGTCACAAAGGGTCCATATTCGGTCATATTGGTGTCGATCCGGCAAACCAGAAACAATTTGACGCGCGTCTTATTCACGCGATACACCAATATGAAAACGCCCCGTTCGTTCTTATGGAAGGTGAAAGCAAGCGAATTGGCAATGTCGCCATCCCGACCTTTCTTAATGAGAAAAAGGAACATAGCTTGCAGCTGTTCATTGATTTGCCAATGGAACAGCGCATCCGGAATATTCTCGAGGATTACCAGCCTTGGAACCATCCGGATGCCTTTTTGGAAGCATATCGGCGGATTCAAAAGCGAATTCATACCCCGGTTGCCAAACAAATTGATAACGATCTGCAAACAGGATATTACAGCCAAGCCATTCGACAGCTGTTGGACTATTACTATGACCCGCGTTACGAACACACAACAGAAAAATACCCTGCTGATCAGACAAAACACATACATGCAGCCAATGTGGACGAAGCAACGTCCCAAATTGAACAGTGGCTTGTTACAATGTATTCATAGCGACCTCTGCCATCAGTAACCTTTACGTTTAATGATATATACTGTTCATTTTCTGTTCATAAACGTATGTTATCTTAATTAACACATTGTTTTATTAGTGACTTTTACGAAAGGGGGATTAACGAATGGAAAATTACAGTAAAACATTACTTCGATTTTCAGCTGTTTTTGCATTGATTGGTGCCTTTTTGGGCTCCCACATGGCTGGGGCAGGAAGTCTAGCCTTTAAAACAGTGCACGCCCATATTTTGGTCGTTGGCTGGTTGACCTTGTTTGCTTGGGCTGTTTACTACAAACTTTTTACACCGGCAAGCACAGTCATGGCCGCTCTTCATGTCTTCTCAGCCATTATCGGGGTCATCGGGCTAACAGTCGGCATGTGGCTGTACTACTTGCATCCGTTTGGTTGGCCTGATGGACTCGTCACCGTCTTCTTTATTGTCGGCGGATCCATTATGCTTTTAAGTTTCGTGTTCTTTGCTGTGCTGACGTTTATGAAGACAGAAAGAGATAAGTAACCGGAATAACGTGAGAAGTGACTGAAGTTATATATAAAAGCGTCCGAATAACGACTCCGTCCGCTCATAGAACAAAGCCTGTATCCCGTCATACAGGCTTCTCCCATGATTAAGTATAAAACAACACCACCATTAACGGGCCGAAAATGGAACAAGCAATGGCACTCAACGTCATGGCGACGGAGCTCACCGACGTTGTATCTTCGCCGTATTCAATAGCTTTGCTTGTTCCAATAACATGGGACGCACTGCCGAAAGCCATCCCCTGTGCCAATGAACCGTTCACCCTAAACCAGTTAAGAATATATGGACCGAGAACGACACCGGTAAACCCGGCCGTCATGACAAAAAGGACGGCAAGCGACGGCGATCCACCCAATTCATCCGCTATCTCCATCGCCACAGGCGTTGTCACCGACTTAGGCAAAATGGAATACAGCAACTCTTGTTTAAAACCAAGCAACTGCGCCAATACAAGACCACTTATAAGACCGACCAGGGACCCAATAAATACGCCACCCAAAATAGGATATATATAGGAAAGCAACAGATGCCGTTGTTTGTATAAAGGGTTGGCCAGCGCAACGATAGCCGGTCCAAGCAGAAAGTCAATCCATTGTCCGCCCATCATAAACGTATCATAGGAAACACCGAACAATAACAGCAGCACCACCACCGCTATCGGCGTTGTTAAAGCAGGAATAAGGATCGGCACCCGGAACCGATCGTATAAACGGCTCATGAAAAGATAAAGGAGTACCGTGACTACTATGAAGATGATTCCGATAAGTGCTTCTTGCATTCCGCTTTCTCCTTTCCTTTTTTGGATCTTTTTTCTAACAATCGACTTGTATGTCCGGCTGTAATCATGACAAGCAAGGTGCTGATAATGGTAATAATAAACAACCAGACCGTATGACCGACGAAAAGTCCAAAGTGATTCATTACACCGACAGTGGCAGGAACAAACAACAGCGGCATGTACGTTAACAACACATTCGAGCCCGTCTCAACCCAATTGACAGGACATATCTTTAATACCAAGGCAGTAAATAACAGCAATAATCCAACAATACTTCCCGGAATAGGCCAATTCAACAAGTCCTGCAGCCAGCTTCCGGCAAGGTAAAATACATATAAAAATGCTATTTGCATGATGCCGTTAACCATTTTCATCGCTGATGGTGTTATCTCCGTTACATTAGAACAGAAAACACACCGCCCTCCTTTATCATTAAATTGCTATTGCCGTTGTTTTTGAAAATAGTCCACCATCCCAAGGGCATTCAGTTGCATATCCAAATGAATCTGCAAATAGACAGAATGATCCTCGGAGATACCCAAAAATGTCAACGGTTCTTTCACTTTTTCCAGCATCCGGGCAGCGAGTATATCATACCCATATCCCTCGGAAAAGGCATCGTCGCCAATCTCCAAAAATACATCCAACCATTCCGACACTTGTATAAGTGCTTCATTCACCTTTTCCGTCATACCGAAATGACCAAAATAAATGCGGTCCAGCCCCAGTTTTCGGATTCGATCGATCGATTCCTTCATCGCTTCCGGGTCGAAATGATTCGGTGACGTGGTCGGTAAAAAGAAATCAATGCCCTCCCGAAACAACTGTTGATGACAAATACCGGCTGTGTCTCCGGTAAATAACCCATTGCTGATGGGATCATAAATACAAAAGTGATGCCTGGAATGGCCCGAAGTATCGAGAAATTCAAGGATGCAATGGCTTCCGATGGCGAGTGTCTCCTTATCATTTTTCAAAAGCATGCGGTCTTCCGGTACAGGAATAATCGGATCAAAAAATTCCGTAAAACTTTCGCCGTAAACCCCTCGCGTGCTGGCAGCCAATTTTTTGGGGTTGACCAAATGTCTGGCTCCATTGGGGTGAACAACGACGGTCGCATTCGGACATTCCTGCAAAAGTCGCCCGGCACCCCCGGCATGATCAAGATGAATATGCGTGACAATAATGTAGGTTACTTGATCCAATGTAAAACCAAGGTCACCAAGCCCCTTTTTAATATATTTCACAGACGGACTTGGCCCGGTTTCAATCAATGTCAAATCGTCTTCATTCACGACATACGTACCGGTCCGTTCCGGTATACCCATATCAAAGCCGTCAATTAAATGAATCCGTTCATCGAGTTGTATTGGCTTTTTATCCTCCACCACTTTCATCCCCTATCTACTCTAACATTAATTCCGGTTGTCCAGTAGAAACCAGACACATACTTATCCCGTAAAGCCATTGCCTTTTAAAAAGTCGACAATTCCATCCACCAACCCATCGGCCAATAGACGATCAGGATCACCGTATGTTTCTTGATTGCCCTTCTCATCTGTGGGTGCTTCTTTTAGCACATGATTCATTTTTTCAAGAACCATTATATCAGCATCAGGTTGTGCCGTATGGAGCAATTCGGTCTCACTGGACGGCACTTGTAAATCACAACCGCCACCAATCAGCAAAATCGGCATATCCAATTCAGCCACTTCTTCGCTAGGGCTACAATGCATCCATGACGCCAAGAATTCTTGTATGGACGGACGGAAAACACTTTTCAGTTCCTGGCTCATATTCTGTACGTTTTCACCTTGCTTTATATTTCCAATAATACCTTTAGCCTCCTGCATCAGTGAAGCGTTTCTCCTCAATTATCGATTATACCTGATGAACGTCGTTTCATGAAGAAGACTCCTTTAAAAATTTGGAAAAAAACCGCATTTGATGCATACATAACGTATCAGCAATTGGTCAAACTAATAAGGATCAACATTGAGGAGGTTATATGGATGCAAAATCAACAACAGCAGCAAAATTTTACGAACACGACACAAATGCCGCCACAACAGCATTATGGCGGACATGACATGTTTGATGGCCATGAGGCATTGTCATCCTTGGTCGGCGGAATAGACCAATATGTGTTGTACGAACAGCATATTCAGGATCCTGAATTACAAACAATGTCGCAAAAACATCGGGCATTTTGCAGCCAGCTGTATAATACCATTCTGGACACGTACCAATCCGGACAGGATCCTGCTGTTGACACCCAATCCTATAAAATGGATCAGAATAATAACATTGTTTACGGCAAGCAAACACCGGCACAACCGACAACACCGATGCAATCGGTCAATGAAATCAATGATGAAACCATTTCCGGCTTTATGATGGGCGCACTGAAGGCAACGGCCTCGTCCTTTACCATGGCATCATTGGAAATGACTAATCCTGTTCTGCGCCGTATTCTGGCTGACAGTGTTCCGAACTTAGTCGAAATGGCTTATGAAGTATTCCTTTATCAAAACAAAAACCAATATTACCAAGTACCACAGCTGCAGCAACAGGACATGCAGGCATTTCAGCAAAGTTACGCGCCTATTCAGGGAACCATGCCACATTAAAAACAACCAGTTAGCGAAGAAGGAATCGGCCATTTCGATTCCTTCTTTCTTATGATTATGTATGATTTATTTGGCGTTTTCACATCGAATTTTGGCGTTTTGAGATGAAGTTTGGCGTTTATCCATATCTATTATAAAAACTGCCTGTTCGCCCCACAGCAAACAGGCAGTTTTTTCAATCCAGTAGCCGATTATTCTCATCAACTGACATGACCCGGGCGGAACTCGAAATATCATCCACATCGTACATGCCATCGCCATGACATACGCTGCATTGGTATTGCCAGCCTTCATCATCCGAGAGCATGCCTGTTCCTTCACAGGCTTTGCAAGTGTATGCTCGATCCACGTTACATCCTCCTTGTTACTGCCGGTCTTTAGCCCAGTTGATAATGCCTCCTTTGAGCATAATCTCAATCTGACGTTCAGACAGGCTGTGCTTGACTTTTATTTGCTCATTTTTATCTTTTACAGTAATGGAGAATTCATTCCCCTCCTGAATCTTATTCCGTAAATCGTCCAGAACAAGAACATCACCGGAGGAAAGTTTATCATAATCGTTTTCATCAACGAATGTTAAAGGCAGCACTCCAAAGTTAACCAGGTTTTGCCAGTGGATCCGGGAAAAGTCTTTGACCAATGCTACGTGCAAACCGAGATATCTCGGGGCGAGGGCTGCGTGTTCGCGACTGGATCCCTGCCCGTAGTTATAACCGCCAACAATAGCATGCCCGCCTTTTTCGACTGTTTCTTTGCCACGTTTGTAATACGTGTCATCTATAATTTCAAATGTGAATTTACTGATCTCCGGCAAATTGCTTCGATACGGAAGAACCCGTGCACCGCCGGCAAGAATTTCGTCCGTTGAAATATTATCATCCATCTTCAGTAAAATCGGCAATTCAAAACGATCCGGCATTTGATCCATTTCCGGAATGGACGCAATGTTGGGGCCTTTCTTCAACTCAACTTGCTTGGACTCCTCATATGGAAGTGGCGCATCCAGCAAATCCATATTCGCTTCAGCATGTTTTGGTTCCTTTATTTTTGGACAATCCATTTGCAACGTGCGGGGATCGGTGATTTCTCCAGTTAGCACAGATGCAGCGGCTGTTTCTGGGCTGCACAGGAACACACTGTCTTCTTTCGTCCCGGAACGTCCTGGAAAGTTTCTAGGGGTCGTGCGCAGACTGTTCTGGCCTGTTGCCGGTGCCTGCCCCATACCGATACACCCGTTGCACCCGGCTTGATGCATTCGTGCACCAGACTGCAGCAAACTTGCCATGTGACCTTCCTGTACGAGATCCGTCAACATTTGTCTTGACGTTGGGTTAACATCGAAAGACACACCGTCTGCAATATAGTTGCCTTTAACGATTTCAGCAGCGACAGCGAAATCACGGAAGCCCGGGTTTGCTGAGGACCCGATATACGATTGATAAATCGGGGTTCCGGTTAGTTCACGGACAGGAACGACATTTCCGGGACTTGATGGTTTGGCGATAAGTGGCTCAAGCGCAGAAAGATCAACCTCCTCTAAAATATCATACGTTGCATCTTTGTCAGCGGCCATTTCAACCCACTCGTCTTCCCGGTCCTGCTCTTTCATGAACCGCTTCACTTCTTTGTCGGAAGGGAATACTGTACCAGTCGCCCCAAGCTCAGCACCCATATTGGCAATAACATGGCGGTCCATGGCACTTAAGTCCTCAACGCCCGGACCGAAGTATTCGATAACCTTGCCGGCGCCGCCTTTGACATCATGTCTGCGAAGAAGCTCCAGAATAGCATCTTTCGCGCTTACCCAGTCCGGCATTTTTCCAGTGAGTTTGACGCCCCATACTTCCGGCATTTTTACGTGAAATGGTTCTCCTGCAATGGCCATGGCCACATCAATTCCCCCGGCGCCCATAGCGAGCATACCCATACTTCCATTAGCGCACGTGTGACTGTCCGAACCGAGGAGCGTCTTCCCCGGCTTAGCCAGCCGTTGCATATGTACGGGATGGCTCACACCATTGCCGGGTCTTGAGTAATGCAGTCCAAAGCGCTGAGCTGCACTTTCAAGAAACAAATGGTCATCAGGGTTCTTGCTGTCTTCCTGAATCAAGTTGTGATCAACGTATTGCGCGGAGGCTTCTGTTTTGGCACGATCAAGATTCATTGCTTCAAGTTCAAGCATGACAAGCGTACCGGTTGCATCCTGCGTAAGTGTCTGATCAATGGTAAGACCGATTTCTTCCCCGGGATTCATATTGCCTTCCACAAGATGATCTTTAATCAACTTCTGGGTCATATTCAAAGCCATGGAATACCTCCTGAACATATGATGTTTGACATCTTTTCATACACAAATAGTATATGACAGTCTTTGTATAATTATTTGCAGCTTCTTTTGCTCGTCACTCTTTATGTACCACTGAATGAACATACATAAACATACATGACTTCCTATATGTTCCATCACGTTTTTGTTCATTTTTTTGCTCGCCAGGTACAAACTAAGGATGAAATCACTTTGATTGAGGTGATCTTAAAAAATGGGTAGAGATGAGCACAAGACAAGCCGCAGAGGAAGAGCGCGTTTAGCACAAACCCCTGAATATGCCAAAACCGACAGTAAAGAAGTGGAGTTTTCAGAAGAGTTCGCTGACCACCGGGACAAAGAAGCCCAAGCACGAATGCGGGCAGCCAGACAACGAATGGAAAACCGAAAGTAATAACAGTTTTGTCCCCCTTTTGATCAAACAGAAGGGGGACGTTTTGTTACATTTTCCTGAATGATGTCTGACTCAGTGAACCCGTTCATTAATTTCATTATTTTGTGGATAATAATACGAATGGAGGTGTCTTACATGTCACAACAATATTGTTGTCCAAACTGCAAAACCAATTGGTCACGGTTCAACGTGATTGAACAAGTTGCCCAACCGGTCAAATTGAATCCGCAAACCGGTGATGTGCAGAATGATTATCAAGACAGCTATCCGGAAGTATTTCATATCATGTATCATGGTCCGACTTATCGGATCCAGTGCGGTTCATGCGGGCTGATTGAAGATGAACATACATTTGTGAAATTTGCCGAATATGAACAACGTAATGATTAAGATCAGTTGGTGACGCTGCTTCCTTCCTGTACCTGCCTTTACAGATAGTAAACGGTTTCATATAATGGATATGAGTGGAGAACAAAGGCAAGGAGGATGGAAAAGTGTGAGTGATATAAAGGAAGGGACATTGCTGTGGGAACCGAGCGATGAACGAAAACAGCAATCCAATATGTATCATTTTATGGATTGGCTTCAAACCCATAAGGACAAGCGATTCGAGGATTATCATACGCTTTGGCAATGGTCTGTTGAGGAACCGGAGCATTTTTGGGCATCCATCTGGGACTATTTTAACATCCAAGCTGAAGAACCCTACGAAACAGTGCTCTCAACCCATCAAATGCCTGGAGCAAAGTGGTTTCCCGAAGCGACGATTAATTATGCCGAGCATATTTTTCGAAACCGGCATAACGATGAACCGGCTATTATTCACTCTTCGGAACTGCGCGGGACGGAAGAGGCTTCGTGGGGAAAGCTTCACCGTGATACATCCGCCCTGCAGCGGACGATGAAAAACCTCGGCGTGAATAAAGGCGACCGTGTCGTTGCCTATGTCGCCAATACTTACGAATCAATTGTAGCATTTCTGGCAAGTGCCAGCCTTGGTGCCATCTGGTCCAGCGCATCCCCCGAATTCGGGATGCAAAGCGTGATTGATCGTTTCCAACAAATCGAACCCAAAGTGATGATAACGGTTGACGGTTATCGCTACAATGGCAAGGATTTTGACCGAACGTCTGTCGTGGAAGATATCCAATCAGAGTTACCAGGATTGGAAGCAACCATCGTTATTCCATATTTGAACAGCAACCCGGATATCAACCGTTTAACAAATGTCACTTTATGGGATGATGCCGTGAGCACACCTGGAAAGTTAACGTACGAACATGTAGCATTTAACGACCCGCTCTGGGTACTTTTTTCATCAGGAACAACCGGCAAACCGAAACCCATCGTTCAAAGTCAGGGCGGTATTTTGCTCGAACACTTGAAAGCGCTGACGTTCCATGTCGATCTTGGTAAAGGCGACCGCTTCTTTTGGTTCACAACAACCGGTTGGATGATGTGGAATTTCCTCGTTGGAGGTCTTCTGACCGGCAGCACAATTATTTTATACGACGGCAGTCCAGGGTATCCGGATAAGCGAATGCTGTGGAAATTTGCTCAGGATACGAAAATGACGGTGTTCGGAACGAGTGCCAGCTTTATTACTGCCTGCATGAAAGATGGTCTGGAACCGGGGAATGAGTTTGATTTGAGTCGCCTCGAAAGTATTAGCTCGACCGGATCCCCGCTGCCGCCGGAAGGATTTCAGTGGTGCTATAATCATGTGAAGGAAGATCTTTGGATTGCCTCGGCAAGCGGCGGAACGGATATATGCACGGCGTTTATTCTCGGTGCACCAATTTTACCAGTCTATGCCGGTGAATTGCAGTGCCGCGGTCTGGGAGCTAAAATTGAAAGCTTTGATGACAACGCAAATCCGCAAATTGGGGAAGTCGGCGAACTTGTGCTGACCGAACCGTTCCCATCCATGCCGATTTATTTCTGGAACGACCCTGACGGCAGCCGCTTGCACGACAGTTATTTCAACGTATTTCCGGGTATTTGGCGGCACGGGGACTATTTGAAAATAACCGACCGCTATACATGTGTCATTTACGGACGATCGGACGCTACCATCAACCGCGGCGGTATCCGCATTGGCACAAGTGAAATCTATCGAGCCGTTGACCATGTCAGCGACGTGAGCGACAGCTTGATTGTCGATGTTCCCAAGGGGGATGGTGATTCTTATACACCGCTGTTTGTATTAATGAAAGATGGCAAAGAGCTGACCGAAGACGTAAAAAAAACCATTAAAAGTGAGATCCGTACACAATGTTCACCGCGACACGTTCCAAGCGCCATTTACGACGTTCCTGATCTGCCAAAAACATTAAACGGTAAAAAGTTGGAAATTCCAATCAAAAAAATACTAATGGGCAAATCGGTTGATGAAGTGGTCAATAAAGGATCATTAAGCAACGAAGCATCTTTGGATTATTTTGTAAAACTTGCGAATGACCAATCAATTGAACGTACGTAAAAAAAGGATGTCGTGATGACATCCTTTTTTCGATGCGATTAGGCAGTATCTCCATACTCATGTTGTTGAAGCGCGATTTCGGTCGATATATCCTAAATCCGGTTGATATACCTGAGATCGGGTTGATATATTGCAATTCCGGTCGATATACTCGAAATTGGGTCGGTATATCGCAATTCCAGTCGATATACCCGAAATCGGGTCGATATATCGCGATTCCGGTTGATATCTATCAAACACGATCAATAAATCCGTCCCACCTTAACGGCCGTGTTCATTATTCAACACACATCTGTCATCGTGTCACATATCTATCCAAGCGTGCGCTTCTGCGTGCTCAGGCTCACGAGAACGTATGCAAAAAACGCGGCCACAACCGGCATGACAACCGAATGCAAGCCCAATGGCTGTGGAAAGAACGAGTCGGATAAAATATACAACCCTATCCCGGCCACCATCGAAGCAAGCGCACCGTATTTATTACCTTTTTTCCAATACAGCCCCATGACAACCGGCCAAATAAACGCCGCTTCCAAGCCGCCGAATGCAAACAAATTCAGCCAGATAATGAGATCAGGTGGATTCAACGCCATAACGAATACAATGATTCCCAGAACAGCTGTGATTCCAATGCTTAATCGCTTCACGCGCTGACGGGATGCTTGTGGTTCCACGTAATTTAAATAAACGTCTTTTACAATGGAGGAACTCACTAGAAGCAATAGAGAATCCACCGTTGACATAATGGCTGCCATGGGAGCTGCCAGCACAATGCCAGCCAGCCAGTTCGGCAATACTTCCAACGCGATAAGCGGCATCACTTTATCACCCACGTCAATCCCCGGCAAAATCGGGCGGGCGAACACACCAATCAAATGCATGTTTAACATGATAACACCGACCACAATGGTACCGATGATTAGCGCTCGATGCATGGAACGGGAATCTTTGTAGGACATAGCCCGGACGGCAATTTGTGGTAAAGCTACTGTGCCTACGCCCACAAGGATCCAGAACGACGATACAAAGGTTGGCGAAAGACTGCCATCCGCACCATATGGAGTAATCAAATTCGGGTTTTCCGCAGACAGGTCTGCAATGATATTGGAAATACCACCCCCGGCGATAATCGTCGCAACCAGCAATATGAGGGTCCCGACAAACATAATCGTTCCTTGAACAGCATCGGTCAGCGCAACCGCCCGGAAGCCGCCAATAGTTACATAAATCAAAACGAATAACGCAAAAATAAATAACGCCGTTGTATACGGAATCCCGACCAGTGACTCAATCAGCCGGGCGCCACCGATCCACTGGGCTGCCATTGCAGAAAATAAAAAGATAATAATGCTGAACGCCGATAGCAGAACCACCCATTTGGAGCGGTAGCGCTCTTTCAAAAAATCAACCATGGTCAATGCGTTATATTTGCGTGTCACAATCGCAAATTTTTTACCTAAAACCATCAGCACGAAATATCCGGTTGACACCTGCGTCATCGCCAGCAGCACCCAGCCGAGCCCTTGTGTATAAGCCGTTCCAGGGCCACCGATAAAACTGCTCGCACTGCCATAAGTAGCCGTCATCGTCATCGCCAGGACAAATCCGCCAAGGCTTCTTCCACCCAGAAAGTAATCCTGCATGAATGTATTTGATTTAACGTACCTTCCAGCCCAAACGCCCACACCAAATATTATGAGCAACAAGCCAATTAATGGAACCAATGCTTGCCAATTCATGTGTCTTCTCCTTCTTCCTCAAATGAAACGGTCACAAACCACTTGTTAACCACAATCGTAACCAGAACCGCCATAACGATAAACCCAAGCACGCAGCTGTAAAAAAACCATGCAGGCAGTCCAAAAACATACAAATAGTCAGATGGATCCTTCCCACCAAGACCATAGGCAAAGGCAAACCACCAGACAAAATTAAACACAACCAATCCAAGTCCGATTAACGCTTCCCGATTGGCTACTTTATAGCGTGAATCATTATCATGGGTATGATGTTCTTCCATTCTTAATCCTCCCTTATCTCTATATCATACCTGTCCTACACTATAACGGATTGCAAATGACTTTGTAAATATTCCTAAAATTAACACATACAAGAGAGAAGAGTAACGATCATACGTTACTCTTCGATATGTATCTATTCCATAGTTATAGTCTCTGGCTTTTTCCGTGCCAAGCACATGATACCGGCGATTAAATAAAATAAGCCGCTGAATATTCCTGCGCCCAGAGTGATAACGACACTGATAGCAGCTGTTACAATCAACATGATGCCGGCTGCTTTGGGTTTTTTGTCACCTTTCATGAACACAACGGAAATAATCCCTACAATCAGTGCTAACACTGACACAATAATTAATAACCAGCCGCTGCCTTGCACCCCTGCTTCCAAGAACTCGTTTAAATTACTCATCGTTATTCCGGATTGCTGCTGACTAATTTCTTCTTTTGCCTCATTTATAATCTCTTCGTTGCTTAACAGCCAAACCGCAAATGATCCGACAATGCCAAAAAACCCATAAATCAATGCACCGATAATGGTTAATACGATTTCACCTGTTCTGTTCATGCAATTACCTCCCCAAATGCCTTTTAATCTCTTCATCCATATGATGTGAATTAGCATACTATTTTATTGTAACAAAAAATCAAGGTCATTTTCTTCTGATACCATGATGATTTGAAAATTTCGAAATTAGATGACACACAGATGTTTCTCTGTTACAATGAAATCACAATAAAACAATGTACTACTAGGGGTGCCCGGCAACTATGGGCTGAGAGGAAAGGCTTTTAAGCTTTCCGACTCTTATGGACCTGATCTGGTTAGCACCAGCGCAGGGAAGTAGTCTGACGGTAAAATTGCTATCAGCTATTTCAAGCCAGGTCCAGTCTATGGATCTGGCTTTTTTCATTTGGATTCGCATAGAGAACATACTCCATCCGAAATGAGCGTTTATCGGCTGGTTTGTTCTAACGAAAATGAAACATGTCAATTTATTAAAACATTACATATGAGGAGGTCTTATCATGAAGTCTATTCCTGCTTCATTGACGATTGCCGGGACAGATCCAAGCGGTGGTGCCGGTATTCAGGCAGATTTAAAAACATTTCAGGAGTTGCAGTCGTACGGAATGTCCGTCATCACCTCGATTGTTGCTCAGAACACAACAGGCGTCCAGGATGTACAGCATTTATCGGAATCCATGATTAAGCAGCAGTTGGAGTCCGTTATTTCCGATATTCCGTTCCAAGCTTTTAAAACGGGCATGCTGGCCAATATCGACATCATGAATGCCGTTGGAGAAAAAATTTCCGGGTTGGAAACGCCATATATCATGGATCCGGTTATGGTCGCGGCGAGCGGTGACCCATTAATTTCCGAAGATGCTCAAACGTATTTACGCGACCAATTACTTCCTTTAACGACCGTCATCACACCGAATATTCCGGAAACAGAGGTGATCACCGGCAAGACGGTGGAAACGTCCGAAGATATGCAGCAGGCTGCCAAACAAATGGTTCATGAGTATGGCGCAGGTGCTGCATTGGTTAAAGGTGGTCATATGCAAGGAAAGGCTGTGGATTTTTTATATGATGGAAACCAGATGCATACGTTCACAGCAGACCGGATTGATACAACAAACACACACGGCACCGGCTGTACGTATTCCGCAGCCATAACCGCTTATATGAGTCAAGGCTATCCATTACCGGAAGCCGTGCAAAAAGGGAAAGACTATGTGACCGCAGCCATACGTCATTCGTTTTCCATTGGCTATGGAAGCGGTCCGACTAACCATTGGGCACAGCGAGAGGAAAAGGTGAAATAAATGAATCAAACGATTATACAAAACGTACGCAAAGCAACACCGCTGATCCATCATCTGACCAATCAGGTAGTTGTGAACTTTTCCGCAAACGGATTGCTGTCATTTGGGGCAGCGCCAGT
>NZ_BAAADM010000008.1:34997-44565 GCF_039522485.1 Lentibacillus halophilus | reverse complement strand
GAATGGCGTCCTGCTTAATATCGGCACCTTAACCGCTGACGAGCTGCAATCCATGATTCGAGCCGGCAAAGCAGCCAATGAAAAAGGAGTTCCGGTTGTCATTGATCCGGTCGGTGTTGCGGCCACCCCGTTCCGGACAACAGCGATGAAAGAGATTTTAACCGAAGTAAAGCCCACCGTCATTAAAGGAAATGCCGGTGAACTCGCGCACCTCGTTGAAGTCCCCTGGGAAACCAAAGGCGTTGAATCAATCGGGGATGGCGACGCGGATGAAATCGCTTCAAAGGTAACGGAAGCCTATTCCTGTACCGCCGTTGTTACTGGAAAAACGGATGTCATTTGCATTGGCAATGAAATGTTGCATAATACCACCGGGCATCCTCTTCTAGGCAAAATAACCGGGGCTGGATGCCTTCTCGGTTCCATTTTAACAGCTTGCCTGTCAACGAACGACGCGATTGAACAACAAGTCTTAACGGCAGTCCGATTTTATGGATTGGCAGCGGAATATGTCGCCGAGCAAACGGATGTCAATGGACCTGGAACATTTCTGCCCCATTTTATCGATGCCCTATCCTATGACCCTGCAACATTGGAAAGGACGTAACGTTATGAATTTACGAAAGTATTTTATCATGGGAAGCCAGAACTGTACTGGGGACCTTGCAGCTATTTTGGAAAAGGGAGCAAAAGCCGGTATTACCGCTTTTCAATTCCGGGAAAAGGGGACAGGCTCGCTGACCGGACAGGAAAAGCTGAATTTAGGTTTTCAACTGCGCGATATATGCACGCGGCACCACGTATTGTTTTTTGTCAATGACGACATGGATATGGTTGAACCACTGGAAGCTGATGGTATCCACGTCGGCCAGGATGATAGGCACTTGGAAGAGTTAAGGGAAAAATTTCCGGATAAAATTATTGGCCTGTCGGTATCCAATCAGCATGAAGTTGACAACAGCCCAATTCATCTGGCTGATTATCTCGGAGCTGGACCGATTTTTGCCACGTCAACCAAAGACGACGCCAAACAAGCTGTCGGTACCGAATGGATTAAAACATTAAAACGTCAGTATCCCGGTACGCCCATTGTCGGAATTGGCGGCATTAACGACCAAAATGCTGCATCCGTTATCGATGCCGGTGCGGATGGGGTTTCAGTTGTTTCAGCTATTACAAAAGCGGATGATATAAACGCTGTCGTCGCCAGCCTTTGAGGTGAAAATTGTCGAATGGTGACACGCGGACAGCATTCCGCCCTGTAAACAGAAAAAACGAAGAATCACTGCAATAACTGACCGTGGATCTTCAAAATAAAGGTATGTTATCCATAAAACCCTTTTTTGGTATTAGCCTTGTTCAGGTCGAGTCTCGTACACTGAACCACATGGCTAATAAATTGAGAGAAGGAGTGGATAACGGTTGATGTGGAACAAACGTTGTTTAACAGAATTGGCTTTTATTTTGATGTTTTCTATAGTTCTTGCAGCATGTGGTGCAGACGATAATAACACGAATGCCAGCGAATCCCCGGAAAATAATGAGAGCCAGAACGAAAATACGGAAACGGACGAAAACAAAGATGTTGAATTAGGCAAAAAGGAACTGACCATTCCGTATGTTGCATGGGCAAGAGAAACGGTCGTCAGTTACTTAATGGGGGAAGTTCTGAAAGACATTGGTTACAATGTGGAGGTCAAGCAAGTCGAAACAGGACCTATGTGGGCCAGTGTAGCTGATGGAACAGCCGATTTCACTGCATCAGCCTGGCTGCCAAAAAGTCAGAAGCAATATTGGGATCAATATAAAAACCAGGTGGAAGAAGTTAATCAGACGCTCGATAAAGCGCCATTGGCCTTAACCGTGCCATCCTATATGGAAGATATTGACTCTGTGGAAGACTTAAAAGACAACACAGAGCTTGGTAAAAAACTGAATTGGAAGATTACAGGTATCGATTCGGGAGCCGGCATTATGAGCCTGACCAAAAAAGCAATTGATCAATACGGTCTGGAGCAATGGGATCTGCGACATAGTTCGGAAGCAGCTATGATCACCGAGTTGAAATCGGCTATTGAGAATAAAAAACCAATTGTGGTTACCCTTTGGAAACCGCACTGGACATTTGGCGTCATGGATTTAAAAATGTTAAATGACCCAAAAGGCAGTTATGGCGGAAATGGTGGCCATATTAGTATCGTCGCCAATAAAAATTTGGAAGACGACGCACCAGCCGCTTATAAATTTATCAATCAGTATACGGAATCGTATGAAATGATTGAAAAACTGATGCCTAAGGTGTTTGCCGAGGATAAAGACCCTAAAAAAGTTGCCCGGCAGTTTATAAACGATAATCCAGAGCTTATTGACGAATGGACAAAAGGTATTCAAACGGAATAAACCCTACAAACCAGCTTCCTCCATGACGAATGGGGGGGAGCTCTTTTTTGATAGAGTGTTTTTAACTCCCACGGATGTTAAAGAGAAGCTGTTTATCCCCGTCTCCACGTATGGGATAACTTATGTTCAGAGATGAGATATAAGAAATAAAAGAACAACTAATGGATTCGCCCATACAGTATTAGACGAATTCCCATATAGTAAAGAGAAGGTTTTTTTAAGGAGGAAATGAATTATGAATCATAATCAGCCACCGTTTGATAATGAAAGGATATTTAACTTTCCTTGGTCTTCGAATCAAGGACCCGGAGGGGGGCCTACCTTTGGCGGATCTCCCGGGCCATCAGGGGGCGGCTATTCACCTGGAGGACCGTCCAACGTGCCGGGCGGACAACAGCAAGTCAGCCCCCCCAATTCCCCACCACCGGCCTTCACACCACAACAACAGCCAATGCAAAAGGGGCCGGGAGGGGTTAGCACCTATGCTATTGACCCTGGCTCGATCAGAGGATGCTTGTTTCAATTCACGTATATTTGGTTACAATGGGATGCCTTCTGGTTTTTCCCAATCTTTATCGGACCACGATCCATCGCTGGCTTTCGTTGGCGGAGGAACAGATGGGTCTACTATGGAATCGATTTAGACCATATACAATCGTTTCAATGTTATTAACCACTTGATGACCGCTTGATGTTTTCTCATATAAACTCTCAGCAGAGCAGGGTTTGTTAACACCTGACGAATATATAAAAAAAAGGAAATGGCTGCCAAGAGTATAGAATTGGCAGCCATTTTCTCTTGTTCATATGCAATCAATCCATATGGTTTCACATAGGCGGGAATTTTTCATGGCAATTACCATGAAATGTTGTTTCTTTATTTTATACACTGGCGATGTGGATGTTAATTGGTCAAATCGTTTCAGTAAACAACAAATCAAGCAATTTCTTTATCTAATTATGTTTCACGTTCTCAACAATCGTCTCCACTTCATTCCTGGATATCTTCTCACGGCCTTCTTTCAAAGCTTTAATCGTCCGCTTGGCTAATGCGAGGGGAATTCTGCAAAACAGCAAAATATGTCGGGTTTCGATAGATTTCATGTATTCGTCGGCCTGTGCAAGATTATTTTCAGTGTACTGGAACATATCTTCCCTTGTCCAGCCATCCGGGACAAATTTCACACCACGTTCACTATCTTCATCCTGGTTCCGCAAAATATTCACAGCTTGCAGTCCACGTCCATAGCTAATGGCAAGCTCACGGTCTGTTTCCGTTCCATCATACCAATACCAGATATCAGACAGCATAACGCCTACGAGACCAGCTACATAATAGGTATAATCATCAAGATCGTCTCTATCTCGTATATGCCAGCCTTTCTCCACCCAGTCAGCCATTCCGAAAGCCATGACACGTGTTGACGCTTTTACTTTTTCAACAATTCCGTTCGGACACAGACGGATCCAGTCACCAAGCCTGTGTGTCACTTCCGGCAGCGATTCATACGGCTGCAGCATGGAGCGATACGCATCATCATCAAATTCGCCCTCTAAAAGGCGGCCGGTCTCCCGCAGCAGACGTTGTTTGGTTTCTACATCCAGTTCTTGATGATCCTCTATCTCATCGACAGCACGCATGCATAAATAAGCTGATCCAACCGTTTGTTTCAATGGCGGTTTCAGTAAAGTAATCGGAATATAGAATGTTCTGCTTGTCTGCTTAAGCATATGGTTTGCATCTTTTTGCAATTGTTTTGCTTGACTCAACCGTTACGCCTCCCTTTGATACCTCTAAGTATATCAAAAAACACAAAACATTGATATGGATAAATGATTTTGAACAAAAAAGGGGGAGAACCACGAAGGCACTCCCATTATTTCCAATGGTCAATTTTAATGGGCCGTCCTTTTCGTGGACGCTCCCACAACAGCCCCTGCTCAAGAGCCATCTTTTTCGCAATTTGTGGTGCATTCCACAATGGCGGCAACAAAAGAAACGAGACAGGCACAGCAGTAATAACAATCGAATTCTGGATCGCTGTTATACTCCCTTCCCCAATTGTCAGGATCACCATTGCGGTTGCACCGAATATTAGTGCCCAAAACACGCGCAACCATCGTTTTGGATGATCATTGCCGGTCAATGTTACCGCAACGGTATACGAGATCGTATCGGCCGTGGTTGCTACGAAAATAATCGATATAATTAAAAATGCAACCGCCATAACCATGCCTATTGGCAATTGATCCATAATGGCCATGACAGCAGCAGGCATTCCGGCCTCATTTAACGCTCCTGATACAGACCCGGAATTCTCCATTTCGAAAAAGACCCCAGTGCCGCCAATAATAGAAAACCAGAAATTTGTCACGAGAGGCGCAACGATGGATACGGCGATAATCAATTCCCTTATCGTTCGGCCGCGGGAAATACGACTGATAAAAATAATCAACATGGGACCATAGCCAATAAACCAGCCCCAGAAGAACAGTGTCCACGATCCAAGCCAGGCATCATCGCCGCGATAAAAACTCATCGTGAAAAAGTTTTGCAAGTACGTTCCCATTCCCCCAACGAACGAATCAATGATAAAGAACGTGGGGCCAATCAGCAAGACAATAATACCTAACACAAATGTCATGCCAACATTGAAACGGCTCAAAATAAGAATCCCCCGGTCAACCCCGGTAGCAGCTGAAATCGCCGCAATCGCTACGAGAACGACAATAACCATGATACTTACGGATACGGTATTTGGCACGTTAAAAATATAATTGAGACCATATGAAATTTGTAACCCAAGAAAACCGAGCGGTCCCAATGTGCCTGCTGCGATAGCAATAATTGAAGAAATATCAGCCGCCGAGCCGATAATACTTTTATGATATATTTTTTCGCCGAAAACGGGATATAATAACGATCTCGGACGCAAAGGATAGCCTTTACTATAGTGCACATACATCATGACAACGGTAGCCAATGTACCAAGAATGGCCCATGCAAAAAATCCCCAATGCATAAACGCCTGAGCGAAAGCGGCCGGTGCATTGCTGAACGCGCCATCGCCGAATAGTGGGGGTGACGACATGTAATGATACATAGGCTCAGCTGCCGCCCAGAAAACGCCTCCGCTTGCCAGAAGGGTTACCAAAATCATCGCAACCCAGCGGTAATAGCTATACTTCGGCTTATCCAGTCCACCGAGGCGGACTTTTCCAAATCTCGAAAAGCCTAAAAATATGCCAATGATAAAATTACCAAACATTAAGACCTGCCAATAAGCTCCAAAATACTTCGCCGAAAAATCGAACAATTTTGTAATCCAATTTCCCACGGCTTCACTGTTAATGAATGATAAAACAATAAATGCTATCAAAAACCCGCCACTAACCGCAAATGCCGTCCAATCCATTTTTACTTTCTTTTTCTGCACGTTTTTCCTCCCTGTTGTAAGGAACAAGTGTCTCCAGCATATAAGTATGCTGTGAATACGACCGTTGGATGGAAAATGATATCCTTTACCAATCATTTTTCATTCTGTCTCTATAACCATCGGCTTGCTCATATATTTTCGTACATAGTAAACCATTATAGTTAATGATCGTTCAATCGTCAAATAATGTAACATAACAATCTGGGCGTTTCCTTCCCCACTGAATGCATGATTTATATGCACATTGGTCCCGCATGAAAATCGATCCGAACAATTGGTATCCCATAGTTATGTCTGCTAAAATAACGTTATATATGGAGGCGTTAAATTGACTATTTATGTTGACGCAGATGCTTGTCCTGTTAAACAAATCGTTGCAGAAATGACATACCCTTATACGATTCCAGTCGTTTTTGTCAAAAGTTTTTCCCATTTTTCGCATGGTTATGATCCGCCCGGTGTTGAAACCATTTACGTTGATACAGGGGCGGAGGCTGCTGATTACCGGATTATGCAGTTGGCACAGAAAGGTGATATCATCATTACACAGGATTATGGCCTGGCATCCCTGGCGTTGTCGAAAGGCTGTACTGTCCTGCACCATAAAGGATTCAAATACACCCATCAAAATATCGATTATTTGCTTCAATCCCGATATATAAATGCCAAGGCTCGCAAAAGCGGCAAAAAGACCAAAGGGCCGAAAGCATTCAGTTCGGAAGATGAAGCAAAATTTCAGGATTTGTTCCACAAAACATTGGAAAGCCTGATTTAATCCGATCACAATGATGGCTTTTTTAAAAAGACGACAGACACAACCCGATATGGTATTGATGCTGGTCGACAACACGTGACCAAAACCTTTGAAACGGTACAACCGCTTCAAAGGTTTTCAAATTTCCGGACGTTAATGTTACGTTGCAATACCGGCCAATTTTGAGGAAATGGCATACCAAGCACCCAATAACTCACACCTCTTAGGCCGTATGTCATCACCGTATCGTACTTCGCTTGAACGCTTCGGGCATCTTCAAACCATACTTCATGTTTCTGTCCGTCTTCATCTACATAACTGAAAAATGGGGATTGGGCCGTTTCATCATATTGAATGGTTGCACCATACTTTCGCGCCAACTGCACAGCCGCTTTGGGACTGACAGTGTCAGCTAATGTTCCTTCTTCCCATGGCACATTCCAGTCTCGCCCGTATAATGGCATACCCATCATAATTTTGTTCCGCGGAATCACGGTTACAGCATAGTCCAACACATCCCTGACTTTATTAATCGGGGCTATGGCACGTGGTCTTCCGCCAGCCCAACCCCATTCGTACGTCATCAATATAACAAAATCCACAATCTCCCCATGTGCCTGATAATCATGAGCCTCATACAGAAGTCCTTGCTGCTGTGCACTTTCTTTCGGTGCTAACGCGGTTGATACCAGAAATCCTTCTGGATGGAGTTCTGATACAACACGTCTCAAGAAATTATTATAATTTTCACGGTCTTCCGGATAAACATATTCAAAATTAAAATTGACTCCGGCATATCCTTTGTCACGCATCGTCTTTATTAGGTTGGTAACCAATGATTCCTGCGCATCCGGATTACGTAATAACGCCGCTGCCAAATCCGAACTCATTTCACCTTGTGAAAAATTGGTCACGACCATCATGGGAGACACATTATTTGCTTTGGCTGCCTCCAGTACTGTCTGATCCTGCAGTTGAGTAAGCGTTCCATTTTCTTTTACACTGTATCTGAATGGAGACACGTAAGTAAGATATCTGCCAAGCATCATTACTTCACTCTGCCCCTGTTCATTCAATTGTGTCATATATGCATTGGTCTCTGCGACTGATCCGGAAGCAAGCGGTATCTTGATTGTTTGACCTGGAAAAATCAATCCGGACGTTCCCACATTATTAGCCGAAGTAATGTGTTCAACACTGACGCCATACTGTTGAGCAATCTCCCATATAGATTCACCTTCCCGAACGGTATGTGAAATATATGGATTTGTCAGCATCTGTCCGACGTATATCAGTGAAGGATGGGCGATGTTGTTCGCTTCTGCAAGTTCCTGAACAGTCACCCCGAATATCTGAGCGACCGACCATAAGTCATCGCCGGGCTGTATGACATAGTCACGTCCTGGCTCTGGAATAACCAATGATTGGCCGACTACAAGCGTATCAGGATTATCCATCAAGTCATTCAGCAAAGCAATCTGATGACTATTTGACCCGTAATTTTGTGCTATTTTCCATATTGAGTCTCCGCGCTGCACGACATGTATACGCATCGTTCTTTCCCCCAATTTGCATGTTGCTTACCATCCTATTCAATGGGTGATTGCCTCGTAACCATTTGGGGGATTTTTTAATTTAAAGCCGTTCATCCATTGTTCTCAACACACTTTTATTTACTTGTGACACCATTGATAATAAAGCGACTTTTCGGCATGGATGGTATTCGTGTCATGCTGAAACGCAAATCCTGCTTCGGCACATAATAATCCATTCGTTTCGCCAGAAATTCCAAACTTACCTTCATTATTTCAATCGTTACCCATTCTCCGGCACAACGGTGTCCCATTGCATAATCACCCCCACCTTGTGGGATGAAATCAAATGGGCTGCCTTGCCAATCCTTGAAACGTTCCGGTCTGAATTCATCCGGCATATCCCATAAATCAGGGTCATGATTTGTCCCGTAAATATCAAGCAAAGTAAGCGTTCCTTTTTTAAAATGGTATCCGGACCACATAAAGTCATTGTGCACCCTTGCACCTAAAAATGGTCCGAATGGATAATACCGTCGAACTTCCTGAACAAACATCTGATTGTAGTCATCGCCCTCTGTCACCAATTTTTGTTGTGTTTCCGGAACGTTATGCATCGCCAGTGCTCCAAATGTTACATAACGACCGATTGCCACGATTGGTCTCAATATATTAAGGAGTTCCACTGCTGCCACTTTAAGATTCAGCCGATTTCCCTGTAAATCCCGGTGCCAGGCCATAGCGTATAAAGCTGTATTTTCGTTTGGATGGTACTCCCCATTACGAACCTGATTTATAATTGTTCTAATCCATTGTTCACTACGATTACGAGCAGCTCTTCCTCGCCAGTGTCTTGGGCCGATCGCTCCAAATGCATCAATCATGGCTGAGAGGTCATTGGTTCGCTGATTGAGTTCCTTCGCCCATAACGGTACACCAGCCCATGTACAAGCAATCCGGCACATGATTTTTTCCGCTTCCTGAAACAAAACAACTTTCCGACGTTGCTCCCAGTCAGCTGCTGCAATTGCCCATTGTCTTTCGGTTATATCTTTCAAGTCGTTGATCCGATCAGACGTCATAAATGACATAAACAGCTGTTTTCGGTGTTTATGTGCCGATCCATCCATTCCTTGTACACCTTTTTTGCCGAATAATGTTTTTTTAACCCGCTCCGGAGCAACACCTTTACGCTTAAATTTGGTTTCATCGTAAAATATCTGCGCGGCTTCTTCTCCACCCATACAAATCACGTTTTCTCCAAGTAATCTCGTTTGAAAAATATCCGATCCAAACCTTTTACGTCTGTTTCCAATGTAATTATAACCTTCCAATAACATGTTACATGTATGGTCCAAACCTTTTTCGTGCGGTATTGACAATTTTTTCACCTCCCCGGTATATATCTGATCCATGAATAACATTTTCTTTCTCAAAAAAATTAT
>NZ_BAAADM010000008.1:0-34953 GCF_039522485.1 Lentibacillus halophilus | reverse complement strand
GTGGCTCTTACCGGTATATTGCCGGGAATGGATAGGTGTTATTTGCGTTCCTGCCTGATCAATGGTGAGCAGCTTCATAACATGTTCGGAAAATAGTTTTTCCAGCCGATGCATACTGGTGCCCGCTTCTCCTTTTGGAAAAAGGGAAAGCATCGTTGGCCCCGCTCCACTGATCACAGTTCCAAAGGCGCCGTTTCGGCTGGCATGTTCTTTTATATCCCTATAGTGCGGAATTAAATCGGCCCGGTATGGTTCATGGAATAAATCTGCTTCCATCATTTTACCGGCCAACGCTAAATCGCCGGACAAGAGTGCTGCAATCAACACATTGCTCACAGAACTAGCTTTCGTGGCATCCGCTCTCGGAAATGTCTTCGGCAAGACCTGTCGCGCTGCTTCCGTTTTTAAATCGTCGGCGGGAATATACACGATCACATCTGCAGCTATATCAGAGATGCGTACCCACTGAACAGTGCCATCAACCACCGTTGTAGCGGCCAAACCGCCGAAAAGCGCCGGTGCAATATTATCCGGGTGACCTTCGATGTCGTTGCCGAAAGCAAGTTTTTCATCCGGCGACAGTGACAATTCGCACAACTGATCAGCCAGTTCAATGCCGGCAATGATGGCTGATGCGCTGCTGCCGAGCCCACGGGCCAATGGAATATCGCTATTTATGACCAATTTACATGCCGGAAGTTTTCGATGATAGCGTGCCGCTGTTTGACGAGCAATTTGAAGAATATAATTATCCTCCACCTTTTCATCAGCGGAAAGATGCTCGGATCGTTGCTCAATCTCCCATTTGCCGGTATCCCATACGTCTACTGTCAAATAGAGATTAAGTGCAACCCCAAGAGAATCAAACCCCGGACCTATATTTGCTGAGCTGGCCGGAACGCTTATCCGGAAAGACTTCATACATTCACCAGCTTCCGGATATAGTCGGTCACCTTGGCTTCATCATTCGGCAGGGTTACTGTCGTTGTATCCAGCTGATCAATCGCTGTCTGCGGATCTTTCAAGCCATTCCCCGTCAGAACAGATACAACCTTGGACTGTTGTGGTATTGTGCCATTTTCAAATTGTTTGATAACCCCGGCAATAGAGGCGCAGGAAGCAGGCTCAGCAAATACGCCTTCCTTTTGGGCTAGACGTTTATAAGCATCCCCGATTTCTTCATCCGTAACGGAATCAATTGTTCCATTAGACTCTTCTCTGGCCTGCAATGCAATTTCCCAGCTTGCCGGGTTGCCGATTCGTATAGCGGTAGCAATGGTCTCCGGTTCAGTAACGATGTGTTTATTCACGATCGCTGCGGCACCTTCCGCCTCAAATCCTAATAGTCGAGGCAAACCGGTATTCTCCATTTGATTGTATTCTTTAAACCCTTCCCAATAAGCCGTGATATTCCCGGCGTTACCAACCGGAATAGACAGGAAATCCGGTGCAGTCCCAAGTTGATCACAGACTTCAAAAGCTGCTGTCTTTTGACCTTCCCGTCGATACGTATTCACTGAATTAACCAGTGTTACTGGATCTGTTTCAGTTATTTTACGAACAATTTTCAGCGCATCATCAAAATTGCCATCGATCTCCACAATCGAGGCACCGTACATCATGGCCTGAGCTAGTTTGCCGAGTGCGATTTTCCCTTTTGGAATAACAATAATTGCTTGCAGACCAGCTCTGGCCGCATATGCTGCTGCGGAGGCTGATGTATTCCCCGTAGAGGCACAGATTACAGCATCGCTCCCTTCCTCCTTTGCTTTGGCAACGGCCAAAGCCATGCCTCTGTCTTTAAATGAACCGGTTGGGTTTATGCCTTCTACTTTACCGTACCACTCAATACCCCACTCTTCGGAAAGGGTAGGAAAATAGATAAGCGGTGTATTGCCTTCAAGAAGAGACAGCTCAGGCGTCTTATCCGTTACCGGCAAATGTTCTCTGTAATGTTTGATTAAGCCTTGCCATGTCATGCTTCAGCATCTCCTTCTACTTTGTAAAAGCTTTTAATCGCCTCTACCTGGTCCAGTGTTTCAAGTCTTTCCAAGGCGTCGTACATATTCTGAAGCGATGTGTTGTGTGTTATAACGACAACCTCTGCTATTCCGCTTTCTTCCGACGGGTTTTGAAGAATTTGTTTGAAACTGATGTTGCCTTCATTAAAGAGGGCAGAAATGCGTGAAAACACACCAGCTTCATCCGTTGCATGGAACCGGACATAGTATTCGCCAAAACGCTGTTCAGCCGTTTTCAACCGTTTTTCAAATCGCGGCTCCACGAATTGACCACCGGTAACACCCCGATGCATATTCTTGATGACTGCAACCACATCGGACATAACAGCTGCTGCAGTCGGCATGCTTCCCGCACCGGCTCCATAAAACATAGCTTCTCCAACGGCCTCTCCGTACACATAAACGGCATTGTATTCGTTTTTGACATCGGCCAACGGATGTTCTTTGGAAATGAGCGCCGGCTGAACGTTTACTTCCACCCGTTCACCATCAAAATCGGCGAAACCTATCAATTTCATAGTGAATCCTAAACTGTCACCATATTGCAAGTCTGCTGCTTCCACCTCTTCAATCCCTGTCATTTCCACATCCTCAAGGTTCACATAGGTGGAAAAAGCGAGTCGTCCAAGAATGGCCATTTTTCTTGCGGCATCCAAGCCTTCAACGTCCGATGCAGGATCCGCTTCGGCAAAACCACGATCTTGCGCTTGCTTCAATGCATCGTCATAGCTGAGACCTTCCTGACTCATTTTCGTCATTATGTAATTGGTCGTGCCATTGACAATGCCTAATAATTGCTCAATATGATCAGAGGCAAACCCATCCGTTATTCCGCGAAGAATAGGAATTCCACCGGCAACACTTGCTTCATAGTATAAGTCACAATTGTTCTCTTCAGCGGCCTCATGCAGTTCCCCGCCATGAAGTGCAACAAGATCCTTATTGGCTGTCACAACATGCTTTTTGGAAGCAAATGCTTTCAGAATAGATTCACGCGCTTCTTCTATACCTCCCATTACTTCGACAACAACGTCAATTTCCGGGTCATCGAGAATGGCATCTGCATCCGCTGTCAGCGTAATGCCATTCATATCAGCACCGATATCCCTCACTTTATCCGGATTACGAACGAGAGCACTCTTCACCCGGACACCGCATCCGAGCTGATGCGACAATTTCTCCTGATGCTTTTCAATAAGATTAACGACACCGGAGCCAACAACACCGACGCCCAATAGTCCAACTGCTACACTATCCTGCACATCATCACCCCATCAACTAATAAATAATATTTGGTTTATTTAAACACGAAAAAAAGCGTGTGGCAATAGTCAATTTCCCCATTCTTGCAAGGGCTGCCATTATTTAAAGCGATGATCACCCTCCGTTATTGATCGCCATCAGCTCATAATGGACAGAAGTTGTTTGTTCCGATCCTGCCGCTCCTCATATGAAGCAAGATCATACTTTTTCAAAAGGTGGAAAAGTGTGTTCAATGTTTCTTGTGTCAGCGTATGTTCCAAAAACCGATCCATATTTGCACTGATTTCCACCGGCAAAAAATCCTTTTGGTTATTCAGCTTAGTAACGACATCATCATGCGAATGATCGATCGGACAATTTTCCAAGTGATCCGCCTCCTTTATTATTCGCTTGTCCTCCTATAATAACACAAAAAAGCTCGTCCAAGCAGTATTAGTTGACGCTCTTTTCGAAAATGTATTACACTCATTCTAATTCAAATGACGTGAGTTACGAATTAATGAAGGAAGAGGATGTATTTTAGTTCGGAATGACATATATGGTATCAAATGGAATACGGACATGAATGAAAGGGGAGAGTGCTGATGATCGTCAGAGAACGGCCGAATGACTTTGTAATGATCGAACAGGATAACCATGCCCAGGCCTCCGGTGACATGATGATCCAATGGAAAAATGATTTATTTCCTGGACTGCACTGGCGTCCATCTGTGGAACATGCCATCCGCCAGCACGACGTTGGTTGGAAATCATTTGATCAACAGCCGTTTTGGAATGACCAAAAACAGGCCCCTTACACTTTTATTGATTTTCCGCCTATCCCCAAGACCATCCTTTATAAACAGGGTATTGACGAGGTGGAACGCGACGATACGTATGCAGCCATATTGTGCAGTGAGCATTATAAAGGCTTTATGGAGCAGGAACAGGGAGAAGCGGCACGGGAGTTTGTTCAACAGGAGGAACAACGGCAGCAGCGGCTTATGACAATGCTAAAAGACTGGAACAGCACATGGTTCCATAATCATTACGCATTCCTGCAACTCGCCGACAGCTTATCATTATATGCCTGTTTAAATGAACCCGGTGTCAGTAAAGAACAGGAGCACCCTTTTTTCAAAGATGGAATACCACTTTCTGCAAAACTGGACGGGATTAGTCATAGCAAAATAAAAGCTCATTGGCTCGATCAACAGACTGTTGCGCTCGAACCATTTCCCTTTCACCAACCGGTCGATATTGCCCTGCCGCAAAAAATAGTATCCAAAAAAGATATAGACGCCAAAGGTTTAATAAAAAGCTATGAAAATACCCCGTTTCATAATATCCACTTACGCTTAACGGCTCAATAATTCAAAACCCGCGTTGCTCTCTCAATAATCGTAATCTTGCGACGGGAAAACTAATAGACGCATTCGATACGCATTCATCGCTGTTTCTCCCAGCGTATCCATTAAGTTATGATTGGCGTAAGCGCCTGCGAGCGCGCCGAAGCCGGGGATCAGCTGCAGTAGTTTAATGACGTCCATATAATCCCGATACTCCTGCTGGAACATCCGCCAATCCATGTCGGCAAGATTTTTCTTTTCAAATTCCCAGTTTTCCATAGTATGGAAAACTTCTCTCCGATGTTTATCACTGGAAAAGGCAAGCTGGAAGATGTGGAGAAGGAATAGACGCTCCTCGTATTGTCGCGTATCAAATCCGTATATCGCCGCTGCTTCAAATAAGAATTTCATTTTAATAGACAAAAGCAGCGGAAAATCTGCAATGCCCAGGAAAAAGCCACCCGCACCAGTTCCTGCTCCTTCTGCAACAGCTGTTTTCCGGTACGAAGCGCACTTTTCCTTAAGCCACGTATCTTTATCGAACAGACTTGAGGCAGCTGCTGCTTTTTTGTTTGTTGTCATTTCCGAGCCGGTTAACGTTGCTTTCACCATGCTTTTTATGCTTGCAGTTATCATACTGTGAACTTTCTCAGGGATCATATCATTGACTTTTGTCTGCGTCTTTTTGGATAGTTGCTTGAAAAGTCCTGACCGCTTCAACACGTTTCGTCGCCATCTTATCAACTCATGATACACTGTTTGCTCATAGTTATTCATGTTGATGTTTCGCTCCAATCATAAACAAAATGCGAGTCGTGACAGACAAGGGTGACTAAATAGCCGGACGGTTTACCAGCTTGAAATATCATTTCACTTTCAGCATATGTCTTGATTCTACTTGTCCGGGTTAACTCAGCCTGTTCTTGATGGTCCAAGTGATTGAAGATCGGTACCATTGAGACACAAAGTTTCTGTGATGACTGATTGCATGCCAGATTATCACCGTTCACATGCCCATCTCCCCCGCACCCGTTTCTTTCATTATAACAAAAAGGACAGCCAATCATTGTCTCTTTGTTTGTTTTTTTTGGAATGATCAACTAATTCCTGTGTAAAAACGGGATGAGCCACAGCCCATCCCGTTTCTTAGTGCTATTATTCTGTTTCGTTGGTTGCATCGCTATTGTTAGGGTTGTTATTGTTTCCGGATGACTGCTGGTTATCGGAAGGTTCCGGTTGATCCGGCGTTTGTTTTTTCTCCAGCATACCTTCCAGTTCATCCATAATTTCAGCAGCTTCCTGCCAGTTGCCTTCTGATAATGCTTGTTTATAAGCCTTAAACTTATCAGAGAATTCCTTCAACTGTTCTTCAGCATCGAGAATCGGCTTCGATGAGTCCGGCGTATCATCCGGTTTGTCGTCTTCCTGATCTTCATCATCTTCCATGCCAGGATCCACCTTCTTCAATATCTTCTCAAGCGCCTGATCGAAGTTGGCATCCATAACAATCTGGTCTTCATAAGCAACGACAACCCGTTTTACTTCCGGCAGCGATGTTTCATTATTTGATTCGATGTAGATTGGCTCCACATACAGAACCGTGTCTTCAATCGGTATAGCAAGCAGATTTCCCCGTATCACTTCTGATCCGCCCTGGGACCATAAGTTCAATTCCTGTGAAATTTCACTATCCTGATTAATGCGGTTCTCAATTTGCTGAGGACCGTATATGTTCCGTTGTTTCGGGAACCGGTAGACGAACATATCCCCATAATTCTCGCCATCATTGCGTACGCCCATCCAAGCGATCATGTTTTGTCTGTTTTTTGGTGTATACGGGATCATCAGGATAAATTCTTCCTCTTCCTGATCCGGCAATTTCAAAGTCGTATAATATGGTTCCATCTCCGTATCTTCGTTGAAATATTTTTCCGTTGGGAACTGCCAAAAGTCTTCCCGGTTATAGAATACTTCCAAATCGGACATATGGTACGTCCCATACATAGAAGCCTGGACAGTGAACAGCTTCTCAGGATATCGAAAATGGGCTTTAATGTCGTCAGGAATGTCTTCAGTAAACAAATCCGGGAATATATTTTTGAATGTTTGCATCAATGGATCATCAGGATTGGCCATGTAAAAATTCACTTCACCTGTATAAGCATCCACGGACACTTTCACCGAATTCCGGATGTAGTTGGTCTGTCCTTGAAATGATTCCGAATATGGGTAGTTTTCTGCACTCAAATAAGCATCAAGCATCCAGACGACAGTTCCATCATCACGAACCACTAGGTATGGATCCTTATCATATGTGAAGAACGGTGCAATACGATTCACACGATCCATAATATTTCTGGTGGCCAAAAGCTGACTGTCACTTGTTACTTGATCCGAAATTAACATACGGAATGTTCCCTCATTCAAGGCAAAGAGAAGTCGATTGATTCCACTTAGTGGGATACCAGTGTCCGCTTTAAACTTGGTATCTACGTTCTCATCGCCTGATGGGTAGTCAAACTCCTCCACCTCACTATTGACAATAACATTCTTATACGGTTCTTCACCGAAGTAAAGTTGTGGTCGACTGACATCCAAATCGCCTTCAGGGGGCAAGTTTTTCAACATATATTTCGGCTGCCCTTGTGCCGTCACTTGATTAACATGGCTCATCGCCATCCCGTAACCATGCGTATACCGCAAATTCTGGTTGACCCAAGTCTTTGCCTGGCTTGGAAGATCTTTTGTATTCAACTCTCTTGCACCCAGAAATACTTGCTCATAATTACCATCAACCTGGTAACGGTCAATATCGACATCATTGAACTCATAGTAAGTTCGGAACGTTTGCAATTGATTGTAAACGTCCAACAATGGCCGTGAGTCATTCATCCGCACATTATCAATGGTGCCGCTGTTACGTTCAACCATTTCCTTACTCAGAGAATGGTTGCCGGGATGCTGCTCTTCTGCAATGCTATCCAAGTCATATGCGGCTTTAGTATAGGATAAATTATCCTCCAAATAAGGTTTTTCTTTTGAAAACTCATTTGGTGAAACAATGAAATTCTGCACAACAACCGATGCGCCCTGTCCAATAACGGCAAGCCCTATGTAGGCAATAATGGGGATCATAACAGATCGTAATCGCCCCCGGATCAGAGCAACGATCATCCAAACAGCCATTATAATCGCCACTGCCGCCAACACATAAGACTTGGGGATATTAATGACGTCATCGGTGTAACTCAAACCGGTCACAACGCTTTCCTGGAACAAGTTCACCTGGTTCGTTGACAATGTTCCGAATGGCTGTAAAACATGATAGCCGGCTAAAAATAACCCAATGAAACCAAGAGTCACTCCCAGATGCAGTTGCGCGGAACGACTCACTCGATACATATGAAAAACCGAATAAGCACCAATTTGCACCAACAGGAAAAAGATAGCTAATCCAAGCAGAACGAACACGACGAAATTTAAAAACGGAAGGACATAAACATAAAACGATATATCCATGTTAAAGTAAGGATCTGTCTTTCCGAATGTAACATGGTTGATAAATTTCAACATTCGTTCCCAGCCAATGCCCTGTATAACACTGCTTCCGAATAAGCCTACCAATGCAGAAATGGCTAACATGATCAGCATAACGGGCTTCCATCTCAGCAGGATCGGCGGCAACTGACTTGAATCAAAATGTTTTATGTACGATCGCCGAATCCAATACAACGTTATGAATGTGCCTACTGCAAACAACACAAATCCTGAAACACCTAAAAGAATTTTGCTTGTCAAAACGGTCGTGAACACACTCGCATAGTTGAGCGTATCCATCCAAATATAATCAGTTATAAGTCCGATACTGAAAAAAATGACAATCAAAGCCAGGATAAGAGCAAGTACCAGATAACCAATCCAATTCCACTTTTTATTAAATGTTTTTTTTCGGCCGCTACCGGAACCCCCATCAAAAATTTCCACTATTTTTCCTCTCCCTTTGCATCCATAAGGCTCTTTCTTCCTATCATACATGACTCTTGCCAAGAATGAAAATAATAATTATTTTTTATTCAGATAACAAAGGTCACGATGATCACAAAGGCCAAGCTATTCACAAATGGTCGTGTCGGTTTTCATTTTTATCGAATTCAAACTCCTCAGCAAATTCTGTCTGCATCCGACCAGTGTCCGGTGATGGTTTCGCTCCACCTTCGTTGTCTTCTTCCGTTTTTTCTTCTATATACGTATGGATAAATGGTTCACAACATGCAATGAAAAAAGCCGCTATCAACGAAATGCTCACCAATGGAATACTGGCTTCAATAAGCAGTGACCCCAATAACCAAAGAACAAAAAATGCCAGCGGAAAATCAACGATTGATGCTGTAACATTGCCAAAACGCCGGAGTATCAATAAATCGCCAACAAGAAACGTAACCCCCGTTAGCAGTATACTGATCCAAAATAAGTTCATCAGATTAGCATAATAAAATATCCCAAATAATGATAAAACGGTGATGCCAATTGCAATTGCTTTTATCCCAAGTGTTTTTAAATAAATCATAACCATGACACACCCTTTCTTATTCAATCAGTCATAGTGTGTCGAAATGGGACGCATTTATACTTGAACAGGGAAGTGATGCTTGCGTATACCAATGGTTAAGACTGGTAAGAATATCGCACGGTTACCTTGCCCGTTGCATGGCACCGGCAATCGCGTCAGCGGTTATATTCGAATGCGAAGTGTGCCATAGCACTCCCTTGTTCCGGATCAGAAAAACCTGTGGCGACTCATGTTTCACGCCGGTATCCTCCGCTAGTTGATTGGATATATCCCGGTTTTCAATCACCTTAATCACATAGCTATTCAGATCGTTTCCCGCTGACTCAAGAAACGTTTGATACTGTTCAAACGCAGTGGCGCTGATCGGGCACGTTGTACTGTGTTTGAACACCAATACCGGTTCTTCCACAGAATGCTCCCACGCCTGTGTTAATTCCTGATTCGACTGAAGCTCGTTTAATTCAGTCATGTTAATCACTCCATTCTTTTCTGTTCTGCAGACACCGCAGTGTCGATATTCCTTTTCATTTATCAACGAAACAGCAGTGACTTCATTTAGATTGTCTTGCTTTCCTTATCCTTTTACAACTTTAACATGAACGGTTCTCGTTCGTGGTCCGTCAAATTCGCAAAAATAAACACTCTGCCACGTGCCAAGTACAGGACGGCCTTCTGCTATTATTAACGTTTCACTTGCTCCGATAACCGATGACTTCATATGACCATCCGAGTTGCCTTCCATGTGAATGTAAGCCGGTTTATTCGGAAACGTTTCGTCAAGCCCATGTTTCAAGTCCGTTTTAACATCCGGGTCAGCGTTTTCATTGATGGTGATGGCCCCGGTTGTATGCGGACAATAGACGACCATGATGCCATCACGTACACCGGTTTCACCAAGAACGTCGTCCACATAGCGGTCTAGATTGACGAAAGCCTGTTTTTCATACGTTGAAATCGTGAATGAATGAAGCGTTTCTGCCACGATACCATCTCCTTTATTGGGAATAATCGTTCCATAAGTTCCACGGATGTACCCCAGGCGGCAACGAATTAGCTGAGGTCATATCCTTTGTCGTCGGATGCTCCACGGACAATGTATGAGACCATAAAGCAATCTGCTGTCCGGGGCGGTTCACATCCTGCCCGTATTTTTGATCGCCATATATAGGGCAGCCGATAGATGCAAGCTGAACGCGAATCTGATGCGGCCTTCCAGTATGAAGTTTAACGGAAAGCAGCGAAAAGCCATTCGTTTTTCCGATAACTTCATAAGCCAACACTGCTTTTTTCGCCTGTTTTTGTTTTGGTGAAACCTTATGCACTTTGTTTTCCCGCTTATCTTTCCATAAATAATCCTCCAGCAATGCCTGATCTTTTGAAGGACTGCCTCTGACAACAACCAAATAGTGTTTATCAAAGGCACCTCTTCGCAAGGCATCGGACAGACGTGACGCGGCCTTAGAGGTTTTGGCAAAAACCATCACACCACCAACCGGACGGTCCAAACGGTGAACAAGTGCCAAGTAGACATTACCCGGTTTTTGGTAACGGACTTTGATATCTTCCTTTAGCATCGTCAATACGTCTTTATCACCGGTGCTGTCTTCCTGTACAGGAATATTGATCGGTTTTTCAACGATAAGCAAATGGTTATCTTCATAAAGGACCGGAATCGTCATCTTACAGCAAACCTTTCATTCAATCGTGTTGATTTATCAAACATTCTACCATTTACGGAATTAATTTATTTTAAACTAAAATGGGAATGCCGATCCTTTTGACCTGGTGATCTCGCAAAGCACATTGATTCCATAAACCATTTCATCGGCAAGCCTGTTAAGTCTGTTACATGCATCTTCGTCGACAATTTCTTTTTGGTAATAATGCTTTTCTTCCACAAATACATACTTTGGAATAATAACGGCCTTCATGTAGGATAAAATCGGCTTCAACTGATGTTCTGGTACCAGATAATGTCTGCCGGATCCCGCCGTTGCAACAATACCTGCAACTTTACCTTGAAAAGCATCGCCCGGAAGTAAATCGAATAAATTTTTCAACGTTCCTGGGATCGATGCTTGAAATATCGGCGTTCCAATAATGCACGCATCCGCTTCCATCACTTTCTGCAATACCTCTTTGGTATCACCTGTATAATCCCGATAATCCCGGCCATCGCTGAATACAAGCTGATACGCACTTAAATCAATAAATTCCGTCTCTATTTCTTCATTGCGCCGGTCAATGGTACTTAAAATATGTTTAACAGCAATACGTGTTTTTGATCCAATAATCGATCCGGATATGCCAACCACTTTCAAAACCGCTTCCTCCTCAACGCTGTCTAGTGACTCATTGTTCATATCTTATGACTACTATTGTACACAAAAATCGTTTAAAAGACAGCTATTTGAACTGGGAGAAACGTTTTTTCAATAATCAGCAGGGACATTTTATTGTCCCTTTTCCTTGGGCATTTCAATCGACACGCGATGGCGTTCTTCGCTATCCATGCTGACTTGCCAATAACTGTTGTCTGGTTCTCCCCCAGCGAAATTATTGTCAACGGTGACAATCAGCTTATCCTGATTATGAAAAAATACAGGATTTGTCACGTGTTCATAAAATGAGGTCATCTGCTTGGCCTGTTTTGTTTCCATATCCATTTTAAAGGCTTCATAGATGAACGTACCATTTTCGTCTTTCGTGGCGACACTGGTGAAAGCCATTTGCTTCCCGTCAGGCGACAGTGCTGGTGATGAAATAATACGAGAATCGGAAGCAAAATCACCCTCAGGGACAATCGTTTTTCCATGATTGCTGTCGATGGAGCGTACGACAAGTTGATCAGCCGATTTCTGACTCGTTCGATACATAAGCTGTTTTCCATCAGATGTCACCTCAAGTGATGACATGGTGTATGCCTTTTTGTCTGTAAGCTGCTCCGTCTCACCGGATGTCAAATCCATCCGGAAAATATCAAATTCATGCGGTCGTGCGCCGGTAATCGACGAATAACTCTTGAACACATCCGCTTTCAAAAAGTACAAAGACTGCCCATTCGGGGAAAACGCTGCTTCCGTTACATAGCCGTCTGCATTGATCCGCTGCTCTATCGTTTGCCTTTTACGGTTAAAAATGCGCAATTGATAGTACCGGCGCTCGTCAGTTTTCCATTTTTCAATAAAGGCAATTTGGTCACCGTCCGGAGAGAATGTCGGATTGCTATACGACTTCCCTTCCGCTGGTTTTTTAACAAGCTCAGCCTTACCACCGTCGACAGGAACAGTATATAATGCGCTATCATCACCATGAAAGTACGAAAAAACAAGTTCACTGTCATCCGGAGAAATATCGGTTTCCTGCCCAAAGCCCGTAAACCCTTCAGGTGCTTCAGCCAATGAACCGGTTCCCCACAGGACAAAGAATAAAAGAAGCATACCGATGATAAAACTGATATTTTTCATTTTTAGCGACATATCTTACAGCCACCTTCCAGGGATAAGAATCAGAACGGACAAAGGAACAGCGATAGACAACACTGAAAAACCAAATCCCGTCATCATAGAAATTAACGGTTTCCTTGCAATGTAACCCATTTGAAATTTATAAATGATAATCCATATCAGAATCGGAGTAACAGTCAAAAGGGCAAACAGGCTTCTCCCCATAGCGAAAAAATACGCCCAAAGAAAGAACAAACTCACACAAACGACAGCAATACCAAACAACAAATTCACTATATAGCTGGTCAACACAAGTCCGTGCTTTTGCTGTTTGTTATCTATCAGGTTGCTTGAAAAATACGAATTACGAATGATGGCAACGATCCCCATTCCGACCAGAAGCAGTGCATAAATACCGAATATGATGATCTGCCACTGGGATCCTTGTATGGTTAGAAGATTAATGCCATTCCAGATAACGTTAGCAAACAACGCTAAATGCAGCAGATAAAAATACCGTCCTGCAAACGAAATATTAATAGCAGCCAATGTAATAAGACTTCCGGTGAAAAACTGAATCGCAAGCCAAACGGGAATGGGATCATGCTGCAAAAACGCCGCATTCACAAAATAAAGTACACCAAACAAAATCGTCCCTATCCCCATCACATACAAAAGCCCGCGCTGGTATGGATACATTGCCTCCTGCAGCTGATGACCTGCGCTATTAGAATTTCCAAACTCCGCAATTGCCCGCTTTTCGGCCTGTTTTTCTGTCAAACCTTCATCCATATAATGCTGTTTCGCTTCCTCCAGGTGGTTGAGAAGCTCCTCCCACAATTCTTCCCTTTCACCATTGGCACTCTGTGTTTGTTCCAGCATTTTTTGAACATGCTTTTTCAGCCGGTTCATGATAGGTCCCCCGATGTCTTCGTAATGAGATTGTGAACACTGTTCCATTCATTCAACTTCTTTTCTAACTCTGCTTTCCCATCATCTGTTATCCGGTAATACTTCCGTCGTCCGTGATCTGTATCATACCAATAGGAATAAAGCCACTGTTTTTTCTCCATCCGTTTCAGTGCCGGATAAAGCGTTCCTTCTCCCATGTTATACAGTTGTTCACTTTTTTCTTTTAACACTTTTACCATTTCATAACCATACATATCTTTTCCATTCAGCAAATTAAGCAACAAAATATCAATGCTACCCTTCATAATTTCACGGTCCATTTTCCTATCACCTCTTCCATTATTGTATTACGATGTGCATCGTAATACAATGGTTAAACAGAAGTTATAAAAATCTCAATGCTACACAAGTTAAGTGGTGAGGTGAATAAAATGAAAAAACAACGTAAAAAGACATTTAATAAACCAACACAGGCCAATATGGACGGCGAATTAAGCGTTAGCGATGGACTGGATGCTAATCATCCTTTTAACGAAGAGGACAATCCTGCTGGCGATTCAGTGGATGAACATAAAGAACTGGAGGCCGCCAATGAATATATGGCTGAAAAACAGATATCACAAATAAACAATAATTCGTAGGTCTCAACGATCTTTCAAAGCCAATCAATCACAATACACTTCCTCAACACCATTTCATTCTGTGGTACAATAAGGTTATAAACGTGTACTATTTGGAAGAAATTAGCGTGAATTTTCCCGAGAAAACGAACGTAAGCGTAGAAGGATTTTATCATATGCGAGACGGGTTAATTTAAAGGACATTTTTGGTTGTTTAGCCGTGTACTGAATTGCCGTCAATTCAATTGAGGGGGGAGGTTGACTATGTACTTGATTGTAGAAGACAAAATTAGAGAATCCATTGAGAATGGTGACTTTGACAATTTGCCGGGGAAGGGGCAAAAACTCGATTTGCGGGATGAGCTCCCAGGTCTATCACCAGAACTTAATCAAGCATACAAAATGCTTAAAAATGCAGGATTCGTTCCGGATAACGAACAACATTCAGGCGAACGCACAACAACCGGGGATTTGATGACCTATGCCACTGGTGAAGAAGATACCAGTCTTACCAGAAAAAACAAACAGGTTGATGATTTCATTCAAAATCGAAAACTGCACCATAATCCAGTTTACCCATCCTACCGAAAAAAACTGTTAAAAAAACTGAGACGGGGATAGTGAATACTTTAGGCCGATACCATGAGACAGCTTCACCTTTGCTAAATACGTCGACGCATTTCCACATTATTTCCCGGGAAATGTGCAACGTTTTGACAAAAAATAAAAAAGCATCCAGATGCTTCAATCGAGCATGGATGCTTTTTTTTAAGTTATTATTCATTGATGACATCTTTCAGGTTCTCGGTTTTTGGACGAGTTGTCAGTTTTTCCAGCAGTTTATTACTTTCCTCATTCAACCCGCTTAATTGGACTTTCACACCGTTTTGTTCATATTTCATCACGACTTTATCAATCGCACCAACGGCTGAATCATCCCAAAGATGCGCGTGTGTTAAGTCTAATTTAACGTCTTCAACAAACTCGTTAAAATCAAAGCTTTCTACAAATTCCGTTACTGAAGCAAAAAACAATTGTCCTGATACGCGATAGACTTTTTTAGCAGCTGCATCGGACGCCAATTCAGTAACGTTTACTTTGGAAATTTTAGCTGCGAAGAAAATCGCACTTAAAATAATTCCGACCAAAACGCCTTTTGACAGATCATGTGTCAGCAAAACGGTGACGACGGTAGCTATCATAACTACTGTATCACTGAGCGGTGCTTTATGAATCGTCCTTAGCGATGACCACTCAAATGTACCAATGGACACCATAATCATGACACCGACCAGTGCAGCCATCGGAATTTTTACTAAAAAGTCGTTTAACAGCATGATTAATACCATCAGGAACACACCTGCTGTTAATGCAGACAGTCGGCCTCTTCCACCTGACTTCACGTTAATAACCGACTGACCAATCATCGCACAACCTGCCATGCCGCCAAAGAACCCCGATACCATATTCGCCATTCCTTGACCTTTGGCTTCCTTGTTTTTATCACTGGTCGAATCGGTCATATCATCGACAATGGACGCTGTCAGTAATGATTCCACAAGTCCTACAATCGCAATGGACAAAGAATATGGAAAAACAATTTGCAGCGTTTCGAAATTTAAAGGAATGTCCGGTATAAGGAAAAATGGCAACGCCTGTGTTAATTCTCCCATATCGCCTACTGTACGGACCTCGCTGCCTGTCATAATTGCGATAACGGTAACAGCAATGATTGCTACCAGTGGTGATGGGACGGCTTTTGTAAAGCGGGGAAGAATATAAATAATAGCTAACGCGCCGCCAACCATGGCATACATCGACCAGGACTCCCCTTTGAAATGGGTGAGCTGTGCGGTAAAAATCAAAATAGCCAGGGCGTTTACAAAACCGACCATAACCGAGCGCGGGACAAATTTCATTAAACGTCCAAGCTTGAGAACGCCCATTAAAATTTGCAATACCCCGGTTAAAATCGTAGCTGCCAGTAAGTATTGCAATCCATGCTCGGCGACCAATGTAACCATTAATAATGCTGTTGCACCTGTTGCTGCAGAAATCATACCCGGCCGTCCACCGACAAAAGCCGTAACAACAGCAATACAAAATGATGCATACAGTCCGACCATCGGATCAACACCGGCAATAATTGAAAAAGCAATCGCCTCAGGTATCAACGCCATTGCTACGACCATTCCAGCCAGAACATCACCTTTGATGTTGCCGAACCACGACGATTGAATGGTGTTACTGTTCATGAAGCACCTCTTTCTAATTTAGTATATGATGACTTTCAACTCTCATGAAAGTCGGGACCGTTGTGAACAAAACGTATTATATCTTGTTTTAAGGTATTTGTGAAGCCTTTGAAAACGTGATCATTATCATTTTCCTTTATTTTTCGTTTGGTTCCTTGTACATAATGCTTCATGGTCATACGTCATGCTATAATAGTTAAAATGTAAAAATAATTAAACTGTCATAACCCATCGTTTTAAAGTTGAGGCTGGAGGGAATATCTAATGTTTAAGAAGATTCTTTTAGCAGCGGACGGCTCAGAACACGCTATTCGCGCAGGGGAAAAAGCCATGGAACTGGCAAGCTACAACCAACATGCTCAAGTTGATATCATTTACGTCATTGACGAGAAGGACTCCAAAGAACAAGTCATTGATAACTGGGGAAAAGACACATCGCAAAAGCGTAAAGAAAAACTGGCAATGATTGAACAAAAAGCAAAGCATGCCAATATCACGTATGACGTGGTCTTTCTCCATGGCGAACCAGGACCCACCATCGTCAACTATGCCAATGACCATCAATACGATGTTGTTACCATAGGAAGCCGTGGATTAAATACACTGCAGGAAATGGTATTGGGGAGTGTCAGTCACAAGGTAGCTAAGCGCGTGGATTGCCCTGTCATGATTGTGAAATAAGCGTACAAAGATAATTAATTAATTAAAAGGTAAACGGCTTAAGCCGCTGCTCCAATGCAAACGTTCGTTCACCATTGTTATCAAACGTTTTAACAGTTGGCAGCACTTAATTTTATAATCAGAGATTCGGGCGATGCGTCTACAAGAGCAAGCGAACGATATGTTTCACCCAGAAATTGCTGATCGGCCATATGATTAAAAAGGGATATGAGAGGGTCATAATAATGGTTCGTGTTCAGGAGTCCAAAAGGTTTGTCATGGATCCCCAGCTGAGCTGATGTGAAGATTTCCATAAATTCCTCCAATGTCCCCGGCCCTCCCGGCAGAGCGATAAAACCATCCGCTAATTCGGTCATTTTTGCTTTTCGCTCCTGCATGGACTGGACAATATATAATTCCGTTAAATCGGGATGCGCCAATTCTCGGTCCTTTAACATCTCGGGAATTACGCCAATGGCTTGTCCACCGTTTTCCAGGGACGCATTAGCCACCGCTCCCATCAATCCGACACTTGAACCGCCGTACACAAGCGTTATCCCTTTTTTCGCCAATGCTTTTCCAAGCTGAACAGCTCCTTGTTTATATTTATCTGAAGCTCCTTCGCTGGATCCACAAAAAACAGCCAAACGTTCCATGAACATCCTCTCCAAACAGGTGTTAAATTGATGAACCTTTCAATAATCAGCCGATCAGTATAGACATAGCCGCTACAAGCACCCAAACTGTATTAAGCCATTATTTTTACATATTATCTAACACTGCCTTTCACTTTATAAGTTTGTTTATCGCGATTTTTTGGTAATGAATCATTCTTGCAGGATATCTTGCAACGACTGGTGAAGTGTTTCAAACGTAAATGTGTAACCTTTATTCAACAATTTTTCCGGAACAATCCAACGGCTTTTCAGTATCAATTCCGTTTCAGTCCTGATAAAGACAGCACCCATTTCAAGCAGCCATTTAGGGGAGGGCAGTCCCAGCGGTATAGTCATCACCGTTCGCAGTTCCCTCATCAGCTCTTGATTACTGACTGGGTTGGGGGCAGAACAATTAAACACACCACTGCAGTCACTTCTGTCCTTGAGAAAAAGAACAATCTGAAATAAATCTTCTATATGTATCCAGCTGAATGTTTGATTGCCCGTCCCCTGTGCACCGCCAAGCCCAAATTTAACTAAGTTCCGATAGGGAGTCATAACGCCGCCATTTTCACCTAACACAATCGCCGTGCGCAAAGCCATTTGTCTTGTTTCAGGCAAGTCAAAGCTAAAGAAGGTTTTCTCCCAATTGACAGCGACATCAACCGAGAATCCCGTACCAATCTCGCCATTTTCCTCTGTCATCGGACGATCCTCCGCATGTCGGTAAATGGTTGCTGTACTCGAATTCATCCAAACGTTAGGCGGGTTGTCACAAGATAAGATAGCTTCGCCAAGTATGCTGGTTGTTTCTAGTCTGGAATTCATAATGTCATTCTTATTTTTTTCGTTGTATCGGCAATTGACAGATTTACCAGCAAGATTGACTAAAAGCTCCGCGCCTTCCAATACGTCTATGATTGCTGACTCATCATTCCAGGAAATATAACTAGGATGCCGTGATATGATATGTACGTCATACCCTCGTTCCATAAATTGTTCTTTAAAATAGTTGCCGATGAATCCGGTTCCTCCTGCCAAAATCACTTTCTTCATAAAAATCGATCCCTCATTTCAGGAGATGGCAGCGAACAATTGTCTTTTTTCCCGAACCATTTGTACCTATTCTTTGCGATGACTGTATACAATGGATCACGTAACGGTTTTGGCACCACCAACAAGAGAAAGCATAATTTCCATAACCCTTTTAAATGTTTACAAATCCTTAGCGCTGCTGACGATTTAACGTAATAGTTACAGTCTGAAACATAAACCAGACTGTCGACGTCCGAAGGGGCATCCCATTTGTCTAAAATCCTTTGGCCGACATCACTCTGTATAGACGCAAATTTATAAACAGCTTTCTTATCTCTTTTTATAATGAACTGAACGCTCCGGTCACAAAAATGGCATTCGCCATCAAATAGAATGATGGGATTCATAGGGCAAAACCCCCGAGTTTAGAATTATCTCTTTTGAATATTGACCGCAGTTCCGTACACCAAAAGTTCTGCCGCCCCACTGGCAACCTGTGACGTGACAAAACGAACATTAACGACCGCGTCGGCTTCTAATTTTTCTGCTTCCTGAACCATTCGCTGTGTCGCCTTTTGTCTGGACTCGGTCAGCATTTCTGTATATTCCTTCATTTCTCCACCCACGACATTTCTGAAACCAGCGACAAGATCTTTTCCGACATTTTTTGCTTGAACAATATTGCCTCGAACCATTCCGTGCACTTCCGTTATGTCGGATCCAGGAACCGTTTCAGTATTGACTAAGATCATCTTGGTCTTCCTCCTTTTTTTCCTTTATTCTATCCTTTAAAACACCGATAAAAATGAAAAGAACAGCTAACACTGCGATGATAATGGAACTGATAAAAAGAATGAGACTGACGGATATATTAATTATAAAAAAGGATATGATATTCGATAAAATAAAGACAATGACAGCTGTCGGTATCAAAATAACTCCAAACCAAATCATAAGCTTCTCCTTTATTTAAAAATCCCAACCAAAAAACGCCCAACCGATAAAGTGAAACTTCATTCAGTGAGGGTTCCTTCCTCTCCACTGAATGTTAGTTGAACGAATCAGGAATATACGGGCTGTTTATCCACCACCTTTATGTATTTGGGTTAACGACGTTTAGAGGTGGGGGTATTACAGCCCGTTAATGCGTGATAAAGGCAGCAATAACCATGATCAGTACAGCCACTCTCAATATGGAGCCACCAAAACGCATAACTCACCCTCCCGGCACACATATGCATTTATAAACGATTCTAACAAAAGCGTGGATTGATTAAAACTTTCATAATTTTCAATCATATGATCAATGTACAGAGACGATTTTCTCTATATTTTTCCCTATCACAAACACCCCCTTCAGACCATATCCAAAGGGGGAAACATCGAAACTTTATTTCAAATCTGCATCAGCCATGCATAACATATATCTATTCCACCGTTACACTTTTGGCCAGATTTCGTGGTTTATCAACGTCACACCCGCGGTGCAGTGCTGCGTAATAGGCGAGCAGCTGCATTGGGACAACGCCGACTAAAGGCGTAAGCAGTTCATGGACATGCGGAATTACAAAGGCATCGGTATCCTGCTCTAATCCATGCATACTGATCACCATAGCATTGGCACCACGTGCAGCAACTTCCTGCACGTTGCTGCGGATAGAATCATTGACATTTTCCTGTGTTGCCAGTGCAATGACCGGAGTGTCCTCTTCAATCAAAGCAAGCGTTCCATGCTTCAATTCACCACCGGCAAAGCCTTCTGCCTGAATGTAGGAGATTTCTTTCAATTTCAGTGCTCCCTCCAAGCAGACAAAATAGTCTGTGCTTCTTCCGATGAAAAAGGCATTGCGCGTTGTTCCGAAGTTATCCCGGACAAGCTCGTCAAAGGTTTCTTTTTGATCTGTCAGTGACTCCATGGCATTGGCGGCGATGGCCAACTCCTGCATGGGGTCAAAATCCAGTGCAATTTCTTTAGCCCGAGCTGTATCCACTGCCAAAATGGCCAGCACAGCCATTTGTGCCGTATAGGCTTTGGTCGAAGCAACGGCAATTTCCGGCCCGGCGTGCAAGTTTAACGTATAATCCGCTTCACGAGAAAGAGTGGATCCTGGCACGTTCGTGATTGTCAGTGCCGGATGTCCCATTTCTTTTATTTGAACTAAAACGGAACGGCTGTCAGCTGTCTCGCCGCTTTGGGAAATGAACACAAATAATGGGCGATCCGACAGCAATGGCATGTTGTAAGAGAATTCACTCGCTACATGGACTTCAACCGGGATGTTAGACAGTTTTTCTATAAATTGCTTACCAACCAATCCTGCATGGTAACTGGTACCGGCTGCGATAATATAAACCCTGTCACATGTTTGCATCGCTCGCCGTATATCCCCGTCAAGTTTTAAATGATTATTCTCATCCTGATATTTTTGAATGATCTTGCGCATGACAAACGGCTGTTCATCTATTTCCTTTAACATAAAATGCGGATATGTGCCTTTTTCCGTGTCACGTACATCCATTTGAGCCGTAAACGGTTCGCGCTCAACAATGGAACCATCGAGTTTTTGAATTTCAGCCGCATGACGGGTTACAAGAACCATTTCCCGATCATTTATTTCCAGGTATTGGTCGGTTTCTTTTAATGTAGCCATCGAATCACTGGCAATCACATTAAAACCATCACCAAGACCGATCAGCAACGGACTTTTGTTTTTAGCAACAAACATCGTATCCTCATCTTCGGCATCAATAAGCCCAATAGCATACGAACCTTTCAGCATACGAATGGTTTCACGAAATGCCTCCACCGTGCTTTGCGTCTCGTCACAGTTTTTCTCCATCAGCTGTACAATAATTTCTGTGTCTGTTTTGCTGAGGAGTTCGGTATCAGGCAAGTATTCGTTTTTTAAATCAAGGTAGTTTTCAATGACACCATTATGAACAATGGTAAACCTTCCAGTTGCGCTTGTATGCGGATGGGCGTTTTCTTCGCTTGGCATCCCATGTGTCGCCCAGCGCGTATGGCCGATTCCCATTGTTGCGGTGCGTATATCCGGAACACGCTCACGCAATGCGGCAATGCGTCCTTTGACTTTAAAACGTTTCAATTCCTGATTATTCATAACGGCCATACCTGCTGAATCATAGCCACGGTATTCCAGTTTTTCCAAGCCGTTCAATAATATTTCTTTCGTATCATGTGCACCAATATAGCCTACAATTCCACACATATCGTTGTGTCCTCCTTGCGATGAAGGGACAACAAACGACCAACTATTTTTATAGGGGCGTATTGCTGCCCCTTTCTCGTGATTGTTTTGTATCCATCCTGCTTTTTCCTTGTACAACAAGTTGCCTCATTGTTTTCGGAAACAAGCATCACGATTGGGATGGGCAATCGGGAGGTATCCGCCGAAACATTCGATAACCTCCACCTCGTCAACTATTTTCCTCATCGATCTGAAAATAGTTCAGGCGCTTTTGAATCGTTCGTTAAAAACTACCCACCTTTCTTTGTTTGAATACATGCTGCCTCATTTAATGATAAACAGGCTTTTTAATTTTAATTGAAAAATGAGATCTTAGTCAATTATTTTTTTGCAATGGTTCTGTATGTCGTTAGTTTATGTTCCCAGCAAAAAATTGTTCACCCGGAATGGATTTTAGTACCATTGAAAAGAGTCAATTGTTACGAAAGCAGGAAAACATAACAGGCTGAAAACGATGGATGGGCTGTTGACCCATCCATATCTGTTTATTTTGCTAGATGCCATGACGCTCAGTCAGGTGAATAGGGGTTAATGTGAACCAGAACGTCATTGACATCATTATGGTCATGCATCAGTTTATTTTTTACATTTTTTGAGATATCGTGTGCATTTTCAACATCAAGAGAAGCATCCACACTAATTTTCAGGTCAACAACAACGTAAGAACCATGAACTCTTGCCCGTATTTCATCAATCTGCTTTACGCCTGACACATGTTGTGCCGTCAGAATGAACCGCCTGCTTTTTTCATCGTCAAGCACATTCTCCAACATCAAGTCAATGGATTCGCGTGCCATAGTATAGCCGAGGATGATAATAAGCAATGCCACCACAATACCAGCTATGGGATCGAGATATACGAGCTGACTCCAACCAATCCATTCCCCGATCATTGCCCCGCCGACGCCAAACAAAACACCGAGCGATGACAATGAATCCGAACGATGGTGCCAAGCGTCGGTCACTAATGCAGGACTATTGATTCGTTTTCCGAGCCGGTATTTGTATTGATAAAGCGCCTCTTTGGAAATAATAGAAATAGTAATCGCTATCAGGGCAATTTCTGTTGGTGCTGACGGTCGTTCACTCCAAAACACTTGGATGGATGACCAAGCAATTTCAAGTCCGGCCAGAATCAACATTATGGAGACAATGATGGCTGCCACATTTTCTGCCTTCCCGTGTCCATAGGGATGTTCTTTGTCCGGTGGCTTATCCGCATACCGTATACCGGCAAGAACAGCTATCGAACTGACAACATCTGAGGCGGAATGGGCCGCATCAGCAATCAAAGCCCGGCTTCCTGATACCCATCCGGCTATACCTTTTATTACAGCCAATAGCACATTCCCGGCAATACCCACCCAAGAAGCCGTTTGTGCCTTACGATTGCGTTGTTTCTGATCCATTACCCATATACCCCCTACACACGAACAATAAAGAACGAAAAACAGTTTCTTTATCATAACAAACCGGGATCACATGGGTCTATGGCAACCTTCTTGGGGAAATTAAGAAATATTCGCATTGTCCATTTTAATCTTCCTCGTGCAAGACTGTTTCCTAAGGTAAAACATATCATGTAAAAGAGCTCCTCCTATGCACGGAGGAGCTCTACCGATTATTCTTCTTTCATCCCTAGAAGACTTTCAATGACCGAGGCAACTTTGGAAGCGTATTTCCCGCATTCTTCTTTCGTCGGGGCTTCCACCATGACACGCACAAGCGGTTCAGTGCCGGATGGACGGACGAGTACACGACCTTCTCCGCCCATTTCTTTTTCCACGTCATCTATCGTCTCCTGTATCCGCTGATTGGTCATTGCTTGATGTTTGTCGATAACCCGGACATTTTGAAGCACTTGCGGATAAATATCCATTTCGCTAGCAAGCTCTGACAATGGTTTCCCTGTTTCCTTCATAACATTCACTAACTGCAAAGCCGTTAACATTCCGTCACCCGTTGTATTATGATCAAGAAAAATGACGTGTCCGGACTGTTCGCCACCTAGGTTATAATCACCTTTACGCATCTCTTCTATAACATAACGGTCACCGACAAACGTTTTATCGCTTCGCATTCCATTGTCTTCCAGCGCCTTATAAAAGCCGAGATTGCTCATGACAGTCGAAACGACCGTTTGATGCCGGAGTATACCTTTTTCATTCATATGTTTAGCGCAAATATACATAATCTGATCACCATCAACAATAGACCCATATTCATCAACAGCAATCAGACGATCACCGTCGCCATCAAAAGCAAGGCCGGCATCAACGCCTTTTTCTTTCACGAATTTCTGTAAAGCTTCCGGCTGGGTGGAACCGACACCATCATTAATGTTCAGACCATCCGGTGATGCGCCAATTGAGTGTATTTCCGCCTCAAGGTCAGCAAATAGATGGGCAGCCAGACTGGATGTCGAACCATGGGCGCAGTCCAATGCAATTTCCAACCCATCAAAATCATTATCAATCGAATCTTTCAGGAAGGAGAGGTACTTCTGCCCGCCTTCAAAATAATTGTTCACCACACCGATATCAGCACCGGATGGGCGTGGAAGATGATCCTCTTCATCCATAAGACGCTCGATTTCTCCTTCCTCCGCATCTGATAATTTAAAACCATCCGGGCCGAAAAATTTAATACCGTTATCTTCCATCGGGTTATGAGAAGCAGAAATCATGACACCTGCCTCCGAATTTATTGCCTTGGTCAAATAGGCGACTCCCGGTGTGGAGATAACCCCCAGACGCATCACTTCCGCACCAATGGACAGCAATCCGGAAACAAGAGCTCCCTCCAGCATATGTCCGGATACCCGTGGATCCCGACCAATTAAAACTTTGGGTTTTTCTGCGCCTTTTGTCAGAGCATAACCACCGAATCGACCCAATTTATATGCTAATTCCGAGGTCAATTCCGTATTGGCTATTCCTCTGACACCATCTGTTCCAAAATACTTTCCCATATTGTACCTCTCCTTTACATCCGTTTCACCATACATCAAAGCCATTGCCATGAATGCGTCATTCACGAAATTTTAATCGTTGCTTCTTTCTGTTTTCCGCTTATATCGACTAAATCAGGACCTTTTACGGAAATGGCAACGTCGTGTTGACCTTTTTCAAGTTTCGCTGCATTCAACGAAATATGGAAATCGTCTTTAGAAACTTTACTGACACTGGTTTGACTACCTGTTACAGTAAGATCCATCTTCGGACTCTCCGGATTGATAAACGAAATATCTTGTCCATCATCAAGGTTTTCTACGTTGATTGGAACATTTTTAACCGTTTTAGACCGATCCAGTTTAATGGTCACCTGAACAGTATCTTTACCCGAAACAGTGGTGACATCATCTGGTAAATCCAATGTTGCATTAATCGTCCCTGACTCTGTTATATCTGCTAAATTGATCTTTTCAGTCGAAACCTTCTCTATTTTTTGCAGGGTGTCACTTTCGGCATACACTGTCACGTTTTTTACACCAGCCGATTTGGAAGCCAACGAATACCCATCTGGCAACTCGCCGGTCGTTTCCACACTTACCGGAACCGATTTGCTTGCATGACTGATTTGAACTGAAACATTGGTATTGGGTGGCTCTACTCGTGCATTTAATTCATTTCCACTGGCATCATATACCTTTACGGGCACCTCGCGACTATCTATCGATTCCTTTTGCTCTGAGACATCGACAAATGCTTTAATAATGGCAATTTGGTCAATGACGTCTTTGGAAGTTGTTATCATCACTTGCTCCGGGTCAGCTTGTGCGCTGTCAATTTGATAACCTTTTGGGAGCTCATCCGTTTTAATATAGTCAACCGTTACTGGAAACGTTTTGGACGCACGCTCTTCTATCGTTACCTCAATGGTCTTTGGTTCGATATAGACATTCAGGTCATCCGGAATACCGGTATGTTTCAGATCAACGGTATGCGTGCCTGGGTCCATGTCTTCAAGATCAACATATAAATCAAAGTTCTGATTTCGAGCCGTCGTTGTTAATGTGCCGATTGATCCTTCAAGCGAAACAGCTGCAACCTCAGGCACACCACTGACAACAAATTCGTCTTCATCGATCCGTATATTGACCGGGACGTTTTCAATTGTCTGTATGTCTGCATTCGCATTCGACGGTAACCGCGATTCATTTTGGTACTGATCACTTTCGATCTGTACAAACATGTATAATGCAGCGGCAAAAGCTAAGGAAATGGCACGGACAAACCATCTGCTCTTAAACCAATTATCCATTCTCTTCCCCCTTATGATGACGCGACTTGGATTCAGAGGCTTTTAATGACTGGGATAGTTTCTGCCGCAGATAACGACGTAACCCATCCTTATCCAGATTTCGCTTCAGTTCGCCATTTTCCGTAAAGGATATGCTGCCTGTTTCTTCGGATACAACAATGGTAATCGCATCCGTAACTTCACTGATGCCCATTGCGGCTCTATGTCTCGTTCCAAGTTCCTTTGAAATAAACGGGCTTTCAGATAAAGGCAAATAACAAGCGGCAGCAAAAATTTCTTGATCTTTAATAATAACCGCTCCATCGTGAAGAGGTGTGTTGGGCGTGAAGATATTGGTCAGCAATTGGTGCGTTAAATTTCCGTTTATCGGGATACCAGTTTCGGCATAATCGCCAAGTCCTGTTTCACGTTCAATGGAGATTAATGCACCTATCCGTCGCTTAGCCATATATTGACATGATTGAACAATCGCTTCCACTTTCTGCTCAATCAATTCTTCTTCAGAACTCGAACTCCGCGAGAAAATATTCCCACGGCCGAGTTGTTCCAATGCCCGCCGCAATTCAGGTTGAAATAAGATGATAATAACCACAAAGCCCCATCGGATAGCTTGGTTGGTCATATATTGAATGGTATGCAGCTCAAATACACTGCTGAACGCCCAGACGAGCAATACAATGACAATTCCCTTTAAAAGCTGAATTGCCTTGGTGCCTCTGATCAGCATGATTAATTTATACATAACATACCAGACCAGCGCTATGTCCACGCCGATTCGAAGCAAACCCAAAAATCCCCCATCAAGCACGTTCACACTTCCTTCCGCACATATGTACGCTGCAGTTTTCTACGCAGCCATTCTTATTATATCACATATCTAAGTGTATCATGTTTATTTATAAGCGTAAAAATGAAGTGTAACCTCTCATCCAAACAGGTTATTCACCCGGTTGATTGGTTCCACATTTGAAGCATGTATGAAGGGGCTTTTCTATCTAGTTATGGGTGGGGTGACTGCCAACTTCGGTCTGCATTTGTGGTTAAGTATTCCATATATAAAAAGAGGAATACATTCAGGGGATACACAAAGACATCCAGCAAATGGATGCCTTTAACAGCAATGTTTTGTTTACATATTACTTCAGTTTTTCACCAAACAGCGACCCCATCAGGCCAACCGCCATAGTGGCCGTTTTATTTTGATCGTCAAGGATGGGATTCACTTCTACAAATTCGGCTGATGTAAGGATATCGGCTTCAGCCAACATTTCCATTGCCAAATGACTTTCACGATAGGTCAGTCCGCCAATGACCGGTGTGCCGACCCCAGGTGCTTCTTCCGGATCAAGGCCATCCAAGTCAAGACTTAAATGGACACCATCTGTTTGTTCCCGTAAATAGGAAATCGTATTATTCATCACTTGCGACATCCCAAGCCGGTCAATTTCATGCATTGAGTAAACCGTAATCCCTTTATCCCGAATCAACTCTTTTTCGCCGGGATCAAGCGAACGTGCCCCGATGATGACGATATTCTCAGGTTTCACTTTAGGTGTATAACCAAAAATCGACGTGAGTTTTTCTTCGCCGATGCCAAGACTGACTGCAAGCGGCATCCCGTGTATATTTCCTGAAGGCGATGTATCTACTGTATTTAGATCGCCATGCGCGTCATACCAAATAACACCTAGATTATCATTATGTTTGGCTGCACCCGCAAGACTGCCGATAGCAATACTGTGATCGCCGCCAAGCACCAATGGAAAACGGTTTTTTGTTATTTCCTGATCCACCATTTCGGCAAGTTTCCAGTTACTGTCTGCCACTTGCTGCAAATTCAGCAAGTGACCATCTTTTACTTCTTTCCGAGTATCCGGTCGGGACACCGGGACATCATCCAAATCCGCGATATGGATCTTTAAGTTCTCCAACCGTTCTATAATTCCAGCATAACGGATAGCGCTCGGGCCCATATCAACACCGCGTCTGTTTTGACCAAGATCCATTGGTACACCAATAATGGATATTGATTGATTCATAATGCTTGCCCCCCTCTTGCCTTATTATAGCTAAAAGAAAAACAATGACTCAACTCGACATCATATTGTATATATATGCATAAGGGATATTGGACAAAGAGAATGGACACCGACCCCTTAGGCACCATAGTGTTGAAATTAAAAAAGCAGGCCCGTCATGTCATGCATTGGACGGCCTGCTATACGAGTGAAGCACCCGTTTTGCACGGATGCATATCCAGCGGTTTGATACCTGCTTCCTTCCATGTCTGCAACAATTGTTTGGCTTTTTCTTTCGATGGCATAAAAGCAATTCCACAGTCACCACCTCCTGCACCGGATGGTTTGCCTGCACCTCCGAACGCCTCGGCAAGGTCACACAGCGTGGTAAGTGTGGGGGTTTCAATAGCAGTATCAGCGTTTTTTCCAAGTGATTCCAGAGCGTTTCTGTTTTGTCTAATTCCTTCAATAACCGATGCAGATTCTCCTGTTTGAAAGCCATGCAAAAACGTAGTGACAGCTTGTTGACTGTTGCTTAAAAAATCATTATATACAGCAGGGCAAGACCGTTTCAGCGTAGAAATTTTCCCGACCAACTCCGATGTTGACGCAGGTGACCCTGTCCAGCCAATGCACATATGAATATCTTCCGGGAGATCAATGGGGGTTATGGAAAAATAGGGCCAGTCCTTTTCCACAAGTTCCGTGATACTGTCTGTTTGTTCATACATCGTCGTCAGCCAATCCGCCTGAAATGATGAATATTCCAGCCATCCCCCGTAGGACGATGCAGCAACGTCTGCGCCGGAACCGCTCCCCTGCGTTAAGACATGTGACATAGCCGCCAGCTTGAAAACCAACGGCTCAGATGGTTTTTCGCAAAGATATTTGGCAAGCATAATATAAACGACTGATGTAACAGCCGCCGCACTCGAGCCCAGACCGTATTTTCGACCAGATGCATCATCCAGCTCACTTCGTATAGATAGATGAAAATAGTTTGGCGTAACATGATTCTCAAGCAAATAAGTATAAACAACGGACATTGCATTCTCAATAAAAGAGATACGGGAATCATCCGTTTTCACATCGACGGCACCTGCCTTGTACGTCCACGCCAAGCCGCGCAAATCATACGCATCCAGCGAAACAAGATTCTCTCCCTTTTCTTCCAGCGTTGCATAAACAAAACGGTCGACAGCCATGACAGCGAGCTTCTGATATGGCTCAAGCACAGCAAATTCCCCTGCAATCATCAGTTTGCCGGGGACGCGTGCCGTTAATGGCGAATTAGACAATACGTTCAACTCCTACATGCAGGATATTCCCGAGCCAGGTCTGCTTACAATAACATTACGAACACCAGGAACCGAACGAAGCTTATGCTGGACGGCTTCTTCATCTTTTGGCATATAGAGCACCTTCACATTCGGGCCGGCATCAATCGTAAAATAAGCCGAAATCCCATCAGCTCTCAAAGCACGGACGGCTTCCATAATAAGAAATGTAGTGCTTTGCCAATACATAAACGGTGGATTAGCACCCAATGTTGTCGCATGCATGCGCAAACAGTTCGCCTCAGATATCGACCCGACTTGTTCAAAATCTTTTTCCTTAATTCCAGCTTTGATTGCTTGAAGATCCGAGGGGACACTTTCCAGCCAACCTGAATAAAATGGTGAGGTCTCCACCGTTCGTTTCATGCCTTCTCTGCTTAATACTTTTTTTGCGTCTGAAGATAGAACAACGGCTGCCACCCGTATATCCCAATCGTTGGCGTTCGCCACCTGGACAGCATACGAGTCGGTTCCGTCTGCCTTGGTTCCTTGCTGCCATTCGACAAACCCACCGTAAATCGAACGGCACGCTGATCCTGATCCCTGTCTGGTGAGTACAGATAACTCCTGATTACTATACGGCAATCCAAGCGCTTTTACTGCGGCTGTGGCCAGAGCAGCAAATCCCGAAGCAGAGGATGCAAACCCTGCAGCTGTCGGCACCTGATTGGCCGACCGAATTTCCGCAAACAAACCATCGTTTCCCGCTTGCTTCCGTATAAGATCGAGAAAAGACGTCACCCGATAGTATTCATTTCCGGTAACTGTTTTGTCATCTAGATAAAAAACATCTTCCAATAAGTCGTTGCGGAATTCAACGGTGGTCGATGTATAAAAGCCATCCAACGTCAATGACAAACTGTTGTTCATAGGCAGGATCAATGACTCGTCCCGTTTTCCCCAATATTTGATTAAAGCAATATTTGTATGGGCTTTTGCGGTTGCCTTCATGTTTCTACTCCTTTAAAATCTTCCCTTTAATCAGCTCTTTTTCAATGCGAAAGACCATACAGCATGCGCCCCGAATTTTTTCAGTTTTTCACTAAGCTGTCTGGAGTGTACTTCATTGCGGGCCAATGCAATGATACAGCCCCCATTGCCGCCTCCTGTCAATTTGGCACCAAGGGCACCCTCCTGTCGGGCAAAATAAATCAGTCTATTCAAGCCGGCGTCACTGACACCAAGTGCCTCCAGTTCTTTCTGTGCCTCATTCAGCATCTGGCCAAGCAGATGCTTGCTTGCACTTTCCAACGCATTTCGGGCACGATGAGTCACTTCACCAATTCGGTCCAGCTTGGACTGTATTCGTTTTGGTGCCGACTTGATCAAATCAGCGACGGATTCAACCGCTGAACGTGTATCCCCCATACGACCCGAGTCGGCAACAATAAAATAGAAGTCACCTTTGGGCTCAATACGACACATAGGACGGTCTTTCTCATACCAGATCGGTAATTCAGAGGTGATGGTCAATGTATCAATCCCACTGGGCTCTCCATGGGCATACCGCTCCGATATATCCGCTAGTTCGAGAATATCCTCCTCTGTGTAGTCCTGTTCAGCATAGGCAAAAAGAGAACGAATAACCGCAATGGCTACGGATGCGCTGGATCCAAGGCCTTTACCCGGAGGTATCGATGACTTAATCCGGATTAACAAATCGGAACATGGCAAATCCAGTTTCGTCAGTGTTTTCCGGATACAGTTCGTTAATCCGTCCAGCGAATCGGGAGCTGTTTCAATCGGTCCATAATAGAAGGTACTATCCAGTTTCACCGATCCGGGCACATAATCAACGACGGACTCAACCCCTACTAATGGAAAAGGGAGAGCTATGGCCGGCTGTCCGTGTACAACCGCATGTTCCCCTATGAGGATGAATTTGCTATGAGCTACGCCGGTAGCTGTTTGTACGGACGTTGTCGCTTTTTCTGCACTCATTTTGTATACTCTTCCACCAATTCTTTAGCTTTTCCGACACGGATTTCGTTTTCTTCAATCAATCGCCGTGATATCACGTCTATCATCTCCCCTGTGGCTCCTGCTGTAATCGCTACGGATCTGGAATGCAAAGCCATATGTCCTTTCTGTATTCCATCCGTTGCTAAAGCCTTTAACGCCCCGAGGTTTTGGGCCAGTCCGACAGCTACAACAACCTGTGCAAGTTCTTGTGCTGAGTCAACATTTAATAATTTATGAGCTATCCTGGAAACAGGATGAACATGAGTTGAACCACCGACGGTTCCAATAGCCATGGGCAGCTCCAATTCACCGATAAGATTTCCTTCGTCATCGACAGACCAAGTCGTCATCGACCCATAGTGACCATCACGCGCGGCATATGCATGAGCTCCGGCTTCCACAGCCCGCCAGTCATTGCCTGTTGCAATGACAACTGGATCAATTCCATTCATAATCCCTTTATTATGCGTCACCGCCCGATAAGGATCGGATGCTGCAAATTCATATGCATGAATGATCCCATCCCGTACGTTTTGGCCTGAAAATTTCTCTGTTGCAAGTAATTCAGGCGGTATGACACAACGTGCCTTTGCGAGGCAACGATCCGGATAATTGGAAAGAATTCTCAAATATACTTTTCCGCCTGTCAAATTTTCAACAGTTGGAGCCAAAGACTCAACCATTGTGTTGATAATATTTGCCCCCATCGCATCGCACGTATTAATATATATATGAAGGATGAGCATTTGACTGTATTTGGAACCCGCATCTTCATTCAAGATTCTGACATTCACGTCTTCTGCGCCGCCGCCTCTGTTCACTAAACTGGGATATGCAGCATTCGCTTCATCAATCAAACGATTTTTTTCGTTTACTATGGTTTCCTTCGCTGTTTGAACATCTTCACACCCGACAACCTGGATCTGGCCAATCATGATACGGTTGTTTGCTTTTGTTTTAAATCCGCCGGCATTTCTGACGATCTTGGCAATGTGGCTTGCCGAAGCAACAACGGACGCTTCCTCAATCGCCATCGGCACCGCATATTCCTTGCCGTTAATCAAGAAATTCAGTCCCAGTCCCATGGGAAGTGGAAAAGTACCAACTACGTTTTCTATCATATTATCAGCGGTGGTCGTCGGTAACGGTTCATTGGAAAACAGGTACGCTGTGTCTTCTTCTGTAAAAATATTCATATTCGAAAGCAATTCGCGTCGATCTTCAACCGTCATATTATAAAAACCGGGAATCCTGGATGTCCTCATGCCACCTCATCCTTTTTCCAATATTATACGGTATACAGCACCATTTGTTTATCTTTTTTGCTGCTTCTATTATGTAGAAATACAGCATAAAATGCAAATAAACAAGGCTGTTAACATTCATAACGACCTTGTTTATTTCATTATAATATGTATTATGCATTTGTGCCAGTCTTTTATGGTGTGAATCATCTTGGAAGAACCCGATTCCCATTTAACATTGATGTTATCAGGATTCATAACGTGTGCCATTACATCCTGGATATTCGTATAGTAATTTTAAACAACAAGGACTGGGCTAGCTGGATTCGAACCAGCGAATCACGGGATCAAAACCCGATGCCTTACCGCTTGGCTATAGCCCAATTTAACATATGGTGGAGGGGGAGGGACTCGAACCCCCGAACCCTGAGGGAGCGGATTTACAGTCCGCCGCGTTTGGCCAACTTCGCTACCCCTCCGTAGTTATTCTAACAGGTTAGTTGTAAAATTATACGTAAAAAAATAAATATGGTGCCGGCCAGAGGACTCGAACCCCCAACCTACTGATTACAAGTCAGTTGCTCTGCCAGTTGAGCTAGGCCGGCATATGATATTAATAAAGCATTTTCTTATGGCATGGATGGTTTGAATTCACACCCGTTAAAAACTTGCATATAGCAGCATATTGGGTGAGTATTGACGGTTGGTTCTTCCAGTTACAAGTCAGATAGCTCATATATAGTATGTTCCGTTGCTTAGTTGTTTATTCATGCAAACGAAATGGTGGAGGATGCAGGGATCGAACCTGCGACCCCTTGCTTGTAAGGCAAGTGCTCTCCCGGCTGAGCTAATCCTCCTTATCAGTTCTGCAACGAGATAGACACGTGTTCACTTCTATCTTCAAAAAGAAAGTGGTGGCCCGTACGGGATTCGAACCCGTGTTACCGCCGTGAAAGGGCGGTGTCTTAACCACTTGACCAACGGGCCGTTAAAAGCGGGAGAATTCAAATGTATGTAATGTCGGAAACCGACGAATCATATTATATACAGGATTTCCATTTTTGTAAAGAGGATAGACAAATTTTTTACTGAGACGAATGAGTCAAAGAAAACTATTGATTGTTGAAGTCGAACGATTGTCTTTCTTCCGGATTATGAAGAGCACATGTTTTTTTAAGAGTACATATATGCAGCAATCCAAACAACAACAATCACAGGTAATGATGAATACAATGACTGCCAGAGTTTCATTTTATGTTTCTTTATAAGGTATACCGCTACGAATACTTCCATTACCGTCACAATAGCAGCAAGAAGAAAAAGAAAAGACATAAGAACACTCCTGATTTAGCATATGGAAGACCGGATAATTTTAGCTAATTATATAATATAAGCCACCTAAGTCGCCAGTCAAGAAGGCTTTTACATAAAAAATTGACACTGATCTTTTTGCCAACAAGAACAGCGCCATTTCAACGTTTGAGTAAGAGCTTCCAGCCGGACTCGAACCGGCGACCTCTTCCTTACCATGGAAGCGCTCTACCGACTGAGCTATGGAAGCAATATGGCTCCACAGGCAGGATTCGAACCTGCGACCGATCGGTTAACAGCCGATAGCTCTACCGCTGAGCTACTGTGGAATAAAATAAAATTGCTGGTGAAACAATTTAGTTTCGGTGATGATACGCTTCTCACAGCTGTTTTGCTTTATTCATCACATCAGCAGCAACTATAAATAAACATATAAAATATGCCTGGCGGCGTCCTACTCTCGCGGGGGCAAAGCCCCAACTACCATCGGCGCTGGAGAGCTTAACGGCTGTGTTCGGCATGGGAACAGGTGTGTCCTCTCCGCTAATACCGCCAGACCTAAGTTGTGACAATAGACGATGATTGATACCCAAACCCGATGTCATCAAGGACAAGGATTATTATAGCGATTATCGTCGAAAAATGCAAGGGTTTTTTCAATTGCACCCTGAAAACGGAATAAGAACGTTAGGCCATTCCAATATGGAAGTGTGGTTAAGTCCTCGATCGATTAGTATCCGTCAGCTTCACGTGTTGCCACGCTTCCACCCCGGACCTATC
>NZ_BAAADM010000007.1:0-9398 GCF_039522485.1 Lentibacillus halophilus | reverse complement strand
CTTCAATAAATCAAAAGAAATCGGGAGAAAAACGAAGGAATTCCAAGAAAACATTAATTTATTGAGGGAGGGAGGTTGTGATTTTGTCTGAAATTATAGCAATAAACGGGGTATGGGGTGCACTTCTATTCTTAGGTGTACTCTTAATCCACCAAGGGGTCATTTTAGCGATTGACAAAAATAAAACAGTAGACATTATAAGTCCAGGAAAGTTTTACAGAAACTCGCTCGCGAATAAGGAACGTAGAAAGCGTGTGTTTTTAGAACTTATAGTTATCGGTCCGATAGCTTTGTGCATGCTGTATTTTCTGAGAACTGGAGAAAACATTGTTTATCAGGCTTATATCTTTATAGCTAATTTTTCTATAGGGTTTTTCCTTAACTCAGCAGTGGCTATGTTTATTGCTGCATTCATGTTAAGTAAAAAGGATATAGGTTATAGGATTCTTGTTAAAAGAACAAGCATCACATTAATGACTATAGGGATCATCTATTTGGTTATTTACTTTTTTGCTGCTTCCACACTTTTTATTTTGTGGAGTGGAGTATCGACTCTAGGTTTCGGTCTGGCTAACCTGCTGATTAAAGAAGAGAAATAGGATAATATAGAAAAACAATTACAGGATGTACAAATTCAAATTCGGGCCATTTTGTTACATAAAAAGAAAGTTTGTTATCCTTTTGAACAGGGGAGAATTGCTTAATGAAACGATTATTAACAATCAGTTTTTTATTTTTGATTATGTTTATGGTTGTAGCGTGCTCCAATGAAAAGAATGATTCAAATATTCCGAACGGATATGCTGATTTGATTTCTGATAATGAGGATTTTTATAGTTTATTGATTGTTAAAAAGGCTGAAGACGGCGGATTCCGCAATCCTGACTTTTTACAAAAACAAGACTGGGGAAAAGCTGTACAATCAATTCATTATGAAAGACTTAAGGAAATTAAAGAAGAGCGACAGGAATTAGAGATTGACTCAGCGCCTTATTTTATATTTTTTGATACAGACAGCATTGTATATCAAACGGGAAATCCGAAAAAAGCCGAGGAGTTCCTAGTGAACGCTATAAATAAACACAGTGATAAACAAGAAGGGTGAACCCACATACGTATATTTTAAAATGGAATAACGCCAATATCGTATATAAGAGCAAGATTGTATAATAAGGGAAGAAATTATTAGTGAAGGGGAAGGTTGAAGGGCAATATGGAGCTGAGCAGAGATTAGCTCAGCTTGTTACATATACCAGATAAGTTCTTCGGGCATTTTTTCACCCTGTTTAGATTCCTTGTTTATGATTTTCCATGTATCATCTTCTTTTTGTATGGTATAGACAACATTAGTGCCATCAGATTTTTTAAAGAGAACATAACCTTTATCATTCTTTAAAAAAGTTACAGGGTCGATAACATTTTTGTACGGTGGATTTATTTTGGGGTTTAAAATATTCTTAGTAATGTTTGTTATGGTATTTCTGAGACCCTTCGGCACCTCCGTTGAATTGTACACTTTGTAACTTTTCAAATTCAAACCAAAAGATTGTCTAATGTCGGAGAGAGCTTTTTGGTAAAACTCTTTTATCGCTTTTGCTTTTTCATCCTCATCAACTTTGAAATTCACAATTTTTATATCATTCAGGCTTACATCTAATGTAGTTGTAACTTCAAAATGTGGTGGACTATGTGCATGTTCAAAGGTATGGAGTCGTATTTTTAAAAGAAATGAATTGACATTGTTTTTCTTTTGGACATTAAGAATGTCAGCTTGGTATAATCCGAAATTCATACTTAGTGGAGCGTAATACTGTGTTTGCTTTTTATAATCGGCAATAGCTTTTTCTATATATGGATAAAGTGCTGTTTTTAATCCATTCTTAGTTAATTCATCTTCAGCTTTATTTTCATTTGCTACTGCTGAAAAAGGAGATATGAACAGTAGTACAGATAGAATAATCAAGACTTTTTTCATAAACTCACACCTTTCCTTTTGGAGTTTATTGTTAATCAAAATCTAAAGAAATATTCTCAATGCGATCGTGCGTGGTTATTGAATAAATAAGTATCTATAACATTGAAAAAGAACAGAATTTAGGCTTTGTGCTTAATATTCATTTTAATATCGATATTTTGATACACAAAAAAGATTTTATGCATAGTGCGTAGCGGTGTGTCCGATAACGAAGCATAAAAAGGGTTACCCTTTTGAAGTTGATCTCCCAGAGGGATTGGAATTTCATCAATTAAGGATAAAGTACCTGAAGAAGTTCTGGAATCCTGTATCAACTGAGTTGCATATCACTTGTTTATGGCTAATAACAACCAAAATAAATAATCCCTCATGTGGTTTTAGCAGGCCATTGAGGGATTACGTAGTATTCCTTAGTGTGCGCCGCCCCTCTTGATGGGGTACGGTCTATTCATGACCGTCCATACTTGGATGTGGGCGGTCATTTGTTATTATATGACTTCCTACTTATATTATACCCAATTTTACGGTAAAAGAAAACAAAAAACACTACGATTTATTAGCCGGATTGTTTTGTCTTTTAGTATTGGAAAAATGAGGTTAATTTACATTACGATTTAGCCTTTCAAAACATATACAGATTTATCACCATGTTTTCAAATGAAATTGTGTTATATTTGTGACATGCAAAGATGACTATAAATAAGGTATTTAAATAGTGTACCTTTTGAGACATAACGATGATGCTAGTAAAACTCTATTCCAGAATAGGGTCAGTTAATTGAATAATTTCTGAAACTTATAATGGAAATGCATCGTCAAATATTTAAAGGTCTGTGAAGGGGGTATCGGTGGTGAGAAAGTCCTTATACGTTACTATTGTCATTTTCATCATGGGAATTTTGCTGTTAGGTTGCAGTAATTATGATATTAAACGAATAGACAAAGTTAGTCATTACAATCAAATTGAACATCATGTTATAGAAAAGGACAAAGGAATAAACTTGACTGTGGAAGCATCTTATAAAAATGGTCAGATGACAATAGTGTTGGATAACAATGGATTGAAGAAATTACATTTTGGTACAGGCTATGTCTTGGAAAAACAAAAAAATGATAAATGGTATCAAACAAAATACACATATAACAAAGCTTTTAATGATATAGGAATTAAACTAAAATCTGGTAAAAAACATACGCAAAAGGCGGAATTGAAAATGCCTGATGGTCATTATCGAGTTATAAAGCAATTGTCTTCGTCTTCTCATGGGTCTTACGATATCGTAATTGGCGATACATTTACTGTTAGTGAATAATCTTGCTTATACTAACATTCCTAAAGAACTTCCAGAGAAACTCATCCAGAAAAGGGCGCTTATCTGAAACAAAAGTGTTAAACTATTGGGCCATTTAGTTGCATAAAGGCGGTGAATTAAGATGATGGAGACAATTTATATAATCATTGTAACTGGTTTAATAGCACTGTTTTTTGTTTCTCTTTTCTTGTATATCAACAGGTCATCACGTAATTCATCAGTAAGAAAAAATGAGACAGTAAATAACGGTGAAAAACTTAATAAAATTATAGAGCAAAACGAAAAAATTATTTCCTTGTTAGAAAAGAATCAGTAGTTATAACTTAAACAATCGGGGTCAGTTGTGGAACAAATACTGTGCCTGATTCGGGCCAGATTTTTACTAACACATAATTTTAAGAAAGGTGTTAGTAGGATGGGATTTTGGTACTTTCTATTACTTTTTATAGGTATTATTTTTATTATTGTTGGTCTCATCAATAAGGAAGTATCTGCGGCTGTTAAAGTCGTTATATTGCTATTTATTTTTGGCGTTTTATTTATTCTTATTTCAGTGTTTATGTTTCTTCCTGGTAGTGATGAAATTGTTGCAGAACTGCTGAAATTAGATTGGTGATTTTTAATTTTTTAAAGCAATGGGGCGCAATTGTCTAACAACTTTATTCCATCATCGGGCCATTTAATTGAATAAGAAGGAAATGAAATTTTCTATGGGGGAATTGTTTGAAAAGCCTAATTGAATTCAGTTTCAGTTTTATTTTAATTTTAGGTTGGTTTATATTGATAGCAGGAATTATTGGTTTTATAGCATCACTAATTGCGATGGGAATGTACATAATAGTTCCTTCTTCCGCAATAATAATTGGTTTGCTATGTATATGGATATACAAGATTTATAGAGACAAGTTATTTAACAAATTTGTGCGTTAACCTAAGAACTTTGATATGATTATTCCAAAATTGGGCCAATTTGTTGAAGAACAATTATTAATGTTACGGACTAGAGATGAGGATTAAAATGTTTCTGTACTGGTATGTTGCCTTATGGTTATGGGTTTTGTTAGGTTTGTCAATTTTATTTGCAGGTTTTGCTTTAAAGAAGAAGTCGAGGAAAATAATGATTATATCTGTGTTTTGCTCAATTCCTAATACAGTTTTTGTCTTATTTGTTGAATTAGAAAAGGTAATGTATCTATTGTTGGTCTGGTTTATTATGCAATTAGTATTATTGTACTTTCTTAATAAAAGGCGTCGTCCTTTTATTAAAGAATAGGGCGCGATTGTCTAACAAATGTATGCAGGAATTGGACCATTATGCGGAATAAGATTATTGGAAAGCTAGGGGGAATAATCAAATGAAAAAAACAAATATTGGTTTAATCCTTTTATTATCGAGTGCAATCATTTATGGTTCAACCTTAATATCAGCTTCTGTTTATTCCAAGGTTTTACTCAACGGAAGCGTGGGATGGGATTCAAGGTATGGTATATTTGGTACTGCTATAAGAGAAGTCGGGAGCTTATCATTAATCATATCAGTTTTGTTGGGAATAGCGGGCATAGTTTTGATTGTGATGTCACTTAGAAATAAGTAAACAAATTGAAGTTACCACACTATTTAAGAAAAGGGCGCATATCAGGAACAAAGAAATGCGCCCATTACTGCTTGATCGAGCCATTTTGTTGAATAGGCTTGAAACGAATAAAAGCCTCTGTACGTCTTATATGATAAACAGGGAGGTTGAATCATTGAAACGAGTTCTTATATTCGCTATTCCTTTGTTAGTCAGTTTGTCATTATTCGGATGTGGCACTGATACGGATTCGAAGCCGGATGTAGAAGGCTATGTACTTAAAACAGATGAAGACAGGATATTGGTTGCGGAGGATATTTCATCAGAGAAGTTTGAAGAAATTAAAAATAAGACAGTCTCAGAGTTCCGAGAACAACATAATACAAGTCAAGGTGACAAACTAACTGAGCTTATGTATGTAGATTATGATGATGCAGGAAAATTTGAAAAAGGCGATGAAGTGGAAGTTTGGCTCAGGAAAAATTCTTCTGTTTCGGACACTTATCCTGCTCAGACTGATTCCGAAGCTGAAAAAATTTCAGTAAAAAAATAATTCTTACGCAATCAGGCGCTTTCCTTGAACAAAACGATAAACGATCGTGTTAAAAAAGCTTGGAAATCCAATATTTTTTTGTGAAATGTATGCCAACCGCTGAAAAAAATGACTCGCGGCTAGCGTTCCAATGAACGACCTTTAATGTGACTATTCATTTGAAGGTCATTTTTTATTGTTATCTATATATGCTCATCATACCTGGTTATGACGCTTTGCCACATCCAGCGGTCCAGGACGGTTGTTTTGTTTAAACATGAAAATTTATTTGATTTTACGGACAATTATGAAGGTCATTATATGTTATTATAAAATGGAATGACACAAGGCAGATTCCGCTTTCGAAAAGATCAGAATAGCTAAAGCATATTGCTTATTAAAGCAAACGGGCGCTTATCTGGAATAAGGCTATCCCTCGTTCTTGCGGAAAAAGGCGAGATTGCTAAATTAAGGGGGTGGGCAAATTGAAAGAATTTTTAGGTGTATTCATTTCCTGTATTATTATTTGTTGGATTATAACATTTTTCTTTGCTGCCTATTTATCTGAACATATTTACATTTTAGCAGCTGTATTCGCATTCTTTTTGGCAGTATTCATTACTATTTTAATAAAACAAGAATCCCGATTAGAAGAAGTAGAAAGGAAACTGGAAAATATTTTAACTAATCAACAGGATTCTGAAGAATAATTGATTGTCATCAAACGCGCGGTTTTGGAAGAAGACGGTATAAAGAATCAGAACCCCCATAATTTGGGCGTTCTATATTTTTTCTATATTTTTCAACATTAATCGTTAACATAGCCTTGTGCAAAGAGAAAGTAATGTTCCACCAGGATGAGACACAAATAAGGGTGACCTTGCTCATCCTTCCTGACAGACCGGACATAATCCATATACCTCCAATTTGTGCCCCTCAATCGCATAATTTCCGAGTGATTGCCTAATTTCGTCCATTGGGCAGATGTCCAACGTCTTAGTCTTCCCGCAATCTTTGCAGATGAAATGATGATGGTGGCGATGCGAACAGCTGAAGCGAAAATGTTTTTCTCCATTTAGTTCGGTTGCTTCCAGTACACCGACGTCATGAAACAAATGCAGATTCCGGTAGACCGTGTCATAACTGATGCCTGCATACGTTGGTTCCATATAACCGATCAGATCTTTCGCGGTCCGGTAGCCGTCTGCTTCCGCAAAAAAAGCGAGCATGTCCTTCCGTTTGGCAGTTGTTTTATACCCGTGTGATTTTAATTGTTGAAGGGCATCATTCAGTTTCATATATCATTCCCCCTGTCCGGTATGAAAAACGTCGCTTTCCGATGGCTGCAAGCAGAATAACAATTGATGTCAATACAATCGTTCCCCCTGGGGGGATACCGAAATAATAGCCTGTTATCATCCCTATAATAACAGCTGTTTCCCCAAACAAAATAGAGATGATCATCATTTGCTTGAATCCTTTCGCCAGTCGCATGGCTGCTGCCACAGGCAATGTCATCAGTGCCGATACGAGCAGCACACCGACAATGCGAATGGATGCGGCAATGACAAGCGCTGTCAGCACAATAAATAAAAAATGAATCCGTTTGGCATGAATGCCGGATACAACCGCGTGTTCTTCATCAAACGATAAGGTGACCAGCTCTTTATAAAACAGTCGAATAACTCCAATAATAAGAACAGTGATGCCAAGTATGACGTAAAAATCCTTCGCGCTCACCGCCGATACGGACCCAAACAGGTAATTAAACAGATCCGTGTTGAATCCATTAGCGAGTGAGATAAAAATGACACTCAATCCGACCCCGAAGGATAGAATAATCGGGATAGCTAATTCCTGGTACGCCGTGTATATCCCGCGCAGTTTTTCAATAAAGATGGATCCAAGCACAGAAAACCCCATCCCGCTGTACAGTGGTGCGATACCGAGTGCGGTTGTTTTGTTTACAAATAATCCGAACGCAATTCCTGCAAGCGTTACATGAGATAAGGCGTCAGCTATTAGGGAAAGGCGCCGAACGACGATAAATGTTCCCAAAAGCGGGGCGATGATACCGATTAATAGGCCGGTGTAAAAGGTGTGTCGTAGAAAGTCATATTCCAAAAAGCTTGCAAGCATCGTGTTCCCTCCTGTGTCGTCGCTCTATGTCAGGTTCCTAGTGAAATGGCTATGTTCGCTCATTCAGTCGTAGCTTGATTGTTATGTCTACGTTTCGGGTTGTCCGAGGACTGTCAGTGTTTTATTCAGATATACGACATCGGTGGCATATCGCTTAATGGTATCGGTATCGTGCGTCACGAGAAGCAACGTAATGCCATGTTTTTGATTCAGTTCACGGAGAAGGTTGTAAAATTGCTCAACATGGTCCTCGTCAACACCGACCGTTGGCTCATCCAAAATTAGCAGCTGCGGATCGCTGACGAGTGCACGAGCGATAAAAACCCGCTGTTGCTGTCCGCCGGATAATTGGCCGATATTGTCATATGCATAATCACGTATGCCAACGCGCTCCATAGCTTGGAGTATCGCCTGTTTGTGTTTGGCTTTTAAAAATGTAAAATACCCCAGCTTGGCTGTCAGTCCCATGGAGACGACTTCAAATACGGTCGCGGGAAACCCTTTGTTGAAACTGTTGGCTTTTTGAGAAACAAATCCGATGTTGCTCCAGTTTTTGAACTGCTGGATGGGCTTTCCGAACAAACGAATCGTCCCACTGTCTGGCTTTAACAGCCCAAGAATCATTTTAATGAGCGTCGTTTTGCCCCCGCCGTTTGGCCCGATGAGTCCCATGAAAGAGCCACGGGGCAATTCAAACGGAATGTCACTCAGGATGGTTTGCCGATCATAGGCGTATGTGAGATTGTCTGTGGAAACAACGGGTTCAGCCATGGTGGATGCCTCCTATTTGGTTGCCTGATCAAGTACGTTCAGATTGTGCCGCATTAACGACAAATAATTTTCACCGTTTCTAATATCAGCTTCCGTTAAAACGGAAAGGTTATGAATCATAAGGGCTTTAGCGTCGATTTCATTCTGGATAATTTCCGATACACGATCTGAATTGTTTTGCTCAAATAAAATATAGTCCATATCGGATTGTTTGGCTTGTTCAATAATGGTCACCAGTTCCTTCTGGGAGGGCTCATCGTTTGACGAAAGTCCGCTGATGGCGATTTGCTCAAGACGATAGCGTTGTTCCCAATACGTGTAGGCCGCATGGGAAACAAGCACGCGTTTATCAGTTTTGGACGCCAGTGTCTGTTGGAATGATTGATCGAGGGCAAGCAACTCATTTTTGAGTGCGTTAAAATTCTTTACGAATCGGTCTTTGTTTTCCGGCGCCATATCGATCAATCTGTCGCTGATCATGTCAGCCATGTCAATCATTCGTATGGGATCCAGCCAGATGTGTGGATTATGATTCCCGTGGGTATGTCCTTTGTGGTTTGAATGATCGCCATGAAAAAGCGATTGTTGTTTTCCTATTTCGATTAGCGTCACATCCTGTGATGCCAGAGCATCCGCGGCCGTTTCTGCAAAACCTTCCATCCCGGCACCAAGGTAAATAAAGGCGTCACTTTCTGCGATGGCAGTCATCTCACGGGCAGCCGGTTCGTATGTATGCGCATCGACGCCCGGGGGATAAATGGTTTTCGCATCGACAGCATCACCACCAATTCGTTCGACAGCAAATTGAATCGGATAAATGGACGTATATACGGTCAATTCGGTTTTATTGTCAGATGCAGAAGGTGTGCATCCTGCTGTGATGATGCCTATGATTAACAATAGAAGACTGGCAAGACGCATCATAGATCAAATTCCTCTCTTGATGATAGATACTTCATATTACCGTAATGATTACGATTTGTAAATAGGAATGATTACGATTGAGCATTATAATGTGAAGTCTAAAAGACCGGTGAAAAACTATATTTTCTATCCATCGAAGATGTAATCAAAGACACGAATTTTTCTCGGAT
>NZ_BAAADM010000006.1:59689-67999 GCF_039522485.1 Lentibacillus halophilus | reverse complement strand
ATTAAAGAACAATTCAGGTTCTTGTTCGCATCTTTGATGGATCAAAACTGTAGTTTTTCACCAGTCTTCTAAATGGATGTCGATTAACTCACTGATAAAATTATCTGTCGATATATCTGCGAGTTCTGTATCATATGTTTGTCTGACGAGGCCATCTTCTTTTAATTCTTGAGTGGTTTTATAAACCTTGGCATGGGGTCGGCTAAAATCAATGATAACCAATGCACATCGTTCGTACTTATGCTTGTCCTCATCTATATCATCCCTTCCACTCAAAAAGTGGAAAAAATTAATGTATTTTTCCAAGTCGGTCTGGGATTGTTTAAATGCAACTCTGTTGTGTTTCATGGCAGTTTCATCATATTCATAAACAGGAATGATATAAATTTCCCCTAATACCATTTTAGGATATGTTATGTGTAAGTTAAGCGCTTCAGCAAACATTCGTTCAAATAATGTATCTGTGTTTTTGGCAAGGCTGCTTAACTGGCTTCGTACGTTGACGGAAAGAATCTGCTCAGATAAGTTTGGACCGTCTGCACAATATAAATTGGAATGAACCATTGGTCCCCAATTTACCAAAGTTTTCTCAGCTCCAATATTTGTGGGTTTTGCACAAATGTCCTGATCTTTTTGTTTAAACATACCAGTAACTTTTAATTCAGGTTTCGTTTGTCCCAAAGGTGGGAAAATCGTTTCCGATCGTATATTATTATCCACCATTTCATGTTTAACGAATTCATGTATGTAATTGATTAACGTGCTTTTCCTGATAAGAGAAGTTTTTGCTTCCAATCCATTATTAAAAGTATCTCCTTTGCCATTTTGGCGTGAGCCGTTGACTGTTAAGTTTGTAATCGCCATCTCCATGTCCTGTTGGATTAAGTTTGCTGCCTGATGAATGTTCATGGTACCACCCCTTATGATGAGTACTATTTTTTAGCCATACGAAAGTATTATCTTTAAAATAGGGATATTATTATAGACCAAGAGTCGCTTGTTTTGCAATTGTAGTTGATACGTTATAATTCTTGTTAGGTTGCCGTATCGTATAGGAAGGTGATGCAGATGCTCCAAAATTTTGAAGACGAGGATGTTCATTTTTTAGCGATTAAAAAGAATCTGCAGCGAATGACCTATGATTTTAAGGAAATACAATCCGAACTGGTCAGAGCTTATTTAACATATAATGAAATTGATGAATCCAGTGTCAGCAATCAACTTGTACGCGCATTGTTGCAACGGGAAAACAGGTTCATTCGTGAATACGTCCAAATGCTTCCTGTTCAATGGAATATTAAGAACTTGGAGTCCATGTTTTACATGTTCTTTGATAAGGATGCTGCTCGAACAAATGGCATTATTTTCACGCCGACGTATGTTTCCGATTATATCAATGAAGAACTTTTTAAGGATGCAACGCCAACGAGTACGGTTTGTGATTTTTCCTGTGGAGCTGGTGAATTTCTCATTTCAGCTTTAAAGCAATTTAAAAAATGGTTTCCAGCGTTATCCCGAATAGAAATCATTGAAAATAATTTATACGGAGCCGATATTCTGGAAGAGAATGTGTATTGTACAAAATTATTCTTAACACTGTATTCATTATACTTTAATGAGGATAAAGATGTCATTGCGTTTAATATTATAAATGCTGACAGTACTCAACCGAATGTACTGCCCAAATTTCATTCATACAGGGTTCAAAATGGGTTTGATTTTATTATAGGGAATCCTCCTTATGTCAGAATTCAAGATATGGATAAAGACCAACGAACAATGTTAAAACAACATTTTAAGACGTGCAATTCCGGAAGTTTCAATTTGTTTTACGCCTTTATTGAGTTAAGTTGCCAATCTCTGCGTGAGGATGGAAAAATGGGCTATATTATCCCCAACCATCTTTTTAAAATGAAGTCAGCACAGCCTTTAAGGGAGTTGCTCATCAATGATCAAGTAATCACGAAAGTTATTGATTTTAAAGATAATCAATTGTTTGAGAATGCACAAACATATTCAGCGATCGTATTTTTTGATAAGGCTCCGAAACATTATATGTATTATAAAACGATTGATGAACGTTTCAATAATATGGATATCCATCAATATTTGAATTCACGCGAATGGGAAAAGGTACCTTATAGTGGTCTTGACGCAGAAGCGATTCATTTACTTTCTGCAAAGGATTATAATAATGTGACCAAAATAGAAAATCAACCTTATTTGTTGGACATATCGACAGGAATTGCCACTCAAAAGGATAAGCTTTATATGATTGATATAACCCAATCAATGAATAAAAATGAAAATGATCCTTTTTATTACAAGGAATATAACGGAAAACTCCACAAAATAGAAAAAGGAATTACGATGTCCATTATTAAAGGCTCGGGCGACAAGAAAGTTGACTTAACAACAAACTTTTACGAATTTAATAAAATTATCTATCCTTATAACATAAAGAATGGGAAAGCTTCGTTGATTTCAGAGAAAACAATGGCGGACGTGTATCCCCATACGTTAGCGTACTTTAAGGCTATTAAACGGGAACTTAATAAACGAAACGGGGGAAACCCTTCAACAAAAGCATGGTATGAGTATGGACGATCGCAAGCCCTCCATAGTTTTGTACCAAAAATAATATTCCCCACTAACTCTGGAAAACCAAACTTCGCCTACTTTAATGATTTTGCATTGTTTCATAATGGTTATGCTATTTATGGCCTTAAAAATAATAAGGAAGGAATGGACCTCCCCTTATTAACCAAAATTCTTAATTCGAAAATAATGGATTATTATATTCAACTGACCAGTTATATGATCAGTGGCGGTTACTATTGTTATCAAAAAAAATATTTAGAGAACTTCACGATCCCTGATTTTTCAGAAGAAGAAAAGCAATATCTTAAAAGCATGACGTCAAAGGATGTCATTGATGAATTTCTTATCCAAAAATATGGGCTTGAACGATAATATACAAATAGTAGACAGGTAACAGGGGTTCGGGTACTTTGGAGGCGTTGTAACAGTGGTATTTGTTTGGTTTGTATCAGCGGCTGTATTAACGGTTTTTACAGCAAGAAAGTTATCACTCTATGCGGATGTGATAAGTGAAAAAACGGCAATGGGTGGCATGGTTGTCGGGACGATTCTTCTGGCTGGTGCGACATCATTGCCGGAAGTAACGACCAGTTTTTCCGCGGTAATGATTGATAATATTGATATAGCGATTGGAAATATGCTTGGTTCCAATCTGTTTAATGTGTTCATACTCGGCGCGTTGGACTTTTATTATAGAAAACGACGATTATTTCATCTTGCCAGCAGTAATCACAAATATACGGCGTCGTTAGGATTTGTCCTAATGATGTTGGTAACGCTGGCTCTATTGGTACGCATGGATTATGCCATCGTTGGAATAGGCCTGGATTCACTACTGATTGCAGCTGTTTACATAGTTGGGATGGCGATCATCAGAAAACTGCCGGCGCCTTCTCTCAGTCATGAGGAAACAGCGGATGTGGAAGAGACTGACGGAGATAGAGAATCCATCTCTGTTGGACATGCTTTTGCAGGTTTTACTGTTTCGGCATTGATTATCTTAGGAACAGGAACCCTTCTTTCAATAACAGGTGATGACATTGCAGTTATTACCGGGCTTGGGTCGAGTTTTGTAGGCAGTTTTCTCATAGCCGCGACGACCTCTTTACCGGAAGGGGTATCCGTTTTAGCAGCGTTACGATTAAAAAATGTGAATTTGGCGGTCGGCGCTATTCTCGGCAGTAATATGCTGAATATGTTGATTCTTGCTTTATCGGATGTGGTTTACAGACAAGGATCATTGTTGGCAGATGGAAGTGGATCGCATGCGTTGTCCGCGATTGGCGGAATGTTCCTTGTTTTCGTTGTCATCTGGTCTTTCATGCGGAAACAGTCGCCATCCATATTGGTTTACAGTATTCCGTCACTGGTCATTATCGTCGGCTATTTTCTTGTTCAATACATGATATTTACAAGTTGAAAAATAAATGTTGTTAATGGTGTCATTACTATTGACTTATATTCAAAATTATGCGACATTAATGAAGAGATAGTAAACAACTGCATAGAGATAACACTAGGGGCGCTGAAAAGCTGAGAAAGACTGGTTTGTCTTGACCCTTGAACCTGCACTGGCTAATACCAGCGAAGGGAAGTGGAACACGTTGTCATGACACATAACATGTATCTTAATGGAATGATACGAGGAACCGCTTCTGTTAGAAGAAGCGGTTCCTTTATTTTATCACGCATTAATGAATGGTCATACCTCACCTGTGAACGTGGGCAAACCATTTACGTGAAGGTTTGGGATAAACAACCCGCAATGTTTGATTCGTTCAACACCATTCAGTTGGTAAGGTGCCACCCAGTGACTTTACTTTAAAGGAGGAATAGTACATGCATCATTTACTGAATCATCTGGTAAATCAAGTTGACTATCGACAGGATGAGCTTGTTGATTTATTGAAAGAACTCATTCAATTTAAAACGCCCGCACCACCTGCCAGAAATACCGAGGAGGCGCAACAATTTATTGATTCATTTTTACAGGAAAAAGGGTTGAGTACGGATAAGTGGGACGTTTATCCAGGAGATCCGAATGTTGTTGGCGTTCGTAAAGGGACGCATTCCGATTCCCATAGGAGCCTGATTGTGAATGGGCATGTCGATGTTGCTGAAGTGAATGAGGATGAGGCATGGGTGAGCGATCCATTTACGCCATTTGTTCGAGACGGCCAGATAATTGGCAGAGGTGCAGCGGACATGAAAGGTGGTATGGCTGGTGCTTTATTTGCCATCCAGTTGCTGCATGATTCCGGAATTGAATTGCCGGGTGATTTAACGTTTCAATCCGTCATCGGTGAAGAAGTTGGCGAAGCTGGGACATTGCAATGTTGCAAGCGTGGTTATAAAGCCGACTTTGCGATTGTTGTTGACACAAGTGATTTGCATATACAGGGGCAGGGAGGTGTCATCACAGGCTGGATTACCGTAAAGAGCAAGGAAACGTTCCATGATGCTACGCGTAAAGATATGATTCATGCCGGTGGAAATCTGTTTGGCGCCAGCGCAATAGAAAAAATGACAAAAATTATTCAGGGGCTACAAGAACTGGAAAGACATTGGTCCGTTATGAAAAGTTATCCAGGCTATCCTGCTGGAACCAACACGATCAATCCGGCTGTTATTGAAGGTGGAAGACATGCGGCTTTTATAGCTGATGAATGCCATTTATGGATTACTGTTCACTTTTATCCCAATGAAACGCACGAGCAAGTGGCAAGAGAGATAGAGGACCATATCCGTGCCGTTGCAAATGGAGATCCATGGCTTCGGGAAAACCCACCTGTGTTTGAATGGGGCGGGTCATCCATGATTGAAGATCGTGGCGAAATATTTCCATCGTTGGAAGTGGATTATGACCATGATGCAGTCCAGACATTAATACAGTCGCATCAACGTGTACAGAATGAAGCGCCTACCGTCGATGTTTCTCCATCTGTAACGGATGGGGGCTGGTTTGGCGATGCAGGTATTCCTGCTGCTATTTATGGTCCGGGGAGTCTTCGGTACGCTCACGCAGTCAATGAACAAGTTTCTATTGAGCAATTGGTTGAATACACGAAAACGTTGTTAACGTTTATATATGAGTGGTGTCATACAGAAAAAGAATGAATGAAAACTAGTATGGTCATTTAAAGGGAGATGAGGATTGCAGATGAGTAAAGAAGCATTAGCGTTTAATGATGTGACATTTCGCTATCAATCAGAAAAAAGTGTAGAGTCCGTTTCCATTTTGGACAAGATACATTTTCATGTGGATGATGGTGAACTTGTCAGTATTATTGGGACCAGCGGATCTGGCAAGAGTACTATATTTCGGTTAATTACCGGGCTTGAACAGCCGGATGAAGGTGATATTTTACTGGATGGAAAGATAGCAAAAAGTCGATTAGGACAAGTAGGTTATATGCCCCAGGAAGATTTATTAATGCCGTGGAGAACGATTATGGAAAATGCCGCACTGCCATTAGAAATTAAAGGGACAAAAAAGGAAGAAGCCCAAAGCCGTGTATTAAAACTATTGGCTGATTTTGGTCTTGAAGGTGTGGAGCATGCCTTTCCTGGTAATCTATCAGGCGGTATGCGTCAGCGGGTATCTTTTTTACGAACGATTTTGAGCGGATCCAATCTTTTGTTATTGGATGAACCATTCAGTGCTTTGGATGCGATTACCCGGATAAACATGCAGGAATGGCTGCTTGAACAGTGGAAGAAATGGGAGAAAACGATTCTATTTATTACACATGATGTGGAAGAAGCGTTATTTTTATCTGATCGTATTTTTATACTGACACAAAAGCCAAGTAATGTCATCCAAGAGGTAAAAGTACCTTTAGAGCGCCCAAGGACGCTGCGTGATTTAAGCCAAACGGATGTTGTAACACTGAAAGAACATTTAATCGAACTGCTTCGTTCCAAGGTGAAAATATGAAAAATCTTCATTCGTATTTGTTATCGAGCTTACTGGTGCTTGTATTCCTGATTGTTTGGGAAATAGGGGCGAGCTTATATAATAAAAGTTTTATATTGCCAACGCCCACAGCAATAGCTGGAGAGTTATGGGAGTTGAAAACGGTTTTACTGTTGAACCACCTCCCATCGACTTTGTTAATCATCCTAATTGGCCTTGTGGTGTCCATCGTGATGGGTGTCACTTTGGCCGTATGGATGAATATGAGTAAAACAGCGGAAAAAACGTTCTATCCACTGATTATTACATCCCAGACAATACCGGTTATTGCGTTAGCTCCCATTTTTGTTCTCTGGTTTGGATATACGATTTGGAGCAAAGTCGTTGTTGCCATTTTAATCACGTTTTTTCCGCTTACAGTCAGTACATTTGATGGGCTACGTTCATCCAATAAAGATTTGAAAGAATTACTGCTTACAATGGGAGCTTCCAAAAAAGATATTTTCTTTAAATTGGATGTGCCATCTGCCTTGCCATCTTTTTTTTCAGGGTTAAAAGTTGCTGTAACGATGAGCGTGATTGGTGCGGCAATAGGCGAATGGTTAGGTGCACAAGCCGGGTTGGGATATTTTAGCCGCCGAATGATGACCCAATTTGATGGTGCAGCTGTATTTGCTCCAATCGTTTTATTATCAGCAGTCGGCATTTTCTTATTTTTACTAGTCATATGTCTGGAAAAAATTATATTAAAATGGAGGGAAAAGCAATGAAAAAATATATAGGGATAACTTTATGCTTATGGATTATTTTGTTACTGACTGCTTGCGGAGGCACTGATGCATCGCAGAAAACAGATAAAGAAAAAGGGACAAATGAATCATCGAACGCAGATGACCTAAAAGAAGTCAGTATTATGCTCGATTGGTATCCAAATGCCGTACATAGTTATATCTATGCAGCAAAAGAAAAAGGTTTTTTTGAAGAAGAGGGTATAAAGGTTGATATTCAGTTCCCGACCAACACGACAGATCCATTAAATCTGGCAGCCGCTGGTAAGGTAACATTGGGTTTATATTATCAGCCTGATGTTATAACCGCTCGTGCCAATGAAAATGTTCCTGTTAAATCGGTCGCCTCGATTGTACGTTCTCCTTTAAATCATGTTGTTTTTCTGGACGACAGTCCCATTCAGTCTCCTAAAGATTTAGAAGGCAAGAAAGTAGGCTACCCGGGAATACCACTAAATGAGGCATTATTGAAAACAATGGTAGAGCATGATGGTGGAGACTATAGTAAAGTTAATAAGGTGGATGTTGGATTTGAGCTTAGTCCTGCTGTGGTTTCCAAAAGGACGGATGCGGTAATCGGTGCCTACATTAATCATGAAGTACCTGTATTAGAAAATAAAGGATATGATATGCGTTATTTTAATCCAGTAGATTATGGTGTACCGGATTACAACGAGCTGGTTTTAGTAACTGGCGATGAGACCTGGAGTGATGAGAAAGATGCTATCCAGTCCTTTTGGAAAGGTGCTGAAAAAGGCTACCAGTTTATGAAGGACAATCCGGATCAAGCGCTGGAAATATTACTGAACAATCAAGATGAGTCGAATTTTCCATTAGATAAAGAAGTGGAACAAGAAAGCCTTGAAGTACTATTGCCTAAAATGGAAGCAAAAGGAGTGGAGTTTGGTTCACAGGATAAAAAATCATGGAGAGAAGTAAGGGATTGGATGTATCAGGCTGGTTTGATTGAAACAAAACCGAACGTCAATGAAATGATTGTTAATA
>NZ_BAAADM010000006.1:0-59645 GCF_039522485.1 Lentibacillus halophilus | reverse complement strand
TTGATTGTTGCTAGCTGACCTTTTGTAAATGGGACTGCAGTATTTGTTGTAATGTTCGTCTCTCCTCTTCATTCAGAGGAATCATTGGCAGGCGAACATTACCGACCATAACCCCTTGCATGTTGAGGGCTTCTTTGAGTGGTGAGGGGCTTGGCTGGGCAAACATGGCTTTCATGATTGGGAGAATGCTTTGATGAATTGAAGCGGCTTGTTGCACATTGCCATTTTTATAGCTCGTGATCATATCCTGCATCTCATTCCCGATAATATGGGAGGAAACAGATACCACACCGGCTCCACCGACTGCCAACGTTGGCAACGTCAAGCTGTCTTCTCCAGTGTACAGGGTGAAGTCGTCTGTCGTTTGGCTGATGATGTTGGTCACCGCATCCAAATCACCGCTTGCCTCTTTCACTGCAACTATATTGGGAACCTTGGACAGTCTGACGGTTGTTTGAGCGGAAAGACCCACAGCACTTCGGCCGGGGATGTTATACAGCATAACAGGCAGTACTGTTGATTGAGCAATTGCTTGGAAATGCTGAAATAGCCCTTCCTGTGAAGGCTTATTATAGTAAGGTGTTACAAGCATAATACCATCGATTCCTGTTTTTTCCGCCTGTTGCGTTAAATCGATAGAAGCCTTCGTGTTATTAGAGCCTGTACCGGCCAAAACAGGTACCCTTCCATTGGCTGTTTTGGCAACGAAGGAGAATAAATCCAATTTTTCTTCTGTTGTTAATGTTGGGCTTTCACCGGTTGTGCCGGCTACAACCAAACCCTCTGATCCATTGGCGATTAAATGGTTAACAAGGTTCCTGGTTGCGTTAAAATCAATGTCACCGTGCTGATCGAATGGGGTAACCATAGCGGTTAATACTTGACCGAAATACATCTCTTCACATCCTTTAAAATTTTTTGCGTTGAATGGTGAAGGACTGTTTGATAACCGAACATAAAAAAGCAACAACGAAAGGCTTCGCTGTTGCAGTTAAGCATTGTTATCCGCAAACGTAAGATAGCCCTTCATATAGTTTCATTTCCTATATGACAGTCCTGTGTTTCTTCAACACAGTCCCAGCCTCAAGAGAATGAGCTCTTTCAGCTTCGGCAAATTCCCCTTTCCACAAACATCAACAGATCTCATTTTCTTCTGTTTGTGTACTAATGGTTTTTGCACCCTCTATCCTTACTTCAATCACATTGAAATAGGGATTATTTAATTATATTCATCTTAGCAAACATTAGATACAAATACAAGGTTTTTTTCACTTTTTTAGAAAATTTCAAGAATCCAGTGTGAAAGGCGGCCGATATAACCTTCTCATTCCACATTGTGATAACCCTTGATGGCGGGGCAATTCGATAAGGCTGTTTCATGCATTTGTCCGTCTCTGGTATTCACTCTCACGTCTCAAAAAGGGATACGAATCCTTGAAATATACGTCAATTTTGCTCGGAGAAGGGAAGAGTGACCCAGAATGTGTTGTTATGTTCGTCAGTTGTTAAACCAATCCGACCGTTATGCTGCTCGATAATTTCTTTGGCGATCGCTAATCCAAGACCACTGCCATTGGTTTGTCGGTTTTGTACGTCAGTGCTTCTGTAAAAGCGTTCGAATATCCGATCATGATCCTCGGCAGGGATGTGTTCACTTGGACTGCTTATGGATAAATAATAATAGCCATGTTCGATCTGTCCTGTCAGACGAATGCTGTCATTGCCTTGGTCATAATCAATGGCATTTTCAATTAAATTGTTGATAACTTGCCGTATGCCTTTTGCGTGAACAGATACTTCGAAAGATTCTACATGAGCATCGATGATCATTTGCTTTTGTTCCAATTTCCATTGAAACACTGTAATGCATTGGTGGACGAGTTCGGCGATATCGACGTCACTGTGTTCGGTATAAACGCGGGAGGACATATCGCCCCACTCTTTCAGCATTTCCATCTGTTTCGTCAACTCCATCAGATGCTTGGTTTCCTTGTGTAACGCTTCATATAACGAGTAATTTCCTTGCATATCTCCGTCCCGCAATGCTTGAAGATAGCCGTTCAAATTGGTGATAGGGGTACGTAATTCATGCGACAGGTCGGAGATGATTTTTTGTCGGTTTTCATCGTTGGTCTCCAGCTGACGGATAAGTGCGTTGAAGTGCGTTACCAGCTCGCCGACTTCCCCTTGAGCTGTATCCGGCGCTGGGGCTGGGTACGCCCCTTTTTTTAATTGTTTGGTCGCTTCAATCAAATGGTTAATAGGCTTGATAAGCTTTTTTGTTAAATAATAATGAAGCAGGCTTCCCGTAATAAACGTTAAAAGAGCGAACATCAGTAAGTATTGAAGCAAAGTGGCATTAAAACGTTGCTGTTGCGGCCTATTGAAATTTCCCATGGCATCCGCCAAAAAACAAGCCGTCTCGTAAATGGCCAAACCGCTCAGCAGAATAGCAGCGGCGATAATCATCATGTTAAGGGCGGATAGCCGCCATAAAAATCCCTTTGGCAGCAGAGACAAAAGTCGTTTAAACACGTGCAAATTTATACCCCATTCCCCGCACAGTCAAGATATGTTCCGGTCGGGAGGGTGCTGTTTCGATTTTCTCCCGGAGTTTTTTAATATGGGCATCAACCGTCCGGTCTAGTACAGTATGTTCAGCATGTGGATAGAGCTGGTCGATTAGTTTTTCCCGGCTGAATACAAAGCCTGGGTTCTGCATGAATAAATGTAGCAAATGGAACTCATGTGTCGTTAGCTGGATCGGTTCATTATTAAGATGTACTTCCCCTTCTCGTGGCTTGATGCACAATCCGTTATGGACCATGGCTTGGCAATGATGGCTTGTTCGGCGCAAGACAGCTTCGACATGGGCCACAAGTTCTTCAGGTTCAAAAGGTTTGGTGAGATAGTCGTCAGCTCCCATTTTTAAACCTGAAATTTTGTCATCGACGCGAGATTTTGCCGACAGCATAATAATGGATGGTTTCGTCTGTTCCTGAGCTTGAACCCATTCACAGAACGCTTCGCCGCTCATAGTCGGCAGCATCAAATCGAGTATGATTAAACACGGGTTGTATTTGCAATAGGCTTTTTGAGCTTCTTCTCCGTCGTGCGCTTCCACAACGTCATATTGATGCTTTTCCAGATGCATTCGTATCAATCCACGAATCATTGAATCGTCGTCCACGACCAAAATGGTTTGTTTCATTCAGAACACCTCTATGTTCCATTATAAGACAACGTGTTCATCATTTCATCTTTTCAAACTCCTGGACCATCTGTTCATAATTCATGGGTCCCAGCTGTTTATACTGAATGCGGCCTTCCGAATCAATCATATACGATGTGGGAATGGGCTTAATCTGATACGTATTGGCGACGTTGCTATTTTTATCCATCGGTATCGGAAAGGTGAGGCCGTATTCATCGACGAAATCCACCACATCGCTTTCACTGTTTTCGGCCGTTGTTAAGTTAACAGCTAAAATTTCAATATCTTTATTCTCATAAAATTTCTGCATATCCGGCATTTCTGCGCGGCAAGGTGCGCACCACGATGCCCAGAAGTTAACGAGAACCCGTTGCCCTCGGTAATCAGTCAAGGAAACCTTTTCTCCCTGCAACGTTTGCAGTTCAAAATCAGGGGCTTTTTTCCCGATTTGAAGCCCATACGAATCGGCACCGCTGTTGTCACCACTGTTTTCATTTTCCTCCGCTGTGGTAAAATCTGAGTTATCAGCTGTGTCCTTGTTATCGGAACTGAGTGCCAAATCATAAATAGCCCACACAAACATGCCTGCCAAAACGACGATAATAATGGTTTTTTTCATAAGCGAATCCTCCCGTTCATCCTAAATTTCCCATCCATGTCCCCTCGACCAACTTCAACAGATAACTGGAAATACGTGACATTTGTCCGGTGAATAATAATACCCCCATGACAATCATAACCGCGCCGCCAGCTTTCATGATCTTTTGGCTTTGCCGGACAATCCACCGTGTGGAACCAAGGAAAAACGTCAGTATGAGAAAAGGGAGTGCAAAGCCGATAACATACATGATCGTATAAATGGTTCCCTGTCCTGGGTTACTCGCGGCTATAACCAAGATGGAAGAAAAAATCGGACCGATGCATGGGGTCCATCCGGCTGCAAACCCGATGCCGACAAAAATGGTACCGATATAGCCAACCGGTTTTTTCGTGAATTGAAGACGTTTTTCCTTCATAAAACTGCCAATTTGCAGCCATCCCGCAACAAACAGTCCCATGACAATGATGAAAATCCCTGCTATTCGCTGCAGAAACAGACCGGACTCTCCTGTCAGAAGCCCCTGAATCCATTGTCCGAGAAACGATACACCGACACCGAGACTAATGAATACCAGGGAAACGCCAAATAGGAAAAAGACAGAGTGAAGAAGCAATTTGCTCCGAATCCTAATATCTTTGTTACCTTCTAATTCCTTTACACTCATGCCTGTAATATACGACAGATACGCCGGGAAAATAGGCAGTGTGCACGGGGAAAGGAACGACAGAATCCCGGCTCCTACTGCAAGCAAAATGGTTACGTCTGCAGACATGATGCCACCTTCCTTCTGTTAAAAATAAGTACGATGATACTCGTGATAAATACGGGAAGCAAAAACCAAACTGTCATCATATACCCGAATAGCGATGTGAATGGCAAAAAGAACGATAGGAGCAATTGCCCCGCGCTCCAACCGGCAAAGATCATACAGGCCATAGTGACGGGTGCAAGCTTTTCCCGCAGCAACATAAAAGCAACCATAAGTATGAGCAGCAGCCCTTGCTGCCATAGGGATAAATGATTGCCATGCCAAATAATATCCAGAAATTCATAGGAAAACGCTGCCCCTAGAAAAACGGGCAGAAAAGCTGTCAAAAATCCGTGGATATCCATCGCGTGGCGTTTAACCCGATATGCCACATTCACCACCATTAGGATAACAGCTGTGAAAAAAGCGGGTGAAGCGCTTGGGTAAGCCAGAACAGCCAGCGGATCTGACAGAAATATAGGGAGGTTCATTAATAGTTTGCCTGCCCATACAAACAGAATAAAATTGATCAAGATTGATACTATTTCCTCCCGTTCCTTCTTTTTTCCGGATTTGCGGGCGGAGGTGGCTATGTAATAAAACAAAAGACCGCCAGCCAAGCTTGCTATAATAAAAAATACGTTTTCCAGTGACCATGCATTCATTGTATTGCCTCCATTTGTATTTTATTATAAACCACTTATGTGAACGTTTGATGAAAATAGAGGATATTTTTAAAAAGAATTATTTCCTTTCATTTGAACAAACTAAAAACCATATTACCGAATTTCTAACTAGCACAATCGGTGTAACCAGTAATATATGTCTGAAAAGGTGTGTATTTCGAGCATTTTGGAGGAATTTTGCGATATAAACCTTGTAAACATTATAAAATAAAAAATGTACGGATTTTTAAAAGTTTATAAATGTATTTGCTTGTTTTCAGAATCGTGACGTTTCTTCTATACTAACCAACATGAGTTAAAGAAAGTCATTATGGAGGTGTGAACAATTGCTATCGTTTGAAAATGTGACTAAGCAATATACAGACGGAACACCGGCCGTCAAAGATCTTAATTTGAATATAGAAAAGGGTGAGTTTGTTTGCTTCATCGGACCGAGTGGATGTGGCAAAACAACCACCATGAAAATGGTCAATCGGTTAATTGATATTACCGGAGGCAACATTTATGTGGATGGAAAAGATATTAAGGAGCAAAATGCGGTTGAACTGCGTCGGTCCATCGGCTATGTGATCCAGCAGATTGGTTTGCTGCCGCATATGACGATCAAGGATAATATTGTCCTGGTCGGCACGCTTCTGAAATGGTCCAAAGAACAAAAAAATGCCCGTGCCCGTGAACTACTGAAGCTGGTTGACATGCCCGAAGATTATTTGAATAAATATCCGCATGAATTAAGCGGAGGCCAGCAACAGCGTATTGGCGTGTTGCGTGCACTGGCGGCGAACCCACCTTTGATTCTAATGGACGAGCCATTCGGGGCGCTTGACCCAATTACACGAGATTCATTACAGGAAGAGTTTAAGAAACTGCAAAAAGAATTGCATAAGACCATCGTTTTCGTGACGCACGACATGGACGAGGCTTTAAAACTCGGCGATCGCATCGTCATCATGAAAGACGGAGAAGTCGTACAAGCGGACACGCCGGAAGAAATACTCCGCAACCCCGCAAATGATTTCGTTGAAGCATTCCTTGGTAAAGAGCGTTTGATTCAGGGGCGTCCGGATGTCACAACGGTTGGTCAAATTATGGATGGGTACCCAGTGACAGTCCAAACCGGTACAACATTGAAATCTGCTATTGCCACGATGCGTGACAAGCATGTTGATTCGTTGCTTGTTGTTGATTCAAACAATACGCTACAAGGATTTCTGGACGTTGAGGCCATTAATCTTAATTATAAAAAAGCCAATACAGTCGAAGAGGTCATGGAGACGGATCTCTTTTACGTATCCGAGGATAGCCTGTTGCGTGATACCGTCCATAAAATCTTGCGCCGTGGTGTGAAATACGTCCCTGTTGTCGATGAAAACCAGCATTTGGAAGGCATTGTTACCCGTGCCACATTAGCAAATATTGTATATGACACGATTTGGGGCGATGGAACAGAATTAGAAGAAATAGCAACCACAACACAATAGGAGGTGAATAACAATGATGGATTTTTTTGCAGAACACGGTAGCAACCTAATGTACAAAACATGGGAACACTTTTATATTTCATTGGCAGCTATGTTGCTTGGCGTCATTGTCGCGGTACCATTGGGCGTAGCGCTTGCAAGAATTCCCAAATTCGCTGATCGCATTATTTCGCTCGTCGGTATTCTGCAGACCATCCCGAGTCTTGCTATTTTAGCGTTTTTCATACCGATCATAGGTATTGGGAAAATTCCGGCCATTATTGCCTTATTTGTTTATTCCCTTCTGCCGATTTTGCGCAACACTTATATTGGTGTACGTGATGTTGACCAAGGTGTAATAGAAGCAGGCAAAGGCATGGGGATGAGCCATTGGCAAGCTATCGCGAAAATGGAACTGCCGCTGTCCATCCCGGTTATTATGGCCGGCATTCGTCTGTCAACCGTTTATTTAATTGGTTGGGCAGCGCTGGCCGCATTTATCGGCGGTGGTGGTCTTGGTGACTTTATATTTGATGGACTGAATCTGTATAAGCCATCACTCATCCTGGCAGGAACCATCCCAGCCACTATATTGGCGGTGATAGCGGATCGTTCGCTTGCGCTTTTGGAAAGCAGTCTTACCCCTGAAGGGATGAAGGATACCCAGAACGCAACATAATAAACGTAATAATGGAGGTGAATACGGTGAAACGCGCACTTTATAAAGGGAGCATCCTTCTGATTCTCGTAATGGTATTAACAGGATGTTCCTTGCCCGGACTGTCCGGAACATCAAAAGAAACCATCAACATCGGATCACTGACGCAATCAGAATCCCAACTCATGGCAGAAATATTGTCGATCATGATTGAACGGCAGACCGATGCTCAGACGAATCTGGTTACCAAACTCGGTTCATCCATTGTGCAGCATCAGGGTATGCAACGTGGTGACCTTGATATTACAAGCACACGCTATACGGGGACAGATATATCCGGTGCTCTCGATATGGAGCCAATCAAAGACCCGGAAAAGGCGTTAAAAACCGTCAAACGCGAATTTGATGATCGCTTTAATCAAACGTGGGCCGAAACGTATGGATTTGCAAACAGTTATTCCATTGCTGTAACACAGGAATTCGCTAAACAGAATAACATTGAAACGATATCCGATCTGGAACCTTACGCTGACGATATGGATTTTGGCGTCAATAATGCCTGGATCAACCGGGAAGGTGATGGTTATGACGGATTCAAACAGACGTATTTTGACTTCGGTCAGGTTTTTCCGATGAATCTCGGTCTGGTATATCAGGCAGCGGCCAGCGGTAATATGGATGCTGTACTGGCGTATTCCACCGATGGGCGAATTAAAGAATATAATCTAAAAGTTCTCAAAGATGACAAACGGTTCTTTCCGCCTTATGATGCATCACCGGTCATTAATAACGAGACTTTGGAAAAATATCCTGAAATCCGCGAAATTACAAAACGGCTTAGTGGAGAAATTTCAACCGAAGAAATGCAGCAGTTAAATTATAAAATGGATGTTAAACGCATGAACCCACGCAAAATTGCAAAGCAGTTCCTTGAAAAGAATAATTACTTTAGAAATACCGGAAAAGGAGGGGAGTAGTATGGAGACATTGCAGGAATTTATTAATTATGCCAGTGCAAACGGAAATTACATTTGGACGCAATTTTACAGGCATTTTCTTATGGCCATATACGGCGTTCTATTTGCATCCATTATCTCTATTCCTCTAGGCATCCTCATTGCCAAATACACGAAATTAAGCAGTTGGGTGCTGGCTGTTGGAAGTATTATTCAGACCATTCCGGCATTTGGTGCTATGGCTGTCATCATGCTTATTATGGGACTTGGAACCAATACGGCTATTGTGACATTAGTGCTGTATTCCATCCTGCCGATCACACAGAATACGTACGTTGGTATGAAAAGCGTTGATAAAACAGTTGTTGAGGCAGGGCATGCTTCCGGGATGACCAAATTTCAATTATTGCGAATGATTGAATTGCCATTGGCGGTCAGTGTGATTATGGCCGGCGTTCGGACAGCACTGGTCTTAGGCATTGGAATTGTTGCCATCGGTGCATTCATTGGTGCTGGTGGACTGGGCGCCATTATCGTAACAGGGACAAACGCGACGGACGGAACACCTATTATATTGGCGGGAGCTATCCCGGCAGCATTGATGGCCATTATCGCGGACGTGGCTTTGGGATGGACAGAACGCTTATTGCAACCTGGTAAGACGTAAATGATATAAACATTATAAAATTTAAATTGTAAACAGTTTATGTTTTTCTTGCCTCTTTATGATTCCATATGTTTCTATGTAGACAGGTTCGGAATTTGATCGATGATGATTTATTAGGAGATGATTGGATAAATGAAGATGGGGGAAGAAACAGGTGATAACATGGAAAAAATTGAAGACATACGAACGCAATTTATTGAAAAAATAACAGATAATATGAATGCGTTCGGTGCACCAACAAGTGTTGGTCGTGTTCTGGGAATTATTTATATGAACGGGGAACCGATGACACTTGATGAATTATCCGATGAAACCGGAATGAGCAAAACTAGGATGAGTCAGGTTGTCCGGGAAATGATGGATATGAATGTGGCTGAACGGGTCTTTAAGAAAGGTGTCCGCAAAGATCTTTACCAGGTTGAAGAGGATTACTACCAGACGTTTATTTCCATTTTTACGTCGACTTGGCAAAAAGCCATCAGCCGGAGCCGTCATTTTGAACAGCGTTTGATGAAAAAACTGGACGAGCTTCAGCAACAGCCGGAATTGTCGGATGAGGACGAACAGGCGATTAATGACTTGTTAGCGGAACTCCATGAATGGACGGAATATTATGATTGGATACGCCGCGTAACCGACTTCTTTGAGAGCGGCGAAATATTTAATTATGTACCCAAAAAGCGAGCAGGAGGAGATTCGAATGAGTAAAAAAGTAATGCTTTCATGTGCATTGACAGGAGCTGGAGAGACGACGTCCAAAAATCCGGATGTGCCGGTGACACCGAAAGAAATCGCCGATTCAGCGATTAAAGCAGCGAAAGCCGGGGCCACAATCGCTCATATTCATGTGCGAGATCCGGAAACCGGGCAACTGAGTCACGACGTCAACTTGTTCCGCGAGACGGTGGAACGCATTCGTGAATCGGAAACGGATGTCATTATTAATATTACGTCCGGCGGCGGCGGTGACTGGATTCCAAGCGATGCCGATCCAACCAGAGGTGGCGAAGGAACGGATATACAGACACCGGAAGAACGCCATGAGCCGGTAGGTGAACTTCTGCCGGAGATGTGCACCCTCGACTGCGGCAGTACGAACATTGGCGATATGATGTATGTTGGCCCGACGGACTGGTTGCGCCGGCAAGCTAAACTCATCCAGGAAAGCGGTGTGAAACCGGAGCTAGAATGCTTTGACACAGGGCATGTACGTTTTGCGAACCAGCTCATTAAGGAAGGCCTTATCGACGAGGATCCGCTTTATCAATTTTGCTTGGGCATTCCATGGGGAGCAGCAGCTGATGCGGAGACATTGGCTTATATGAAAAGCCGCATCCCAGAAAACGGCAGATGGGCATCGTTCGGAATTGGCCGGATGCAAATGCCGATGGTCGCCGAATCCGTCCTGCAAGGTGGCAACATTCGTGTCGGCCTGGAAGATAACCTGTACTTGAAAAAAGGCCAGCTGGCAACCAATGAACAACTGGTTGATAAAGCGGCCGGCATTGTTGAAACGCTTGGATCAGATCTCATGACACCGGCAGAAGCCCGGGAAGAATTAAATTTGCGTAATCCACACGGAAAGGAAGACTAACATGACTGCACCATCATCCATCAAACAAATTACCATTGTCGGTACAGGTGTTATCGGCAATGGTTGGATCACCAGATTTCTGGCCAACGGTTACCGTGTAATTGCCTCCGATCCGGACCCGGAAGCGGAGGCGCGTACGCGGGATTCCGTTAAACGGTCTTGGAGCTCGGTGGAAAAAATGGGGCTCGCAGACGGGGCTTCTCAGGATAATCTCATTTTCGAGCCGGATTTGCAAAAAGCTCTGGCTCAAGCTGATTTTATTCAGGAAAATGTTCCCGAACGTGAAGAATTAAAACGAAGCGTGATTGCGTCAATTGATCACTATGCCCCGCAGAATGCTGTTATCGCGTCAAGCACATCCGGTATCCTGCCCAGTACATTGCAGGCTGATTGTGTGCATCATCCGGAGCGGGTCATCGTTGCGCACCCGTTTAATCCGGTTTATCTTATGCCGCTTGTTGAACTGGTTGGCGGTGAGAAAACGGATGATACGTTCGTTGAAAACGCTAGGCAGTTTTATGAAAGCATGAATATGAAACCACTCGTTGTTCATCAGGAAATTGAAGGGCATATTGCTGACCGCCTGATGGAGGCTATTTGGCGCGAATCGTTGCATATCGTCAATGACGGTGCGGCGACAACGGAGGAAATTGACGCGTCCATTGTGTATGGCCCTGGACTGCGCTGGGCATTGATGGGGCCATTCATGACGTTGCATATGGGCGGCGGCAAACAAGGCATGCGTCATATGCTGGAACAGTTCGGCCCGGCCTTGAAACTGCCTTGGACCAAACTCGAAGCACCGGAATTAACTGATGAACTGTCGGAAAAAGTTGTTACCGGCTGTGAAGCACAGACTGGTGATGTGGAAATGGAAAAACTGGAAGAACGCCGGGATGCTTTTCTAATTGAACTGCAGCAGCTTCTGGAAAAATACTGGCCAAGTGCCAATTTATCCGCAGGCGTGAATGAAAAGGCCTAACAGCAACTAAAAAGGGGGCAAATAGCGTTGAGCGATGGTAAGGTGATAATCCAACATCACGTACCCGACGAATGGATAGACTACAACGGTCACATGAACGACGCCGAGTATGTACGTGCTTTCAGTTGGGGCGTTGACCGTTTCATGAAACACATTGGTATTACTGATGCATTTCGTGAGCAACATATGTATACCATTTACACATTGGAAAGCCATGTATGTTATCTGGATGAAATGAAACAGGACGAACCGTTTGAGGTTCACTTGCAAATGATTGATTATGATGCCAAACGTGCTCATGTCTTTTTTGAGCTATTCGGCGAAAACGGCAAACGTGCCGCCACGAGTGAACAAATGCTTATGGGCATTGACCAGGAAAGCGGACGACCGTCTCCTTTTCCGGACGATGTATGGACCAATGTTGAAGAATTGGCGGAAAATCATACACCGGCGGAAAAACCGAAAGAAGCTGGCCGTGTTATTGGTATCAGACGAAAAAAATAGCAATGTACAACGTTTCCCGACCGAAATGCCGGTTTGGGAAACGTTTTTAGTACGATAACAACTGGAATGACTATGATTTTCTCTCAGCCACACGAGAACGTTTAAGGAGAGGAAATGTCCTTGAGGCCACTTCTCTCAGCCACACGAGAACGTTTAAGGAGAGGAAATGTCCTTGAGGCCACTTCTCTCGGCCACATAGAGAACGTTAAAGGAGGGGAAATGTCCTAGAGACCGCTTCTCTCGGCCACATAGAGAATGTTAAAGGGGAGAAATGTCCTCGAGAATGTCTCTATTGGACGTCATAAGAGAATCAAGGGCGCTAAACGTCGTCGAGACCGTCTTTAATATTCAGGCGGGTCAGATTCATCACATAGAAAAAGGGCTCTTATGCAGAGGAGTATATGAATCCTTTTTTATTATTTCGCTGATTGACCTCGCTTAAGTAATAGCCGGTGCATGATCCAGCCCACAATAAGACCGATAGGCAAAAACATTATTGGCAGCCACATCGGACCGATAAGGACACCAAATATGGTAAATGAAGGCGAAAAAATTAATCCCACGGTGACAAAGTAGGCAGCAGAAACGAATACTACAAAGATATATGGTTCACGTTCACCTGAAGCATCACGGTAGGCATCCCACATAGCAAAAAAATAAAGACACGGATAAAACATGAGCCATTGGTAATTGGTATGATCAATGGCTTGTTGAATGTCTCCATGGAAACTAAGGACAATGACCTCATTAAAATTTCCCATCACATTAATAATAATTTCCAACGCAATAAAAATAAACCCTTTGAAATAGTTGTTGTTCAGTAATTGAGCAAATCCGGGAAGGGCAATACTCCAGAGCAGCTTTTCGAGTTTATCATGCTTTTTTCCTGTCGCTGTCTTCATATGCCCGACCTCCTAAAAAACGTTGTACGGATAGTTTGGCTTATACCAAATGTCTTATACCGTATAAATAACCAACATTTAGGGAAAGCGAAGGGCAGCGGTTAAAGTTGGGAGGGAAACATATGGGACTTGGATCATTATTTAAACGAAAGGACAAACAGCCATCGAAGCAGGAGCCAACGATTGAATTTGATGCTGAGTTGAAGGCCAATCTGGATCAAAACCTTGAAACCTTGGAAATCATGCTGGAAAAACCGAACGACCTGGTCATCCGCCCATTTTCCCTTGGATCACAGGATCATCGCTGTGCGGTTGTCTATATTGATGGATTGGTCGACAAACAAGAAATAAACAATAATATATTGAAAAATCTGCAATACTATGCGGAGGAACAGGAACTTCCGACTAATAGCCATGCGTTACTGGATGAAATCGAAAGTGATCTTGTATCCATAGGTGATGTCAGTAAAGGAAAAACCCTTGATGAATTGTCATTTGCTCTTTTATACGGCAGCGCCATTCTTTATGTGGATGGTGTTGATCAAGCGTTAATGTTTGATTTAAAAGGGTGGGAGATGCGTGCCATCGAAGAACCTGTAACCGAATCTCTCATCCGTGGGCCTCGGGAAGGGTTTATCGAAAATTTACGCACAAATATGATTTTGATCCGGCGGCATATTCGCGATCCAAATTTGCGCTTTAAAACATATCAAATCGGGCGACGTTCCAAAAAGAATCTTGTTGTTACGTACATAGAAGGCGTCATCCATCCGGATATTGTAAAGGAGGTCAATCGGCGGTTGAAAACCATCGATCTTGATGATGCACCGGAATCCGGATACGTTGAGGAGTGGATCGAGGACAGCTTTTTATCGCCATTTCCGCAGTTGGCCAATACGGAACGGCCAGACCGGGTAGCCACATCGTTATTACAAGGGAAAATTGCCATTATGCTGGACGGAACACCGTTTGTTTTGGTTGCACCGGTTACATTGGGAAACATGCTGCAGTCACCGGAAGATTACTATGAGCGCTGGCTCATTGGGACGTTTCTCCGTTTCCTGCGTTATGGGGGAGCATTCCTGGCGATGTTTTTGCCGTCATTGTATATTGCATTAGTCTCTTATAATCCGGGGTTAATCCCTGCTAAATTGGCTTTTTCGATTGCAGCTACACGTGAGGGCGTTCCGTTCCCGGCAGCGATTGAAGCATTCATCATGGCCTTTACGATGGAATTGCTACGGGAAGCAGGTGCCCGCCTCCCGAAAACCATTGGCCAGACCATCGGTATTGTAGGGGGGCTGGTGATTGGTGATGCTGCAGTTCAAGCAGGGATTGTCAGTCCCATTATGGTTATTGTGGTGGCGGTGACCGCTATTGCATCATTTGCCATTCCTTCATACAGTGCGACGATTTCGTTTCGTCTTATCCGGTTTGGTTTTATGCTTGCGGCGTCGTTCCTTGGGTTATATGGTGTTATTCTCGTTTACATTATGATCAATATTCATATTGTCAATCTGAAAAGCATTGGGGTTCCTTATTCAAGTCCCTTTGCACCAAGCTTTTTCCACGATTGGAAAGACCTTGTACTGCGGACGCCGGTTACAATGCGGACAAGACGGCCGGCTTATATGCAGACGGTTGATAAAAAATCGAGGAATAAGGAGAAAAGCTGATGAAAACGTTTGAGTATGCGGATGATCAAATCAGTGATAAGGAAATAATGATTGCCACCCCATCCGTTGTTATCGGCGTTAGTGTTCTTTCGCTCCCAAGGACACTTACTTCACCGACCAATGGCATGGACGGGGTGATCGCGTTGGGGGTCGCAGGGCTGTTCGTGATAGCTTTGACGTGGCTGGTAGCGAAACTTGCTGTCCAATTTCCACACGAAAATTTTTATTCGTATGCGTCATCACTCATCCCGAAGCCCGCAGCCAGCATGTTTACGATGTTGTTTGCGGTTTATGGACTGTTGACCACCGCCTATGAAACGCGAGTCATCGCTGACGTTGCCGAGCAATATTTGTTCACCCGGACGCCGTTTGGTGTCATCGCTCTTACCTTTTTATTGGTTGTTATATACGCGGTTTCCGGGTCAAGGGCTGGGCTATTTCGGTTGCATATGATGTTTTTTCCGTTTATTGTTCTGATTATTTTAACTTTGGTACTGTTCACGTCTGGACTGTTTGACCCTGACAATCTGTTTCCCGTTTTGACGACCGGCGCCGGCAATCAATGGCCTGCATTCATTGGCAGCACGTTTTCTTTTATGGGATTCGCCCCTCTGCTATTTTACACATCATTGGTGAAGAAACCTCGTAACGTTCCGAAAAAAGCCGCCATTGGTATGTCTATAGCAGTGACGCTATATATGGTGATTGCTGTCATGAGCATTGGAGCATTTGGCAATCTGACAGCAGGCAATTTGCAATACCCGACGGTTGAGCTGGCTAAAGATGTGGAGATTCCCGGGGGGTTCTTTGAACGGTTTGAAACGGTCTTCTTTGTCATTTGGATCATGACTATTTTTAATACAACCATCATGTTTTTGGATATGGCTGTTTTTGCCATGAATCAACTGTTCACAAAAATTAGTAAAATGCAGCTTATTTTTATATGTTCCCCGTTTATATACATGGCTGGTATGATCCCAAAAAATAATGAGGACGTTGATGCACTTGGGACGTTTATCAGTATGTATGGGTTTACCGTTGTGATTCTTATAGTGGCGTTGTTCTTTATAGCACGGAAATGGAAAAGAGGGAAAAAACAATGAACCGTCAAACGTATTGCTATGTGCTCATGGGTCTGTTGATGATTCTGTTGCTTACCGGGTGCTGGGACCGGGTGGAGATAGAGGATCGCGGCTTTGTTGTTGGTGCAGCATTGGATTTGCCGGAAGACAGCGCACAAAGCAAAAAGGTGAAGCTTACGAATCAATTTGTCGTTCCATCCGGAATCGGAGCGCCCAGTCAGGGCTCATCAGGCGGACAGCCGGCTCATGCGAATGTCGCAGCCACCGGCAAAAGTCTGCTTGCGATCGAACGGGAAATGGGAGCTATGACGAGCCGTTCGCCGTATTTACCGAATATGAAGCTGATTTCCCTTTCCAGTGAGTTGGCCAAAACAGACATGTTTGAAAGCGTGCTGGATTTGTTTATTCGGGATCATGAAATGCGTCGAGGCGTTAAAGTGGCCATTACGGAGGGAAATGCAGCGGGGATATTTAATATTGATGCTAAGAATGCAAAGCTGCCAGTCAATCATATAGAATCGGTCATGAATAATCATTTCAAGTATTTAGGCAATATCAGACCACTACGGGTTGGGGGGTTGCATGAATATTTGCTGAAGAAAGAAAGCTTTCTTGTTCCGAAAATCACGAAACAGGGAAATGACATGACGTATCAAGGGGCGGGGGTTTTCCATGGGTATAACAATCGTATGACCGGCGTTATGAATGTGAAGGCGACAAAAGGCTATAATTTATTGACCGGCCAGGCCCACAGCGGCACGATAAAAATAAAGATGGACGATAGTCCCGTTACATTGGAACTTATGGAAGTGACTAGTTCAATGAAAGTCAGAAGCCAAGCACAATCGGCTATTAAAGCGTCGATCCAAACAGATGTCGAGTCGAGGGTAGCCGAAACATTTGCCAGCCAAAGTTTACAAAACGAAAAAAGACTCCAAACGATGGGAAAGAAAGCCGAAAAGAAGATGGAGAAGCTCATGAAAACAACTATAAAAAAAGCTCAGAACGAATGGAAGGCTGACATTTTGGGAGTGGGCCGGAAATTGCATAAATACCATTATGACGTGTGGCAAACAGTAAAGAAGGACTGGGATCGCGGACAAAATTATTTTTCTGAAGCGGACATCGATGTTGCATCGGATATCACCATTAAAACTACGGGGGTTACGGATCAGTCGAAAAAATAGGAGGTGTGGCCATGTGGCATGCGGTGCTTGAACACATTCCGGACATGTGGGTGTTTTTAAATGCGTTTCTTGTTTTTATCATCCCGTATACGATCTATAAAGTGAACCAAAAACTTCATCACTACGGCGATCCGCCCTGGAAGAAAGACAACCAGGACGAATAGATAAGGCAATCATTCATGCACGTCGTCGGAACTGGCTCTAACACGTGATACAATGGGATCATCTGATAAAGAAGTGGAGGAGTATCGTTGAAGTTCGAGACGTACGCACGTTTGCAAGCAAGAGATATGGCTGAGTTGGTGAACATGAAGGAGATTCGTCCTTGTGAGCTGTTGGAAGCGGCTTTCACACGGTTGGAACAAGTGAATCCGTCTTTAAATGCGGTCGTCCATGACCGGAAAGATCGGGTGATGGCTGAAGCGGATGACATAACGAATGGACAGCCTTTTAGCGGAGTACCGTTTTTATTGAAAAATTTGTCCCAGTCATTGGCCGGAGAACAAATTACATCGTCATCCCGATTGTTGAAAAAAACAGTCAGTAAAACGGATTCCCATTACGTCCGGCGACTCCGGGAATCAGGTCTGCTCATGATGGGGCATACGAACACACCGGAATTTGGTCTGAAAAATACGACCGAACCAGAGTTGCATGGTCCATCAAGAAATCCTTGGGATACGACGCATTCCCCCGGTGGTTCCAGTGGCGGGGCTGCGGCGGCCGTTGCTGCTGGTGTCGTTCCGGCTGCCGGTGCAAGTGACGGTGGGGGCTCGATTCGCATCCCGGCCTCATTTACCGGCCTGTTCGGGTTGAAGCCGACACGCGGACGTACACCTGTTGGCCCTGGTGCAGGACGGCAATGGCAGGGGGCGTCGATTGATTTTGCACTCAGCCGGAATGTGCGGGACAGTGCTGCATTGCTGGATGTGTCACAGGTTGTCCAGCCGGAAGCGGCATTTCAGACCCCTTTGTTTTCCGGTTCGTACCAAGAAGCGATAGCAGCCCCGTTTAAGCAGCCGCTTCGGATTGCCTATACAATGACGTCGCCGGTTGACACACCGGTTTCCAGAGACGCACGAAAAGCGGTGGAAAAAACGGTCGGATGGCTGGAGCAGCAAGGGCATATTGTGGAAGAAACAGATAATGGCGTGGATGGTATTCGGTTAATGCAAGATTACTATACTATGAACAGCGGGGAAATTTCATCCGTAACCCAGCGGCTGGAATACGCCATGGGACGAACACTCACTGCTGACGATATGGAAATCGAAACGTGGTTAATGCATGAGGCCGGAAAATCTGTGTCAGCTGCAGCCTTTTCCGACAGTTTGAAATCATGGGACACGGCAGCGGCATCCATGGAAGCACTGCATCGGACCTATGATTTGTATATAACGCCTGCCACAGCGTACACAGCACCGAAAATAGGCGAACTGTCGCATTCGCCGGCAGAACAGGAAGAATGGCGCCGAAAAATGAACGAAGCAGAGGGAAACGATCAGCAACAGTTGATTTGGGACATCTTTCTTCCAAGCCTGACGTACACACCGTTCTCGCAATTGGCTAATTTGACCGGCCAGCCGGCTATGTCGGTTCCGGTTCATCTGTCGGAAGAACAGCTGCCCCTTGGTGTCCAGGTTATGGCGTCCAAAGGTGACGAAAATAAACTGTTGCAACTAGCCTTCCAGCTTGAGCAATCGGATATTTGGGTAGGTCAGAAAGGGAACCCAATGATGACAAGTACATGAGCCGACTGGTGAGAATTCGCTTTTACTTTATAGGCCATTTTTAGTATGATAAAAAGTGTATACGTGCTAAAGATGGGGAAGGAGTTTTGGCTCATGCAGGATACTGCTGTTTATAATGAAAAAATCGAACGCGTGTTAACCAATATAAATAATGTCATCGTCGGGAAACAAAAAGAAGCGGTGCTGAGCCTGGTTGCTCTGTTGGCCAAGGGACACGTTTTGCTGGAAGACGTGCCGGGTGTTGGTAAGACCATGCTTGTCAGAGCCCTTGCCAAATCATTGGGTTGTGATTTCAGACGGATTCAGTTCACACCTGACTTACTGCCAACCGATGTAACCGGTGTTTCCATTTATAATCCGAAAGAAATGGAATTTGAGTTTCGGGCCGGACCAATACTCGGGAACGTGGTTCTAGCCGATGAAATCAATCGCACCTCACCCAAGACACAATCCGCCCTTCTGGAAGCCATGGAAGAAAAGAATGTAACGGTTGATGGTACCACGTTTTCGCTCAAGGAACCGTTCTTCGTTATGGCAACCCAAAACCCGATTGAGTATGAAGGCACCTACCCGTTGCCCGAAGCCCAACTTGACCGGTTTATTTTAAAAATGCGATTGGGTTATCCATCAGCTGAACAAGAGATGCAAATGCTTGGTTTGACGTCCAAAGACCACCCAATCGACTATCTGTCAGCTGTTATGAATCAGGAAGAATTGTTAGCTATCCAGGACGAGGTAAACCATATATATATGGATGAGAATGTACAGTTTTATATTATTAAACTAGTAACCGCTACCCGCGATGATGCATCTATTTATCTCGGTGCCAGCCCTCGTGGATCCATTGCTCTTATGAAGGCTGCGAAGGCCTATGCCTATATTCAGGGGCGTGATTATGTGCTGCCGGATGATGTCAAATACCTTGCGCCGTTCGTTCTGGCCCACCGGATTATTTTAACCGGTGAAGCTAAGTATGACGGTCTTTCAAGCCATCAGGTCATTGAAATGGTGATTAAAAATACACAGGTGCCGATACGGAAGGAATTTCATTCATGAAAGCAATAATCCAATTCGTGGGAAAGCTAGCGTTTGCCATTATTTTGTTTTTGCTTCTTTTTTCGTTTGCCATGTTTCAAGGTGGCTTTGTCAGCTGGTTTCTCTTTTTTGGTTTTTTGCCTATTTTTTTATATCATCTTGGCCTACTATTATATCCGATACAAAAGTGGAAGGTAACGCGGGAACTCTCCCGTCGTGTTATCCGTGCCGGTGACCGAGTTTCTGTGACCATCCGGATCAAGCGTTCCACTCCTTTTCCACTATATTATTGTATTTTTGAAGAGGTTTTTCCCGATACATTGCAGGAGGTGGGTGGTGCCCCAGAGCGTTATTCTGATCTGGACAGACCGGATAAGCGGCATGTGAATCGCACCATTAAAAAGATCATTTTCCCCGGGTTCCGGCGTACCATTAAACTTCCCTATGTGATCGAGCAGGTTCCGCGCGGGGAACATAAACTGACGTCAATTCGGATCCGGACCGGGGATATGTTTGGAATGGTGACGAAAGAGCATGTATTTCAAACAGCGGATCGGTTAACGGCATTTCCGAATGAGCGCCCTGTCCGAATTCCGGAAAACACCACCCGCGTTGAACAGGAAGCGGTCCCGTCCCAGGCCATGAGTGCGAAAAATACCAATGTGGCAGCAGGCATTCGCGAGTACACGCCGGGAGACAAGTTTTCCTGGATTGACTGGAAGCAGACAGCGAAAAAGAATACGTTGATTACCAAGGAATTTGAACAGGAAAAACGGACGGACACAGTGATTGTGTTGGATGCCTGTCGCTACCAGGGCATGAATGAACTGGCGTTTGAGGCGGCTGTGGAGCTGACGTTGTCCTTGCTCGGTGTGATACGTAAACAAACATCGCAAGCAGGCTTTTTGTCTGTGGGCGAACAAGCGGCATATTTTCCATTGACTCAGGACCCATTGAACCAGGATTGGATCAATCGGTATTTGACGAGGCTTCATCCGGGTGGGAACGTTTCGTCTCCGGTGAGATTGCGTGAAGAAATCATGCAGTTGCCCTCGAGTGCTGTCATGATTCTGGTGACAACTCATATGGATTCATCATTTCCGGAAATGATACGGCAAACCGGTCGACGCATGAAAAAAATAGCGGTTGTTTTGATTCAAGGATCTTCTTGGCTAACACACGATGTACAGATGATTATCCGGCAGCTTCGTTTGGAAGGCGTGACCGTTAATGTACAGACCGAAAACGAACTAAGTCAAAAAACGATTGAGGTGATGATGACTTGAACACAAAAGTTCCTTTTCTGTTCACCTCATTATTGTATATATGTGCTTTTCTTCTGTTTTTGGAATGGCTCTACCCGGTGCGGGAGATTGGTGACGTAACCAATCTGACTGTATTTATCTTATACACACTTTTTTGTTTTCTTTTATCCATGCTTCATGTGACTTGGTGGCTCTCCATTCCGTTAAAAGGAATTGGTATGCTTGTGATACTGGATGCCCTGTATTTGCCGGGACCATTTCTGGGCAGTCAGTGGATGACGGCGTTGGCAACACAGATCAGTTTTAATGTCAATGTGTTGTTTTCCGGGCAATGGCATGAGTTGACACCAATGTTCCGAAGTGTGCTGTTTCTCATCATGATCTGGATGTTGAGCTATCTGCTTTATTATTGGTTTATTGTCATGAAGCGCATTTTCATTTTCATTATGCTGACGTTTGTGTACTTGAGTGTGCTGGATACATTTACGGCGTATAATGCGAACATGGCCATTGTTCGTACCTTTATCGTATCCTTTGCCGCGTTGGGAATGTCCCATTTGTATAAGGTGGTTGATCAGGAATCCATCCGATTTGCGTGGTTAAAGAAAGCATTGTTTTGGACCGTTCCATTGGTCGCTGTTATTGCATTGTCCACATTGATCGGCTATGCGGCACCAAAGTTTTCCCCGCAATGGCCGGATCCGGTTCCATTCATCCAAAATGTTGCCGAAAATGGTCCTGGTTCCGGCTCCACCGTTCGGAAAATTGGCTATGGAAGCGATGATACCAGGCTTGGTGGCGGTTTCGTACAGGATGACACACCAATCTTTCATGCAACAGCGATGAATGATCATTACTGGCGGGTCGAAACAAAAGATATTTATACCGGGAAGGGTTGGAAAAAATCGGATAACGCAAGCTTTGAGCCACAACCGAATGGAAACATTTCATTGGACACGTTTCAGGATTCCGTGAAGACGGAGCAACGAATGACCACGGTGGATTTTCAAAAACAGGAAGCGATGCAAAAACTTGTTTACCCCTATGGAATCGACAACGTGGAAACAGCGCAACCGACAAAATGGCTGTTGGATAACACATTTGATGAAATAAGGCCGGAACGTAACGGAAAAGCGGTTGGTCTCAGCCAATATACCGTGACGTATGAGGCGCCGTCCTTTTCGGTGGATAAGCTCAGGGACGTGAGTGACAATGACAGCGGCCTTACGGAACGTGTGCAGGCACGTTATACACAGCTGCCCTCGTCATTGCCGGACAGGGTTGGGGAACTTGCTGCGGAGATAACGGCCCAGGATGATAATCGCTATGACAAGGCCAAATCGCTTGAAACCTATTTTGGCCGAAATGGTTTTACGTACCAAATACAAAATGTGCCGGTTCCGGATGAAGATCAGGATTATGTTGATCAATTTCTGTTTCATTCAAAGGAAGGGTACTGTGACAATTACTCCACGTCCATGACTGTTATGCTCCGTTCGCTGGATATTCCCGCCCGATGGGTGAAAGGTTTTACAAGCGGGAAGATTATTCAATCCGGTGATAAGCCAAATGACGACGATGTGTATGAAGTGACGAACGCTAACGCCCACTCTTGGGTGGAAGTCTACTTTCCGGGATCAGGATGGGTGCCGTTTGAACCGACACAAGGTTTTTCCAATCTGGCAGATTTTCATAACGACGATGGGGCGACAGAGGATGATGAGCTGAATGCACCGGATAACGAAGACCAGGAACAGCAACCGGAAGAGGAAACGGAACCGGAAACGTCGCAAAACGCCGAAAGTGCAACAGGGTGGATCCGGAACGGGTGGTATATACTGGCCGGTATCCTTTTGATAGCAGTTGCTGCATGGCTTGCCTACCGCTGGCGTTTTCGATGGATGACGGCATACGTATTCCGGAAACTGCAGCGGAAAAACGATGCAAAAGCATTCCAGGACGCGTATCATTATCTACTGAAGGCATTGGCCCATTATGGCATGCCGAAATATCCGGGGCAGACACTAAGGGAATTTGCTGAACAAGTTGACAAACACTATAATATGGAGGCTATGAAACCATTGACCCTATATTATGAACGAGTGCTGTACAATAATGAGCTGTATATGCGGGAAACGAATGACTGGTTGCAGTGGTGGAAACAGTTGATGGATCAGATACTTTCTTGACGTCCCATTGATTGCTTAGTAAAATATTGTTCGTTATGACGATAATAAACGATAAGCATCATATATCCTCGATAATATAAGCTGACATTTTTGCGAAAGCATCGGCCCCTGCCTTGATGCTGAAGACGGACTATGCTTTGACAAAACGATTAAGAAAAACAGGAAAAGCTAAAACGCAGATGGTAATTGCCATAGAATGGAGCGAAATGACATGGAACACAATGAAAAAGTTGTCGTGCTGGATTTCGGTAGCCAGTATAATCAACTGATTACAAGACGAATCAGAGAGCATGGTGTATATAGTGAGTTACATTCACACCGGATAAGCGCTGATGCCATTAAGGAGATGAATCCGAGTGGTATTATTTTATCGGGTGGTCCGCACAGTGTGTATGATGAACAGAGTTTCCGTTGTGACCCGGATATTTTTGAATTGGGTATTCCGGTGTTAGGTATATGCTATGGAATGCAGCTGATGGCATCGCATTTCGGCGGTGATGTGTCTAAAGCGGCTAACCGGGAGTATGGAAAGGCGGAGATCAATCTGCAGAGTGAGCCGACGTTGTTTCAAAACACACCAACGACGCAGACTGTTTGGATGAGTCATGGCGATAAAGTGTTGGAAGCACCGCGATCATTTCGGATCGATGCCACCAGTCCGTCCACACCGATTGCGGCGATGAGTGATCAAGACCATCGGCTGTATGGGGTGCAGTTTCACCCGGAGGTGCACCATACCGACCACGGCGATACGTTGCTGCGCCAATTTGTGTACAATGTTTGCGGATGCATCGGTGATTGGACCATCGACAATTTTATTGACATGAAGGTCGAGGAAATCCGCCATCAAGTGGGAGACCGGAATGTACTGTGCGCCTTGAGTGGTGGGGTGGACTCATCCGTTGTTGCTGCGCTTATTCATAAAGCGATCGGCAATCAGTTGACATGTATCTTTGTTGATCATGGTCTCCTGCGCAAAAATGAGGCTGAGGACGTGACAACAACCTTTTCAGACGACTTTGATATGAATTTTATTAAGATCGATGCTGCTGATCGGTTCCTGTCCAAGCTGGAAAATGTTACGGACCCGGAACAGAAGCGAAAAATTATCGGCAACGAATTTATTTATGTTTTCGACGACGAAGCGGATAAACTGACCGACATTGATTTTCTGGCACAGGGAACGCTGTATACCGATGTGATTGAAAGCGGCACGGAAACAGCGCAGACGATTAAATCCCATCATAATGTCGGGGGATTGCCGGAACATATGCAATTTGATCTGATTGAACCGTTGAATACCCTGTTCAAAGATGAAGTCCGTGAGCTTGGTCTGCAGCTGGGATTGCCGGAAACGATCGTTTGGCGGCAGCCGTTCCCCGGTCCGGGACTTGGTATTCGTGTTTTGGGCGAAGTCACCAGGGAAAAACTCGAGATTGTTCGTGAATCGGATGCCATTCTTCGTGAAGAAATTGCCGCAGCCGGGTTGGAACGCGACATCTGGCAATATTTCACTGTTCTTCCGGATATCCGCAGTGTCGGCGTTATGGGGGACGTGCGCACCTACGATTATACCATCGGCATTCGGGCCGTGACGTCGGTCGACGGCATGACATCGGACTGGGCGCGTATTCCATGGGAGATATTGGAGAAGATTTCCACAAGGCTCGTCAATGATGTTGAACAAATCAACCGCGTTGTGTATGATGTCACCAGTAAGCCGCCGTCAACCATTGAATGGGAGTAAAATACGAATGTTGAGACGAATAGATAAATAAAAGTTCGCAATTTATATTGACGTTTTCTCTTTTTTCACGTAAACTCGCCTCGTAAATAAAACATGGCGTATAACTTCGGGGATATGGCCCAGAGCGTTTCTACCGGATCACCGTAAATGATCCGACTACGCAAGCATGTCATTATGAGGCTGGTTGAAATGATGATGTTTCTAATGACTAACGCTTGTATTGCTTTTTCAGCCACTCTTGTCCCAGGGCAGGAGTGTTTTTTTATTTGATGTTTATACGTGAATAAATGGCATGTCTGTTTGTTCGGATGTTTATTTTATAAACGTGACGTAACCCTGAGGACATCGGCCACGAAGGAGAGAGTGGAGGCAGAAAACGCCCACGAGGTCACGTCTTTTGGCTGAACATTAAGAAATGCTATATAGGAATAAACAGAAAAGCTGGGGGGAGAACCTTTGAGGAAGTATTTTCGCTTTAACGAACTGAATACGAATTACAGGCAGGAATTTATGGCTGGCATGACCACATTTTTAGCGATGGCGTATATTTTATTCGTTAACCCTTCCACATTGGCTCTCGTCAGTGTCGACGAACTGCCGGAAGGGATGACACGGATTGACCAAGGGGCAGTGTTTACGGCGACAGCTATAGCTGCTGCACTCGGGACACTGATCATGGGGGTCTTTGCAAAATATCCAATCGCTCTGGCGCCCGGAATGGGATTGAATGCGTTTTTTGCCTATACGGTTATCTTGGGCTACGGAATACCTTGGGAAACCGCTTTGGCCGGTGTGTTGGCATCCGGATTAATATTTATTGTGTTGACACTGACCGGCCTCAGACAAAAAGTGATCAATGCTATACCATCCAATTTGAAAATGGCTGTTGGTGCTGGAATAGGTCTTTATATTGCTTTTATCGGCTTTCAAAATGCCGGCATTATTGTCGGTGATGAGGACACGTTGGTAGCCCTTGGGAACCTGACCTCGCCGACCGTCCTTCTCGCAGTCTTCGGTATCGTTATGTCGGTCATTTTACTGAGCCTGAATATAAAAGGCGGTATTTTTTACGGCATGATTATCACAACGGTCGTTGGTATGGTCACGGGCTTGATTGATCCGCCCTCGGGTCTTAGCGGGATTGTCGGTGATGTTCCAAGTGTAGCGCCGACATTTGGACAGGCGATTTCGCATTTCGATGATATTTTTACGCTTAATATGCTTGTCGTCATTTTAACGTTTTTGTTTGTTGATTTCTTTGATACGGCCGGTACGCTTGTTGCGGTTGCCACACAGGCGGGTCTGATGAGGAATAATAAGCTTCCGCGTGCCGGAAAAGCATTGTTTGCCGATTCGGCTGCGACTGTTGCTGGTGCGGTTATCGGAACATCGACAACAACATCGTATATTGAATCCACGGCCGGCGTTGGTGCGGGCGGCCGGACAGGGTTTGCTTCCATTGTAACGGCAGGATTCTTTCTTCTTGCACTGTTTTTCTCACCGTTATTAAGTGTTGTCACACCGCAAGTGACAGCACCGGCATTGATCATTGTCGGGGTGCTCATGTCTGCTTCCCTCAAAGACATCGCCTGGGATCAGTTTGAAATCGCGGTTCCGTCGTTTTTGACGATTGTTTCGATGCCCCTCGCGTACAGCATCGCCACAGGTATAGCGATTGGATTTGTTTTTTATCCGATCACGATGCTTTTGAAAGGACGCCGCAAGGAAATTAATCCGGTCATGTATGGATTGTTTATTATCTTTATTTTTTACTTTATATTTTTGAGTTAATAATAGAAAAGGCGCGGGACTATCATGAATTGGTTCCGCGTCTTTTTCCGATAGTCAAGACATGTTTGAATTGCTATTTTTTCCGTCATGAGGATACAATAAAATGAAAAACGTCAGTAAAACGGCTAGTCATCATCGTCCAATTGGATGGACACTTTGCTGCGGTTGGTTTCCTCCGATATAAGTCGGTGTAAATGAATGATCAGTAGGCCGTTGCGATAGTTGGCATGCACTTTATCTTTTCGTACGGGGAATGGCAACGTCACCTCCCGTTCAAAAACACCTTGAAGAATTTCGTCTTTAATAACCGTCCCGCCGGTATAAGCTATGTCAATGGCTCCCTTAAGTTCCAGGGTTGCATGATCCACATAGATGTCAATCTTGTTAAGATCTCTTAACCCCGGCATGCTGGCGATGCATATGATTTCATGATCGTACTGATACATATTGATGGCTGGTATTGTTGGTTTGACGATATGTTCAAATTCATTCCAGAATTGCTCACCGAAAAAGTGATCCATATTCCTTCGCCAGTCAGTCATTTGTTGAAATGGATCCATGATGATACCCCCATTCGGCAAATACTCTTTACAATCTATGCATAGGCGCGTCGTCCGGTGAATAAAATCGTGAGCTGTCGTTAACTGATTTCCTGTGTGACCATCAATGAAGGAGGGGTTATATTGCTTGATAATGCCATAGCTATGGTTACGATTATTCTGATCATCAATATTGTTTATGTGTCGCTTTCCACCATGCGCATGATTCTCACGTTGAAAAATCGTCGCTATATGGCTGCGTTTGTCAGCATGTTTGAGATTGTCGTCTATGTTTTGGGGTTGGGTCTTGTATTGGACAATTTAAATGAAATTCAAAATCTGGTTGCTTATGCGATTGGCTTTGGTACGGGGGTGATTGTCGGCACGAAAATTGAAGAAAAATTGGCGCTTGGTTATATTACCGTCAATGTCATTTCCTCCAATCCGGATATTGATTTTACAAGACAGGTTCGTGACAAAGGGTATGGTGTCACGAGCTGGTTCGCATATGGCATGGAAGGCGATCGTCTGGCCATGCAAATTTTGACACCCCGAAAGTATGAATTGCGATTGTACGAAACGATTAAGCAAATAGACCCGAAAGCATTTATCATTTCCTATGAACCAAAACAGATTCACGGTGGTTTCTGGGTGAAACAAGTGCGAAAAGGCCGGCTGTTTAATCAAAAAAAGAACGCAAAGGCCAGCGATGCGGTAGCTACGCAGCATTTACCTCAGTCAAAACCGGGTGGCGATCAAGAAGATCAATAGCTTTGTCGTGAATCTCTTTAGAGCAAGGGTTTTTATTGATACAACATATTTAAAAGCAGCCTGAGCACGTGACAGGTGCTCAGGTTATTTTCTTTATTATCATTATCACTGTCGGCATTTTGTTCCTCATTATTACCATTACAGGCAGCCAATACAAACAATATCAATGTCACTGTAACAAAAACCAATTTTTTCATGCATTTCGCTCATCATTATCTGATTGAGATTGAATCCATTCGATGGAATCATCCATTCGCTTCCTCCCGCGGCTGCGGGGTATTTTGTTTGGATAGCCAACTTGAAGCACTGCTATCAGACGTTGCTTCTCAGCCGATAACCCGACAGCTTTGATGAATATTTCATCGAGTAATACAGGTTTGGCCGTCCACATCGTTCCTATTCCTTTTTCCCATGCCAGCAACTGAAAATTTTGAATGAATGCACAAACTGCAGCATAATTTTCATCATCCTGATAACCGGCGTCATTTTCTTTATCCATGTAAAAAAGAATGTGATGCGGTATCGAATAAAAAAAGCGATCGTATTTCCGTCGGGCTTTTTCCAAGTCTTCTTTTGAAAGGTTGTTTAATAAACCAAGCCGTATGTAACTTTCAACGATTTTCCTGCCGAATACCAACCGTGCTTCATCTTGATATACTTTTAACTTCCACGGTTCTTTCATATGATGATTCGGTGCATATGCTGCATCATTAAATAAGGAAATAAGCAGATTGTGATCAATCTTCTCAGGCTTGTAATCAAAAATGGTACGTCTGCCCAGAATGCTGTCCCTTATATTTATTTTTCTCACCTACTTCGCATAGTTTGTACTGATAAAGATTATCATTATCAGTAATAATCATACGTTTCACCCGAAAAACTGTCAAGGATGTGTTTTTGAAATCACTTGCTTTTTTATTTTAAAAATAAATCCCCATCAGTCGCTCTGTTGATGGGGATAGTGTCCTATTGCATATTCTGGACGAAATAACACACACGTAAGTATACAGCCCAGTGCCCCAATTCTTTATATGTCCAGTTTATTTCCTAATTAGTCAGAAGTCGATGATTTTGAGAATCATTATCATTAAAACGCTGGGGAAACAGCATAAACGAGCATTTGGCACGTCATTAGCTTATTAATTATCATTAATTTTGACGTTTTCGCTCTAAAATACGAACAATAAGAAATGAAAACATAATAATATTCGATTTATATTGACTGAGGTTCAGATGCTTGTTATACTTGGGCCAATAACATACGGTACCTCATATATTTTCGGGAATATGGCCTGAAAGTCTCTACCCGGCACCGTAAATGCCGGACTATGAGGGGAGATGACTCATGGCTTGTGGGCCAATGATCTGTTTTGTCAGTGAGGAGTCCATTCATCTTCTCTTATGGATTTATGGGGAGGAGAATGGATTTTTTTATTTAAATAGTGAAGGATGAAAGAAGGGATTCAAGTGGCGCAAGTTGGTGTTATTATGGGCAGCATATCAGACTGGGAAACGATGACACATGCTTGTGATATGCTGGACGAATTGCAGATCTCGTATGAAAAAGAAATCATTTCCGCGCACCGCACCCCGCAGGACATGGCGACGTATGCAGCATCGGCACGGGAGCGTGGATTGCGGGCAATTATTGCCGGAGCGGGTGGCGCTGCCCATTTGCCGGGCATGGTGGCGGCGCAGACGACACTCCCTGTCATCGGCGTTCCGATGCAGTCCAAGGCATTGGATGGTCTGGATTCCCTCTTGTCCATTGTGCAAATGCCGGGCGGTGTGCCGACAGCTACTGTTGCCATCGGCCGTTCCGGTGCAAAAAATGCTGGTCTGCTTGCCGCTCAAATGATAGGTGCGTTTGATGGTACAGTGGCATCCCGGCTGCAGGAACACCGGGAGACGATGAAAGAATCTGTGACAGAAATGAGGGAGGAGCTTGACAAACAATAATGTCATTCTTCCGCCGAAGACAATCGGAATCATCGGCGGAGGACAGTTAGGACGTATGATGGCGATTTCGGCAAAATATATGGGATACAGGATTGCCGTTCTTGACCCGACATCGGATTGCCCTGCCTCTCAGGTTGCTGATGAACACATTGTTTCCAGCTATGATGACGAGGAAGGGATCAGACAGTTGACCGACATGAGTGCTGTTGTTACGTATGAATTTGAAAACGTCGATGCGGATGCAGCTGAATTGGTTAAACAGCAAGGAAAACTTCCGCAGGGGACGGATGCTCTGGAAGTAACCCAGAACCGGCAAAAGGAAAAATCGACGGTGGATGAGTCCGGTTTGCCGGTACCTCCCTTTTTCATTGTTACGAATGCTCAGGAATGCAAAACAGCTCTGGAAGACATGCGATTTCCGGCTGTTGTGAAGACACTCAGCGGTGGTTATGACGGCAAAGGACAGCAAAAGGTAACGGCTGAGGAAGATGTACCCGAGGCCTGTACATTTGCTGAAGAACATGATTCCTGTATTGCTGAGGAATGGATTTCATTCGACAAGGAAATTTCTGTTGTGTTCACACGAGGTCAGTCGGGTGATATCACGTATTTTCCGATTGGTGAAAATGAACACAAGGAACAAATCTTATACAAAACCACTGTCCCCGCGTCTATTAGTGAAACCGTGCACCGTAAGGCGATTGAAGCAGCGGCGATTATTGCCGAAAAACTTAATGTTGTTGGCACCTTTGCCGTTGAAATGTTCGTAAAAGATGATTCTGTTTATATCAATGAAATGGCACCGCGCCCACACAATTCGGGTCACTACACGATTGAAGCATGCAACGTATCCCAGTTTCAGCAGCATATCCGGGCTGTTTGCGGACTTCCACTTATGCCTGTCCGGCTGCTTAATCCAGCCGTAATGATTAACCTGCTTGGGGAAGAGACACATCCAGCATTGGCTCAGTCATCCGTATGGGAACATGCATTTGTTCACGTTTACGGCAAGGAAACAGTGAAACCGAAACGCAAAATGGGCCACTTGACGTTTACTGGCGAATCGTCGGCTGAAGTAAGCCGTAATGTTGCTGTCTATCAGGAGGAAGAGACATGATTGATCGTTATACACGAGAAGAAATGGGAACGATTTGGACGGAAGAAAATAAATATAACGCATGGTTGGAAGTAGAGATTCTAGCCTGTGAAGCGTGGAGCGAACTCGGTGTCATACCTGCCGGTGATGTGGAAAAAATCCGCCATAACGCTTCCTTCGACGTGGAGCGGATCCAAGCGATTGAAGCGGAGACCCGGCATGATGTCATTGCCTTTACACGGTCGGTTTCGGAAACACTAGGCAACGAACGCAAGTGGGTGCATTACGGTTTGACGTCCACCGATGTCGTGGATACCGCACAGTCGTATTTGCTGAAGCAGGCCAACGATATTTTGCGCAAGGACTTGCACCAGTTTTTGGACATTTTAAAGGAGAAGGCCATCGAGCACAAATATACGGTGATGATGGGACGGACACACGGTGTTCATGCCGAGCCGACAACATTCGGCCTGAAACTTGCCCTTTGGTACGAGGAAATGAAACGTCATCTCGACCGTTTTGAACAGGCCGCGAACGATATCGAGTATGGCAAGCTGTCCGGCGCGGTCGGCACGTATGCGAATATTGACCCGTATGTCGAGGAGTATGTGTGTGCCAAACTTGGCCTGACACCGGCCCCGGTATCAACACAGACGTTGCAGCGGGACAGGCATGCAGCGTATATTTCGGCACTGGGGCTCATTGCTGCATCGATTGAAAAATTTGCAACTGAAATCCGCGGCCTGCAAAAAACCGAAACGCGCGAAGTGGAAGAATTTTTTGCGAAAGGACAGAAGGGGTCATCGGCCATGCCGCATAAACGCAATCCGATTGGTTCGGAAAACATGACCGGCTTAGCCCGTGTGTTGCGGGGACATATGGTAACCGCAGCTGAAAATGTGTCTCTCTGGCACGAACGCGATATTTCCCATTCCTCAGCCGAACGGATTATATTGCCGGATACGACATCTGCCCTCAACTATATGCTGAACCGTTTTGCCGGCATTGTCCGCAACCTGACCGTTTATTCCGAAAACATGCGGGCGAATATCGACCAAACATACGGCGTTATTTTTTCCCAGCGTGTGCTGCTTGAGCTTGTAGAACATGGCATGACCCGTGAGAATGCGTATGATCTTATCCAGCCGAAAGCTATGGAGGCTTGGGAACAGGGGATTTCTTTCCGGGATTTGCTTGAAGCGGATGAACACGTCACTGACAAGCTGACATCGGCTGAATTGGATGCGTGCTTTGACCCGACTCATCATTTAAAAAATGTCGATCACATATTCCGTCGAATTGGACTGGATGGCTGACCTTGAAAGGAAAACTGCTGTGTGAAAAAAGCTAAAGGGGCTTGTCTTTGCAAACAAGCCTGGAGAACTTATCTACACTGATGCTTTGCGATATAACGCATGAGGACGCGACGACGCAGATGTGCACGATCATATTCGAATATGACTGGTCGCATGACTGGTCAACCATTGGAGGGATACCCATGCCGTCAACGCATGACGTTACACCGGAAAAGATTGAACAGGAAAAATTGTATTTGGATTCAGGATTGAGTAACGAGGAATACAGACGGGTGAAGGACATACTGCAGCGACGTCCAAACATGACGGAAACCGGAATTTTTTCGGTAATGTGGTCGGAGCATTGCAGCTATAAAACGTCCAAGCCGTTGCTGAAAAAATTCCCATCCAACGGTAAGCACGTTCTCCAGGGACCTGGGGAAGGTGCCGGCATTATTGACGTCGGTGATGGACTGGCTGCCGTTTTTAAAATTGAAAGTCATAACCATCCGTCTGCTGTTGACCCCTACAATGGAGCAGCTACCGGTGTTGGCGGCATTGTCCGTGACGTTTTTTCCATGGGGGCACAGCCTGTTGCTTTAATGAATTCATTGCGATTCGGCACGTTGGGAACGGAAAGAGTCAATCATTTGTTTCAGGAAGTCGTCCGTGGTATGGCGGAATACGGAAGTGGTGTCAGTATTCCGGCAATAGGCGGTGAAGCACAGTTTGATAGCACCTATGAAGATAATCCACTCGTTAATGCCATGTGTGTTGGACTTATCCGTCATGGCGATATCCAAAGAGGCATTGCAGCAGGCCCCGGCAATACGGTTTTGTATGCGGGGGCGCCGACAGGACGAGACGGTATTCATGGTGCAACATTTGCCTCCGGTGATCTGGCAGACGACGAATCGGATCCGGAACTTCCGACTGGGGACCCGGCCATGGAAAAACAGCTGATAGAGGCGTGCCTGGAGGTTATGCAGTCCGATGCGCTTGTCGGAATACAGGATATGGGTGCTGCCGGATTGACATCATCGGCAAGTGAAATGGCCAGTAAGGCAGGAACCGGTATCACGATGGACTTGGATTCGGTACCGAAGCGTGAATCGGATATGAATGCGTATGAATTGATGCTGTCAGAAACCCAGGAACGCATGCTGCTTGTCGTGAAAAAAGGTCGTGAACAAGAAATCATCGACGTATTTGCCAAGCATGGGCTGGACTGTGCCGAGGTAGGGAAAGTAACCGAAGATACATCGTTCCGGTTGCTTCAGCACGGAGAAACCGTAGCCGACGTACCAGCTGATGCTTTGGCCGAAGAAGCTCCAGTATACGACATGCCGTCGAGGGAAGCAGACTATTTCCGGTCATTTCAGCAGATGGAGGATACAATTCCTGATGTGGATGACCATCAAGCCATGCTCAGACAAATTCTCCAGCAACCGACCGTCGCCAGCAAAGAATGGGTGTATAACCAAATGGATTCCGACAGCCAGACGAATAACGTTGTCGCATCAGAATCGGAGGCGGCTGTCATACGTCTGGAAGGAACCGATAAAGCCCTCTCTATGACGACTGACTGTAATTCTCGTTATCTGTATCTTGACCCGGAAATGGGAGGAAAAATCGCCGTTGCTGAAGCGGCCCGCAATATTGTCTGTTCCGGTGCTCAGCCGCTTGGACTGACAGACGGACTGAATTATGGCAATCCGACCAATCCGGATGTTTTCTGGCAGATGGAACAAAGTGTCGATGGTATGAGTGCCGCCGCCAATGCTCTTGAAACACCCGTCATCAGCGGAAATGTATCTTTATACAACCAATCCAATGGGTATTCTATCTTTCCGACACCGGTTGTTGGCATGGTTGGTTTAGCCGCATCGCTTGATCACATTACACCAAGCTTTTTCCAACAAGCGTATGACGTGGTCTATTTGATCGGTGAAACAAAGGCTGAATTCGGTGGCAGCGAACTGCAAAACATCGTTTCCGGACGCTACGAAGGAAAGGCACCAGCAATTGATATGCAAGTCGAAGCCAATCGGCAGGAACAGTTGCTGCAGGCGATTCAAACCGGTCTGGTTCAATCCGCTCGGGATGTCAGTGAGGGCGGACTGGCTGCAGCACTGGCAGAATCCGTGTTCAACGGCAAAGGACTAGGTGTTAAAGCATCTGTCACAGGTGATGCCACGGCTGCCCTTTTCAGTGAATCCCAGTCACGGTTTCTTGTCACTGTACGACCGGAGAATAAAGATGCCTTTGAAAGCATGGTCGCCGACGCAGCACCTATTGGCTATGTGACAGACAATGATCGATTGGATGTCCATGTTAACAAAAGATCAATTATTGATGAATCAGCCAGCATGCTTGAGAACCTGTGGAAAGGAGCTATTCCATGCCTGCTGAACAAAAAAGCATAACCGAAGAATGCGGCATTTTTGGTATTTGGGGGCATCCAAAGGCAGCGGAACTGACGTATTATGGTCTTCACGCAATGCAGCACCGTGGACAGGATGGAGCCGGCCTTGTCGTCAATAACGGCAAGCGTCTCCTCTCCCATAAAGGACTCGGGTTGGTCAATGATGTATTCAGTTTTGCTGAATTTTCCCAACTATCAGGCAATGTTGCCATTGGTCATGTGCGAAGTGCTACGGAAGGAAGTCAAGTGTATGAAAATGTACAGCCGCTTTTGTTTCAGTCACAGATACAAAGCATGGCATTGGCGAATAATGGAAACCTCATGAATGCTGATAGGCTCCAATCCGAATTGGAACACAAGGGAAGTATTTTGCAGACATCATCGGATACGGAAGTGGTTGCTCACCTCATGAAACAACGAAGTATGGAAGTCAATGAAACAGCCATTGCCGATGCGCTTAATCAGACGAGCGGTGCTTACGGCTTTCTGATTCTTACCGATGACAAACTGTATGCGGCTGTTGATCCAAATGGTATCAGGCCATTGTCCATCGGCCGCTTGGGTGATGCCTATGTGGTGGCATCCGAATCGTGTGCGTTTGATCAGATTGGTGCTGTTTTTGAACGGGATGTGCTTCCCGGGGAATTGGTGACCATAAGCGACGATGGCCTCCAATCATCCAGATTCGCCATGCGGGGTCAGCGGAGAATGTGCGCCATGGAATATGTGTATTTATCAAGGCCAGACAGTGATGTGAACGCCGTCAATGTCCATGCGTCACGTAAACAGATGGGGAAGGAACTGGCCTCTGAAGCACCTGCTGCGGCTGATATCGTTGTTGGTGTTCCGGATTCCAGCATTTCCGCCGCTATCGGTTTTGCGGAAGAAAGCGGACTGCCATATGAGATGGGGATTATCAAAAATCGTTATGTCGGCCGCACATTTATACAGCCGTCTCAGGAATTGCGTGAACAAGGCGTGAAAATGAAACTGGCCCCTGTCAGAGGAATGGTTGAAGGCAAAAAGGTTGTCATGATCGATGATTCGATTGTGCGCGGGACGACGTGCAAACGGATTGTGCAAATGTTGAAGCATGCAGGTGCCAGCGAAGTGCACGTCCGCATCGCATCACCGACCATACAGCATCCATGCTTTTATGGTATCGATATGTCAACATACGATGAATTGATTGCAGCTAATTATTCGCTGGATCAGATACGAAGCATGATCGGTGCCGACAGCGTTTCCTTTCTGAGTGTAACGGGTCTGGAAAAGTCCATCATCAAAGATAAAACCATCCATCAAGGTATTTGTGCCGCATGTATGACAGGCTATTATCCGGTGACAACCGATTCAACCAATTCAGGAAATACCGGTTCACAAGTCGGTTTAAGAGGGGGTAGTGACCATGGAAAACAGATATAAACAAGCCGGTGTCGATGTGGAGCAAGGATATGAGGCCGTTAACCGAATGAAAACACACATCCATCAGACATCCCGGCCGGAAACGCTCGGTGGAATCGGTGCGTTTGCTGGTCTTTTCGATTTAACATCATTTTCATATCAAGAGCCCGTTCTTGTTTCCGGAACAGATGGTGTTGGTACGAAACTCAAATTGGCGGTACAGATGGGCAGACATGATACCATCGGCGTGGATCTGGTGGCCATGTGCGTGAATGACATTGTTGCCCAGGGTGCCGAACCGTTATTTTTCCTTGACTATATAGCAAGTGGGAAAACGGATCCCGAATGGGCTGAACAAATTGTCTCCGGCATTTCCGCCGGGTGTGTTGATGCTGGAGCTGCTCTGATTGGCGGAGAAACAGCAGAGATGCCGGGTATGTATGCGTCCGGAGCCTACGATTTATCCGGTTTTGCAGTAGGCATTGCCGAAAAGTCACGTCTCGTCACTGGTGAATCGATCGCTGTAGGTGATGCGGTCATCGGGTTACGTTCCAGTGGGATTCACTCGAATGGCTATTCCCTCGTTCGCAAGCTGGTAGAGGACCTTGAACTGACCAAAACATATGATGGGTTGGATGCTCCGCTTGGGGATGTGCTGCTGACGCCGACAAAAATTTATGCCACACCCATTCAGTCCGTCATGCAAGACGTGACAATCAAAGGAATGGCCCACATTACCGGCGGTGGTTTTCACGAAAATCTGCCCCGTATGCTGCCGGAAGGAATCGGCGTTGAGCTGCATACGTCGAGCTGGGATGAACCCGGTATTTTCACATTCTTGCAGGATATCGGCGACATGTCGGATGAGGAAATGTACCAAATTTTTAATATGGGTATTGGGATGAGTCTCGTTGTTGCACAAAAAGATGCGGACACGGTACTGCGTATTCTAGCTGATATCGGTGAACAAGCGTGGGTCATCGGTGAAACGGTGTCGGATGAAGGAGTGCATATCAAACGATGAAAAACATGCGTGCTGCTGTATTTGCATCTGGAACCGGGAGCAATTTTGAATCCATCATGAATGACACCGAACGTGCGGTCGACGTGGTCCTGCTAGTTTGTGATCGATCGGATGCACCAGTCCTTGAGAAAGCGGAAAAGTTTGGGGTGGAAGCATCCGTTTTTCATCCAAAGACGTTTGCCTCTAAAGCAACGTATGAACAGCTAGTGTTGGACAAACTGCGCGAAATGAACGTTGCATGGATTTTCCTAGCCGGTTATATGCGAATTATTGGAGAAACATTGCTGAAAAATTACGAAGGTAGAATTATTAATATTCATCCCTCCCTTCTTCCACAATTTCCCGGCAAAGATGCCATCGGCCAAGCTTACCGGGCAGGTGTGCGAACAACCGGGGTGACCGTTCATTATGTTGATGAGGGAGTGGATACGGGAGACGTGATTGCACAGCGGGAGGTTCCCGTTTTGCCTGATGATACGGAAGATACGTTGGCTGAACGAATCCAACAAACCGAACATCAGTTATATCCTGCTGTCATTCGGCAGTTGCTCGAACAACCGGAGTGACCGGAAAGCATGCGTTTTGATTTGTAAATCGATAAACAAAAGCGAGGAGTTCATGTTATGAAACGGGTACTGATAAGTGTATACGATAAACGTTATGTAGAATCGTTCGCGTCCGAACTGGCCGGATTGGGCTATGAGATTGTTTCTACCGGCGGTACGTTAAAAAAGCTTCGTGATGCCGGCGTTGACGCCACCGCTGCTGAGGACCTGACAGGCTTTGCGGAAATGCTCGACGGACGCGTGAAAACGTTGCATCCGGCGCTGCATGGCGGTATTTTAGCTGATCGCGGAAAAGATGTGCATCTGCGCCAGCTGGCCGACAATGACATAAAGCCTGTTGATATGGTCGTTGTTAATCTTTATCCATTTAAACAAACGCTTGATCAACCAAGTGCGACAGAAGAGACCATTATTGAAAACATTGATATTGGCGGCCCAGCCATGTTGCGCGCAGCTGCTAAAAATATGAATGATGTGACAGCCGTCGTTGATCCGGATGATTATGAAGACGTTCTCGATGCGATTCGTAATAACGCGCTCGACCGCAGCAAACGGAAAGCATTGGCTGCAAAAGTATTCCGCCATACGGCACAATATGATGCTTTGATTGCTGGTTACATGACGGAAGAGGCATTTCCAGAAAATTACACCGTTACCTATGAAAAAGTGCAGTCACTAAGGTATGGCGAGAACCCACACCAGCAGGCGGCATTTTATAAGAAGCCGCAGCAGACAGCAATGAGTCTGACCTCGGCGAGCCAATTGCACGGTAAACAGCTTTCCTATAATAACATTCAGGATGCCAATGCGGCACTGGCCATGATTGCTGAGTATGATTACCCGACTGTTGTGGCGGTTAAGCATATGAATCCGAGCGGCATCGGGGAAGCAGCCGATCTCAATGATGCTTTTGCCAAAGCCTACGATTCAGATCCGGTTTCGATTTTTGGCGGCATTGTTGCTTGTAATCGGACGGTCGATAAGGATGTTGCGAAAAAAATGGGAGAGATTTTTCTAGAAATTGTGATGGCGCCGCAATTCACCGAGGATGCGATAGCTATTTTAACTGAAAAGAAAAATATTCGTTTGCTGAAAGTGGATATGCAGCAAACAGAAACAGGGTCCCATGAGCTGACAGCTGTTCATGGCGGTGTGCTGATTCAGTCCGGTGATGACGGTTCCATTTCGGATAAACAGCTGGACTATCCGACAGAAAAACAGCCGACGGAAGCGCAAATGACGGACTTGGCGTTTGCCTGGAAAGCTGTGAAACATGTGAAGTCCAATGCGATTGTTTTGGCGAAAGAGAAGCAGACGCTCGGTGTCGGTGCCGGACAAATGAACCGGGTCGGTGCTGCGGAGATTGCGGTGACGCAGGCAGGCGACAAAGCGAAAGGTTCTGTGCTGGCGTCAGATGCCTTTTTTCCAATGCCGGACACCGTCGAAGCCGCTGCCAAAGCAGGTGTGACGGCGATTATACAGCCAGGTGGATCGAAGCGGGACCAAGATTCAATTGACATGTGCAACCAGTATGGTATTGCTATGGTATTTACAAGCATGCGTCATTTTAAACATTGACATGGGAAGTAGGTGTTTTTGTGAATTTATTGCTTATTGGACGAGGTGGACGGGAGCACAGCATTGCTAAAAAGTTGTACGAAAGTGAACGGGTGGACCGGATTTACGCGGCGCCCGGCAATGGTGGCATCCGTGATATTGCTGTTTGTGTGGACATTGATGAAATGGATACGAATGGATTGGTGGACTTTGCCACTGAAAACGTGATTGACTTGACGATTGTCGGCCCGGAAAATCCATTGCTTGCCGGCATCACGGATCGGTTTCATGAAGCAGGTCTGCCCATTTTTGCACCGACAAAAGCAGCGGCTATGCTGGAAGGAAGCAAACGTTACGCCAAAGACTTCATGTTGCACTATGATATTCCGACGGCTGCGTATGCTGGTTTTACCGAGCCAGCCGATGCCAAAGCCTATATCAATAAAATTGGCGTACCGGTCGTTGTGAAAGCGGATGGCCTTGCTGGCGGTAAAGGTGTCATTGTTGCGCGCACTATGGAGGAGGCACTTGAAGCCGTGGATCAGCTGTTGCCCCATGACGATCATTCGGATGAGGCATCGAGTATTGTCATTGAAGAATGCCTGGAAGGACCGGAACTCTCGCTCATGGCATTTGTCCACGGAAACCATGTGTTCCCGATGTTGCCTGCACGTGATTATAAACGGGCTTGTGATCATGATGAAGGACCGAACACGGGCGGAATGGGTGCTTATGCTCCTGTGGACGATGTGTCTCAGGAAACCCTTGATGACATAACAGAACACGTTTTACAGAAAGCCGCAGATGGCATCAGCCAGGAAGGGCATCCATTTACAGGCATTCTGTATGCGGGAATGATGATGACGGCGAAGGGACCGAAAGCCATCGAGTTTAATGCGCGATTCGGTGATCCGGAGACACAAGTCGTGCTGCCGCTGTTGGAAAATGACCTGCTGCAAGTATTGCTTGATGTACTGGATGGCAAGGATCCCAAGCTTTCGTGGGAATCAAAAAGCTGTGCCGGTATCGTCCTCGCATCCAAGGGGTATCCGGGTCCATATGAGAAAGGTGTTCCATTGCCTGATCAACTGACGGAAGATGGTGCATTCGTCATTCATGCCGGAACGCGCAAAGAATCTGACCAATTAGTCTCAGACGGCGGGAGGGTTCTTCTGGCAGGTGCCAAAGGAGATTCACTTGCCGAAGCTATCACAGATGCATACGAATGGATGGATCGTCGCATCCATTCCGACCGTTTCTATTACCGGAATGACATCGCACGATCTGCGGGAACAACATAATTAGTCGGTATGACAGTTTGCATTTTTGATACCCTATCCATTTCAAACAGCCCGCATGCCTTCTCAGGCGAATGTGGGCTGTTACATTTCCTGGACAGCTCTGATTATACCGGACTGCATATCAATTATGTCACAAAAGGTTCATTTTCTTTTATGAAAACGCTACCGCATACACGTGATATTTATGTTACGATGGATAAAACCATTTCTTTGGAGCATTGATTAGTATGTCAGAGAATAGATTTCAATGGAGAAACCGAGAATTGAGGGAACATGTCGCTGTTATGGATGGAAATGTTTCCCCAACGATTATCTTAAAAAATGGAATGTATTTAAATACGTATACGAAACAATGGCAACAGGCGAATATTTGGATTTTGTGCGACCGAATTGTGTATGCCGGTGATGCGATGCCGGAGAAGTACGACCGAGCGGAAGTGATTGATTGTTCGGGTCAGTATCTTGTTCCTGGATATATGGAACCGCATGCCCATCCATTCCAACTGTATAATCCGGAATCACTTGCACATCATGGTGCCGAATACGGAACGACAACATTTATCAATGATAATTTGCTTTGGAACTTTTTGCTGGACAAAGAGAAAGCGTTTTCCTTATTGAACGCTCTGGACCGATTACCCGTTTCCATGTACTGGTGGGCGCGACTGGATTCACAAACCGCGCTGCAGAAGGATGAGGATTTGTTCAGTACGTCGAGTGTCATGTCATGGCTTCAGCATCCTTCCGTTATTCAAGGGGGAGAGTTGACGGCCTGGCCAAGCTTATTGGACGGGGATGACCGTCTCCTGTACTGGATTCAGGAAGCTAAACGTCTGGGGAAACCAATAGAGGGGCATTTGCCCGGTGCATCAGAGCGGACATTGACGAAAATGAAATTGTTGGGCGTGTCAGCAGATCATGAAGCCATAACCGGAAAAGAAGTTATGACACGTTTGCAACTTGGGTACCAGGTTGGACTTCGTTATTCATCCATTCGGCCCGATTTGCCCAATTTGATTGACGAGCTGTTGGCCGAGGGGCTTCATTCATTCGATCATTTAATGATGACAACGGATGGATCGACACCGGGGTTCTATGAAAATGGTATCATGAACGTCTGCGTCGCTATTGCCATCGATAGGGGAATTCCGTTACCTGATGCGTACCGGATGGCTTCACACAATGTAGCCGCCTATTACGGCCTTATCGAAGAAGTCGGTTGTATTGCTCCGGGGCGGCTGGCAAATATTAACATACTGGAGGATCCAAACCATCCAACCCCGGCCGGCGTTCTTGCCAAAGGGGAATGGATTCATAAAGATCATCCCTCGAATGAGACAGTTTCGAGTGTTGACTGGTCCGGTCATGATATTCAACCGGTGACCTTCAACTGGGATCTGACGTTGGATGATATGCAATTTTCCGTTCCGCTCGGGTTGCAGCTTATTAATGATGTGATCATAAAAGCTTATGCCATTAATACGGATGTAACGCTTGATGTTATTCCGGACAATAACGATGATGCTTTTCTAATGCTTATGGACCGACAAGGGCAGTGGCGTGTGAATACTGCCATTAAAGGTTTCACTAATCGATTGGGTGGATTGGCAAGCTCATATTCAGCGAGTGGTGACATCGTCTTTATCGGTAAATGCAAGCAGGATATGTTATTAGCATGGCAACGGATGAAAGAGCTTGGGGGCGGTATTGTTGCTGCGCATGACGGAGAGATTTTATTTGAGTTGCCATTACCCCTTTCCGGAAGCATGTTCGCAGGTGGCATGCGGGAATTGATTGAGAAAGAAAAGACGTTGCAAACCCTCCTGCAATCGTTCGGCTATCCGTTTGACGATCCGGTTTATGCGATTTTATTTTTGTCGTCCACCCATCTTCCATATATCCGCATTACACAGCAGGGCATTATCGATGTAAAGAAACGGGATGTTCTCTTTCCAGCAACGATGAGATGACGTATAATAAATGTAATCAGTGATGGAAATCGGCTGTAATGCCGATTTCTTTTTGTCGAATAAAGGAGTGGGATTTTGAGACGAATTTTTATTTTTTTCGGACTGGTTGCGCTGTTCTTGACCGCTGCATGTTCGAGCAATGACGAGCAGCCGGCGGAAGATAGTGAAGCCAAAGAAAATGCTACTAATCAGAAGGCTGAAGCGTCAGGTGCGCTGCATACCTATCCTCTGACAGGGGTAAAAACCGATCAGCCTGTTGACAACCGGATGGTCGGTGTGATGGTCAACAATCATCGCAAAGCGCGTCCGCAGACAGGGATTTCTAAAGCGGATATTGTTTTTGAGGTGCTGGCGGAAGGAACGATTACTCGCTTTCTCGCCATGTATCAGAGCGAGACGCCGGATGTTGTTGGTCCGGTGCGTAGCGCAAGGGAATATTATTTTGAGCTCACCAGAGGCTATGGGGGACTCTACATTTATCACGGTGCAGCCCATTTTGTTAACGACATGATTCAGAACCGTGGCATTGAGCATCTGGACGGAGCTTTACATGACAATGACGGCCAATTGTTTAAACGGGCATCATTCCGGACTGCGCCGCACAATTCCTATTTGCAGTTCGATGGTATTGATGACGCTGCCCAGCAGAAAGGCTATGACATGACCCGGTCTTATGAGCCGCTCCCGTTCGCATCAGAAGAGGAAGCTGCGTCGATTAACGGTGATTCGGCTGAACGTGTTACAATTGTATATTCCAATCGTCCGAAAAATATTGTAGAATATCGGTATAATGCGGAAAATGGGACGTATACACGATATAGCGACGGAACGAAAACCGTGGAACGAAATGGAGAAACAGCTATCACGACAGATAACATATTTATTGTGGAGACCCCCCACCAAGTGATTGATGATGCCGGCCGCCGACAAGTAGACATAACATCAGGCGGTGATGCGTATCTCATTCAAAAAGGCAATGTCCAAAACGTCCAGTGGGAAAATCGTGATGGCCGGCTGATTCCGGTCAAAGACGGAGACCCTGTTCCGTTTGTCCCTGGCCAAACATGGGTTAATATTGTTCCATCAAGTCCGGGTATGGAGCAATCTGTCACGATTTCAAACGAATAGAAAGCGGGTGGTTCCAGAATGCAGATTGATAAGTTGCGCGGTGAACAACTCGATCAATTGTTTGATGCCATTCTCTCTTTGAAAAATCGCGAAGAATGCTATCAGTTTTTTGATGATATCGCCACTATGTCAGAAGTTCATTCGATTGCTCAGCGCCTGCAGGTGGCTAAAATGCTGCGGGAGGGCTATACGTACAATGTCATAGAAGAGGAAACCAACGCTTCCACCGCGACGATTTCGCGTGTGCGTCGATTCGTTAACTACGGCAGTGACGGTTACCAAATCGTTCTTGACCGTTTAATAGATATGGAGACATAATGGGTACATGGAGCGCTGTCTTCCCCCTTGTGATAGCGCTCTGCTACGCTCTTTCATGAGTCAAGCGCCCGCATACCTGTGTCAGTGGTTCAAATGGCCATGACATCACCCTCGAATACCCATATCCTCAAAAAATAGAGTCCGTTATCCCCATTCTGAGCGTTATTTTTGGTATACTTAGAACCGGTGGACTGGCAAATCGACTTGGTTATGCCTGATCCAATGATTATGGTCAAATTGATGGAGGATGAGCATTGAATTATTCTTTACACGAATGGAATCATATATTTAAACTGGATCCTGCTAAAGACATTGCTGATGACGACCTTCGAGACATCTGTGAATCAGGGACAGATGCTATTATTGTAGGAGGAACGGACGGAGTGACGTTGGATGGCGTGCTTGATTTGCTTTCCCGTATTCGCCGTCATACCGTGCCGTGTATATTGGAGATTGCCAACATGGAATCCATCACGCCAGGCTTTGATTATTATTTCATCCCAATGGTCATGAACACGACGGAGAAAAAATGGATGATGGATTTGCAGCACCAGGCCATCAAGGAATATAAGGAACTGCTGAACTGGGATGAAATGTTTGTGCAAGGTTATTGCATCCTCAATGAGGAATCCAAAGCATTTAAGCAGACCAAATGTGTCATGCCGGATGCGGATGACGTGGAAGCCTATGCCCATATGGCCGAAAATGTTTTTCATTTGCCCATTTTTTATATGGAATACAGCGGGACGTACGGGGATCCGAAACTGGTTGAAAAAGTGAGGCAACAGTTGACGACGACCAAGCTTTTTTATGGCGGTGGTATTGAAAATCAGTTCCAGGCTCAGGAAATGAAAGAACATGCGGATACGATCATTGTCGGCAATCTCGTTTATGATAATATCAAAAAAGCGTTAAAAACGGTCCAGGCCGTCAAGAAATAATAACTGCTCACATCTTGAAAAGGTGGTGTCTTGATTGAGTCAGACAATGGACGATTTACTAAATGGATTAAATAACGAACAAAAACAGGCTGTCAAGCATACGGAAGGCCCGTTGCTTATTATGGCCGGAGCGGGAAGCGGCAAGACACGTGTATTGACACACCGAATTGCTTATCTGCTTGGTGAAAAAGACGTCGCTTCGAGAAATATTCTCGCTATTACGTTTACGAATAAAGCAGCACGTGAAATGAAAAATCGTGTTAACCAACTCATCGGTGCGGAAGGGAAACAGATATGGGTTTCCACTTTTCACTCCATGTGTGTCCGTATTCTAAGGAAGGATATCGACCGAATCGGATACAGTTCGAATTTTACGATTTTGGACAGTAGTGATCAGCTATCGGTCATGAAGCAGATTTTGAAAGACTTGAACATCGATACGAAGAAGTTTGACCCACGTGCGATGCTTAGTCAGATCGGTGGGGCCAAAAATGAATTGACCACTCCGGAAGAATATAGCAAACAGGTGTCCGATTATTTCCACGAGACCGTGGCGCAAATTTATGATCGGTATCAAAAAACATTGCGGAAGAATCAGGCGCTCGATTTTAACGATTTGATTATGCAGACGATTCATTTGTTCAAGCGGGTCCCGGAAGTGTTGGAATACTATCAGCGCCGGTTTCAGTATATTCATGTGGACGAATATCAAGACACCAACCATGCGCAGTACTATTTGGTGAAGCAACTGGCGAGCCGGTATCAAAACCTGTGCGTGGTCGGTGATTCGGATCAGTCCATTTATCGCTGGCGGGGTGCCGATATCAGCAATATTCTGTCGTTTGAGGAGGATTACCCGTCATCACGGACGATCTATTTAGAGCAGAATTACCGGTCGACGAAATCCATTCTCGATGCGGCGAACCATGTTATTGACTATAATACCGGACGAAAACCGAAGAACTTATGGACAGAGAACGATGACGGAAGAAAAATCCGTTATTATCAAGGGGCGACTGAGCAGGAAGAGGCACTTTATGTGACGGATAAAGTCCAGGAACTCACAGAGGAAGGACGTTTTTCGCTGAATGATATGGCCGTGTTGTATCGGACCAATGCCCAATCACGTGCTATTGAGGATACGTTTAGAAAATCAAACATCGCGTATCAAATGATCGGCGGTACGAAATTCTATGAACGAAAAGAAATAAAAGATTTAATCTCGTATTTGCGGCTTATTACGAATCCGGATGATGACATCAGTTTTGAACGGGTCGTGAACGTGCCGAAACGCGGCATCGGCAAGACGACTATGGATAAAGTACGGGCGTATGCTTCTGACCATGACATCTCATTTGCACAAACGATTAAGGAGATCGACTTTACTGGTGTATCGAAAAAAGCTGCGCAAGCACTGTCGGAATTCCTGAATTTTATCAATAGCCTTGTGCAGCAGCAGGAATTTTTAACGGCAACAGACATGGTTGAGACGGTTCTCGAACGGACAAACTATGAAACCATGCTGAAAAATGAGCGTAGTCTGGAGTCACAGAGCAGGCTGGAAAACTTGGAAGAGTTTAAGACCGTGACCAAGGAATTTGAAGAGAGCGCTGACGATAAAACAGTTGTCGCTTTTCTGACGGACCTCGCCCTTATTGCGGATATTGACCGTGTTGATGAGGATGAAGCGGACGATGAACCCAAAGTGACGATGATGACCCTGCACGGCGCAAAAGGATTGGAGTATCCGGTCGTGTTTTTAATCGGTATGGAGGAAAATGTATTTCCGCACAGCCGATCAATGATGGATGATGAGGAAATGGAAGAAGAGCGGCGTCTTGCCTATGTTGGTATGACGAGGGCTGAAGAGGAACTGTTTCTGACCCATGCCAAAATGCGTACACTGTATGGAAAAACGAATATGAATCCCATTAGCCGGTTCATTCATGAAGTTCCGGAAGAGTTGGTGGATGGCGTCGAACAAATACATGCCACGATGTACGGCGGGACTAATAAATCCAAAGAACCATCTGAGCTAAAACGTCGTGCAGGCCGGATGCAGCAAACAACCGGGGCCGAATCCAACACATGGAGCCCCGGTGATAAAGCGGAACATAACAAATGGGGGGTCGGTACGGTTGTCAACGTAAAAGGCGAGGGCGAATCCATGGAATTGGACATTGCATTTCCGGCACCAACCGGGGTCAAACGGCTTTTGGCCAAATTTGCGCCGATTACGAAACAATAGGAGGTGCCTCCTGAAGTGGATAAAGACACAGCACAGCAGCAGATCAAGGCATTAAGGGAGCAGCTGAATCATTACAATTATGAGTATTATGTCCAGGATAACCCAAGTGTTCCCGATGCTGTCTATGATCAGCAAATGCAGGAACTCATCAAACTGGAAACGGATTTTCCTAGTCTGGTCACAGCGGATTCGCCTTCTCAACGGGTTGGCGGCGAACCGTTGGATGCATTCCAGAAAGTACAGCACCGCATCCCGATGCTTAGTCTCGGAAATGCTTTTAATGAAAGCGAGGTACGTGATTTTGTCCGCCGTGCCAGTCAAGGATTGGATGAGCCCATTTCGTTCGTTTGTGAATTGAAAATCGACGGGCTCGCGGTATCGCTTCTTTATGAAGACGGGATGTTCGTCCGTGGTGCAACTCGTGGCGACGGTACAACCGGTGAAGATATTACGGCCAATTTGCGCACCATCCGCAGCATTCCTCTGTCGATTCCAGAAAAAAATACGATGGAAATCAGAGGAGAAGTGTTCATGCCGCATCGCTCATTTCTTAAATTGAATGAAGCACGGACGGCGAATGAAGAGACACCGTTTGCTAACCCACGCAACGCTGCCGCAGGGTCCCTCCGTCAGCTGGATCCTAAAATAGCATCCAATCGCCATTTAGATATTTTTTTATACAGCGTCGGTGAATGGGAAGCGGGGTCGCTGACTACCCATAGCGAGCGGCTGACGTATTTGGAAGAGCTCGGGTTAAAAACGAATCCGGAATGGCGGAGATGCGCAACGATTGAAGACGTTTTGGACTATATACGTTACTGGGAGGACAAGCGTCCGTCATTGGATTATGAAATCGATGGCATCGTTATTAAAATCGATAACCTTGCACAGCGGGAAAAGCTTGGATTCACGGCTAAAAGTCCGCGCTGGGCAATTTCGTACAAATTCCCTGCCGAAGAAGCGCTGACCGTCCTGAAGAATATAGAATTGAGTGTGGGGCGTACCGGCGTGGTGACACCAACGGCCGTTCTTGACCCGGTACAGGTTGCTGGAACGACGGTGAAACGCGCTTCGCTGCACAATGAAGATTTGATCCGGGAGCGGGATATCCGTCTTGGTGATAACGTCATCATAAAAAAAGCAGGGGATATTATTCCGGAAGTTATTCGATCTGTCGAGGACGAACGAACCGGTGCCGAAAGTGAATTTTTGATGCCAGATGAATGCCCTGTATGCGGCAGTGAACTCGTCCGTCTGGAAGAAGAAGTCGCATTGCGCTGTATTAATCCCAACTGTCCGCAGCAATTGAAAGAAGGCTTGATTCACTTTGTTTCCCGGGAAGCCATGAACATTGATGGACTCGGTGAAAAAGTCATTAGCCAGCTGTTCCGGAATGATCTCGTTCATACCATTGCCGATTTGTACCGTCTGCAACGGGACGATTTGCTGCAGCTGGAACGCATGGGCGAAAAATCTGTGGATAACCTTTTGCGGGCTATTGATGCGTCGCGGACCAATTCGCTTGAACGGCTTCTATTCGGGTTGGGAATCCGATTTGTCGGATCGAAAGCAGCGCGGACCTTGGCCGCTCATTTCAAAACGATGGCGGGTCTTCAGCAGGCGTCATTTTCCGACGTTGTTGCTATCTATGAGATTGGTGACAAAATGGCTGATTCCATTACACGCTATTTTGCCGAAGATCACGTAAAAGAACTGATTCAGGAATTGAAAACATTGGGCGTATCGATGACGTATGATGAGCCAGGGAACCAGGACATAAACGAGGAGACACCATTAACCGGAAAAACGGTTGTATTAACAGGGAGAATGGAGCAATTTACCCGTTCGGAAGCGAAAAAAATGGTGGAACAGCTCGGTGGCAGCGTTACCGGCAGCGTCAGCAGCAATACGGACGTTGTGATCGCCGGAGACGATGCCGGTTCAAAACTGGAAAAAGCGGAACAACTCGGGGTTACGGTATGGAACGAACAACAGCTCAGGGAAGCTTCAGACGGATAAGGGGTGGAGAATGTTGAAGAACGTTGGAATCTGGCTGATGATCACCCTCCTGATTCTATCAGGCTGTGCCCCATCGCTAAACAAGAACGAAGATGAAGTGGTACAAAAGGAAGATAAACAAAAAAAGCAGGAAAAGTCCATCGTTCCCAGTTATCAACTGTCGGATGAAACGTACCGGACCATTCTGCCGTACCGCACCAGTGCTTCACGTGGGGTTATTACGAACCAGGTCATGAACCGGATGGACATTGGTGAAATGGAGACAGGATTACGACGCCTTTCCAAATCGTATTACGATCCAGAGAAATATTTTTTTGAAGAAGGACAATATTTAACGTCTGACATGCTTTACAAATGGCTGGGCAGGAAGCTGACGAAAAAACAGTTGAAGAAAGCAGTCCAGGATCGAGTAGCGTTTCTTCAAGAAAGAGGACAGAAGGTTGATGAGGAACGGAAGCAGGCCATTCGTCACGACTTCCAGCTTGGTTTGAATCCGACGATTGCGAATGATAAATCCAAGAAACAGCAAAAAAATAACCCGAAGTATTTAACGCACATTCTGGAACACAACTTTTTGAAGAGGAATGACGACGATACGGTTGAACTCATCGGGGCATCCATCGGCATTGCAATGAAGTCCGAGTATGCGTTTAAGACGGAGATCGGTGGACCGACGTATCATAAGACCATCGATAAAGAAACGATGATGAAAAAAGGCAAGGCCATAGCGCAAACGGTATTAGAGCGCGTGCGGAACATCGAGGGACTAAGCGATATCCCGATCATGTTTGCTCTTTACCGGGAAGAGGACAAGGGATCACCGGTACCGGGCAGTTATGTTGCCAAGACCCAAGTATCGGATGATGACACGAACATCGGTGACTGGGAAACGGTCCACGAAGAAAATATTCTTTTTCCATCGGACGAAGGAGAAGAGAAATATTATGATCAGCAGCAGCAAATAAAAGATTTCGCTGATAAAATCCAGGAGTACTTTCCCAACTATACAGGTGTTATCGGTGAAGGTTTTTATATCGATGAAGAACTGCAAAAATTGACACTGGAGATACCGCTTGAATTCTATGGGAAAGGGGAAGTGATTGGATTTACTCAGTATACGTATGGGTTGGTCCAGGAGATGTTCCAAAATTACTATGAGTTGGAAATAAAAATTAAATCCAATAAGAAAATGGAAAGCGTCATTTACCGGAAGGCCGGTGACAACGAACCGAAAGTCCATATTTTTAACAAGTGAACAAACGTAGATACATTTGCCTGAAAGGATGTTATCTTAGGCATTCTCACGTAAGGTGCCAATCTGACTAGGAATTCTCTCTTACTGATTGCGATTTTGCTTTATTTGCTGAGTGATGCGAACTTTGCTATTATCAATAGTGTCTTAACCATCATAATGACGATTGTGCTATATAAACGATTTATTTTGGAGGTGTCGAACATTGACCGATATATCAAAAGATCAGGTGAAGCATGTTGCGGATTTAGCAAGACTCGCTGTTACCGAAGATGAAGCTGACAAATTTGCCAAACAGCTCAGTTCCATCATTGATTATGCGGAGCAGTTGAATGAATTGGATACCGAAAATGTGGAGCCGACAACTCATGTCCTGGATTTGAAAAACGTCATGCGCGATGATGAACCAAAAGAATGGATATCCAAAGAAGATGCATTACACAATGCACCGGACAAGCAGGATGGTTACTTCCGTGTGCCGTCCATATTGGAATAAGGAGGGAACCGCATGGCTTTATTTGACCATAGCATCAAACAATTGGAACAAATGATTCATCGGAAAGAAATTTCAGCCGAAGATCTCGTTGAAGCCTCGTACAATCGGATTCATGAAGTCGATGATCAAATCGGGGCATTTTTGACGTTGGATGAAGAAAATGCTCGCAGTCAGGCGAAACAGCTGGATGCCGCTCCGGACCAGCAAGCACGTTTATTTGGCATACCGACTGGCATTAAGGACAATATTGTTACGAAAAATTTACGGACGACGTGTGGCAGCCAATTTTTACGAAATTTTGATCATCCGCTTTATAATGCAACGGTCGTGGACAAGCTGGATGTGGAAAAAAACGTCACGATCGGTAAATTGAATATGGATGAATTTGCCATGGGGTCATCGACGGAAAACTCAAGCTTTACACCGACCCGCAATCCGTGGAATACAGCGCATGTTCCGGGTGGTTCCAGTGGTGGCTCCGCAGCGGCAGTAGCGGCCGGCGAAGTGCTATTCTCGCTTGGATCAGACACCGGCGGATCCATCCGGCAACCGGCGTCGTTTTGCGGTGTGGTCGGAATGAAACCTACATATGGCCGTGTTTCCCGCTTTGGTCTCGTGGCCTTCGCGTCATCGCTTGATCAGATTGGACCACTTACTCGCCGCGTGGACGATAATGCACGTGTCTTGGAAGTTATTTCAGGCATTGATCAAATGGATGCCACAAGTGCCAATGTGGCTGTTCCTTCCTATACGGATGCTCTGACCGGGGATGTCAAGGGGCTGAAAATTGCAGTGCCGAAAGAATATCTTGGTGAAGGGGTCGCACCAGATGTGAAAGAAGCGGTTATGAATGCTTTGAAAGTCTATGAACAGCTCGGTGCCGAATGGGAAGAAGTATCCCTACCGCATTCCGACTATGCCATGGCAGCGTATTATCTGTTGGCATCATCGGAGGCGTCGGCGAATCTGGCTCGATTTGACGGGGTTCGTTATGGTGAGCGTTCCGATAACTCGGACAATATGATGGATATGTTTAAGTACTCCCGCAGTGAAGGGTTCGGCGATGAAGTGAAACGCCGGATTATGCTTGGAACGTTCGCTCTGAGCTCGGGCTATTACGATGCTTACTATAAAAAGGCCCAGCAAGTACGGACACTGATCCGCAACGACTTCGAAAGCATCTTTGAAAACTATGATGTCGTCATTGGCCCGACAGCACCGACACCAGCGTTTCAAATCGGCGAAAAAATGGATGATCCACTGACTATGTATACCAACGATATTTTAACCATACCGGTGAATCTGGCCGGTTCGCCGGGGATATCCATTCCGTGTGGTTTTTCCAATAACGGACTGCCCATCGGTATGCAAATTGTCGGCAAAGCGTTTGATGAACATACAGTTTACCGCACGGCTTATGCGTATGAGCAGGCAACAGACCATCATCTCAAACGACCGCAGCTGGGAGGTGCTGAAGCATGAATTTCGAAACAATCATTGGACTTGAAGTGCACGTGGAGCTGAAAACGGAAACGAAAATATTCAGCCCAAGCCTGAATGCCTTCGGAGATGAGCCTAACGCTAACGTGAATCCGATTGACCTTGCGTATCCCGGTGTATTGCCGGTCATGAACAAAGAAGCGGTGAATTATGCGATGAAAGCAGCGATGGCGTTGAATTGTGATATTGCCACTGATACCAAATTTGATCGGAAAAACTATTTTTATCCGGATAATCCGAAAGCTTATCAAATTTCTCAGTTCGATAAGCCGATCGGTGAAAATGGTTGGATCGAGATTGATGTCAATGGTGAGAAAAAACGCATAGGCATCACACGGCTGCACATGGAAGAAGACGCCGGTAAGTTGAATCACCAGGATGACGGCTATTCCCTTGTGGACTTCAATCGGCAGGGCACACCGCTCGTTGAAATTGTTTCCGAACCGGACATAAGCTCGCCGGAAGAGGCATACGCCTATCTGGAAAAACTGAAAAACATTATCCAGTATACAGGCGTTTCTGATTGTAAGATGGAGGAAGGCTCACTGCGTTGTGATGCGAACTTATCCATCCGTCCCGTTGGCCAGCAAGAGTTTGGTACTAAAACGGAATTGAAGAACCTGAATTCGTTCTCCTTTGTTCAAAAAGGACTGGAATATGAAGAAAAACGGCAGGAAGAGGAACTGCAAAACGGCGGCGAGATTCTGCAGGAAACGCGTCGGTTTGATGAAAAGATGAAAAAAACTGTCCTGATGCGCGTTAAAGAAGGTTCTGATGACTACCGCTACTTCCCTGAACCCGATCTCATTCCATTATACATTGATGAGGACTGGAAAGAGCGAATTCGTCAGCAGATTCCGGAATTACCTGATGCCCGGCTGCAGCGATATATCGATGAACTCGACTTACCGCAATATGATGCGGCCGTTTTGACCAATTCCAAGGAAATGTCTGATTTCTTTGAAGAGACGGTGCAAAACGGTGCCGATATCAAACAGGCGTCCAATTGGATTATGGGCGATGTATTCGGTTATATGAATAAAAACTACAAAGAACTTCATGAACTTGCTCTGACCCCGGAGGCACTGGCACGAATGATTAAATTGATTGAAGACGGCACCATTTCGTCCAAAATCGCTAAAAAAGTGTTTGCTGAACTTATTGAAAACGGCGGCGATCCGGACAAAATCGTGAAGGATCAAGGACTTGCCCAAATCTCGGATGAAGGGCAGTTGACGGAAATCATCACGAAAATCCTTGATGAGAACGAACAATCCATCATTGATTACAAAAACGGAAAAGACCGTGCCATTAAATATCTCGTCGGGCAAGTCATGAAAGCAACAAAAGGACAGGCTAACCCACCCATGGTCAACAAGATTTTGCAGACCGAGATTGATAAACGGTAAAAGGAAAAAACGCCAAATAATAGCACGAAATCGCCAAAGTATGTGCTGAAAACGCCAAATAACATGATAAAAACGCCAGACTTGATGATAAAAACACCAAATTGGGGCGATTTCCCCATCCAGTTAATCGTCATTGCCTTCATGACCGCTGCCATAAAACGGCAGCGGTCTGATTTCATTTCGGAAAGCTTTTCAAAACATATAAAAAGAGCTATGATGGATAGTGGTATACACCAACGATGAAGCAGTGGGGAGGAGCACTATGAAAAAAGCCCGTATCATTTACAATCCAACTTCCGGCAGAGAATCGTTTAAAAGGGAACTGCCGACTGTTTTGGAGCGATTGGAAGTTGCCGGGTTTGAAACATCCGCCCATGCAACGGTCTGTGAAGGGAACGCCAGCAGAGCGGCCAGGTTAGCTGCGGAACGACAGTTTGATTTGGTGATTGCCGTCGGCGGTGATGGGACGATTAATGAAGTTGTCAATGGAATGGCCGAACAGGAATACCGACCGAAACTCGGTATTATCCCGACCGGCACGACGAATGACTTTGCCCGTGCGCTTTGGATTCCCCGCGACATTGAAAAAGCAGTCGATGTTATTCTATCAGGGCAATCCATGCCTATGGATATCGGACGTGTCAATGATCAATACTTTATGAATATGGCTGGCGGCGGAAAGTTGACGGAATTGACATACGAAGTTCCGAGCAAACTGAAAACAATGCTTGGTCAGCTGGCTTACTATATGAAAGGGATTGAAATGCTTCCATCGCTAAAACCGACTCATGCTAGAATCGAATACGATGGGACGGTTATTGAAGAAGATATTATGCTTTTTTTGGTATCCAATACAAACTCAGTTGCCGGATTTGAAAAACTGGTGCCTGATGCAAAATTGGATGATGGGTATTTTGACTTACTCATTCTTAAAGAGATGAACCTTGCTGAATTCGTTCGCATAGCGACTCTTGCACAAAGAGGATCACATTTGACGAATCGAAAGATCATTTATACCCAGGCGGAATATATTAACGTCGAAACGGACGACGATATGCAATTGAATATTGACGGAGAGTTCGGCGGCATGCTTCCGGGGGAGTTTCTGAATTTGCAGCAGCATATTGACGTGTTCATACCGGAAAGGTTTTTGGAAAAAGATAACCAAAACGACTCACACCAAACCAATGGCATGTTTGATGACGAGTAATGCCTATTGGTGTCTTCTTTAACTCTTTTGTCCCGACATTGTCGGGATATGTTAAGAAGATATATACATACACGTACAAAAAGGAAGATCGTATAATGGCCAAACCATCAGCACCAGTCCAAAAAAACCAGACCGTTTCTCTTGCGTTTGAGGATTTGACTCATGAAGGCAATGGCGTCGGAAAAATCGACGGGTACCCATTGTTTGTCCCATATGCGTTACCTGGGGAAGAAGGCGACGTAAAAGTGGTCAAGGTAAAGAAAAATTTTGGGTTCGGCAAATTACTCAACCGGCGTCAAACCAGTCCGGAACGTGTGGAGCCGCCTTGTGATGTTTATTATAAGTGCGGTGGATGTCAGCTGCAGCATATGGGCTATGATACGCAGCTCACGATGAAACAGAATCAGGTCAAAAATGCAATGAAAAAAATGGCGCATTTGGACCATGTCCCAGTTCATCCGACTATAGGCATGAAAGATCCGTGGCGCTACCGCAATAAGGTGCAGATGCCTGTCGGGGCTAAAGCAGACGGCGAGCTTATTACCGGTTTTTACCAGAAGCGCAGCCACCGGATAATTGAAGGTATGGAAACGTGTATGATTCAAGATGAAGAAAATGACCGCATGGTGGAAGCGGTTCGTCGAATAGCAGATAGGCTTAACATGACGGCATACCATGAAGAAAATGACCGCGGTGTTCTTCGTCATATTATGGTACGGACAGGCGAAGAAACGAATGACGCGATGATTGTGCTTGTGACACGTACGCAAACGCTCCCGCACCAAGATGAACTTATAAAGGAATTGACGGAGACATTTCCCCATGTTAAATCCATCGTTCATAACGTTAATGATCGTCAGACGAACGTTATTTTTGGTAAGAAAACGGAAATCATTTGGGGCGACGGCTATATTTATGACAAAATCGGCGACATCACATTCGCCATTTCCCCGCACTCGTTTTACCAGGTCAATCCGAAACAAACGAAAGTGCTGTATGAGAAAGCGATGGAGTACGCACGGATTAAAAGCACAGATACCGTTGTCGATGCTTATTGCGGTATAGGTACGATTTCTCTGTTTCTTGCCCAGCAGGCTAAACAAGTCTACGGTGTGGAAGTTGTTTCAGAGGCGGTTCATGACGCTAAGGAAAATGCTAAACTGAACGGCATCACCAATGCGGCGTTCTATGTCGGAGAAGCGGAAAAAATTATGCCTTGGTGGACGGCTCAAGGCATGCGCCCGGATGTCATTGTTGTTGACCCGCCACGTAAAGGGTGTGACGAACAGTTGCTGACAGCCATGGCCGGCATGAAACCGGATCGGATCGTCTATGTCTCCTGCAATCCGTCCACACTCGCCCGGGACCTGCGAATACTTGAGGACAGCGGCTATGACGTTCAAGACGTGCAGCCGGTAGATATGTTTCCACAGACCATGCATGTGGAGTGTGTATCGCATCTAACGTTGAAAGACAAAGACGTGTAGTCGGAAGTGGATTGAAAAAAAGCGGCCCATAAAGCTGAAACGTTTGTCCTTTCGCTATAACGCAAGGACATCCGGAAAAGTGAATTTTGACAATAATCATGCCCGTGATATAATATCGTTGAATGATTCAAATGATATGGAACGTATTGTATAAAATGAGCTAGAGATATAAAGAAAGGAAGACGATGGTGGAACAAGATTCAGATATGCAACAGATTGAGGAATCGCGGGATATTTTGATCAGTGCCATTGCACAAACGATGGTTATTTATGGCGTCACCCCATCTGTTGGACGAATTTACGGTGTCCTTTATTTTGCCGATAAGGCACTCAGCCTGGATGACATAAAGGATCAGGTTGCCATGAGCAAAGGAAGCGTCAGTACGGGTTTGCGCGACCTTCTCGATACGGAGATGGTCATTAAAGTCTGGAAAAAAGGAAGCCGGAAAGACCACTATATAGCCGAAAAGGACTTCTTTAAAAACTTTTTCTCCTTTTTTATAAAAAACTTGCGCCAGGAACGTAATATTATTTCAAGGGCCAACGAACAGGTGGAAGACACTCTAAAGGATATTGCGGCCAATGGGACATCCGAGGAAGCTAAAAAAATGGCCCAGGGGGATTTGGAAGATATTAAGCAAACCATGATTTATTTTGAATGGACGATGAAATTAGCAAATGCCATGGAATCGCGGGAGATCTTTAAGTACTTTCCAGTTAACAATGACGACGATAACGATCATGGATCATCCTGAAGCCGTACATATTGATGCGCTCTATTCGAGTGACCCTACCTTGATCAACGTTTATTCACACTGTTATAGTTAGAGACACATAAAAATTAAAACCCGTCATGACAACGATTTCAAATAGTTAAGCAAGTCGCAAAACGCTCAGTTAAAGGCTGGGCTTTTTTTGTATGATGGGGGTTATGAAAGCCTTTGCCCAATTTTCGTAAAATATATTGACACAAAATAGCTGGTCAGCTATGATTATCGTATAATTCTTACTAAATTTATAGGAAAAGGATGATTACTATGGAATCCAAGACACTGGTTACGGCCATAGATGATAAAAAAACGTTAAAAAATGAAAAGGATACAACGTTAAATAGACCGCAAATGCCGCTCATTATTAGCGGATTGGTGATTGGAATGGCACTTCTGGTGTATCTGATGGCGACGCAAACGATTGTCCAGTCATTATTGCTCGTCATTGGTCTTTTGCTCGGCTATACGCTGTTTCATGCGAGATTCGGGTTCACATCTGCATTTCGTCGGTTGATGAGTGTTGGAAATGGGCGGGCACTGAGATCCCATTTGGTTATGCTGGCTGTCGCTGTTACGCTGTTCGCGCCGATTTTGGCTTTGGGTTATTCATTTTTCGGAGATACCGTCTCCGGCTATGTTGGACCGATTGGAGTTAGCCTTTTCGTTGGATCCTTCCTGTTTGGAATTGGCATGCAGCTTGGCGGTGGATGCGCTTCCGGAACATTGTATGCTGTTGGCGGTGGCCGTTCGGTGATGTTGGTAACATTACTATTTTTTATTATCGGTTCCACCATTGGTGCCTATCATCTTCCCTTTTGGACAGAAGAGTTGCCGTCATTTGAGCCTGTCTCCTTGGCGACGTCAACAGATCTTGGTTATGCAGGTGCATGGGCACTGTCGATTGCTCTGTTTGCCCTGATTGCCTGGGTAACGTTGGTTGTGGAGCGTAAGAAACGGGCGCCAAAAATGGCTTCGAACCCTTCTACGCATGGTTGGAGACGGTTATTCCGGGGGTCCTGGCCCTTATTCATCGCAGCCGTTGTGTTGGCCGTTCTCAATGCACTGACGCTTATGACCCGGGGTGCGCCATGGGGCATTACGTCCGCTTTTGCCTTGTGGGGATCAAAGGCGGCACAGTTTTTGGGAATGGACGTGGCCAGCTGGGGATACTGGCAGGGCGCCAATGCCGAAGTCCTGAATGCGTCCATGTTTGCTGACTCAACAACCGTCTTGAATATCGGTGTTATATTGGGGGCTTTTCTGGCCTCAGCGGCTGGTGGATTGTTCAAACCGTCCGCATTCACCGGAAAAAATGCAGCTGCATCCGTATTTGGCGGATTGCTGATGGGATATGGGGCTCGTTTGGCATTTGGTTGTAATATCGGAGCTTATTTCGGTGGTATTGCCTCATTCAGTCTGCATGGCTACATCTGGGGCGTGATGGCACTTGCGGGAACATTCGCAGCACTTTATATGCGGCCCAAATTCGGGTTGTCTGTACCGAAATCAAACGACTCATTTTGCTAACATCATCGTATGAAAATTAAATGAACAAATTGTGACCTTTTTGTGTATTTTTTATTAATAATTTGTTACAATGCAAATAGGAAACGTTTTCATGATTTAAAAGGAGATGTTACACAATGGGTATTATTCTTGCATTTATGCTGACATCAACACTGACACCCTTCTTCTTTTTACAGTTAAGAAAAAAGTCGTTTGCCATTGTACAAACCATACTGTTGATCGGCATGTGGGTTTACTTCTTTCAGGCAGCTTTTCAAACGGCACCGCCTGTATTGTCCGTTACATCGATCATGTTTTATGCAAGCTTGGTCATGGCGGAAGTCGGATGGATCATGTTTATTATCCATCACGTTAAAACAGCCTCGAATAATCAACAGGCTTATATATAAAAAAGCTCGCTCTTTCGAATGAGCGAGCTTTTTTATATCATGATAGTTGTTTTTCCATAGCAACCAGTTGCAGGATGGCCAGAGAAGTGGCAAGAACGGCGATGGCTGCTGCAATCCCTTTGAACGCATAATGAGAGTAAAAGAACGTCCATAGTGCAAAAGCCGATAAAATGATGCAGGCTATAAACCCGATCACGCATTTCCACTGCAACGCGTCCGATTGTTTCGTGTGTTCATCATCATTATGGTGTGGCATGTCATCACATCCTTTTATTCGTCTAGAAGTCCGGTGAAAAAGTCAACCTGTTCTAGGAATTTCCTAGCTTTATGTCGAATATAGTCATACAGA
>NZ_BAAADM010000005.1:93726-129505 GCF_039522485.1 Lentibacillus halophilus | reverse complement strand
GAAAAAAACCCTTGCATTTTTCGACGATAACGGCTATAATGATCCTTGGCCTTGATAAATATCGGGTTTGGGTATCCATTATCGTTGATTGTCACAACTTAGGTCTGGCGGTATTAGCGGAGAGGACACACCTGTTCCCATGCCGAACACAGCCGTTAAGCTCTCCAGCGCCGATGGTAGTCGGGGCCTTGCCCCCGCGAGAGTAGGACACCGCCAGGCAAACTGAAAAGTCAGTGTATCGAATATTTTCGAATACGCTGGCTTTTTTTATTTAGTAAATCATTGACCTTAAAAAGACCGTTAACGAAATCGGTAAACTTGCGCAGTTCTGCGGAAAGTTGCGCATTCAAGGATCAAGTCGCGCAATAATCGGTTAATTCGCGCAGCTTTGGATGAAGGTCACGCAGTTCAGAGCGAAAGTCGCGCGATAATAGGGTGAGGTTGCGCAGTTCGAGGCGAAACTCGCGCGATAACCACACAACTCGTGCGGTCATGGGGTAAGGTCGCGCAACTCAAAGCAAAATTCGAGCGACTATGATGAAAACTCACGCAGCTCAATCCACGCTATCCATAAAAAGCGCACCTATAGCTGATAGGTGCGCGAAAATAAATAATGGGAATCGATCCAGTTAAAACGGCTGACTTTTATTCATTTGAGAAACGACGGGAATCATTTGCTGCATGGCTTGTCCGAAATTACGATTGCTTCTCGTCATGCTATAATAAGTTGCCGCTCCAACACCGACCGATGCAACTAGGGGAAGCCACATATTATTGTTCTGCTGCATGATTGTTCCTTCCTTTCTGTTGGTTAAAAGTCCCCTTACATACTTAGTATGGTTGAAATAACAGAAAAGATGCCCGGAATCAACTGCCAAGAGAGGAAGCTTCCAATGCGGCATTCATCCCTGCGATACGTCCGGTTACCAAGGCGGATGTAATGTTATAACCGCCTGTATATCCGTGGATGTCGAGGATCTCACCACAAAAATACAGTCCATGCATAATTTTGGATTGCATCGTGTTGGGTACGATTTCTTTTATGGAGATACCGCCGCCGGTTACAAATGCTTTACGAAGTGGAAGAGAGCCATGAACATCAAAACGAAATTTCTTCAAATGCTGAACAAGGCTGCGAATCACATTATGAGCGACGCCAGCTGCTTTCTGATCACCGTCCACGTTATTTTGAGCAAGCATATGATCCAGCAGTTTTTCAGGGATCACATGTTTCAAAACATTTCGAATGGATTTTTTAGGGTTGTTTGTTATCGCTGTTATCATGGACTGGAATAATTGCTGTTCGGACTCATCAGGGAACACATCAAGCTGCATGGGAACAGCTTCCCGTCCTTTCATCAGCTCTTTGACAACGAATTGAGAACACCGCAGGACAGCTGGACCGGAAATACCAAAATGGGTGAAGATCATGTCCAGCTGGTGGGTGATCATTGGTTTATGTTTTTTATTCAGTACAGACAGTGCGACATTTCGTAATGACAATCCTTGTAAGTGTTTTTGCTTGATGAATGGTTCGTCTGAGGTTAAGGCTACTTCGGTCGGATAAAGTTCCGTCACTGTATGACCAGCTTTTTTTGCCCATTCATAGCCATCTCCGGTTGACCCGGTGTGGGGGACAGCTTTTCCACCCACAGCGATAATTACTGATGATGCCTGGATTTTTTCACCGGATTCAAGGATAATCGTATGTTCCTGCTCCCCGTAGTGAATGGCTTTCACCGGGGTGTTCATGCGAATGTCAATATTTTGTTCGCTGAGTTTGTTGATGAGTGCATTGACCACGGATTTGGCTGAATTAGATACAGGGAACATGCGTCCATTGTCTTCTTCCTTTAGATGGACACCCATATTCTCAAAGTAATCAATGATATCGTAATTATTGAAAACGGCAAAGGGACTGTACAGAAATTTTCCATTACCTGGGATGTGTCGAATCACTTCTTCTTCGGGAAGTCGATTCGTCACGTTGCAGCGTCCCCCGCCAGAGATGGCCAATTTGGTCCCCAGTTTTTTTCCTTTTTCAATTAAAATTGCTTTGGATCCGTGCTCGGCGGCAGCTATTGACGCCATTAATCCGGATGGTCCGCCACCGATGACTGCTGTATCGTAAGACAATAGGCTTCATTCCTTTCGTTGGCATTTTAGCACGGATTACGGCAAAAAACGACTGGATGTACATAAATTTATCTTTGGTATTATTCCACATTTGCAGGCTAATAAAGACCATTCCCAAAATGATATTCTCTTTATAATGATTTTTGTATGATGTATGCTAAAATAGCGAATGTGTAACTTATACGTGATGCAGGTGAAAACATGTCAAATATTATTAAAGGAACAATGATGCTTACCAGTGCAACATTTTTATCGAAATTATTAGGAATGATTTACGTTATTCCGTTTAATGCGCTCGTTGGGAAATCTGGTGGGACATTGTTCCAGTTTGCCTATACGCCTTATACGATTTTAATCAGTTTCTCGACCATCGGTGTACCAATGGCTGTTTCCAAATTTGTTTCAAAATATAATGCGCTTGGTGATTATGAAACAGGCATGCGTATGTTCAAAGCAGGCATGATGTTAATGGCGGCAACGGGTATCATTGCTTTTCTCATCATGTTTTCCAGTGCTAATCTTTTGGCTGAGCAAATGATTACCAATGAAAAGGAAGGAAGCATAGCTGCATCGGATGTCGCTATGGTGATCCGGATGGTAAGTATAGCGCTGTTGGTTATACCGTCCATGAGCATTGTTCGCGGATTTTTCCAAGGGTATGAATCCATGGAGCCAACAGCAGTTTCGCAAGTTGTGGAACAAATTATCCGGATTGGTTTTATTCTAAGCGCTGCATTTGTTATTACGGTGCTGCTCGACGGATCCAAGATTACTGCGGTGGGATTTTCCGCTTTTGCGGCATTCATCGGTGCGCTGGCCTCTAGTGCTGTTCTGTGGTGGTTTTGGCGGCGACGCAAAACACAAATATACGCCCAAATAAATAAACAAAACTACACGTATGATTTGTCGATGAAAAGGTTATTTGCCGAATTGTTTCGCTATGCTGGTCCGTTTGTCGTAGTTGGTGTTGCTGTTCCAATGTATCAATTGATTGACCAGTTCACATTTGAGCGGGCAATGACAGCTATTGGCAAAAAGGACCTGTTTGAAACAGCGAATGCGGCTATCAATTTTTACGGTCATAAACTGGTTATTATTCCGGTAACGATTGCGACCGGCCTGTCTTTGGCTATTATTCCAGCATTGACGAAAACATTCACACAAAAAGACCGGGCTTTAATGAATCAGCAAATCCATCAGGCATTACAAATTGTACTTGTTCTCGTTGTTCCGGCTGTTGCCGGCTTATCAATGTTGTCTGACGTTGCATATGGTTCGTTGTATGGCATGGATCAAATTGGGTATACCGGCAGCTTGCTTGGTTGGTATGCACCGGTCGGGTTATTGTTTGCCCTGTTCACCGTTACATCGTCCATCCTGCAGGGAATTAATGAACAACGATTTGCTATTATCAGTTTAGCCGGGGGTTTGTTGGTCAAAATGCTTTTAAATATCCAGCTGATTCATATGTTTGGTGCCAAAGGTGTGATCTTAGGCACGATGCTGGCTACAGGTACAGCGGTTGCTCTGAATTTATGGCGCATTCGCAAGGCTATTCGATTTCCGTTCAGACAGACCTATAAACGTTTTTTGCTTATTGGTATTTTCACCGCCATGATGTGCTTGGTTATTTGGATTGTCAAAGCGGTATTCGGAATGTTTTTGGCGTATGAAACGAAGCAGTTATCGGCTGTCATTGTACTTATTGCAGGTGTTGGCATCGGAGGCGGTATCTATCTTTGGTTCAGTTATCAGTCCACTTTGCTTGAACGGGTGCTGGGAGATCGTGTGAAGGTACTCGACCATTTATTTCGCAAATGAAGGAGGCTATCGAAATGCGCCTGGATAAATTGTTGGCAAACATGGGCTATGGAAGTCGAAAAGATGTGAAAGCACTGATTAAGAAAAAACAGGTGACCATTAATGGGAGAGCAGTCAAGAACACAGCACAGCAGTTAAATCCTGAAAAAGATACAACTGCTGTGAATGGAGAACCGATCATCTACCGGAAGTATGTTTATATTATGATGAATAAACCATCAGGCTATGTTTCAGCAACGGTGGATAATCGAGATCAAACGGTTGTTGACCTGTTGCCTGATGATTATTATGTTTTTGCTCCTTTTCCTGTCGGCAGACTCGATAAGGATACAGAGGGGTTGTTGCTTATAACGAATGACGGAGATTTGGCCCACAGGCTCACGTCTCCCCGAAAAAATATAGAAAAAACGTATTACGTAACAATTAGTGGGCCCGTGACCGAGGAAGATAAGCAGATGTTTGCCGATGGAATAACTTTGGAGGATGGCTATCAAACCAAACCGGCCGCGTTGACCATTCTGAGGACAGGGGGAACATCGGAAGCCGAAATAACGATCACGGAGGGAAAATATCACCAAATCAAACGAATGGTCGCAGCGGCCGGAAAAAAAGTGCTTTTTTTAAAACGGATCCGAATGGGGCCTTTAACATTGGATCCGGCTTTGGAATCCGGTAGCTTCCGTGAATTAACAGCAGGTGAAGTAGAAAAGTTGCAAAATGAAAATTGAAGCCGATAAGAGATATGTCAGCTAAAGACGGCTGGATATTCGAAACAGAACGCTCAGCCGAATAACACCCGCTGCTGGAAGGATACAATCGCTGAAATCGACTCAGGATATATGGACAGGTTTATCTGTTATTGTCCATTTACCGCGCACAGGACTTTCAACAAGTCCATTATGGGTTAAAATGTGTAAATCCCGTTGCACGGTCCGATCCGTCGTCCCAAATTCGTCGGCAATGTCACTGGTGGAAACAGTCCCTTTTTCTCTGATATAAAGGTAGACAGCTTTCACTCTTGTCAGCATACGCGATGTTGTTTGATTCAAAAAACCACTCCCTAATGAATGTCATTATCTCGTGGTGCTCGTGAATCGTTCTTGTTTACATTTTACACTTAATTTGGTAAAGACTAAAGTGAAAAGTAATTGTGTTGCGAAAACTTTTTCATTTTTAATAAAGTATACGATACATAATAGAAAAAAATGAGGGCTAATTATGAATTTATCTCATTATTTTATAGCCATTCCTCTATCAGAGCAGTGGAAGCAGTGGTTGGCTGTAAGACAGTCTGAGATCAAGAGACAACTACCGTATAAACAGTGGACACACCGTGACGATCTGCATGTGACCATGAAATTTCTCGGTCCCGTTGCCGACAGCGATCTTGATATGCTTCTGGAACAGTTACACGGGCTCGAAACAATATTTGCATTTCATGTTCATGCCGGGGAATTGGGAACATTCGGAAACCCTTCTGCACCGCGCGTGTTATGGACTGGTGTGGAAAAAACACCCGATTTGATTAACCTGCATCAGTGTGTGGAAGCAGCGGCCGCTGATGCGGGGTTCCAACCGGAAAAACGACCATTTAAGCCTCATATCACCCTGGCTAAGAAATGGAACGGGTCAAAAATGGACATGAAGCCGTGGCAAGAACGTTATAGTACGCAGCATGTGTTCACAGTTGACCAAGTGACTGTTTATCGCATTTTTCCGGCCCAGCTGCCTAAGTATCAATCGATCCGTACGTTTGATTTGCTAAAGGGTAACCATTAAGGGGGCAATTGATCAAGCAGCTAGACAACATCCGTGAAGCGTTCGAAATGAAAAAATGATGAATGTATGTGACACAGGGAAATAGGAAAAACTTCTTGGCGAAATGGGAATTTTGCTTGAAAATGCCCGGCATTTCCGATAATCTATTTTCATGTGTCTGTTTATGATTACAAACTTTGAATGATTTGAGGTATGTGCGGTGAATTGGCTTCAACAAGCAGTAGGAAAAGAATGGAATATTCATCCTGCCGGTGGACTGACAGGTGATGCGTATGTAGCGAAAAAAAATGAACAGCGTCTTTTCCTGAAGCGAAATTCCTCTCCATTTCTTGCTGTTCTGTCAGCCGTAGGGATTGTTCCCAAGCTTGTATGGACAAAACGCATGGAAAACGGGGATGTCATTACGGCTCAAGAATGGCTGGAGGGCCGGGAACTACATCCGGAAGAAATGCAGCATTACCGAGTTGCCGCGCTGTTGGCCAAAATCCACCAGTCGTCCGAGTTATTGCACATGCTCATGCGACTCGGCAAAAAACCGGCGACAGCAGATGACCGTTTTACAGAAATGATTGGGTACTTAAAAACAAATGGACTCATTGATTTGCATAAAGAAATCCGTGAGTCCATTGAGTATTTGCATCGTCTTTTGCCTGTCACGCGTAACCAACAGAAAGTTGTCTGTCATTGTGATTTGAATCATCATAATATGATTTGGACCAAGCAGGATCAGCTGTACCTTGTGGATTGGGATAATGCCATGATCGCGGATCCGGCGATGGATTATGGGTTTATATTAAAATGGTATATACCACGGGAAAACTGGAATGATTGGCTTTATCGATATGGCATCACGCATGATAATCAGTTGATTGAACGCATTCACTGGTATTTGATAATGGATTCGCTGTATTATTTAAACTGGCATTATGAACGGAATGAAATCCGGAAAGCGCATGAACGCTTGTCTGATCTGCGTGATTTGAACCATCATGTCAGAACCATTATTTTAGACTGATTCCGCTGATGGCGTTCACCCAACGATCGATATTTTCCTTGTTGGCATGGACGTGTTCTTCGTCATTATGGGCATTTTCACCTTGCCGGCCGTAGTTGTAAATCTCCGGTAAAAATTGAAGGAGCTGTTCGTCTGAGATACAATTATCAGCCATCATCGACTGAACCAGCCGTTTAATTTGTTGATACTCAGATATAGCGCCACAGCAATCCTCTGTTTGTTCTGTCAAAATGTCATGAAGAAGCTGCAATTGATTGTTTACCGTCAACGTCATTGGAATTCACCTCAACATACAGTATGGACAAATTTGGGATATTTATGCTTAGGAATAAAGGGAGGTGCATATGGAATGAGGCAACGCCATCGAGCTTGGGCGGATGACTTTCTGAGGAATAACACGAATTTGGTTATCCCAGAACCGGAAAAACAAAAAGGCCATTGGAGAGAGTTGTTTGCCCGGGACCTGCCTATTCATTTAGAAATCGGAACAGGGAAGGGTCAGTTTATCAATGGCATGGCTGAGCGCCATCCGGATGTTAATTTTATTGGCATTGAACTGGCGAAAAGCATTATCGTCATGGCGGGTTCCAAAATAAAAAATTCCGGTCGGACAAACGCTCTTTTAATCCATGCGGATGCATCTGACTTAACAGAATTATTCGCTGAAAATGAGATTGCTTCTATTTATTTGAATTTTTCCGATCCATGGCCAAAAAAACGCCATGCGAAGAGACGGCTGACGTTTCATACATTTTTACAACAATATCAACACATTTTGCAGCCCGGCGGGGAAATGACTTTGAAAACGGATAACCAAGGGCTGTTTGAATATTCCCTTGTCAGCTTCTCTTCGTTTGGACTCGAACTGAAAGACGTGTTTCTCGACCTGCACGATGCCAATGACCCGGAAAATGTTATGACCGAATACGAAGAGAAATTTGCTGCACAAGGCCAACCCATCTACTGCTGCCGCGCTCAATTTACATAACTTTTCTATCAAAGTTTATTGTTGCAATGGTTCTTATCGTTGACATAGTAAGCGGTATTCAAGAAAATGTTTAATCCGTGGGCATTTTAATTCCCACGGATGGGTTGTGGAGAACATTATTAATTGATGACGTTCTATTTCTCGCCTTTACGCCACTGATTGGTCCACATTCAGAGGCAAAACTATTATTCATTGGTTCATGCGTGATAAACTGACGATAGAGGTAAAGGAGGAGTTATATGGAATCATTGCAAATTGGGCGGGCTGAATTGACGTGGTTGAACGGCGGTGTTAACTTCCTTGACGGCGGGGCCATGTTTGGTGTTGTTCCGAAAGCACTTTGGGGAAAAAAGTACCCCTATAATGAGAAAAATCAGATTGAATTGCGGACAGATCCGATTCTCCTGCAGATTGATGGGAAAAATTATATCATTGATTCGGGAATGGGCAACGGAAAATTAACGGACAAACAAATTCGCAATTTTGGTGTCCGTGAAGAGTCATACATTGATCAGTCATTGGCTGAATTAGAGCTGTCAACCGATGATATCGATGCGATGTTGATGACGCATTTGCATTTTGATCATGCTTGCGGGCTTACGAAACCAACAGATAACGGCTATGAATCTGTTTTTAAAAATGCTGATATCTATGTTTCCCGGGTGGAATGGGATGAAATGCGCAACCCTAATATTCGATCGGCCAACACATATTGGGAGATGAACTGGAAATCTATACAGGGGCAAGTACAGCCATTTGAACAGGAATGGACGGTGACAGACGGTTTGAAGATGATTCACACGGGCGGTCACAGCGACGGTCATTCTATATTGCTGTTTGAAGATGGGGGCGAAACGTGGATTCATATGGCGGATATCATGCCGACGAACGCACATCAGAATAAACTGTGGGCGCTTGCTTATGATGATTACCCGGTAACGTCCGTTCACCAAAAAGAAAAGTGGATGGACTACGGGTATAAAAACCAAGCATGGTATACCTTTTATCATGATGCTTATTTCCGGGCCATTCAATTTAATGAATCCGGTAATAGGGTGAAGGCAGTGGAACGACAACGGCATGACTATGAGTGAGATGATCCAACCAACCGTCTGCTTACGAGTTCCACAGGGGATCGGTTCATGATGTTACCCTATTTTCCGACACCTGCCTAAACGGGAAAAAGCCATCTGCATGGCAAATGGCTTTTTCATAACGTTATGTCGTCTCAACAGCGTCGATGACGACTCCTGAGTCCGCATCAATGTAGAACTCATACTGTTTGTGTTCTCCATCAATGGTCCGGGTGATACCACCGCGGTAAGCGTTATACAGAAGATCGTGTTTTTCATATTGTTCCGGTTTCATGTAAATCCATGAACCACTGATGGGTCCTTGTTGTTTAAAAGTTTCTTTTGCTTTCTTAAGTGCTTTCTCCGGTGTCACTGTCTGGTAGCGATCCAGCTGCTGTTTTACCGTGTATCCTGCCGCAATGCCAGCAACAGCCGCAATAACGATATTTCTTTTCTTCATGTAACTATCACCTCTGGAATTTTTCAAGTACTTTTTCAATATATTTTTAGTATAACGGAAAATAGGAAAAATAAAAACCAATAGAATAATGTCGGTGGAAAGACGATATCTCTTTCCGTTATACTTGTTTTACTACATACACGTACTGTATAAGGAGGAACCATTCATGAATCAAGAAACCAAGGATTTGTTCAAACGTCTGACTGAATTGCCAGGTGCTCCAGGAGATGAGAACGCTGTACGGTCATTTATGCGTGGCGAATTGGAAAAATATGCTGATGACGTCATCCAGGATAATCTGGGCGGTGTTTTTGGAGTCAGAAATGGCGGCGGTCCGCGGATAATGGTTGCCGGCCATATGGATGAAGTAGGTTTCATGGTTACCCAGATCACCCAAAATGGCATGATCCGCTTTCAAACGCTTGGCGGTTGGTGGAGCCAGGTGATGTTAGCGCAGCGTGTGCAAATCATGACCGATGAAGGACGAGTCACGGGTGTCATTGGTTCGACACCACCGCATAATTTGACTCCTGAACAAAAGAAAAAGCCAGTGGATCCCCAAGACATGCTGATAGACATTGGCGCTGATGACCGTGACGACGCTGAGACAATTGGTATCCGTCCCGGCCAGTCGGTTGTTCCGATTTGTCCATTTACACCGATGGCCAATGAAAAAAAGATTCTTGCCAAAGCGTGGGATAATCGGTACGGTTGTGGGCTATCAGTAGAGCTGATGAAAGAACTTCAAGGTCAGTCCATTCCGAATACCCTGTATTCCGGTGCAACGGTGCAGGAAGAGGTAGGATTGCGGGGTGCCAAAGTTGCCGCCAATATGATTCAGCCGGATCTTTTCTTCGCACTTGATGCCTCTCCTGCTAATGATATGACTGGTGATGGCGAGGCATTCGGTCAACTTGGTAAGGGGGCGTTATTGCGGATCTTTGACCGGACGATGATCACTCATCGCGGCATGCGGGAATTTATACTCGACACAGCAGAGTCCAGCGATATCCCGTATCAATATTTCCTATCACAGGGCGGAACGGATGCCGGAAGTGTTCACACCGCTAACGATGGCATTCCATCGGCCGTTGTTGGTATATGTTCCCGTTATATTCATACGTCATCCTCAATCATTCATGTGGACGATTACCAGGCGGCAAAAGACTTGCTGGTGAAATTAATTCAATCGACGGATCAAAACACGGTGGAAACCATTAAATCGAAATAAGGTGACATGATGAAGATTGCAGTTGGTTCAACAAATCCTGCTAAAATAGCGGCGGTTCAGGACGTTTTTTTCTCAGACAGCGTCGTGGCCAACAATGTTCCGTCATTGGTAAACAACCAGCCGTTTTCAGACGCGGAAACAAGACAGGGTGCTATCAACCGAGCATCCGAATGCATGAAAACGACGTCGTCTGCTGATGTCGGGATTGGATTGGAAGGTGGTGTCATGACTGTCGGTGGTGTGCTGCATTTGTGCAATTGGGGCGCGCTCGTCACTGCTGAACATACCGTTTTCACTGCCAGTGGAGCTCGGATTCCGTTGCCTGAACATATAAAGAATGAACTCACAGCCGGAAGAGAACTTGGTGATGTGATGGACAGCTATGCCCAGCGGCAGAACGTGCGTCATGAGGAAGGTGCCATAGGAATTTTCACCAATGAGCATATGGAACGCAAAGACATGTTTGTTCACGTTATCAGGCTGTTAAATGGTCAGTGGGACTATTGGAAGTGAGATACTTCTTTTCTAGAGAAGCTTACTGACCTATTGCCATAAAGCATTCAATTGCTTTTCCCACTTTTGTGTTAACACGGAGCTGGGACAAAAGATGTTTAGTAAAATAAAAATCCGAACTATAATCCAAAAAAGTCTGAATCGGTTCGGATTTTTCGTTTAGCGTAGGAAAAACACGAAGACTCCTGCGGGATGAAAAGCCTAGATAAGACCCCGCAGTGCGACGAGCACGAGGAGGCTTATCAGCGCCCGCGGAAAGCGTAGTGTTTTTCCGGAGCGGTGACTACGTCTTAACTATATTGTTCGTGTTTAGAAGTGAGTTGTTTAGTCTTGTCCCAGTCCCGTTTTTTAATCGTACAAATAGTCAAGAACCTTAAGAGCTTGATCGATCGTTTCTACGGTGACATTTGCTTTATTGGACAATTCTTTCAGCGGATGGACTAACGAATCAGGTCGCACAATAATGGTTGGTTTGTTCATGGTGATGGCAGTGCTGGCATCCATGGCCGTGTTCCACTGTTTATAGTTTTCTCCGAATAGAGCAATAACGATGTCCGCTTTCTGCATCATCACCTCTGTGCGAAAGTTATTAATGGCGGATGCTGCATCGTCTCTGTACATATTTCCCGGCTGTTTTCCCAATATGTCCTCACCGATATTGTCGGATCGTTCGTGATTGGTCTGTGGGGCAACAAACGTTAATGGGAGCTTTTTTTCCGCAGCCTTTGATTTCAGCTGTTCTCGCCAGTCATCGTGAATCTGGCCTGCCAGATAGACCATCAGTTCCAAGAAAATCGCCTCCTTTTATCCTATCTTCCTCCATCTTAACTGGTTTTCTGAACAATGCAATCAAAAGAGGGATTCATGGAAATTTATCACCTTGCCAAATTAAAAAATCGTAGTATCATAAGATGAGGATAAGAAATGGACTTGGAGGCAAAACATTGCGAACAGTATATGTAATCCTGATCATCATAGGAAGTGTTCTTCTGTTGACAGGGTGTAATTTCATGCAATCGGAAAAGGAAGCTGTCAAAAATGCAGGGGAGGAAGCGAAAGAGCTATTTCATGCGGATAGTGATATTGAGAATAATCAAAAATTGGATACATTATCCATGTATGTACCATCTGGTTTAAACGTTGTCAAAGAAGAGGAAAATAATATTATTTTAAAAGATGGCGATCAAACATATATTGTTTTTTATAATAAGCTTGAAGGATCAAAAAGCAAACAGAGTTATAATGCAGCAAAAGCGAAATCAGATGAGGCATTGCTTCTGGATTCCTTTAGCGATAAAAAGAAATTCGGCTATATTCGAATTATGCCTGCTAATGACGATGATCAATATGAACTGCAAACAGGCATTGGTGGCGTTAAAATAACAACTCACACGCCGAAAAGAACGCTTCAAAGCGATGCTGAATCCATGATGAAAATGGCACGATCCATAGCTTTGAGCAACAATCAAAGTGAGTAACTATTTTTTAACAAACGGTGGAGCAAGCATCTTTCTGTCTTTTTTATTTGAATGTATCGGGAATGATTGCCATCAGGACGATTGAATCAGACGGGAATCTTGGATATGATGGGAATGGCAATGGAGGTGGATGGAAATGAAAACATTGGAATCAATGGAACAATTTCAATATTATATTGATAGCAAACACGTTGTTGCTGTATTTTCTGCTGATTGGTGCCCGGACTGCCGTGTTATTGAACCAATATTACCGGAAATTGAAGAAACTTACACTGATTATACGTTTCTTTTAGTCGACCGCGATCGGTTTATCAATCTGTGCCAGACGTATGATGTTTTCGGCATACCAAGCTTTATCGCGTTTCGTAACGGTAAAGAAGCAGGCCGGTTTGTCAGTAAAGATCGAAAAACAAAAGAAGAAATCGAATCCTTTATGGAGGAAGTGAACGGATGAACGGAGGTGCTAGCAGATGGCAAAGATGACCAGCCTAAAGATGAAAAAAATGATGGAAGCACGCCTTGCGAAGCCGGAATTTCGTACGTCATACAATCGCGACAAGGATACCTTCCGCATTGAATGGCAAGATACAGGGCAAGGAATAACGATCACCCTTCCCAATGTTGTCTCTAAATATAATGAGCGTGGCGAGGCTGCTGTTGACGATCTTGAGGAACATGTTATCGAAGCATTAAAAATCATGCATGAAGAGCATGACTTGTCGGGCAAAGAAAAACAGATTTATCCTGTCATTCGTGCAACATCTTTCCCGACGGAAACCAATGCTGGCTCCACGCTTGTTTTTAGAGAGCATACGGCGGAGACGCGTGTTTTTTATGCGTTGGATCTCGGTAAATCTTATCGGCTCATTGATGAAGCCTTGCTGGAGGAAGAAAATTGGTCTTACAGCTGGATTGATGAAATAGCTTCATTTAATGTACGGTCGCTGGACAACGATTTCAAAAAGGATACGGTGGCCGAAAATGATTTTTATTTTGTTGCGAAGCAGGATGGCTATGATGCGAGCCGAATTTTAAATGAAGCATTTTTGGAAGAAATGCTGGCCGATGCCAAAGGGGAACTTGCGGTGGCTGTTCCGCATCAGGATGTGCTCATTTTGGCGGATATACAAAATAAGGCCGGTTACGATATACTGGCACAAATGACGATGAAATTTTTTGCAGAAGGTCGGATCCCTATCACATCATTGCCGTTTATTTATGAAGACAAAACATTGGAGCCTGTCTTCATACTGGCCAAAAACCGACCGGAAAAGAATGAAAAAGAATGATATACGAATGGGAGTTTTTTAGACCCAAAATGCTGCCTGATTTCATGAACAACCTGTGTCTTTTGAGGCAAGGGTTGTTTTTTTGTACTCCCATTCGAGACAAAATATTGTTAAACTAAACATAGTGCTATTTTGATAGAAATGAGTGAAAATATATGTGGGATCGATGGAAAAAGAAAATCAGCAGCCTTTTATTTGCGGAAAACGAAGATAAACATGATACAACTTCAGCGGAATGGGAAGAAAGCAAACAGGAACTCCACACGAAAATGACATACCAATACCCTGCTAGAAAGCCATTTCGCTTTCCTGTCATCCCTGATCATCCATCCAGAGAGGAACCGAATAACACAGAACGACCAGCATACACTCGAAAACAATCAAACGAAACGGATTCGACTCAACAGCAGTCTGAACCGTTAGCAGAGCAAGATAGGAAAATCTATAAGCCGGATAATAGCGAGCCATTTGAACCGAGTGATGTTCCCTCTCCTATTTTTGGGTTTCAGCAACGTGAACAACCGGAAGAAAAAGATATCGATATTCCAGCCTATCAGCGGAAACAGGATGGCTACCAGGAACCTGAATTCAAGACAGCGCAGTCGGAGAACAACATAGCTGAAGACAGAATGGATCAAGCAGCTGCAACCGTTGAGCCGTCTCTTCCTGAAGAAAAAGAAGAAGAAAAAGAAGAAGAAAAACCAAAACATGTTGAAGACAAGACTGAAAACGAGCAGCATGAACCGGTGCAACAACCACAACCACAACAGCGAAAAACGGACCGGAACAAAAGTCGTTCTGCAAATAAAAAAGATAAACAACAAACGAATCAGCAGACTTTACCATTTAATGTCATGATGTCAACCAATGATAAGAGGAAGTCCCAAAGTCGGCCAAAGCCACAACCTTCCCGTGCGTCTGAACCGAATAAGGAAGCAGAAAAAGCTAGCGTTGTGCCGTACTATTTACTTGATGATCCTGAGCCTGAAAGTGTGCAGGATGAACAATGGTTAACCAGCGAAAAGGAACTTCTTGAACAAACGCTAGATCATTTTCATATACGGGCAAAAGTCGTTCGCACCACCCAAGGGCCATCGGTGACACGATTTGAAATACAGCCGGAGCCGGGTGTTAAAGTAAGCAAAATCAAAAATTTGAGTGATGATTTAAAAATGAATATGGCAGCGAAAGATATTCGAATGGAAGCGCCTATTCCCGGGAAAAATACAATTGGTATTGAAATTCCCAACCAGCATGCTCAAAAAGTGGGACTGCAGGAAATTTTCGACTCAGAGCCTTTTCAATCAAGTAAGTCCCCTTTAACAGTTGCTCTTGGACAAAGCATTGAGGGCGCTGTAAAGGTTACGGACATTCAAAAAATGCCGCATGGAATGATAGCGGGGGCAACCGGATCGGGCAAAAGTGTTTGTATCAATTCCATTTTAATCAGCCTTTTATATAAAGCGCATCATGATGACGTGAAATTTTTAATGATTGATCCAAAAATGGTTGAATTAGCACCGTTCAATGGTATCCCGCATCTTATATCACCGGTGATTACGGACGTTAAAGCAGCGACAGCAGCCTTGAAATGGGCGGTCAATGAAATGGAGGAGCGCTATGATGCCTTTGTTCGGGAAGGCGTCCGGGATATGGAACGATTCAATAACAAAATGGCTCGCGAGCACCGCCAGGACGAACGAATACCGTTTATCGTTATCGTTATTGATGAGCTTGCTGACTTAATGATGGCCGCGCCACAGGATGTGGAGGATGCTATTAGCCGGATTGCTCAAAAAGCGCGAGCTTGTGGTATTCATTTGTTACTAGCCACACAGCGTCCGTCTGTTGATGTTATTACCGGTCTGATTAAGGCAAATATCCCTACACGAATCGCTTTCAGTGTATCGTCACAAGTCGATTCAAGAACCATTCTCGATAACGGCGGCGCTGAAAAGTTGCTCGGTAACGGAGACATGTTGTTCACCGAAAATGGAGCGGGTAAGAGTGTGCGTATCCAAGGTGCTTTTGTTTCTGATGATGAAATTGATCGGGTCACTGATTACGCAAGGTCCATTGCCGAACCGGTATATCAATTTGAACAGGAGCAGCTGTTGGCTCAGGTCACCAACGATGATGAAACGGATGATTTGCTTGATGATGTCATTGACTTTGTTGTGCAGAACAATAGTGCGAGTACATCACTGTTACAGCGGCATTTCAAAATTGGTTATAACCGAGCTGCAAGATTGATGGATGCTATGGAAAACCAGGGTATTATTGCACAACAAAACGGGAGCAAGCCGCGCGATGTATTGGTGACAGCTGACCAAATAGAAAGCTATTAATTCATTTGTATGTTTTCGTATGATTGATATATCATAGCGTGTATGAAATAGTATTGATGATAGCCGGCTCGTATTAGCAGTTTTAAATTTTGGCAGAAAAAATCAACAGAAAATTGGCAAGAAGAACATTCGTGGTCACTAATGTATATAATGTGGTAAAGCGACCAGTTCTTCAGGGAAACAGAAACCGGTTATGTTTATCATGTAATAAATGGTTTCCTCCCGCAAAGAGATACAGAATAATAGGAAACTGGAATTACAGTCAATTACATGGTCCATATTTCATTCTGAGAAACATTTTGCTATAATTGCTGAATAGCTGTCGGCTAGCGGTCAGCGTTGGTTATTACGGCATTTGTTTCAGACATATTTTTGGAGGTTCTTTTTATGACAACTTACCATTTTATTGGTATTAAGGGAACCGGAATGAGCGCTCTTGCCCATATTCTTTATGACTCCGGCGAGAAGGTACAGGGCTCTGATGTGGAAAAACGATTTTTTACACAAAAAGCACTTGAGGAAAAAAACATTCCAATCTTCCCTTTTTCAGAAACGAACATCAATGATGGCTGCATCGTCATCGCGGGTAATGCTTTTTCTGAAAATCATCCTGAAATATTGGAAGCACGTCGAAAAGGTTTGACGTTCTATCGTTATCATGAATTTTTAGGGGAGTGGTTGGAACAATTTTTAAGTATTGCTGTGACAGGTGCTCACGGGAAAACATCGACGACAGGTTTGCTAGCTCATGTTCTTGATGCATCCTTTCCGACGTCTTATTTAATCGGTGACGGAACTGGAAAAGGGCATGTGAACAGCAAATATTTTGTGTTTGAGGCATGTGAATACCGCCGTCATTTTCTCAGCTATAAACCAGATTATGCGATCATGACAAATATAGATTTTGACCATCCGGATTATTTTACGAGTATAGATGACGTTTTTCAAGCTTTCCAAATGATGGCTGATCAAGTGAAAAAGGGAATCATTGCATGCGGGGATGATAAACAGCTGCAACAGATACAAACCAAGGTGCCGGTTATCCATTATGGGTTCTCGGGCACAAATGATTTTCAGGCACAACATGTAACGGAAACAGCACAAGGCACAGCATTTGATGTATTTGTTCGTGATACGTATTATGACACGTTCGAAATCCCGATGTTTGGGAATCATAACGTTCTGAACGCATTGTCTGTCATTGCTATTTGTCATTATGAAGACATGAAGACCGAAACGATCAAACATCTTCAAAACTTCACGGGTGTCAAACGACGATTCACAGAAAAACAAATAGGCCATCAAATCCTTGTGGATGATTATGCCCATCATCCAAAAGAGATTACCGCTACTATCGATGCGGCCCGGAGGAAATTCCCAAATAAAGACATCACTGCTATTTTTCAACCGCACACATTCACTCGTACAAAAACGTTTTTGCAAGAATTCGCCGACAGCCTAAATCTGGCTGATCAAGTCTATTTATGCGATATTTTTGGATCCGCAAGGGAAGACAGCGGAAAACTCACCATTTATGATCTGCAGAAGCGTATTGATGGCAGCACTATCCTAAATTTGTACAATACAGATTTGCTTTCGTGTCAAGAAAACAGTGTTCTTCTTTTTATGGGAGCAGGGGATATCCAGAAGTTTCAAGAAGCGTATGAGAACTATCTCACGTCTTTTATGAGTGGCCAAATGAATGCTTGAAAAAAGTGCCTGTGTGAAGCAGGCCTTTTTAATTTTTGTAATAAATTTCAGCATATTTATCGAAATTGAAGAAAAAATTCGTTATAGTAAGAGTGAGTGGTTGTGTGGAATGATGGTACGACTGGTATGTTTAAATTATTGGATGAAGGGAATGGGTTATTAGATTCTTTTCTTTCCTGAACAGCCAGTGTCGTCAGTCTGGACGTAAATACCCGATCATGCATCCAACTGACTGCTGAATGGAAGGAGCTGATTACAAAATGGAATTATTGCTGTATATTGCTGTACTTATTGCTGCTGTTGCATTTGCAGTACTTGTCATCTACACAGTCATGACATTGAAATCCATGCAGCGTACCATGATGAATGCTACGCAGACATTGGAAAATCTGGAAAGTCAGATGGAGGGGGTCACAACAGAAACATCAGAACTGCTGGAAAAGACGAATAAACTGGCCGATGATGTTAATCAAAAATCGGAGAAGTTAAATGGTTTATTTGACAGTGCGCAAGGAATTGGAAAAACAGCCAGTGACCTTAACGGATCCCTGCAGAAATGGTCTGACAGTGTTTCCAAAGCAGCTGCCTATGATCAGGACAAGGCTTCGGAAGCATTAAAGTGGGGAAATGCCGTTGTGGATTTTTGGAGAAAGAAAAAGAATAAATAAAAAATGAAAGCCAAAGGAGGAGAAATAATTATGGGGAACAATGAAGAAGAAGGATTTAACGGGAATGAATTTGCTCTTGGTGCTATGATTGGTGCTATTGGGGGTGCTCTTACAGCACTTCTGCTCGCTCCGAAGTCCGGCAATGAACTTCGTGATGACATAAATTCCGGAGCGTCGGATCTAAAGGTTCGTGCTGGCGATTGGAAAGGTAAAGCATATGAAAAAGGAACAGAAATAAAAGATACAGCCGTCAACAAAGGATCTGAATGGAAAGATAAAGCCTATGAGAAAGGCGCTGAGTTGAAGGAAAAAGCAGTCGATTCCAAAACGAAATTGACAGAGAAAGCACAAGCGATGACATCATCAAAAGACGGGGAAAACCAAAACAATGATGATGCACAGAGTGAAACAGCTGCAACAGATGAAGGAACAGAGCATACATTAACGTAAACACCCATCACTCGGGAGTTAACACAAAATACTATATGTGCAAATAAACATAGGAAGGCCGGTGAATGGTTCCCGGCCTTCATTTTGTCGGAATAAAATAATAACTCTTTCGTTAAAGTGTTAAACCGTGATAAAAGTATGAAATTTAAATGAAGGGATGACAATGAAAAAGCTATGCTATATAATTGTCTCTAATTATTCCAATCTAAATTATTTTCAGATCAACCATATAGTAGGAGGGTAATATCATGAGTAATGATTTGGAACAGCTCCGACAGCAATTAGACAGCATAAATGGACAACTGTTGGAATTGATCAGCCAACGTGCTGAAATTGCTCAAGAAATTGGCGAAGTGAAAAATAAACAAAGTATCAACCGATTTGATCCGGTTAGGGAACGCAAAATGCTGGATGAACTCAAATCGAAAAATGAAGGTCCATTTGAAGACTCAACCATTGAACATATTTTTAAAGAAATATTCAAAGCAAGCCTTGAGTTGCAGGAAGATGATCATCGTAAAGCATTGCTTGTCTCCCGCAAGAAAAAACCTGAAAATACCGTAATTAATATAAGGGGAGAGCAAGTAGGCGATGGCAATCTGCACCATGTTATGGGGCCTTGCTCCGTTGAAAGCTATGACCAGGTAATGGACGTTGCCAAAGCAGTCAAACGTAAAGGAATTAATTTACTGCGTGGCGGCGCATTTAAACCGAGAACATCGCCATATGATTTCCAGGGACTCGGGATCGAAGGACTTCAAATCTTGAAAAAAGTTGCCGATGAAATGGACATGGCTGTGGTCAGTGAAATTGTCAATCCTGCAGATATTGAAAAGGCTGTTGACTACCTTGACGTTATTCAAATCGGTGCCAGAAACATGCAAAACTTCGAGTTGCTTAAAAAAGCCGGCGAAGTGAGCAAACCTGTTCTTCTGAAACGCGGTATGTCTGCGACCATTTCTGAGTTTTTGAATGCAGCGGAGTATATCATTTCAAAAGGGAACGGTAACATCATCCTTTGTGAACGTGGTATACGGACTTATGAAAAAGCAACACGAAATACACTGGATATTTCAGCCGTACCTATTTTGAAACAAGAAACACACTTGCCTGTTATGGTGGATGTGACCCATTCCACAGGCCGGCGCGATCTGTTGCTTCCGACGGCGAAAGCTGCTTTGGCCATTGGTGCTGACGGGGTTATGGCAGAGGTTCACCCGGATCCAGCGGTAGCCTTGTCTGATTCGGCACAACAAATTGACATTCCGACATTCGAACAATTTATAGATGAACTGCAGGCGTATGCCAAACGCTGAACCGACTAATCGTTTTGCAATAAAAAGATTCACGGAATGACGACATCTGTCCCTCAAATATGACAGATGTCGTTTTTATGGTGAAAAGGCCATGAATACGGGGTTCAGTCTTTAAATTTTTTGTGTTTTACGGTAATATAGCGTATCATATTAGCAAAAGGAATCGAAATGGTAAACTGGCTAGGAGGAAAATCATGACTGTAACGATATACGATGTGGCAAGAGAAGCGAACGTATCTATGGCAACGGTTTCGCGAGTTGTCAATGGAAACCCGAACGTTAAACCGGTGACACGCAAAAAAGTTCTAACAACGATACAAGAGCTTGGCTATCGCCCGAATGCGGTGGCCCGCGGATTGGCGAGCAAAAAAACAACAACGGTCGGCGCCATTATCCCGGATATTTCCAGCATCTTTTTTGCTGAATTGGCACGTGGCATTGAAGATATTGCGACAATGTATAAATACAATATTATACTGAGTAATTCTGATCAAAATAAAGATAAAGAATTGCACTTGATCAATGCTATGTTGGAAAAGCAGGTGGACGGTATTTTATTTATGGGCGGTGATATATCAGAAGATCATGTGGAGCAGTTTCAAAGTTCATCGGTGCCGGTTGTTCTAGCAGCCACATACGACGAAACAAACAAAATTCCATCGGTGAACATCGACTATGAAGCTGCCGCATTTGAAGCAACAATGTATTTGCTGACCAAAGGAAATGATCGGGTTGCCTTTATTTCAGGTGTTGATGATACGTTGATTAATAGACAAAAATACAATGGCTATATGAGGGCGTTGGAGGAACAATCCATCTCTCCTGATGATGCATATATTCTCAAAGGTGACTATTCCTATGATTCAGGAATGGAAGCGGCAGAACAGCTTTTAACGAAAGAAGATCCGCCTGCTGCTGTATTTGTAGCATCCGATGAAATGGCACTGGGCGTTATTCATGGGGCACAGGATAAAGGCTATTGCGTGCCGAATGACCTTGAAGTTGTTGGGTTTGACAATACAAGACTGGCAACGATGGTCCGTCCAACGTTATCTACCATTGTCCAGCCAATGTATGATATTGGCGCTGTTGCCATGCGTCTGCTAACGAAATATATGAATAATGAAGAAGTCGAGGAGAATAAAGTCGTTCTTCCGCATCGGATTGTTGAAAGGGATTCAACAAACGAGTAAAAAGGCCGATATAAGAAAAGATGAAATGACCTTATGGCGGTTGCAACAGGTTATGGGTTGGAGAAATGCAAGGCAAGTGCCGGATAATGGAGAGCGACACTTGCCTTTCTACATGTTAATGGGGTTTTGTCGGGCGTATTTCATTGCACCTTGCATAATCTGCTCATTTTTTTCTGTTATTTCGGGTTCTCTTGGGATGTTTGGTACGATATGTTTTGAATCATGCCACATGTCTGGCAAAGTCACTGGTGATTCAGCTTGCCATTTCTTCAGCCACGGTTCCGGCAGCGCCCCTTGTTGAATGGTTCCCGTTTTCATGACATTCCAAATTTGAGCCCAAGTACGCGGTATGACTCGCCACATGTCGTACCCTCCCCCTCCGAGAGCTATCCAGCGTCCATTGCAGTATTCATGGGCTAATTCATGGGCAATCATCGGAATATGTTCAAATGTTGCGGTTGTAGCACATAAATGGGTGAGCGGATCGTATACATGAGCATCAGCCCCATTTTGTGTCAATATCACATCTGGTTTAAAAAACGCCGCCACATTTCGGAAGGCTGATTCGTAAACCGACAGAAAAGAATGATCTTCGGTGAAAGCATCAATGGGAATGTTGAATGAAAATCCATGCCCCTTTTTGATGCCGCGCTCATTAATACTTCCTGTTCCCGGAAATAGGTAGCGTCCGGTTTCATGGATGGAAAGCGTGCATACATTGGGATCATCATAGAAGGCTGATTGCACCCCATCACCATGATGAGCATCCGTATCCACATACAGCACTTTCAAATCATATTTTTCTCGAATGTATTGAATGGCAATGGCTCCGTCATTATAAATACAGAAACCGCTTGCTTTCTGTTTGAATCCGTGATGAAGACCACCGCCTAAATTCAATGCATGACACGATTCTCCTTGAAGAACTGTGTTCACAGCGGTCAATGTACCACCGACAAGATAACTGGATGCGTTATGCATATCGGAAAACATCGGCGTGTCCTCTGTTCCCAAACCGTATGCCATTCCTTGTTCCTCAGACAGTTGGCCAGTCCCTGCCTTTTTAACGGCATCAATGTATTCAGGTGTATGAAATAGCGCGATTTCATCGTCTGTTGCCTTTCGTGGTTCAATGATTTCTTGTGCTGTCAGTAAATCGCTAGCCTCCAGTAGATCCTTTGTCAAGGCGACCCGTTGTTGATTAAATGGATGATCTGAGTGAAAATGATACTTTATAAACTGATCTGTATAAATGAAAGCAGCAGTGCGGCATGTCATAGTTTGGGCTCCGCTATATTGTTCGGCCACATTAATTCGTAACCAGCATCACGCAAATCCTGTATTAACGGAACGGGGTTCATGGTTTGAACGCGAAAGACAAGTATTTTGTAATTAGGATCATCATTGAACGGGTACATGAGGACAGATGTTATATTTGTTTTGCGCTGTCCGAAAACGGCTGCCACTTCCGGTAGAATTCCGGGTTTGTGCGGAACTTTTACGTCGATCTGGGAACTTTGTACATTCGTTCCGGTTAATTGAATCATCGTATACAACATCTCTTTTTCTGTAACGATTCCTGTCAGCGTATCGTTGCTGACAACGGGGAGACAGGCAATGGCCTCATCATAGAAAACTTTGGCGATTTCTTCTACAAAATCCAATGGGTGGACGGTGATAACTGGTTGACTCATTATCGATTGCAGTTCATTTTTTAACAGGTGATGGTTGTTTTCCTCCATAAAAATAGATGGGGACGCCTCTTTAACATCACGGTCTGATACCAATCCGATCAATTGTTCATTATCATTAACTATAGGAATATGCCGGATATGATTTTCTCTTAACGTGTTTAAACCATCAGCTATTGTTGCTGTCGGGGGAAGCGTTATCACTTCTGTTTTCATAATCTTCTCAACGAGCATCTATAGAGCCTCCCTCATGTCATGGTATTGACTCCGTTGCAAAAATCGCAGTTCATCAAATTGGCTCACGGATGTTTCGGAAACGCGGGTGCCGATTCGAACCATCAAACAATTCGCCGGGTGAGAAATGATTTCCGGATCGTCGGTCGGTGCAGGAAGCAGACCGCCCGAGGCCATCATTTTTTCCATCACTTTCCGATAGTCCCATACACTCAGTCTCGTGCCATCAAGGTCCCAGTGCCAATAGTATTCGGTGGAAATAATGATATAGTTTTCCATGTATTCATCCATCATGGAGACGTCCAGCAGTCCTAAAGCTATCTTCGCACCTCGGTATTTAGGGATGACTTCTATGGCTCCCAATTCCATCAAATCTTCCATGTTGTATTCCGACCAACGTTCCATTGGATCAGGATGCAAATACGTAACATAACCTATGATGGTCCCCTCTGTTCTAGCAATAATAATCCTTCCTTCCGGGCAATCGGCGATGCTCTGGATGGCTTCAAATTGGTTGGGAGCCGGACGGAAAGCAACCAGATGTTCATGGAAATGGTACGTTCCTAATTCCGCTGATGAAAGTGGTCCTTCAATGACAATCGGACCATCAGGCGTATCGCGTATGTCGTAATGATATGTTTTCTCGTGCTTCAATGGTTCACCACCTTGTTTTTAACTGATCCTTCCTGTTTCTGGTTTCCATTATACAGAATAATAGTTTTATTTTTTAGTGTTGAAAAAATAAAAATGAAGAAAAAACGAAGAGGCATAGCGTTCCTCTTCGTTCATCAGTTGCTGTTTTAGTGCTAATCATTGGTCTCGTCATTATTTTTTTGACTGTCATCATTGTTATTCCCGTCTTTTTCATCATCGCCGCTTTTCTGTTCCTTACCAGGCTCAGAGACATTACCGGCAATGACGTCGTTGGATGTTTGTGATTCCAGCCCGAAATAATCAACGGCTTTAACACGGAACACCCCCTTTTGACCGGAAAACGTGAATGATGTTTCTGTTGTGTTACCAACAAGCTGAAAAGAATCGCCAGGCTTGCTGGCACGATAAATGCGATAACCGACAACGTCATTACTATTTGAATCCTGCCATGTCAGCTTGTTGCCGGAAATGGAAACGGAACCAGGTGCGGACGGGTTCTGACCATCATCCTCGATTGTTTTGCTGCTGACATCTGAGGGCGGTAGTCCAATCTTTTTCCAAGCATCTTGATTGGTGCTTGGATATAGCGCAGAAAGGTCATTGAGTTGGTCATACCCTTTCCTTTCCAGAAAATCGGGATTAAAGGTAATACCATCGCCTTCCACAAATTCATTAGGAGTATTGGCTCCGGCAATGACGGCTTTGCCATCCATCATGACAAAAGAGCCTCTCATCAGGCTGTCATCTTTCTCGGTTGGTACATATTTGGCATTAAATATATCAGTTTGGATCAATCCAGTTTCTTCACATAATTTGGATGGACGTTTCCCCGAAATGGCGCAGTAACTGCGGGAGACAATTCCACCCGGGCGTTCAAAGCTTTGATCAGGTGCCACCAGATCCGGATTGATATCCGATGCTGCATTGATCAATTTTGCCCACAGTTTTTCGTTTCTTTGGCTGTAACTTAATGAACACGAACGACATCGAATACTTTTTTCTTCGCTGTAGCCAGTCCAAACCCCCATGGAGACATTTGGATTCACTCCGACGAACCAAGCATCTTTATAATTTTGTGAGGTACCAGTTTTGCCGGCCCAATCAACACCATTATATTTTAGTTGTGATTGTAGATACGTCCCTGTTCCCCGGTCGATAACATCCCGCATGACATCCAACGTTAAGTACGCTGTCTGCGGTGAAAATACATCAACTGGATTTGGTTTATGCTCAAAAATGGTGTTGCCTTCCTGATCTGTTATCGTTTCAATGACATGCGCATCCACAAACTTTCCTTGGTTGGCAAAGGTTGCAAAGGCATTGACATTTTCTTCAACGGTAACGCCTGTATTTGTCCCCCCAATACTGAGCGACAGATGTTTGTATTCCTCATCACCAATGGTAGTAATCCCCATTGGATTCAGGAATTCATTGACCGGATCCTGATCTCTAATGCGATCATAGGTTTTCACCGCCGGGATGTTATATGAGTTGTAGAGAGCCTTTCTTGCTGGAACAATGCCGTGATAGCCACCGGCATAGTTTTGCGGTGTATAAGGCCCTGCTGATGTCGAATAGGTTGTCGGGATATCAGCAATCGGTGTTCCCGGTTGGACAATCCCTTTTTCAAATGCCGGTGCATAGGTGAGAATTGGCTTCATGGTACTTCCGTTTGATCGTTCACCCTGAAAGGCAAAATTGAAAGAACTGTTTTTATCAAAATTCCGTCCACCGACAAAGCTGATAATCCGACCGGTTTTATTTTCGATCAGAATACCGCCTGTCTGGATCTGCTGAGTGATTTTTTTTCGTTCGCCGGTTTCATCGTCCGTTATATACCCCGTCCAATCTGGGCCGTAATAATTATAGTTTTTAGCTGTTTTTTGAAAGGCGTCTTGCATATTTTGATTAATGGTTGTTTGAATGTCGTATCCATTTTGTCGAAGCGCCCGGTCAGCACGCGTGGCGTATTCTTCCATTAATTTATCATCATTCTTCAGATCCTGCATCGTATAACCATCATCTTTGGCCAATTTTTCCTGAATAATTTCTTTGGCACGCTTCTGTGCCAATTGGGTCAGGTATGGATACGCTTCAGCAGGTGTTGATGATTTTTCGGTAAAATCGTTTACAATGTCATAATTTCGTGCTTGGTTGTATTGTTTTTTCGTAATAAAGTCTGCATCATACATTCTTTTCAATACAGTATTCATCCGGTTGATTCCAGGCTGAATCCCTTTTTTGCTTTTTAGCCCGCCTTTGTTTTGAAAGGGTGTGTAGTAGGAAGGACTTTGCGGCAAACCAGCAAGATAAGCCGCTTGTGCCAGATTAATATCCGAAGCGTCTACACCGAATATGCCCTTTGCGGCAGTCTGAATGCCAGCAATATTGTCACCCGAAGCATTACGACCATAAGGAACAACATTTAAATAGGCTTCCAGGATGTCATCTTTGTCGAAGAAGCGCTCCAGGCGCATGGCAATTAAAATTTCTTTTGCTTTACGTTCAAAAGACACCTCGTTGGTCAGTATCTGATTTTTGACGAGCTGCTGGGTGATTGTGCTTCCACCTGATTGCGTTGAAGCACTTGTCACTTGTTGAACGAGGGCACGTACGATGGCTTTTGGCACCACGCCATCATGTTCGTAAAAATATTTATCTTCGGTGGCAATGACAGCATGTTGTAAAACGTCTGGCACTTGCTCCAGTGACGTTTCCTCACGGTACAAATCATTGCGTATATCCCCAATATATGTATTATCGGCAAAGTAAAGAGATGACGTTTCTTCATAGTTGTAAATGTTTTGTTCCATGCTGTCGTACGCCCGTACAGGTTCGTCTTTAACAAGGGATGCGAAATAGCCTGCACCGACACCGCCGACAAAAAATACACTTATAATTATAATCATTAGGAAAAATAAAATAATATTCCAAACGACATCATAACTAATGCGTGATGTTTGTTGAATTCGGCCTGATTGCCAGACGGATTGCGCTTTTTCTGTATAACGATGTGAACGAATTCTGTCCCATGTTGTTTGAAGTTTTTTTATATATTTTTGCCATGATTGCTTGATGTTCACTATAAAACCTCCCCTGAATCAAACCTATTATAGCATAGCAGCATCATCCGTTGTATATTAAGTTGCTGCAGAAATATTGCATTTATATGACAGATATGGTAAGAATGAATGGATAATAATAAATCATAAGCACTGAAAGATCGGAGTAGCTGTGCAAATCCCTTTTCAGAGAGCTGACGGGTGGTGGAAGTCAGTATATATTTGCAAGTGAATTACAATCTGGAGCTTTTCTTTTTTAGGAATAGGTATATATCTCGTTTGTTTGATTATGCCTTGTCCTTGAGAAGACGGCGTCAACACCGTTATGAATCCTGAAGTGGCACAACGATTCATGTGCAACAAGGGTGGTACCGCGAGTACAATACTCGTCCCTTAGCTTATGCAAGGGGCGTTTTTTTATTTTCGGTGAAGTGAAATGATGCGAGATTTGACAAAGTGGAGGTATAAAAATGGATATTCTACATGACCTTGAAGAACGTGGGCTTGTTCAACAGACAACAGACAGAGAAGCTTTAAGAACCCATTTAAACGAGAATCAGGTAACCTTGTACTGTGGATTTGATCCGACGGGCGACAGTTTGCATATTGGCCATTTGTTACCGATTATTATGCTGAAACGCTTCCAACGGGCCGGCCACAAGCCAATTGCTTTAATTGGTGGGGGAACGGGAATGATAGGCGATCCGAGCGGCCGGTCATCCGAGCGTTCTTTGAATGAAGCATCGGTAGTACTTAGGTATTCGGAAAACATTAAGCAGCAACTGGGCCGATTGCTTAACTTTGACAGTGGGACCAATGCAGCACGTGCTCGGAATAATCATGACTGGCTCAGCAATATGACGATTATTGATTTTCTCCGTGACGCGGGTAAACACTTTGGCATTAATTATATGCTAGGCAAAGAATCGGTGTCAGCCCGAATTGAAGAAGGGATTTCGTATACCGAATTCAGCTACATGATTCTCCAGTCGCTTGATTATCTGAAATTGTACCAAGAAGAAAACTGCAGCCTGCAAATTGGTGGCAGTGATCAATGGGGCAATATTACAGCTGGCATGGAACTGATCCGTCGTTCCCGGGAATCGGAAGAAGAAGACGCGGATGTATTTGGGTTGACCGTCCCGCTGATTACCAAAGCGGATGGCAGTAAATTTGGCAAGACAGCAGGCGGGGCCATTTGGCTTGATCCGCAAAAAACAACACCATATGAATTTTACCAGTTTTGGATCAATACGGATGACCGTGATGTCATGAAGTTTTTGCATTATTTTACATTCGTGGAGCAGGATGAATTGGATGAATTGCAGAAGGAACTGGACAACCGTCCGGAACAACGGTTAGCACAAAAACGGCTGGCTGAAGAAATGACCATAATGGTCCATAGTGATGAAGATATGCACCAAGCCCAAAAAATAACCGATTCTTTGTTCAGTGGTAATTTAAAAGATTTATCTGTGGATGATATTCAGCAAGGGTTCAAGGATGTACCGACCTATGACATGGCGAAGGAGGATATCGGTTTGATTGATTTGCTTGTAAATGCGTCCATTGCCTCATCTAAACGCCAGGCACGGGAAGATATCCAAAATGGAGCCATCTACATTAACGGCGAACGACGGCAGGATTTACAATATGTTGTGGGCGACTCCGACCGCATTGGAGGCCAATTTTCGATTATCCGGCGTGGCAAGAAAAAATACTTTTTAGTCCATTTCATCTAGAGCAACAACAGGATGCCTGAATTGGTTTCGAAAATAAAAACCCTGAACCTTCTTCGGAAAGGTTTCAGGGTTTTTATTTACTGAATTTGTTACATTAACGAGAGTAGAATTCAACGATAAGCGCTTCGTTAATTTCGGCAGGAAGCTCGGAACGTTCAGGATAACGGGTATAGCTCCCTTCCTTTTTATCCTCATCAAATGTCAGATAGTCCGGTACAAAGTTATTCACTTCGATGGCTTCATCAACGATGTCCAAGTTTTGAGAACGTTCACGAAGACTGATGACCTGACCAGGTTTTGTGCTGTAGGATGGGATATCAACACGTCCGCCATCCACTTTAATATGGCCATGGTTTACCATTTGGCGTGCCTGACGGCGTGTACGGGCAAGGCCAAGACGGTATACAAGGTTGTCCAGGCGGGATTCAAGGAGAATCATGAAATTTTCGCCATGAACACCTTTCATTTTTCCGGCTTTCATAAACAGGCTGAGGAATTGACGTTCATTCAGCCCATACATGAAGCGAAGTTTTTGTTTTTCTTGCAGTTGCAACCCATATTCAGACATTTTTTTGCGCTGATTAGGTCCATGCTCACCTGGAGCATAAGGGCGTTTTTCAAGTTCTTTGCCGGTTCCGGTTAATGAAATGCCGAGGCGGCGGGATTTTTTCCAGTCAGATCCCTTAATTGGTGCCATAGGACATTTCCTCCTTTGTTATTGGTTTATTTGCATAAAATAAACGACCGTGTTCCTGATCATTGTCCATTTTGTTTTCATGTACCATCGCTCCAGCAGCAGAGAGTTACGTGATACACCTCTTTCATAAATGGATTGATTCCGTATGTTATGCAGTGTCTGAGTCGTTTTTTGTTCCGTTTGCCATAGTTTATTTGCAAGAGGAACAAAATGGGGGCAATGCCGGTTCACATAGGCTACTTTTTTATTTTACACAACCAATAGTATATAACCTATAAATCGGGAAGTCAACCATTGTACTTTCTTTTTCGATTCCGCTATTCAAAGGTTCTGTATGGGCACTTTTAACAGAATGTCTTTACAATGAAAGCCGGTCAATAAAGTAAGGTGTTCTATTTTTCTGTGATAAATTGTTTTAACTCCGCTGTAAATGTCTCCAGATAAAATTGATCAGTTTCGTCAAAGCGATTGATGTTCGGACTGTCGATATCAAGAACACCAAAGATCTGACCATTCATAAAAAGTGGTACAACTATTTCCGACTGGCTGGCACTGTCACAGGCGATATGGCCGGGAAATGCTGCAACATCAGGAACCCTTTTTGTCACCTGTTCCTTAATGGCCGTGCCACAGACACCTTTTCCATAAGCGATCCGTATACATGCTGGAAGTCCCTGGAATGGGCCGAGAACCAATTCGCTGTCATGGTCATTCCAGATATAGAATCCGACCCAATTCACTTCATCAAGAAATTGGTTTAACAGTGCAGAGGCGTTCGATAACAAAGCAATTGTATCTGTTTCATCTTCGGATAGTGCCTGTAATTGGTTGATAAGACGTTTGTAATCGTTTGTTCGGTCACCTGAGTAAGAATCCCTTTGAAACATAATCATTTCCTTTCTAGTACCCATATCGTTTTATTGTTCGACAGGAAGATGATAATTGTCGAGCGATTATGGGAGGATTTTTGCTTATTTCGTCGTAAGAAGCAGGTAAGGAGTTGAATAGGCATGAAAAAGAATCCAACGAAACAAAACGTTATTGATGCAGCATCGTCGTTATTTTTTCAGCACGGTTTTCACGGAACATCCGTCAGAGATATTGCGGCCAAAGCCAATGTCAATGTGTCTTTAATCAGCTACTATTTCAACAGCAAGCAAGGGCTTCTCGAATATGCCGTCACCCAATATTATGAAACGTACTTGGAAACCATTGAGGCAAGCATGCAGCAAAATAAGTCACTGGCGCCCCTTCATCAGTTGAAGAATATAGTTGCAGATATCATACAGTACAAACAGGAGAACTATCAATTATCATGCTTTATACACCGTGAACTGTCACTTGACTCCGTATTTGTTCGAGAAGTGACCGTCACCTACTTGGCGAAAGAAAATTACTTGATCAGCCATGCGTTTTATGCCATTTTTGACGGGAAGAAGAGACACCAGCAAAAACAATTCTTTCTGATGCAATTAAAAGGGATGCTGGTGACTCCGTACGTCATGCGAAATGAATGGAAGGATCAGGTCATTGGTGACTTCTCTCACCAACAGTTTGTAAAACATTATACGCAAACAGTGGAGAAATGGCTTGATTTTGTCGTCTGGCAAGAAAACACGCAGAGTATTAAATAAAATGATTGTCAGAACGTGTGCAAAAAAGTTGTCGAATCAATTATTTTTTTGGATTTTTTTAGCCAAAAATGCTGTTGACGTGGTATTATTGCATTACTACTATTCTCGGTTTCAGAAAAAGAACTAAATTATTTTTATATTGAAAAATTCCTCTATCTGCTGGAATACGGTCAGGAGGCATTTTTATGGCATATGTCATAGGAATAATTGTATTAGCAGTCATTGCACTTATTATTGGATTGATTATGCGAAAACGTATTTATGATGTCGTTGATCGCCTTGAAACATGGAAGATGGATATTATGAATCGGAACATTGCCGCGGAACTGGGCCGCATTAAACGTTTGAATTTGTCCGGTGAAACACAGGATAAATTCGAGTCATGGAAAGCCCACTGGGAGCAGATTATCGCCAAAGACCTTCCTGATATTGAAGAATATTTTTTTGATGCGGAAGAAGCAGCGGACAAATATCGGTTTTCCAAGGCCAAAAAAACATTGCGGCATGCGGAGCAAACATTGGAAACGATTGAAAACGATATAGAAAAAATGCTTGGGGAACTTGAACATCTTATGAGCTCAGAGGAATCCGCACGCAAAGAGGCTGAAAAAATAGAACCAGATATAAAAGAATTGCGGAAATACCTAATTCAGAATCGGTTCTCATTCGGTGGAGCGGAGACAAGTTTTGAAGTGACACTGGACGAACTTGAAGACGAATTCAAACAATATTATGATCTTACCGAGGCAGGGAATTATTCTGAAGCCAGGGACCTTGCTGAACATGTAAAACAAAAATTGGATTCCCTTCATACTGAGATGGAGCAATTTCCTATTACCTACAAAAAATGCAAATATGACCTGCCGGAACAACTTGATGAGCTGTACAAAGGATTACGAGAGATGAAAAATGATGGCTACCGGATAGATCATCTCGATTTTGAAAAAGAATTATATGATTATCAGCACAGACTTACGGCATGCATGAAAGCTTTAGATAAAGGCGACACACAAGAAGCAAATAACATTATACCTGAAGTGGAAGAACGCATAGATGATATGTATCAGCTGCTTGAAAAGGAAGCACTCGCCAAAAATTATGTGGAAACGAAGATAAACAATTTCCGTGATCTGTTGCAATCCCTGGATAATGAATTCCAAATGACCAAAGAAGAAATAGAAACTTTGAAGCAAAGTTATTACGTTGAAGATAGTGATATGGAGAAATTTATCGCCTTGGATAGGTCCATAGCGCAACTGAAAAACCAGCTGGAAGAGATAACAAATGGATTGAAGCAGGAAAGTGCGGCGCATTCAGAATTACGGGATGAACTTGAACAGGGGTTTCAAGAGATAGAGGGGCTTCAGAAGACGCATGAATTATTAAAAGAAGGTATTCATAATCTGCGAAAGGATGAGATGGAAGCCAGGAAAAAGCTGGGGGAAATGAAAGATGAACTCTTTCATGTGAAGCGTAAATTAAAGAAAAGCAATATACCGGGGGTTCCGAGTTATATTTGGAATAAAGTGGAACATGCTGTTCAAAAAAATACACATGTATTTGACATCCTTGAAAAACAACCGCTTGATATGACAGAAGTGCAACAAGCTTTGTCCGAAGCGCAATCAGTTATTGGTGATGTCACAGAACAAACGGATACGATGCTTGATAAAGCCCATTTGACCGAACAGGTTATCCAATATGCCAATCGGTATCGAAGTCAAAATTCATCGTTGGCTTCTAAACTGTCGGAAGCAGAACGGCTGTTTCGTTCCTACGAATATGAACTCGCTCTAGAACAGGCTGCCAAAGCTGTTGAAGAGGCCGATCCAGGGTCGTTAAAACGAATCGAAGCATTTCAAAAGACTGCCAATTAACATGCCGTTTAAATAATGGTTCATTCCCCGGGTTATCCCGAAGTCATCAACTTAGATATAACGATAAGGAGTTATGCACATGATTTATTTGGACAATAGCGCAACGACGAGACCTGATCCTTCAGTTTTACACAGTTTTCAGCAAGTTTCTGAACATTTTTTTGCTAACCCCTCCAGTATCCATCCATTCGGCGGAGAAGCAGAGAAATTACTGCAGCGGTCAAAGGAACAGGCAGCCGAACTTTTGCAAGTGCAGCCGGATGAAATGATCTTTACTGCTGGAGGAACGGAGGGCAATAATCTTGCTGTTAAAGGAATTGCGTTGGAACACCGGAACCGGGGGAGCCATATCATTACAACGGAGGTGGAACATCCTTCTGTTCATGAAGCTTTTCACGGATTAGAGCGATTGGGGTTCACAGTTACGTATTTGCCGGTTGATGCTCAAGGTGTCGTATCTACTGATGATGTGCAGGACGCGATCACCGATGACACCATTTTAATCAGTGTCATGCATGTGAACAATGAAATTGGTTCTGTACAACCTGTTAAACAAATTGGAGAGGTCGCCAAACAGTATCCAAAGTTATTTTTCCATGTTGATAATGTGCAGGGAGTGGGCAAAGTGCCTTTGGATCTTGCTGAAAGTGGAATTGACTTATGCACGATTTCTGGACACAAATTGCATGGATTAAAAGGAACAGGCCTTCTTTATGTAAAAAATGGCACGACTCTTTTCCCGCTTTTTCATGGGGGTGGCCAGGAGAAGTCATTCCGGTCGGGAACAGAAAATGTCGCCGGTGCCGTATCATTGGTCAAAGCATTGCGACTGACCATTGAACGTCGAGAAGTCGGCATCCGGCATATGTCACAATTACAGGCACAGCTACGGGATAAGCTTTACACAATGGAAGATGTGCTGGTTAACACGCCTGAGCAAAAGGCAGCACCACATATTATGAACATATCGATTCCAGGTCTGAAACCGGAAGTTCTGATTCATATGCTTGGTGAGAAGGGCATTTATGTATCAACCAAATCAGCGTGTTCATCGAAAAGGGAAGACGAAAGCAAAATACTTGCAGCGTGTGGATATGGTCGGGATCGTTCCACATCGGCATTGCGCGTCAGTTTCTCGTATGATACAACAGAAGACGAAATAAATACCTTTTTTCAAGAGCTTAAAGAAGCCATCGGTCGATTTAAGGCAGTAATGGAGTAGATAGCAATGGAATACGATCATATATTAATACGCTATGGAGAAATGGCACTAAAAGGCAAAAATAGAAAAAGTTTTATACTTCAGCTGCAGAACAATTTAAAACAACAGCTGGAAGATTTCCCACATGCGGTGGTGAAACGGACTCAAGGAAGAATGTTTGTATTGTTGAATGGTCATGACTCGGAAGCAATCATTCACAAGTGTAAACAAGTATTTGGAATTCATAGCCTAAGCCCGGCTATTCAAGTCAGCAACGATGAAGATGAAATAAAGGCTGCTGCGCTTTGGGCATTACAACACGAACGTGATGTCCGCACGTTCAAAGTAACCGTAAAACGTATTGATAAAAACTTTCCAATCCGGTCACAGCAAATGAACCAAATACTGGGTGCTCATCTGCTCAGTTCTACCTCTGGTTTCTCGGTTGATGTCCATGAGCCTGATATGGAACTGAAGGTTGAAATCCGTAAAGAAGCAACGTATATCACGTCACGCATTATCCCCGGCCTAGGTGGGCTGCCAGTTGGCACATCCGGTAAAACGCTTCTGCTTTTATCCGGTGGAATCGACAGCCCAGTTGCAGGTTTTCTAACGATGAAACGCGGGGTCGAAATAGAGGCTGTTCATTTTCATTCTCCACCGTTCACAAGCGAACGTGCGAAACAAAAAGTGTTGGATTTGGCGGAAAAACTGACACACTATGGCAATACCATAAAGGTTCATATTGTTCCGTTCACCGATGTGCAGCAGCATATCCACCGTGAAATGCCTGAAAAATATGCTATGACAATTATGCGACGGATGATGATGCGTATCAGTGAGCAAATTTGCAAAAGAGAGTCGATTTTATCCATGTCTACCGGTGAAAGTCTGGGGCAAGTGGCAAGCCAGACGATGGAGAGCATGAATACCATCAATGAAGTGACGAATTACCCTGTTTTACGCCCGCTCGTTGCGATGGATAAAGATGACATCGTTAAGATTTCCAAGACCATTGCAACGTTTGATATTTCCATTCGTCCTTATGAAGATTGTTGTACCATTTTTGTTCCCAAGTCACCAAAAACAAGGCCTTCAAGAGAAAAGGTTAATGAGATTGAGGATCAGGCTGATTTTTCAGAACTACTGCGAAAAGCCGTTGATCACACCGATGTCGTCACATTAACCGGAAAAACAGGAACCGAAGATGTGTTTCACGATTTGTTTTAAATACAAAAAATAATTAACAGAAACTACCAGTTTAAAAAAGCCTCCCAGTACACAATATAGGGGTACAAGGAGGTGAAAAGACATGCCAAGTAATAACAGTTCAAATCAATTAGTCGTACCTGGTGCAGAACAGGCACTGAATCAAATGAAGACAGAAATTGCACAGGAATTTGGCGTTCAACTTGGTGCTGATACAACATCCCGTGGAAATGGATCTGTTGGCGGTGAGATCACAAAGCGCCTTGTGAACACTGCTGAACAACAATTTGGCGGCAACATGCCGCAATAA
>NZ_BAAADM010000005.1:32050-93687 GCF_039522485.1 Lentibacillus halophilus | reverse complement strand
GCCCGCTTTTAATGGTCACAAAAATGTGCGCTTCACGCGGTCCCAGTAAGAATTATGTTTCAATTTGACCGTTTTAACGACACTGTTACTTAATGTAATGGTCAAGTTTTGGATATTACGAATGGAATAGGCCTCGTTATCTAAACCGATAATCGGGTAATCATTGCCATCCTGAACCACGTCCAATGTCAATGTTCGGTCTTTGTTTAATATAAACGATGATCCAAGCGTCCGATATCGGTTGTTGTTAAGCGAGGCAATTTCAGAAACTTGGAAACAAGACAGTTTCGGGTCGACAACCGCACCGCGAGTGGATTTATTGTAGCCGGTGCTTCCTGTTGGCGTAGCGACAATAAGCCCATCACCACGAAACGTTTCAAAATGAATATGGTCGATATAGACATCCATAACCATTGTTTTAATTATGGTTGAGCGTATGCTTACTTCATTAAGGCATTGAAAAGTTGTTTCACCGTTCACTTGTACATCAATGGTCGGAAAACGGCGAACTTCCAATGCCTTATGCTGGATGGTATGCAACATGGTATCAAAATTATCGATATCAAAGTCGCAATACAGCCCGGATTCATCAGATTCGGTAATGCCGGTATATAAACAATCCTGGCGAAATCCGGTTGTGCGTACTGCCTGCAAAAAAGCTCCGTCACCACCTACGCTAACAATGATATTGGCATGCTTGGGATCGTCCACAATATGAAAATGGTTATCCCGGGCCAGTTTAAACAGCGGCTTCAGCTTTTGATCCAGTTGTCCATCTCGTCGATAGTAAAAATAAATATAATTTCGTTCCCACATGGCCGATCCTCTCTCTCCTATTTTAGTATGGTCACCCTACATTAGAGTGTACCATGTCTCTGTTCCCAATTGGCAATATATCAAACTGTATAAAAAAGGAAGGCAATGCTCATCATATTTATAAAGAGGTGATCGTTATTTATGGTCATTGGTTTAATCATCGCAATCATCATTAGCGGCATCGTATTCTTGCTTTGCTCAAGATTAAAAGCAGTATGCACTGTCACACTTAATCAGGAAGAGCAAATCCTTTACATAGCTGTTTATTTTTATCGGATACGGTTATTTTATCGTTCAGTTGATCTAATGGAAGAGCCTGCCGAGGAGCAATCCTTTCAGGAAACACTTTCATTATTGCATCAACTCGGCCATGGAGCCAGGCAAAAATGGAATCATTTGCGTACCATTATCTTGTTTGTATTAAAACATATTCGGGTTGATAACGTCAGCTGGACAACCGAAGCAGGAACTGGGAAAGCGGATACGACGGGAACGATTACGGGTGGAATATGGGCAATCAAAGGTATGGTGATGGGGCCGATCATGACCAATGGCACATTTGTTCACAAACCATCTGTTACGGTGACACCATTTTTTCAACAGCAAACATTTAGTTCTGTCTTTCATTGCATGATATCTATTCGCGCGGGGCAGGCTATGTATGTATTCTGGAGAGTGATTCGTAAGTTTCCTGTCAAACGAGAAGCAATGACATAGAAGGAGGATCAATCATGGATGACCATCCGATTCAAGGTTTAATGACGACGGCAATGGAAAACTTGAAAGATATGATTGAGGTTAATACGATTATTGGTGATCCGGTGGAATCTCCGGATGGAAGCGTAATTATTCCGGTTTCCAAATTGGGATTCGGTTTTGCAGCAGGCGGTAGTGAGTTCACAGCTGCTGATGATCAGAGCGATTCAAGCGGCGGATCTATGCCTTTTGGCGGGGGAAGTGGCGGCGGTGTCTCCATTACACCGATTGCGTTCTTAGTCATCAGTCAACAAGGTGTAAAAATGATTCATCTGGATGAAAGTACGCACATATACGAAAAGATGATGGAAGTCGCTCCGAAAGCTGTCGATAAAATGCAGCAGCTGTTAAAGGAATCCGGCCTTCAGGACAAAATGAACCAGCAATCTAAGCACAATAGTAACAATGACGAACAGAAGAAAGATAAATCGAAGCAAAAAAAGCAAGACTCCGACTCCGAACAGTCGGAAGATGATTCGTCGCAAGAATAATTTTCATCATACAAAATCAATGTAAATAATGAATTATTGGACAAATAGTGTAAGACGATTCATAATAAATTGAGAATCCAAATACATGGAGGTTTGATTTTTATTATGGCAAATGTCACATTTAATCAGGATCCCGTAACCCTTGCAGGAAATGAAATCAGTGTTGGTGATCAGGCACCTGATTTCACGGTGTTGTCCAATGATTTGAAAGAGGTTTCTTTAAATGACTATAAAGGCAAAGTAAAGTTAATTGCTGCTGTTCCATCCGTTGATACGGGGGTTTGCGCTGAAGAAACGCGACGCTTCAACGAAGAGGCTGATAAGCTTGATAATGTTCATGTCTTGACTATAAGTATGGACCTGCCTTTTGCTCAGTCACGTTGGTGTGCGGCAAACGGAATCAAAAATCTGGATACATTGTCTGATCATCGCGATGCTGACTTTGGCGAGAAATACGGTACATTGATCAAGGAACTCCGGCTTTTGGCACGGGCTGTTTTCGTCGTTGATTCGAATGATAACGTTACGTATGTGGAGTATGTGAACGAGGTAACCAACCATCCGGACTATGACCGGGCTCTTGAAGAAGCAAAGAAAGCTGAATAATGCCCTGCCATATACTCTCCTGCTTTGATCGCAGGGGAGATTTTTATCCGGTTCATATACAATACGACCGGTCCTTTGATACAATAAATATGCTTTTAGACCATGAATCGGAGGATTGGCACGATGGAAAAAACAGATGTGGAAATATTATATGAACAAATCGATGACACAACGGAATCCGTTCAGCAACATCGAAATGAAACATATTTGGACAGTCTCGCTGTAACGCTTGGGACTTTATTGGATCAACAAACACCCGAGGAGATGGAAGCTCCGTTAAAAAAGGAATTTCAAAAAACGATGGAGCGATTGGATGTAACATCTTATGAAACGACCGATGTCCGTAAAGCCATTCAACTCGCCATTCTTAAAGGGATGAAAGGTGCCACTCAGGAGCAGCATTTAATGACACCGGAGACGGTAGCCTTGTTTGTTGGTTATTTAGCCGGGAAATTGACGAGCGGCCTGGAACACATCCGCTTGTTTGACCCGACGAGCGGAACAGGCAATTTGTTAATGGCTGTTTTGGATCAGTTGGATAAAGCTGCTTCGGTTTATGCAAGCGAAGTGGATCCTACCCTCATTCGTTTGGCTATGCTTAATGCCAACATGCAGAAGAAGGAAGTCGAGTTTTTTCATCAGGATAGTCTGCGTCCATTTCTTTTGGATCCAGTCGATTTGGTTATCAGTGATCTTCCGGTCGGTTATTACCCGGACGATGTTCGATCTGAGGACTTTGAGCTGAAAGCAGATGAAGGGCATTCTTATTCCCATCATTTGCTGATCGAACAAGCCATGCGTTATACGGCTCCTGGAGGCTATTTAATTTTTGTTATTCCGGAATTTTTGTTTGACAGTGATCAATCCGATAAGCTGCATGCTTATCTTCAGGAGTACGCCCATATAATCGGTGTCCTGCAGCTTCCGGAGACGGCATTTAAGTCAGAAAAGAACAGAAAAAGCCTTCTCATTCTTCAAAAAAGAGGTCCGGATACCTCCAGTATCAAACAGCCACTGCTCGTCCAGGTTCCATCTTTTAAAAACACAAAAGCTATGGATGACATTCTTACACAAATGAATGCTTGGTTTGCAGAAAATATGAATATCTAAGGCTTGGGAGGGGGCCGAAACGTATATGTCCAATATTTTGGCAATTAATGCTGGAAGTTCGTCTTTAAAGTTTCAACTGATCCGGATGCCCGAAGAAGTGGTCGAGGCAAAAGGGTTGACGGAACGAATCGGCCTTTCAGGGACTGAATTCACTTTTGAAATGGGGGACAAAGAAGCGAAAAACGTTATCGATCTGTCTGACCACGAAACGGCCGTGAAGCATTTGCTTGATAAGCTAACCTCATCGGGTGTCATTCAATCCATGGATGATGTGGATGCTGTTGGACACAGGGTTGTCCATGGCGGTGAACGTTTTAGTGATTCGGCCGTGATTAATGATGACGTCATCCGGAATATTGAAGATGTGTCTGATCTGGCACCCTTGCACAATCCTGCTAATTTGACAGGTATACGTGCATTCCGGGAGAAGTTGCCGGGTGTGCCGATGGTGGCTGTATTTGATACGGCGTTCCACCAGACTATGCCTGAGAAGTCTTATCTGTATAGTCTTCCATACGAGTATTATGAACAATATGGTATTCGTAAATATGGGTTTCACGGTACATCCCATAAATATGTGTCCCGCCGTGCAGCTCAATTGCTAGGAATACCACTTGAGCAGTTGCGTCTCATCTCCTGTCATTTAGGGAATGGAGCAAGTATAGCGGCTATTGATAAGGGACAGTCCATTGATACATCGATGGGATTCACCCCCCTTGCCGGAATAACCATGGGAACGCGATCGGGCGATATCGACCCGGCTCTTATTCCGTTTATTATGGAGAAAACTGGTAAAACTGCTGAAGACGTTGTTCACATTTTAAATAAAAAAAGTGGAATGCTCGCCTTGTCCGGTTTTTCCAGTGACTTGCGCGATATAGAACAACAAGCGGATAAAAACGATCGGGCTGAATTGGCGCTGGATGTATTTGCGGCACGCATACACAAATACCTCGGTTCCTATGCAGCAAGAATGTCGGGTGTGGATGCCATTATCTTCACAGCCGGTGTTGGTGAAAATAGCACCGTTGTACGGGAAAAAGTACTAACGGGACTGGAATTTATGGGTGTATACTGGGATTCTTCGCGCAATGATATTCGAGGACAGGAAGCTTTTATTAATTATCCGCATTCGCCGGTGAAAGTGCTTGTCATACCAACGAATGAAGAAGTGGTTATCGCTAGAGATACCGTCCGCCTTACTGGACAGGATTAGGAGGGATTCATGTGTCTGTGGAAGAGCATAAAGACAGCAATACGTCCGTTCATTGCATGGTCGTGACGGTAAGTGATACACGAACGGATGCATCGGATAAAAGCGGCGATCTTATGGTTCGTTTGCTGAAAGAAGCAGGCCATTACAACGTGGTTAAGGAAATGGTCCCGGATGAAAGCAGCGCTATTGCCAATAAAATTTCTGCCGGGTGCACGAATCCAGACATTGACGTTATTTTATTGAACGGCGGTACCGGCATCGCCTATCGCGATGTAACAATTGAAACGGTTACGCCGATGCTGGATAAGGAAATGTCGGGCTTCGGTGAGCTTTTCCGGATGCTCAGTTATACGGACGATATCGGCTCAGCGGCGATTCTTTCCAGGGCAATTGGAGGTGTCATTGGTGATACTGCGGTTTTTGCCGTACCTGGGTCATCAGGGGCGGTGATGTTAGCGATGAATCGATTAATTGTTCCGGAGTTGGCCCACGTCGCCGGTGAATTGAAAAAAGACGGTCAAGCATTTGATGAAACAGGTTCATTCAGCAGTGATAAATCGTAAAGCAGGCGCGATCCATTGCTCGCGCCCGCCCCACGTCGGCCTCTGCATGATTTTAGCGGACGACCAGCACATCGCATTCGGCATGCCGAGTGATGCTTTCCGAAACACTGCCGATGAGAAACCGTTCAACCGCGCCCATTCCGGTTGCTCCACAAATAATCAAATCCGCTTCAAAGTTTTCCGCGACGTCTTTGGCGATTTTAACTTTTGGCGACCCGTACTCTACGCATCGTACTAAATTCGTTATCCCCGCACTGTTGGCATTTTCAACATAGCTGTCCACCAATTCTTTGGCATATTCTTCTGCACGTTCCGCCAGTGTCCGGTCATAGGCTTCCGCGGTTGCAAATGTCCGTGAATCAACGACATTAGCAATAATTAACCGGGCATCATTCCGCCGGACGATATCCAGCGATTTCTTGAATGCGTGTTCCGAAGCTTCTGAACCATCCACTGCAACAATAATGTTTTCATACTCAAAATCCATGTTATCACCCTTCCCTTTTGTACTATTGTAATCGCTTTTTGGTTAGCTGGCAATCACATTTACCGAAATTGGCAACGACAAAAATGGGATGATTCTCCTGTCTGTGAGCATACTAAGCATGGAGGTGATAGCAATGGGAAAGAAAAACCATCCATTCACTGAAGATAAAAAAGGTGTCGAAGCTGTTCAAAATCAATTATTTGAAAGTTATCAGAAGGGCGTTATTGAAGATAAAGAAAAGCTTTCCAATAACCGTAGTATTCACACGTATAATAATCAGAAGAAATGATCCAGGCAAAATCCACCCGCCACAGGGTGGATTTTGCTTATGAACGAACGCTACATATGTTAAAATAAAAGCTATGCTGTGTCGTCAAACGCATGAAAGGGGGAGGAACGATTTATGGGACATGCTTTAATAACAGCAGGAACGTCCGGTCTGGGAAGGCAAGTAACGGAAAAGTTTCTGATGGCAGGGCATCGGGTGACAGCTACATACCATCGTGACGGTGAAAAAGCTCAGGCTGTCAAAACGGAGCTGGCTCCTTATCGTGATTTGCTACATACGGAACAGGTTGATGTAACCGACAAACAGGATTTGACTCGTTTGACCGAACAAGCCGTAAATGTGCATGGTGGAATCGATTATTTGGTTAATAATGCCGGCCCGTTTATTTTCAACCATAAGAAACTTCTTGATTATACCGATGGGGAATGGCAAGAAATGGTCAATGGCAATCTTGATGCGGCTTTTCATCTGCTGCAATTAACGGTTCCGCATATGCGCCAACAACAATTTGGCCGAATTATTAACTATGGCTTTCAAGGGGCGAACCATGCTTCCGGCTGGCCGTACCGTTCCGCCTTTGCTGCAGCCAAAAGCGGTTTGGCTTCATTGACAAAAACCGTCGCCGCTGAAGAAGCACCCAATCGGATTACCGCCAACATGGTGTGCCCTGGGGATATTACCGGCGATATGAAAGAAGCGGGCATCGATGCCAGCAGGAATGTGCATGATGATACAACCCCCATTGGCCGACCAGGAACAGGGGAAGATATAGCCAGGACTATCATGTATCTTTGTGATCAGGATTCCGACATGATTACCGGTGCCATAATGGACATTACCGGCGGAGTTGATGTTAAACGTTAGCTTGTTTGGTACCGATTGGCCAGTATTGTTTATAGGTAGAAATATAAATCAATGGACGTTTATCTTTCAGTGTCAGAGGAATGAACGGGTTGTTCAATCCTTATCGTTAGGATGCGGCTGGAAGTTGGGATTAACGCCCTTTGAATACGTGAACAATGTCTCTCATTTGCTTGGGAGGCATTTTTTATTGACGTTCGTTTGAAAAGCATTTATATTAAGTATGTAGATCAGTGCATTACATAACTAATTCACTGGACTCCAAAGGAAGGAGCTCATGCCCAATGGTTGAGATGGAAGGGTCCAAACCGATCTATATCCAGATAGCCGAATGGCTGGAAAACCAAATGCTGAGTGGGTATTTTCAACCACATGATAAAGTCCATTCCCAATATACGTTAGCGGATTTGTTTAATATTAACCCAGCCACAGCAGCTAAAGGACTGAACATGTTGCATGACGAACATATTTTATACAATAAACGGGGGTTGGGAAAATTTGTAACCGGTGACGCGGTAGCCATCATTCGTAAAAAACGAAAGAACGATACATTAAAACGCATGCTCCGGGACGTGGTAACAGAAGCAACTCACTTGCAAATGGATGATGCGGAACTAATGGAAATGCTTAGAGATGCGATTCACGAACGGGGGGAGGATCAAGCATGAATGTTATTGAAGCGACGGACTTGACAAAGACATATAAAGGCGTGCCTGCTGTCGATGGCTTAACAGTAACCATAAAATCCGATGCCATTACCGGTATCATTGGCAGAAACGGGGCGGGCAAAACAACATTGTTAAAAATGCTCGTCGGTTTTATAAAGGAAACATCAGGTGAGATGAACGTGTTTTCCGAACATCCGTTTAACAGTTTGCATGTGTCGGCCAATAGTATTTTTATTGATGATCACATGCTTTTCCCCGATGCATTGACTCTTGGTGAACTTCTGAAGGAGGGGGAACGTTTTTATACTAATTGGGATATGACGTTTGCGAAGACGTTGTTCGACTATTTTTCGTTTCACCCGGATCAACACCACAACCAACTGTCAAAAGGGAAAAAAACGACATTCAACATGATATTTGGGTTGGCCACCCGATCGGAACTGACGATTTTCGATGAGCCAACGACCGGCATGGACGCTGCGGTCAGAAACGATTTTTACCGGGTGCTGTTAAAGGATTACTTGGCTCATCCGCGCACGATTTTAATCTCGAGTCATCATTTGGATGAGTTCGACCATCTATTGGAGGATGTGCTCTTAATGGATGAGGGGCAGCAGGTGCTGCATATGCCGATGGATGATTTAAAGGAATATGCTGTTAGTCTCACCGGTCCCGATGCTGTAGTCGGTCAATGGCTGTATGATAAAACAGTGCTTGCTAAAAAACAGTCTGCTCCCGGGATGATGCAAGCCGTGGTGAAACAGGACTTTGCCATTGAACAGGCAGAGAGATTGGGTATGAAAGCCACACCTGTCGCTGCGAGCGATGTATGTATTTACTTGACCGCCAAAACGAAAGGAGGAATTGATGATGTCCTTTAACAACGTGCCGATCACGCAAATTGTTCTCAAACAATACCGTTATAAACTCAGGGCGTACTATCAAGTATTCACATCGCTTGTTGTGATGCAGCTACTCGCATTGTTATTTTCTTCCGGGGGAATTATGACAAGCGGAGGCGGAAGTTATGGCGTTAATGCGCATCTAAACACATATACTGGTGATCTTATCATTATATTTACTTTCCTGTGGGGATTCATCAATGCAATAACCATTACAACAAAAGCCTACAGGGAAGACGACTTTCTATTTGTCACCAACCGGCAAAGTCAGCATCTTTCCAATATGCTTTTTTTGGCTACAGCGAGCGTCATTGGTGGGTTAACAGCAACATTGGCCGGTTATTTGCTTCGGGTTATTATTTATTGGACGTCAGATGAAGCAACATTTGCCGGTATGATCGATGACCCCACAACGTTTATCGATCCGTTGATCAGCATTGTTACAGTCGCTTTATATGTGGTAATGTTTTGTGCGTTTGGTTACTTGATCGGCAATATCATTCAACTGCACCGGTTATTCATGGTGATCATTCCCGTTTTGGTTGTGGGGGGATTGCTGTTCGATCCACCTATAACGTTAAAGATATATGCGTTTTTTGTCGGTGAAACGAATATACTGCTCTTTCTGTTGAAAACAGTGGTTACAACGGTGTTTCTATTCGCTTGTTCGTTTGTTCCACTTCGGCAAAAGGAGGTTCGACCATGAGTAACGTTTTGATTGGCATTATGCCTATTTTACTCTTGTTAGCTGTAATTGGCTTGTTGTTCGCTGTAGGCATGCGTCTTTTAAAATCCACTAAGCTATCAGGAATCGTCAGACGCTGGTTATTCCCGGGTTATTTGCTCATTCTTGTCATCGCATTTGGATTATCATTTGTTTTACCCCTTGAGGGTGATTCAGGTGCGTCGGGCGATCGGACGTTTCATAAGAAAAAGCTGCCCGACTTGTTCATGATCCCGCAAAATACCGGATCGATTGACATGCTTGATGACTATCTTGTGAATACATGGAAGTTGGAGACGGACGAGGAGACATTGCATCTTGTCATTCGAGGGCAAGAAAACTTAAACAATATTGCTGTAAAGCGAAAAAAAGCGGCTGATGGCGTTGTGGAAGCAGAACTTTATGTTACGCCATATGTCATTGATGGCATCGATATGACGACCGGGTTCCTTCCAAAGACACATATGGAAGTGCATGGACGTACCTTAGCTGTTGAAACACCGGATCGTAAGCGAGTTGATATATCGGTGTTCCAAAAGAACGTTTCTGTCCGTCAGTTCACACAAAAGGGATGGCTCAGTTCATTGGATGAAAGGGGAGGATTTGGTGTTTCAACCAGTGAAACAACCGGAAATAAGGCATCCTCGCCATGGGAATATAAAAACAATGGGCGTTTGCACAGTACGGAATTGCTTTATCTGGAAATACCGGCGGATGTAGAAATTGAAGGCAGAAACAATAAGAACATTTATATGGTTGGAAATGGGCGATAGGATGCGGTCTTTTTCGTAAAGGATTTAATGTAGTATGAAAAGGGGGGATCATTCCCCTCCTCATTCCCGCATTTGCGGTGGCCTCGCGGGCGGCTTGGTCGTTATCCCTGACAGCTGTTTCCACGCTCGATGCATCAATAGCTTTGTTTTTCGCGGTCAGCTTCTCGGCGAAGGGAATACTCGTGACGGTTTTTATCCTTTTAAATGAGCAAGTATGTCCTGTCCGGGTATTCAAAAGGGCCATTTTTTCACATATTCAGTTCCTCCCCCGAAAAGGAAGCAAATCGCTCCATTATATTTTTAAGATGTTGATAGTCCATCGAGGAAAGGCTATTTATATCTACGGCTTCTAACACATATTTAGTGAAACGCCATACTTCTTTTTGAATGGATTCCTCACTAACGATAGCAACTTTATATAACGTGTCTACGATACTATATACAACAGAGATGTCGTCTTTCCCGTAATGTTTAATTTGGTAAAAACTTTTAAATAAATAGTCTCTAAATTTCTTTTGTTCCATGATCAACCTTAAATTCCCATTATTATCGGAATAGTACGTGACAGAACGGTAATTGCCGCCTAACTCTGTAAGCAAACCACCAATGCGATGTATACAATTAATCGCTGTATTTGGATCATTCATACTGGGGGATAATGCCTTTACAGCAATTTCCACCAATTTTTCTATTGAAAATGGAATATCCTGAAGATCAGAACGTTCATCACCGATTGCTAAAAAATAGTCGTGCTTGGCTATTTCAACGTTAGTGTCACCTAAAGACCAATAATAAAATACCGGCATTCCTTTAGGAACATAATCACCGACTTGAAACGTTGCCTCTAATACCATATCGTTGTTAGCTGCCCAGTTAATCAAATAATTATAATCGACTTGTTGAATATAGCCTGATCGTCTGGCTTCTATTGTTTTTCTTTCTCTTTTTCTTATACTTTCCGTTTGCGAATGATCCCAATGTTGATGTTCACCGTACGATCTTTCTTGAAATGTTTCTTTAATTAAATTTGATGTTTTGTTTCGTATGACCCCAATCAAAAAGTTTACTTGTGCCCAGCGCGCCGAATAATGGATAAATAAAACAAAAAAGCCAAGCGAGATAATCGTGAAAATAACAGTGAAAAAGGGACTGAGCAAGTCTTTTTGTTTTGTTTCGGTTAATAGCCATAAATTGATTAGTACAAAAATAAAACCAAACGTGAAAACACCTAGCACGTGTTGTGTGAGTTTACTCTGCATAAAGTCCTGCAGTGCCCGAGGAGAAAACTGAGATGAGTACGTTGTTAGCATAACCATAATCGTCGAAAAGCTTATCGTTGTCATTGTTAGCATTGCTGTTATTAAAGCGGCATAAAGTTGTTTTGCTATACTTTGTCCTGTAAGAAGAATGCTTGGAATACCGCTGGATATTTTGGGAACAAGCCAAACATCCAAGGCTGTTATAGCCAATGCTGTAATGATTGAACATAGCCCATAAACGATGGGGAGAAACCAGAAACTATCACGAACGGTTGACCATTTGGTTTGATTCATGCTACCCCTCTTTTCTTAATTATAATGGCTCTATACCCTTCTGCAACTATATAAAAACTTAAGAGGACTGTATATTAAAAGAGCATCTTATATTTTTAGCCGAACGACGTATTACTATGAATAGGAATTTTTTAAAACGATGCATAAAAAAATGATAAAACGGGTAAAGGACTTATTGGGGCATTTATTGAAGGATAAAAGTGCACATCATTTAACAAAAGGAGCGATAAACATGGACGTATCTTATCATGGCCATTCTGTTGTTCGGGTGAAAACAGATAACCATACCATTTTGATTGACCCGTTTATTTCCGGTAATGAGACGTGTGACTTGGACGCCGGAACAGTTGAAACAGATGTTATTCTGTTGACGCATGGACACAATGATCATTACGGGGATACAGAAGAAATTGCAAAACGGAATGATGCATTCATCGTTGCCCCGAATGAATTGGCTGAGTATTTGGGCGGAAAAGGGTTCAATACGCACCCGATGCATATTGGAGGTGCACATGAATTTAATTTCGGCAAAGTGAAATTAACGCAAGCTTTTCATGGTTCTTCCTTTACAGAAGAAGACGGCACCATTATTTACACAGGGATGCCCGCAGGAATTCTACTGACAATTAATGGTCAAACGATTTATCACATGGGTGATACGGGGCTGTTCAGTGATTTGAAACTGATTGGTGATATGAATGATATTGATCTAGCCTTCGTACCAATTGGAGACAATTTTACGATGGGTCCTGACGACGCCTTGATCGCAACGGATTGGATAAAATCTGAAACGGTTGTTCCGATACATTATAATACGTTCCCTTTGATTGAACAGGACGGGAATCAATTTGCATCCAGCGTAAAAACCGGAAAAGGGCTGGCGATGAACATAGGCGATTCTGTAGAATTATAAGAAATCGAAAAAACGTGAGCGGGGCTGCTCACGTTTTTTTAAACTAAAATGAGTGTCTGCTTTTTTATGATTTAGAGAAAAATAATTCAACATATCCGATAACATGCTATAATGGAAGAAATATGCTTCTGTTGCCTTGCAGCGGATCCGTTTTTAATGTATTCTAAATTTTGGACAAGGAGTCAGACCTATGGACATTCTGTTGCTACTATGTTTCTTCCTGCTCGGCCTCGTTTTCGGCTCATTCTTTTATGTTGTTGGATTACGTGTACCTCAGAAACAGCCCTTCGCTAATGACCGTTCCATTTGTCCGCATTGCCGTCATACACTTACATGGTATGAACTCATCCCCATTTTATCTTACATAATGCAACGTGGGAGATGTCGGAGCTGCGGGCAACGTATAGCCATCACTTATCCCGTTGTTGAACTGGCGAGTGGTGGATTATTTGCTCTCAGTTATGCAGAGATCGGCTTTCAGGCGGAGCTTTTAACAGCCCTCTTGCTGATGGCAATGGTCGTCATTTTATTTATTTCTGATATCGTCTATATGCTTATTCCAAATACGATTTTATTATTTTTTTTGCCGCTATTTATTATCATGCGGGTGATACAGCCGCTTGATCCTTGGTGGTCATCCATCGTCGGGGTTCTTTTTGGAACTGGACTATTGGCACTGATTATTCTCATCAGCCGGGGTGGAATGGGTGCGGGGGATATGAAACTGTTCGGTGTGCTCGGAGTCGTTTTTGGGCTTGAAAAGATCATTCTTACATTTTTCCTGGCAACGATGATCGGAGCAGTGATTGGGTTGCTGATGCTTTTGCTTCAGAGGACACAACGTGGACAGGCTATTCCATTCGGTCCGTATATTGTTGTAGCTGCTGTGCTTGCTTACTTTTTTGGTGATGGTCTTCTGAATTGGTATCTTGGTATATTGAGTTAGGATCTTCTCTGTTCTTACAGGCTGTCCGTTATCATAGAATAATTGATAAAGGAGGGATATATGTGCGCCATTATGCTATATTACGACTATTGCTGGCGAGTTTTTTTCTTTATGTTGCCTGGCCGGTTATTCCGGAGGCTGTAACAACAGAAGCGACCCTGTTCTGGGGCTTGTGGCTGGGTTTTTTCCTGCTGGTGGCCGGTTCCAACTTCGCTTCCCTATTACAGATGGTCACACCCCCGGTAATGGAACAGGAAAATATCCAACGTCGTCAACGTGCTTAACTGTTGAGGTGTGACTGATTCAACTGTATAATAACACATGAGAAGAATGATTAGTACAGTTGAAAGTCGGTGAACGCAATGGCGACCAAGCACGAACAAATTATGCAACATATTTTGTCATTGGAAATTGGTCATAAAATTTCCGTCAGGCGGATTGCTAAATCATTGAATGTCAGTGAAGGTACGGCTTATCGTGCTATTAAAGATGCAGAAACACGTGGTATTGTCAGCACAATCGAGCGTGTGGGAACCGTGCGTATTGAAGAGAAAAAGAAAGATAACTTTGAACAACTGACATTTGCTGAAGTCATCAAAATTGTTGATGGGCAAGTTTTGGGCGGACGAACAGGATTGCATAAGACGCTCAGCAAATTTGTTATTGGAGCCATGCAACTTAACGCAATGATGCAATATACAGAAGCCGGGTCATTGCTTATTGTCGGAAACCGTGTGGAAGCACATGAGCTGGCATTGTATGAAGGTGCGGCTGTCCTTATAACAGGCGGGTTCGATACGGCTGAAGATGTTAAACGATTGGCTGATGAAATTCAGCTTCCGGTTATGTCCACAAGTTATGATACGTTTACAGTTGCCACCATGATCAACAGAGCCATTTATGATCAGCTAATCAAAAGAGAAATCGTTTCTGTTGGAGATATTTATACACCATACGATCATTCTTATTATTTGTACACGAAAGACAAATTGGGTCGATGGTATGAATTGAACGAACAATCAACCCATACCCGTTATCCGGTTGTGGATGAAAAAGGACGTGTAGCCGGCATTGTTACGTCCAAAGATGTTATTGGCAAAAATAAAGACATCTCCATTGAGAAACTTATGACAAAAAATCCGATGGTTGTCCAGGATAAATCATCACTTGCTAATGTTGCCCACATGATGGTTTGGGAAGGCATTGAGCTTGTTCCCGTTGCTGATGAATCGGACAGGCTGAAAGGTGTTATCTCGCGTCAGGATGTATTAAAAGCGCTCCAGGAAAGCCAGCGTCAGCCGCAAATGGGTCAAACGATCGATGATATTATTGCAAGCAGTTTGGTTCAGGAAGAAAGTGACACTACTATGTTTCGTGCTCAAGTTTCCCCGCAAATGTCAAACCAACTCGGAACATTATCCAATGGCGTTTACACGTCGCTGATGACAGAGGCAGCCGGCCGGTTGCTTCGCTATTCCCAAAAGGGGGATCTTGTCGTCGAGAATCTTACTGTCTACTTTTTGAAACCAGTGCAAATTGATGCAAACCTGCTTATTAAACCAGTCATATTGGATGCGGGGCGTAGTTATGCCAAGGTGGATGTGGAAGTGTTTAACGGACAAAAAATGGTTGGAAAAGGGATTCTAATGGCACAGTTAATGAACAGGTGAACAGGATCGGTAAGAGAAGGGATCCCATATGTTGTATTCATCGATCCTGTTTTAGCTGTTTTTTCATTTACGCCCTTAAAGCCTGGAACGGGAGTTAAGCACGCAGGCGCCTCCATTCATTTCTGTAATGCCTTGCTTCTTTCATCCCGACATATAGATGTAATCCGCCAAAGAAGAGGAAAACAATTCCAATGAACAGGGAGAGGCGGGTTTCATAGAACATATACTGGTTAATACCAAAGAAGAAAATGAGTGATCCGAGACAAACGCGGGATTTTGCGTTAAAATATTCCTTGGTCAGTCCGTCACCGCTTTTCAGAATGGCGACTTTGTAATAAATCCAGAAAACAGCGGAAAGCACAATAATAATAGGGAAAATGACCATATGAATCTGCTCCTAAATAGCTGAATTAAAATAACCGGATATACGGTTGCGTGTTGTTCCGTTGCCCCGGTTGAGGTACTGATATGCAATGGCGTCTGGGCATCGTTTATGTACCTTCAACCATTGTAGCTTGTTTTGATTCATGAGGAAAGTGAAAAATGTGACAAAGTAGGGAGAATATGATGCAACATATCCAATCAATTATTGAAGCCATTAAAGCATATGAAACGATTATTATTCACAGACATGTACGGCCGGATCCGGATGCATTTGGGTCTCAAGCGGCTTTGAAAGACATTATAAGCGAGTCCTTTCCGTCTAAATATGTCTTCATCACTGGAGAAGATGATCCATCACTTGAATTTTTAACGGTTATGGATGATGTTGATGATGAAACATATCAAAATGCATTGGTTATTGTATGTGATACAGCAAATGCTGAACGAATCAGTGATCAACGGTATCATCTCGGCCAGCAATTGATCAAAATTGACCATCATCCTAACGTAGGTCCATATGGAGATATATTATGGGTTGATACAGAGGCCAGTTCAACGAGTGAGATGATTTACGATTTGTATCTTTTCGGCAAGGATGACGGTTTGGTGATGACTGATGAATCAGCGCGCCTCATATATGCCGGTATTGTCGGTGACACAGGACGATTTCTGTTTCCGAGCAGCACGAAAAAAACATTCCAACATGCGGCTGAGTTGGTTGCCTATAATTTTGACCGTTCCAGACTTTATGATGGCCTTTACCGTATGAAAGATAATATTGCCAGACTGCGCGGCTATGTGCTGCAACATTTCACACGTTCGGCATCAGGCATGAGTACCGTAGTGCTGACTAAGGATATGCTCGACAGCTACGGTGTCCTTCCGATGGAAACAGGGCAGCTTGTTGGCGTTTTGGGTGATATTCAAGGTGTAAAAGCCTGGGCGTTTTTTATCGAAGAAGACGACTTAATACGGGTTCGTCTGCGTTCCAATGGGCCGGTCGTCAATGGTATTGCTTCTGCCTATAACGGTGGCGGCCACCCGATGGCGGCAGGTGCTTCGATAAGCACATGGGAACAAATGGAACACATCATGAGCGATCTGGATAATGCCTGCCAATCCTATACCGATGAATAAAACACTCATAAAGTGACATGTCCATTAGTGGGCGATAAAAAAAGAACTATTCCCGCAGTTGTTGTCGAGGTTATAGTTCTTTTGAATTTTTGGCCCATGGTATTAATACAACGGAATAAACCAGCAGCCTACATTGGTTTCATCATCATGTACAAGCAAATTTTCCCGTTCAATGCCGCGCTTCATCAGCCGAATTAATTCAGCTGATTCGGCGTATGCGGTTGTGCCTGCCTTCAGCTGTGCCATCTTTTCGTCTCGTAGTCGACGCTGATCCATTACATGCATGGTGAACAATCCTTTCTTGTTTAGTCATGTCAGCTTATGCATTATAGTATATGGAAAAGTGGGCTTTTGTGATGCTCATTTATCTCATTTTTTCGTAGAAATTTAACAATAAAGGACAATTGATTCAAGGCCCGCTGTATGATTCCGCTTTGACGGAAAGCTTTACGGTTGGGGTGATAATGAGCTTCCGTACTGTACATGTAAATGTAAAATCATCGATGGTAAATTCTTTGTTTTCAATGGTGGCCTCCAGCAATTCATCGCTTTCGGAAATGACGGACACCTCTTTTCCGACAATATGGTTAATTTCATCTTTTATTAACTCCTCCAATTCATGGGTGATAAGTCTATCCGGCAAATCGTCATCGTTGGTAATGGTTATGGTGATCGAGCCCACTTTCGCAGATTCTTTCGTTTTCTCATTAAGATCTTTTTTGTCATCAAGCAATGCGTCGTTTTCGTTTTTTAGTTCGGTCACCTCGGATTTTAACTCACGGTTTTCTTCAAGCATTTGCCCGTACATGGAGCCATACATATAAACGAATATCAAATAGCCAATAATCGAACCGGCAAATGCTCCCGCTAGAAACCTCTGCCATGTTGTTTTTTTATAGTAAGGGGGTATATGCATTATTCAACATCCTCCTGTATGACCCACCCAATAATTAATAGAGCTGTTTTAACACCGCCCATGGCAGACACAATGAGCATAATCTGTTTAAACAGGTCATAGGTGGAACCGGTAAAAATCCCTTTTTCAAAATTAGCAATGGCATCAAACGTACCACCGATGGCAGCAACAATTGCCCAAATCCGTAGACTAAGCGAAATACGTTTCATTTGGGTGAAGGGCGCATCTCCAGTGGCAAAAGCGCCGATGCTTCCGATAATAGTGCCACCTATAACGACACCAAATGCTATAAAAAAGCAATGAATGAATTGAGCTAGAAACCGTTCTTCCATGATTTTGGCCCCTTATGTGTGTACTGGTTCATTTTATGATAGCAATGGACAGGATATGTTATGATGCTCGATGTAATCATTGGAGACGCAGATGCTTATTGAGTAAAATAGGAGGCATGCATACATGGCAAAAGGAGGGGCAAGATGTCATTTACACATTTGCAGGTTCGTAGCGGTTACAGTTTCATGAAAAGCACCATGACAGTGGATAGACTGGTTTCCAAGGCACGCGAATTGCAGTTTGGCGCTTTGGCCCTTACGGATGAGGATGTTTTGCATGGCGTCATTCCTTTTTACAAAGCATGCAGACAAAACGGAATCAAACCTATCATCGGTATGAGTGTTACGGTTAATAATGCTGAGGATGGGAGTGACATGTGTGTTATTTTGGCGAAAAATAACGATGGGTATAAAAACCTCGTCAAAATTAGCACCCATGTGCAGATGTCGGGAGAAAATGGTATCAGCAAAGAGGATTTGGAACCGATGAGTGATGATTTAATCTGTATTCTGGTGACAGCAGTGTCCGACATCGGATCCTTACTACAACATGAAACGTATGACCGCGTAAAAACATATTTGAATGACGAATGGCGTATGTTCTATTCAGAGGACTTGTATTTGGGTGTACAGGATCATGGTGCTGAAACGGAGCGACGTGTGAACCAGTCTGTGCAGGCGTTCTGTGACAAATATTCGTTTCCCGCTGTGCTATTACAGGATGTGCGGTACCTCCATGAAAACGATGATTTTGCTTATGACTGCTTGCAAGCTATTGCAAAAGGACAAACATGGCAGATGAAAATAACAGATTCGTCCGTTCAAAATCGCCATATGCGTTCACAGGAAGAAATGAAGGAGGGAATTGGAGGCTCTTGGCCGGAAGTGATCCATGAAACGGAGCGGATTACGGAACGATGTAACGTTACGTTTGATTTCAACCGTAACATGTTGCCCTCGTACCCGGTTCCGGAACCAATGCATACGCATACATACTTAAAAGAGGTCTGCTGGGAAAACGTATTTGCGACGTATGATTCTGTTACGCATACAGTGAAAGAACGGCTAGCGCATGAACTGGAAGTCATTGAATCGATGGAATTCAGTGATTACTTTTTAATTGTTTGGGATTTTATCACCTATGCCAAAAAGAAGCGGATTTTTGTAGGTCCAGGGCGTGGATCAGCTGCCGGGTCGATCGTGGCCTATGTGCTTGGCATTACCGACGTGGATCCGATCAGCCATGGCTTATTATTTGAACGTTTCCTGAATCCAGAGCGAACGTCCATGCCTGATATAGATATTGATTTTTCCGATCACCGGCGTGATGAAGTCATCGATTATGTACGCTCCAAGTATGGAAGTAACCATGTTGCACAAATTATTACGTTCGGCACCTTTTCGGCAAGGGCGCTTTTAAGGGAATTGATAAAAACAATGCAAGTTGAATCACACGATGCCCGGTTTCTTTTGCAAGCGATTCCTGTACAGGCGAATCACACCATAGCAACATACGTACGATCCTCCAACGACTTGCAACAGTATATCAAACAGTCGGAAAAACTGAAAATGTTAGTTGCCGTTGCAACAAAGCTGGAAGGCATTCCAAGACATATGTCCACCCATGCCGCCGGTGTCGTTATCAGTGATGCTCCGTTAATGGAGACAGTTCCCTTAACGGCCGGCACGAATCACACTAATCTGACACAGTTTGCGATGAATGACCTGGAAGCACTTGGTCTCTTGAAAATGGACTTTCTCGGCTTGCGGAATCTAACATTGATGGAACGAATTACTCGTACCATCCGTTATACAGAAGGTGATAATGTATCATTGGCATCGATTCCTGACGACGACCCCGAGACGTATACGTTGCTTCAGCAAGGACGGACAAATGGCGTTTTTCAACTGGAATCCCAAGGAATGAAAGAAGTACTCAGGCGTCTGAAGCCGACCGTGTTTGAAGAAATAGCAGCGGTCAATGCGCTTTACCGGCCAGGGCCGATGGAACAGATTCCGGTTTATATTAATCGAAAACATGGGACAGAACAAGTGACTTATCCGCATCCGGATTTGGAACCGATTCTAAAGAAGACGTACGGTGTGCTTATTTATCAGGAACAAATCATGCAAATAGCGCACCGGATTGCCAACCTTTCGATGGGTCATGCTGATCTTCTCCGGCGAGCAGTCAGTAAGAAGGATGAGCAGCTGATGAATCAACAGCGCGTAGCTTTTATACAAGGGTGTCTGGATAACGGGTACTCGCAACAGGTTGCTGACGAAATATTCGAGTGGATTGTCCAGTTTTCGAACTATGGGTTCAACAAAAGCCACGCTGTTGCTTATAGTAAAATATCGTATCAGCTTGCCTATTTGAAAGCACACTATCCAGCAAGTTTTTTTGCGGAATTGCTGACGTCTGTCTCTTCTCAACAGGATAAAGTGACCATGTACAGAAAAGAGCTGGAAACACTGGGCATGCCATTGCTTCCGCCTTCAATCAATAAAAGTTTTGGAAAATACGTCGTGGAAGGATCAGGTATCCGAATGGGATTTTTGTCAATCAAGGGCATTGGTCATCAGGCAGGTAAAGAGATTATTCAAGTGAGAAAGCAGGGCCAATTCAAAAGTCTGTTTGATTTTTGCATGCGTGTGTCGCAGCAAACTGTCAACAGACAGGTTCTGGAAACATTAGTGATGGCAGGAGCGTTTGATGATGTTTACCCGAACCGGGCGGGTTTGCTTGCATCCATCGATCACGCACTGGAACAGGGCGAGTTGTTTAAAGAGTTCAGCGATCAATCGAATCTTTTTCAGGATACCATTCAATTAGAAGAAACCTATGTGAATATAGAAGATTTCAGTCTGATGCGTAAGCTACAGGATGAAAAAGAATTGCTTGGGTTCTATATGTCCAGTCACCCATTAAAAAAATTCCGCCGAGCACTGCAACAAGCCGGCTACACCTCGTTGAGTAGGGCCAAACATATGCCTCCCGGAGCGCGTAATCTATCCGGTGCAGCGGTTGTTCACACTATGAAAGTCATTCGTACCAAGCGCGGAGATACGATGGCATTTATGACAGTCGGAGATGAGACGGATGAAATAGAGACGGTTGTTTTTCCACCATTGTATCGCCAAGTGAATCGTTGGCTGTCTGAGGAAATGGTGATTACGTTCAACGGAAAAGTGGAAGATCGAAATGGGCAGCGTCAGTGGATAATGAATGATGTACAGCCGTTTAGCCAGACAGAGTGGGAACAAAAGCAACATCAGCGACTGTTTATCCAATTGACAGACACGAATGATAGCGAGGCATTAGCGACTATACGCAGTGTGGCAAAAGACTATCCGGGAAACACGCCGATTATCATTTATCAACAGACGGAAAAAAAGGCCTATCAACTGTCAGGAGAATACGGGGTTGATCCTCAGGCCCGTTGTTTACAGATGCTGCGTGATCGTTTCGGAAGTCAGAATGTGGCGCTGGATGAACGGAAAACAACCGGGTGATGGAAAGAGTGTCGTTCCAGTTGGGGCTTGTCTTAAGCCTCGTCGTCCCCGGAGATGTGATAACAATCTCATAAATGTACTCACTGAATGACGCTTTATGTTTAACTTTACAGATGATCTCCATCTGTTATAATGAATCCATTAATTGGTCAGACCACCTTCCGGGAGACATCTAATACATAAAAGGGAGTGACTATTTTGTCAAGACTGCGTGATGAAGCGTTGCATATGCATAAAGTGAACAGGGGGAAGCTTTCCACAGAGTCAAAAGTGAAAGTGCGGAATGCCAAGGATTTGAGTCTTGCCTATTCACCGGGTGTGGCCGAGCCCTGTAAAGAAATTTATGATAATAAAGAAACCGTTTACGACTACACGATGAAGGGGAACATGGTGGGCGTCGTCAGTAATGGTTCAGCGGTGTTGGGACTCGGCAATATTGGAGCGGAAGCTTCGTTGCCTGTGATGGAAGGAAAATCAGTATTATTCAAAAGTTTCTCGGGCATTGATTCTTTTCCAATTTGTCTGGATTCCTACGATATAGATGGAATTGTACAGACGGTGAAGATGATGGAACCAACGTTTGGTGGGATTAATCTGGAGGATATTGCTGCTCCAGACTGTTTTGTCATTGAAGAGCGTCTAAAAAAGGAAACCAGTATCCCGATTTTTCACGATGATCAGCACGGCACTGCTATCGTAACCGTTGCCGGATTGATCAATGCGTTGAAATTGAGCGGCAAGGCATTTTCGGATATTAAAGTCGTAGCCAATGGTGCGGGCGCAGCAGGTATTGCCATTATTCAATTATTGTATCATGTTGGTGTCCGCGATATGATTATGTGTGATTCAAAAGGGGCAATCTTTGAAGGCCGGTCGTATGGTATGAATGACGTCAAAGAGGAAGTCGCCAAAATGACCAACAAAGATAAAAAAGAAGGCGGCCTGGAAGATATGCTGGAAGACGCGGACGTTTTCATCGGTGTCTCTGTCGGCGGCCTGTTAAGCAAGGAAATGATTGAAAAAATGACAGATGACCCAATTATTTTTGCGATGGCCAATCCAGATCCGGAAATTATGCCGGAAGATGCCAAAGAGGCCAATGTGAAAGTGATCGGTACCGGGCGCTCGGACTTTCCGAACCAAGTCAATAACGTTCTGGCATTTCCTGGTATTTTCCGGGGGGCTCTCGATGTCCGGGCCACCAGGATTAATGAAGAGATGAAAATAGCCGCGGCCGAAGCGATCGCATCCTTGATTGCAGATGACGAGCTGCGTGACGACTATGTTATTCCTGCTCCGTTCGATCCGAGAGTGGCGCCGCTAGTTGCATCCCATGTCGCCAAGGCAGCGATGGAATCCGGTGTGGCCCGAATGGATACCGATCCGGAAAAGGTGGCCGAGAAAACAAGACGATTGACACGGATTGATGAGGACTGATGTACAATACTACCCATGTGCCGGCTGAGCGAGTTTGTCTCGCCGATCCGGCCATCTGTACACCGTATAACCTATAAAAGGGGTGACTCCGGCTGTGTCCATGCTACCAAAACAAAAAGTATACCATGGTATTTTACAGGAGCTTCGGAACTATATTGAAGCGAATCATCTGCAGCCAGGGGATAAACTTCCATCGGAACGTGTGCTCTCTGAGCAGCTGCAGGCGGGACGGTCATCCATCCGCGAAGCATTGCGTGCAATGGAGCTTTTGGGATTGATTGAAACCAGACATGGGGAAGGCACTTTTTTAAGCACATATCGGCCGTACCATACGGTAGAGGTGCTTTCCTCATTTATTTTGCAAAGAAATAGCACAAAAAATGATCTCTTAATTGCAAAAAGAATCATTGAAAAAGAAGCTGCAAAGATTGCCTATGATGATATGCAGGGTGAAGATATCGGTCAATTGATTGACATCGTCTGGGATCAATCACTCAACGAAAATGCCAAACATGTCGCCTTCTTTCAATACTTATTTTATAAGACAGAAAATTTGCTGCTTGCCAAAGTGTGGCAGCTCATGGATGAATTTTCGTATACCATTTCCAGCCTATCATACGATGAGTCCTTTTATTTGCGACTCATCGATCTTTATCAGGGCAACCACTACGCTTCCATCGAGGAATTGTTTCACGATTTGCCGGTGAAAAATAATTGATGTCTTCGATGATTGGTGTGTCCGACTGTTTAAAGCAGACAGTAACGGTCCGGGTTTGTTAGGAAAAGGAGGAATTCCCTTGCTAAAGGATTTTTTCAGCAAAAAAAGAAAATATGCTACCATTCCCAATGAAGATAGTAAAATTGATATTCCCGAAGGTTTAATGAAAAAATGTCATCATTGCAATAAAATATACTATCGAAAAGAAATGAATAAGAATATGAACGTCTGTCCGAACTGTGACTATCACCATCCGTTGAGAGCATGGGATCGGATAGGCAGTTTATTTGATGAGGAGACGTTGGAGGAATGGGATAGAGATCTAACGACGACTAACCCGCTTGAATTTCCCGGATACGAGGAAAAAGTGGACAAAGATCGCCAAAAAACCGGTCTCCAGGAAGGTGTTGTCACCGGCAAAGGTGTGATGAATGGACAGGAAACTGCTTTCAGTGTAATGGATTCCAGTTTTCGTATGGGAAGCATGGGATCGGTCGTTGGTGAAAAAATCACCCGTGCTATCGAGAATGCCAAAAATGAATCATTGCCATTTATCATTTTTACTGCTTCCGGCGGTGCCAGGATGCAGGAAGGTGTGCTCAGTCTCATGCAAATGGCCAAAACATCCGTTGCAGTGAAACGGTTTTCTGAAGCCGGTGGTTTAATGATCTCTGTTATGACGCATCCGACGACTGGCGGGGTTACCGCGAGTTTTGCATCCATCGGTGACTACAATCTGGCTGAGCCTGGGGCCATGATCGGCTTTGCTGGCCGAAGGGTGATTGAACAAACCATCCGTGAAAAACTGCCGGAAGATTTTCAGACATCGGAATTTCTTCTAAAGCACGGTCAGCTTGATAAAGTGGTACACCGTCATGATCTGAAGAACCTCCTGACCGTTCTTCTTTCCATGCATGCACAAGGGAGGGAGAATGCATGAATCAAGTGCTTGATTTTGAAAAGCCGATTGTCGATTTAAAAGAGAAAATTGCTGAGTTAAAATCGTTTACAAACGACAGCAATATTGATCTGGAAACGGAAATAGCAACACTGGAAAAACGGCTGGAAAAATTGGAGAACGATATTTACGGCAATCTGCAACCATGGCATCGAGTGCAAATGGCACGTCACCAAAAACGTCCGACAACAATGGATTATATCGAAGCATTGTTCACGAATTTCATTGAATTCCACGGTGATCGCTCGTTTGGAGATGATGAAGCCATCGTTGCTGGTATTGCTTTTTATCATGATCGACCAGTGACCGTTATTGGCCATCAACGTGGGAAAGAGACGAAGGAAAATATTCGACGAAACTTTGGCATGCCGCATCCGGAAGGCTACCGGAAAGCACTGAGACATATGCACCAGGCGGAAAAGTTCAATCGTCCCATCGTCTGTTTCATTGATACGAAAGGGGCTTATCCAGGCAAGGCTGCTGAAGAACGAGGTCAAAGTGAAGCTATTGCCCATAACCTCGTGGAGATGGCCGGACTTTCAGTGCCCATCATTTGCATCGTCATTGGTGAAGGTGGAAGCGGTGGTGCATTGGGATTGGGTATCGGGGACCATATTCATATGCTTGAGAATTCCACCTATTCCGTTATTTCACCGGAAGGAGCTGCAGCATTGTTATGGAAAGATTCGACTTTGGCCAGGAAAGCTGCTGAAACGATGAAAATCACCGCCTATGATCTGAAGGAATTAGATATTGTTGATGAAATTATTAGCGAGCCAAGAGGTGGTGCTCATCAGGACACGTATCAGCAAGCACAAAATGTGGATGCTGTATTGGCAAAATCCCTTGATGAATTGATAGCTAAGCCTGTTGATGAATTGCTTGAAATGCGATGGGAAAAATATAAGCAAATCGGTGAATACCAGGAAATGTAATATTCTGTATGTTTATAGATGCAGTGATAAAAGAGGTTGACAAACGTCAGCCTCTTTCACTTTATCATCCCCATCAGTATGGATCCGGCAACTGAAATGATTGATATTTTTTCGATTTACATATATCTTGTAGGGAGATAACAGTGTTTAAGTATGAGGTGAAACAATGAGGAAAGTTGGCATTTTGACAAGCGGTGGAGATGCACCTGGCATGAACGCGGCCATTCGTGCTGTTGTGCGTAAAGCTATCTATCATGGCATTGACGTTTATGGTGTGAAAAATGGCTTCCAGGGTCTTATTGATGGTTATATAGAGAAGATGGATATTGGTTCTGTTGGCGACATTATTCAGCGCGGTGGCACCATCCTCCACTCAGCCAGAAGTGAGGATTTCAAACACGATGAAGGGCAGCAAAAAGGGATGGAACAAATGGAGAAATATGGCCTTGAAGGATTGATTATCATTGGTGGGGACGGTAGTTTTCGCGGTGCGGAAAAACTGACAAAAAAGGGATATCCATGCATTGGAATTCCCGGAACGATTGACAACGATATTGCTGGTACGGACTTCACGATTGGCTTTGATACAGCGTTAAACACCGTTATTGACGCCATTGACAAAATTCGCGATACAGCATCGTCACATGAACGATCATTCATCATTGAAGTGATGGGCAGAAACGCTGGTGACTTGGCACTATGGGCTGGTCTTGCTGATGGGGCCGAGAGCATTTTGATACCGGAAAAACAAGATGAACTCCAAGAAATTGTCGATCGTCTCAATCGCGGACAAAACCGCGGGAAAAAACATAGCATTATTATCCTTGCTGAAGGTGTTGGAAGTGCGTTTGGCTATGCCGATAAAATAAAAGAACAGGCTGATTTGGAAACGCGTGTTACCGTTCTCGGCCATATTCAACGTGGCGGCTCCCCGACAGCCTCGGATAGGGTGCTTGCCAGCCGGCTTGGAGCACAATCCATCGAGTTGCTTTTAAACGGTGAAGCCGGGAAGATGGCAGGTATTCAAAACAATAGGCTGGTTGCCCATACGTTCGCGGATGTATTGGCACAAAAACACACCATTGATTTCAGCATGTACCAATTATCAAAAGAGCTGTCGATTTAAGGAGGCTGGAAAATGCGAAAAACAAAAATTGTGTGTACCATCGGACCATCATCGGAATCTGTTGAGACGTTGACACAATTGATAGATGCGGGAATGAACGTAGCGAGGCTGAATTTTTCCCATGGGAATTATGACGAGCATAAAATGCGGATTAACCAAATCCGGGAGGCAGCAGCCAAAACAGGAAAAACAGTTGCCATTCTTTTGGATACAAAAGGGCCGGAGATAAGGACGGGCTCGTTTATTAACGGAGAAGCCGACATTCTGAAGGATAGCATTGTTTATGTGACCATGGATGACATCGAAGGAACCGCCGAACGATTTTCCATCACGTACAGTGGACTCATTGATGATGTCCATCCGGGATCGAAAATTTTACTGGATGATGGATTGATTGAACTGGAAGTGCTGGAAATTGACCATGAAAGACGGGAACTGAAAACTAAAGCCTTGAATGAAGGTACTATAAAAAATAAAAAAGGTGTCAATGTGCCGAATGTTAGAATCAATTTGCCCGGAATCACTGATAAAGATGCGGCAGATATTAAATTTGGCATCGAGCAGGGTGTGGATTTTATCGCAGCATCCTTCGTTAGGCGCCCGTCCGATATACTGGAAATCCAGGAATTGCTTGAAGCATACGATGCCACTCATCTAAATGTCATTCCTAAAATCGAAAATCAGGAAGGTATTGACAATATTGAATCCATTTTGGAAGTCAGTGACGGTCTGATGGTGGCCCGCGGCGACCTTGGCGTGGAGACCCCCGCACAGGATGTACCGCTTGTACAAAAAGAACTGATTGCACAATGCAATACAGTTGGTAAGCCGGTTATCATTGCCACTCAGATGCTTGATTCCATGGAGCGAAATCCACGCCCGACAAGAGCGGAGGCCTCGGATGTAGCAAATGCTATTTTTGACGGAACGGATGCAATCATGCTCTCCGGCGAAACAGCTGCGGGAGATTATCCAATTGAATCGGTTCAAACGATGAATGCTATCGCGAGGAAAACCGAGACGGCTCTGGATCACACATTGATACTGAGCAACCGATCCAAGTCTTCCCATATGACAATCACCGATGCCATCAGTCAATCAGTAACTCATACGGCGATGAATTTATCTGTTAGTGCCATCATTACACCAACAGAAAGCGGACATACCGCCAGAATGATTTCCAAATATCGCCCGAAGGTACCAATAGTAGCTGTTACATTTTCCGAAGTAGTCAACAGGCAATTGGGGTTGGTCTGGGGTGTGCATGCTATAATGGGCAACAAAGCGCGTTCAACCGATGAAATGCTGGACATATCCATTGACCAAAGTTTGAGCACTGACTTGTTTGAACGAGGAAGCAGGGTGATTATTACAGCAGGTGTTCCAGTCGGCGAAAGCGGCACAACCAATTTGATGAAAGTTCATGTCATAGGAGATGTAATGGCTAAAGGTCAAGGAATAGGCCGCGGAAGTGCATATGGCAGAGCGGTTACTGCCCGGAATGCTGAAGATGCGCTCGCAAAGGTCGAAGAAAATGATATTCTTGTGACGTATGGAACAGATCGTGATATGATGGAGTCCGTTAAAAAAGCAGCCGGTATCGTTACCGAAGAAGGTGGATTGACGTCTCATGCAGCGGTCGTCGGTTTAAGTCTCGGAATTCCTGTTGTTGTTGGGGTGAAGGACGTGTTCACTCATATGGAAGACGGAATGGACATCACCATTGATGGTGCAAAAGGTGATATTTACCGAGGACATGCCAGTGTATTATAGAATGCCAATTCCGACTGAGCCATTGGCGTCACGATGTTTCATAACGGGGGAACCGTTTACTTTTTATCATAAATGTTATGAAAGCCGAAAAAACTAAAAGGGTGATAGCGTGCGTTGGCTGTTATTAGCTTTACTGATTATACCCGCTTTGGAAATAGGTGTTTTTATTTGGGCGGGCAACATCATCGGTCCCTGGTGGGTTGTCGCATTAATTATTTTAACCGGGGTTGCCGGTGTTTCCCTTGCTAAAAAACAGGGAACTGAGACGTGGCAGAGGGCTCAACGATCCATGAATAGCGGGCAGGTGCCTGCCGATGCTTTAATTGATGGCATCTGCATCTTTATTGGCGGTGTATTTCTGTTCTCCCCGGGATTCATAACTGATGCGGTCGGCTTTATGCTCGTGATCCCAATTACAAGACGTCCTTTCAAACGTATGGTCCAGCACCTATTACGGCACATGATGAATAACAGTAACATTATATACCGTCGATGGTAGACATGGATCAAGCCCCTTTTATGAAATGGGCCAACCAGTGGAAAGCGCCTGCTTGATAGAGAACTTTACCGACAACAGCTATGAATGGTCCTGCCAGCAGTCCGCCTGCACCCCATAATTGAAAACCGGCAAACATTGCCGTCAGTGTCGCCAGGGGGCTGAGTCCCACGTAGTTCGATAACAATTTTGGCTCAAGCAGTTCTCGTTGTACAACGACGATCGCATACAGGATCACCAGCTTAATTGTTATGGAATGATCGCCTGTCATAAATACGTAAATGATCCATGGGATGAAAACAATGCCTGTACCAATAAATGGCAGTATATCCAAACCTGTCGCAAGCAGCGCGATGGTCAGGGCATGATTGATACCGGCTGCCGAAAGCCCTATATAGATTGTCGCTGCTGTTATCGTAAGCAGTACTATTTGAGCTTTGATAAATCCGCATACAGCTCGTCTCAATTGAACCCAGATAGTGCTGCAGATGGTACGGACGGTTGCCGGAACCTTTTTATTCCAGGTGTGGGTCAAAGCATACCAATCGCTTGTCATGAAAAAAGCAGCCATGACAATAAACAGAAAAACGGCTACATAGCCAGGGAGTTTGGCTAATACTGCCGGGATTTGCATGAGAACATTCCGCAATACAACAGCAACGTCATTCGCCCATTGGCTGATCAGTTTATTGACGTGATCATAAATGGTGGTTTGCTGGTCGGAGCTCAATGAATGGAAAAAGGAGCTAAACTTTTCAAATAATGGAAACAGTTTGTCGTCGAACACATCACTTATAATAATCAGCAAATGCTCAAAATAAGCCGGGACGCGCTCAGCTAAATAAGTGGTTCCGTGAACCATTTCGGCCGTAATAAAATAAAGCGAGAACGCAGCCATAACGATAATCGCTGCCATCACAAAGAAAGCAGCCGGAGCGCGCGGCAGCCGAGCTTTATTTTCCAAAAATGTGACGATGGGATTAAGAACTATCGAAAGCAATATAGCAAGCAAAAAAGGGTATATGTAAGGCAATGTATGCTTCAACACTATGTACCCTGCTATAAAAACACCTATAACAACGCATGCGCGCAGCACTGGAAACAACTTTTCTTTGTACAATACCGCCCCTCCAAGTGCCCATTAGACTTGTACTATTTTACATATGATAAACAACGGCGAAATAGACGTCATCCAGCATTATTACATGATGAAAGACATAACTTTTTGTAAGAAGCTTCTTCTTAATGTAGAAATATTGCTGGTTTTAATCAGTTTTCATTCACATTAGTTGTATAATACTTTATAATTGGGCTTGGGGATGGCAATCACTTTGTAATAATCACGGTTACTTGAACTTGATGAATGAACCATTCATAGAAAAGGAGAGGGTTTGTTATGTCAACAGCAAAAGGGTTGGAAGGAATTGTGGCAACACAGTCGTCCGTCAGTTCCATTATTAATGATCAGCTCACCTATGCTGGTTATACGATTGATGATTTGGCTGAGAATTCAAGTTTTGAAGAAGTCGTCTTTTTATTGTGGAATTTACGGCTCCCGAATCAGTCAGAGCTCGATCAGTTTAAACATGATCTGTCTATCAACATGACATTGCCGGAAGCGGTTATTGACCATTTACATTCATATGATCTATCAACAGTTCATCCAATGGCTGCTCTCCGCTCTGCTGTATCAATATTGGGGTTGCATGACGATGAAGCTGATGTGATGGAACAAGCGTCCAATAAGCGAAAAGCGGTGCGCCTGCAGGCTAAAATTGCAACGATCGTAACGGCTTTTGCCCGCATCCGCAAAGGCAAAGAACCCATCCAACCAAAGGAAAATCTGAGCTTTGCGGCCAATTTCCTGTATATGTTGAATGGCGAGAAACCGAAAGACATCGAGGAAGAAGCCATCAATAAGGCGTTAATATTGCATGCGGATCATGAATTGAATGCATCCACATTTACAGCGCGCGTGTGTGTTGCAACACTGTCGGATATTTATTCCGGTGTGACCGCGGCTATCGGGGCATTAAAGGGACCGCTGCACGGCGGAGCCAATGAGCGTGTGATGGAGATGCTCACAGACATTGGTGACGAAGACAGGGCGATTCCATACGTCAAAGAGAAAATGGCCAATCAAGAAAAGATTATGGGAATGGGCCACCGGGTGTATAAAAATGGTGACCCACGTGCGAAATACTTAAAACGAATGTCGAAGGAGTTAACAAAAATTACTGAACAACCGAAATGGTATAACATGTCGGTTTCGATCGAAGACTACATCAAAGAAGAAAAAGGATTGCCGGCAAATGTTGACTTCTATTCCGCATCGGTTTATCACAGTTTGGGTATTGATCACGACCTGTTTACACCTATTTTTGCAACAAGCCGTGTATCCGGCTGGCTGGCTCATATACTGGAACAATACGATAATAATCGCCTGATCCGTCCGCGTTCTGAATATGTCGGACCAGAAACACAGACCTATATTCCCATTGAAAATCGCTGAAACCTTTGAGAACTTAATCATACAGCGCCGGGCTGATGCCATATCAAAAAAGCCCGGCTATTGTATGGCCAATCCGTTTGGTATATCAAGGTTTTACCGTGATACCTGACATTATGGTAAAATGAACGTGTATGAAATTAAACAGGAGGTAATCTTAATGACACAAGGTGAAAAAATTACTGTTGAAAACGGTGAAATGAATGTTCCCAACCACCCGGTTATTCCTTTTATCGAAGGTGACGGCACCGGTCCGGATATTTGGGCAGCGGCACGCCGCGTGATTGAGGCAGCCGTTGAAAAAGCTTATAACGGTGAAAAGCAGATTGAATGGAAAGAAGTCTATGCCGGTCAAAAATCGTATGATCGAACCGGTGAATGGCTTCCGGATGAAACCCTTCAAACCATTGATGACTATAAAATTGCTATTAAAGGACCACTCACAACACCAATCGGCGGTGGCATCCGTTCGTTGAACGTTGCGCTTCGCCAGGAATTGGATTTGTTTACATGCTTGCGTCCGGTACAGTATTTCAGTGGTGTTCCATCCCCGGTTAAACATCCAGAAGACGTAGACATGGCCATTTTCCGTGAAAATACAGAAGATATTTACGCTGGCATCGAATGGCAAAAAGGCACTGAAGATGTAGAAAAAGTAGTCCGTTTTCTGCAGGATGATATGGGTGTTGATAGTATCCGTTTTCCTGAAACATCCGGCATTGGTATTAAACCGGTATCCGAAGACGGATCAAAGCGCCTGATTCGTGCTGCCATTGATTACGCCATTAAGGAAGGTCGCCGAAATGTCACCTTGGTACATAAAGGCAATATTATGAAATTCACGGAAGGATCCTTTAAATCATGGGGTTATGAAGTTGCCGAACAAGAATATGGTGACAAAGTCTTTACATGGGCAGAGTATGACCGGATTGTTGAAAAAGAAGGCAAAGAAGCAGCCAACAAGGCGGAAGATGAAGCAGTTGCTGCCGGCAAATTGGTTGTAAAAGACGCCATTGCCGATATCTTTTTGCAGCAAATTCTGACCCGTCCAAAAGAATTTGATGTTGTTGCAACGATGAACCTAAATGGGGATTATATTTCCGATGCACTGGCTGCACAAGTCGGCGGTATAGGTATTGCGCCGGGAGCGAATATCAACTATGATACCGGTCATGCCATTTTTGAAGCAACCCACGGCACAGCTCCTAAATATGCCGGCATGGACAAAGTGAACCCATCTTCCGTCATTTTGTCAGCGGTATTGATGCTTGAACATCTGGAGTGGAGAGAAGCAGCCAACTTGATTTCAAAAGCGATGGACAAGACCATTGCTTCCAAAGTGGTTACTTATGACTTTGCACGTATGATGGATGGGGCTACTGAAGTGAAAACAAGTGGATTCGCTGATGAACTCATCAAAAATATGAATTGACTGTCAAATCCGGAGCACTCGGCATACTACATTTTCTTATTGGAAGGTGAAAGACTATGTCTATTAGACGCAAGAAAATAACTGTCATCGGTTCTGGATCCACTGGCGCCACCACTGCCCTGATGATGGCACAAAAAGAATTTGGTGATGTTGTATTAGTGGATATTCCGGATAAGGAAGACCCAACAAAGGGAAAAGCGCTGGATATGAAAGAAGCAAGTCCTGTTCAAGGATTTGATGCCAACATTATCGGAACGGCGGATTATAAAGATACAGCAGGTTCCGATCTGGTTATCATTACAGCCGGTATCGCGCGAAAACCCGGAATGAGTCGTGACGACTTGGTTAACACAAATGCCAAAATCATGAAATCCGTCACGCAGGACATTGTTGCTCATTCACCGGAGACGACTATTATTGTTTTGACTAACCCGGTGGATGCTATGACTTATACGGTATTTAAAGAATCCGGACTTCCGAAAGAACGGGTGATCGGTCAATCCGGCATATTGGATACAGCGCGGTTCCGCACGTTTATTGCAGAGGAATTAAACCTGTCCGTAAAAGACATCTCTGGTTTTGTCCTTGGCGGTCATGGCGATGACATGGTTCCATTGATTCGCTATTCCCATGCAGGCGGTATTCCGCTCGACAAGCTGATTTCTCAAGACCGCCTTGATGCCATTGTTGAGCGCACACGCAAAGGTGGCGGAGAAATCGTCGGTCTATTGGGCAATAGCAGTGCTTATTACGCACCGGCCGCTTCCCTCACCGTTATGGCTGAAGCCATTTTGAAAGATCAGCGGCGCGTCCTTCCATCCATTGCCTATCTCGAAGGGGAGTATGGTTATCGTGACATTTATCTCGGTGTGCCAACAGTTATTGGCGGGAATGGTCTGGAAGATATCATTGAATTGGATCTGACCGATGATGAAACAGCAGCGTTGGACCGGTCAGCCGAAACCGTAAAAAATGTACTTGATGTGCTTCGTTCATGACAATAATAGGAAAAGCTTCTCCTACCTTCTTCAAAGTAGAGAGAAGCTTTTTCTATATACCGAATGCAACCATTCATCACTAGCATAACCATGGCTTTTCTGTTACGATCTATTCACATCATTTCCTGTTCATTGTAAGATGAAAACAACTAAGCTGATGGGGAACGGAGAATGTGTCATGAAAAAACGGATTTTGGTTGTTGATGATGAATCATCCATTGTCACGCTTTTGACATTCAACCTGGAACAGTCAGGATTTGAAACGGATACGGCATATGACGGAAAAGAAGCAGTCCGAAAAACAGAAAAAGAAACCTATCATTTAATCATACTTGATCTGATGCTTCCGGAAATGGACGGGAGGGAAGTATGCAGACATTTGCGTTACAAACAGATTGACACACCGATTCTGATGTTGACGGCCAAAGATGATGAATTTGATAAAGTTCTCGGTTTAGAGCTTGGCGCAGATGATTATTTGACCAAGCCTTTCAGTGTGAAAGAAGTCACTGCACGGACGAAAGCGATATTAAGACGGACTGAAAAGACTGACAAAATTTCCGGCGCTTCATTGAACATAGGCAGTCTTGTTATTTTTCCAAATCGGTATGAAGCGGAAATGAATGGAAAACTTCTAACGTTTACCAAAAAGGAGTTTGAGTTATTACATTATCTTGTATTACATAAAGGAAATGTCTTATCACGTGAGCAGCTTTTACGTGCAGTCTGGAATTATGATTTCGCAGGTGATACCCGTATCGTTGATGTCCATATCAGCCGTTTGCGGGAAAAAATTGAACCGAATACCAGAAAACCAATCTATATTAAAACCATAAGGGGACTGGGGTATAAATTGGAGGAACCAACATAATGCGATTGCGTCCATTATTCACAAAACCATTGGCCGCCTATCATGCGAGTATTTTTATACTATTGATTGCAACAGGTGCGATCATCAGCCTACTGACAAACGAGTATATTATTCTCGGATCAATTTTGATTGTGGAATACGTAGGCTTGCTTATAATCATGCTACACGTTTATGAAAAATATATGAAACCCATCAAAAAAACTACAAAAGCTGTGAATGAATTCCTTAAAGGAAATTATCGAACCCGTATTCAACATACAGAAAGCGGTAATATTGGTGAATTAAATAACAAATTAAATGAACTGGCACGGAATTTAAGTGAATTTCGGATGCAAGAACAAATGAAGGAAGAGCAATTGTCCACGGTAATTGATAACACACAGAGCGGACTTGTTTTACTGGATGGAAAAGGGTATATCCATTTGGTGAATCGGAAATTTCTATCTATGTTCGGTGGCGAATCCGGGGATTACCGCAGTTTTTTATACTATGATGTGCTGGAAAATGAAACGATTCATGAAACTGTTCAACAAACGTTTCTGTATGAAAGAAATATTATTGAATCGTTTACACAAGTCATTGACGTCGATAAAAGGTATATTGAGATCATTGGTGCGCCCATTTTTAATGAACGGAATATGCTGAAAGGCGCCGTGTTGCTGCTTTATGACATCACCCATCTGAAGAAACTTGAATTGATGCGAAAAGATTTTGTAGCCAACGTATCGCATGAACTGAAGACACCGATCACCTCCATTACAGGATTTGCCGAAACATTGCTGAATGGGGCGATGAATGATAAAAAAACACTGCATAGTTTTCTAACCATCATCTATGACGAAAGCTATCGTCTGCAAGGGTTAATTGAAGACCTGCTGACGTTATCCGAATTGGAAAAAGATAATTTCAAACTTGCCAAAACAACGGTGCATATGGATAAATTGACAGGAGAGATTATTCCAATTATTCAACATCGTGCTGAACAAAAAGGGATTAACATGGAGATGAATGTTCAGGAAGGGATTACGTTGCAAGGCGATAGGGAGCGAATCAAACAGGTGGTTATCAACTTACTGACCAATGCTATCAATTATTCACCAGAAAATGGCGAGGTGATACTAACCGTGTTTGATGAAACGGAATATGTTCATGTGTCCGTGTCCGATAATGGCATTGGCATTGACCAGGCAGTAATCCCGAGAATTTTTGAACGATTTTATCGAGTGGATAAGGCCCGCAGCCGGAATACAGGTGGAACGGGACTCGGTTTGGCTATTGTAAAACATATTGTGGAAGTTCATGATGGCCATATATCCGTTGAAAGTGAACCGGATAACGGGTCAACGTTTCATGTTTACTTGCCCAAATAAAACAAAGCGGGGCTGGGACAAGACTGAACAAATTGCTTCTAAATACGAACGATATATTTAAGGTGTGGCCATCGCTCCGGAAAAACACTGCGCTTTCACCTTACCAGGCACAAGCGCGACATCTGTTCAAGCTTTCTTTGGTCGCTTTCACAGTGTCTTCTTTGCCGCGGGCGCTGATAAGCCTCCTCGTGCTCGTCGCGTTGCAAGCTTATTCGTCGAAGCCTACGCTCCTCGCAGGTCGAAGCCTACTCATGGAAGCTTTGCTTTGTGCTTATCGCACTGCGGGGTCTTATCTAGGCTTTTCATCCCGCAGGAATCTCCGTGTTTTTCCTACGCTAAACGAAAAATCCGAACTGATTCAGGTTTTTTCGAATCATAGTTCGGATTTTTATTTGACTAAACGTTTTTTGTCCCAGCCTCGTTTCTGTTTTTTGTAAATGATTTCTTTTACTGGTCTGAAAACCGGGAGATAATCTTTTGAATCAGGCATGGATAATGATAAACTATATTTACCAGGCAGACACGGATCGGAGGATTTGACGTATGTCGAACAAACTTGTATTGATTGATGGCAACAGTGTGATTTACCGGGCATTTTTTGCACTGCCGCTGTTAAATAACGAAAAAGGTGTCTATACCAATGCCGTGTATGGTTTTACGAATATGCTTCTAAAAATATTGGAGGACGAACAGCCGACTCACTTGCTTGTCGCTTTCGATGCTGGAAAAACCACATTTCGTCATGAAACCTATAAGGAATATAAAGGAGGACGTCAAAAGACACCACCGGAGCTGTCGGAACAAATTCCACTTCTGAAAGAAGTCTTGGATGCATTTCACGTAGCTCACTATCAGCTTCAACTATATGAAGCGGACGACATTATCGGTACACTCTCAAACCAGGCCCAGGAAAAAGGATGGGATATCACGGTCATTTCCGGAGACAGAGATCTGCTTCAGCTTGTATCGGAGCATGTCACCGTTCATTTAACCAAAAAAGGAATCAGTGACGTTGAACCGTATACCCCTGCTTTTATGAAAGAAAAAATGGACATTACCCCACATCAACTTATCGACCTTAAGGCATTGATGGGGGATAATTCGGACAATATCCCAGGTGTTCCTGGTATTGGTGAGAAAACAGCCACCAAACTTCTGAAACAATTTCATTCAGTCGATAACGTGTATGACCGGCTGGATGAGGTGAGCGGTGCCAAATTAAAAGAAAAATTGGATGATTATAAAGAAGAAGCTTTTATGAGCAAACAGCTTGTCACCATCGATCAATATTCCCCCATTGACGTGACGATAGATGATATTGCGTATAGTGGCTATGCGCAGGCGGATGTCCGAGCCATCTTTAAGGACTTGGGATTCCAGTCGCTTTTGAGCCGGATAAATAGTGAGCAGGCGGTTGAAGAAGACGACGAACAAACAGAACTCCGCGCTATTTCTTACGTGATTGCTGATGATGTTACTGAAGACATGCTTGGCGATAAATCGGCGCTGGTACTGGAGATGCTTGAAGACAATTACCATTATGCTGAGATAGAAGGCATCGGGATTGTGAATGCGACAAATGCTTTTTTTATTCCTACACAAACTGCTTTGAATTCCCATTTGTTTCAGACATGGGTCGAGGACAGCAGCAAACAGAAAATTGTTTTTGATGCTAAAAAAACGTTGGTTGCTTTACTAAACCGAGGCATTCACATCCAGGGAATTGTCTTTGATATGTTGCTGACGTCTTACTTGCTTAATCCCGCTGATAACAATCATGATATTCCAACCATTGCCCGTCGGTTGGGGGAAACCGATGTATTATTTGACGAAGAAGTGTACGGGAAAGGCGCCAAAATGAACGTACCTGAACAGGCTGAATTAAGCGACCATATCGTTCGTAAAGCGAGCCTTCTTTTCCGGTTAAAAGAGGATATGGAAACGCAGCTGAAAGACAATGAACAATATGAATTATTAAAGACACTGGAGTTGCCCCTTGCTCTTATTTTGGGTGAAATGGAATATACCGGAGTGTTAGTCGACACCGAACGCCTGCGGGAAATGGACAACAGTCTGAAGGAGCGTTTGCAGGATCTTGAAGAAGACATTCATCATTTGGCTGGTGAAGAATTCAATCTCAATTCACCAAAACAGCTCGGTCCGATTTTGTTTGAAAAGTTAGGGTTACCAGTCATTAAAAAGACGAAGACCGGCTACTCGACCGCCGCTGACGTTCTGGAGCAGCTGCAGCATGAGCATGACATTATTCCGAAACTCTTGCTGTACAGACAGCTCAGTAAGCTGCAGTCTACCTATCTGACTGGATTGCTACGGGTGGTGGATGCGAACACTCAAAAAATCCATACCCGTTTCAATCAGGCACTGACTCAGACCGGTCGGTTAAGCTCGATTGATCCCAATTTGCAAAACATTCCCATCCGGCTGGAGGAAGGACGCAAAATACGTCAGGCGTTTATTCCTTCCCAAACGGACTGGATCATGTTTGCAGCAGACTATTCGCAAATCGAACTGCGTGTTCTAGCGCATATAGCAAACGACAGTAAATTGGTAGAGGCATTCAGGAATAACTTGGATATCCACACCAGGACGGCCATGGACGTGTTTCACGTTGATAAAGATAATGTAACAGACAATATGCGTCGTCAGGCTAAGGCAGTCAACTTCGGGATTGTATATGGCATTAGTGATTTCGGTTTATCCCAAAGTCTTGGGATTACACGCAAAGAAGCGAAGCAGTTCATTGATCGTTATTTTGAAAGTTATCCGGATGTTAAACGATATATGGATGATATTGTTCAACAAGCCAAACATCAAGGATATGTGACGACGTTGATGAAACGAAGACGTTATTTGCCGGATATCACAAGCAGGAATTTCAACCGGCGTTCTTTTGCCGAGCGGACGGCTATGAATACCCCTGTCCAAGGAAGTGCTGCCGATATTATTAAAAGAGCCATGATCGATTTGAATCACACATTAAAAGATGAAAACATGCACGCACGTATGCTTTTGCAAGTGCACGACGAATTAATTCTTGAAGCACCGAAAGAAGAAATTGACTCTCTGAAGACAATGGTACCAGCTGTCATGGAATCCACCGTAGATTTGGATGTACCATTGGAAGTTGAATACGAATATGGCGACAGTTGGTTTGATGCCAAATAAGGGGAAGATAACATGCCGGAACTGCCCGAAGTTGAAACCATCAAAGAAACATTAAAACAGCTTTGTATTCATAAAACGATTGCTGACGTAACTGTTCATTGGTCTAATATCGTTAAGTGTCCGGATGATACCGATCAGTTTAAGTATCAGCTCATTGGGCAGACCATCCGGGATATCACCCGGAAAGGTAAATTTCTTCTATTTCAGCTGGACGATGTGGTGCTAGTCTCCCATTTGCGGATGGAAGGCAAATTCGGTGTTCACCCTGCACATAAACCGGTTCCCAAGCATACCCATGTCATTTTTGCGTTTAACAATGGGGAGGAGCTGCGTTATAACGACGTGCGCAAATTTGGAACGATGCATCTATTTGCTAAAGGGGATGAATGGGGCCATAAGCCGCTGAACCAATTGGGGCCGGATCCGTTCGATGCAACATTCACACCGGAATATCTGTATCAGCGGCTGAAAAAAACGGAAAGAGTTGTAAAAACGGTATTGTTGGATCAAACGGTTGTTGCCGGTCTCGGCAATATTTATGTTGATGAAACATTGTTTAAAGCCAATATCCACCCGTTGCATAAAGCGAACAAACTAAAGAAAAAGGAATCAAAAGCCATCTGGGAAGCGTCTATAGCAACATTGCGGGAGGCTGTTGATCAAGGTGGAACGACTATTCGCTCCTATGTTAATTCACAGGGGGATATAGGAATGTTTCAACAGCGTTTGTTTGTATATGGCCGGGATGGTGACCCTTGCAAAATGTGCGGCAGGGCAATCGTCAAAATGAAAATCGGTGACCGCGGGACACACGTTTGTGTTTCCTGCCAAAAAATGAAATGAGGGGCTTACAAATGACGTTGACAGTCGGACTTACCGGTAGTATTGCCAGTGGCAAGAGCACTGTTTCGTTAATGTTTGACGATTTCGGTATTCCAGTTATTGATGCAGATAAATTATCCAGAGATGTTGTGATGCCTGGAGAAAAAGCGTATGATCAGATTGTGGAAACATTCGGGGAGAGAATTCTCCGGAAAGACCAAACCATTAACCGCGACGAATTAGGCGCGATTGTTTTTGCTGATGAAGAAAAACGCCAACAGTTAAATCGTATGGTGCATCCCGCTGTACGAGAAAAAATGCTTGAAAAAAGAGATGTTGAAATCGCATCGGGGGCAACATGTGTTGTTTTGGATATCCCATTGTTGTTTGAAAGCAAATTGACTCATTATGTGGATAAGACCGTTGTTGTCTATGTTGATGAGCACGTACAATTAAACCGTCTTATGGAACGTGACGGTTATTCTGAAAAAGAGGCGTATCAGCGAATACATTCCCAAATGCCGGTCAGCGAAAAAGCAGCGTTGGCCGATGCTGTTATTGATAATAACAAAACGAAACAAGCATCCTTCGAGCAGATGGAAGCATTGCTTCAATCATGGGAAATCATATAATCCATGTAAATGAATTCGAAAAAAGTTGTCACATTCACCCTTAATTATGTTATACTATTTAATATAAAGCACTGATAAGTATAACATAATAGGAGGATCGTACATGAATAAGACCCGGATTGCAATTAATGGTTTTGGCCGCATCGGACGAATGGTTTTCCGTCAAGCGGTAACGGATGATAAATTAGAGGTTGTGGCAATAAATGCAAACTACCCTCCTGAAACGTTAGCACATCTTATTAAATATGACAGCGTTCATGGTATTTTTGGCAGGGAAGTGAAAGCGCTTGACGACAGCCTTGAGATAGACGGAAAAGACATCGCTATCGTCCATTCGCGTGAACCTGAAAAACTCCCATGGAACGATTATAATATTGATATTGTGATCGAAGCGACGGGCAAATTTAAAACAAAAGAAGACGCAGGCCGTCACATTCAAGCAGGTGCACAAAAAGTTGTTATTACTGCGCCTGGGAAAGACATTGATAAAACCATTGTTATGGGTGTTAATGATGATATGTATGACCCTGAAACCGATGATGTTATTTCCAACGCATCGTGTACAACGAACTGTCTTGCTCCAGTTGTCAAGGTTCTGGATGAAAACTTAACCATTATCAATGGGCTTATGACGACGGTTCATTCATTCACGAACGATCAAAAGAATCTGGATAACCCTCACAAGGACTTGCGCCGTGCCCGTGGTTGCACACAATCAATTATACCGACATCCACTGGTGCAGCGAAAGCACTTGGAGACGTCATGCCGCATTTAAATGGGAAAATCCACGGCTCAGCACTGCGGGTTCCAACACCAAACGTATCACTTGTTGATTTGGTTATGGATGTGGAAGAATCCGTCTCAGAAGAAATGGTTAATGATTTGTTCCGGAACGCCTCGAAGAATGGAATGAATGGCATTATCCAATACAGCGATGAACCACTCGTTTCCATTGATTACACGACGACGGAGTATTCTGCCATCATTGATGGTTTGTCAACCATGATTATGGATGACCGTAAAATAAAAATATTGGCTTGGTATGATAATGAATGGGGTTATTCCAGACGGGTGACGGACCTTGCCAGACATGTCGGAAGCCACATTTGTCATGATCAAATGGAAGTTAGCCGCTGATAATGGACTTCATAGTAGATTGACTGCTTTTATGAAAGAGCGTGTCAATCTTTTTTATTGGATCAATAATCAGTGTGAAATAAAAAACGACGTTTCACTTTATTTACTTCAACCATGATCATCATGTTATAATATAGTAATATAATAGAGAATCAAAACAATTGATCATAATATATATTTGAATGGTGTTATACGAAACGAATGTGACTGCTTATGAAGGTTCGTAGCAGTCTGCTCAACGATGATAGGAGTCAAACAACATGCGATGCTCAAACTGCCAGAACAAAAATACAAAAGTGTTGGATTCAAGGCCAATTGAAGAAGGACAGTCCATTCGACGGCGTAGGGAATGTGAACGGTGCGGATATCGGTTTACCACGTTTGAGCGTATTGAAGAGGTACCGCTTATTATTGTGAAAAAGGATGGCACCAGACAGGAATACAGCCGTGAAAAAGTGATACGTGGGCTTATTAAAGCATGCGAAAAACGACCGGTTCCGCTTGAATCCATTGAAGAAATAGCCCTGGAAGTTGAAAAAGAACTGCGCGACGAAGGCATTTCAGAAGTGGAAAGCAATGAAGTGGGTGAAATGGTTATGACGCAGCTCTCAACCATTGATGAAGTGGCATATGTTCGCTTTGCTTCCGTTTACAGACAATTTAAGGATATCTCTGTTTTTTTGGACGAATTAAAAGATCTTATCAAAACGGACAGAGAACAAAATAATCAATAACAACAGGGAATACGGTTAATATAGGGAAAGGGTTTGTGCCATGTATGATATTGGAAAAATAGTACCCATTGATGGGTATCGGGTGATACTCGAGAAAGAATTGCCGGCCGATTTTTCAAATGCACTGACCCATTTATACCAGCCGCTTATCGGCATCAGGGCAATGGCATTATATATGACGCTGTTAAATGACATCGAAATGCATCTGGATTCAACAGTGCAGACGCATCATACATTGATGAATTATATGAATATGCCGCTGGATGACCTTTACCGGGCAAGATTAAAACTAGAAGGAATTGGTTTATTAAAAACATTCCAGGAACAGATGGACGACTATAACACGTATACGTATGAGCTACACCCACCGTTTGCTCCGTCCCGATTTTTTGCAGATGATATGCTTGCGCAACTCTTGTATCATCACATCGGACAAGCCAAATTTGACAAGTTGAAAGATCATTATGTCAAACGTCCGTATAATAATAAGGGTGTTAATATGACAGCTTCGTTTCACGATGTTTTTCAAACCATTACTCCGGACAGTAAGACGCAGGGATCGGAACCGGACGCGTTAAATGAAGAGTCATCTGATTGGGTTGGAGAACCGGACTTTTCATGGATGGAACAAATGCTGCAACAACGTATGATTCCGAAAGATCAAGTGTTGACCCAGTCGAACCGGCAATTGATTGCACAAATGATGAGTGTGTATGATTTACCGGACTATGAGGTGGAAAAAGCTGTGCTATGGGCGCTGACTGAAGACAACAAACTTAATCGCAGCGAATTCAAAGACGCATGCCATGATTTGTTCAAAAATCATCAGGGAACTGTCAGGCTGACGGAAAAACAACCGGACACCACCTCCGCTGAAACGGTACAACAATTTGAAACAAAAGAGGATCAGTTAATTGCGGAATTGGAACGGATAACGCCGAAACAGCTTCTTGAGGATTTATCTAATGGGGGTCAGGCCTCTAGTCAAGATCTGAAAGTGATCCGGGAGGTGATGACAACTCAAGGATTGCCGTCTCCGGTCATGAATGTATTAATCCATTATGTATTGCTTCAATCCAACATGAAATTGTCCAAAGCCTATATGGAAACGATCGCCAGCCACTGGTCACGTGCGAATTTGCAGACAGCAAAAGAAGCCATGCGCTTTGCAAAACATGAAAAAATGCAACATCAGGAACGTAAGAACAGAAAAAAATCCGGGCGGAAATCAACATCCAATGATGTGGTCCCCGACTGGTTCACCGAAAGGAAAAAGAAACAGCAAGATACCGGATCGGAAACTGTCCAGCAGCATACCACTTCTGACGACGAGTGGCATGAAACAGAGCAGCTGTTGAAAAAGTTTTCCGGAAAAAGGAATAGTCAATCATAAGGATGATTCACATGAAGCCAGTACAATCCGAACTAAAAAAATGGATGCAGCAAAATAAAAACTTTAAGGAAAATTATCAGCGTGTGCGGGAGGAAGTGCTCAATAACCCGGAGATACAGACATTTTTGTCACAAAACTCCCAGCTCACACAGCAGGCAGTGGATAAACATCTTATTAAGCTTCATGAATATAAGACACAGTCCAAGCAGTGTGACAAATGTGCTTCATTTGGGCAGTGTGTGAACATGCTGCAAGGGTATTCCCCGGTTCTTCAAGCGGAAAACGGTGACATCAATCTAGTATATGAAAAATGTCATAATAGGATCGATATGGAAAAACAGTGGGAACAGCAACGCTTAATTCAAAGTCTGTACATGCCAAAAGAAATATTGAACGCGACGATAAGTGATATTGACCATGATGCGGAGCGCGGAGAAGGTATTCGTCAGTTGCTTCTATTTCTTAATAAAATCAGCGATGAATTGCCGGCAAAGGGCATTTATTTTCACGGCGCATTCGGGGTTGGTAAAACATATATGATGGGGGCACTAGCTAACGCGTTGAAAGAGTATAACTTATCATCCATGCTCATTTATATGCCTGAATTGGTACGGGAAATGAAAAGCTCTATTAAAGATGACTCAATCAATGAAAAAATCAGCTACTTTAAAGAGGCTGATGTGCTCATGCTTGATGATATCGGAGCTGAAACTCAGTCACCCTGGTTCCGGGATGAAATACTAGGCTCGATTCTGCAATACCGAATGATGGAAAATAAACCCGTGTTTTTTACCTCCAACTACAGTTTGAGTCAGCTTGAACAACAAATGGAAACGACGAACCGCGGCGGCAATGAAACGGTGAAAGCGGGACGGATTATCGAACGGATTAAGCAGGTTAGTATGGACGTCAAACTTGCCGGTAAAAACCGACGTGATCAATAACACGCCTTTACAACCCCTCCTTGATCATTTGGACAATACTCGTTACTAGTTTTCATGGATTATACATGATTCTGTAGTGATGTCCATATAATGTAACAGTTTGGTCTTGGATGAGGGTGATGTATTTGCTTGAAGTGTATTTTGAATCGGATAAAGAAGCCATCCGTTTTTGTGAGTATCTTTTTCAAATCAACAAAAAGATTGAACTTCACTGGAAAAACAATAGGGAATGGGGGAATCATTTACAGCTGGATTATCAAGTTCCCGGCAGTGATCTGATGGAAACAATCGCCGAGGCAATGGTCGGTGTGTTTGTATCGCACCGGCTGACGGCTATGCTCAACGGCATCATCAAAGATTATTATTATTATACAGATATGGATGAAACCGAACGTATCATGGATTTGTCCTACCGTATTGTCACGGGAGATATTGACGATGATCAGATCATAAGAAATAACAAGGATCCATGTCGACTGCTTTATGCGCTTTTTTTTGCCAACATTAAAAACTCCGGAGCGGTTCACTTTGATTCCATTGTCAACTTTCAATCAAAAATGTTTAAAGATCAGTTGGCTGATTATGTGGGACTTGCCATAGATGAATTTAAACGTGAAGAAGATCACCAAGCGTTTATTGACATGCTGCGTCACCATATCGGAAAATGCCATTCAATGTACCATGAAGTCCACGTTCTCCAGGGTGAGCCATTTTCATTTTACAAGCCGGAAGGAAAACGGTTTTCAACGATGGAATTACGGACTATCATGCAAAAGAAGCCGCTTTATATGGTCGGTCTTGATGAAAATGAATGGAATCTGGCGCCACTCATTGCCATGTGTCCCGATACGATCAATATCTACGGAGACAGCCCGTCGGATGCCAAAACAATGTCCATTATTAATATCTTTCAGGAGCGGGTCAAATTTCAACCAATGAGCCGTTTTCCATTTCCATATTCATTAACGTAAACATAATATAGAACTTGATTTAAGCCGGAATGGACGCTATAATATAATCAATAATGATGTTACCCCCAATAAAAAGTGACGATAAGGACACGATCATTTGCCTCCGGCAGCAAAGAGAAGGAGGTCATTGGCTGGAAGCTTCCACTGACCGGATAAATGATCACCCCCTTTGAACTCTGTTGTGGAACCTATGCAGTAAACAGCAGCGTGTGATCTGCGTTAATGATCAATGAGCCGTAATATTTATTGCGGAAAATAGGGTGGAACCACGTGACGTGAGCGCTCGTCCCTTTGCTTCAATGATGCAGAGGGACGGGTGCTTTTTTACGTGTGATGCATGATACTCATGAGAAATGGAAGGAGTATGAACGATGGAACAAGTAATGATTACGTTTCCGGACGGAACGACAAAACCGTTTCCGGCAGGGACAACAGGAGAGGATATCGCCGCTTCTATTTCACCGGGATTGAAAAAACAAGCCCTTGCCATTAAATTGGACGATACGTTAATGGATCTCCGGCGGGAATTGCCCCATGGTGGCACAATTGCGATTGTTACCTATGGGGATAGAGAAGGAGTGGACATCTTGCGCCACTCTACTGCACATCTGTTGGCACAGGCTGTCACTAGACTGTACGGCAATGTTAACTTCGGTGTCGGACCGGTGATTGAAGAAGGTTTTTACTACGATATGGATATGGACCATTCTGTGACGCCGGAAGACTTGCCTAAGATTGAAAAAGAAATGAAAAAGATTATCGACGAAAGCTTGGAAATAGAACGTGTGGAAGTTACACGCAACGAGGCTAAGGAAATGTTTCGGAAGATTGGCGATGAATTAAAAATAGAGCTTATTGACGATATTCCGGAAGATGAACAGGTAACCATTTATCAACAGGGAGAGTTTTTTGACCTGTGTCGCGGTGTTCATGTTCCATCCACAAGCAAAATAAAAGCATTCAAGCTGTTGAGTGTATCCGGGGCTTATTGGCGTGGGGACAGCAATAACAAACAGCTGCAGCGCATTTATGGCACCGCCTTTGAAAAGAAGGGGCAACTTGACGAGCATCTGCGTATTCTAGAAGAACGAAAAGAACGCGATCACCGCAAGCTTGGCAAGGAACTAGAAATATTTGACGTTTCTCAAAAAGTCGGACAAGGCCTGCCGCTGTGGCTGCCAAAAGGAGCGACCATTCGTCGCACGATTGAACGATACATTGTTGATCTGGAAGAACGCTTGGGCTATGATCATGTGTATACTCCGGTACTTGGCAGTGTCGACCTTTACAAAACAAGCGGTCATTGGGATCATTACCAGGACGATATGTTCCCGGCAATGGAAATGGATAACGAAGATTTGGTGTTGCGACCGATGAACTGCCCGCATCACATGATGGTTTACAAAAATCAACTTTGGAGTTATCGTAATCTTCCACTGCGAATTGCCGAACTTGGCACCATGCACCGCTATGAAATGTCCGGCGCACTGGCCGGGCTGCAGCGGGTTCGTGCTATGACTCTGAATGACGCACATATCTTTGCCCGTCCCGATCAACTGAAGGATGAATTTGTTCGGGTAGTAGAGCTTATGCAAAAAGTATACAATGATTTTGGAATTAATGATTACTATTTCCGCCTATCCTATCGCGATCCAGAAGATAAAGAGAAATATATTGACAACGATGACATGTGGGATAAAGCACAAGCCATGCTTAAGGAAACGATGGAAGAAATGAATGTTGACTATATCGAAGCAGTAGGAGAGGCCGCTTTTTATGGACCGAAACTTGATGTGCAAGTAAAAACAGCGCTGGGCAAAGATGAAACCCTGTCCACCGTTCAACTGGATTACCAGTTGCCGGAACGGTTTGACTTGACTTATATCGGGGAAGACGGCAACCAACATCGCCCCGTTGTCATTCATCGCGGTGTTGTATCCACCATGGAACGTTTTGTGGCATTTTTGATTGAGGAATACAAGGGAGCATTCCCGACATGGCTGGCACCTGTTCAGGTAAAAGTCATTCCGGTCGCCCCTCAGGCTCATTTGGATTATGCGTCAAAAGTTGCTGATCAATTGCGATACCAAGGTGTTCGCGTTGCAGTTGATGAACGTGATGAGAAGATTGGTTATAAGATCAGAGAAGCGCAGACGCAAAAAGTTCCATTTTCATTAGTGATAGGGGATAATGAAATCGATAATGACGCCGTAAACGTGCGTCGATATGGAGAGAACGATTCGAAGACATTACCATATGAGGACTTTGAACGATTGATTAAAAAAGAGATTGATCAAAAGGCACTTTACAAACAATAATAGACTGTTTCTTATTGTAGTGAAATGGGCGGTTTCTAAGATCTTCTGTTACGTAAACGTGCAGTTATTCTTGAAAAAACAGGCATTCAGATTTAATATATAATGACATAATTTTGTATGCCTGTCCCTGCCTATTTTCACACCTTGATTTAAGCACATGCCGAACTCAAAACATTACGACATCACGGCTTTCCGGTTATTGTGCGATTAAGACGTATCACCTGTATGAAAATACGTATGTAACGCATATAAAGGCAATTATAAAATACTAGCCGGAAAGGAAAGTGAACCTATGGCGAAAGTCAAAGCTGGCATAGTTGGCCCGGAAGATACCGCGAATGTCATCATGAATATATTGAAAGAATTTGAAGAAAGCATCGAACCGTCATTATTCACGTACACAACGGCGGAAGAAACCGTAGAGATTGTGGAAAAGAATCAATACATGGTTGATATGTGGTTGTTTTCAGGATTAACCCCTTATTCCCATGCAAAAAAAAGTAGCGTCCAACAACCTTTTTTCTACCTCGAATTAAATGGCACAAGCTTGACGAGTGTACTGGCTAAAATGCACTATCATGATCATCACGACATTAGCCGTGTAAGCATTGATATGATAAGACAGCGTGATGTTTATGAGGCGTATGATGACTTGCACCTTTCTGTTAATGATATATTTTTTCACGAATACCCAGGATATACAAATTTGGATGAAGTTTTAAACTTTCATCAACAATTATATAATGAAAACAAAGTAAATGTTTGTATGACTTGTTTACGTTATGTTTATGAAGAACTAAAAAAACAGAATATACCGGTCTATCGGGTGACACCGACAAAATCAAATATACGCTCGACGATAGAAACGTCTCTTCAACGGTGGGAAACCATGCAATTTAAACATTCGCAAATTGCGGTCATGCTTGTAAGAACGGGAAATATGGATAGTGGCCAAGACAAACATATTATATCTTATGATTCTCATCGTTTAAATTTGCAGCTTCAATCGGCCATTGTTGATTACGCAGAAGCGATTACCGGCTCGTTTGTCTCATTGGGAATTGGAGAATTTATCGTTTTTTCAACGAGAGGGTCAATCGAACAACACGTGTCCGAAGATTATACGCTTTTGGAGCGACTCGCTTTGATAACCGATCATCCTTCCCATATAGGAATAGGCTACGGAGATACAGCATTAACGGCTGAAGCCAATGCTCGTTTAGCAGTCTATCATGCACAAAACTATGATGAATTCTGTGCTTTTCTGGTTGATCATAATGGAACGATAGAAGGGCCTTTGCAAGAGAGGGAAAGTATTACGTATGGGTATCGTACCGATGATCAGGAAATGAACGAAAAGTTGGAAAATGCTGGTGTTAGTATCATGACATATAAAAAAATGTTATCCGTGCAAAGAAACAGTGGTAACCACAGTTTAACAGCTTTGATTGTATCGGAATGGTTAAAAATGACCGAACGTAATGCCCGGCGTATTTTGAATAGTTTAGTGAACCATGATCTGGCAGAAATTATTGGGAAAGAAACAGCGCAGGCAGGACGTCCAAGACAAATATATCGGATTCGTATCGACACTTAAATGTGTTGCATGAAAGGTACGCTAATCCAGGGGGAACAGTTATGAAAGTACGGGCTGGTATAGTGGGAGCTGATAACTCGGTGAAACGAGTCAGTCATCTGTCTGAATCAGAAGATGGGTTAATCATCATTCCACTTCCTTATCAACATAGTCAAGAGACAGTTGATATAATAAGACGATATGAACATACGGTTGACATTTGGGTGTTTACAGGGATTGTTCCTTATTTGCATGCTGTAAATCATGGCACAAGCCGTCTTTCCTTTTATTTAAAACTTGATTATTCGAGTCTTAAGCAGACGATGCTTGAAATGAGTTATCACCATAAAATGCCTCTGGAAAACGTTAGCTTTGATACCATCACTAAGGACTCGGTAACAAGTGTATATGAAGAATTAAACCTTCCAACCAATCAAATTTTTATCAAAGAATTATCCCACGACGTGAGAGGAATCAATGACATCATTCGTTTTCACGAAAATCTGTATAACAATGATGATGTGAACAGTTGTGTTACAAGTATCAAATCCGTTTATGATTCATTAACAGAAAAAAAGATTCCTGTCTTTAGAATCACACCATCCAAACAAACAATTAAGGAAACATTAACGTCTGCTTCGTTACACTTTCAAACACAGCAATTTAAAAAGTCACAAATCGCTATTATGTACATAAGCTTAGCAGACGATCGGGAGTATTGGTCTTCTCAAATTGATGTTGATAGTTACGACGCTTATCGGTTAAACCTGAGGATAAAAAAAGAAATACTGAATTATTCCGAATCGGTATCCGGAATTTATTATGCTGTGAACATGAATCAATTTATCATCTTTTCAACTAGGGAAAGTTTTCAAAACCCTGGAAAAATGGGGCGTCCTCTTCTTCAAACTATTACTGACATAACACATGCCATGGTCTTTATTGGCATCGGGTACGGCGATACAGCAAGTCATGCTAATCATAAAGCGGCGTTAGCCCTGCAATACGCAGAAGATCATCAGGCATCGTGTATTTTTTTGGGAGATGAAACAAATACGGTGGAAGGCCCCTTGGAAAAAAATCAATCCATTTCTTTCAGTTTTCACACCGATGACCCAAAGGTGATGGAAAAATTGAAGAAAAGTGGTGTGTCCGTGTCTTCTTATAATAAAATCATTTCTGTTCAGAAACAAAGCAAAGAACAAAGTGTAACGGCGTCTCAGCTTGCCACGTGGTTAAACATGACGCAACGCAATGCCAGACGGATATTAAATGGTCTTTTAAATGAAGGTCTTGCTGAGATAGCGGGAGAAGAAGTGCCGACTTCCAAAGGACGACCCAGAAAAATATATAGAATCCTGTGAGAGACATGCCAGTCTATAAATCAATGAATATATAAGTTTAAAATAATCAAAATATTATTGACAGTCTTAATGAGGGAATGTATACTTTTTTTAAGAACATTTAAGGATAATGTCTTTAATGAATTTGGGCCTTTAAAAAGGAGGGAGACTGGGGAACAGATATTTTAAAAACATTGTTATGTATGCGTTTACATTTGTGTTGGATACTAAAAACCGATTTTGGAACGAATTCAGCTAACAGACGAATATTAGTAAAAGAGATTGAAAGTGAGGTGTTGTTGAACGATGAGACCTTTAAAAGCGCTGATGATTATCCTTATCTTGGATATACTGATGTTGGTGGTTCCATTTCTTGCAGGATCCAGTATAACTGTGTTTCATTTACCTCTTAATGTATTTGTGCTATGGGTTTTATATTTAAGTGTTATCCCTACTGTATGGATTTTAATCCATAAAGTTAAAACTTAAAAAAGATAGTCTCGTTGATTAAAAAAGTATTTTTATGCAGGGGGATCACAGATGAATTCAATTATAGTCATTGTTATTCTTTATTTAGCAGCCATGATTTTCATTGGTTTTCTTTACAGAAACAAAGCATCAAAAGATGGGGAAAATTTTTTGGTTGCAGATAGAAGTATGGGACCACGACTTGGAGGTGGCGCACTAGCGTCTACGTATGCCAGTACGTCGAGCTTTCTTGGAACGTTGGGAGCCATGTACGCTTTCGGAGTAGCATTTGGTTTATGGCAAAATGCAGGTGTTATCATAGGGTTTGCATTGGCCACTATATTTATTGCTCCTAAATTTAGAAGTTATGGTGCCCTTAGTTTTTCGCAATTTTTTGAGATGCGCTATAATAAGAAAGTTCGTTTTGTAAGTGCGATTGTCACGATTGTCGCCATGTTTGTTTATATACTAGCGCAATTACAGGGCGGAGCATATGCGGTACAATATGTATTAGGAATCGATTATTGGATAGGAGTTCTTGTCATCGGTGCTGTTTTCATTACGTATGTGGTCATGGGAGGCAGCCACTCATCCATCATGGCGAGTTTTATACAGTTTATAATGATGGCGGTGTCAATGATTACCGTAGCTATCGTTGTGTTGAATGCAGAACCTTGGGGCAGCTCCACGGCACAAGCTCTTCAGAATAAGCCATTAGTATTTGATTTAAAAGGTGAAGAAGGGCTGTTATATGCAATCAGTTGTTTTATCATGATGACGTTGGGAGCCATGAGTGCTCCGTATGTCTATCTCATGTACATGTTTTCAAAATCTAACAAATCAGCACAAACGACTTCTGCATTAGCTACAACATACTTGAGTATATTTTATTTTGTCCTTTTGATTGTTGGGGTTTATATAATAGCTAATTTTCCGAATTTGGATAACCCGGATATGGGGTATTTCCATACACTTGACTTGCTTCCAACAATTGTAGCTGGAATTTTTGTAGCTGCTGTTTTAGCGGCTGCTATGTCCTCAACCGATGCGATGCTGCTCAATGCTACCTCGGCTATTACGAATGATATTTACAGTATTATTGCAGGGAAACATTTGTCTAGTGATGTTGTTGTTTTTGTCAATCGAATTGTCGCGGTGATCATTGGTGTTATTGCTGTTTTAGTAACGTTGAATCCACCTGATTTGATTTTGCTCGTAATGGCCTTGGCGCAATCCTTGATGATCGGAGCATTTTTGGTTCCGCTCGTCCTTGGTTTATGGTGGGAAAAAGCCACATCCCAGGGTGCGCTTGCAGGCATGATTGGCGGTTTTGCGGTGACGGTTATCGCACAGATTGTTCCTATGCCCACTCCTTTTATCGGAGGCCCTTTGGGAGCGATCACGTCACTGATTCTTATGGTAATTATCAGTATGAGAGATTCGCAAAATAAGGTCGGGTATGACAGCCAGACGATTAATCAATCGCAATAATATCGTTATGTTTCAAGTAATAATAATTCTTTTCTTACCTTATTTTTGAATCAGTGTTTCGATTAAATATGCATTAAAATGATGGTTTATTGGGGAGATTTCCTTTCTATGAATACAGTTGACGCATAATAGTCATAGAACAAGGATCTCCTTTTTTAGTTACGCTCCAACTATTGATTTGGTGTAAATAACTTTACACATTTGACGCTATCTTTCAAATTAAAAAAATAGTAGAAATAATATTGAAAGTTACACTTCTCCGCTGTATAATGCTGATAACAGAATAAATAAGGATATTTTCCGTTAATGGGCATATAGAAAGGAGATAACAACCTACGTCGTTGATTAATGTCATGAAGAATCGTAATATGTGAAGAGGAAGAAGTATATGGAGGTGGAAGGTTGAAAACGGGTTATATTTTTGACGAAAGCTATTTTTGGCATGATACAGGAAGCGGCACACTTTATTTAGCGTCAGGCGGATATTTGGAAAAGGATGAGTTTATTGAAGCTCCATCGACAAAACGCAGAGTGAATAATTTATTGGAAAGATCCAGATTTATGGATGAATTGGTGAACCTACGTCCGCGTTCTGCAACCAGAAGCGACATAGAATCCTGTCACACAGGTGCATACATCGATAAAGTGCATCATTTAAGCGATACAACAGGTGGCGATGCAGGGGATCACGCCATTGTAGGCAAAGGTTCGTATGAAATTGCATTGCTTTCCGCAGGAGGTGCGATGACGGCAGTTGATGCGGTAATGGAAGGACGTACGGAAAATGTGTATGCGCTTACCAGGCCGCCTGGTCATCATGCAGAAGCCGACTTCGGTATGGGTTTTTGTATTTTTAACAATGTAGCTATCGCTGCAAAGTATGCCAGAAAACACTATGGGTTAAATAGAGTATTGGTTTTAGATTGGGATGTGCATCACGGAAATGGTATTGAAAAAGCATTTTATAACGATCCGAGCACATTATATGTCTCCATACACCAGCATTTAAGTTTCCCAGAAGGCTCCGGTTATGCAGAAAATATTGGCGAAGAAGAAGGAGAAGGGTACAACGTTAACATACCTTTACCGCCAGGAACAGGAAATGCCGGTTACTTAACGGTTTTAGATTCTATTGTTCAACCATTGGCAGAGGAGTTCCAACCGGAGTTAATACTCGTCGCCGCTGGACAAGATCCAAGTATGTTTGATCCTTTGGGCCGGATGACCGTTACAGCAGAAGGGTTTGGAAAAATGACTACTAAAATGAAAACGATTGCTGAAAATGTGTGTGGTGGAAAATTGGCTGTATGTCATGAAGGCGGATACAGTAATGGATATGTTCCATTTTGCACACTCAGGGTGATAGAAGCGTTGAAAGAAAAGAGAAGCGACGTTGAAGACCCATTTGCGCCAGGAGAAAACGGTTATCCTGATAAAGTCTACCCGAATCAGCAAGAAGCGATCGACGACGTTATCAAAATTCAATCGGTATTTTGGAAAAGTCTAGTACGGCAAGAAGTTAGATAGTAGAACAAAACATACCAGTGTAATAACCCCCCTTCGTTTTGTTCATTTATTAGGAAAACATAACGCTTTTCTAATAGAAACAAAGGGGGACTCTCGTATAATTCCGGTTCGCAATTATTTCATGCTAATTAAGACCGTTCGAATGGAAATCAAGAGATATAGCTAAAAGGTATCCGATAAATGGAGGCGTTTACAATTTCGGGCAATACGAATACATCAATTGAAAGTAAAAGTTATGAGTATATACCATTGGAGCAAAGAGAGGGCAGTCCAAAGCAATTCTTTTTCACTTGGTTTGCTGCTAGCACGGTCTCAACAACGCTTGTAACTGGTGCATTGGCAATTATTGTAGGCTTAAATTTTTGGTGGGGAAGTCTTGCATTAATTCTTGGAAATGGAGTTGGAGCGGGCATCATGGCCGCACACTCTGCACAGGGTCCAAAGACAGGTACGCCACAAATGATACAAAGTAGGGTGCAGTTTGGCTATTTCGGTGTCATTCTTCCCATGGTTATTGCATTTATTATGTACTTGGGCTATGGGTCTGTAAATACCGTATTAGTAGGGCAGGGTATTAATGAAACATTAGGAATAAATCTTAATCTAGTTATTATTTTCAGTATAATTCCTATGGTGTTGTTAGCTATATATGGTCAAGGAATAATTGAACGATCAATGAAATTATATACCATTTTCTTTGCCGCTGTATTTATCGTCCTAAGTATACTTGTTATTAGCCAACTGTCAATGAAGTTATTAAATGAAGGAAGTTTTTCTTTCGCTCAATTTTTACTAGTAGTTTCCACTGGAATCACGTGGCAGCTGACCTATGGACCTTATGTTTCAGATCATTCAAGATATATGCATCCGGATAACGCAAAAAAGACATTTTTATATACTTATTTGGGAAGTTATATCAGCTCCACATGGTTAATGATTTTGGGTGCAGCGATTGCAACAATGACGATTAATGGAGAAGTCATGTCACAGATAAAAGATTTAGGGTTTGGTATCGGGCCTATTATAGCCTTTCTATTATCACTCGGCCTAATAGTGGTTAATTCGTTAAACATTTATGGTGCGGGGATTATTGCATTATCAATTGTCAGTAATTTTGTTAACTTCAAAACTACCATCAGGCTAAGGACTATTACATCTTCTGTAATAGGTTTATTGGTGGTGATGACTTCTTTATTTGGAGCTAATAATTTCATGGCTAATTTCCAAGTATATTTAGGCTTTATTTTGTTCTTCATCATTCCTTGGAGCGTCATTACATTAACTGATTTTTACATCTTAAAAAACACCAATTACGATCCTAGAGAATTAATGAAGAAAAATGGAATATTTGGAAAGATCAACATAAAGACCGTTTCAGTTTATATTGTAACGATAATATGTCAAATCCCTTTTATAAATACTGAAATTTATCAAGGGCCTATCTCCGAAGCATTCGAAGGACTGGATTTAGCTTGGCTGGTAGGAATCATTATGTCGTTCTTTTTGTATTATGCAGTTTCAAGAACAAGTAATACCCTAACATTTACCCAACAATCAGGAGATAAAGAAATGCAACGAGGAGGCTGATTAATGAGTAAACAAATGAAACGAACGGTGGGGTTATGGGGAGGTATTGCAACAGCAGTTGGAATTGTCGTTAGTTCAAGTGCCATGGTCTCTCTGGGAGAAGGATTTGGCTTAGGTGGATCCGGTTTTATTATCGCAATTGGGCTTGCGCTCATATTGAATCTTTTTGTAGCGTTATCGTTTTCTGAACTATCGGGCATCGTTCCCCGTGCAGGCGGACTCAATCATTACACACTTCCCGCAATGGGGCCATTAGTTGGAAATATTGCGGTTATTAGTGGCTATGTGCTGGTCACTGTTTTTTCCGGAAGCGCGGAGGCCGCTATTATCGGTAATGTGTTCACAGATGTGTTTTCCTTGAATGTTAGTCCACTTATTATATCGTTGTTAGCGGTGGCACTCTTAGGCTTCACAAATTTATTCGGAGTAAAAGTTTTCAGTTCCATTCAAGTAGTTCTGACAACTTTCTTAATTTCTTCTACTATTATTTTAGGAATCATTGCCATAACTGGGTCTGGGACCGGTGAAACAGTTTCAACAAATCTTGAATTTAACCCCATGGGTTGGAGTGTGTTAAGTTTAACAGCGCTTGCGTTTTGGCTTTTTGTAGGAGTGGAATTTGTAACGCCGCTTGCTGAAGAAATAAAAAGACCGAATATGTTCATTCCATTATCCATGGTGTTGGGATTGGTTATTATTTTCATAGCGCATACTCTTTTTGGTTTTGGGGCAATTAAATATGCTCCGTTGGATAATCTGGCTGAATCAGGATCGCCGCATGTCGTTGCAGCAGAAGCCATTCTTGGCCAAACAGGATACTTCTGGATGGGAATTGTTACAGTCCTGGCCACAACGAGCACATTAAACACATTGATTAATGCTATTGCGCGAATGATTTACGACATGGGTAGAGAAGGTCAAATGCCTAAAGTGTTTGGAAAGCTTAACCGATGGGGGACTCCATCAGCAGCTATTCTTTTCATGTCGTTTCTGTTTGTGTTTTTTCTAATAATCGGGTTTACTGAAGGAACATCCATCACCACATTTATATTGGCGGGTAGTTTATGTTGGATGATTGCCTACATTATCGCACATTTGAATGTCATTATTTTGCGTTTTAGGTATCCGGCGGCAAAAAGAGGATTTAAATCACCGTTCGGTGTAACATTCCAAATAATAGGTATAGTGGGGCTAATTTACATTATTTTTAATATTTCATCAGACCCAAGTCAAGCCGCTGATGTTTACAAATATTCGTTGATATTTCTGGGATTATCCGTCATTTACTCATATATATGGGTGAAATACGTAATGAAAAGACCTGTTTTTCAGCCGGTTCCGTTGGATGAACTAACCAACCATCGACAGCATTCAACTGAAGAACATTCCATAGACGATAAAGAAGATATAAGTAATGTATAAATGTCTCAGAAAAGATTATATACTGTTGACAAAAATTTAAATATTTATTAAAGTTAAAAATAGAGAATTTTTCTTTAAAGGTTCTTTAACCTTCATTAAAGATACATTATGGTGGTTCAGTGAATGAATAACCAAATTATACGATGTGCGGACAATTGGATGAAGGCGTTGAGACTTATTTGTATAAAGGAATATTTAAGGATTTTTTCCTTAATAGGTATACTGACACTTAAACGTGAGTGAATCAGGAAAGAAATTAGTTGATTTTGTTAATTGTAAAATGAAAGGGGGAGATTATAAAGAAGCTGTTATGTATACGTTTCCCTTAAACTCATCGTCAGTCCAAGGTAGACTGCATATGATTGAGTACACTTGAACCAATCAAAAACTCAAGGAGGTTATTATAATGAGTGATCTTTCACAAGGAATTTCAAAAGAACAAGAAATAGCTGAACTGGATAAAAAATATTATATACATCCAACAACTGTACCTAAAACATTTGTAGAGCAAGGTCCAAAGCTGGTTTTTGCTGAAGGCAATGGTATGAACGTAAAAGATGTAAACGGAGATACTTACATTGACGGCGTATCAATGCTCTGGAATGTTAATTTAGGTCATGGCAATCAAGAACTTGCTAAAGCTGCTTATGATCAAATGACCAATATTGCTTATAGTTCATCTTTCTATGGCTTTTCGAATGAACGGGCTGTTCGATTAGCTGAAAAAATCGTATCTCTTGCTCCGGGGGATTTAAATGCTGTTTATTTCACTTCAGGTGGTTCCGAAGCAAATGAAACCGCTTTTAAACTGGCAAGATTCTATTGGAGCCTAAAGGGACAAGATAAGAAGAGAAAAATTATTTCGGTTTCAAATGGCTATCATGGTGCAACTTCAGCTGCCGGAACAGCGACAGGGATCGATGCCTTTCATAGTTTCGCAGGATCAGAAGACACTAATATATTAAATGCGAAAGCCCATCTTACAAACTGTGAGGCCGGGGATAGAAATGATCCAAATTACGAAGGAAGTATACGTGATATCATTGAAAAGGAAGGTCCTGAAAATGTTGCGGCTGTCATAGTCGAGCCTGTTCAAGGTGCAGGTGGCATTCATATCTCACCCGACGGTTATTTGAAAGCTGTCAGAGATTTGTGTGATGAACATAACGTGCTGCTCATTTCTGATGAGGTTATTTGCGGATTCGGACGAACAGGAAAAATGTTCGGTGTGGATAACTGGGATGTTGTTCCTGATTTTATGAGCCTGGCAAAAGGCATTACGAGTGGGTATACACAATTGGGTGGCGTCCTGATGAGTCAAGAAATAAGAGATACCTTGGTGGAATACGATAAGATTCTTGGGCATGGATTTACGTATAGCGGCCATCCGACAGCATGTGCCATAGGTTTGAAAAATCTTGAGATTCTTGAACGAGATGGCCTTGTTCAAAATGCAAAGAATATGGAAGTTGAAATGAAAAGAGGCTTTGAATATTTAGAGGATAAACACCCACATGTTACAAAAACAAGAGCGCTTGGTTTGCTTGCCGGATTTGAATTACAACAAGATCCAAGTACAAATACGCCGTTTGATGACTCGGTAGGTGCTGCTGGTATTGTTGACGATGAATGCTTCAAACGCAATTTAATTTTACGTACAGCTGATTTTGAAAAAGGCGTGAATATTCTCGCTATTGCACCGCCATTAATCGTAAATAAGGAAGATATAGATAAAATCTTTAATATTATAGATGAAGCTCTGACAGCGTTTGAAAAGAAAATAAAGTAAAATGTGTCAGCTACAACTAACAGTTGATAAACAAGAGTTTTAACTTTTGTTTATCAACTTACATGAGTACAAAGGAGGAAACATAATGGAAACAAAAACAACTGAATTATACCCTAAGGTAAATAAGTTTTTGAATGATAAGAAGAAACTATATATAAATGGAGAATTTGTTGATTCCGACTCTAAATCAACTTTCAACACGCTTGACCCTGCTACTGGAGATGTTTTAGCTAAAGTAAGTGAGGCTGGTCAATCGGATATAGATAAAGCCGTAAATGCAGCCAGAAAAGCCTTTGAAGAAGGAGCCTGGCCAAAAATGAGTGCAGCTGAAAGAGGAAAATTAATGTTCCGATTGGCAGATCTCATGGAAGAGCATATTGATGAAATAGCTCAACTAGATACATTGGATAATGGTAAACCAATTAATGAAACACGTTATGTGGACATTCCCAATGCGATTGAACAGTTCCGTTATTTTGGTGGATGGACGACAAAACTTTTTGGTCAAACGATACCTATTTCCAATTCCTATTTTAATTATACTTACCATGAACCGGTAGGCGTGGCTGGACAAATTATACCGTGGAATTTTCCTGCTATGATGGCGGCTTGGAAGATCGCGCCTGCCTTAGCTACTGGGTGTACCGTTGTATTGAAACCAGCTGAACAGACACCACTCTCTGTTCTGTATCTTGCAGAACTTATCGAAGAAGCAGGATTTCCTCCAGGTGTTGTTAATTTTGTTCCTGGTTTCGGAGAGTCTGCTGGCGAAGAACTTGTGAAACATCCGGAGGTTAATAAAATAGCGTTTACAGGGTCCACAGCTATTGGAAAAAGGATCATGAAAATAGCAGCTGACACAATGAAACGAGTTACTTTGGAATTGGGAGGAAAATCTCCAAACGTTGTCCTTCCCGATGCAGATTTATCAAAGGCAACACCAGGTGTTTTCTCAGGAATAATGGCTAACCAAGGAGAAATTTGCAGCGCAGGATCAAGAGTTTATATTCCGAAAAATAACTTTGATAATGTTGTGTCCGATCTTGTTTCCTATGCTAAAAATGTTAAGCAAGGTAATGGATTAGATAGAGATACGGAGATGGGACCGCTTGTTTCAAAAGAACAACAGGATCGCGTCGTTAGTTATCTTGATAAAGGAAAGAACGAAGGCGCCGAAATTTTAGCTGGTGGGAACCATACTGATAAAGGTTATTTTGTTGAGCCAACCGTCTTCACCGATGTAGAAGACAAAATGTCGATTGCGCAAGAGGAAATTTTTGGACCAGTTGTTGTTGCAATGCCGTATGATAATATAGATGAAATTATTAATCGGGCAAATGATTCACCATATGGGCTTGCTGCTGGTGTGTGGACCGAGAATCTTAAAAATGCACATTATGTTGCAAGTAAATTAAAGGCTGGATCAGTATGGGTGAATTGTTATAGTGTCATCGATCCAGCTTCTCCGTTTGGCGGGTATAAACAGTCAGGATTTGGACGTGAAATGGGATCTTATGCCTTACAGAATTATACGGAAGTTAAAAATGTTTGGATTAATATGGATTAAGTTGTTTGATTAAATGTTAAATTTATATATCTAACGAAAACACTGCTTCCTGGGCTTTTTTCAGGTCTTTAGTGACTTGGCCTGGCTCGGGAAGCTATTAAAGGCATTCTGGGTCAATGCGGTGCTTAGTAGCACAACGTTCTCATTTTTTAAAAATTAAAATGGATAAGAGTCTGATATTTCAATAATTATATAGAGGGAGGAAACAGATTGACAGACATGAAATATTCAGAGAAAGCAGGGTTAGTATGACAACACCAAACATTAACATCGATGCACGTTTGGAGTATGATTTTTTAGGATCAAAGGAAGTGCCTGTTGATGCATACTACGGCATTCAGACATTGCGCGCAACAGAAAACTTTCCCATTACAGGGTATCATGTTCATGAAGAATTAATTAAAGCGATAGCGATTGTTAAAAAAGCTTCTGCCTTGGCAAATATGGAAGCGTCACGATTGGATCCGTCCAAAGGCA
>NZ_BAAADM010000005.1:0-32016 GCF_039522485.1 Lentibacillus halophilus | reverse complement strand
AAAATGGCATGACCAGTTTCTTGTTGACCCGATCCAGGGTGGGGCAGGAACGTCACTGAATATGAATGCAAATGAGGTCATTGCTAATCGGACACTTGAGTTACTCGGTAATGAAAAAGGGAATTATGACTATTTAAGTCCAAACAGCCATGTCAATATGTCTCAATCAACGAATGATGTATTTCCAACATCCATTCACATTGCAGCATTGTCCCTCTTGGAACAATTGTTGGAAACTATGACATCCATGCATGAGGTGCTAAATAAGAAAGCGGAAGAATTTGATTCTGTTATAAAAATGGGACGAACACACCTGCAAGATGCTGTTCCAATTCGGCTTGGCCAAGAATTTCAAGCATATAGCCGGGCTCTGCAGCGTGATATCAAACGCATTCAAGATTCACGTCAACATTTATATGAAGTGAACATGGGTGCAACAGCTGTTGGAACTGGGTTGAACGCTGATCCGGATTATATCGAAAGTGTTGTAAGGAACTTGGCAGATATAAGTGGATTTCCTCTGAGTGGTGCTGAACATCTTGTGGACGCTACGCAAAATACAGATGCGTATACGGAAGTTTCGGCTGCATTAAAAGTTTGCATGATGAACATGTCGAAAGTAACGAATGATTTAAGACTTATGGCTTCCGGTCCTCGGGCTGGATTAGGTGAAATATCATTGCCGTCACGACAACCCGGTTCGTCGATTATGCCTGGAAAAGTGAATCCTGTGATGGCTGAAGTTATAAATCAAGTAGCATTTCAGGTGATCGGGAATGATCATACCATTTGTCAAGCATCTGAAGCGGGGCAATTGGAATTAAATGTTATGGAGCCTGTTTTGGTTTTTAACCTGCTGCAATCAATCAGTGTGATGAACAATGGCTTTCAAGTATTTACGGATTACTGTTTATCGGGAATTACTGCTCATGAAGTCACATTAAAAGATTATGTTGAAAAGAGTGTCGGTACCATTACAGCTGTTAACCCTCATATCGGTTATGAAACGGCTGCCGGTATAGCCAGAGAAGCAGTAGATAATGGGCAATCAGTCCGTGAATTATGTTTAAAATATGGTGTTTTGAATGAAGAGGAATTGGACCTTATTTTAGACCCTTATGAAATGACACATCCCGGAATTTCCGGCGAACAACTGCTTAATAATAACGATTGACATGATAACCGTGTTTAATTGTTTGAAATAAATTAATAGTGAATAAAAAATGTATTGCAATATTGACAAATATTCGAAATCCATTTAGAATCGTAATTAAGGAACATTTAAAGACAATATCCTTAAATAAAAGGAGGAAGGGTTCCATGAGTGCTGAATTTACTGAAGTTGATTCCAATGGAAAACAATTTGTAGATCGTGACCTATATCGTGATGTCATTGGGCATTTTGCAAGCGGTGTCACAATTATTACAACCAGAAAAGATGAGACGGACTTTGGTATTACTGCGAGTGCAGTTGCTTCATTATCGATGGATCCACCGATGTTGATTGTGTGTGTTAATAAACAGACTGGAACATGTAATGCCATCTCTGAATCAAAAAAATTCGGTGTCAACATTCTTCATGAAGATCAGAGTGAATTGGCAAAACAGTTTGCGCGGGCCAATACAGATAAATTCCAAGGTGTAGATACCACATACGGTGAAATGGGAGAGCCTTTACTAAACGATGTACTTGCACATCTGGAATGCCGTGTGGCTGAAGAAGTAACAGGGGGAACACATTCTGTATTTTTGGCGGAGGTCCAGAATGCACAAGCCGAACAAGGGATGCCACTGGCCTATTTCCGTGGTAAATTCGGACATTTTCAAGATGCGAATGATGAACGGGTGTTCAGGGAAATTCGCAAAATGGTACTTGAACGTAATTTTCAACCAGACCAAACATTAAACATTAATGATCTCGCTTATCAGTTTGATGTACCACGTCAAGCCGTTTACTATGCAATGATACGGTTGGAATCAAATGGACTTATTAACCGTATGGAAGAAGATCATTATCGTGTGAGTCCACTTGATACCAAAACACTGAATGAGGCTCTGGATACTCGATCAGCCTTGGAAATTGCTGCTGTCGAGCAGACGGTGGGTCATCTGTCAGATCAGCAACTTGATGATTTGAAAAAACGCATGAAAGACACATTGCCGAAAAACGACGGTTCATTTTTATCAGCTGACCAATACACCGAGGCTAACCAATCTTTTCATGATTTCACAGTAGCCATAGCCGAAAACACCACGCTATTGAACTCATATCGTCAGGTAACAGCGGAAGAGGTGATGGCCAGCGCCATACGTGCTGCTTTGTTGGCCAATGATCAGACGGCTCACAATGAGTTGACCAGTCTTGCTGATGATCATATTGCATTGGTGGAAGCGTTTGAAGCTGGCGATAAAGAAAAAGCTATAAGCGCTATTAAACAACACACGGAAAATGCTAAACGTTTAGGACATTATTTGATTGACAGTGCCGGGGGCCATATCTAGAAACATGATATTTAAGTTAATTATAAATACTAAGGAGGAAAAATAATGGCTTTGATGACAGGCGAAGAATATAAAAAATCTCTTAATGATGGACGTGAAGTGTACATTGATGGCGAACAGATAACGAATGTTGCAGAACATCCTTCTTTCAAGCCCATTGTGGACGCAAAGGCGCGTATGTATGATTTGAATCATAAACCGGAACTGAAAGATAAAATGACAACAACACTTCCGGATGGGGAAGAAATTTGCCGAGCATATAAGCTGCCCACATCAAAAGAAGATTTAGAAGCGATTCGTACGTATGTTGAAACGGTTTTGGATGATTTAGGTGGAGTCGTCTACCGTATGGGTGATGAAACCATCGGAGAGATGTGGTCTTTATATGACGCACAAGATCAATTGAATGATGTTGATCCAAGATTTGCTAGAAATATAGAATATCACGTGGACCGGGTTGCACGGGAAGACTTATTTCACGTATCGGCTAACACGGATCCAAAAGGAGATCGGAGCAAACTTTTTGGCGGAAAAGATGGCGGCAAGCTTCTTCATGTAGTGGAAGAAAATGATGAAGGTATTGTTGTAAGAGGAGCTAAGTTTGAAACGGCAGCTGCTTATGCACACCAAGCATTTGTTAAGCCAACAATTCTTGATTGGCAAGCTAGTGAAGAAAGCATGGCCCCATTTGCTTGCGGATTCATTTGTGACATGGGTGCTCCTGGTTTAAAGCATATTTGCCGCAGTTCCTTTGGCGTTGATAAAAACGAAACGGATTATCCTATTTCAACCAATTTTGATGAAATTGATACACTATTAGTTTTTGATGATGTGCTCATTCCTTGGGATAATGTATTATTCCATCGTTCCCGGGAGTCTGCCGGTTATATCCGCAACACGCTGCACCGTTATTCAGCGTTTAATTATACACTTCGGATTCTGCGCAGAGCGGACTATTTAATCGGTACAGCTTTGTTGAATGCAGAACAAACAGGCTTAACGAAAATACAGCCTGTTAAAGAAAAGCTTTCAGAATTAATTACCTATCGTGAAGGAATTAACGCCCATTTAACGGCTGCCGTCAGCAACGCCGAAGAAAGTCCAGGTGGGTTGATGATGCCAAATCAATCACTGCTTTATACAGGTCGTATTTATGCTATTCAAAACTTTCCGGCTATGCAACATTTAACACGCGAACTGGTAGGTGGGCAATTGGCAATAACGCCTGACTCAGCAGCTCTGTTAAATCCGGATACGAAAGAGTATATAGACAAATATTATACTGTTGGTGAAGATGCTGGTGAAGTATGGACACCAGAAGAAAGGGCAAAACTCTTATATTTTGCTCGTGATCTATTAAATTCTTCATATGCAGGCCATCGTACAACGTTTGAACTGTTTGCCCAAAGTCCACCGTTTGCACAGCATATGGCAGCTTATAACAGTTTTGATATGGAAAAACAGCGTGAATTGGTGCGCAAAGGTGCTAACCTTTCCAGCAAAGAATATGCTAAGTAAATAATAATTTTCTTCCGATAAAGGATGGGAGTGGTTTTATGAAAGTCCATAGTGCTGATACCTTACAATTGCCGGAATCCTTAGTTACCATTGGAGCTTTCGATGGCGTGCATGTCGGTCATCAAACGCTTATAAAAAATGCACGTTTGCAAGCGAAGGCTTATAACGTTCCGTTGGTTGTATATACATTCGACCCTCCGCCTAAGGTTTATTTTCAGCATGCAATACTCCTTACACCTTTATCGGAGAAATTGAAAAAGCTGGAGAAATTAGGTGTGGATCACGTTATCACAGCGTCTTTTGATGCGGCTTTTTTATCAAGAGGTACAGATATGTTTATAAATGAATTGAAAGAGTTAAATCCAATAGAAATATGGGAAGGCCCTGATTTCCGGTTCGGCAGGGATCGGAATGGAGATATAAACACACTGAAAGAGTACTTTTCAGTTGAGGTTTTTGAACCGATTCATTGCGATGAAGGCGAAGTCATTTCTTCAACACGCATTCGTACTCTCCTCTTAAATAATCAAATTAAAGATGCACAACAACTGTTGTTGTTATCTCTGGACCGTACAGGTTCATAGTTGTTACTTATTTGATTCATAGAAATCTAATAAACAATGTCCGAATATAACATAAAAAGGAGATTTTAATAATGAAGATTGAACGAATCAGAACGTTTAAAACCAAAAACTATTATCCTAGTGATTTGGGGAAGCCTGAACATCACATCGATAATGAATTAAGTATGGCCGTAAAAGCTGGCAACAGAATTTTCTTGCGAGGTCAAACCGGTTTTGATTTTGAAGGCAATTTTCATGGTAAAGGTGATGTAGCCAAGCAAGCGGATAATGCATGCCACTGTGTTAAGCAATTAATTGAAGAAGCTGGCGGTACTGTTAATGATATCTGCAAAATGACTGTTTATCTTCTCAGTCGCGATGATAGAAGCAAGGTTTATCCTGTCATAGCTGAACATTTTGAAGATGTTTATCCGTGCAGTACAGGTTTGATTGTAAATGGTCTTGCGGTACCGGAAATGTTGATGGAAATCGATGTGGAAGCCGTAATAAGTGATGATGAATAACCAATTATCTTATAAATTTTACTACTGAATCTATGGAGGGAATTGTGGAATGGAAGCTACGAATACGTTTTCCGTTGCAGGCCGGTGTCCGGAAACTGGAGCATTGGGAGTCATTGTAACATCGAGCAGCCCAGCTGTTGGCTCTAGATGTGCTTGGGGGAAAAACGATGTGGGCGTTATTCTTCCCCAGAATGTAACGGATCCAAGACTTGCCACTGTTGGTCTTACAGCAATGGAACAAGGATATAATGCGGACGCAGCAATTCGGACAATGAAAGAAGCAAGTGATTACCCAGAATACCGTCAGCTCGCGGTCGTTGATAAAAACGGTGAATCTGCCGTTTTCACCGGTGACAAAGCACTGGGTGTATCGGGAGAATTTTGCTCAGATAATGTCGCCAGTATCGGAAATTTATTGAAAGACCCGGATATCCCACAGGCTATGGGAGAAAAATTTCTGCAAGAAAACAATCTTTCCTTGTCTGAACGGTTGATTTCAGCAATCGATACCGGTTTTGAGATGGGAGGAGAATTGGATCAAGAGCATTCCATTGCGCTCCTTGTGTATAAAGATGTCCCATTTCCATATGTGGATTTGCGAGTGGATTATAGTGAGGATCCACTTAATGACTTAAAGAACTTATGGGAAATTTATAAGCCACAAGCTGAAGATTACAAAGTTAGAGCACTTAACCCTGTAAAAGCGCCATCTTATGGTGTTAAAGGCGATGAATAGCGTTTCTCTTGATCGATCCCAAGCAGCATGCTGCTTGGGATCGATCGTTGATTATAAAAAAATGAATGGTAATTAGAATGAAAACAATATAATCAGTATTGAACCTCGGCACTCCACTTATCCGGCACTAACCTCAAAAAGAAACCCCGCTTTTTCGTGCGATGCACCACTGTCGAGGTTTTCTTGTCCAAAATTTTGAAATTGCCGTTAAATAGTTTTTAATAAATTTAAAAAATTACAATTTTTATTGACAATTATAAGAAAGATGTATACAATCTGAAATAAGGAATCATTAAGGAATTATTCCAATAGTATAGTAAAAAAGAGGAGGTTTTATAAGTTAATGATCATCAGAATTATTTCTTAATGTTGTTTTAAGCAAAATGACACCGCTTTCAATTTAGTGAGATTTTATCTTTCGGAAATGCTGTCGGGATATTCACTTCTCATACTTTTGGAACTCAATAGATAATAAAGAAATAAAAGCTATGCCTTGAAGTCAAGTTTGTTATGTCGATGATTTATAATTTTAGTCAGGAGGTACAAAATGAGCCAATTAAAACGAACAATAGGCTTATGGGGAGCAACGGCTATTGGAGTAGGCATTGTTGTCAGTTCAAGCGCATTAGTTTCGCTTGGACAGGGATTTGGAGCAGGAGGAACAGGCTTTATATTTGCCATGTTAGCAGCATTAATTCTTATGGTATTTGCTTATGCTTCCTTTACAGAACTATCGAGTATTATGCCCGTAGCTGGGGGGATCAATCATTATACATTACCTGCTATGGGTCCTTTTGTAGGAATAATTGCTGTCATTAGCGGGTATGTTTTAGTTAGTATTTTTTCTGGTGCTGCCGAAGCTGCTGTTGCAGGAATCATTTTTACTGATGTTTTTGCGCCGGGACTTGATCCCGTAATTGTATCAGTTACGATAACAGTGATTATTGCGTTAATCAACGTGCTTGGAGTAAAGGCGTTTAGTTCATTCCAAGTAGCATTAACAACCCTCTTAATAGGATCAACTGTTATTCTTGGAATATTAGGTATCTCTGGAATTGAACTTCCGGGAGAACCGGTACAGTATTCAATGAATATGGCAAGTGAGACTGGGTGGGGTGTTCTAGGATTAACCGCACTTGCTATTTGGCTTTTTATAGGTATTGAATTTATCACACCAATGGCTGAAGAAACTAAAAGACCTAATTTTACGATTCCTATAGCGATAGGAATCGGATTAACCGTTATATTTATTGCGAATATGTTATTTGGACTTGCTTCAATAAAGTTTGTATCGCTTGATATATTGGCAAATTCAGCATCTCCTCACGTTGAGGCTGCAAGTGCCATGTTAGGGAGAACGGGACAAATATGGATGGGTGTAGCTGCTATTTTTGCAACAGCAAGTACAATGAATACAATTATCGGTTCAGTTGCCCGAATGCTGTATGGAATGGGACAACGAGGTCAATTACCTAAAGTTTTTGGAAGTTTGAATAGGTTCGGAGCACCTTGGGTAGGTGTCGTATTTTTAAGTGCGCTTTTTCTGATTTTAGTATTATCCGGAACTGCCAATGGCGAAACGGTCGGTATACTTATTTTAGCTGGTTGTTTTTGTTGGTTAGTGACGTACTGTATAGCTCATATAGATGTTATGATTTTAAGATTTAAATATCCTGATGTTAAAAGAGGATTTAAATCCCCATTTGGTATAACGTTTCAGATATTAGGGCTGTTAGGGATGATTTATGTAATGTTTAATATGAGTCCAGATCCTGATGAAGCGAGACAAATATATAAATATTCGTTAATATTCTTAGGGATAACCGTTATTTTTGCTGCTTGGTGGGTAAAGTTTAAGATGAAAAAATCATTATTTGAGACGGTATCTTTAGAAAAAATAACAAATGACCCACACAATGAAGATGAAACTGCATAAAGCACACAATTATACGTATACATCATCTGAGTGGCAAAATGTCCGTTAACTAGATAGAAAATTAAGTAATTCCTGTCTCCGTATCTTAAAATTATTTACGCTTCTAGATACGTTGACAGGAATTATTCTAAAAAGTCAATAAAGTAGATGTTGTAATCAAATTTGCCGATATGATTTCATGTATGCAGTCAGGATAATTTAGCATCTGCACTGATAAGCGACTGTAATAGAACCTTTCCGGCAGCCTCTATATCATCCGGTCTGGTGTATTCCTCAGGACAGTGACTTTTGCCATCGATACTTTTAACAAAAAGCATAACGGATTTCGTGACCGATGACATATGCGCTGCATCGTGTACAGCCATGCTTGTTAATGTTAAGTGAGGTTCATTAACTTGTTCGGCCGATTGATTGAGAACATCGATCAAATCGTTGTCAAGCGGAATCGGATCCTGGTTAATAATAACATCCTCTTCCATTGTAATACCTCGCTTGCTTGCAATGTCTTTGCACTGCGACAGAATTTCCGATATGACGTAGTGAAACATTTCTTTATTGGTTTGACCGCGGACTTCAAATAAGAATTCAACTTCTCCAGGGACAATATTGGTGGCATTCGGATAAACATTTGCCTTTCCAACGGTACCGACGACATCGTTCTTATGTTCCTGGCAGACGTTTTCCACTTGAAGAATCATTTCGGAGGCAGCCGTTAGAGCGTCGGTACGTGAATCCATTGTTGTCGTGCCTGAATGATTTGATTCTCCTATTAATTTAATGTTATTCCTATAAACGCCAGCCATACGGTCAACGGATGCAACAGAGATATTTTGACTTTCCAGACGTTTGCCCTGTTCGATATGAAGTTCGAAAAATGCTTTTTTGTCCTCATATTGGCGGTACATTTCCGGATAAGAATCCAGATTTCCGTCCACTTCCAACAATGCATCTGTCAGTTTTGTACCTGTGCTGTCCGTTACATCTTTCAATTTTTCAAGAGGCAGTTTTCCTGTAAATGAACGACTTCCAAATGTCGATAGATTGAAATCATTGGATTCTTCCGCTGTGAAGCTTACAATCTCTAAATCATGGTCTAACTGTATATTGTGTTCTTCCAATGAAATGAGTAATTCTTTGGCCATTAAAACACCTAAAGGGCCATCAAATTTTCCTCCATTTGGAACAGAGTCAAGGTGAGAACCCACGACAATGGCTCCTGTTTTCATGCCGGTTCCTTTTTTTCTGGCCCATATGTTGGCAGCTCCATCCACGGTAATTTCCAAACCTAAATCCTTTAGTTCATTAATAAATTTATTCCTGACTTTTTTATCCTCTTCTGAAAAACTAGGGCGCGTAATTCCGCCATATTCATTTTTCCCATATTGAGCGTAGTCTTCTATGTTGCTCATTAATCGATCAATATCAATTCCGTGTAATTTGGATAAGGTCAATTATATCACTCCTTTATTAGGCTATAAAATTAATTTATGGAATTAATCCTTATATGTTCCTTAAATAAAATTATAATGAAAAATTGTCTGAATTACAAGTTATTTTAGATCAATTGCACTAATGATACACGCTTATCGAATGTTAAATGTCATGCGGTTCTGGATGTTGACAAAAAACGTGGACCATGCTACACTTTAAAAGTTAAACTTTATATGATCTGAGACAAGCAGAAGCACCCGCTTCTCACCTGATTGACGCATAAGATGCTGTTGACTGGTTTTCCTACTTTAAAGCAAACGACGGATACGTGTGGGTGCATAGTGTGCCCGCACGTTTTTGTTTGGATAGAAGGACCACTTGTCAATGACGGATCAACCAAACCAAAAATGGAGGTGGCTGGGAATTAGCAAAGAAATGAACGTCAATGAAAAAATTCGTGCCAAAGAGGTGCGTCTGATCGATTCGAACGGCGATCAGCTGGGAGTGAAATCACGGAACGAAGCGCTCGATGTTGCTCAAACGCAGAACCTTGATCTAGTTATGGTGGCACCGAACGCTAAACCACCAGTATGCCGGATTATGAATTACGGGAAATACCGTTATGAGCAACAAAAGAAAGAAAAGGAAGCACGCAAAAACCAAAAAGTCATTAATGTTAAAGAAGTGCGTTTCACTCCCGGAATTGGCGAACATGATTTCAAAACCAAATTGAACAACGCCAGGAAGTTTTTGTCCAAGGGTGATAAGGTGAAGGCATCGGTCCGTTTCCGGGGACGTGCCATCACACACAAAGACCTTGGGCGCGAAGTACTCAACCGTATGGCAAATGAAACAAATGATGTAGCAACAGTTGAGTCCAAGCCGAAGATGGAAGGCCGCAATATGTTTATGATGCTTGCACCAATTAAAGAAAAATAAAGCTTAGGCACAAGGAGGATACCAGTATGCCAAAAATGAAATCTCATAAAGGTTCACAGAAACGATTCAGCAAAACAGGCACAGGTAAATTAAAACGCGGACATGCGTACACAAGCCACTTGTTTGCGAATAAATCACCAAAACAGAAGCGCAACCTGCGTAAAACAACGACTGTTTCCAAAGGTGACTTCAGACGTATTAAAACAATGCTTCCTTATTAATAAGCATTGAACTGATTTTGCATAAAAACGACTATTTAATAGTACTCAGGAGGGATTGACTATGCCACGTGTAAAAGGTGGACCAGTAACACGACAGCGTCGCAAACGCGTATTAAAACTGGCAAAAGGATATTATGGTTCGAAACGGACGTTATTTAAACAAGCAAAACAACAAGTGATGAAATCCGGTCAATATGCTTATCGTGACCGCAGGCAGAAAAAACGCAATTTCCGCAAACTCTGGATTGCACGCATCAATGCTGCAGCACGCATGAATGATCTTTCATACAGCCGAATGATGCACGGGCTTAAACAGGCCGGTGTGGATGTTAACCGTAAAATGCTGTCCGATTTGGCCGTCAATGATGAGCAAGCGTTTGCTCAACTCGCTGATCAGGCAAAAGCGGCATTAAAATAAGATCATTTTTCGCGTTTCTCTCCAGCGTCAAAAGAGGTCAAATCCTTTAAACGGGTTTGGCTCTTTTTTTATTTGAAAGGGGAATATCGGAGTGGATAATACAAGCCTGATTATATGGTCTATAATAGGTGTCAACATTGTTTCATTTTTATTAATGGCAATTGATAAACGAAAGGCAAAAAAACATGCCTGGCGCATATCGGAGCGGACGTTTTGGATGATTTCGATTTTTGGTGGTGCGATCGGCACGTTTTTAGGAATGAAACAGTATCGTCATAAAACGAAACACTGGTCGTTCACCATTGGTATTCCTATGCTGATTATTCTGCAAGGAGCTTTTCTCCTCGCTGTGGCATTTCTGTCATAAAGGCTCGTCTATTGTCATATGGATATAGCGATGGTTGGAAAACAGAACAATATGTAGGAGGGAAGATATGGAGCCTTTTGGAAATTATTTGCTGGTATTTATTGAAAATGGCGGTCTGTTCGCACCGGTCTTATTTATCAGTTTTCATTTGTTGCGGCCGCTTTTTTTCTTGCCGGTTGTATTCATATGTATTTCAGGCGGCATTCTTTTTGGACCAGCAGCTGGAACACTGTATTCAGTTATAGGCATAACGCTGTCTAGCATGATGTTTTACGGACTTGTTCATCGGATGCCCCGAACCTTTGCAAAATTTAGCGGATTGAAACAGCGTCTCGTTGGCAGTCATGCCGCTTTTACGACGTCTCAAATTGCGATACTGCGGCTTGTTCCCTTTATCCATTTTCATTTATTGTCTTTGTGTCTTATTGAGATTTCGACAAACTTCCGTGACTATACCAAATCGTCACTTCTGACCAACATACCATTAGCATTTATTTATACCTCTGTCGGACAATGGATGTCACAATTGTCCCCTTTTCATACCCTCTTGTTTTTGTTCGCTCTCTTACCTTTTATCTATTTCCTGCGAAGAAAAGAAATGATTATTAAATGGGATGATTTTTTTCAAGTCAGCACATAAATGCACAATGCACATCCGTCCATACGGGTGTGCATGATTTTTTCACGCGGACAGAGACAACATGTTAAAATGAAGAAAAAGAGAAATGAGGAATATGCCATGGAATGGTCATCGTTATATGTTATGCAAAATCAATTGGATGAATATATTGCATCGCAGCACTACTTACAAAAAGAGGATTTGTTTCATAAAAAGTATCTCGCTCTGTTGACCGAATTAGGAGAATTGGCCAATGAGACACGTTGCTTCAAATTTTGGAGTACGAAATCAAGGAATGAACAGTCCATCATTTTAGAGGAATATGTTGATGGTATTCATTTCATCCTTTCATTAGGGCTGGAAAAAGGCTATCGAAATGAACCGGGTACGATTAACACCGAGTCTCCTAACGAACTCGAGCAATTTATCCGCGTTTATGATGCATGTAATGCTTTTTACCATCATCCATCCGAACAGCATTATCAGGAATTGTTTGGCGAGTATGTAAGGCTTGGGGAATTGCTTGGATTTGATGAACAGGCCATCATTGGTGCGTACCGGGAAAAAAATAATATTAATTATCAGCGTCAAGATGAGGGATACTAGTAGGGGCACTGCTTGTCATTGCCGCTGAAAGCGTTATAATGTAAGAGGATACTATGAGGAGGTTTGCATATGGCGAATTTAGATGAAACCAATACGATGCTGAAAGATTTGACCGATGCTAGAGGAATTCCAGGCAATGAAAAAGAACCAAGGGACGTGATGGAAACATATATTGCCCCGTATGCCGATGACATGTATACGGACAACCTTGGAAGTTTGGTTGCAAAGAAAACCGGAAAAATCGATGGACCGAAAATTATGGTGGCCGGTCATTTGGACGAAGTAGGTTTTATGGTGACCCGAATCGATGATAACGGATTTGTTTACTTCCAGACCGTTGGCGGCTGGTGGAGCCAGGTTATGCTCGCTCAGCGTGTCACCATCATGACTGCTAAAGGGGATGTTACGGGTCTTATTGGTTCTAAACCACCGCATGTTCTCTCCAGTGAAGAACGCAAAAAACCAGTTAAAATAGAGGACATGTTCATAGACATAGGTGCGGCGGACAAAGAGGAAGCGCAGGAATTTGGTGTACGGCCTGGTGACTCAATTGTCCCCTATTTTGAATTTACACAGATGATGAACGAGAAAATGCTGATGGCAAAAGCATGGGATAACCGGATTGGTTGTGCCATAGCGATTGAAGTGCTGAAACAGTTGCGAGAGGAAGATCATCCAAATACTGTTTATGGTGTCGGCACTATTCAGGAGGAAGTCGGTCTCCGCGGTGCACGCACATCCGCTCATGCCATTAAACCGGATATCGGCTTTGGCGTGGATGTCGGTATTGCAGGGGATATGCCTGGTGTTTCGGATAAGGAAGCGGATAGCAAACTTGGGAAAGGTCCGCAAATTATCATTTATGATGCATCGATGGTTCCGAGTAAGGGTGTCCGTGATTTGGTCGTTGATACAGCCGATGAAAAACACATACCATATCAGTACGCATCGTTAGCTCGTGGCGGTACGGATTCAGGATCCATTCATTTAACGGCAGATGGCGTCCCATCATTATCTATCACCATCGCGACCCGCTACATTCACTCGCATGCAGCGATTCTGCATCGTGATGATTTCGAAAATGCGGTGAAATTGGTAGTTGAGACCATTAAAAAGCTCGACAATGATAAGGTGAAGGAAATAAAACTGGGTTAAACAATATTCCGTTAGCATGTGACAATCACTAACTATTTCACATGCTAACGTTCTATCAGAACTTAAAAAAGGAGCTGGGACAAGAGACGTTTAGTTAAATAAAAACCCGAACTATTATTCGAAAAAAATTGAATAAGTTCGGATTTTTCGTTTAGCGTAGGAAAAACACGAAGACTCCTGCGGGATGAAAAGCCTAGATAAGACCCCACAGTGCGATAAGCACAAAGCAAAGCTTCCATGCGTAGGCTTCGACGAATAAGCTTGCAACGCGACGAGCACGAGGAGGCTTATCAGCGCCCGCGGCAAAGAAGACACTGTGAAAGCGACCAAAGGAAGCTTGAACAGATGTCGCGCTTGTGCCTGGCAAGGTGAAAGCGTAGTGTTTTTCCGGAGCGGTGACTACGTCTTAACTATATTGTTCGTGTTTAGAAGTGATTTGTTTAATTATGTCCCAGCCCCTTATGTGGAACTGGACTGCTTGACTCCCTGTTCCAGTGCCTCAATCATGTCCTGTCTATCCTGTTCGTCCGACTGTGTCCAAATTAATTCGAACAGCACGCCCAGACCGGGAAGCATTTTTTCTTCGCCTGCTTGAATGGCATCAACAATCGTTGCTTCCAGTTGTTCTTGATCATTGGTTGCAATATTGGATAAAATCGCTTTGCGTAAATTCAAATCCATATGAAACACCTCTTCTGAATGATAACGTTAGGGATAGTTTGACCTGTAAGGCTAGGAATATGTATGATAAGAGGGAAAAACGATCGCGTGGGATGAAGCATGATAGTGACATCACTGCAAAATGACAAAGTGAAACAATGGGTGAAACTGCATAAACGCAAAGGTCGGTCAAAAGCCGGCATGTTTCTTGCTGAAGGGTTTCATGTGGTGGAAGAAGCTTATGAAAACGGGTGGAATATAGTTGAAATCATTTTGCAGGAAGGGATTGACTGTCCGGGCTGGTGTCAATATTTACCGGTAACTTTCATCAGCAAAAGTGTGATGCAGCATGTTGCTCAGACAGAAACACCACAAGGCATTGCCGCCACTGTAACGATCAAAGAGTCGGAAAAAATCGATGGCGATACAGTGATCTTGCTGGACGGCTTGCAGGATCCCGGCAACGTGGGCACGATTATCCGGACAGCGGATGCTGCCGGTTTTGATAGTGTCGTGCTTGGAGAAGGTACTGTGGATTTGTATAATGATAAAGTCATCCGATCAACACAAGGGTCGCTGTTCCATTTACCGGTTGTACAGGCTGACCTGAAGGAAACCATTTCTTCGTTACAGCAGGAAGGATTTACGGTGTGGGCTGCCTCGGTTCAAAATGCCACGTCGTATGAACAACTGCCGACAACTTCGAAAACGGCGCTCATCGTCGGCAACGAGGGGGCTGGCATTCGTGAGGAGATCATTCGGATGAGTGATCAATCTGTCCGAATCCCAATCCGTGGAAAAGCGGAATCGTTGAATGTCAGCATTGCAGCCGGCGTGTTGATGTACTACATTAACAACTGATGCTTGCAAATTTAATGTAAACTATTTATAATTAAAGAGATTTCTTCGCATATGTTAGAAAGGCTTGGAAAGAGACGGGCTGTAAAACATTGCGCCAGCTAAAGGGAAAAGGTGTCACGGACTGAAAGCACCTTTGTGGGCATTTATAGTCATTTCACTCTGGAGCCGGCACTCGGACCGTTTAAAAAGTAAAGGTGCACCGGATGAGGAATCCGTTATCAAACAGAGCTGGACACTAAAGATGTGTGTCAATAAGGGTGGTACCGCGTTAATATAGCCTCGTCCCTTTTTTTATGGGACGGGGCTTTTTATATGGTCTGAGAAGGCTGGAAAGCAGGATAAGGAGGCATCGTGATGAAAGAACAATTAGAAGCAATTCGCCAGGAAGCACTCGATAACATCGAGGAAGCGTCTGATTTAAAGGCGCTTCAGGATATACGAGTGACTTATCTTGGAAAAAAGGGATCACTCACCAGTGTGTTGCGCGGCATGGGCAGTTTACCTGAAGAAGAAAGACCCGCCATAGGAGAAATGGCTAACGAAATTCGTAAAGCTATTACTGATGAAATTGCGAAAAAAATCGATGTGCTTGAACAAGAAGCTTTGGAGGAAAAACTGGAACAAGAAGCGATTGATGTGACATTGCCGGGCCGGCCGGTTCAGGTGGGCGGGGCCCATCTACTTACAGGTATCATCGAGGAAATAGAGGACTTGTTCATCGGTATGGGATTTGAAGTGCGGGAAGGTCCGGAAGTGGAAACCGATTACTTTAATTTTGAGGCCATGAATATGCCAAAAGGTCACCCGGCACGTGATATGCAAGATACGTTTTACCTAACCGATGAGTTGCTGCTACGTACACATACATCACCGGTACAGGCAAGAACGATGCAACAATATAGTGGATCGAAGGCCGTGAAAATGATTTGCCCGGGCAAAGTCTTCCGTCGGGATACAGATGATGCAACCCACTCCCATCAATTTACACAGATTGAAGGGCTTTATGTTGACGAACATGTCCGGATGAGTGATCTGAAAGGTGTTCTTAACGAATTTGCCAAACGTATATTTGGTGAAGATCGACGTATTCGTTTGCGGCCAAGTTTTTTCCCATTCACTGAACCATCGGTTGAAATGGATATTTCTTGTAAAGTATGCCAGGGAGATGGTTGTTCAGTCTGCAAGTACTCCGGATGGATTGAAATACTCGGAGCGGGAATGGTGCATCCGAACGTTCTGGAAAAGGCTGGTTATGATCCGGAAATCTATACTGGTTTTGCATTTGGCATGGGACCGGACCGTATCGCCATGCTGAAATATGGAATTGATGATATACGAAATTTTTATACCAATGACAAACGTTTTCTCACGCAATATCATTATGCAAAAGGAGGAACTTTATAGTGCTTGTGTCGGTAAACTGGTTGAATAATTATCTTGATACCGGTTCGGTAACTCCTGAAGAACTTGCCGATTTAGTAACCAGGACCGGTATCGAAGTGGACGGACTTCATAATATTGCCGATCATGCCAGCGATCTTGTTGTCGGCTATGTTGAGACATGCGAGCAGCATCCGAATGCTGATAAATTGCATCTTTGCCAGGTTGATATGGGGGATGAGAAACAGCAAATTATTTGCGGGGCACCGAATGTCAAGCAAGGACAAAAGGTGGCGGTCGCCAAACCGGGTTCCCGGCTTCCGGGCAATGTCAAAATAAAGAAAACAAAACTGCGCGGAGTGGAATCCAATGGCATGATTTGCTCTTTGCAGGAACTGGGCATTGCGGAAAAATATATTCCGAAAAATGCTGCGGATGGCATTTTTGTTTTTCCTGATGATACAGAAGTTGGAGCAGATGCCGGGAGACTTTTGAATCTGGATGACACCATTTTGGAATTCGATCTGACGCCAAACCGTGCCGATGCATTAAGCATGCTTGGCGTTGCGTATGAAGCCGCAGCGATATTAGATGTGCCATTAACCTTGCCAGACGAACAGATTCATCCGGACGCCAGGCAGACGACGACCGATTATATATCAGTCGATGTGGAGGCACCTGATTTAAATCCATACTACGGAGCATTTATCGTGAAAGATATCGATATAAAACCGTCGCCGCTATGGATGCGCAATGCTTTAATGGCAGCCGGAATCCGACCAATTAATAATGTCGTTGATATTACCAATTACGTGCTGCTGGAATATGGGCAGCCGCTCCATGCATTTGATTACGACCGTTTTGGCTCCACTAGCGTCGTCGTCCGCCGTGCGGGTGATGGTGAGCATATGGTCACACTGGATGGCGAAGACCGGGAGTTATCGAGTGATCATCTTGTTATTACAAATGGACAGGAGCCGGTTGCACTTGCCGGTGTTATGGGTGGTGCGGACACGGAGGTTAAGGAAGATACGACCACCATCCTGCTCGAAGCTGCCTATTTCGATCCACAGACTGTACGTACGGCTGTCAATGACACTGGATTGCGGAGTGACTCCAGTGTGCGTTTCGAAAAAGGGGTGGACCCCAATCGGGTGGAACGTGCTGGTTTCCGTGCATGCCACTTGTTTGAAAAATATGCGGGTGCAACGGTTCTGAGCGGATCTGCCGCTTTTGATGAACTTGATCGTTCCGAAAAGACGGTTAAAGTAAGTCAACAAGCGATCAATCATCGGCTTGGCACAGAAATAACATCAGCTGAAATGGAAACGATACTGAACAAGCTGCAATTTCCATTTGAGAAAACAGGCGATTGGTTTACGATAACCGTGCCGACACGGCGTGGGGATATTGCAATATTTGAGGATATGTTGGAAGAATTTGCTCGTATGTATGGGTATGATCATCTGCCTTATACATTGCCTGAAGGATCGTCGCAAGCAGGTGGATTAACTGCACGACAACAGCTGAAACGGGAGATAAGCGGCTATTTGCAGAGTGCCGGATTGATGGAAACGATCACGTATTCGTTGACGGATGAGTCTTCTGTGGGGCGGCTGATGAGTCCGGAATTGCGTGAGAAAGAGCCAGAACCTATAAAGCTTCCCATGCCAATGAGTGCGGATCATAATTATTTGCGCTTGACCATGCTTCCGGAACTGTTGAAATCATTAGCGTATAATCAGGCGCGAAATCAAATGGACATTCGTTATTTTGAAATGGGTAACGTGTTTGTTACGAGCGAACGAACACTTTCACAACTGCCGGAGGAAAATTTGCGGCTTGCAGGTGCCGTGACAGGCAAATGGGTGCATCATCCGTGGCAACATGAACAAAAGCAGGTGGATTTTTATCTTGTAAAAGGCATTATTGAAGGGTTGTTTGCCTATTTAAATATCCCGATTTCCCTTGAACAAACGCGCTTGCCTGAGATGCACCCGGGTCGCTGTGCTACCATTTTGACAGAAGGACGTGTGATCGGATTTCTGGGTGAGACACATCCGAATTTGGAGAAGGAAATGGATCTAAAAGAAACCTTTGTATTTGATCTTGATCTTGATCAAATAATTGAACGTTGCACGAATACAACTGGCTATCAACCGATTCCGAAATATCCATCGATTGCCAGAGATATTGCATTTATCGTTGATGAAGCTGTACAGGCTGGAGATATCAAGAAACAAATTGAAACAGAAGGCACACCGCTCGTTAAAAATGTTTATATTTTCGATGTGTATAGAGGGGATAACGTACCTGAGGGCAAGAAGTCTGTTGCGTTCAGTCTGTTCTATCAGGATCCGGAAAAAACATTGCAGGATGATGAAGTGGAAGAGTCCTATCAACAAATCATAGCATCCATTAATGAGACGTTTGATGCCTATGTGCGGACATGATCCGTGCATGATTTGTGTAGAAAGCAGTCACCTATTTGGTGGCTGCTTTTTGTGTATGGTATGAATGCAAAAATACATTTGCATTTCCTTGGTGGCAGTCTTTGTGTTACGATAAATGCGATCATTTTCGTTGATAGGGAGGGCCCTTGGTGACCCAGAATGATAAAACACGCGAAACTGTTGAAATATATAATCGCCATTATACCGTTATTGGTCATGAAAGCTCCAACCACGTCCGTTTAGTTGCGAGTCAGGTTGATTCGAAAATGCGTGACATTCATAACTCCAACCAGCAACTTACATCGACAGAGCTGGCCGTGCTTACAGCCGTGAACACGATGAGCGATTACATGAAGTTAAAAGAAGAATATGCTTCACTATTAGGGTCAATAAACAAGAAAGAGGATAACCGGCATGGTTGATTTCATTCTCATTGCTTTATTAGTATTTGGATTTTTTATGGGCTTGAAACGAGGATTCATCCTTCAGGCATTTCATCTAATAGGATTTATCGCTGCGTTTATTCTTGCCGCTCTTTACTATGATAAACTGGCACCGAAACTGACGTTGTTCATACCATACCCGGATTTGGAAAACGGCGGTGAATGGGCAGATTTCCTTCAATCTGTGCCACTTGAAGGTACGTTTTATAATGCCATTGCGTTTGCTGTTATCTTTTTTGCAACAAAAATGCTTTTGCAAATCGTTGCCTCCATGCTTGATTTTGTAGCGGAACTGCCGATACTGCATGCCGTTAATCGTTGGTTAGGTGCTGTGCTTGGATTTGCAGAAATTTATCTGCTGATCTTTATTGTTTTATACATATTAGCATTGGCACCTGTTCAGCAGATCCAGACTTGGATCAATGATTCGTCTGTTGCACTGATTATCCTGGAAAACACACCGATTTTATCTGAACAAATAAAATCGATGTGGTTCATGCATATGGACGATCTGATGAACATGTAGCTGTGAACTGGTAGCCATAGTGCAACAAGAACGTGATAAAAAGGGGAGAGCCATGACGGTTAATAAAAAAGATGTTATTAAGCTGCTCGAAAGAATAGCTCTTTATTTGGAACTGAAAGGGGACAACCCGTATAAAATTTCAGCATATCAGAAAGCTGCACAGGCACTTGAACGCGATGATCGATCTATTGCAGATATCGATGACGTCACCAAAATTAAAGGAATTGGTAAAGGAACAGGCGCTGTTATAGCAGCCTATATTGAAAATGGGACATCCGAAACATTAACGGAATTGGAAAAAGAAATTCCGGAAGGGCTATTGCCACTATTGAACGTTCCCGGTTTGGGCGGCAAAAAATTGTCAAAAATCTATCATAAACTCGAGGTGACCGATGCAGACTCACTTAAACAAGCTTGTGAAAACGGGCAAATAGAGTCCCTTGAAGGGTTCGGCAAAAAATCAGCTGAAAAAATAATAGCTGCACTGGATGAAGTCAATAAACGTCCAGAACGACTGCCCATTGCTTATATGCTGCCACTTGCTGAACGTGTAGAACAATATCTGGATACCATACATGACATAAGCGACTATTCGCGTGCAGGAAGTTTACGACGTTTTCGGGAAACAGTGCGGGATATCGACTTTATCATTGCTTCCGAACACCCTGCATCTGTCCGTGATCAACTTCTGGAACTGGATCGGATAAAAGAAGTGATAGCCAACGGAGAAACAAAGGTATCGCTCGTTCTTGCCGATGCCTATGATGTCAACGTGGATTTTCGGATTGTTGCCCCTGAGGAATTTGCAACGACGCTTCATCACTTTACTGGATCCAAAGACCATAATGTCGCTATGAGACAACTCGCCAAATCGAATGGAGAAAAGATTAATGAATATGGTGTTGAATCCGAAGAAAGCGGGGACGTAGTGACTTTTGTCAGTGAGGAGCAATTGTTCCGTCATTTGGGATTGCATTATATTCCGCCTGAATTACGGGAAAATACGGGTGAGGTGGAGTCTTTCCATGAATCTGTATCGTTGCTTGAACAGCGTGATATCCTTGGCGATTTGCATATGCATACCACATGGAGTGATGGTGGTCAATCAATTGAAGAAATGGTGAACCGTGCCCGCAATAAGCAATATCACCATATCGCGATCACCGATCATTCCAAGTTTCTTCGTGTGGCCAACGGCTTAAATGAAACAAGGCTTCGCAGACAACGGGAAGAAATAAATAGACTGAACGATAAATATGATGATATCCATATCTTTGCAGGAGTCGAAATGGATATATTGCCTGATGGATCGCTGGATTTTGATGACGCTTTTTTACAGGAGATGGATTTTGTCATTGGTGCCATTCATTCAAGCTTCCAGCAGTCTCAAGATGAGATTATGAACAGGTTGTTTGCTGCATTGGAAAATCCCAATGTATCACTTATCGCCCATCCGACTGGAAGACTTATCGGTCGGCGTCAAGGTTATCATGTTGACATCGACCGACTTATAGAGCGAGCGGCTGAGACAGGTACAGCTCTGGAAATCAATGCCAACCCAAATCGTCTCGATCTTTCGAGTCAATGGACTCGTCGCGCGCAAGAAGCTGGTACTAAGATTGCTATCAATACCGACGCCCATGATTATGATATGCTGGATCACATGACATACGGTGTAAGTACAGCCCGAAAAGGGTGGCTGAATAAGGAAACGGTTTTGAACACATGGTCCGTGGAAAAGCTAAAGGCGTTCATGAATCGTGATGGTCGGTGATTTAGCACAAGGGTTTTCTTTCAATCCTGCAAATTGGATTACGTGCAAAAGGGGATCGTTCTGATGAATGAACAAATATTGGAAACGTTAGAATTTAATAAAATACGGGATCTGTTGAAAAGCCAAGCCGCAACATCCAGAGGAAAAGAACGTGCAGCTAGTTTGCAACCATCAGTTGATATTGAAAAGGTCAATCAATTGCAGGCAGAGACGGATGAAGCACGTCATATTCTTCGACTTAACATGGATATACCGTTGGGTGGTGTTACCGACATTCGCGCAAGCGTTAATCGAAGTGTTATAGGCGGGACACTGACAGCCGAGGAGTGTCTTGATGTTTCTCAAACTCTTTATGCTGTCCGGCGGCTGAAGACGTTTTTTAATCAGTTAAACATTTCTTTACCGATATTGAACGATCTCAGCGAACAGCTTATCACCATACGTCAACTAGAAACCACCATAAACAGCTGCATTGATGACAACGGCCATATTATGGACAGTGCATCCGTCAAACTTCGTGGGATACGCTCATCCATCCGCAGCAATGAAAGCAGGGTCCGCGACAAACTCGATCATTACACAAAATCAAAAAGCAAGATGCTGTCTGATGCCATTATTACTATCCGCAACGACCGGTATGTCCTGCCGGTGAAACAGGAATACCGTGGATCGGTAGGTGGAATTGTGCATGATCAGTCTACATCCGGGGCTACCTTGTTTATGGAGCCGCAAGCAGTTGTTGATCTTAATAACCAGCTGCAAGAATCCAGGGCGAACGAGAAACAGGAAATGGACCGAATCCTTCATGAATTAAGCAATGATATAGCTGACCATGAAACATCTCTTATGGAAAATGTGCGTTTGCTTGCCGATATTGATTTTATCGCCGCACGGGGGAAATGGAGCCGGGATATGCATGCTGCTATGCCGGTGATGAATGATGATGGATGGATTAACATGAAACAAGTCCGCCATCCGCTTATCCCGCGGGAGGATGTTGTGCCGAATGATGTAGAACTTGGCCGGGAGTACACATCGATTGTTATCACGGGTCCAAATACGGGTGGTAAAACAGTGGCACTGAAAACGATTGGTCTGTGTACCCTCATGGCACAGTCTGGCCTTCAAATCCCAGCAGATGATGGTTGTGAAATGGCTGTTTTCACGGATGTCTTCGCTGATATAGGGGATGAACAGTCAATTGAACAAAATTTAAGCACGTTTTCCTCCCATATGAACAACATTGTATCCATTTTGGGGCAAATGGGTTCGAATGCATTGGTGCTGTTTGACGAACTTGGTGCCGGAACAGATCCACAGGAAGGTGCTGCCTTGGCTATGTCCATACTCGATGAAGTCATAGAACGTGGTGCGCGGGTTGTGGCAACGACACATTATCCGGAACTGAAAGCATATGGATTTAATCGTGACAACGCCATTAATGCTTCTGTGGAATTCGATGTGGAATCATTCAAGCCAACTTATCGTTTACTTATTGGCCTGCCGGGACGTAGCAATGCGTTTGATATTTCTGCCAAACTTGGTCTGAATGCATCGATAATCGAGGAAGCAAAAAATAAAATCGGAACCGATTCCCGGAATGTTGAGAATATGATTGCTTCTCTTGAAGAATCGCATCACCAAGCGGAAGCGGCTTATGAAGAAGCTCAAAACGTTCTTGAAGAAAGTGAACAGCTGCATGATGAACTGAAAAAAGCATGGAAACAATTTGAAAATCAGCGAGAAACCCTTTATAAAAAAGCAGAAGAAAAAGCTGAAAAGGCATTGACAAATGCGCGTGAAGAAGCAGAAACCATTGTTAATGAAATACGGAATATGAAAACAGAGGCAGAGTTGAAAGACCATGAATGGATTGAAGCAAAGAAAATGTTGGAAGAAGCAAAGCCTGATTTGTCATCCAAATCATCGCAAACCGTAAACAAACGGTCTGAACCGAATCGCGAACTTCATCCAGGCGATGATGTGATGCTTCTGTCAGCCAATCAGCAAGGAACAATTATCGAAAAAGTTAATGCAAAAGAGTATTACGTTCAAGTTGGTATGATGAAAATAAAAGTAAAAAGAAACGACTTGCAATTTATACAGAAACAGCCAACGGTGCAGGAAAAGCCGGTGACAGCAGTCAAAGGCTTCGGTCATCACGTAAAAACAGAGCTCGATTTACGTGGGGAACGCTACGAAGATGCAGTAAAAAAGTTGGAAAAATATATTGATGACGCACTGCTGGCCGGTTATACATCCGTTTCCATCATCCACGGTAAAGGAACCGGTGCGCTCCGGAAAGCAGTTAATGATGCTGCCGCTGGACACTCGCGTATTGCCTCCGCAAGGCCTGGAAAAGCTGGTGAAGGCGGGAACGGCGTCACCGTTTTACAATTGACGTAGAGCATCGGTCGATCGTTACAACCGAAAATCTTTTGTCAACAGCTGTGCGATGAAGCACAGCTGTTATTTTCATAATATAATTAAGGGGGGAGCAACGTGTTTCTTGATAAATTGGCAAAATACTTGATGGTAGTTGCTGTTGTATTCTTTCTGATTGGAATCATCTATTTGTTGTAATTTTTAATAGCTTTTTTTCGTAAAAAAATTCAAAAATAATAAAAATTCCGGTATAATGGGAGTATGCAGGATTAAAGGAGGTATAGGATGGCAGGGATAAAACGCTGGCACACCCATTATCCGGATGAGATTCCTTTGTCAATGTCGTATGATGAGAAGCCATTGCATACGTTCCTGGAATTATCTGCAGAAATATTCCCAAAAAGGAAAGCGCTTCACTTTATGGGGAAGGAAATGTCTTATGCAGATGTTTTGAGTGAGGTTAAACACATGGCAGGTTATCTTCAATCCATTGGTCTTCAAAAGGGAGACCGGGTCGCTATTATGTTGCCGAATTGTCCTCAGTCGGTTATCAGTTATTACGCAGTATTGATGGCTGGTGGCATCGTTGTGCAGACCAACCCTTTGTATAAGGAACGGGAACTCAGTTATCAGTTAAACGATTCTGGTGCTTTGTTCATCGTTTGTTTGGATGTGCTTTTTCCCGTGGTTGCCAAAGTACGCCGGAATACGGCTTTAGAACATGTTATAGTAACCGGTATCAAGGATTACTTGCCATTACCGAAGAACCTTATTTATCCTTTTATTCAACGAAAAGAGTATAAACAAATTGTAGACGTAGAACCATCAGGTGATACACACGACTGGAAGACGATGAGAAACAACAGTCATAACTATTTTACACAGGTTACCGTTGACCCAAATGATGATCTGGCCCTTCTGCAGTATACGGGTGGTACAACCGGGCGTCCTAAAGGCGTGATGCTTACTCATTTTAATTTAGTGGCGAATGGTCAAATGTGTCGTCTATGGTTTCATCATGCCACACCGGGTGAAGAGACAGTTATGGGGGTTTTACCGTTTTTCCATGTTTATGGAATGACAGCTGTTATGAATATGTCCATTATGTATGGTTACAAGATGATTCTCATGCCTAAATTTGATCCCGGCGAAGTATTGAAAACCATTCACAAACAAAAGCCCACTATGTTCCCGGGAGCGCCGACGATTTATATCGGACTGCTGCACCATCCCGATTTAAACAAGTATGACCTATCATCCATTGATGCATGCATAAGTGGTTCTGCCCCCTTGCCGAGTGACGTTCAGAGCCGTTTTGAACACGTAACAAACGGTAAGCTTGTGGAAGGGTATGGTTTGACCGAAACGTCACCGGTCACACATGCCAATTTTGTTTGGCATAAACGTATAACCGGCAGCATTGGCGTTCCCTGGCCTGATACCGATGCCAAAATCATGGATGTGTCATCTGGAAACGAAGCGGCTATTGGCGACATGGGAGAACTAGCTGTGAAAGGACCACAAGTGATGCATGGTTATTGGAATAATCAGGAGGAAACAGATCGTGTGATGAAAGATGGTTGGTTTTACACCGGCGATATGGGATATATGGACCAGAATGGTTTTTTCTACATTGCCGATCGTAAAAAAGATATCATCATCGCTGGCGGTTTTAATATTTATCCGAGGGAAGTGGAAGAAGTTCTTTATGAGCATGAATCGGTGCAGGAAGCTGTTGTAGCGGGGATACCGGATTCTTATCGTGGAGAAACAGTAAAAGCATATATCGTCTTAAAATCCGGAAGTGACGATGTGAACGAAGGTGCTTTGGATAGATTTTGCCGGGACCGGCTTGCCTCGTTTAAAGTGCCGCGAGTGTATGAGTTTCGCAGTGAGCTGCCGAAAACAGCAGTGGGAAAAATATTACGCCGAAAATTGGTGGAGGAAGATGAAAAACATGTTAATACGAGCACTCATGGTTGATACGTCTATTATTTGGAAAAGTGTGTCATTGACAACAATTGGTACTGGCTGTAAACTGATGGCATGAATGATTATTCATTCATGTACGGAATGATGTTGAGGGGATAGCCATGAAGAAACAAAGGTTAAAGTATAAACAGATTATCGAAGCAGCAGTGGAAGTCATAGCTGAAAATGGCTACCATGCGTCACAGGTTTCCAAAATTGCCAAAAAGGCCGGAGTAGCTGACGGAACCATTTATCTTTACTTCAAAAATAAAGAAGACATTCTTATATCTGTTTTCGAGGAAAAAATGGGACAGTTTATTGAACAGATTGCCAGCAGCATCCGCCATCAAAACAGAGCCGATGACAAACTGGAAACATTGATTGATAAGCATTTCCGTCAGCTTGCGGCCGATCATAACCTGGCTATCGTCACACAGTTGGAATTGCGCCAGTCGAATTCCGAAATCCGTCAAAAAATTAATCAGGTTTTAAAGCCTTATTTGGTCGTTATGGATGATATCATTACAGAAGGAATGGAGCAGAGGGTCTTTCGAGATGAATTGAATATCCCGCTTGTACGACAGATGATATTTGGTACTCTGGATGAAATTGTGACAAATTGGGTCATGAAAGAGCAAAAGTATAACCTCGTTGACCAGGTGCCACTTGTGCATGGATTCATCACGAACGGCCTTTCCGCCCAACAGGAGAGAGGAGGAGCAAATTGACGAAAATCGGTTATGATGTCAATAATCATATTGCGACACTGTCAATTGAAAGTCCGCCCGCTAATGCATTATCTGTTAATCTATTGAACTATATTAATGACACGCTTGATGAAATAGAAAATGATAACACTTTGAAAGTTGTTGTGATGAAAGGGGAAGGCAAATTTTTTTCAGCTGGTGCTGATATTAACGAATTCACTTCCTTGCAGGACTCGTCTGACTATAAGTCTCTGTCAGAAAAAGGACAGAAACTTTTTGACAGAATTGAGCATTTTCCGATTCCGGTCATTGCTGCGATTCATGGTGCCGCGTTAGGCGGTGGACTTGAACTGGCCATGGCATGCCATATTCGTATTGGTGCCGTCAATGCCAAGCTAGGACTTCCCGAAACAACACTCGGCATTATACCCGGTTTTGCCGGAACTCAACGCTTACCTCGTTTTGTCGGAACAGCAAAGGCGTATGAAATGATTTTAACCGGCCAGCCGATCACCGGAGAAGAGGCTGAAGCCAAAGGACTTCTGAACCAAGCTGTTGACGAGGAGTCTGTTTTGGATACGGCACATAATCTTGCCGAAACCATTGCAGCGAAAAGCAGGGTTTCGATAACATCCGTTATGGAATTGATTCCATATGCCAAAACGGAAACATTTCAACAAGGCCTCCAGAAAGAAGCGGCATCGTTTGCGGCTATTTTCGGCTCTGAGGATGCACAGGAAGGCATGCGGGCTTTTCTTGAAAAACGTAAACCGGATTTCAAAGATAAATAGTATCTACCGGCGTATTGATCCATATAATAGACTGGTACAATAAGCAAAGGAGGATGACATATGAACATTTATGTATTACTGAAACGAACATTTGATACTGAAGAAAAAATTTCAATATCGGATGGTCAAATTGAGGATGAGGGTGCTGAATACATTATTAATCCGTATGACGAATACGCTGTTGAAGAAGCGATTAACCAGCGTGATGCACACGGCGGGGAAGTAACCGTTGTCACTGTTGGTGACGAGGAATCGGAAAAACAGTTGCGGACAGCTTTGGCAATGGGGGCCGATCAAGCTGTTTTGATTAATACGGAAGATGACTTGGAAGATGGGGATTCGTTTACAACAGCTAAGATTCTTGACGCTTATTTTGGAGATAAGGAAGCCGATCTGATTCTAGCTGGGAACGTAGCGATTGATGAAGCAAGCGGTCAAGTTGGACCAAGGCTTGCTGAAAGACTGGGGATAAACGCTATTACCACCATCACGGCTTTGGAAATTGATGGAGAAACAGCAAACATAGATAAAGACGTGGAAGGCGATGTCGAAAAGGTTGAAACAAGCTTGCCTTTGTTGGTCACATGTCAGCAAGGATTGAATGATCCGAGATATCCATCGTTGCCTGGTATTATGAAAGCGAAGAAAAAACCACTGGAAGAGTTGGAACTTGATGATTTGGATCTTGATGAAAATGATGTTGAAGCCAAAACGGAAACGACGACTGTTTTCCTTCCGCCTGAAAAAGAAGCTGGTCGTATACTGGAAGGAGACGTTGATGAACAGGTTAAGGAACTGGTCTCTTTGCTGAAAGATGATAAAAAAGTACTGTAATCTTTGTATCAGAAAGGAGAAAAAGGATGGGCAATAAATCACTTGTGATAGGCGAAGCAAAAGCTGGCGCATTGCGTAATGTAACATTGGAAGCTATCGCTGCTGCTAAACAAATGGACGAGGACGCGGAAATAGTGGGCATGCTGTGTGGCGAGAGCGGTATCGGCGACCAGGCGCAGGAAATGATTTATCACGGCGCCGATCGTGTTGTAACGGTCGAGCATAACAATTTGCAAACTTATACACCGGAAGGATACGGTCAGGCGATCATGGCTGTGGCGGACGAAGAATCTCCTGATGCTATTGTAATGGGACATACAGCTATCGGCAAGGACATAACACCTAAAATAGCCAGTAAACTGGATTCAGGTTTAATTTCCGATGCTATTGGTATTGAACACGAAGACGGTGAAACGGTGTTCACCCGACCAATTTATTCTGGAAAAGCATTTGAAAAAAAGGTGATCAGAAGTGGAAGGACGTTTGTGACCATACGACCGAACAATATTAAACCTCTCGAACGTGATTCATCACAGTCAGGAACCGTGTCAACCAAAGATGTGGATGTAAAAGATATCCACACAGTGATTAAAGATGTTATCCGTAAAGGTTCGGAAGGTGTTGATTTATCGGAAGCCAATGTCATTGTTGCCGGTGGACGCGGTGTCAAAAGTGAAGAAGGATTTAAGCCGTTGTATGACCTGGCAGACGCTCTCGGTGGGGCAGTGGGCGCTTCCCGTGGTGCATGTGATGCCGAATACTGCGACTATTCATTGCAAATTGGACAGACCGGCAAAGTTGTCACACCTGACCTGTATATTGCTGTTGGCGTGTCCGGAGCGATCCAGCATCTTGCGGGTATGTCAAATTCAAAAGTCATTGTAGCCATAAATAAGGATGCGGAATCAAATATTTTTAACGTAGCTGATTATGGTATTGTCGGAGACCTGTTTGAGATTATTCCAACCTTGACAGAAGAAGTAAAGAAAATAAAATCATAACTGAAAAACCCGTGATTAACGTAGATGAATCCCGGCCAATCAACGAATACATTGCATAAGCATAGTGTTAGCGAGCACATACTAATGATGATATACTGAGCATAGTTTGATGAAAGAGGAGGGAAATGAAAATGGCAATTGAACATGTCACTGATCAAAGTTTCACTCAGCAGGTTTCCGAGGGGTTAGTGTTGGCCGATTTCTGGGCACCCTGGTGCGGACCTTGTAAAATGATTGCACCGGTATTGGAGGAAATTGACGGTGAAATGGAAGATAAAGTACAAATTGTAAAACTTGATGTGGATGAAAATCAAGAGACTGCTGGTAACTATGGTGTAATGAGCATCCCAACACTGCTATTATTCAAAGACGGTGAGGTTGTCGATCAGGTTGTCGGTTTCCAATCCAAGGAATCACTGGTTGAACTGATTAACAAACATGCAGCCTGACTTCATAACCCAATAACAATGTTTATCCAATCCCTTGTTACACAATGTGACAAGGGATTCTCTATCGAAGGGAAATTTGGTTCGGGGGATGAAATTGAGCATGAATCAGCAAATTAATGAAAAACTAGCCGTTCTTCCATCACAGCCTGGATGCTATTTAATGAAAGACAAGCACGATACTGTGATTTATGTTGGCAAGTCCAAAAAACTAAAAAACAGGGTCCGGTCGTATTTCACTGGGGCGAATGATAAAAAGACGCAGCGGCTCGTACTACAAATTTCAGACTTTGAGTATATTGTTACCACATCAGAGATAGAAGCGCTTATTTTAGAAATGAATCTGATTAAAAAGTATGATCCGAAGTATAATGTTTTGTTAAAAGATGACAAATCCTACCCGTATTTGAAAATAACGTCTGAACGTCATCCGAGACTGCTGATCACGCGCAATGTTAAAAAAGATAAAGGCAAATATTTCGGACCTTATCCGAATGTGCTGGCAGCTAAGGAAACGAAGCGGCTACTTGATAAATTATATCCACTGCGCAAATGCAACAACCCCCGGGGACGTGTCTGCTTGTATTACCATATGGGTCAGTGCTTGGCGTGCAGCACAGAACCTGCATCGAAGGAAACATATAAGGAAATCATTCAAAACATAACGTCCTTCCTGCAGGGAGGGCACAAAACCATTAAGAAAGATTTAACGGACAAAATGCATGAAGCGAGTGAGACACTTAACTTCGAGCGGGCAAAAGAACTTCGCGACATGATTCAGCATATTGAATCCGTGATGGAACAGCAGCGGATGACCATGAATGATCAAACCGATCGTGACATGTTCGGTTACAGTTATGACAAAGGTTGGATGTGTGTTCAAGTTTTTTTTGTTCGTCAAGGTAAATTGATGGAGCGGGATGTCTCGGTATTTCCGTTTTTTGATGACCCGGAGGAAACGTTTTTAAGCTATGTCGGTCGATTTTATTTACATCAGCACCATTTGAAACCAAAAGAAATTCTTGTGCCGATTGGATCGGAGACGACATTGTTGAAAGATCTTCTGGACGTCCAAGTGTACACACCATTCCGAGGCCAAAAAAAACAGCTGGTTGATTTAGCTGTTAAAAACGCTTCTATCGCTCTTGAGGAGAAATTCTCTCTGATTGAACGGGATGAAGAAAGGACAATCCAAGCAGTGGAAAAGTTGGGCGATGTGCTCCACATCGAAGTTCCGCACCGGATTGAAGCATTTGATAATTCAAACATCCAGGGAGCGGATCCAGTTTCAGCCATGGTTGTTTTTACAGATGGCCGTCCCGATAAAAAGGAATACCGGAAATATAAAATTCGCAACGTCGATGGACCGGATGATTATGAAACCATGCGGGAAGTGATTCGGCGTCGTTATAAACGTGTGTTGAAAGAGGAACACCCGCTTCCGGATTTAATTATCGTTGACGGAGGCAAGGGGCAGATGAGTGCTGCTTTGGATGTTCTGGAGAATGAACTTGGTCTGGATATCCCGTTGTGTGGTCTTTCCAAAGATGAAAAGCATAAAACAAGTGAGTTATTGTATGGCACACCGCCAGTGACAATTAATTTGCAGCGGAAATCTCAAGAATTCCATCTCGTTCAGCGTATTCAAGATGAGGTTCATCGTTTTGCTATTTCCTTTCACAGACAGCTGCGCGGAAAAAGCATGTTCCGATCAGAATTGGATAAAATACCTGGAGTCGGTGAAAAACGGAGACAGCTTCTGCTGCAGCATTTCACATCTGTTAATGATATACGAAAGGCCGCCATTGGAGATATAACGAAATTGGGTATCCCACACAATGTAGCGGAGACGATACTGGCTCAATTAAGCGATGAAAAAAGTGCCGAATGATGTTCCGCCGTTTTGTTGAAACGGCGGAACAGGAATTTCTCCAGATTTCCCCTGAATGTCACTTATTATTTTCAATCCGTGAAAATGGTTGTAAATTCTATCTGATGGATTTTTTTATGGATTTCCTCCCGGCATTCACACGGTCTTTGTTTAATGAGGCTAACACATTCGCTCAGGAATCCTGCTTCTAGACGGAACTCCGTGTCCAATGACGAATGCAACCGGTGAACGACAGAATCAGCCATCAGGTGAAACGTAAGTTCCTTCTTTGTTTCCTTTATCAGTTCTAAAAGACCGGTGAAAAACTATATTTTCTATCCATCGAAGATGTAATCAAAGACACGAATTTTTCTCGGAT
>NZ_BAAADM010000004.1:11028-11264 GCF_039522485.1 Lentibacillus halophilus | reverse complement strand
CCCTCTCAGGTCGGCTACGCATCGTCGCCTTGGTGAGCTCTTACCTCACCAACTAACTAATGCGCCGCGGGCTCATCCGTAAGTGACAGCACAAAGGCCGTCTTTCAGCCCTCCCCCATGCAGGGAAAGGCATTATCCGGTATTAGCTCACGTTTCCGCAAGTTATCCCGGTCTTTCGGGCAGGTTGCCCACGTGTTACTCACCCGTCCGCCGCTCGTTCCACAGACGCACGCCCC
>NZ_BAAADM010000004.1:0-10971 GCF_039522485.1 Lentibacillus halophilus | reverse complement strand
GCCGCCAGCGTTCGTCCTGAGCCAAGATCAAACTCTCCAAAAAAGTTTGGAATACGACTGACACCGATCAGCCGTTCATTGGCTTCGCTTATTTTGTGGATTTCAAGGGGTAAGTCATCCAGCTGATATACACATCAGCATTCCGACTTCCTGCCTCTGACATCCAACTGTCATACTGGCTGTTTTGTTCAGTTTTCAAGGAGCAACTTATCATTAGTGTTTTAATATCAATCAACTTTTTAAGTTTAACAAACAGTCACTTTCAAGTCAATAACTTTTAATAACTTTTTATGAAATAGTTTAATTGAGTTGGTTCGTTGAAAAGCGACTTAATAAATATATCATTTGTTGCAAATGAAGTCAATAGTTTCAAAGAGATTCTATAAGACGAAAATATTGCTTCTTGCTGTTCATTACCTTTTGAAAGGTGCTCTTTTGAAGGAGCACGATATATATTACATGTTACAGATGGATGAGTCAATACGTTTATAACATACAAATATTTCACTCTTTTTGTTCTTTATTGATACGTTTATCACGCATGAAAAAGCCGTTCATCTCCACTCTCAATACAGGCAGTAGCCACATGTGTGAAAATGGCTTATTACCATCCAACCATGTGATGTTGCTCAACGAACCATCAATAGAACAAAACGTGCGTTGATTAACGTATCTTGTTACGCGTTGCTATTTTTCACACCTTTAGCTACTTAAACTATGCCCCAAATTCTGACCAGTGAAACATAGTGCAACAAACAATGGGAATAATTATAGGCAGTGAACAAATGTTATAAATGGGAGGTGATACATGATGGATGAAAGAAAAAAGAAGCAACAGGACTATGATGGTGTTGCTCCGGGTATTGACCCTGATGATGCTTTCGGCCAAAACGCTTCTGAAAATGACATTAAACGAGGAGAATCTACAAAGGTAACCAGACTTATATATGATGAATACGACCCTGACCAATCATAAACACTGCTCTCTACTGCTCTCTGCGCGATTTATGCTCGTGTACGGATTTGCTCATGCTGGCCAAAAACAAACAAGCAAATGACAGAAAGCGACATCGTTCAGTCAAATTTTTTACGCTGAAGTGAATCCGGATGGCACGCTGTATATTGATAAAAAAAGAGATGGCATACATTGAGCGCTATTAAAAACGTCGTAACAGCAAAAGACGTGCCCATCGCGTCGTTGGGCACGTCTTTATGACGGCAAACGCGTCTATTCCCGCTTAAAACTCTCTTTTGCTAATGGGGGATAACGGCTTTATCCCTTTTTTGTTACCTGGAATAATGCGCGAATCAGCTGCGAGATGAGAGGCATAACCCATCACACAAGCAACAAACATACCCTCCACCTGTACATCTGCTGCAAACAAATAACTGATATAACTGAAAAAAAGCAGACCGAGCAACGTATGGGTGTATGATCGATGAGAAAAAAGCGATGCCAAAAACACAAATCCGCCTGCGAGCAAAAGCCACAACACATTCATAATCGCTCCCAAAACGAGAATGCTTATGCCTGTTACGGTCAGCATCTTTTTTTGTGACAATTTCCTGGAGAGGGCAAACAACAAAACGCCGGTACCGACCCCGGTTACACGTTCTGCACCTGTTCCGGAATGAATGGAATAATAGACAAGCCATAAAGCCACAAAGCCGATGATTAATTTAAAAGGTTCAGCAGGAATCGTCATTCGCCGGGATAAACGACCACTTGTGTCCAGATCCGGACAAAGCCCGGCAATCATTCCCGCACTGATAAGCGCAAAACTGTCCACAGCGGATGCGCCATAATAAACCGCTGCGCCAAAGCCAGCCGCTCCGCCTAACACGGCATGGGATGTTCCCTTCATGATGGTTCCTCCTCTCTTTGGGAGTATACCGCAAGGAGCGTTCATGAAACGTGAGCCTTTAGCACCAAATCAGCACGAGGCAGATTCGTATGCCGGCGTTTTGCCAACGATCGTTAGAAATATACCTTTATAATGCTGTTCCACACGGCTGACCCTAATGCCTGACTGTTTGACAGCCAAAAGGGTATCACGGTTAAGGTGGCAGCCATCACAGACATGTCAAACGTGGAAACCAGTTTTTCATCAAATGACCCCATTTTTAGCGCTTGAATTCCGATTAGTACCTGCTGCTCAACTTATATATCAAAAATGAAAACCCATACCTCGTAAGAAGCATGGGTTTGTAAACGAGCAGTCCGCTGACAGGTTTTTTGTTTTATAATACGTCACTATTATTTTGCTGCGCTTCCTGCACTTGCTGCCTTGTGTCATGCAATTGTTCATACGCCTGCTGAAATTGCGCATTTTCGGTTGCATCTGTCCCCGATTCGTCCTGAACCGACTCCAGTTGCTGCTGTGCTTCCATTAGTTCCTGCTCCGCCTGTTCAAGAAGCTTCATATCAGAGCCTTGTCCGATACGGGCGGACTCTTGTGCATCATGTAATTTTTTGCTTGCCTGCTGCAGCTGCTCATGTAAACGCTGATCAGCCATATACGTCCCTCCATTCTGTTCATGATTGAAGAAAGTCCGTATATAGTGTTCCCCTGATGTTTAAGTTTATCCGGGCCAGCTTCTGCCTATCTTCCGCTTATTTTAATCAGTGGGTTTTGCGTGTTTATCGGCGATTTCGCTCAATTATCATCGGTTTTCACGTTTTTATCGGCGGTTTACACTCGTTTATCAGCGGTTTCCACGATTTTATCAGCGATATCAATCATTCCGGCACAGTGCAGCACCATTAAGCAACTTTTAGCTCATGCGCCCAAACTACTTGTTCCGGATCCCATACATCTTCCCCATGTATGCTTGTAATGCCGCTTTTATATTCCTCCAAGTCTGAATATCCTTCCTGACGCGCATCATCATCAGTAATTTCACGAAGCTTCTGAGGAAAAACATGTTCCACAATGACCGTACGTCCATTTAACGTCATGCTGTCACCCGGGTCAGCGTATCGGTCATTGCGCCGTACCGACGTTTTTTTGCCGCCAATAATTTTGTCCACATCGTTCTGGATTGTGACAAGTCGATTAATATCATATTTGTCAGGCCAGTTTTGCTTTGCTAATTCCATGTTATCATCTCCCTTTTATAATTTTCCTGTTTCAGCGTAAAATTAAACACAGATCAGACGATTCCCACCATTGGTTTTTTCTTAAAAACAAATGTAGAATGAATTCAAGTCAAAAACGACGGGAGGGATGGTATGAGCATAGCAGAACAACGCCTTTTATCACAGTCGGTAACGAAAAGTTTTTTCCAATATCTCCTCCCTACCCTTGTCGGTATGATGCTGATGTCGGTCAATATTGTCATTGATGGAATCTTTGTCGGGAACGGCGTTGGGTCCGTGGCGCTTGCCAGTGTCAACATTGCTGTGCCTGTCTGGTCCATTATCATATCCATCTCGCTCTTAATCGGGGTTGGCGGAGGGACGCTGTATTCCATAGAAACCGGAGCCCGCGATGCAAGCAAAGCAAAACAGATTTTCACACTTTCCATGATCCTTGTGACTATCGTGATTACGTGTATCGGTATCACGGGTTATCTGACCGCAAAACCGCTCGCTTTCCTGTTCGGTGCGAATGAGGAAACACTCGCTTATACTATGGATTACATGCAAATACTTTTCTTATCGGCTCCCATCCTTGCCTGGGAAAATTCACTCAGTATTTTTGTCCGCAATGATGGCGGTCCGAATATTGCCATGGCTGGTCTTGTCGTATCAGCATTGCTTAATATCGTTCTGAATTACTGGATGATTTTTATATTGGGCATGGAAGTAACTGGCGCCGCACTTGCATCCGTGATAGCAACAGGAGCGGGGCTGCTTATTTATACGATCCATTTCTTCAAACCCGGATCGGGATTAACATTTATACGACCGCAGTGGACAAAAACAGATATCCTTTCGATTGGAAAATTGGGATTCCCTAACTTTCTTGCCGAAGCAGGAACCGGTGTTTTCGTCATGGGCTACAACGTGGCATTATCCTACTATGCGGGGACTACCGGACTCGCTGCATTTTCTGTTATAAATTATTTGCATACATTTATGTTTCTGGCGTTTATCGGCATCGGCACATCCATTCAGCCGATGATCAGTTTTTATTTTGGCGCCAAAAAATACGGATCCATTAAACATACCGTCACGATGGCGGAGATAACCGGATTGGCGCTGGGTGTTGCCTTTCTTGGTATTGGTTATTTCGGGGCTGATTATCTCGTATCCATTTTCGGAGTGGAGACCGAGGGCGTTCGTAACCTTGCCATGAAAGGCATCAAACTATTTTTTACTGGTTACTTGTTTATGGGCATCAATTTTGTCTACATGACCTATTACCAATCGATCGCCTATATCGGGCCATCCATTGGGATCACGCTGTTCCGGGGCTTTATTCTGCTCATTGCCGCCCTTTTGATAATGCCGGTCCTGTTCGGCACGACGGGAATATGGCTGGCACTTCCGGTCGCAGAAGGTCTGGTTGCTATTTTTCTCATCGTGTTTGCGCGAAAAGGTGTCCAGAACCGGCCCCTGCGGTCACAAGGATATTGACATCAGCGCTCTGCTTCTCCTTTTCAAATTTTGTATAGAAAGGCATCTTATGGGAAATATAAAGGTGACCAGATAAGAAGGAGGCGATTATCATGCGGAGACTGATTCTTTATTTCGGGGTCATCCTGATGCTTGGAGCCGTTTTGACAGGATTTACGGACAATACGGGACAACATGCATCCACTGACGAAAGTACCGATATACAAGAGGGCACCGATGGCGTCATTGCTAAAGTAAAGGAATTAAAGGACCTAACTGAAAAAGATGCCAGCAATACGGAAGACATCAATGAGCTTGGAGAAGCGTTGAAGAAAAACTGGGATACGATCGAAAAGAAGGTAGAGACGTCTTATCCTGACGATTACCAAAATATTGAGGAGAGCCTTTACCCATTAATCGCTTTGGCTAAAAAAGACAAGGCGAATAAAGCCCATATACGTGAGTTATCACTTGAAACATTGGATAAGTTAGAAGCGTTCAAAGAAAAACTGTAGGTGTGGCTCAACGAGGAGATACCGGGCCATCTCCTCGTTTTTTGCTTTGAGCTGGTCTGCTCGGCCTTGCTACCATCCAGCTCTTTAATACTTCTGGTAAGCTTTCAGCGACCAACGCCAGCACAGGGTCCAGACACCAATGGTCAGCACAACCGTGGCTCCCCACATCAAGAACGGGGTCCGCGCCATCCAATCCATCGTCTGCTTGGCTAAATGGTCGACAACATCCAACTGATTCGCAACCAATAGCACCAATACTAAAGCAAAACTAGTGCTGCCCCAATGAAAAAAGATTCCCAATTGAACAGCCAACATACTGAAAGCCAGCAAGAAACCAATCATACATAGCCCTGTCCAGACTTGCAGTGATGCTGCATCCGCCACACTGATTTCATAAAGACGCCACACCATACTAAGCCAGCCGAGCATCAATCCGTTTATAAGGAAAGCAGCCGTGTACTTCGCCGTGACCACTTCTTTTATAGCGATTGGTAATGTATGCACAAATGTGTAAAATCCTGCTCGTTTCTCTTTATCCACCTTATAAACAAGGATCATCCAACTGATGGCATACGGTATAAAGAGAATAGCGAATACACTCAATGAAAATTGTTCGAAACTGAGCGCAGACTGACGAATCTGCTGAGTCACCCACTTAAGCTGACTGCAAATAATCATCGCTATATCCAAAATCAACGTCAATCCTATGTACCATAATAGCATACGCCGCTGACGGTACCATTCTTCTTTAACAAAACGGAATATCACTCTTGCCCTCATGTCAATCCCCTTTTCCCCTTGTGCCAATAACTTTGATGTCATCTTCCTTATATCCTGTTTCTGGTGGGAATCCGTGCTTGTTCACGTTTCGTATCACGAATCCCCAGCAACATAGATACACCAGCAGTGACACTAGTATATAGATAACAAAAACGAAACGATCCGGTTCTTTCCCCAAGCTTTTCATGAATAATCCACTTAAAACAAACAGAACCGCCCAACCAATAAGAGAGATCCAGTACATAACGGTTAGTTTATCAGCACCTTTTGTAAAATAAGTCAGGAGCACGACAGCCTCAATAAACATAATCATCGATGAAAAAAATCCCGTTGCAAGCCAGAAGTCACTTGCCGTAACGTCGCTTAATAATGTATTGACACCTGCAATGATAAACATCCAACCAATAATACATACGCTTAACAACAGGACACTCGTAAATTTGGCATGTATAATGGACGTTTTTTTCACCGGTAATGTCTGCAGGAATGTTAACTGCCGATAGGTGCTTTCCCGGAACAAGTACAGCGAGACCGCTTGCGAGCTGTGAATCAAACCAATAACTAAAACCGACGTATTCATCATTTCTCCACTCATAAGGCCAACGACGCCAGGACCGAGCACCCAAATGATAACCGGAACTCCGATTCCTAAAAAGCCGTAGATGGACATAAATGCTTTACGTTTATTTTGGTAGTCCGAAGCGAGGTGCATGCCATCGATTTCTCGTTTCATTAACGCTCCCATCAGCGAGACCTCCTTTCCACCTGCCACACCATTAATAAACCTCATCCGTGACAAAATCATCCCTGTTCTCTTCCGGAATTCCCCTTGCATTCACTTTCCGTACAGCAATCCGCCAGCTTATACCACATATGATAAAGGCTGCTATCAATGCTGTTCCCCAAAGTTCACCTTTCGACAGCCCCGTTTCTTTCAAAGTTAACCCCAGCGGAATAAAGATAGCCGCCCAAGCCAAGGCAGACAAATAGAACACCGCTTGAACACCGCGATACCCCTTTGAAAAATAACACAGCAAGGCCATTGCCTGAATAAATAAAGACGCTGATGTGAACCCCCAAACGTGTGTCCACAATTCAAACGTCCAACTGCCATTCAAAAGCAAATTTACAGAAGTAACAGCGGAAAGCCAGACAAATGCCATAGCCCACATTAATAACATATGAAGAAATTTGGCATGGACCAGTTGGCTTTTAGGTACCGGCAACGTTTGTAAAAAGCTCATTTGCCGGTTGCTGCTGTCATTCTTTAACTTTTCATTAATGGTCGACGAAACCACTATAATTGCCATAACGGAAACAAACCGATTCATCCCCATTATGCTAAACCAATCTAGTACCCGTGGACCGAGAAGCCACGTCAGAACGATCAGCACCGTACCGTACATAGCATAATAAATGATTCTTTCCTTCAGATCGGATGCCAATTCCCCTTCCAGTTCCCGTTGCATCAAAACGTTCATCTACTACGCCTCCTTCCGTCCTGTCAACAACACGAACAGTTCTTCCAGTGTCAGGCGTTCAGCGTGCCAATTCCCTGTAGCAAATTTCCGGAATTGCTGAAAACGGTCGGTATAGCCAATATAACCACCCGCAGTTGCTTGACAGTGAAACAATAATGGCGAGTCCGTCGCTTGTTGACCACTTTTTCCTGGAATGACAATACGCCGATATCGGTCCAGGAGTGATTCCTTGTCTTCGCTGAAAACGATATGCCCATCGTCAAGCACTGTCACCCAATCCGCAATTTTTTCCACATCGGACGTAATATGGGAAGAAAAAAGCACACTGCGATTTTCATCTTGAACAAAATCCAATAACATTTCCAGGACCTCTGTTCGCACGACAGGATCCAGTCCGGATGTCGGCTCATCCAGAAGCAGCAATTTCGGTTCATGAGCCGTCGCGAGGATGAGTGATGCTTTTACTTTCATCCCTTTTGATAACGCGCTTATTTTTTTATCCTTAGCAATCGCAAAGCGCTCCAGGTTTTGTTCGACCGCCTCCTCATTCCAATTTGGATAAAACTGGCGGGCAAAACGCAATGTCTGTTCCATCGTCCAAGCGTTGTTCAAGAGCGGGGTATCCCCGACATAGCCAACTTGTTCCTTCACGGCAACCTCCTCTTCCGGCATCGGCATACCAAGAATATGAATGGCTCCTTCGTCCGGCTTGATCAGATCCATGATCGCTTTCATGGTCGTGCTTTTCCCCGCACCATTCCTGCCGAGAAAACCCATGATGGTACCGGCGGGAAGACTCACGTTCACATCCTTTAACTGAAAATCCGGATACGTCTTGGTTAGATGGCGCACGTCCAACAAAAGCTGTTCATTATTATGAGTCATTGTCGTCTCCCTCCTGTTTGCCTTCATCCACTTCCTTCCACATCCGTTTGATTAATTCGTGGAATTCGTCTTCTCTTAAATGCAGTTTTTTCGCTTGCAATACCGACTCCAACAACGGTCCCCGCACCTGTTTCATTTTCCACTGTGCCAGCCTTTCGTCACTTAGTTTGGCTACATAACTGCCTTTTCCTTTCCGTGTATAAATAAACCCTGTCTGTTCCAGTTCCTGATAGGCACGCCGAATGGTGATCCCGCTTATCATCAACTGTTTTGACAATTCACGAATCGACGGAAGCATCTCCCCCGGATCCATATGCCCCATGGCAATAAGCCGTTGAATCTCCTCAATCACCTGTTCATACATTGGCGTCGAACTCGTTTGCGAAATATGTATCAGCACATTCGAACACCCCCTCACTCAACCAAGTATACTGTGTATACGTTATATACACAGTATACATAGAAAAATACATGAACGCAAGACTAAACAACAGGGGTAATGGCATTCAGTCTGACGTTCCAATGATTGTGCAATCATTCATTGATATATGTTTGCAAATCAGCTTTCCGTGTTATAATATAAGTAGAAAGACATAAAATAAGAAAGACCGAAGATAAGGGTATATCTTCGGTCAGCAATAAGTCGCTTCCCCTTCAAGAGGGGTCAGCGCAATGAAGGATATAGACCTCCACCAGGCTGTTAAACTCTAGGGAGGTCTATTTTCTTTGGTCTATGATTGTAACAACTAATGTTGCAAACGCAATCATTAGAATTAATGTTTCAAAGATAGACAAGGCAACACCTCCTTTCGTTATAGCGTATCGCGTGACACTACAACGACGGAAATGCGCCGACCCCCCCTTGAGAAATGCGACGATTGCATGTACCAATTATAACCTATCGTATAACCTATCGCTACCTTGCTTTGACGTTATTTTCATCATTGTGAAGCTATACGATGAAATAGAATAATAAACGTTTTCAACCAGCTAAACATGTTGATATACTGAATTCAGTACACTGTGTCAGATGGAGAGAGAAATAATGAATAGGAGAGGGAGGAGTGACAATGGATGTCAAATACCCCATTGGGCCATTACACGTTCCTGAAAAAGTAACATCGGAAACGATTCAGGAATGGTTAAAGAACATCGAAACGTACACAACCCGATTAAGAGAAACGGTTGACGCATTAAGCGATGAGGAATTAAACAGAACATATCGTGATGGCAGCTGGACCGTTCGCGAGCTTGTTCACCACATTGCGGATTCCCAGTTGAATATGTATCAACGTTTGAAGCTGGCTTTAACAGATGAGAATCCGACAGTGCCAGCTTTTGATCAAGACAAATGGGCTACTCAACCGGATACTAAGCTCCCTGTTGAAAGTTCCATTAAAATGCTGGAAGGTATCAATGAGCGCGTCGTATCTTTGGGTTATCGTTTAAATCAGGAGCAATTAGATCGGACGTTTACGCACCCGCAAAACGGTCAAATAACCGTTGCTACAAAAATTGCCAAATTATCGTGGCATGAAGAACACCACTTAGCCCATATAAACATCGCATTATCAAAATAATATCATTTGTATAAAACTGGCTTATCAACGTTCGATAGGCCAGTTTTTTAAAATAAGGAATAATAATTCGTTCAACGAAAACAAAGAAGACAATAGACCTGTATCAATAGCTTTGCCAAATCAGAAGCTCTACGCTTCCGATCTGGCAAATCGCATCGTAATATTTTAATAGCATTTATTAATATCAGGCTTCTCTCGGCCAATTTTTGTATTGTTTTTCGGCCTCTTCCATCACGGCATTCGTAATAAATTCCAGCTGTTGACCGGTGATTTTTTCCTTCAAAAGCACTTGCTTGACGGCTAGTTTCATTTTAGCGTAGATATTTTTACGGTGATCACTCGTCCAATCCTCGCCCAAATTCTTTTTAAGCTGTTTAACGATTTTATGAATAAGATCTGCTAAAAATTGATTATCAAATGCATCCAATTCCAAGGCTGTGATAGCTTTATAGAATTCCGCCTCTTCATCACTCAATCCGAGTTCTTCCCGAAACGCTGCTTCCTCATCTGTTTCTTCTTTCATATTGACCATCATGCGCACCACATCAGCGGCTTGTATAATGCGGTTATGGTAATCCTCAAGTGTTTTCTCCAGCATTTCGCGCATATCGCGTTCCTTTTTACTGCCTGATTTAAAATTAACAGTGATATGATCCTCCAGCAATTTTTGCAACAGTTTCAGACGAAGGTCCTCATGTTCTTTGCCTTCAGTATCTTTCAGGAAATTTTCATCTAAAATGCTGATATCTGGCTTTTCGATCCCAGCTACAGCATAAATATCGACAGGGTCCTGGGTCTCCAGATGATCATCCACAAGATCATTCAATCGTTCTTCAATGGTCTTATTCCCCTCAGGTTGAACGGGTTTAGAGGTTATATGTTTTTTCACTTGAACACGAACCATTTGATATAAGGTGACCTCATCCCCATACGGGATAATCTCATCCAGATGTTTTACGAGCTTATAAGCCTTTTCCAGCTTGACACACGTCTCAACGAAAGATTCCGGTTCCTGGTTAAGTTGAGCACTCAACTTTCGCACCGCAGAATGAGCCTGTAACCCTTGATATGCCTTGATCTAAACCAAACTGACTATGCTGCTTGTGCGTTAAATTCCTCATTGCCAAGAAATGTTTTCTTTAAAAATTGCGGGAGGTTATCAAATAGCT
>NZ_BAAADM010000003.1:0-14017 GCF_039522485.1 Lentibacillus halophilus | reverse complement strand
ATTAAAGAACAATTCAGGTTCTTGTTCGCATCTTTGATGGATCAAAACTGTAGTTTTTCACCAGTCTTCTAAGGATTCTAAGAACATTAATAGATTTGTTAACATTATGAGGAGGTTGAATGAACCAAGTTATAAAGCTGTAAAAATATTTAGTAAAGAAGTTGAAGAAGGATATCCAACTACAAAAAGTTCACTTGCTAAAATAGATGAATTATGGAAAAGCAAGATGAAACCATTTATAGAGCAATTGCCTTAAAGTAAAATAATAATTTTTAGAAAGACGTTTTGTAAATGAAGGTCAACTTAAACAGAAAAAGAAATAGAAATACTTTTTTAACAAATTCAATATTATATGTTATTGGGGGATTAATGACTCCGCTTATTGGATTTATTATGCTCCCTATTTACACTCAATATTTAAGCCCTGACGAGTACGCCATAATGACTACAGTTCAAACACTTGTAGGAATGTTAGAAGTATTCATAATCTTATCCTTAAAAAGTGCGCTAACTCGTTTTTATTATGATTTCCTAGAAGACTTGAAAAAGCAAAAAGAGTATCTAGGTTCAATTTTTATGTTTGTGTTTTTATTTTCTACCGTTCTATCTCTTATTTCACTATTCTTATATAAACCTATAGGTAGTTTACTTTTCAATAGCATACCCATAAAACCATATTACTTTTATTTAATCATCCTAGCATGGATTTCAGGGTTATTTTCATTACCAATGGCATTATATAGAGCTCAAGAAAAAGCTGGAACATTTGTTTCAGCTAATGTTATAAAGGCTTTTTTTACTATGCTCCTGACGGGATATTTAATCGTAGGAGAAGGGATGGGGGCAGAAAGTGCATTATTATCACAAATAACAATTTCTTTTATAGTAACGGCTATAGTATATATATTCCAACTAAAAAATATAAAATTAAATTGGAATAAAACATTCATAAAAGAAAGCCTTTTATTTAGTTTGCCAATGATACCACATGTGGCAAGTGGATGGATTATAAGTTCCTCAGATAGAGTTATTTTAGAAAAATTTATTAGTTTAGATAATTTAGGTGTTTATTCATTAGCTGCACAAGTATCGATGGTGTTAGCTATATTTTATACCAGTGTTAACAATGCTTTCGTCCCAAGATATACTCGGTTGAGAAAGGAAGGTCAGGAAACGGATGGAAATAAACTGCTAAAGGTATTTTTGATGGTTATTTTAATATTTGGATTGGTGTCGATTCCAATTTCTATGTTTGCAGTACGAGTGATTACTTCCGAAGAATATTATGGAGCAATAATCTTGTTGCCGGCGTTATTAATCGGTCATATGATTAAGGGCTTTTATTACATGCCTGTGGCTAAATTAGTTTATGCCAAAAAGACAGGCGCTATTGCTAGAAGTAGTACTATTGCAGCAGTAGTGAATATAATAATTAATTTCGTTGTGATTCCTTATATAGGTGTTTATGGTGCAATAGTTTCGACAATTATGGCAGAACTAGTTAGATATTTGTTAATTTCCAGAGCTAGTAGAATTTATAGTTCAGTCAATTCTTTTGCGAGTAAGATTTAAAGGTTAAAGATTTAGGTGAAAGGAAGGAGTCAAAGAAAATGGGACATAGATCTCTCTGTGTTAACAAAACCTTCCTAGTCACCGGTGCCGCCGGTTTCATCGGATTCTATTTTTCCAAGAAACTGTTGGACCGAGGCTGAACGGTAGTCGGGATAGATAATCTCAATGATTACTATGACGTTAATTTAAAGCAGGCCCGCCTGGATCAGCTAAAGCCTTATGCGTCATTTACCTTTATCAAAGGAAACAAATCCAGGATTATGGAGACGTTTGAAGTACATAAGCCTGATATAGTTGTGAATATGGCTGCACAGGCTGGTGTCCGTTATTCGATAGAGAACCCGGATGTTTATATTCAGAGTAATCTCCTTGGGTTCTACAATATCCTGGAAGTCTGCAGATACTATCCGGTTGATCATCTGGTCTATGCGTCGTCCAGTTCGGTGTATGGCGCGAATAAGAAAGTGCCGTTTGAAGAATCGGACTTTGTCGACCATCCGGTATCGCTGTATGCGTCAACGAAGAAGTCCAATGAATTAATGGCGCACACGTACAGCCATCTGTATAACATCCCGGCCACCGGTCTTCGCTTCTTTACGGTGTACGGGCCAATGGGGCGTCCGGATATGGCTTACTTCGGTTTCACGGATAAGTATTTTGCCGGCGACCCGATTAAGATCTTCAACAATGGCGATTTTGACAATGATCTGTATCGTGATTTCACCTACATTGACGATATCGTCATGGGCATGGAACGGCTGATGGAGCATCCCCCTGCGAAGGAAGAGGGTGATCCGCATCGCGTGTTTAACATCGGCAACAACAGTCCGGAGAAGCTGATGACGTTCATTGGTGCCCTCGAGAAAGCGTTGAGCAATGCATTGGGTCGTGATGTGGCATTTAATAAAGTCTATGAACCGATTAAGCCTGGGGATGTGCCGGCTACATATGCATCGACCGATTTGCTTTATAATGAAATAGGATTTAAACCAGAGACATCCATTGAAGATGGATTGCAGAAATTTGCGGAGTGGTACGTGGATTATTATCAGGTGACATAAACGATAGATTACCAGTCCAAATAACGAGCTTTTAAAAGGCAATTATGGAGAAGTTGCAAAATGTAATACATCATAGGGGGGAAGCTATACATGACAATACTTGTAACAGGCGGTGCTGGCTATATCGGAAGCCACACTGTACTGTATTTGCAGGAAAAAGGTGAAGAGGTCATCGTGCTTGATAATTTCACCAAAGGGCACTATGATGCTTTATTGAACACAACTTACTACGAAGGAAATTTGCATGACGATGAGCTATTGGATAAGGTTTTTACTAACCATTCCATTGATTCGGTTATTCATTTTGCAGCAAGTTCGCTAGTTGGAGAAAGTGTAGCTGACCCATTGAGTTATTATAAAAATAATGTTCTGGGTACCCATCATCTAGTCAATAAAATAGTGGAGCATGGTGTGAAAAGAATCGTCTTTTCATCAACTGCTGCGACTTACGGCGAACCGGATTCTATACCGATAAAGGAAGACGATTCGACAATCCCAACCAACCCGTATGGTGAAACAAAACTGGCGATTGAGCGAATGCTGAAATGGTGTGAGGATGCATATGGATTAAAGTCAGTGTCACTACGCTATTTTAATGCGGCAGGTGCGGATCCAGAGAGTAGAATAGGTGAGGACCATAACCCGGAAACCCATCTGATTCCAATTGTACTAGAAGTTGCGAATGGACAGCGTGAGTTTATGAAGATATTTGGACATGATTATGCAACCGAAGACGGCACCTGTGTTCGGGATTATATTCATGTTATGGATTTGGCTCAAGCACATTATCTGGCTGTACGGAAGCTGAGAGATACAAAACAGAGTGGTGTGTATAATTTGGGGAACGGACAAGGCTTTTCTGTTAACGAGGTATTAGAAGCTTGCCGGAACGTGACTGGCCGGTTAATACCAGCAAGGGAAGCCCCTAGACGGCCCGGTGATCCTGCTGTGTTGATAGCTTCTTCCGAAAAGGCGAAACAGGAATTAGGTTGGGATCCGCAATATTCGGAGTTGGAAACAATGGTGCAGCACGCTTGGAATTGGCATAAGGAACATAAGGACGGGTTTATAAAGTAGATGCTCTACGAACTAAAGAAATCGCTAGGAATGCACACTGATGACGTTCATCTATGCGCTGGAAAAAGCGTTGAGCAATGCATTGGGCCGTAATGTGAATTTAATAAAGTCTATGAACCGATTAAGCCTGGGGATGTCCCGGCTACATATGCATCGACCGATTTGCTTTATAATGAAATAGGGTTTAAACCGGAGACATCCATTGAAGAAGGGCTGCAGACGTTTGCGGATTGGTATGTGGATTATTACGAGGTCGAGTAATATCCTATTCTTCTATACAGAAGCGCCCGAAGGGGCGCTTGGTTGTAGTTTTTGCAAGATGACTATAGAAGCAACCGTAGAATAATAGATATTGTTCGCATATGATACGGTTGGGTTATTGTTACAGAATTAACCCAGGGCCTAGGCCTATCCTTTGACAATACCATATAGTACTCGCAAGAAAAATCTAAACATGTTAAGTTATGAGTGAAAAATCTTTTGACTATCTAGATTTAAGGATTTTGGCTCTGTCAGACTGGAATTGGTTATTAGGGTTAGGCATTCTCGCAAGTTCTGTGTAAGACTTACATATAAACTTAGCAAAATAGCATCCTCCCATTTTTTGGTTTTTATTTAAGGGACATAACGTAATTGATTGTTTGTAACAGGTGGGGTATATAGTTATGAGTAAATATAATTTACATCGTCTCGGTTGGAAAAATTTCGAAAACCTTTGCGGTCATATAATGCAAAATGTATTGGGTTCGACATATACTCCTTTTTCTGAAGGTAAAGATGGCGGAAGAGATGGATTTTTTGAAGGAAGCGGTAACCTGGATGATGAAAATTTATCACTTTCTGGGAAGTTTGTTTTTCAATGCAAATTTACGTCGAAAACGGATCATTTGATAACTCAAAACGACCTGAAGCAGGAAATCCCAAAGGTTAAACGATTAGTAGAATACAACGAAATAGATCATTATATTATATTTACCAATTATAAATTAACAGCAGGAAATCACTTGAAAATAGAAAATTCATTTATGGATATAGAAGGACTACAAAGTTGTTTGGTTCTAGGTAATGACTGGATCGAAATGACTTTGGATGGAAACAAAAATTTAAGAAAACTTGTTCCGCGATTATACGGTATAGGTGATTTATCAGAAATTCTGGATGAACGGGTATACCAACAATCCTTGGGTGTCGTGGAAGAGTTAAAAGAAAATGTATCCACATTTGTAATAACGAAATCGTATAGAGAGGCCATAGAAGCGGTGAACCACAGTCGATTTGTTATGCTGCTGGGACAACCAGCTTCCGGAAAAACAGCAATTGCAACTAATATTGCGATGACCTCTATAATTGAAGACCAGTTAACTGATACGTTCATACTGGAAAACCCAACTCAATTTAAACAACATTGGAATCCGCACAATCCTAATAGGTTGTTTTGGTTTGATGATGTATTCGGAGCTACAAATCTCGATCATTCTTTGGTAAGTGAATGGCAAAGGACTTTTCCCAAATTAAGAGCTGCAATTAATAAAGGGGCTAAGGTAATTTTTACAAGCAGAGATTATATATTTAACGAGGCAAGAAATATATTCAAAGAAAATTCATTCCCTCTTTTATTTAATTCACAAGTAGTTATTAATGTCGAGGAACTTAGTTTAAATGAAAAGCAGCAAATTTTATATAATCACGTTAAAAGCGGGGATCTGGCAAAGAAGACAAAAGGCTCATTAAAACCTTATTTAAATGATTTATCCAAAAGAAGTGATTTCTCTCCTGAATTGTCGAGAAGATTAGGAAATAGGCTTTTCCATAAGAAATTAATGATAGATAAAAAAGAACTTAGTCAATTCTTTTCGAACCCCTCTGGTTTTTTTGAAGAAGTTATAAACAACCTGGATAATGATAAACAAGCTGCTATGATTTTAATATTGATACATAATAATCAGTTAACCAGCCCGGTTCGAGAAGATCATTTAGACAATGTTTTTGTTGATGCATTTAATATTTCATTGTCATCGATAAAGGAAGCATTGGATACGTTAAAAAATAGTCTAGTGAAATTAAATGTTGTATCCAAACATAAATATTGGTCATTATATCACCCGAGTATGCTTGACTCATTACACATTATATTATCAAAAAAAGAAGAAATGTTAGAGTTATATGTAATGACAGTAGACATTGATACTTTAGTCAGGGATACGACTTTTAAAGAAGAATCAGACAAAATTTTCATCCCATATAATTTGTGGCATGAAGTTACAAAACGAATATTATCGGCAAATAAAAAGTTAAATAACCATAACAACATAACTAGATATTTACTTCGAGAAGCTACCGATGATTATTTGAGGTGGCTATGGGAGTCTGAACATACAATATTAGAGGCGCTAGTTTCTGAGCCATCATATCATCAATTCAGTGTTATCTATACATATGAATTTGCTTTTCGTTTGCAAGAATTAGGACTGTTAAAAGATAACTGGATCAAGTCATTAAAGATTGATATTCAAGATATTGCCGTTCTTGATCGTGATCTTAGCTTTATGAAGAATAAATTTATCATGAGTTTAATTGATGAGGAAACTAAAAATGAGATAATAGATGTATTAATTTCTAAAGGAACCGATTACTTTTATGAAGAGTTTGATCATATAAAAAGTAACCTTGATAATGAATTAAAACCCGAGGAAGTAGAAGAGGATTTTGAAAACTGGTTTTTTACTGCAAATTATTTAGTGGATGTAATAGAAGATACAAGTTATGAAAGCATTGCAGATGATTTTCGGATATTAGTTGAGACGGCTGAAAATGAATTAGAGGACATTAAGGAAGATCATTCAGTTTCTGACAATTATATAAGTAATGCTAATGAAGTCTATGACGAGATAGAGCATAACATGAAAGATGATATTTTTTCAGATGTTGACAAATGATATAAGTTCAGAAGTGTGCCAATCACCCGGTGAATCATTTCAATTACGTATCATTCAGTCGAGTATTGAGAAAACACGACCACATAGATTAACCGCCGCATCGGGTATCGATGCCACCTTTATCATCGTGAGTTTGATGTACTCGTCATCCGGGAAACACAGGGGGAGAATCATATGAAAATCGCAGTTGCAGGGACAGGCTATGTCGGCTTATCCAATGCCGTCTTGCTTGCCCAGTACCATCATGTCGTTGCACTCGACATCGTTCAAAAGAAAGTGGACATGATCAATCAGAAGCAGTCACCGATTGCAGATAATGAAATAGAGGACTTCCTTGCTAATAAGGATTTAAATCTAACCGCCACCACAGACAGCGAGGAAGCATTTGCGGACGCCGATTATGTCGTCATTTCCACACCGACGAACTATGACCCGGATCAGAACTTTTTTGATACATCAACCGTGGAGACGGTTATCGGCAATGTCCTGGACGTCAATCCGGAAGCCATCATGGTGATTAAATCGACCGTCCCCGTTGGCTATACGAAAGAGACCAGTGTCACATTCGCCACCGACAACATTATCTTTTCCCCCGAATTTCTACGGGAAGGACAGGCATTATACGACAACCTGTATCCGTCGCGCGTCATCGTCGGCGAGCAATCCGAACGCGCGCAAACATTTGCCGATATGCTCGTGCAGGGAGCTGTGAAGGAAGATATCGACGTATTGTTCACCAATTCAACCGAAGCCGAGGCTATTAAATTATTTGCGAATACCTATCTGGCCATGCGTGTATCGTTCTTCAATGAACTAGATTCCTATGCAGAAGTACGCGGCCTCAACACGAAGCAGATTATCGACGGTGTCGCCCTGGATCCCCGTATCGGCAGCCATTACAATAATCCGTCCTTTGGCTATGGCGGCTACTGCCTGCCGAAAGACACCAAGCAGCTCCTCGCCAACTACGAGGATGTACCGAATAACATTATGCAGGCAATTGTGGATGCGAATCGGACAAGGAAGGACCATGTCGCGAATATGATCATTGAGCGCAACCCGGATGTCGTCGGCATTTATCGCCTGACGATGAAGACCGACTCCGATAACTTTAGACAATCGGCCATCCAGGGCGTGATGAAGCGCATTAAGGCGAAAGGTATTGAGGTTATCGTGTATGAGCCGGCGTTGACGGAAGAGAAATTCTATAACTCTCGCGTCGTGAATGACTTTGAGGAATTCAAGACGATATCGGATGTCGTTGTGGCGAACCGAATGACGGAAGATTTGCAGGATGTTGAGGAGAAAGTGTATACACGGGATTTGTTTAGTCGGGATTGATGGGAGGATTTTGCGGCACCCCGGTAGGGGTGCCAGCCCTTTTGGGGTTATTTAACACTTACAGTATAAAAATAAAACCCGTGTGGATGAATCTTATTTACTGTAAAACTTCTTGAACTAATAATTCCAAACCAAATAATATACTTCAATGAGTTTTTTTCATAGACACCAAAATAAAAAATTATTGCGCCAATCCGGAATTAAAATGGAGGTTGTATACTATTTTTATGTATACAAAACTATTAACCAAGTCCTGGTATACTTAAACTAAAAAATTCAGCAATAGTCATTAAACTAGAAATGTCACCTATATATGTTCTCAACTTTGAAATACAAGTTTCAATTTTTGAAGTGTTTCTTTCTTTAATACTTTTTTCTAAATATCCATAATAAATGTCAGCGTCATTTCTGGAATGTTCATTAGTTATTTGTACGATTTCATTTTTAATCTTTTCTAAAGCTTCCATAATTTCAGGCTCATTTTCTATATTAATTTGGCTCACATTATCTCCTTGGATATTAACATTTGAACCAAATTGATTATCACTTATATCGCCTGTTTTCTTTACATTATCAGCCATTATAGTATCTCCTTGATTAATTATTTGTCCTATAATAATGCATGGTGTATTTTTAGTTAAAACTGCTATTTGTTCCTCATCTAAATTCTTAAACCAATCTTTGTTGAATTTTTCTCCATCGCCACCTGTCATGTTTGAAGTGAAAAAACTCGTTTTTTTTTACCACTATTGTCGTCCTTTTTATTTAAATATTCCTTATATGAAGAACTTATATCAAATCTTGGAAAAAAGTCCTTATTGCTCACTTCAAATTCATAACCGCACTTAGGACATTCCATTTCATCATCAATTGAAATTGATTCAAATTTACTATCGTTTATGGTTTTATTACAATCAAAATTAGGACATCTTAGTTCCCAAACCAAAATCAATTCCTCTGTTTTTACCAAATCAATCAAATAAGGGAATACGGTTTGTACGGAAGTGTTCACGTATTTAGCTGCAGATGTTGGATAAAACCCCTTCACAGGCGATAAAGTCGCCATTTGTACAAATTCCAATACTTTATCCCGTATTTCAAACTGTGCAACCATACATAACACCTCCTCCGTACTTATATTATAACTTGTTCTCTAACATATGCAATAACCTGCTCACTTGCTCGGGTGCTAAAATAAATGCTTTGAGATTTCATACCTACCCGTATAGTAAACGGCTTTTCGAATCCATCTTCAACAAAATTAAAACGAATGTAACCATTTTGATGTTGTAGGTTAGGGTTTAGATAATCGAATAGTGGTAAACCTCTGATCTCTTTTTCACCACTTAAACCAACTTCCTCCATTCCTGAAAGAATTAAAGCGGAAAAAGGAACAGTAAATTTATAGTCGTCAAATGCATTATTGGCTTGTTGAAGCTGAGTTTCTAATTCCTCGGCATTCTCAGTATTAAAGTAATTATCCAAAGCCGTTAATACATTAGCAACAGCTTTTATTTTATCTTCATCTAGATCTTCCAATAACATTTCCGGTTTTGACTTTGCATCTATTAATGCTCCCCCTAGATTATTGGCTATATCATCTATTTTATGATAAAAAGGTGTTTCTATACGTTCCAAACTAACTTGCTGTTTCAATAAACGAGCAATTATTTTAGCAATGGTCTCACCCTTTCGAGAATCACCTCTTAATTCTAAAATTCCTGAATCTGAATGGTAATATACTGTTGACAACGATGTTTTTGGAGTTGTGGTAATTTCTGTAACGTGAGGTTCTTCATTAACACCGCTTTTATGTATAAATCTTAGAAAAACGTCATTATTATTGTTTCCATCAGATCCTCCAATTAGAAAAGGTTCAGTACTTATTTCATGTAGTGGAGGTATACTGGTTGTTTCAAATGGATCAAAGGAATGATTTTCTCTAATCAAATTTTTAAATTCTTCTTTACTAAGCATATTATTTAATTTAAACCACGTGAGCGAAGTCTTACCTGCGAAAATTTTGTTTTTATAATTTTCCAAGACATCATTCTTTGTTTTTTTACTATGATTCAAACTGCTATAAATCCGTCCAGCTAAGTCACCCTTATAACCAGAATCTTCGAGATTAAGATCTGTGCAAATATCTTTAAGATCAGACTTTGGTAAGCTCATTAAATCCTGTATAAAAATTATCTCTGAAATAGTATTCATTTTAAACCTCTTTTCTGTATTTTTTAAAATTCTAAAGTTCTAAGTATTAATTCAACAAAAAGGGATAATTTACCTGCATAGTAAACAAAGTTTTTGAATAAATTTATTTTAGTATTCTTTATTGAAGCCCTGACGTTTTGATGCTTTCCCAATAATATGACATGCGGGGTAGTTGTTTTTATGATGAGGATATTACCTTGTGGCCTTTCTAAAGAACATGAGAGCAGGCACCGATTTTATCCAGAAACATGAAAAAATATTTTATGTTATATTACAAATGATTGGAAACATTGAAATGGGTGAATGTGTATCTGATGCTTGCATTACTACTCTGATAATCGATTCGGTTGTGCGGTTGACAAAGGAGAAAATCGACCTTGCAAGGTTGGCCTAAATATACTATATGAGGGGGTGAAATATGGGATTACATCTCACACCTGAGCAAACGAATGCTATCCGCCAAAAGTGGATTGAACAAGGGAGACCTAAATGTAATCATTCTTGTATAGGCAAAGAATACATGTATGGTGCACATTCAGATTATGTCTGCCTCAGCTGTGGAACAATGCATACAGAACGATCCGCATTCAAGACTATGAAGTGATACTTGGTGTTAAGTGTACACTTGAAGTCAAACACTTAGCCAATTCCAGTAATGAAAATGAAAGGCTCTGCATGAAAGAAATTTCATTAAGGGTCTTTTTTTATTGATGAAGTGCCTGGCGCCTTAGGCTCGCTCTCCACCAAACATCCCCGCGCACATTCCGGCCCTTTCCAATTGTTTTTCGAGAACATAGCGTGACACATCCACTGGCAGCTGTTGGCCATTGTGGAAGAGAAGGCTTGTTTTTCCATTGGATGATGCGGATGGTGGCAGGATGGCCTGAACATGGCGGTAGAAGATCCAGTTGCAGGCAAAATCGGTTGGTGCGTTCGTTGGGAAGGTGAAGAGGCGGTTTCTCGGATTGATCGGAATCGGGATTTTTCGCTTGAACCCGAAATGATGCATGATGGCTGCTCGTCGTCCTTCGTAGGTTGAGCCATTCTGCAGGCAGGAACGGCTGATGATTTGTTGTGGCGTTTCCCGGACGAATCGTTCCTGATCTCTTTCGATGGCAATGGTGTCATAGTCCATGTGCGCTGCCGGCAGCAGTGCCATGGTGTTTTCATTAATGACATAATGGTTCCGGATCGTTGTCATGAATGCAGCTCCTTTTGGGTGAGAATGTAATGTGGGGAGGATATCTTGGGTCGCAGGTCGTTGATATGGGAAGATAGAGGTCAGCAAGCCTTTGTTAGTCAGGTCGGTGTTTTTTCAACTCGTTCATAATTTCCAGGGTTACACCGGGGTCCATGTTCAGGTAATCGATCAATTTGGATAGCGTGTATGCGGTTGGCTGTTTTTCCCCACGCTCAATTCGTCCTAGGTGATCGGTTCCAGTATGAGCATGTTCTGCCACTCTCTGTATCGATAAGCCCTTTTGTTTTCTTTTTTCCCTTAGTTGTTTTCCTAGTAATTGTTTAAATTGATCTATTTCCTCCAACGCTATCTCCCCTCAACGTCTATTATCCTGTTTGCAATCGAATCCGGACACGCCCTAAAGGGCAGATTGAGAGAAAAATTTTAAAATGTTTTGATACTGGATTTGCACGCTCAAGTGCCAGGCACCAAAACAATTGCGAATCGTTTCAGTGCCAGGCACCGAGACAATTCTGAATAGTTAAAGTGCCAGGCACCTTATCGATTTTGCCGCTAATTTTTGAATGGGGTGGTGAAAAGGGGGTTTTCGAGGAGGTGTGCCATTTTTCGGGTGGTTTTTGTCGTGGAAAATGGGATTTTGCGATGAAAAAACGAAATTACAGCATGTGACGGTTGGCTGCTTTTCCCCTATGCTAAGGAAAATAGATGAGGAGGGTTTTATGCAGGAGACGGACAAGCCAACATTTGAGGAGATTTTCCGGCAAAATGAACGACGCATCCATTACCACATGCACAAGCTCGGCATTCACGACAGGCAGGGGGAATTTTATGTGGAAGGGATTTATGCCATGTGGATGGCGTATAGGCGATATGATCCGAATAAGGGTGCGCTCGCCACGTATTTCAACTATGTTATCCGCCACCGCCTTATGGATAAGCTCCGCAAACAGAACCGCCAGCTTAGTGTTGACGTGGGCCGCACGCAGCCGGTGATGTGGTTGAAAGAGGACGCTGCGGATGACGCATTCTGGGAGCGGGTCCGTTCCATACTGACTTTCAACCAATGGAAATGGGTGTAGTTTCACATTTTGGATGGCTTGCCGCTTGCGGAAATAGCCCGGCAGGAAGGGGTGTCTCTTGATGCCGTGAAAGGCTGGGGACGAGCAGCGAGGCAGAAACTGCGGGACAACGGCGAGGTTTTGAAAACGTTTTACCACTAATGACTGGCGCCTGCCGCGTGGGTTTCAGCAGGCGCGCCAATTTGAGAGGGAGATTTGAGATGAATTACATAAAAGAGATTAACGCCTTTTACGACTGCATCGAACGCGATCCTTTATCTGGATCCGCTGTGGCGTTGTGGCACGCGCTCATGCATATTAATAATAAAGCCATGTGGCGGAAGACGTTTACGGTCGCCGCGCCGGTCTTGCGGCTGAAGTCAGGATTGAAGGAGAGTTCCTTCAAACGGGCGCGCGCTGAGCTGCACGAGAAGGGGTATGTGGCGTATGAATCGCGCGGGCGGAATCAGGCGGCTGAGTATCGGATGATTGGGTTGAGTTGGTCGGGGGATGTGGATTATGGGAGAGGTGCGTGCTTGAGTGAGGGAGGCGTGGCGCTCGGCTCGGGCGGGAACGGAGTGGTTGATTCGGGTGAGGCGCATACGTCCCGGGATTGCAGTCGCGCGGCAGTCAACTCGAACGAGAGCGGAGTGGCGTCGAGTGATGTGGCGGTCGGAGCGAGTGAGCGTGGGGTTCACTCGAGCGAGAGAGCGGCTAACTCGAGCGAGGACGGTTTGCACTCGAGCGACAGGGCAGTCGGATCGAGCGAGAACGCCGTGTACTCGGGCGACGATTTTTCATACATAACAGACAACACGCTCCAAGCGAAGGAGAGTTTTGCCACACGACATGAATCAAACCAGGAAGTAGATCACCTGGCGAACGAGCAAGTGAACCACAACGTGAACCGCAATGTGACCCACCTGATGACCCACCAGCCGGACCACGAAATGAACCACCCTACGGACCACCACACGGCCCCATTAGTTAAACAATATGAAACGAAAGCAAACCAGACCAAACAAACTAATACAACTGCAGCTGACGCAGACGCGTTCGTATTTTACCAGAACAACTTCGGACCCATTAGCCCATTTATGTCTGATTCCCTGATGAATTGGGTAGATGACGTCGGGGAAGCGCTCGTCGTGGACGCGATGAAACGAGCGGTGGAACGCGGCAAGAGCAACTGGAGCTATGTGAAGGCCATTTTGCAAGCCTGGGCGAAGAATGGCATCACCACGGTTGAAGACGCCAAGGCGGAAGAAGCGGCCTTTCATCGGCGCAGGCAGCAGGGGCGAGGCGGGCCGTCGTATGCCGCCCGGACGGAAGAAGTCATACCGGATTGGTTCCGGGAACAAAAGCGCCAGGAGAAGCGAAATCAAGAGCGGGACCAGGCAGAAGACGAATCCCGTGATAAAACCGCCGAATGGGAAGAAACCGAACGGCTGTTGGCAAAGTTCGGATAGCACCAGTTTCTGGATGGTGCCTGGCAGAGCGACCGGGCTTAGGTCGTAACATATAGTGGGTGGGATGCCCGCCGAGTAAGAGTTAGCC
>NZ_BAAADM010000002.1:69821-145026 GCF_039522485.1 Lentibacillus halophilus | reverse complement strand
CTAACTCTTACTCGGCGGGCATCCCACCCACTATATGTTACGACCTAAGCCCGGTCGCTCTGCCAGGCACTTAAATAAAGACATATGAATAGTTTCTTGCAGAACGTCAAAAAATAGCCTACAAACTAAATGGGAGGTCGTCAAGCTAAAATGGTACATCCACCAAAATTAACAGCATCGGAAATCTCTAATCTTTGGACATCCTATCAAAATGATTCGATGGCAATTTGTGGGCTTAAGTATTTTTTGGCCAACATTGAAGATCAGGACATTCGATCCGTTCTTGAATATGCTTTAGATATTTCAAAACAGCATATTCAGCGTGTTACGGATATTTTTCAATCGGAAAATTATCCGGTTCCGGTAGGATTTACTGACCATGACGTTAATGTGGAAGCCCCGCGTCTTTTTTCGGACGTTTTGTATTTATCGTACATCCTCAACATGGGTAAATTCGGTCTTAGCTCATACAGCTTAGCTTTATCATTATCGTCTCGAGGAGACATCATTGAATACTATTCCGATTGTTTAACTGAGACGACAAAGCTCCATAATTGGGCTAAAAGCCTTGCTAAAGAAAAGGGGACGTATGTTCGCGCGCCCCAAATTCCAACCCCTGAACAAGTGAGTTTTGTTAAAGATACAAGCTTTTTATCCGGAGGGTTATTCGGTGCCCCTCGACCATTGCTGGGTGTTGAAATAGGGGACCTTATTTACAATGCCAAACGAAATGCGCTTGGACAAGCGCTCATTACCGGCTTTAGTCAAGTCGCAAACAATAAAAATGTTCGTCAATATTTTGAAAGAGGACGAGAAATATCGGGCAAGCACGTAGAAATATTTAATTCATTACTTCATCAAAATTACCTTTCCGGTGTGACCCCTTTAACCGCGGAGGTCACCGATTCAACCGCGGCGCCTTTTTCTGATAAGCTTATGATGTACCATGTTTCAGCATTGGTTGCTTCCGGGATTGGGCAATACGGCGTGTCCATGTCCACCAGTCCACGTCGGGATTTAGGGATCGATTATGCCCGTTTAATGGCGGAAATTGCCAAATACGCTAACGATGGTGCTAAATTGATGATTCAAAACGGTTGGATGGAACAACCGCCCGAGGCCGCCGATCGTCAAGAATTAGCGAAAAAGAAGTAGGGAGGGGCGTTGGATGGCATGGAAAAATTGTTTTGGTCCATCGCACTCCCCGGATTCGGCCAGCTTTTAAACGGAAAATATATCAAAGGTATCCTACTCATTGCTCTTGAATTTATGATCAATGTCCAGGCCAATTTTAATGAGGCTATCCTTTACAGTTTCCAAGGAGACATTCAAACAGCCATAGCGCAAACCAATTATGGATGGTTAATGTTTTATCCCTGTCTGTACTTTTTTGCCATGTGGGATGCTTTTAAAGATGCGGATGAGGGACGATCACGCTTTGCATTTTTACCGTTTGTTTTTTCGGCTTATTTTGTAACGGTTGGTCTGATTTACTCTAAAACATTAACCCTGTTTGGTATGCTGTTCGGCCCTGTTTGGCTGCCGATATTGTTTGTGATTCCCGGGGTGTTGATTGGATTCATTGTGAAAAAAATCATGCTATACGTAACATAAAAAGGTGAAATTATCATTCCAGGTCTCACCTTTTTGATTGTTTTTTTCGTTCTTCTAAAGAACAGCTCCTTTAATGGCATTATTGGCCATTTAGTGAAAAAGGGTGTGCTGCGTTAATGATCGGACTCATGATTGCCATTCTTCTTTTTAACTTGGTTGCTTTTACAACCAATAAACGGCTGACTAAAAATCAAATCGTGCATATATGGATATTCACAATGGCACTTCAGCTGCTTGTTGATTTATTCATTGATGGAAAATATCACGGCTATTGGTACTTTTCTAAAGCCATTGATTGGACATCCATTCCTGCATTAACCGTATTAATTCCACCTGTGAATATGATATTTTTGAATTGGTATCCGTTTGAACGGTCTTTCTATAAACGCATTCTTTATATTCTATGTTGGGTAGTGGTTATTACGTTTTACGAAGCCATTACGTTATTGCCTGAACCATGGGGGTATTTTAATCACGGGTGGTGGCATTTGTGGTATTCCGCACTGGTCAACCCCTTCTTACTTGTAACGGTTTTACGTTATTATAAGTGGATCTGTACCATTGAAAATCAGTGCGAGTAATGTCTTTAATAAGTCGGGAACCGCGATGAAAAGGGGTGATCCCGACGTTTTCTCTAAATGTCGATATTAAATTCTTCCCGGCACCATTCGCAAAACAATCGATAGTCCTGATTGACCTGATTTTTGTAAAACATCGTCATAGAGGATTATTTCTCTTCGCTGCTGCCCCCCTTTGACGGGATTTGGTTTGTTGCGAACACGGTGATCCCACTATGCGTTCGTAATAAAAGCGTTTGTTATTCCAAGCCCCTTAATTTTATCCAGATTTTGAAGCAATTGTTTTCTCTCGGAATATGGACCGACCTCTACACAATAGAGTTCTCCTGTATCCGTTTGATAGACTTGAATGTCTGCGTCCATGTTGTTCTTCGTTATGACATTATACTGATGCTGGGCATTTCCCTTCTTATCAGTTGTGCCAGCAACTATTTTATACGTCCCCATAAAAATCCTCCTGGTTTGTTTATAGATAGTATATTCAGCTGTTAAGCAGGGGAATGGTTGATGACCATGGCTTTTTGTAAATTGATTAAATAATCTAATAGAATCTTTTGACAAGAGCGCTTTATATAGCTTTACATACAGTCTCAGACCTGATAAGTTGAATTTGCAACAATAATAACATTTCCATAAGACAGTGCTAACAAGTTAATCATACTTGTTATCGTTTAATTGTGGAATCGGTGTCAATAATACTGACATGAATACGCACATATGATGGTGAGGAGGTGGTAACGTGCATGAAGAATGGTATTTTTTGGATACCGGCCATCTTGATGCAGCAGTGAATATGGCATTAGATGAGGCACTTTTGAATTGGCATAGGGAAGGGGAGATCCCACCAACATTGCGCTTTTACGGCTGGTCCAGACCGACGCTTTCGGTGGGGCAGTTCCAAAAGATTCATAAAACGATTGATTTTGATGCGATTCGTACATATCAGTGTCAGTTTGTCCGACGTTTAACTGGCGGCAGTGCGGTTTTGCATGATAATGAGTTAACTTACAGCGTGGTTGTATCGGAGGATCATCCTGGTATTCCTGCGTCTGTCAGCGATGCCTATTATGTTTTGTCAAAAGGGCTTGTTGAAGGATTTAAGAATCTGGGTATTACGGTGGATTATGCGATGCCGGATAAACATGCAGCAAGAGATCGTTCTGCGGTCTGTTTTGAAAAGGCTGCTTTTTATGAAATGATGGCTGATGGCAAAAAATTATCCGGGAATGCGCAAACGAGACATCAAGGTGTTCTGCTTCAGCATGGATCGATCCCCATGGATATGAATACCGATATGCTTTACGATTTATTTCGTTTCTCCAATGAAGACATAAAGCAAAGGGCGCGTGAATCGTTTCAGAAGAAGGCGATCACTATTGATCAATTGACGAATAAAACGCACACATACGACATGATGAAAGAAGCTTTTTATACCGGGTTTGAAACGGGTCTGGATGTAACGCTGCACCCGTTTGAACTGTCAAGCCAACAGTGGGACGATGTGTATCATTTGGCTGAAACAAAATATCGTACAACAGATTGGAACTATCATCGATTGCGAAAGGAGTCTGTAAAACATGGTTAGAAACTATCAACATATACGGAAGCCGGAATGGTTAAAAACAGACCTGAAAACGAACAAGTCCTATAACGGCCTCAAAAAATTAATGCGGGAAAAGCAGCTGAATACAGTATGCGAAGAAGCTCGCTGTCCAAATATTCATGAATGCTGGAGTGAGCGTCAAACAGCGACATTCATGATTTTAGGCAATGTATGCACACGCGGATGCCGGTTTTGTGCCGTAGCAACCGGACGGCCAAGTGAGCTGGATTGGGGTGAACCGGAGCGCGTGGCTGAATCCGTGGAAATTATGGGGTTGAAGCATGCGGTTATCACGGCTGTTGCACGTGATGATTTAAATGATGGTGGCGCGGCCGTTTTTGCTGAAACTGTCCGGGCTATCCGCCGTAAAAATCCGGGGTGCACGATTGAAATATTGCCATCGGACATGAAAGGTGATTATGAAAGCCTTTATACGTTAATGAACAGTGAGCCGGATATATTTAACCATAACATTGAGACTGTTCGCAGACTGACGAGGAAGGTGCGTTCGGTTGCTACATATGAACGCTCACTGAAGCTGCTGGAGCGTGTCAAAGAAATCGCCCCAAATACACCGACCAAATCGAGCATCATGGTGGGATTGGGTGAAACAAAGGACGAGATCGTTGAGGCGATGGATGATCTGCTCGCCCACAATGTGGATATCATGACGATCGGCCAATATATGCAGCCATCGAAAAATCACTTGAATATCGAACGGTACTATCACCCGGATGAATTTGAAGAGTTAAAGCAAATAGCACTGGAAAAAGGGTTTCGCCATTGTGAATCCGGTCCATTGGTAAGATCATCCTATCATGCCGATGAGCAGGTGAACGCTGCTTCCAAACAGAATCGCATCAAATATATGAAAGGCATTGAAGAACAGGAACAAGAAAAAGTTTTTTAGTACGAAAAAGACACTGGAACATAACTAAATCCAATCTTTTCCGCATACGAACCATATATTTAAGAAGCAGTTACCACTTCAGGAAATATCATTAAATGAAATATCCGAACCAATTCAGGTTATTAACGAATTGTCGTTCGGATTTTTCTTTAACTAAAATCTCTGTCCAAATCTTTTTCCTCATAAATTTAAATAGCAGCGTTGTATAATGGTCTGGAGGATGTGTTTGCGAATGCACTTGTATATCCTATTTCAGTTTCATTTGGAAAAACATTTTTTAGCTTTCCCAGCCTTTTCAGATGTGATCAAGTTGTATTAATATAGACATATAATCCAATTGACTTGGATAAGGGGGGGGGGAGCAAGTTGCCGATTAATGTACCGAAAGATTTGCCGGCGCAAGAGGCGCTGAGAGAAGAAAAGATATTTGTGATGGACGAGGGGCGTGCTGTAACACAGGATATTCGCCCGTTGAATATATTGATCATTAATTTGATGCCGGAGAAAGAAAAAACAGAACTGCAAATTTTGCGTCTGCTTGGAAACACCCCGTTGCAGATCAATATTACGTTTTTACGTATGGCTACTCATAAGCCGAAAACGACAAGTGAGTATCATTTAGACAATTTTTATAAAACATTTGCAGACGTAAAACATCGTCGTTTTGACGGGATGATTATTACAGGAGCCCCTATTGAACATCTTCAGTTTGAGGACGTGAATTACTGGGAGGAATTGACCGACATTATGGAGTGGTCAAACGACCATGTCACCTCGTCTCTCCATGTCTGTTGGGGAGCACAGGCGGCATTGTATTACCATTACGGGATTGATAAATTTCCATTGTCAAACAAGGTGTTCGGCATTTTCCAGCACCGCTTAATGGATCCGAAAAACAAACTGCTGCGGGGTTTTGATGAAGTCTTTAACGGGCCGCATTCGCGTTACACCGATGTCCCGACTGATAAAATTGCGAACCATCCGGAGCTATCCCTATTGGCGACCACCTTTGCTAACGAAACATTTATCACAATGTCAAACGATGCCAAACATATCATGGTGACCGGGCACCTGGAATATGACGCCACAACGCTGGCCGATGAATATGAACGGGACTTGGAAAAAGGCCTCAAGATTGATATGCCACAAAATTATTTTCCAAACAACGATGTCAACGAGCGGCCATTGAATACGTGGCGTTCGCATTCGCATTTGTTGTTTTCCAATTGGCTGAACTATTTTGTGTATCAACAGACACCGTTTGTCTGGGGATAAGTAAAATGACCTATTCTGTCATAATGAATAGGTCATTTTTAATATTAAGCAAACGATGAGATTCAGGAAGATGCTTGGTCCTTCGTGTTGTCTTGTTTCTTCCAAAGCTTGCCCGGCCAAAATGCCACATTGCCTAACACCGTTGTGATAGCTGGAACAAGCGGCGGACGGAGGATAAATGTATCGGTGTTTTGAGCTATGAGCAATCGTTTGCGATGATTTCCGGAAAAAACAGTGCTACCATATAGGTATATAAATGGTGATGATGGAAGGGATACAGTTGATTTATGTCATTAGTACGATAATAGCATTTGCCGCCGCCTTTATTGGAAGCCTTGTGGGCATGGGCGGTGGCGTTATATTAATTCCGAGTTTATTATTTCTGCATCAATACTCGGATATGTTTTCATGGGCCACCCCGCAAGTCATTGTCGGGCTCTCACTGATTTCCATGGTGTTCACGGCGTTTTCCTCGACACTGTCTTATTATAAAAACGATCGGATTCATGTAAAAATCGGCTTGCTGTTTCTGACTGGAAGCATTCCGGGAAGTGTGCTGGGGGCGTGGCTGAATCAATTTGTGAATGCGGATTATTTTTCGCTGTATTTTGGGTTTTTGATGATCGCTTTATCGTTTGTGTTTTTGATTAAAAAAAAGCAACAAACGAATGCGGAGCCTTTACGGACCAATAATCCGATTGTGTCTGTGTTTTTCATTTCCTTGATTGTGGGAATAATATCCGGACTGTTTGGAATTGGCGGCGGTTCGATAATTGTACCGGCTATGATATTTCTGTTCGGTTTGTCCATTCATACCGCTGCAGCGACATCCATGTTTATTATTTTATTTATCAGCATCATCAGCGCCATCACGCATATTGTATTGGGTCATGTTGCTTGGGCGTATGTTTTATTATTCGTTCTCGGTGCCTGGATCGGTGGTACAACAGGAGCCAAAGTGAATCAGCTTATCAATAGCAACATATTGGAGTGGATACTCCGGCTGCTTCTTATTGTGGTAGGAATCAGACTGATTATTGAAGGTATGATGTAAGGAGTAATGACATGCAGGAAAAGCTTTATTTTTATTATACGAATGATTTACATAGCAATTTTGACAATTGGCCACAGGTTGCAGGTTTTGTTAAAGACCAAAAGAGCCGCATGTTGGTGAAAGGGGCGTCGTGTTGGCTTGTGGATATAGGGGATCACGTTGATCGTGTCGACCCCATAGCGGAAGCATTCCTCGGAAAAGCTAATGTGCGTTTAATGAATGATGCAGGCTTCGATTTTGCAACGCTCGGGAACAATGAAGGCATTACTATGGCTCATGAGGATCTTCATGAATTATATAATGATGCGGTATTTGAGGTGGTTTGTGCAAATTTGCACAGCATGACCGATTCTGATCCGGATTGGCTGCAATCAGTCGCTTATACGCAGTCATTCGGTGGTGTCCGTGTTGGTATTGTTGGTCTGACAGCGCCTTTTCGTACCTTTTACGAATTATTGGATTGGCGTGTATCCGATCCGTTGCCGACACTTAAGAAACAAGTGCACCATTTAAAGAAACACACGGATATTATTATTTTGTTATCCCACCTCGGTTTGAGTGAGGATCAGGAAATCGCCCGCCGCATGGATGATATTGACGTTATTATTGGTGGGCATACCCATCATTTGCTCCGGACCGGGGAAATGATTAATCATACCATGCTAACGGCTGCCGGCAAACATGGTGCATTCGCCGGAGAGGTCATTTTGACATGGGATCATGCATCGCAAAGCCTTGTAGGCCAAGAAGCATATACAACCGATATAAGCCACCTTCCCAAAGATATGGAGACAATGGAAACGCTGCAGTCACTATCCGACGAGGCTGATCGATTGCTGGATGAGCCGGTTGTCCATTTGGAAGAACCTCTGGAAGTAAAATGGTTTCAGCGTACATTGCTGATGCAGCGATTAACCGCTGTTTTGCAGCAGTGGACCCGTGCGGATGCTGCGATGCTGAATGCGGGCATGTTATTGGATCATTTTCCGGCTGGTGCTGTCACCAAAAAAGATATCCACCGTATTTGTCCGCACTCGATCAATCCATGTACGATTCAGTTGCAAGGAGACGAATTATTGGAGGTTATTCGTGTCTCTCTTACCAAGGATTTAACGGAAATGAAGCTGAAAGGATTCGGATTTCGCGGTGAAATCATTGGAAAAATGATCTTTGCAGGGCTGGACGTGGATACCGTCGTCCGGAAAGATGGCAATGAATATGTCCAGTCCGTCCGGCACCATGGTAAAAAGCTCGATCCGGATAAAACCTATACCATCGCAACGGCTGATACATTCACATTTGGCCGGCTCCTTCCGGAAGTGGCCAAATCAGAAGTAAAGCACTACTTTTTGCCTGAAATGATGAGAGATTTGCTCAGTCACACGTTAAAAAAATACGTTTCCAAGCCGTAACAGGTTACATCAGGCGCTTCTCCTGCATAACGTATTGTATCGTTTGAAGGGAGGCGCATAGATGGTAACGGTCAGCCAAATGGAAATTGAAGGTAAATATTTCACGGCTTTAACAGCGTCATTACCAAAAACAAACTTATTGGTTATCTCCAATGATGTCGGTTACATTATGTGTGGTGCATTGGATGTGGATCTTTTTAACGGCGCGCTAGCAGACAGACAAGTGATCGCCGGCCGGGCCAGAGGTGTCAAAACCATTGATCAATTGCTTCATGCCCCGCTGGAAAAAGTGACAGATGCATCAGGTATGTATGGCTGGGAACCCGGCATGACCGGCAAAGATGCTTTAATGAAACTGGTATAGGCGGACGTCGGACAGCATAGACAACATATGATCCAATAACTGATTCTAACCCCCTTAAAACAAGCATAAGCTGCTTTTAAGGGGGATTTCACGTTGCGAAAGCGATTCGGTAAAAAGAGAATGGGCGGGGGACCACCTTCCGTCAAAAACATGTTGATCATAACAGTGATATTATTTGTACTAATGGTTGGGTTGAGTATCGTCATCATTGACAAAGGGCTCAAACCGACATTAATGGAAGTGGCCCAATCGAAAACGACTGAATTTGCTACAAGAGGCATTAACACAGCCGTCCGCTTTGCTGAAAACTACAATTACGATGATTTGTTGGATATTACATATGATAATGAGGGCAAAGTGACACGATTTGGCTGGAATTCCGCTATCGTCAGTGAAATTAACCGGGTGGCGACGGACCGTGTGGAAGAATATTTCCGATATATGAACACTGGAGAGCCGCCGGATTACGAAAATTCGTTGTTTGAACCGAAAGAATTTGAGGATACGACGGAAAACTTGCCGCAAAAAGATCCCACCGTTGTAGAGATTCCGATTGGGCAAGCTACCGGTAACTCCATCCTGGCAAACCTTGGACCGACGATACCCGTTAATTTTGAATTTGTTGGAAACGTGAAAACCAATATTGTACGGGAAGACGAACCGTTGGGTATTAATGGTGCGTGGGTGTCACTGTATGTTGAGGTGGAGGCTGAAGTACAGATCATTATCCCGTTTACAACGGATACGAAAACCGTCAGTACGGAAATTTTTGTTGACAGCGGAGCACTGATGGGGGATATTCCGAATTTTTATGGTAGTGGTAGTGGTAGTGGGGGAAATCCATCTATATCAGTTCCGAAAAATGAGATTAAAGGGGGTAACCAAGGTAACCAAACACAATGATGATGTCCGATATCAATGACTGCCTAAAAGGCTGAGTGAACGGAAATCTTTGACATCGAATGAAAACATCGTTATAATACGATCATAATTTCTGAAAAAAACAAACATTTATTATGATTTCTTTCACATTCGCGTGGTGTGAAAGGAGTGGAAAGGGGAGGTTTTAACGATGGCTAATCGTTCACAATGGGGAACCAGAGCGGGCTTTATTCTTGCCGCTATTGGCTCTGCGGTCGGATTGGGCAATATTTGGCGTTTTCCGGCGACAGCTTACGAAAATGGTGGCGGCGCCTTTATGATTCCATATCTTGTTGCATTGCTGACGGCGGGTATCCCCATTTTAATCATGGAATTTACCATGGGGCACAAGTACCGCGGGTCGTCACCACTGACGTACAGCAGAATCAATAAAAACGCTGAGTGGGTCGGCTGGTGGGGCGTCATTATCGCATTCGTTATTTCGACGTATTATTCCGTTATTATTGCCTGGGCAATATCTTACTCCATTTTCTCCTTAAATTTGAGTTGGGGACCGGATACAGAGGCTTTTATGACGGAAGATTACTTACAAACGGTAGCTGCCGGTGAGTTTGGTGGTTTTGTACCCGGTGTGCTCATACCTTTGATTATCGTTTGGCTGGTTGTTTTAGGCGTTCTTTACAGAGGTGTCCGAAAAGGCATTGAAATCGCCAATCGTATATTTATCCCGACGCTGGTCGTTGTGTTTTTAATTATTGTTATTCGGGCTATAACGCTCCCGGGTGCACTGGAAGGATTGAACGCATTTTTTACCCCGGATTTGAGCGCTATTTTGGATGGCCAAGTATGGGTAGCGGCATATGGGCAAATTTTCTTCAGTATGTCGATTGCATTTGCTATTATGATTACGTATTCCAGTTATTTGCCGAAAAAGTCCGATTTAACCAATAATGCGTTTATTGTTGGATTTGGAAACTCCAGTTTTGAATTGCTGTGCGGCATCGGTGTTTTCTCCGTATTAGGCTTCATGGCCGTGGAGCAAGGGTTGCCCGTTAATGAGGTTGTAACCGGCGGTGTCGGTCTGGCATTTATGGTGTTCCCGCAAATTATCAACCAATTCCCGGCTCTGAATGAATTATTCGGATTTTTATTCTTTGCTTCGTTGGTGTTGGCCGGCATGTCATCGCTCATATCGATTATTGAGACATATATTGCCGGTCTGGTGGATAAGTTCAACCTGTCCCGCGGAAAAGCTGTCTTGTTTGGCGGAGGTCTTGCGGCGCTTGTCTCGTTGGTGTTTGCCACGCGCGGAGGTCTGAACTTCCTTGATGCGGCCGATTATTTTATCAACCAGTTCGGCGTTGCCTTTATCGGCCTCGTGGAAGTTGTGCTCATGGCCTGGATACTCCGTAAACTTGGCGATTTCCGGAAGCATGCGGATGCTATATCCGATATTAAACTGGGCGTTTGGTGGACATTCAGCCTGAGTGTCATTACACCGATTGTCTTGGGTTATACAATGTTTGATTTATTCAAAACAAACCTCCTGAAAGAGTTTGATACCGAAACAGGGAACTACGAAAATTATCCGGACTTCTTTGTTACGTACAACGGTTGGTTCATTGCAGGCGGTGCCATTATGGTTGGTATTATACTTGCGTTGATTAAATGGAGACGGTCCAGCGATCGTGATGACGACTATTCGGAGGGGGCGAGATAAATGACGGGAAGCGCTATAATATTTATGGTTATCTCAATGCTCATTATATGGGGCGGTTTAGCCGCCAGCATAACGAACGCCGTCAAAAAAGCCAATAAACGTTGACTTGAACGAAGAGCTTCACCTGAAGTTAGGTGAAGCTCCGTTTATTAATCGCTCTGTGTCATCCGTTCCCATCTTTTTAAATAAGGATGAGGATTAAAGGTCCATTCTTTTGTTCCATTATCCTGATACATGCCATAGTGCAAATGGGGTGGGAACTTTCCGGATGTGCCAGGCGGCCCGTAGCCCGTTGATCCTACTTTGCCAAGTACGTCCCCCGGTTGAACGACATCCCCGACGTCCAGATCATTATTATACGAACTCAAGTGGGCGTAGTAATGGTAAATGTTATTGATATCCCGTATACCAATCCGCCAACCGCCGTATAAATTCCATCCTTTCAGTTCCACCACGCCATAGGTGGTCGATTTTACCGGTGTTCCGTAATCGGCAAAAATATCCGATCCTTCATGAATCCGCACACCACCGAAACCACGGCGATCTCCAAAATTGTTGTTAATCGTGTAATTGTAGTTGGTATCCAAAGGAAAATCCCTTTTTGTCAGTTTGATACGGTTAAGTTTTTGGAATACGTTTGCTGTGTTGACAATGGTTTGCACGGTTAAGTCCCGTTGATAGTAATGCCATAAGGCTATTTTCAAGTCATCTTTTGTTTGGCCGTACGTCAACAATATGTTTGCCATCGTATATAAAACATCTTCCGGCTGATCCGGATCGGCCTTTCCATCTCCGTTTCCGTCTTTTCCTTCGCCGTTAAAAAAAGAAATAATGCGGCTGTCTGTAATCATGGAGCTATTCCCCAGTCCGAACCACTGTTCATTAGGTATGGAAATGGAAACGAGATCATCGTCGGAACTGTCGTCGTTGCTGTTTCGCTCATATTGATCAATAGCCGCTATATAGTACCAGGGGATCTGGGTCATGGCTTCGGTTTTTCGGTACAGAGCCATCCGTTTGTCGTGGATGGATTGATCCTCGTCTTTCTCTTTGGACTGAACAGCTGTGACTGGATGAATGCTAAACAGACAGACAACGGTGAGCAGACTGATGCATTTTTTCAGAATGACGATTCGCCTCCTTCCATGAATAGGTCGCCGTTATTCGTGCTTATTCACGTCCTTGCGGTGACGCTTGCATCCGTTCAATAATCTGATCAATCGTATTATCATAATCGTCACTCCGGGTGCTGGAATTGTGCAGACTTTGGATATCCTGCATAATGACGTCATTATCGGATACGTATACATCCATATAACCCGGCAATATAGAATCGGCTGATTTTTTTGCTATGTCAGCAGCGTCATCCGTACCGAAATCGTCGTTTTTAGCATAAGCTATGAGCGCTTCTTGATCCGTGACAAGGGCTGCTACTTCGTCAAAACCGTCGCTGCGTAAAATGATACGAGCAATCATATTCGCTAACTTGGTACGGTCAATGGTGATGGTGTGATTTTTTTCATGCTCATTGTCCACTTGTTCTTTACTGTATCGGACATAGCCAAGTTTATCATCGCCACTCGGGTTGTCCGGTGTGTGATCGTTTTCCGGGTTCAATTCGTCAACGATTTGTTCCCGTTCGTCAGCTGCATTGTCGTTACCATTGCAACCGGTCAGTACGACGAGAACGATAAGTGATAAAGCGATAAGCCATTTTTTAATCATGTCGGTCCTCCTATTGATAAACATAGTGATTTGTGTTTAGTTTGTGGCTTTTGATAAAAATCATACGGTTCATGATGTGAAAATAGTGGTTGAATACTCCGGCAATGTGATACCATTGCCATAATACCATTGGAGTGATCATGATGATTGAAGTACAAGGGAAATATTACGAAGTCGTGGAGGATGAAAAAAACGGTTTTCAGGAAGAAGCGGTGAAAGAGCGGTTTTCTGACATTTTGTCCAAATATGATTTCATTGTCGGTGACTGGGGATATGAACAGCTCCGACTGAAAGGATTTTACGACGATCAGAATCCCAAAGCGGGCTTTGACACAAAAATAAGCACAATGGATGATTATTTATACGAATACTGCAATTTCGGCTGTGCCTATTTTTTACTGAAAAAGGTCGATGAATAACGTAAAAAGGCAGCGGTCTTCATGAGACTACTGCCCTGTCCGGTGATTCATTCATCGTGAAGAGGATGGGCGCCGGGTGTTTGCCTTGGCAGATCATCGTGTTGTTCTCTATCCGGATATACAAACGCGCTATCCCGTTTTTGACCGTCTTCCCATGGTGTAGACTTACTTTCAACAGGTTCGTCATCATTTATTTCTGAGCCAAACGGGCCCTCCGGAAACTCTTCAGGAATAAGCTTATTTTGTTGATTCCGCACATTGGAAAAGTCGCTGTACTGACGTTTGTCTTTTTTCGCCATCGATTCACCCTCCTTCGTATGTCTTATCGTGTGCAGTGTTCTCATATAAATGGCCGTTAATATATTCCATAACCATGAATCGTGTTGTTTCATTTCTGCCTGCGTGGTTTTTTGTGCTACGATATAGACAACAGTATACAGTTGGAGGTATCGCCATGTATTTCGTTGATCAGACGAAAATAGAAGAGACATTGACCTATATGGAACACATACTTAATAACGTTCATCATCACGAGGCGGATACATTGAAAGACAAGTTGTTTCTCGAACGGGCCACCGAAGTTATTATTGAATCGATGTTGGATGTCGGCAATATGATGATTGATGGGTTTATTATGCGGGATCCAGGTGGTTTTGAGGATATTATTGACATTCTTATCGATGAAAAGGTGCTTCCGGATGTTGATGAAACCGGCTATAAAGCCATCATTCGACTCAGGAAAATGGTGGTAAAAGATTATTTGGCGATCGATCATGCCTTGCTGGAGAACACGTTGCATCAGCATTGGGCGATGCTGATACAATTCAGTGACCATGTTAGAAACTATTTAAAGGATGAGACAGGTGTGGCCAATGCGTTTTCCAATGATGAGACATAGGCAGTCGTTGTTGACGGTACGCACCCTGATGATGAAAGAGGTGGGGGGATGGTATGACACCGTATCAGGCATACGTCATTGACCTTGATGGGACGATGTATCGGGGAGATGAGCCGCTTCCATTTGCCCGCGCATTCGTTGACAAACTGGCAGCCAAACATATTCCATATCTGTTTTTAACAAACAATTCGTCCAGAACGCAGGAACAGATTGCGGCTAAATTGGAGCATATGGGGATTCGATGCCGTCCAGAGAACGTGTTGACAACGAGCATAGCAGCAGCAATATTTATAAACCAACAGAAACCCGGCGCTCGCTGTTATGCCATTGGCGAGGACGGGCTGTTTGATGCATTGAAAAAGGAAGGTCACCGCATTGCCGGTGATCATTGTGATGTTGTCGTCATTGGGATGGACCGTGACCTCACGTATGAGAAGTTGTCCAGGGCGTGTTTGGAAGTGCAAAACGGAGCTCTGTTTCTTTCGACAAACGGGGATGTTACCATTCCGACTGAACGCGGGCTTGAACCAGGGAACGGGGCACTGACATCGGTTATATCCGTCAGTACCGGGAAGGATCCCATTTTCATTGGCAAACCGGAGTCCCTTATTATGGATCAAGCGTTAAAGCAGCTTGGTACGGACAAAGCATCAACCTTGCTGGTGGGGGACAATTATGATACCGACATTCTGGCCGGTATACATGCTGGGATGGATACGCTGATGGTGTTCACCGGTGTGACCCCATATGAACGCTACCCCTCCTTGCCCGAAAAACCGACATATTATGTGAATCAATTAAATGAATGGCTGCCACATATATAGACGACGGATCCCATCAAAGAGGGTCCTTATTTTCTGCATAAATGGGACGGAATTGCTTGATGATCATTCATCAAGCAATTCGTCGTCAGCGGTGGCATGAGCCAGCCGGCTTGACGCAGCCGCTGCAATGGCACCGACAATATCGTCAAGAAACGTGTGGCATTCACCGGTTGATTTATCGTTTAAATAGGCAAGAATTCCCGGCTTTTGTTTGTCGATAAAGCCGTAATTGGTAAATCCGATCGACCCATACACGTTAACGATCGAAAAAGCAATAACTTCATCAATCCCATAGAGGCTTTCATCGCCTTCAATGGTTTTCTGAAGCGGTTTGTCGAGTTCGTTCCGTTCAGCCAACCGGTCCAATTGAATGCCGGTGAGGATCGCATTTTGTACCTCTCGTTTGGAGAAAACTTGATCCACGTTAAATTCACAAACATCCATACTGAGATCGTCATGGTATTTGGATTGCAAATAATGAACAAGTTCTGCAATATCCCTGATTGTTACACCACGTTCGGACATCCATTCTCTAGCTTTTATTTCCAGTTTGGTTCGATTTGTATTGCTATCCATATTTATCACCTTTTCTTTGAATAATTATTAAAATCGAGTACGATCACATAGACTGAATTAAAACGGGGAAAGGAGCAATCACGGTGAAGGACTTTCTTGCTATGCATTATGATATTCACGCATATGAAAAAATAGTCGTGGATGGATCGGAAGGTTTGATGGACGATAATTACGTTTATTTTATCATTTCCGGCAATCAGAGGGAAATGATACATATGGAGCAGTCTGCACTGGCGTCTTATTTATATGAAAACGATTGGCATTACATGACGATTCCCGTGCCGAACAACCAGGGAGGATGGATGACAGCGCAGGATAATCATGGTTACATGGTGCTCAGAGCTGAAAAACCATCTGGTAACATACGTGGTGATCAGTCGGACGGAACAAGGCTTGCAATGTTTCATGCGTTGGGGTCAACGTATGACTACGAGCCGCAGCTTATTTCCAGTTATGGTCAATGGAAAGATTTATGGATTCATAAGCTGACGGCCTTTGAAGAACAAATCAATGAAAAAGCCAGGGATCATCCGAGTGCTTACTATCGCGATGTGATGGATATCATCCCCTATGTGTCCGGTATCAGTGAAAATGCGATACAGTACATGGAAGAAAGTGAACATGAGACCCGATTTCATGACGTCGATCAGGGAACGATCGCATTTCGGAGATGGTATGGGTCATTTAACAGGCACTATGTATGGATGACAGAATTGGTTTACGATCATCCGGCCCGCGATTTAGCCGAATACATTCGCCGTCAATTGCTGCAAACGGAAGATCCCATGCACCATATACGTACGTTTTTGGATGATTATCAACAGGTAAGACCGTTGTCCGTATTTTCTTGGCGGCTTTTATACGCCAGGCTTTTGTTTCCCGTTCATTTTTTTGACGTCATAGAACGCGGCTTGACCAATACTACCAGTGAATACAGCGATCCGGCTATACAGGATTTGATCAGACGCCAACCTATTTATGAACGGCGATTACGGACATTTTTTGACCATGCAGGGGTTTCGCGTAAAGAATGGGCGATTCCTGTGTTACACTGGTTATAAGCATGATTAATGGAGTGATTAGATATGAAGCCAGTCATTTATATTACTAGAAAGATTCCGGACGAGCTGCTGCAGCCATACAAGGATGATGCTGACTTTCGTATGTGGGAAAGCGAAACAACCCCAGTGCCGCGCGACGTGTTGCTGGAGGAAGCGTCTGCGGCCGATGGTGTGCTGAGTCTATTGACGGAAAAAATCGACCGCGAATGTCTGCAAACGGCTGGTCATTTGAAAATAGTCGCCAATATGGCGGTCGGCTATGACAATATTGATGTGCAGGCGGCGCACGATCAAGGGATTATCGTGACGAATACGCCGGATGTGCTAACAGAAACCACGGCGGATTTAACATTCGGTCTTTTAATGGCGACGGCGAGACGAATGGTGGAAGCCTCTGATTATATTCGCGAAGGTCAGTGGAAACACTGGTCCCCATACTTGCTTGCCGGCTCCGATATCAACAACAAGACCATGGGAATCGTTGGTATGGGGCGAATTGGTGAAGCTGTGGCCAGACGCGCAAAAGGGTTTAATATGACCGTTCTGTATCATAATCGCACCCGAAACCAAACAGCGGAGCGGGATGTCGGGGCGGTGTACACGGCGTTCGATCAAATGCTGCAAGAAGCTGATTTTGTCGTGTCACTCGTTCCGCTCACGAATGAAACAAAACACTTATTTAATGAAGACGTGTTCCGGCAAATGAAGGAAAGTGCGATTTTTGTCAATGCTTCACGCGGGGCCACCGTTGATGAAGACGCGTTGTATGATGCTTTGCTGAACAAACACATTCGGGCAGCTGGATTGGATGTCTATGAACAGGAACCGATTGCACCGGATCACCCGCTTGTGGGGCTGGAGAATACGGTTTGTCTTCCGCATATTGGATCAGCAAGCGAGGAGACGCGCTCCGACATGCTTCGTCTCTGTTTGGATAACCTGACCGCAGTCCTGAATGGAAAACAGCCACTGACACCTGTACGGTAATAGAAAAGGCAGACTCAGCTGATGTCTGCCTTTTTATGACTATACAGTTAACCAATATTTAAAATACTTGTTCGATTTCGGTTATTCCGGGGACTTCCGCCATAAGCGCGCGTTCGATACCTGCTTTTAATGTAATGGTGGAGCTTGGGCAATTACCGCAGGCTCCCATCAAACGAAGAAGTACAATGCCGTCATCATCAACATCAATCAGTTCCACATCGCCACCGTCCCGAAGCAAAAATGGACGTAATTTGTTTAACACTTCCTGAACTTGTTCTTGCATTACCCATCTTCTCCTTTCTATTTTTAGTATAAAATGAATAACTGAAAAAATCTATATGTTATTTTAAATGCTATTCGATGTTTATTTTATTTTATCTTTCATAATGCTTTTTGTAAAATGAAAGTAACTAATAATAAAGGGGGGCTTCGGCATTGGCTGAACATATTCAAATAACGGTTTATGGTGCCGAACAATTGTGTGCCAGCTGTGTTGGCGCACCCGGGTCACGGGACACGTACGAATGGCTGCAGGCGGCTATTGGCCGGAAATATGTCGATGACAACATTGATTATGAATATGTGGATATCGATCATCCCCCGAATGTGGAAGCGCATAAAGATTTCTCCAGACGTATCGTGGAGGAGGAATGGTTTTACCCGGTTGTGCTGGTGAATGGTCAAGTGGTTGCTGAAGGCATTCCGAAACTGAAACCTGTTTACCGGGAATTGGACAAAAATGGGGCTGTTCTGCAGTCGTGATGGAGTTGATCAAACGTGAAAATACCGTTTACAAAAATGCATGGTCTTGGAAATAATTACATTTATATCGATCGATTCGCATGTAACATCAACGACGATTGGCTGCCGTACTTGGCTAGAACAGTGTCGGATGTTCATACCGGGATTGGGTCCGATGGGTTGATTTTGATTCAACCGAGCAAGCATGCGGATGTAGGGATGCGTATTTTTAATAAAGATGGGTCTGAGGGCAAAAACTGCGGAAATGGGCTGCGCTGTGTGGCCAAATATGCCTATGAAAACGGGATTGTCAGCGAAACGTCTTTTCGGATAGAGACGAAAACAAATATAGTGGATGCCGACGTTTATACGGATGCGGGTATGGTGCCGTACGTGACGATCAACATGGGGATGCCGATACTTCGGCGCTCCGACATTCCTATGGACGGGGACGATCGCTCGAGTGTTGTGGCTGAGCCCGTTGTCATTGATGACCAGTCGCTGTCACTGACCGCGGTATCAATGGGCAATCCGCACGCCGTATTTTTTGTTGAAGATATCCGTTCGGCCCCGGTTGAGACGTTGGGTCCCCGGATTGAAACGCATCAACTTTTTCCAGAAGATGTGAATGCGGAATTTATTGAAATGATTTCCCGTAACGAGCTGAATTTCCGGGTATGGGAACGCGGATCAGGTATGACGCAGGCGTGTGGGACAGGTGCCTGCGCCGCTGTTGTGGCTGCCGTTCTGAACGAGCGGGCTGAACGTGGAGAAGATGTGACGGTACACTTGGATGGTGGCGATTTATATATACAATGGCAGGACCATGGCGACGTGTTAATGACTGGTGGTGCGGAAACGATCGCATCGGGTGATTATCATTTTCATATCACATAGTTGATGAATAGAGGTATCGTTTTGTATACTGGAAAGTAGCACGTACGTCATTTATCAAAAGAGGAGGATTGGCAATGGTTATTTCCATTACAGACGAAGCACGTGATCAAGTGAAGGAAATGATGCAGGATGAATCAGAAGGCGTTCGGCTGCGTTTTGGCATCAGAGGCGGCGGATGCAGTGGTTTGTCGTATTCACTTGGCTTTGAGTATGATATTAATGAAGAGTTGGATATGGTGGAAGACGTTAACGGTATTCCGGTCGTAATTCATAACCAGGATGCCCCTATTATAGAAGGAACGACCATCGATTTTAAACAAAACATGATGGGCGGCGGGTTCAGTATCGATAACCCGAATGCGATCGTATCATGCGGCTGTGGTTCCTCCTTTAAAACGAAAAAACGCGAAGGCGCACCGGAGAAATGCTGATAACGAAAAAAGGGATTGGGAGGACAAGACTGAACAAATCCCTTCTAAATACGAACGATATATTTAAGACGTAGTCGCCGCTCCGGAAAAACACTACGCTTTCCGCGGGCGCTGCTGAGTCTCCTCGTGCTTATCGCACTGCGGGGTCTCATCTAGGCTTTTCATCCCGCAGGAGTCTCCGTGTTTTTCCTGCGCTAAACAAAAAATCCGAACTGATTCAGATCATTTTCGAATCATGGTTCGGATTTTTCTTTGACTAAACATCTTCTGTCCCAGGCTTTTTTCGTGTGGAGAAACCGCCATTTCTTGTTTCAAATGCTGTTTTTAAAACATATCGGTTGAGTGTCTTGGCTGGATGCGTGCGTTTGGGTCGATGTATTGTTTGGCGTTGTTAATGGCTGTTGGACCTTCGCCGAATCCGGTGGCAATCAGATTGACTTTGCCAGGGTATGTTGTGATGTCCCCGGCGGCATAAATCCCCGGTATATTCGTTTCCATTTTCGTGTTGACGACGATGCTGTTTTTCTCAATTTCCAGCCCCCAATCTTTAATAGGGCCGAGGGACGAGATAAACCCATAATTACAAAGCATGGCATCAACCTCGACATCCATCGTTGCATCCCCTTTATGTTCCTGGAGGGTCACGTTTTCAATACGGTCCGCTCCATTGACGGAAATGGGAACATAAGGCGTTAGAATCTCAACATTGGAATTCATCAGCTGTTCCACACTCCGTTCATGGGCCCGGAATTTATCCCGGCGGTGAACGAGTGTTACTTTGCTGGCGATCGGCTCGAGCATGAGTGCCCAGTCCACGGCGGAGTCACCGCCGCCCAACAGCATAACGTGTTTATCTTTGTAGGCATCCATGTCCTGTACGTGATAATGCAGGTTAATCCCTTCAAATTGTTCGCAGCCTTCCAAATTTAAACGCCGTGGCTGGAAGGCGCCATTGCCTGCTGTGATGATGATGGATTTCGTATAATGGACGTCTGTATTGGACGTGAGTTTAAATGTATCATCCGTAAGACGTTCAACCTGTTCAACAGCTTGGTTCAACACAATGGTTGCATCGAACATCCCGGCCTGTTCTTCAAGGTTGTTGACCAAATCCTGTGCCCGTACATTGGGAAAACCGGCAACGTCATATATATATTTCTCTGGATACAGGGCTGTCAACTGCCCGCCAGTATGTGGCAAACTCTCTATAATTTTGACACTGGCCTGGCGCATGCCACCGTAGAACGCGGTGAATAATCCGGCTGGACCAGCGCCAAGTATGGTTACATCATATACTTCTTCCGACAAGGATGTCCCCCCCCATTCATCGTCATATTGAAACACATACTATCCTAACATACATTCGACATCTATGTGTATGATGAGCATATCCCCGCCTGATGGCATGGGAAGATACGATTTACCAAGGCCAATGGAGGTTGCTTTGCATTTTAACTGATATGTTATAAAATGAACCCTGTATGGATCGGCGAAGGGAGACAAAGTATTGATACAGTTTATTATGTCGATTTTACTCTTTTTTGTTATCTTTTTTGGATTGGCGTTTATTTTGAACATGTTGGTGCGCCAAACATGGCTGATGGCGATCATTTATCCATTTATTGTTATTATGATTGTGGATGATATATCGACAGCAAGGTATTTTACAGAGCCAGGTTACGCATTCACGAAGGCAGCCGCGCGATTTACGGAGATCACTTTTGCGGATATCACGATTTTGGGAGCCGGATTTGTTGGTACCATTGTTTCCGGTTTTGTCATTCGCTTTTTGCGTAAAAGCGGCTATCAAATGTTTTAAGCTGGAAAATGTATAAAAAATTGGCAGGCTGGACATGATGACACCGAGAGAGGTGTTATCATGCAAAAACAAACATGGATAAAAAAATCAGCGATGTTTCTATTATTCTTAGGAGCTCTTGTTATGACCTTGTCGTCTGTATCGAATCTAACGGTAACGGATGTACAGGCCTGGGTGGCCAAGGATTATGAGGCATCGTTTGAGACGACAACAAACAGTGGATCGGGATACAGTCGCATCGGATTGGAAAAGAAATCGTTAAAAACGAAGAAACAACAAAAACGATATATATCAAGTGAGCAGATTGAAGGTCCGAAAACATTGAAAGAATATATCAATCTTGAACAATATCCAAGCGCAACGGTGACGGCGACCGGTTATACCGCCGGGGTTGAATCAACGGGCAAAACACCGGAACATCCTCAATACGGGATCACGTATTCAGGTGTGCCGGTCAAACGGGATTTATATTCCACAATCGCGGCAGATCTGGATGTGTATCCCATTGGGACCATTATGTTTATACCGGACTATGGCTATGGCGTTGTAGCCGATAAAGGCGGGGCCATTAACGGCAACAAGATTGATTTATACTATGAAACAGTGGAAGACGTTTATTCCAAATGGGGTAAGAAGGAAGTGGATGTGTATGTCATTAAAAGAGGGAATGGCAAACTGACCAGGGAAACGTTGAACCAATTGAATAATAATGACAACGAAGCATTGCAAGTTTTTCGGAACCAAATAAACGAAAATTGATCAACACGAGGCTGGGACAAAACTAAAACGTTAGATACTAGTACAATATTGGGATACGTTTTAACCATCGCTGCGGAAAAATACTTCGCTTTCACCTTGCCAGGCACAAGCGCGACATCTGTTCAAGCTTCCTTTGGTCGCTTTCACAGTGTCTTCTTTGCCGGGGGCGGCTGATGAGCCTCCTCGTGCTCGTCGCGTTGCAAGCTTATTCATCGAAGCCTACGCTCCTCGCAGGTCGAAGTCTACTCATGGAAGCTTTGCTTTGTGCTACCGCACTCCGGGGTCTCATCTAAGGCCTTTGCTCCCCCAGGAGTCTACGTATTTTTCCTCCGCTCATTGAGGCAAAACTCTTTAATAAACGAAAAATCCGAACTGATTCAGATTGTTTGTGAATTATAGTTCGGATTTTTATTTGACTAAACGTCTTTTGTCCCAGCCTGGCTTTTTAGTATGTGATCATGGTTGAATGAACAGGGTGCGGTCAATGCTAATACCATTGATATAGTAAAATAGCAATCAATACCCCGGTCAGACCGCCGAAAAATACTTCAATCGGCTGGTGACCGAGCAATTCTTTTAATTGTTTTCGTTTTTGAAATGCCTCTTTTTGATTCCAATCTTTGGCACCTTCAACAAAGGACTGAAAATCGTTGACCAGCTGGTTAATCACAATGGCCTGCTCACCCGCTTGTCGGCGCACACCGGAGGCATCAAACATGATGATGACGCTGAAAACAGTCGCGATGGCGAACATAACGGAATCAATACCTTGCAGGATGCCGGTTGCCGTAGTCAGTGCAGCGACAGCGGCGGAATGGCTGCTGGGCATGCCTCCCGTCGAGAATGCCAGTCCCGGTTTCAGTTCTCGTGCTGCAATCAGATGCAGCGGGATTTTGCTTACTTGTGCAACAACAATGGCTGCTAATGCAGCGCATAATGGAAAATTGGCAAAAAGGTTCATGACAAGCGACATCCTCTCCGTGGCAACGTGGTGTAAAATGATATCGTCATCGTTGTCCAATGTCTATCATGTATCTGTTACCATATGAATTGGTTGATTCGCGTGCTTTCGGCTTTACGCTGTTTGCAAAAGGCGAAAAAAAACAGCCCTCTACGTTTTGGGGAGCGTCAGCTTATCATTGATTAATGGCCGCTTCAAGTGCTAAATCCATCATATCGTGGAACGATGTTTGCCGCTCGTCAGACGTGGTTTCTTCGCCGGTTAAAATGTGATCGGAAACCGTCAATACAGTCAGTGCGTTGCGGTTGAATTTAGCAGCCAGTGTATACAATGCGGCTGTTTCCATCTCGACAGCAAGGACGTTATAGGACGCGAGGAGATCGTTCACGTCTTTTTCGTCATCACGATAAAAGGCATCACTGGTAAACACGTTCCCGACACGCATATTTAAACCTTTTCCACTGCCGACATCATAGGCTTTTCTGAGCAGGTTGAAGTCGGCCAGTGGTGCATAGTCAATGCCGTTGAACGTCATGCGGTTCATTTGCGAATCGGTTGAGGCTCCTTGGGCGAGGATAACGTCCCGAACATTGACATCCGGCTGGATAGCTCCGCACGTGCCAACACGGATTAAGGTCTGTACGTCGTATTGCTGAATGAGTTCATGAACATATATGGAAATCGATGGGACCCCCATGCCTGTACCTTGAACAGACAGACGTTCCCCTTTATAGGTTCCGGTATAGCCATACATGCCACGTACGTTATTGTACTGTGTTACATCACTTAAAAATGTGTTTGCAATGAATTCTGCTCGCAGCGGGTCACCGGGAAGCAATATTTTGTCTGCGATATCCCCTTTGTTGGCACCAATATGTACACTCATAGACGGCATCCCTCCATAGTATTATCAACGTCACATTATCATAACGAATCCATAAAAACAAATTTCATGAAAATGACATAGGTTTTGTTTTGTTTCTGTTTCAAAAGCGGTTATTTTTGTATATAATAAGCTTGTATTCCATTTTCATTGTGGATATGCAGGTGAGGAATTATTTTTCGGAAGGATGAACATCATGCAGGAAAAAACGTTTACCATTACAGCAAATACAGGCGTACATGCCCGTCCGGCAACGTTACTTGTGAATAAAGCGGGGCAGTTTCAATCGGATATCCAACTTTCATATAATGGCAAAAGTGTCAATCTGAAGTCCATTATGGGGGTAATGTCCCTGGGCATTCCAAAAGGGGCAAACATCAGCATAACGGCATCAGGGAATGATGAGGAAGAAGCCATGGATAGTGTCACGGAAGTCATGAACGAACATTTGGGTGACTAACAAGAATCTGGGAGCCGGTAGTTGATCCCTTTCCGGCTCCCTTGTCTTATTGGTAATAGCGTTTGGTATAATCATTTTCTTCCAGAGATGTCAGTTGCTTAAGGGACGCCTGATTGAAATTCGAATCGTGTTTGGAAAGCTTTTGTTTCATGGCGTCGATGGCATTTTCCAACGACGTGCGATAATCTGGAACAGCGTCATCGAAGGGCTCAACGGCTGACTTGACAACGTTAATTTTTTCATAATGGGCGAGGGCTTTACGTTCCTGAAACAAAACCCCTTCCGTTTCTCCGGGGTTATGCAGATCACCTTGCATTGGATGTTTGTCGACGGCATGCACTTTCACCAGATATCGTTCACCCCGATCCTCAACAATTTCACCTATGTATTTGCCTGAATTATATTTCACATGTACGATATCGCCAGGTTGAAATGTCATATCATTGATTCCTCCTTTATCACCCCATTGTGCCAGATGGGAGAAGAATCAGCAATCGACAGCCCCGGATTTAAATACGGATTCGTTGGTGCTATAATGGATGCAAAGGACGTGATACATCATGATGGAATTTTTATATTTTCCGGAAGATAAGTCAGAATATATCCCAGCCGTTATCGTACTCATTATCTTTATGATCGGCGCTGTACTGGCGCTGTATTTCTTCATCAAAGTGTCCCGAAAAGAAGCCAAACGAACCGAAGAACAGTACCGACAGCAACTGAAAACGAAAAACGACAACGAATGAACGGATTTCTTTTTAATTAGGAATCCGTTTAATTTTTGTCTGATTGCGGATACTGAAAATAACGCCATAGTAAAGGAGTACTACGGATGAGAGTATTCGTAATGATCATGCTGATGTTTCTGACGGCTTGTCAAGCAAATACTGAAACAACACGGACTGTTGAATTGTATAATGATTCGGGAGATATGGTTGGTACGGCCACATTGAACGAGGTCGATGCCGGCGTGAATGTTAAATTGAAACTGGAAGGGTTGGAGCCGGGATATCACGGTATTCATGTTCATGAATACCCGAAATGCAAAGCCCCCGACTTTAAATCAGCAGGCAGTCACTTTAACCCTACCGGCAAGCAACATGGTCCGATGCATCCGGACGGTTCGCATTTGGGGGATCTTCCCAATCTGGAAGCCGATGAAGGCGGCCTTGTTGATGCGGAATTAATGCTTCCAGAAGCAACCCTTTTGGATGGTAAAAAATCGTTGCTGAAAGGGGAAGGCACATCGCTTGTGATTACGGAAGGCAAGGATGATGGCATCAGTCAGCCTAGTGGTGATTCCGGTAAACGCACTATATGCGGATTGATAGCCGATAAGGAAAAGAAAACGTCTGAAACACCGACAGATCCAACCGATTTTAATAAAGAACAGGAAAAATAAGGTGTTACGGGACTGTTGTCGTATTCCCGTGAAAACGGTTGTTCCAGCCAATACTGAACCACACGAGGTGATCCGGTTTATGTGGATCACCTCCAATAATGAGGTCAGTCAAGATTGTGAACAGCTTTCAGAATACGGTCGACGCCTTTCTGAAGGGTTTCGTGCGGGCAAGCAATGTTCATGCGCATGAACATGTCGCCTTCTTCGCCGTAATTTGCACCGGGATTAAGTCCCACGCCGGCTGTTTGGTTCATGAATGTTTTTAATTCATCGCGGTCCAGCCCGAGTGCCGTGCAGTCAATCCATAATAGATACGTTCCCTCTGATCGGGTTACGTGCAGTTTATCGGTTTCCCCTTCAAGTCGGCGAATGACATAGGCTCTATGATTGTCGAGCACGTTGCGGAGATCATCCAACCATTGTTCTCCGTGCCGATAAGCGGCTTCCAACGCTGTATTTCCCATTGTGTTCATCATATGATGGCCATCTTTTTCCAGCTGCTGATCCAGCATATCCCGCTTTTCCTTATCGGAAGTAATGATATACGATGCCTGGAGCCCAGCCAGATTGAATGTCTTGGACGGCGACATGAAAGTGATTGTCTGAGATGCTGTGTCATCGGAAAGTGTAGCCATCGGTATATGGGTTTCACCTGGATAAATAAGGTCTGCGTGTATTTCATCAGAAAGAATCAATACGTCATATTTCAGGCAGAGCCGGGCCATTTCTCTTAATTCCTCTTCGGTCCATACACGTCCAACTGGGTTGTGTGGGGAGCAAAGAAGGAATGCCTTCACACCTGATTTCAGTTTTTCTTCCATGTCGGCAAAATCAATGCCGTAATGGTTGTTCTGCCGTTTAAGCGGATTCTTTACAATGGTTCTGTCATGAGCTTCAATGACATTGTAAAAAGGGGTGTATACGGGTGTCTGAATAAGAATGTTGTCACCTGGATCCGTCAATGCCTGGATGGCCATATGTAAGCTGGCAACGACCCCGGGGCTGAACGACAGCCATTCGCCGTCGATCGTCCAGTTATATCGCTTGGAAATCCAGTTGATAATGGCATCTCGCACGTCTTGGTCAATCACCGTATAACCGTAAATGCCATGTTCGGCGCGTTTTATTAATGCGTCATTAACGGCCTGGGGCGCCTGGAAATCCATATCAGCGACCCACATTGGTACAACATCGTCTGCGCCAAATACAGACTGTCGCATATCCCATTTGACGGATCGCGTATTGGTGCGGTCATGTACGTTTTCAAAATGATTCATCGTGCAAACCTCCTGCTCCAAAAAATAGCTCATTGATTTATCGTTCCAATTATACTGAAAAACAGGGAAACATGAAACTGCTTAGCCTTGTCAGTGGATACAAAAAAATAGCAAAGCGCGGCTGACGCTTTGCTTAACAAGGGGGAATACGAGAAAGTCTTACAATATAAGGATTCCCATATTACAAAATTTTAAACGTAAAAACCATTATTATGTGGATTCACTGCGTTTAATCGGGTTTCAAGGTGTTCCCGTTCATCGTCTAACTCTGGTTTTCCTAGCAGAGCCAACATGTTGCGTTTATAGGCTTCCACTCCTGGTTGATCGAATGGGTTAACGCCGAGCAGGTAACCACTCATGGCACACGCTTTTTCAAAAAAATAGACCAGGTATCCGAATGTATAGGCATCAAGTGCCGGCACGTCAATGACCAGATTCGGTACACCGCCGTCTGTATGGGCCAGCACCGTTCCTTGATAGGCTTTGTCATTGATGTCATGCAACGTTTTTCCCGCTAAGTAATTAAGTCCGTCGGCGTTTTCCGCGTCTTTTCCTAGTGTCATGGTTTTTTTCGGACGATTGACATGTAAAATGGTCTCGAACAGGTCACGCCGTCCGTCCTGAATATATTGTCCCATTGAATGCAGATCCGTTGTGAAGTGGGCGGGGGCAGGGAAAATGCCTGTTTGATTCTTTCCTTCGCTTTCGCCGAAAAGCTGTTTCCACCATTCACTGAACATGTGCAGATGCGGTTCATAGGTAATCAGTAATTCGGTTGTCTTGCCTTTGTTGTATAAAATGTTTCGTGCTGATGCATACTGATAAGCTGGATTGTTGTTGGGGTCCGGTTCGTTCAAGTCATGCATGGCGGATTGGGCACCGTTGATGATGTCATCAATGGCAATGCCGCTCACAGCGACCGGCAAAAGTCCGACAGCCGTCAATACCGAATATCGGCCACCGACATCATTAGGGATGACGAATGTGTCGTATCCTTCTGTTTCTGCAACGGTTTTGAGGGCGCCATTTTCAGCATTGGTTGTGACGTAAATCCGCTTCCGGGCTTCGTCTTTGCCATATTTATCCTCCAACAAACGCCGGAAAATACGAAATGCAATGGCTGGTTCCGGTGTCGTTCCGCTTTTGGAAATAACATTAATGGAAACGTCTTTGTTTTCAAGAACATCCTGCAAGTCCCGTATGTATGTTGAACTGATATGATTGCCTGCAAAAATTACGTGGGGGACGTTGCGTTTGTCTTCAGGAAGCATATGTTGAAACGAATGATTCAACATATCCATCGCTGCACGTGCACCCAAATACGATCCCCCGATTCCAATAACGAGCAGCACGTCGGAGGAATGTTGAATGGCTTCCGCGGCGATTTTTATCCGACTGAATTCGTCACTATTCATCATTTTTTCCGGCAAATCGATCCATCCCAAACAATCGTTGCCTGCTCCGGTTTTCTCATGCAGCTGGAGATGTGCTTTTTCTATATCATCATTCAACTGATCCAGGTCCGCCTGCTTAAGGTGAGATGCATTTTCTCCGGAAAAGCGGATATGTGTCATATAATTCCTCCTTGCTTATCACTTTAATGGATAAGGCTTCATTCATTCAAGAATTTGCACAGATTATAATGATGCATTCGCATATTGTGTTGCAAATCGTGGACAATAGAAAAGGGAAAGGAGGTAATATTCATGAGTGGATTTCATCGTTTTTGTTTAGCCTTAGTTATCATTGGCGCCATCAATTGGGGATTGATTGGGTTGTTCCAATTTGACCTGGTTGCTGCCATCTTTGGTGGCGGTGAACAGAGTGGCGTGATTGCCCGGGTCATCTATACCCTGGTTGGAATCGGCGGTTTGTTTTCATTAACATTATTGTTTAGAACGGATGAAGCATTCGGCGTTGATCGACGTGCACAAACCGATGATGCTTAAAGAGTTAAAACGCAAGAGGCCAATTCAAATATGCCAATGGTGTCAGTGATGCGCATATTTGAACGAGCCTCTTGTTTTTTTATTTTTGCGTTTCCGATTGTTTAATCCATTCTTCCAGCTTGTCTTTTAATGAGTTAAAACCGGTATGGTCGTTTGACGAACGGCTTTCGGTTTTGTTTTGATCGTTTGCATCATTATTCGGAGGATCCTGTACAGCCCGCATGGACAGGCTGAATTTATTATTTTCCGAATCAATGCTTAAAATTTTGACTTTAACGTCATCGCCGATCGTCAGATGATCGTTAACATTTTTGACAAAGCCATGGGTTATCTCGGAAATGTGGACGAGGCCTTGGGTGTCGTCGTCCAAAGCTATAAATGCGCCATATGGCTGTATGCCGGTAACTTTTCCATCTAAAATTTGCCCTGATTCGAATGTATCTGCCATGTTGAACAACTCCCATATCATATTCGATTCTTTTTAATACAGTAAAATATTGTAGCATATATCGTAGAACCGGGCAAAACATATGATGTATCAGCTATTGTATATGTTGGAGACACATACAATGACGGCCTTAGACGGTCGTGCGAAAGGTGGACAAGCGGCTATTACCATTCGGCTAGAATAATGACCGTGTCATTGTTGTTAAGCGTCATATCATCGTTTGGGTTTATATACCATTCGCCGTCACGGATAAACCCGATAAGCAATTCGCCATTTTCCAGAAAAAACAAAATGGCTTCTTTAAATGTGCTTTCATCCAATGGGTCAGGAAGCGGGATATGATTGAACTGCTGTTTATTCAACAGAGTCAATACGGTTTCAAACGGCTTGGTTTGATCTTTATGAAAAAGTTCATGATAAAATAATGTGCTCATAAAATCATTGGAACTGATGACGGTATCCGCTCCGGCCCGGATAGCATTTTCAACTTGGCTGATGGTCAGAATTTCAGTGTTTATTGGGACATCTTGATTATTTCCCCGAACGGCGATGGCGGCCAGAACCGTATTGATATCGGCTTTTCGTTCGTCGATGGTAACATCAGCAGAAATGAGAACCGCTTTGGCTGTATCAATATTCGCCTGATGCAACACGGCGTCTTCGCTTGGGTCGCCATGGATAAAATGAACCGGATAGTGACGGTAAGGCAATTGATTCAATGACCGGTCGATCAGAACGACTTCCTGATTGGTATCTTTATCATCGATCATATCAGCCAACTGTCTCGTCCGTTCATTCCAACCGATAAGAACAATATGCTGTTTTCCATTAAACGATACTTTCCCTTCTGATAGCTCATTTTCGTGATTGATGGTGGATGCAGCAAGGGTTGTTATGTAAAAGGTGAGCATTCCGCCGCCTGTAAGCAAAAGAAGAATACCGATCAATCGCCCTGCAACCGTGAGCGGGACGTAATCGCCATAACCAACCGTCGCCCCTGTGATAAATGCCCACCAGACACCATCAAATATGGACGGAAATTGGTCTGGCTCCACAAGGTGAATCGTCAGTCCGAACAAAAACATCAGCACAAAGATGGACAGAAGCAATCTTACGGGTGCCGGCATCCGGTAATAAATATGTTTGAATACTTCCAGATTCACGTTGCTCACCTGCCCTCTGGTGCGGTAGGCGCATGGGTCCGGACGGCTCATGTCGCCTGATTGTTGTTAACATCACACATATATAGTATGGGCAGAAGAGTGAGACTTTCATACACTTGCTATGAAAATGACACGCACCATCGATACCGATCATTACCTCATTTTTTTCAGGCATGTTACCAACAAATCTGCTATGATGGAAGAAATGGACAAAGGAGGCTTTTTTCATGGCGTTGGAAAACAAACCATTTCTTATGGATTTATTGAACACGCCGTCACCTTCAAGCGACGAGGTGGCTATACAGAAAAAATGGATTGAATATGTCCGGCCATTTGCCGATGAAATCAAAACGGACAATGCTGGTAATGCGTTCGGTGTCCTTAACCCGGAGGTAGAATTCAGCGTATTGTTGGCCGGTCATTGTGATGAAATAGCGCTGGTTATCAATCGGATTGACGAGGATGGGTTTCTTCATTTTGATAAAATGGGTGGCATTAACCCGAAAGCGGCTGTTGGCATGAAAGTAACGGTATCGGGCCAACATGGGGAATTAACAGGTGTCATCGGTGTCAACGCCCAGCATCATGGTGGCCTGAAAGACGATTTTGGCTTGGAGGACTTGTTTATTGATTGTGGGTGTAAAACCAAAGAAGAGGCCGAGCGACTGGTGCAGATTGGGGATTTGGCTGTTTATAAAACAGAGCCGGAGTCGTTGATGGACCGCTACATATCCGGACGGGGGCTCGACAATCGGACAGGTGCATTTATCGTGGCCGAGGTGCTGCGCCGTCTTTCTGAAAACGGGTGCCGTGTCGGTGTTTATGCAGCCAGTACTGTGAATGAAGAGACCAATATGGGTGGTGCTTATTTCGCTGCCGCCGGTATGCAGCCGACGATGGCCATTGCATGTGATGTCACCTTTGCGACCGATTATCCCGGTGTAAACAAACATAAATATGGCGATGTGAGACTTGATGGCGGTCCTGTTCTCGCCAAAGGGGCTCCCATCAACCGGAACATGAACAAATGGCTGGAGCAGACGGCCAGGGACTTAAACATGACTATCCAATATGAATTAACATCGAGCATGACAGGAACAGATGCCGATCGTATGCGGCTAACCGGTCCCGGTGTCCCCATATCGCTCGTTTCCTTGCCGCTTCGGTATATGCACTCACCGGTGGAAACATCCAGCTTAAAGGATATGGAAGAGGAAATAGAGCTGCTTGTCACCATGATAGCCAATATGACCGGTGATGAACAATTGAATCCGCTCGAAGACTGATATCGTTGCTGGCAAAAATTTTATCCCACGAAATGGAAAACAAAAAAATGACATGGAAGGCTTGCATTTTGGTGATGAATGCGTTACCATAATCATTAACAAAATATCGATTCCATCTTCGGGGCAGGGTGCAATTCCCGACCGACGGTAAGAAACAGGAGACTGTTTTAAGTCCGTGACCCGTCTGCAGTAATGCAGCGGTGGACCTGGTGTGAGTCCGGGACCGACAGTGAAAGTCTGGAGGGGAGAAGATGACGAGCCAAAACAGGTTTAAGACTATGCCATGATTTTTTTCCTGTAATCCGACACCCTAAAGCCCCGTGTAGGTTTTAGGGTTTTTGTGTGGGTTTAGCACATCTCTGTTTGTGCAGAAACGCCAACGGCAGGAGAAGGCTCACCTTCATCAATGTAAGATTGGAATCGGTGGATGAAGGAGGAGACGATGATGCAGCCAACTGCACGATCATCACATTTAACAAAGCTTGTTATCCTGGCGTTGCTGGGGACGATTTCACTCATTTTATTTTTTCTGAACTTTCCACTTCCATTTTTGCCGCCTTATTTGAAAATTGACTTCAGTGAAGTGCCGGCGCTAATGGCGGCGCTCATATTTTCACCAATGGCAGGAGTTATCGTGGAAGGGATTAAAAACGTTTTATACTTGGTGGTATCCGGAGCCGCTGATCCGATAGGGGTGTTGTCCAACTTTGTGGCTGGGGTAATCTTCATTGTGCCGGCAGCTGTCCTTTATCACCGATCAAAGGGTGTCAAAAGCGTTGTTTCCGGACTTGTGACCGGTACGATTATTATGGCTGTTGCCATGAGTGTTTTGAACTATTATGTGTTTCTGCCGGCCTATGCCTGGTTCATCGGTGCTCCTGAAATGGCTGCAACGACGGCGAAATGGGTTGCCGTCACCGGAGGAATTTTACCGTTTAATATGTTGAAAGGTCTTATCGTAGGCATTCTGTTTATACCCGTCTTTATGAAAATGAAAACATGGATTGAAAAGAAGCGAATGGATTTGGCATCTTAAAAAGGGGCTGGGACAACGAAAATAAATCACTTCTAAATACGAACGATATATTTAAGACGTAGTCGCCGCTCCGGAAAAACACTACGCTTTCCGCGGGCGCTGCTGAGCCTCCTCGTGCTTATCGACTGCGGGGTCTCACCTAGGCTTTTGATCCCGCAGGAGTCTCCGTGTTTTTCCTACGCTAAACAAAAAATCCGAACTGATTCAGACTATTTGTGAATCAGTTCGGATTTTTCTTTGGCTAAACATCTTTTGTGCCAGTTTCTTTTCGTCTTTGTCGAATGCCAATAGCGGCAATGGTGCAGATAATGTTGGTTTGTGTTTGTGAAACAGCCTCCCGCATTTCTGCCTCTGATTATCATGTCATTTGGGGACAATGCCGATCGTGCAGCGGGATACACATACAAGCTGGTCGTTTTCGTCTGTTATGCGGATTTCCCATACCATCGTCCGGTTTCCTTTGTGCAATGGCTTGGCCCGGGCGGTAACCGTACCGTCACGCTTGGATTTAACATGATTGGCATTTATTTCAATGCCGAACACACGGTATTGGTCCGGGTCGCTGTTGTTGTAAGCACCGATGCTGGCAGCAGATTCCGCCAAGGCAACGTTCGCTCCGCCGTGCAGAAACCCTGCCGGCTGGTGCGTGCGATGGTCCACCGGCATGGTCATGACAACCAGGTCTTTATCAAGCGACTGCACGCGCATACCGAGTGCTTCGATCAATGTATTGGAAACATCCATTTTCGCGCGCCTCCGTTTCGTTAAACATAGTTGCTGATCAAAAGGGAAAGGCCAATCAGAAATCCGTATATGGTGTTTGTTTTGCCGGTAGCCGCCATAGCCGGCATCATTTCCAGTGAACTTTTTTTACCCTTAAATTTACGGATGACATCCACCGCCTTAATCCCGCTTAACAAGGCAAGAAGAGACCATATTGGCAGGATTCCAGCAATGACATAGGCAGCGGTCAGACTGAAGGCGGTGATAAACAGAATCGTCAGCAATCGCACGGCATTTTTCCGGCCGAGCAGAATAGCAACGGTTTTACGCCCGTTTTCCTTGTCTCCGTCAAGATCACGGATATTGTTGGAAAGCATGATCGAACCGATGAAAATGGCGACCGGGATGGACAACCAAATAACAGAACTTGTCAATACCGATGTCTGAATGTAAAAACTGATCCCGATGATGACCGTTCCCATAAAGAAACCGGAAAACAGTTCGCCAAACGGTGTGTAGGCAATTGGGTAAGGGCCACCGGTGTACAAATAGCCGAACAGCATGCATACGATGCCGATAACAGCAACCCACCAGCTTGATGCCACACAAATATAGACGCCAAGAAGCATGGCTATGGCAAAAAAGGTAAGGGCGAGACGAAGCACTGTTTTTGGTGAGATACCGTCCCGGACAATCGTCCCGCCGATACCGACCGATGACTCATTGTCCAACCCCAGAACAAAATCATAATATTCATTGAACATATTGGTGGCGGCCTGAATAAGAATGGATGCCAACAGCATTGCTAAAAATAATAATACATTGATGTGACTGTGTGTCAAAGCAAACATAGTCCCGACAAACACCGGTACGATGGATGCTGTCAATGTATGTGGCCGCAATAGACGCCACCATATTTGCAGACTCTCGTTTTTATTAAGCTCGTCTTTAATGGGTGAATGGTTGGTGGAATTCATGGTACCTCTCTCCTTTGCACCAGTGACATATGACATCTTTATATCACTATAAGTTTAGGCAATTGATGACGGTGTGTCAATGCGTATGTTGTTAGAAACGACTGGTGTGGATTCGTTGTACATCCGGTTCAACATGACTATCATTGAGAAAGGTGTTACGGGGCCGTAAATAGCATTCCTTGAGGTACGACTAAAAAAAGAATAAAATAGGTATAAAGAGTTGAAATGGTGGAAGGTATGGAGGAAAATAAATAATGATTGACGTTCAAACAAAATCATTGGAAACTTTGCTCGGTGAAGCCGTAGCCCAAGCAAAAGCGGATAACGGCGCACAATTGTTAAGTGTGACCGAACAAATAAAAGACACGGATCCGGTCCATTTCTTTGCATCAGCTGGGAACCTGTCCACGGATCGCGTGTTCTGGACAAGCACATCCGAGTCGTTTTCCATGGCAGGCGTCGGGAATGCCTGGGAAATAGAGGCAGAAAAAAACCGGACGCAAACGGCTGAACGGTATTGGCAGTATTTGCAGAATCACGCTTTGGTCCATAACCCGTACCAGGAACCAGGCACCGGTCTGGTGGCCCTCGGCGGCATGTCATTCGATCCCGATGCCCGATCATCCGGGCGCTGGAACCGCTTCGGTCATGGGTCCCTTCAGGTTCCGAATGTGCTGTTGACGCAAAGGCATGCTCGTCATTATTTAACGTTCAATATTCAAGTCCGCGCGACAGACAATGTGGATGACTTGAAAAAGTGGGTGCAGGAAACAAAAGCCGTGGTAACATCTACTCGGCAACCACTTCCAGCCATTCCCGGAATCGACAGCCAAGAGGAAATAGAACCTGAGCAATGGAAAGATACCGTCCAACGGGCAGCAGACACGATCAAAGTCGGGCATGCAGAAAAAATTGTTCTAGCCCGTGAATTGCGTGTGACACTGAAGGACCGGGCACCTATCGCTTCCATTTTGAACAAGCTGTTAACAACCCAGCCGAACAGTTATGTGTTTGCCATTGAACGGGACGGCGATTGCTTTGTCGGTGCGTCACCGGAGCGGCTCGTCAAGCAGGATGATGAGCAATTGTTTTCGGTTTGTCTTGCCGGCACAGCGCCGCGTGGACAAACAGACGAGGATGATCGTGCTATTGCACAGGCGTTGCTGCATGATGATAAAAACCGCAGCGAGCATGATTTTGTCGTCAAAATGATCCGGCAAGCGATGGATACCTGCTGCGATGTTGTACACGTCCCTGACAAACCGGTTATCCATCCGTTTCAAAACTTGCAGCACTTATACACACCGGTCACAGCTAAGTTGAATCAAACGTACAGCATTTTCGATATCATTGATCAATTGCACCCCACACCGGCTCTCGGCGGCGTTCCGCGGGAAGCGTCGCTGGCATTCATCCGTGAGCATGAACAGCTTGATCGCGGCTGGTACGGGGCTCCTGTCGGCTGGGTGGACAATCATCGCAACGGAGAATTTGCTGTCGGCATCCGTTCAGGGCTGATTCGCGACGACAGCGTATCGTTATTTGCCGGCTGCGGTGTGGTCCGGGATTCGGATCCGGAAGCGGAATATGACGAGACAAGGATCAAACTCCAGCCCATCCTGTCCGTACTGGAGGGCTCATCATGAACCATACGGAACAATTAACACGATATACGGCCAATTTTATCGATCAATTGGTGGAGTCGGGTCTGACGGATGCCGTAATTTCACCCGGATCCCGTTCTACCCCGATGGCCATGCTGATGACTGAACATCCGGACTTAAAGCAATGGGTCGTTATTGATGAGCGCTCCGCCGCATTTTTTGCTTTAGGCATGGCGAAACAGACGAAGCGCCCGGTTGCTGTGGTGTGTACGTCGGGAACAGCGGCCGCCAACTATTTTCCAGCGGTTATTGAAGCGTATTACAGTCGTGTGCCGCTAATTGTTCTGACCGCTGACCGGCCGCACGAACTGCGTGACGTTGGGGCGCCACAAGCCATCGATCAGATCCAGTTGTACGGCGATTATCCAAAATGGTTTCATGACATGGCGCTGCCGGAAGCCTCGGATGATATGCTCGCTTATGTTCGGAATAAAGCCTTTCGTGCGGTCCGGACCGCAGCGGAAGGAAACGACGGTCCGGTGCATTTGAACGTTCCTTTTCGCGAACCGTTAGTCCCGGATTTTTCATTGAACGATCTGTGGGGAAGACGGTCGGGTGCTCCTGCCCGCGGGCGAACGGAAGGCAAACGGACGCTTGATAATAAGCAATTGGAACAGATCCACCAACGACTGACGTCATGTAAAAAAGGACTCATCGTGTGCGGACCGCAGACAGATCCGGATCTCGCTGATGCCATCACTGGCCTGGCCCGTGCGTGGGACACACCTATACTCGCTGATCCGTTATCCCAGCTGCGTGCAGGAAGTCACTTCAAAGACCATATCATCGAAAGCTATGATGCGTTTTTGCGAAGCGAGACGATCCGGAAGCAATTAGAACCGGACTATATCATCCGATTCGGGGCCATGCCCGTTTCCAAAGCGTATCGTTTCTTTGTAGAGGAACACGACGACATCCCGCAGTTCGTCGTGGAAAACGTCGGGGGCTACCGGGAACCTGCCGGAACACAAACCGAATTCATCGATGCGGATGCGATCATCGTGTGCAACAATCTGGCCAAATTTAATGCTGGTGTTGGTACGGATGAGGCATGGTTGGAAACATGGCAACAGATGAATCGTCTATCAAAAGACCAGCTGCTGAGCGAGCCTGAAACGGGTGAGCTTACCGAGGGTGGAGCTGTCCGGCAACTGATGCGTGTCATTCCGGACGAGAGCAGTCTTTATGTTGGAAACAGTATGGCTGTTCGGGATTTGGATACGTTTTTCATGACCGCATCAATGTCCCTGGAGGTTCTGGCCAATCGCGGCGCCAATGGAATCGATGGCATGGTCTCCAGTGGTATGGGGGCCGCCGCCTCAGGTGCGCCTGTCACCCTTATGCTCGGTGATTTATCTTTTTTTCATGATATGAATGGGTTGCTGGCAGCCAAACAGTACAAACTGAATATCACGATTCTCGTCATCAACAACAATGGTGGCGGTATCTTTTCGTTTTTGCCGCAAGTCAATCACCAGAGTCATTTTGAAACACTGTTTGGCACACCGATGGATATCGATTTCGGGCAAGCCATTGCTATGTATGGTGGTACGTATCAACAGCCGACGACGTTATTTGAATTGGAAAATGCTCTGCACAGTAGTTACCAACAAGATGGTCTGTCCGTCATTGAGGTGAAAACGGACCGGGCGGATAATAGCCGGTGGCACCGGGATAAGTGGCAAGCCATTGAAAACGAACTGCTTCGGGACGGGAGATGAGCCTATGTATGTTCGTGTCAACGATGCTGCTTACTGGTGTCACATACGAGGAAACGGGGAACCGGTTTTGCTGCTGCACGGCTTTACCGGCACGTCCCGGACGTGGGATGCTGTCATCACCGATTGGCTTCCGGATTACCAAACGATCGCGGTGGACTTGCCCGGACACGGAAAAACTACGGCACACCCAACGAGTATGGAAGCCTGCTGTCACGACTTGGCGAACATTCTGGATCATCTGCAATGGACCACGGTGCATGTGATCGGCTACTCCATGGGGGGACGTACCGCGCTGTCATTCGCCATGCTGCATCCCGAACGGGTTCGATCACTTACATTGGAGAGCGCCTCCCCGGGCCTGGACGATGCAAATGAACGACACAATCGCCGGTGCCGCGATGACGCGTTGGCATCGTGGATCACAACCAGAGGCATACGCGCTTTTGCCGATTACTGGGCGTCGCTGCCGATGTTTGACACACAGAAATCCTTGCCACAGACAGTGCAACAATCCATACGTGAGGAACGGCTTGAGCAATCGGCAACAGGTCTTGCTCAGTCGCTTGTGACGATGGGAACCGGGATGCAGCCGTCGTGGTGGCATCGTCTCACATCGCTTCATGTGCCTGTGCAGTTACTGGCCGGGGAGAACGATGCAAAATTCTGCACGATTCTTCGTGCCATGGATGATGATATGTCACAAAGCCATTTTTTTGTCGTAAGCCATGCCGGTCATGCCATTCACGTGGAACAGACGGACAAGTTTGGTAAAATAGTAAGGGCGTTTCTTCAATCGATGAACGTTACGGACCAATAAACGAAGGAGGCACAAACATGACCATTCAATGGGAAGATGCGAAACAATACAAGGAAATTATTTATGAAAAATATGACGGCATGGCCAAAGTTACCATGAACCGTCCGGAAAAACGGAATGCATTCACGCCGCTAACCGTTAACGAAATGATTGATGCTTTTGCGGATGCTCGTGATGATTCGTCCATCGGCGTCATTATTCTAGCAGGGGCAGGGGAGAAGGCGTTTTGTTCCGGCGGTGACCAGTCTGTACGCGGGCATGGCGGTTATGTTGATGATGATCAGGTGCCGCGCTTGAATGTGCTGGATTTGCAGCGGCTGATCCGTATGATTCCCAAACCGGTTGTAGCCATGGTAAGCGGGTATGCCATTGGCGGCGGCCATGTACTGCACGTTGTATGCGATTTGACGATTGCCGCTGAAAATGCTGTTTTCGGCCAGACTGGTCCGAAAGTGGGCAGTTTCGATGCTGGATATGGTGCCGGAATGCTCGCGCGGATGGTCGGCCAAAAACGGGCAAGAGAGATCTGGTATCTTTGCCGGCAGTATAATGCAGATGAAGCCTATGATATGGGACTGGTCAACACGGTTGTCCCATTGGAAAAACTGGAAGATGAAACCGTGCAATGGTGTCAGGAAATGCTGGAGAAATCACCGACGGCTCTTCGCTTTTTGAAAGCGTCGTTTAACGCTGATACGGACGGGATGGCCGGTCTGCAGCAAATGGGCGGTGACGCCACGTTGCTTTATTACACAACCGATGAAGCCAAAGAAGGCCGCGATGCCTTTAAAGAAAAACGCAAACCGGACTTCAAACAATTTCCGCGTTTTCCGTAATAAATGTTAGCACTGGAGGACCTTTGCTTATGCTGCTTTCTGGGCAAAGGTCTTCTTTTTCATGGATAGGAAGGGAGACATTCCAATGGCTGAAACCATACCGCACTGGTTGACGAAACAGGCGGACGTTGTCCCGAATAAATTAGCGCTTGAGCTGTCGGATGGCACGGTGTACACATTTCGCGAACTGAAAGAAAAAAGTCAATCATTTGCCCGCAAATTGAAACAGCTCGGTGTGGACAAGGGGTCCCATATCGGGATCTTGTCGGCCAATCATGCCGATATGGTCATAGCTATTCATGCGGTGAGTTATATCGGGGCTGTCGCTGTTCTGTTAAATACGCGTTTAACTAAGCAAGAACGGACCTTTCAAATAAACGACGCCGATGTTTCCGTCGTTATTGGACAAAGCGGTTTTCGCCATGCTGATGACGATCTCCATACGTTTGCCGATGTGTGGAATCTCCCGGAGCCACCCGCCACCTTGCAAACGGAATTGAACCTCGATGATGCGTTTACCATTATGTATACGTCAGGAACAACCGGCTTTCCGAAAGGTGTCGTTCACACGTACGGCAACCATTGGTGGAGTGCTATCGGATCGGTGTTGAATCTTGGATTGAACGATTCGGACAAATGGCTGGCCGTTTTGCCTCTGTTTCATGTCAGCGGTTTGTCGATTCTTTTGCGCAGTGTTATTTACGGCATGTCGGTGTATTTGCTGGAATCCTATGAGAGACAGACTGTACATACGGCAATTATGGAGCGACATGTGACGATTGCGTCCGTCGTCACCGTCATGCTGAAGGATTTGGTCGAATATCTGGGAGAGCCCCGTTACCCAGAGACTTTCCGATGCATGCTGCTTGGCGGCGGTCCTGCGCCTAAATCGTTGCTTGAACAGGCGAAATCGCTTCGTATACCTGTTTTTCAATCATACGGACTGACCGAAACGGCGTCACAGATTGTAACGTTACGTCCGGCTGATGCATTGGAAAAGCTAGGGTCATCAGGCAAACCACTCGTTCCCGCCCAATTAACGATTGCTGAGAAGGATGACGGGGTCGGTGACATATTTGTAAAAGGCCCCATGGTGACGGGTGGCTATTACCATAATGCTGAAGCCACCGAAAGCGCATTCCGTGATGGATGGTTTGCCACAGGGGATCTTGGTTATACGGATGCGGACGGGTTTTTATACGTTTCCGACCGGCGAAAGGATTTAATTATATCCGGCGGTGAAAATATTTACCCGACCGAAATTGAAAATGTTTTGTCTGCCATGGAGGCGATTGATGAAGCTGGTGTCGTCGGTAAAGATGATGATACATGGGGGCAGATTCCCGTTGCGTTTGTCGTCGTCAACGATCCGTCCGTAACGGCGGAGATCATTTTGGAGTTCGTTTCCCGCTACTTGGCACGATACAAACAGCCGAGAGACATTCGTTTTATCGATAAGCTGCCGCGAAATGCGTCCAATAAATTGATGCGTCACCAATTGTTAACGTAAAACGCCACTCCGGGTTTGTATGCATGTATCTCCCGTTCAGCGGCAAAATAGGAACAGGAGGTGCTGTATGGATAGGAAGAAATATTATGTGAATGCCGGCAGTAAAGAGATTTCGCAAGTTCGATTTGATAACAACGACGTATTTACGATTTTTGCAACCGACGATGAAGTAAATACATTGCGCCATAAAATGAATAACATGGACGCATCAGATACTCGGACGTTTTTCAGGGCTCATGTACCCATCAAACCGTACCACGACGATGAGTCCAATGATGATTACGATCATGAAATAACGGAAGCGTACCGAATGATTCATGCGCTGGGGGATGACGAAACGAAACAGCATATTACCACAATGGGCATATTATCCGACCGTGATTTGTAACGGATAACAGAGCTGAGACAAGAGATGTTTAGTCAAATAAAAATCCGAACCATGATTCGCAAAAAATCTGAATCAGTTCGGATTTTATTTTTATATAACGGGTTTTTACCTAAAATAGCGGAGGAAAAATACGCAGACTCCTGGGGGAGCAAAGGCCTTAGATGAGACCCCGGAGTGCGGTAGCACGAGGAGGCTCATCAGCCGCCCCCGGAAAGCGAAGTATTTTTCCGCAGCGATGGTAAATATATCCCAACATTTTTTAAAGTATCTGGACAATCGTTCGTATCTAGTGTTTAACGTTTTAGTTATGTCCCAGTCCCTTTTTTGTTTAACGGATAGGGAAAACAGGAATTGAGTACGGGCACCGGGAGGACGACAGAACATAAGTGATTATGGTGGTGGCAGCATCGTCACGGTTTCGTGATGACAAGGACTATGATATGATACAGTCGAACCGAGCGAGACGAATAAAATCATGCTTACCGACTTATCACGATCATTGGATGGTAACCGCCATCTGGTATTCATAATAATGTCAATGAAATGGAAAGCAGTTGAAATCATGCATACATTTAAAGACTTCTATCGCAATAAAGTAACATTATCGTTTGACGATCACCCTTTCGCCCGACATCCAAAACATGTATGGGTGATTTGCCTATATGGCGATCAATGGTTGTTGACACGACATAAAGACCGGGGATTGGAATTTCCCGGTGGAAAAGTGGAGGATAAGGAACGCCCGGAAGATGCCGCTGTTCGCGAAGTGTGGGAAGAAACAGGGGGAGTGACGGAATCCATCGTCTATATTGGCCAATACATCGTTGCAGGCAAAGGGGGAACCATTGTAAAGAATGTTTACATGGCGATTGTTCAAGACCTGATTCCTCAAAAGACATATTACGAGACTCACGGCCCTATTCTTCTTGAGACTATACCGAAAAATGTGAAGCACCGGGCGTCGTACAGCTTTATTATGAAAGATGACGTTTTGCCCAGGTGTTTGCATTATGTGAACACACATATACGGAATTGACACTATCCATCATCCTTGCTTTTTATCATTAAAAAACCGGTCACCGTGATCGGGACCGGTTTGCCGCAAAAATGCGGCTATTATTTTTAGCACATATCCAGTTATTCGTTGCCTGTGTAAATCGGGCCTGCTTGGCGTATCGCTTCACTGGCATGTTGGAACTTGCTGAAGTTGTCGTGAAATTTCATCGCCAGTGCTTTCGCTTCCTGTTTGTAGGCTTCTTGGTCACTCCACGTATTCATCGGGACGAGTATATCATCAGGCACGCCTGCTATATGGGTTGGTATATTCAAACCGAAAATAGAATCTTGAACCGTTTCAACCGTGTTCAGTTCGCCTTCCAATGCGGCACGCACCATCGCCCGTGTGTAGGCAAGGCTGATACGTTCGCCTGTTCCGTACGAGCCGCCAGTCCAACCGGTGTTGACGAGAAATACATTGGCGTCATGCTGATCGACTTTTTCACCGAGCATTTCGGCATAAGTGGACGGCGCCAGTGGCAAAAATGGCGAGCCAAAGCAGGACGAGAATGTTGCCTGTGGTTGGGTGACGCCACGTTCAGTGCCCGCGAGTTTGCTTGTATAGCCGCTCAAAAAGTGATACATGGCCTGCTCTTTGGACAGTCTGCTGATCGGCGGCAATGTTCCGGATGCGTCCGCTGTCAAAAAGATAATGGTATTTGGATGACCCGCGACACTTGGTTTAACGATGTTTTCCATGTTTTCCAATGGGTAGGCTGCCCGTGTGTTTTCGGTCAGGGACGTGTCATCGTAATCCGGATGCCGTGATGCATCATCAAGAATGACATTTTCCAGAACCGAACCGAATCGGATAGCGTTGTAAATTTGTGGTTCTTTTTTCTCGGAAAGATTAATGCACTTGGCATAGCATCCGCCCTCGATGTTAAAGACGCCATTCGGACTCCAGCCATGTTCATCGTCGCCGACCAGACGCCGGTTCGGGTCCGCAGACAGCGTTGTTTTGCCAGTTCCGGATAGACCGAAAAACAGAGCTACATCCCCTTCATGGCCAATGTTGGCCGAGCAGTGCATGGGCAATACATCAGACTTTGGAAGTAGATAGTTCATAACCGAAAAAATGGATTTTTTAATTTCTCCGGCATATTCGGTTCCGCCGATCAACACAATTCGTTTTTTGAAGGAAATGAAAACGAAAACTTCGGAATTCGTTCCATCGGTTTCCGGATCCGCTTTGAATGTCGGTGCCGATATCACGGTGAATTGCGACTGATGTTCGGCCAATTCCTTCTCTGTCGGTGTGATGAACAGCTGGCGGGCGAACAGATTATGCCATGCATATTCCGTAATGACTTGAAGCGGGAGCCGAAAATTTTCATCTGCTCCTGCAAAGCCGCGGAAATGAAACAGCTCATTTTTGTTGCGCAAGTAGGTCGTTACTTTTTCCAACAGATGATCAAAGGTGGCTTCATCGATGGATTGGTTCACTTTTCCCCAATCCACATCGTCACTGGTTTCGTCATGGACAATATACTTATCATCCGGGGAGCGTCCGGTGTACTTGCCTGTATGAGCGCTGACAGCTCCTGTTGCACTTAAAGTACCTTCCTCACGGGATAAAATCACTTCAACCAATTGTGAAACAACTAAATTTGTCTTTATGTGCGGGTGTGTCAATAAATCGCTCGTAATCATTGTGTCTTCTTTCGTTTTCATTTGTGATACCTGCCTTTTAACATGATATTGAAAACCAATCACCAACGTAATCTGATTATTAGTATAACACATTTCACTTAATAGTCCATACTAATTTTACAATATTTATATGAAAATTTTTTGTCAGTGTTCATGTTGAAAGCAAGCAGGATTGGTTGACATCGCATAGGGAATTCGGTACGATAAACGTCGAGCGGATACTCTCTTATTTGGAGCGGTGGAGGGACAGCCCCGATGAAACCCGGCAACCGTCACAATAGGTGAAAAGGTGCTAATCTGGTACAAGGTTGAATCCTTGAATGATAAGAGTGAAAGGCTTCATTCCTTTCCTCATGATGCAGGAAAGGTTTTTTTGTTTAAGTCAATCAAAAACCGTATCATAAACGTGAACCATATAGAGTTGCGCACCACGTTGTAAGGGAGGACAAGCCCGCATGGGTATGAAACGTCGATTATTCACATCGGAATCGGTGACAGAAGGCCATCCGGATAAAATGAGTGATCAAATATCCGATGCCATACTGGATGAAATACTTGCCAAAGACCCCAATGCCCGGGTCGCCTGTGAAACCATGGTTACGACAGGAATGGTACTGGTTACCGGCGAAATTACGACAACAACGTATGCCGATATTCCCACCATTGTACGTCAGACCATTAAAGATATAGGTTACACACGTGCCAAATTCGGCCTTGATGCTGATACATGCGCCGTGCTCACAGCCATTGATGAGCAGTCACCCGATATTGCCGGTGGTATTGATAACGCCCTGGAAGCTCGCGAAGGAAACATGAGTGATGAGGAAATCGACGCCATTGGTGCCGGCGACCAAGGGCTCATGTTTGGTTATGCCTGTGATGAAACAGAAGAATTAATGCCGTTATCCATTTCACTGGCGCACAAACTCGCCAAACAGCTGACCAATGCCCGCGAAGAACATAGTTTGGACTACTTGCGTCCCGATGGAAAAACGCAGGTGACCGTTGAATATGCAGACGATGGCAAACCGGAACGGATCGATACCATCGTCATTTCCGCCCAGCATCACGAGGACATATCAGTCGAACGGATTGAATCGGATTTGATTGACCAAGTTATTCGCCCGATTGTCCCGGCTCATTTACTGGATGAGAAGACGTATTACATCATCAACCCAACCGGTCGTTTCGTTATCGGTGGTCCGCAAGGCGATGCCGGCCTCACTGGACGAAAAATTATCGTCGATACGTATGGTGGTTACGCACGTCATGGCGGCGGTGCTTTCAGTGGCAAAGATTCGACGAAAGTGGATCGCTCGGCCGCATACGCAGCAAGATATGTTGCCAAAAATATTGTCGCTGCTGGTCTGGCACAATCGTGCGAGGTGCAACTGGCGTATGCAATCGGTGTTGCCGAGCCCGTATCGATTTCGGTGGATACATTCGGTACCGGTATGGTGGATGAGGGCCCCCTTGTAGATGCCATTCGCAGCGTATTTGATCTTCGTCCGGCAGGCATCACCCGCATGCTTGATTTGCGCAAGCCCATGTTCAAAAACACAGCCGCATACGGTCATTTCGGACGAACGGACATGTTATTCCCGTGGGAAAAAGCCGACAAAGTCGACGAATTGCAAGCGCTCGTCAAAGTAAAAAAATAGCGTGGTTTCAAAGGCAATCAACCACGCTTGAAGACGAAGCAGCTGGGATAATGCATAGAGTGAGAGAAAAATCCGAATGATGATTTAGAACGTTTCTTTTAAACTTTGAATCAGTCCGGATTTTTCTTTTTATCATATCATCGGTTTTTGCCTCCAAACAGCAAAGGAAAAATACGTAGTCCAGTAAAGAGCCAAAACGGGCTCATCTCTTATTTTTCAGAGTGATTTCAGAAATCACGAAAAAGATAACGTATTGTTAAATAAAATCGTATGGTATGCTACGTTGTTTATGGCGATTCCTGCTCCACTAGTTCCATAATCTCATTATTGTCATTCATAAAGGCGACAAGGGGCTTATAGCTTTTTAATTCATCACTTGAAACGAGCGCGTAGGAAATGATAATAATGATATCGTCTTTTTGTACGAGCCGTGCTGCGGCCCCGTTGAGACAAATGACGCCCGACCCTCGTTCACCGGAAATGATATAGGTTTCCAAACGGGCACCATTATGGTTATTGACGATTTGCACTTTTTCGTGTGGGAGCATGTCAAGTTGATCCAGGATGTCCTGGTCAATTGTTACACTTCCGACATAGTTTAGATCCGCCTCTGTGACGCGTGCTTGGTGTATTTTACTTTTCATCATCGTACGAAACATCTCGCCTGCCTCCTAGTCGTATCGGGTGATGATGTCTCCCTTTTCATCGAGAAGGATATTGTCAATTAATCTGGCCTTGTCAAAGTAAACGGCAGCAGCAAGAATGATCCGCTTATGCATGGATGACACAGGTTGTAGCGACGGATAACCGAGCAATTCAACATAATCAATGGTTCCCGACAGATGCTGCTGCAAGGTTTCGGTCACGTCACGAACAACCTGATCCGGATCGCGTTCGCCGCCTCGGATGAGTCGCTGCCCATAGTGCAATCCTTTGTAAAGCCAGGGTGCCTCACGCCGTTCCTGTTCGGTCAAATTAACATTGCGGCTGCTTTTGGCCAGTCCGTCTGCTTCCCGAACGGTTGGCAGCCCGACCAACTCAATAGGAAAATTTAAATCATTGATTAATGCATCGACCACAGCCAATTGTTGGGCATCTTTTAAACCGAAATACACTTTATGCGGATGGATGATGTGAAATAGTTTCGTTAAAACGGTCAGTACGCCTTCAAAATGGCCGGGACGTGAACGCCCGCATAAAACGTCGGTTCGCTCATGAATTCCCAGTTGAATGAGCGTCGGTTTGGGATACATCTCAGCAGCGGTTGGAATGAACAGCACATCAACGCCTGCTTCTTCCGCAAGACATGCATCCGTTTGTTCATCTGTCGGATAACGCTCATAGTCTTCATTGGGCCCAAACTGTAATGGATTAATGAAAATACTGGCGACGACGATATCGTCTTCTTGACGCGCTTCACGCATCAGATTTAAATGTCCTTCGTGCAAAAACCCCATCGTGGGAACAAAGCCGATCTGCTTTTTTTGATCGTTATAATCGGTCATTAATTGTCGCATGTCTTGAATCGAGCGAATCACCTGCATATCTTTTCCCTCCCGTTTATTTGCCGTTATCAGGCAATGAATCGTTGTGTTTCATTAAGAAGGAATGAGCATCATCCGGAAAGTTTTTCTGTTTCACCTCTGATATGTATGATTGTAACGCCTCAGTGCCCGTGTCATTAAAATCTGCAAACGATTTAACAAATTTAGGAAGACGGTCAACACCATATTTCAATATATCGTGATAGACAAGCACTTGTCCATCGCAATCGGAACCAGCACCAATTCCGATGGTTGGGATACTGATGGCATTGGTCACCATTTCTGCCAACTCTTTTGGAACACACTCCAATACAAGCGCAGCAGCGCCACAGTCCGCCATTGTTTTAGCGTCATTAAGCAGTTTTTCCCCTGCGTCTTTATTTTTTCCCTGAACTTTAAATCCACCGAGCACATTAACCGTCTGAGGTGTTAACCCCAAATGGGCGATCACCGGAATTCCGGCTTCGGCCAGGCGCTGAATGAAAAGCGGCGTTTCCGCGGAATTGCCTTCGATTTTCAAACATTGTGCGTTCGTTTCCTGAAATAACCGTTTCGCATTGCGAAGGGAATCCTCCAGTGAAATATGGTACGACATAAACGGCATATCAACCGCAGTGAACGTATTTGGAGCTCCGCGTTTGACGGCTTTTGCGTGGTGAATCATATCGTCCATCGTGACTTCGACGGTTGACTCGTAACCGAGGACAACCATACCCACTGAGTCACCAACGAGGATCATATCCATTTCGGCTTGTTCCGCCTGTTTGGCAGAAGGGTAGTCATAAGCCGTCACCATGGATAGTTTTTCGTTGTTTTCTTTCATCGTTTTTAAATCCAGTACACTTAGCATGGTAAAACCCCTTCCTTTTTCGTACAATTCAGAAACCGTTCTATTATATTAGTGCTCATTATACAAAAAAGAGACAAAAATGTATATAGGAAGGAAATGACGTAATTGAAAATTGGATATCCATATCTTCTTATAAGTTGCAAAATTGTGTTATTATAAATGGAAAGTGCGATTAAAAAACATGGGGGGGTGCGTGCACCATTTATTGACAGCACTTAAAAATTAAGAAAGCGGGAATGATTATTAAATCTGCAATGATTGCAACAAAAGTCGTTTTGTTAAGTGTGACACTTATGTTCGTGTTGTCTGCATGCAACGGGGAACAGCAGGGAAGTAAGGACAATCAGGAAAATCAGAGTGAAAACGAACAAAAAACCATATCAATCGGATTGGATCCGTACGATTATGCGACGGTTCCAGCCTATCTTTCTAAAGTCATTTTGGAACAGGAAGGGTACGATGTTGAGATTGAGGAAGGCCAGGTTGGTATACTGTATGAAGCTTTGTCCAATGAGGGGATTGATGCCTTTATTGATATTTGGTCCCCCAATCTGCATAGTTCCTACTTAAAAGAATATAAAGGTGAATTCGAAATCGCAGGTACACTTTATTCAGAAATGCCACTTGGTGTAGCTGTTCCAAGCTATATGGACGATATCAACTCGATTTCTGATGTGAAAAAACATAAGGAAACATTTAATGGGGAAGTGTATGCCATTGACCCGGGGAGCGGGATGGCAAAAACCACTAAGAAAATGGTCGAAACCTATGATATGCAGGATTTTGAAATTAAAAACAGCAGTACCGCCGCGATGCTTGCCCAAGTTGAAAGTGTGATGGATGACAAAGGTGGCGTTGTTTTTAATGCCTGGCGTCCTCACCCGATGTTCACCAGATTGGATATCAAATTTTTAGAGGATCCTAAAAACGCTTGGAAATTGGATGATGTTCAAATTGGCGTTACAGACGATTTACAAGATCAGTCACCGACAGCCTATACATTGTTTTCCAATATGAAATTGACATTGGATATGGTGGAGAAATGGCAAGTAGGCATTAATTCAGAAGACAAAGATCCTGAAGAATTAGCTGAAAACTGGGTGAACGATCATCAGGATAAGGTTAATAAATGGTTGGAAAAATAGTTTAAACAAGGAAATAGATTTCCTGTCAAATAAGAGTCTGGGACAAAGGACATTTAGTCAAAGAAAAATCCGAACTATCATTTCTAAACAATCTGAATCAGTTCGGATTTTCGTTTATTAAAGAGTTTTGCCTCAATTAGCGGAGGAAAAATACGCAGACTCCTGGGGGAGCAAAGGCCCTAGATGAGACCCCGGAGTGCGACGAGCACGAGGAGGCTCATCAGCCGCCCCCGGAAAGCGAAGTATTTTTCCGCAGCGATGGCCACACCTTAAATATATCGTTCGTATTTAGAAGCGATTTGCCCAGTCTTGTCCCAGCCCCTTAATTACCAATACAAACGTTACTTACCTTTCACACTTATATAGACGTTAACGATTCAATCTATTATAATAGATTTGTTACTTAAGTCGTTAGTCAGAAGGAAAGAGGAGGTGACTATATGAGTGATCATCAAATCATGCAGGCCATTAAGGAATTGCAGGAACAGATGAATAATGGGTTTGAATCAGTCAATAAACGTTTTGAAGCGATAGACAGACGGTTTGAACAGGTAGAGAAACGGTTCGAAGCGATAGATAGACGTTTTGAACAGGTAGACAAACGATTTGAGGCGATAGATAATCGGTTTGATCGAATGGATGAAAAAATAGATAAGGTACAGGGAAGTGTCGATCTGCTGGCGAATAGAATCTGGAAAAATGAAAAGGACATTCATTGGATGAAGCAGACCATCGGGCAGGAATAGCTAAGGCAGTCAAAAAGGCTGCTTTTTTTATCACAGCCGCGTCCAAAACAACGGGATCGCGGCTGTGGTTGGTCCACACTATTTTGTTGTGATAACAATTTTTCCTTTGGCATGATGGGTTTCGCTCAACCGATGCGCATCACGCAACCCGTCTTGTGTCAGTGGGAATGTGTGCCCGATCACCGGCTTTATTTGGCCTTTTTCCATTAATTTTCCCAATTCGGCTAATTGGTTTCCATTTGGATTGAGCCAAAGCGAGTCGGCTTTCAGCTGGTTGGCTTCCGCCCGGTCCTGATCGGGTTGTCCGGCAATCGAAACAAGGCGTCCGCCGGCTTTTAGGACGTCATGGCTTTTGTCGAGGATATCGCCGCCGAGTGTATCAAGTACGATATCCGCATCTTGAATACCATCAGCAAAATCGGTCGTTTCATAATTAATGAATTCATCAACGCCCAATTCGTTTAAAAGCGCTTCATTTTTCCCGCTTGCGGTTGAGATGACATAGGCGCCAAAGCTTTTGGCAATTTGTATTCCAAAACTGCCGACCCCTCCGGAACCGGCGTGAATGAGAACTTTCTCACCGGATTGAATGGCGGCGAAATCCACCAGACATTGCCAGGCCGTTAATCCTGCGAGCGGAACGGCTGCCGCCTCTTGAAAAGATACGCCATCCGGTATGGCAGCAAGTTTTTGCTCGTCAACAGCCGCATACTCCGCATATGTGCCATTTTCATTCGCCGGTCTCGCAAATACGGCATCACCGGTCTGAAACTGAGTCACATTTGCTCCGACATCGCGAACGACTCCCGCTGCGTCCCAGCCGAGGATCAAAGGGAAGTCAAATGTCAGCATTTCTTTCATATAGCCTGCCCGCACTTTCCAATCAATCGGATTAATGGAGGTGGCATGCTGCTCCACCAGCACCTGATGATCGCTGATGGCCGGTTCAGGCATGTCTCTTTCTACTAATTCGTCGGCTTCTCCGTATTGATCAATCACAATTGCTTTCATGATGCACGCTCCTTTTTTGTAGTCACTTACCATCATTTCTATACCCATTTTAAGGAAAATATATGCATATACCGTGCAGTCGTTGCCGTTTCAGTCGTTTATATCGACGCTGGTAATCAGCCGGGCAATGTGTTTTGGTGATTGGTCCATGTTATTGGCCAGCCAATGTTTGATAACGTAGATGCTTCCCCCGATAATAAAGGTGCTCGCATATTCTGCATCCATAGTCTTGTTTTCGCTCCAGTTTTTGATCAGAAATTGACGGGCAACATCCATGACACGTCGTTCAAATGAAAGGTCGCCGTTTTCGTTCAGGAGTGTTTGGCAGACGTCGTACTTGGAGGCGATGTACTCCAACAGTTTCTCCGTCATTTGCAGTGATTCGTCATCCCGGTTGAAATTATACTGATGCAAATACGTGTTCAAGTCTGCAATGAGTTCTTCCTCTATTTGCTCCAGCAAATCCAGTTGATCGTTATAATGGGCATAAAACGTGGACCGGTTAATATCCGCTCGTTCGCAAATTTCTTTAACTGTGATGGATGAAATGGGTTTAGATTTTAATAATAAGATTAAACTGTCCTTTAAAACCATGCGGGTATATTGTTTTCGGCGGTCGATTTTTTTGTTCATCAAATCGTCACACTTTCATATTGGCGATTTAACAACGCATTTGCATTATGTGTTGCTTTTTGTACGCAAATTATCGGACTGTCTGTTGTAAATCCAACACAGTGTCTATTATACTGTTATCGTGTTCGATGAATCAAGAGAGGATGTACACCGATCGATATGACGGAACGTATTTTAAAACACAAAAAAGCCATTGTTATTATCTTTACCATATTAGCGTTGGTCAGTTCGTTGGTGCAGTTTGCTGTATCGGTCAATCATGACATGGTGGACTATTTGCCGGAGGATGCCCCGTCCATCGAGGCCAAGGATGTGATGGATGAAGAATTTGACGGCAGTGTGGCCAATGCACGCGTCATGATGCCGGACGTCACTATCCAGCAAGCTCTGTCATTTAAGAAAAAATTGAATGAAATTGATGGTGTTTCAAACGTCACGTGGCTGGATGACGCCATGGATATAACAACACCGATTGAAACAGCGGATCAGGATACCGTTGAATCGTACTATAAAAACAACAAAGCGTTGTTTTCGTTTGAAATTGCGGATGGTGAGGAAGTGAAAACGACCGATGCCGTCTACGATTTAATTGGTGACGAAGGTGCGTTGTCCGGGGATGCCCTGGATACTGCTTTGTCGCAAAAGAAAACGGGTAAAGAGGCAGGATTCGCTGCAGCGATTTTGGTGCCTGTCGTCATTCTGATTTTGTTTCTTTCGACGACATCGTGGGCTGAGCCACTTTTTTTCCTAACAGCGATCGGAGTTTCAGTCCTGATCAACCTGGGGACGAACATTTTTATTGGAGAAATTTCCTTTATCACGCAAGCAGTTGCACCGATTTTGCAGCTTGCTGTGTCGCTCGATTACGCCATTTTTCTTCTCCATAGTTTTGCCGATTACCGTCAGGAGGTCACCAGCCCAGCTGAAGCGATGAAAAAGGCGATGAAGCGTTCGTTTCCGGCGATTGCTGCCAGTGCTTCAACGACGTTCTTCGGATTCACTGCGCTCACCTTTATGGATTTTGAAATTGGTGCTGATTTAGGCTTGAATCTGGTAAAAGGCATTTTGCTCAGCTTTATCAGTGTCATGATTTTTCTGCCGGCACTGACGCTTATGTTGTATAAATGGATTGATAAAACGGAGCATAAGCCATTGCTGCCGAGCATTCCACGTGTCGGGAAGAATCTCATCAAATTACGCATCCCGGCGCTTATCGTTGTTCTGCTTTTAATCGTGCCAGCATTTTTGGCGCAAAGTGAGACCAATTTTCTTTACGGAATGGGGGATCATCCGGAGTCAACCCGGGCTGGAAGCGATGCTGCCACGATTAATGATACGTTCGGTAAGTTTACACCCATCGTTCTGCTCGTGCCAAAAGGGGATCTCGCGCGGGAAGATGAGCTTGTTCAGGAGCTTGATGATTTTGCGAACGTTAAAAGCACTGTTTCCTATGTCAGTAACGTCGGAGCGGGCATACCGACGGGCTACCTCGATGAATCGGCGAAAGAGCAGTTTTTCTCAGACAATTACAGCCGGATTGTTTTAAATACAACAACCGAGACAGAAGGGGAAACAGCCTTTTCTTTGGTGGAAAACGTCAGGGAGACAGCGGCGGATTATTATGGTAACGATTATTATGCGCTTGGAAAAAGTGTCACCTTGTATGATATGAAACATATTGTCGAGCAGGACAACACCGTGGTCAATGCACTGACGGTTATCACCATTGCGATCGTTCTACTAATGACGTTCCGGTCGATTTCGATACCGATTGTATTGCTGTTGACGATTCAATCGGCTGTATGGATCAATTTGTCCGTGCCGTATTTCACCGATTCACCGCTTGTCTATATCGGCTACCTGATTATTAGCACGGTGCAACTTGCGGCAACTGTGGACTACGCGATTTTGCTGACGGAAGCTTATACGGAAAATCGAAAAGCCATGCCCGCATTTGATGCCATTAAGAAAACGGTTGATGAAAAGATTTTCTCGATTGGTGTATCGGCATCCATTCTGTCCAGTGTCGGCTTTATTTTATGGACAACATCGACCGATCCGATCGTGTCGTCCATTGGGCTTTTGCTCGGACGGGGAGCGTTATTGGCATTCCTGCTGGTTGTGCTCTTTTTGCCGGCATTACTGCTTATATTTGACCGAATCATTGACAAAACGACGTGGAAATCCAAATTTTATAAAGGGACGTGATGCTATGCAGCCGAATAAATTAGTTATCGCCTTAATGAGTGCCGTGCTTATACTGGGATCGCCTTCATGGGCTGTGTTGGCTGAAAAGGCGGACAACGATGGAAGCGCGCAGACGCAGGACGGTGCCTATTCCGAAAAAGATGAAACGATTTATGGCAATCTGGGTGCTACCGGTACATTGCAGGATATGTATGTCGTCAACACGTTTCACATCACCAAACCCGGTGACATCGTCGACCATGGGAACTATACCGATGTGCGCAATTTAAGCAATTTAAAAACGATCGACCAATCGGGGAATACCATCCGTTTTCAAGCGGAAGGGGACGAATTTTATTATCAGGGAGACTTGAACAAACGCCCGCTTCCATGGAACATTGCTATCACCTACGTGTTGGACGGAGAAGAAGTAGCGCCGGATCAGTTAGCCGGTAAAAGCGGGGAGCTGGAAATGCGGATTCACACGTCCGGTAATGACAAGGCGGATCCTGCGTTTTTTAACAACTACATGCTGCAACTAACGATGACACTGGGGCCGGAAACATTTGATCATATTCAGGCACCGGATGGAACGAAAGCCACGTCGGGAAAGGATACCCAAGTGACGTTTACCGCCATGCCGGAAAAGGAAAAAATGTTTATTGTATCAGCTAATGTCACGGATTTTGAAATGGATCCGGTGAGTATTTCCGCTACGCCGGCTTCCATGCCGATTGAAAATCCGAATTTAGGTGATATGACGAGCGACATTCGGTCATTATCGCATTCGATTCGGGATATTAACCAGGGGGTCGGCGATTTGAACGACCGTATTTCCGATCTGCGTACAGGCGCTGCTGATGTGAACAATGGATCAAAGGAATTTTTGAATAGTATTAACAGTCTTGATCAACAGTCCAGTGAGCTTGTGACCGGATCCGCTGATATTCGTGATGCCTTGAAGCAAATGAACCAGTCTATGCAAAAAAATACCGGTACCCCGGACTTGAGTGATCTTAAAACATTGCCTGGCGGGCTTCGCGATCTGGCAAAAGGTTTGCGCGGAGCTGCTGATGGATTGGATACGCTAAAAGAAAGTTACAGCAAGGCTTATGGTCAATTGAATGAGGCTATACAAGGGATACCGGATTACGACATAAAAGACAATCAAATTAAAGCCCTGCTTCAAAACACGGAAGATCAGAACGGAAAAGCTGTCATCAAAAAACTTTCCGAAACCTATAAGGCCGCCCGTCAAGCGAAAGGGATATATCAAGCGTCTCGAGACGTATTTGATTCCGTTTCCTCCACACTGGGAAAAACAGCCGGTCATTTGCGGAGCATGGCTGATAAAGCTGACAATAAGGCATCCGAACTTGACAAAAATCTGAAAAACATGGATCAAATGGACGGATTGAAGGAGCTGCAGGAAGGGTTATCGTCACTCAGCAGTCAATATCAAACCTTCCATAGCGGACTGGTGGACTATACCGATGGCCTCGGCCGCTTGACGTCAACGTATCAGGACATTCATGCCGGTATTGGCGACCTTGAACAAGGGGCTTCTGCGCTGGATAGTGGCGCCAGTGACCTGAAAAACGGTACCCAGGAGCTGCAGAAAGAGACGAGCGACTTGCCCAGTGAGATGCAATCAGAAGTGGACGACATGATGGAGGGGTACGATGCATCGGACTTTGAGCCGAAATCATATGTCTCGGATCAAAATAAAAACGTGGACGTCGTGCAGTTTGTTCTGCAGACCGAACCAATTAAAAAAGAAGATGACGATACATCGGATAACGTCGAGGACGATAAGGAAAACAACGGATTTTGGGAGCGGCTGAAAAACCTTTTTCAATAAAACCGGCTGTTTCCAAACATGAAACCCAGCCTCTCGGAAACGAATGCAGGCTGGGTTTTTCATGTTATATCAGAAGCAACAACTATTTTGACTGATTACCGTTATTTGCTTAATGTGCCATGCGGGTCAATGACGAATTTTTTAGCAGCGCCGTCGTCAAATTCCTTATACCCTTGTGGTGCTTCATCCAGCGAAATAACAGTGGCATTTACGACATTGGCAATATCCGCTTTCTCATTCAAAATGGCGTTCATTAACTGACGATGGTACTTCATGGCCGGTGTCTGTCCCGTCGTGATGCTGTGAGCTTTGGACCAGCCCAAGCCGAAGCGCACTTTCAACGATCCCTGCTGCGAGTCTTTGTCTTTGGCACCGGGGTCATCGGTGACATACAGACCGGGCATGCCGTATTTACCACCGGCTTCAACGACGTCCATCATCGTGTTCAATACCGCTGCCGGGGCATCCTCGTGGTTTGTCCCGTGTCCGTACGCTTCAAACCCAACCGCATCAATGCCGCAGTCCACTTCAGGAACACCAAGAATTTGTTCGATTTGCTCGCCAACATCATCATGATCCTGCAGATTAATCGTTTCACAGCCGAAGCTACGTGCCTGTTTCAACCGTTCTTCTTTCAAATCACCGACGATAACAACAGCCGCTCCGAGCAACTGCGCCGAATGAGCAGCCGCCAGACCAACCGGCCCTGCTCCGGCTACATAAACCGTCGATCCTGTTGTAACGCCGGCATTCACGGCTCCGTGATACCCGGTTGGGAAAATATCGGATAACATCGTAAGGTCCAGAATCTTATCCATGGCTTGATCTTTGTCCGGGAATTTCAATAATTGAAAGTCGGCATAGGGCACCATGACATATTCGGACTGGCCGCCGACCCAGCCTCCCATGTCGACATAGCCGTATGCACCGCCCGGACGCGCAGGGTTCACATTCAGGCAGATATGCGTATCCTGACGACGGCACATTTTACAGCGGCCGCATGCCACGTTGAATGGGACGGAGACGATATCGCCTTTCTTTAAAAATTCCACGTCACGACCGACTTCAACGATTTCGCCGGTGATTTCATGGCCAAGCACCATTCCCTCCGGCGCTGTCGTACGGCCCCGGACCATGTGCTGGTCGCTGCCGCAAATATTGGTGACGATGTTCTTAATAATGACCCCGTGCTCACACTTGCGTCCGACATTTTCTTTGGGGACACCGGGGCCATCGCGCAAAACCAAATCCGGGTATGAAATATCCTGAACATCGACTTCACCATTTCCTAAGTATACGACACCACGATTATCAGCCATTAAAAATACCTCCTTGAGATAATGAAATAAACCAATAGGTAACTATTTACCATTCACCTTACTCATCCTATTCCCGTTTTTAGAGTTATAAAACTAAATATTGTAAAAAATTAGATTTATGGTGTCTTTAAACCATCTGATTGAGCACTGAAAAAATGGCTGATGAAAACCAATGCACTGGTTGTTTCTATTTTTCAGTCTGCCGATTGCGTGATAGGATAATGAATATGATTTCATCGCAAGGGGCTGAGATTTTGACTATATTAACCAATGACTGGGCATCGATTATAGAGAAAGAATTTCAAAAAGACTATTATGTGCAGCTGCGTTCATTTTTGAAACAGGAATATGGAACAGGTGCTGTTTATCCCGGTATGTATGATATTTTTAACGCTCTTCATTATACACGTTATGACAATACGAAAGTAGTTATTCTCGGACAGGATCCCTATCATGGCCCCAATCAGGCGCATGGATTAAGCTTTTCCGTCCAACCGGAAGTCACAGTACCACCCTCGTTAAAAAATATTTATAAGGAACTAAATGAAGATCTCGGCGTTCCCATTCCTGATCACGGATGCCTGACGGACTGGGCTGAACAAGGGATTCTGTTGTTAAACACCGTTTTGACCGTCCGGGCAGGGCAGCCGGCATCTCATCGGGGAAAAGGCTGGGAATATTTCACAAATGAAGTGATAAGGCAGGTGAATGCCAAACAGGATCCGGTTGTCTTTATCCTTTGGGGTCGGCACGCGCAAGCTAAAGAATCGTTGATTACTGCGCCGCACCATCTGATTTTGAAGTCACCGCACCCAAGCCCGTTTTCCGCCCATAAAGGGTTTTTTGGCAGTCGCCCGTTCTCTCGTGCCAATCAATTTTTACAAGAGGCTGGCCGCACGCCTATCGACTGGCGAATACAGGAATAAAAGATATGAGTGTTTAAAAAACGGTATAAGAACACTTGTTTGCGATCGTTTGGTATGGTATACTCACTATTAAATTAACAATACTCAGAATTGAATAAGGAGCCGATTTTGATATGAAATATTTTGCCGTCATTTTAACCATGCGGGATGAAGAAAAAAATCGATCATTTCGTCCGCAGCACTTGGCGTTTCTGGAGCAAATGAAACAGGAGCAAAAAGTCGTTATGAATGGTCCATTTACGGATGGAGCAGGGGGATTGGTTATATATGCTGCACATAATGAAGAAGAGGCCATCTCCTTTTTAAACCAGGACCCTTATATTGTAAATGGAGCTAGAAATTGGGAAATTCATGAATGGGCGCTGGAAACGAACGATAATTTTCAATTTTAACGTTCCCGGATTATGACAACGTGCACAGAATACGCTCGTGATTTAACTGGAAGAACAAGCAGAAATTGGGATTGGCTACTGCTCCTCACAAGATATCAAACACCAATTAACAGTTCTATTCTCTTGTTCTTCGCAGCCTCTCGTCCTTTTTGAACCTAATGGACACTGGATGACATGTTTATCTCATCCAGTGACAGCATTTCATGGAAGTACGGATTATTTAGTTTTTTCTTCACTTGTCGCCCCCAGTTTTTCACCGCATCCACCGTCGTATGTTCCAGTTCAGCGATTTTTTTGTAGGGCATCTCTTGAATAATAGCATAATTAACCCATTTCCATTGCTTGTCCGTCAATTGGGATTGAAGGTTCTTCCAAAGGTTGGAATCATCCAATGGCAAGGGGGAATTGGCGGTGATGGGACGGGCCCCTTCCGTACCCCGGTGGTAATTGCCGTCGGTGTATTGGGTCTGTTGTTCGTGAGCCGCCAGCTTCTTGATTTCATCTCGCCGGTTATCGCGGCGCATGCGATCAATCAGACGGTTCCGGATCATATAATTGAAATACGTTGCCATGGAGCCTTTGTCCGGCTGATACGTTTCATACGCGTTCCACAGCGCCACCAACCCTTCTTGAAAAAATTCCTGATGCGGATCACGGATATTCATTTTGTGAATTTGATAGTGAATCCGTCGCTCGTTTTGCTTGAAAATATCATCAAATGTCGGTTTTTGGTTCATGTGAAAACTCTCCCTTCTCACTAACTGTAACTCTTTTTACCCCTATAATCGAAACAAGAAGGGCAAAAAGTGTCGTCAGAAGGAAATTTTTTAATTTGTTTGTGTGGCGTCTCAATTTGTCCTAGACGATGCTGTTCTACGGTGCCAATTTCAAATATGAAACAAGTCCCCATCCAGGTACAGAAGGGGACATGTTGGGCATAATAGAATTTTTAAAATATGACGGCGGAATCGGGAAATGGTATTATTTGATGAGGATAAAGAAGGAGGCTTATGATGCACCATTTGCCTGAAGCTCTGCACATGTCATTTTATAATCAGCCTACCTTTCAATTGGCGCAGTCATTGCTTGGTCAACTCGTGTTCAAGGAAACGGATGAGGGAGTTGCCGGTGGATTCATCGTGGAAACAGAAGCCTATATCGGGCCGGATGACCGTGCGGCACACAGCTTTAATAACCGTCGCACAAAACGAACGGAAATCATGTTCGGTGAAGCCGGATATGTATATACCTTCACGATGCATACGCATTGCCTCTTTAATGTCGTAAGCGGCGATAGTGAAAAGCCTGAAGCGGTATTAATCCGTGGGGTAGAGCCTTATACCGGTCAAGAATTAATGGCGCAGCGCCGTCCAAAGGCTAAGAAAAAGGGCCAGTGGACCAATGGCCCCGGTAAATTAACACAAGCACTCGGTATCACCATGCGTGATTATGGCCATAGACTCGATCAGTCGCCGCTTTGGATGGCCCCGGGGAAACGCCCGGATACGACGGAAATCGTTTCAGGTCCACGAGTCGGAATTGGTAATGCCGGGGAAGCCAGATATTATCCGTGGCGTTTTTGGATGGAGGGAAACGCGTTTGTGTCCAAATAGAAGGGGCTGGGACATAAGACGTTTAGTCAAAGAAAAATCCGAACTATGATTCACAAATAATCTTAATTAGTTCGGAATGTTGTTTAGCGTAGGAAAAACACAAAGACTCCTGCGGGATGAAAAGCCTAGATGAGACACCGCAGTGCGATAAGCACGAGGAGGCTCAGCAGCGCCCGCGGCAAAGAAGACACTGTGAAAGCGACCAAAGGAAGCTTGAACAGATGTCGCACTTGTGCCTGGCAAGGTGAAAGCGCAGTGTTTTTCCGGAGCGGTGACTACTTCTTAACTATATCGTTCGTATTATTAGAATTGATTTGTTTAGTTATATCCCAGCCCCCTCGAAAAACATTGTGCTGAATCAGAGAGGATTTGCTTTCGTTGATCCTATTCGGCGGTGATAAACGCGTCGGCAATGCCTGCATTTTTAACCTTTTCCAGCTGACGTTCCGCATTTTCCCGATTTGAAAAGGCCCCTGCCTGTACACGGTACCAGCGTTCACCTGAAATGGTGACCGCCTCTACGAATGCATCCATTCCTTCTGATTGCAAATGATACACCCGGTTTTCTGCATTTTGGTTGTCCTTGAAAGAACCGGCGATGACTTTATAAAGCGTTTTAGAGGTTTTCCGGGGCTTCAAATGAAATGCGTTTGCCAACCCGGTCACATGCGCTTGTGCAACATCGTGTCGCCAGGACGAATCACGCATTAATGCGGCGTCATGGTCGTTATCGATAAACCCGTTTTCCGTCAAGAGTGCTGGCATCGTTGTTTCCCGCAGTACGTGGAAGTTAGCCTTTTTCTGACCACGGTCAGCAAGTTGATCGGCTTTAGCGACCGCCGTATGAATCGTGTCCTGATAATCAGCAGTTGCTGAGGTGTCGGACAGACTGCTGTGGATATAATCCTCGTACCCTTGAGCGGATCCGTTAAATGAATTGCAATGGATGGACAGATAGTAGTCCGCCCCCCATGCGTTGGCCTCGTCTGTACGCTCGCTCAAACGTTTGCTGCTGTCGTCGGTCCGGCTCATCGTGACATCGGCATCATGGTATTGTTTTGTTAACATCGTTCGGATTCGGAGCGATATATCTAGATTGATATCTTTTTCATTCATTCCGTTTCCTTGTGCACCCGTATCCGAACCACCATGGCCCGGATCCAAATAAAGTTTCATCACCATCACCTCCTTCTTATCAGTTTATTAAAGGAAAACATCGCTGCTTGGACAATCGACCGGATTTTCGACATATTGAGAAACGTGTTCAAAAATAAATGGGTAAAATAAGCAGGTATTGGGAAATGTTCAGCTTAGTTTAACGATGACACATTTTCCCGATAGAATTCGATTGTAGCAGTGATTCCTTCTATACCTACAATCGAATGGCAAAGGCGTGAGGTGTTGTTGGGAATAGGTTGGGGAGCAAACGGTTATTTTCCGGATACATAGAAAACTAAGCACCCATCCATAGAGTGGTGCTTAGTTTTCTTCAACGATTTGCTTATGGAATGCTCCCCGGTCACTTTTCGACTAATGCCTGTTCTTCAATATCAAGATACGTCAGCATATAAACCGATAATTCAGCCATGATTCGATTTTCAGGACTCATGAAGTCCTCGCCCAGCAGTTCTTTGATTCGATCCAGCCGATGATATAAGGTTTGGCGTACAATGTATAATTCTCGTGATGTGTCATTTTTGGAGCCTAAGTTTTTCAGGTAAATTTGAAATGTTTTCAGTAATTCCGTCCCATTTCGCTGATCATATGACATTAAGGGACCTACATAATGTTTAATCATTCTTTCGAGTTCATTTGTATTCTCTACCTGATTAACCAGCCGATACACGCCTAAATTATCGTAAAACGGTTCAGTCAATATGTCATGTTTCAATTGGTAGTTTAGAGTGGTTAATGCTGTCTGGTAACTTTGATAAAGAGATTCATAGTCAGATATGATCTTGCCAAAACTGATTCCTTGTATATGATGATAATTATTTGACGCATAAACCTGTTGAAGAGAATAATTCAGGCGCTCGTAACACGAATCATTCTCCTGTTGGTTAATGATTAATAACACATAGCCATTTTGAACGTTCCCTTTTGTTGTGAAGAGGTGAAATCCGTTATTTTCTAAAATGGAACGGAAAAACATAAACGTTTCAGTCATAAAACTATCATTTTCTTCTTCATACAGTGAATGCTTATCAGAAAGTACCCCTACAATAGCGTCATTGAATGTCGTTGTCGGGCTGCTTTCATATATTTTTTCAGTTATTTGTTTTCGAGAAAGGGGGCCATCCAACGCGTCCAGTAACCATTCATTTTGTTTTATTTGTTCTCTTTCCTTGGTTTGATAGTGTTTCCAGAAATATTGTTCGAGAAATTCACTGCATCGTTTGGCAGCTTCCTCATCAAACAAACTTATGTTATTTTGTTTCTCTAAAATATATAGGTAGGCGATTGGTTGATCCAATAAATGAATGGGATAGGCGTTATATGAGTTTGTGTCTTGTTGTATTTGTTCGATCCACTCGCTTTGCTTTCGTTTGGATGGAGAAGGAAAGAAGCGATACTGATCCTTGTTTTGGCTAAGTAACATTTGTTTGTTGGTTGCTTGATGCAACAATTTTAAAAAGTCACCAATAGGATAATTAGACACCAAAGAGTTATGGAGTTTTTTATATAGGTTGTCCAGTTTCCACCACGAATGTTGTTGATAGTTTAAAATAATTTCATGTAAGTCCATAGTTATATCAATGAATTTGACTTCCTTGTTGAATCCTATAACAGGAAGATTGTGCTTTTCAGCTATGTTAAGCATGTCTGTTGGCAACGTTTTGGAGTGTTCAACAAGTTCCACACAAAGCGCTGACGTCTCTTTCTCTAAAAGCTGTTCCAAAAAATAAACACTTTTCTCTTCATCGTTTATCCAATTTACTCCTGTTGTTAAAATAACTTCCTGACCATGAAGCAAATGTCCAAAATTATTTATTTCCACAACATGAACCCATTTCACTTTTTTATGAAGCCCATTTGTTCCTGCCAGTACTTCCGCTTCTTGAAATGATGGACGATTTAACATATCTTCAACAGCTAACATGTTTGCGGCCCCCTTTGAAGGTCATTGTATGGTATCTGAAATGTCATTATATGTATAGGTCACAGTTAAATACTTGCATTCAAATATAAATGTAAATGTAAGCGCAATCATAGTTTAACATTTTGTCTAATGATTTAAAAGTTTCCGAATTATATAATTTAATTAACACATGAAAAGGGAGGTCATTATTTATGGAGTCTACTCTGGAGAATTTTAGTTCAGTGCTCAAGGACAAAACGGAAATTCAAAATATGTATATTAATGGGGAATGGGTCTCTAGCACTACAAATAAATCTCGTGAAATATTAAACCCCGCTAACAATGAAGTGATTGCGACTGTTACGGATGGAGGGGTTGATGAAGTTAAAAAGGCTGTTGAAGCTGCTCATGATGCTTTTGAAGGCGAATGGAAGACAACTTACGCTCGTACCAGGTCAGATCTTCTGTTGAAATTATCAAATAAACTGGAAGAACGAAAAGAAGAATTCGCTATGCTGGAGACATTAAATAATGGGAAAACGTATGCGGACTCCATAGATGATATTGAAGATTCTATTAATCAATTTCAATATTATGCAGGTCTTGCAACAAAACCATTTGGCCAAACATATGAGGTTCCTGATGAAATTCAAGCTATGGTTGTGCGTGAGCCGGTCGGAGTGGTTGCTCAGATTGTCCCTTGGAATTATCCATTAGTAATGGCGACTCAAAAAATGGCTGCAGCACTAGCTGCCGGATGTACTGTCATTGTTAAGCCGGCTTCACAAACGCCGCTTACAATTATCAGGCTATTTGAAATCATTGATGAAATCGATTTCCCTGAGGGTACAGCAAATTTAGTTCTTGGTTCCGGATCTGTGGCGGGTGATGCTCTGGTGAATCATACAAAAGTAAATAAAATAGCCTTCACTGGTGGAACATCAACTGGTAAGCAGATCATTAGAGATTCAGCAGATACAATCAAAAAGGTTGGATTAGAACTGGGTGGGAAATCGCCAAATATTGTGTTTGGTGACGCGGATTTTGAGACTGCGGTCGACTATGCATTATTGGCCATTTTCGCCCAGCAAGGAGAGGTTTGTTCAGCCGGATCGCGACTTATTTTAGAACGAAGCATCTATGACAAGTTTGTTTCTGAATTGGTTGATCGTGCTAAAAAGATAAAGGTTGGTCCGGGTTGGAAGGAAGATACCGAAATGGGCCCACTAATATCCAAAGGTCATATGGAAAGCGTTCTGGAATATGTCAATATAGGTATAGAAGAGGGTGCAAAACTTTTATGCGGCGGTAATCAGATCACTAGCGGAGAACTGGTGCAGGGTAATTATATGGAACCTACCATCTTTTCAAATACAACGCCCGATATGAGAATAGTACAGGAAGAAATCTTTGGGCCGGTACTTGTTATTCAGGTTTTTGATACAGAAGAGGAAGCAATTAAATTAGCGAACGATACAGTTTACGGGCTTGCTGCTGCAGTGTTCACGAACGATGGTTCTAAAGCACAGCGTGTGATTAGAAATTTGCAAGCAGGCATCACTTGGGTAAATACGTATCACCCAACATTCAATGAAGCACCATGGAGCGGATACAAACAAAGCGGCCTTGGCAGTGACTTAGGAACGTATGGGTTTGAAGAATATCTGACTACAAAACAAGTAAATGTAGCGCTTAATGTGCAGCCTTCAGGCTGGTATAAAGGGTAAGTTGATTTAAATTTCTGTAGGGAAATATGTCTGCTTTTTACTTTCCCATAATAGTTGAAGGAATAATGAGAACCATCCTTTCCTATTATCAGAAATGTTAAAATGTGTAACCTAGCATGTTAAAATAAACACTTTTCTATATAAATGGAAAAACGATGTTTAGGTGATAAACGGGAATATACGGGAAAATTCACATCATGTAAGACTAAGTAATATGACAAAAATCAACATTATGTTTTATGGAGGGAATATTATGACTATAGAATTTGAATTCAATCTTCCAACCAAAATTGAATTTGGAAGAGGAAAACTTAAAAAATTAGGTAATTTTATTAATGACATCAATGGAAAAAAGGTGCTAATAGTAACAGATAAAGGTTTAGTAAAATCTGGAATTATTGATAAAGTAAAAAAGATATTAGATGATGAAAAAATCTCTTATACAGTGTTTGATGAAGTAAAGCCTAATCCTAAAGATGTAGATTGTGAAAGAGCTTATAAATTAGCCTTACAAGAAAATGTAGATTCCTTAATTGGAATTGGCGGTGGGAGTTCAATGGATACTGCAAAAGCAGTAGGAACTCTTCTGACACATGGAGGAAAATTAAAGAACTGGTATGGCTTTGACAAATTAAGAAAAACTATACCGCCACTTATTTGTATACCTACAACAGCTGGCACGGGGAGTGAAATAACAACTTTTTCTGTAATAACAGACACTGAAACTAACTATAAGATGAATATAGTTGATCTAAAAGTTGCACCTCAAATTGCTTTGTTAGATCCTGAATTAACTATCAGCTTACCTAAAGAAGTCACTGCGTCAACTGGTATGGATGCTCTCACGCACGCGATTGAAGCTTATACATGCAATGTATCTCAACCAATTACAGATGGACTTGCACTTCATGCTATTGATCTTATTACCGAGCACCTACCCATAGTTGTAAAGGATGGGGAAAACATGGAGTCTAGAGAAAGGATGCTAGCTGCAAGCCTTATGGCAGGGATATCATTTGGGAACGCCGACGTTGCTAGTGTGCATTGTATGGCTGAATCACTTGGAGGACTTTATGATACACCACATGGAGTAGCAAACTCAATGATGTTGCCATATGTATTTGAATATAATATACCTTCTAACATGGAAAAACATTCTATTATTGCTCGCCGTTTGGGTGCTGATAAGTTTGACTTAGAGAAAAATGCGTATGAAGGAGTGTTACTTCTTAAGAAATTAGCAGAAGATCTTAATATTCCCAGGATGAGTGATTTAGAATATATTAATCCTGAAGATTTTGAATATCTAGCCGAAGGCGCTTTAAATAATATATCCCATCCAAGTAATCCACGGAAAATAATGAAAAAAGATTATGTTGATCTATTCAAAAAAATATACGCTGAATAATATATACTGAGGAAATGTAGGATCTATTAGTGTGGCATCGCTAGTTCGTCTAAGAACTATTATAAATGATCACTTCTTTGTGTGAACTAGCGATGCTCATAAAAAGAAAAGTCCTTGGAGGTAATATTTATGAGTGAGATTAAAAAGCTTAAACGAGTTCTTGGTTTTTGGCCAGCCTATGGAGCAGCTGTAGGCTTGGTAGTATCCGGAACGGCTATGTTTTCTGTTGGAAATGTAGGAGGAACTACGGGATATGCAACCATTATAACAGCAGCAATTGCACTAATACCAATGATGTGTGCTGCTTTTGCTTATGGTGAATTAGCATCAATGTTGCCAGGAAGTGGAATGATTTCTGACTATACCTTGCCAGCACTTGGTCGATTTTGGTCAATTTTTTCATTGCTTAGTGGATATGTAGTATTAATTGCGGCAGATGGAGGCACCCAATTAGTAATGGGTGGTCTATCTATGAATTCATTAGTCGGAATTCCACAGCCGATAGTGACTGCAACTTTATTTTTATTTGTTATTTTTATTAATTTAAGGGGCGTTGGGTTTTATGGAAAGACAGAGGCAATAGTCACAGTTGCGATGATGATTGTGTTTGCGCTTCTTTCTATTTTAGGATTTGCGCGTGTTGGTGAAACCATGGGAGCCGTTCCGGTTAATGAGTCTTTATCTTTTCTTCCAGAAGGAGGATGGACTACTGTATTTGGGACTGTTGGTGTGGCCATTTGGTTTTTTATTGGGTTTGAATTTGCCTTGCCGTTAGCAGAAGAAAATAAGAAACCATATAGGAACCTTCCGTACGGTTTAATATTAGGTTTATTATCTATATATATAATTGATATTATCTTCTCGGCAGCAAGTGTAAGATACACATCACTAGATGTCTTGCTTAATTCTGCTATTCCACATGTAGAAGGAGCACGTGCAATGCTGGGTGAGGCTGGATTTATCACCATATCTCTGCTTACCATTGCGGCATCACTTACAACAGCTAATGCTTATACAGCAGCACTTCCTAGAATGCTCTATGGGATGGCAAGGGAAAGCTTAGTACCGTCAATGTTTGCTAAAATACATCCAAAATACAGGACACCATGGAACGGGATTTTTTTTACAGGCCTTTTGATGTTTATCACCTTCTTGTACATCACTATGAACGGAGCTGATGTCGATACGGTGCTAGTCTTTATTAATACCGCCAGTATCACTTGGATGATCTCTTATGCCATTGCAATGTTGAATGTGTTAATTCTCAGGAAAAAATACCCTGATTTTCCAAGATTGTGGAAGGCACCTTTGGCCTGGGTTACGCTACCAATTGGTATACTTGGGGTTATCTATGCAATATGGACTCTTAAGCCTTATTGGATGAACGCATTGATTGCAATGGCGATAGTTGCTATTTATGCCTTGTTATGGCTCAATTATAAAAAAATCCCGATTTTCGAAAAAACTCCTCTTGAAAATATCACAAAAGAGATTCAAACTCGTTCAGAATACTTGCCGATATGGGATGAAAAAGTGACAGAATGGTTGAACAAGCAATCCCCAAGATGACTCCATGAACCGATAACATCGATAATAGTTAAATAATGAAATAGAAAGGAATTTAAATATCAAAAATGATAACTTAGTTAACCAAAAGACAAAGAACGACAATGCGATGGGTATATTAAATCGAAAAGCAAATGATAAGTTGAATTTAGTTGCAAACATTTATTCGAATGCTTTAAATGGATACTGGAAAACAGGTTATGATGGATTTTTATGTAAGAAAGTTTACTTTGATAATCTATACTTTTTGAAAGAGTTAAAAATGAGTTATTTACTGAAAGACAGATTCTTTGCGCGGAGCTATGATTTGGTATTTGAATTTGAGATACCTGCTATTTTTAATGAAAATATGAAATTTAAACTATGTTATTTAGGGAAAACTAAAGTCGATGGTGCTCAATTTTCTATATTAAACGGAAATCAAGAGGCAGCTTCTATATTAGAAAAACTTAATAATCCATTAATAATTAGTAGGTTAGTAAAATTAGATCTACTAAACTTGAATTTAGAATATTCAATTCGAAAGAAAAGGTGGTATATCCGGACTGATAGCTTAATTGGATCTACTACATGGAATCTAATTCCACCCGCCTTACAAGTAATTAAACCTAAAGAAAAAGAATGTGTGTTTATGATTGAACTGTTTGAGCTGATTGCAAATGCTTTGCGAGATAATTAATTAACTTGCCTATGTCGGGGTTGAAAAATACAATGCGATTTATTTCGGCTCTGGAAGTTTGGAACAAGCCATGCAGTAGAAGAATGGGTTCATGTAGAAGAAATCGAACAGTGTGCAGGGATATTTAAGGCTCTATCCCTAACAGTTAAATAGTTATGGAATTTAGCAGAATTACCTTTTAATAGAAAATTTAGTTAGGTGTTGATATCAAACTAAAATCATTTAACTTTCTGTCTAATGAAATAAAGATTTATCCCTTTTAATATGAATATAGGAATTAGAGTTCTAAGTGTCTGTAATTCCAAATCTTGTTTCAATAGAAAAAAAGGAGGCATCACCACAATGGATACTAAATCCAACGAATTATTGAACAAAGACGAAAAATATGTATGGCATGCAATGCGGTATTATAATCCGGATGCAACCATGGTTATCCGTGAAGGGGACGGTGCATGGGTAACCGATATTAATGAAAATAGTTATCTGGATGGGATGTCCGGTCTTTGGTGTGTGAATGTTGGTTATGGCCGGGAGGAATTGGCACAGGCATCTTATGAGCAAATGAAAAAGCTGCCGTATTTTCCAATGACCCAAAGCCATATACCAGCCATTAAGCTTGGTGAAAAAATAAATGAATGGCTTGGCGATGATTATGTTATGTTCTTTTCCAATAGCGGATCGGAAGCAAATGAAACCGCTTTTAAGATGGTTCGTCAATTTCATCAGCAAAATGGCGAGCCAGAACGGCAAAAGTTTATATCACGTTACCGTGCCTATCACGGAAATACGATGGGATCCCTTGCAGCGACTGGCCAGGCAGAGCGGAAGTATCGGTATGAACCATTAGCACCGGGCTTTCTTCATGTCACACCACCGGATATGTATCGAAGCCCATATAAGGGGACGAAGGAAGAACAAAGTATTGCGTGCGCGGATGAAATTGATCGTGTCATGACATGGGAATTGGATAAAACGATAGCTGCTGTCATTATGGAGCCGATTATTACCGGCGGTGGCGTCATTATGCCGCATGACAGTTACTTGCAGCGCGTAAGAGACATTTGTGACAAACACGGAGCACTTTTAATCATTGATGAAGTGATTTGCGGGTTTGGCAGAACCGGGAAGCCTTTTGGTTTTCAAAATTACGGTGTAAAACCTGATATTGTAACGATGGCCAAGGGCGTTACCAGTGCCTACCTTCCGCTGTCGGTAACAGCAGTCAGAAGAGAGGTTTATGAATCGTTTATGGGAACGGAAGAATATGATAACTTCCGGCATGTTAATACGTTTGGGGGGAATCCAACATCGTGTGCTGTTGCGTTAAAAAATATAGAGATCCTGGAGAGGGAGAATCTTGTTGAACGCTCGGCAACCATGGGTGAAAGGCTGCTAGATGAGATGTCGGAACTTGAAGAGCATCCGTATGTCGGCGATGTTCGTGGGAAAGGGCTTCTTTTAGGAATTGAATTGGTTGAAAACAAGGAAACCAAAGAACCTGCCACATCCGATAAACTCGATAGTGTTATTTCCTTCTGTAAACAAAAAGGGTTGATCATCGGTAAAAACGGGGACACCGTTGCTGGCTATAATAATATTTTGACGCTCAGTCCGCCGCTCAGCATAACTGAGGAAGATTTTAAGTTTATTACAAAAACGGTAAAAGAAGCATTTGCACAACTCTAATTCTATCAATTTAAAGTAAGAATAATCATTTCGGGAGGTATGGATATGGTTCAAACACAAGTGAACGTACTAAAAAATTACGTCGGTGGCGAATGGGTGGAAGCCGGGACTGATAAAACAGAGGAAGTCATCAACCCGGCCACAGGCGAAGTGATTGCGCACACACCCATTTCGACTCAGGAAGATGTGGATAATGCCGTAAAAAAAGCGAATGAAGCCTATGAGGAATGGAAAGAAATGCCTGTGCCAAAACGGGCACGGATTATGTTCAAGTACCAGCAATTGCTTGTCGATCACTGGGATGAGTTGGCCGAAATTATTACAACAGAAAACGGAAAAAGTTTCAAGGAAGCAAAAGGGGAAGTCCAGCGTGGCATTGAAAATGTGGAATTTGCGGCCGGTGCGCCTTCTTTAATGATGGGGGAACAATTACCGTCGATTGCATCCGGTTTAGAATCTGGTGTCTATCGTTATCCCATCGGTGTTGTTGGCGGCATTACACCATTCAACTTTCCGATGATGGTTCCTGCTTGGATGTTCCCGATGGCGATTGTGACAGGAAATACGTTTGTTTTAAAACCTTCCGAGCGTACGCCATTGCTGGCCAACCGACTGGCGGAATTGATGGAAGAAGCCGGGTTGCCTGAAGGTGTTCTCAATATTGTTCATGGTGCTCATGATGTCGTTAATGGGCTACTGGATCATAACGATGTAGCAGCGATTTCATTCGTAGGTTCCCAGCCTGTGGCGGAATATGTCTATAAACGGGGGACGCATAATCTCAAACGGGTGCAAGCATTGGCAGGAGCGAAAAACCACTCAATCGTATTAAATGATGCCAACCTGGATAATGCGACGACGCAAATACTTGGCGCGGCATTTGGTTCGGCCGGCGAACGGTGTATGGCGGCTTCCGTTGTTGCTGTTGAGGATTCCGTGGCTGATGAATTTATTGAGCAGCTTGTTCAAAAGGCCAATGAGATTAAAATTGGAAATGGGTTGGATGAAGGCGTATTTTTGGGACCGGTAATTCGCGATGATCATAAGAAAAAGACCATGCAATATATTGAAACAGGTGAAAAGGAAGGCGCAACAATGGTCCGGGACGGGCGTAATGATGAAGAGGCAAAGAGAGAAGGGTACTTTGTCGGGCCTACGATTTTTGACCATGTAACAACCGAAATGACGATTTGGCAGGATGAAATGTTTGCTCCCATTCTATCGATCGCCCGTGTGAAGGACTTGGATGATGCGGTTGACTTAACGAATCAGTCGCCTTTTGCGAACGGATCCTGCATTTTCACCAACGATGGTGGAAGTGTGCGTCAATTCCGAGAGACTATTGACGCGGGAATGCTTGGTGTGAACATTGGTGTACCGGCTCCAATGGCGTTTTTCCCGTTTTCAGGATGGAAAGATTCGTTCTATGGTGATTTGCATGCGAATGGAAAAGACGGGGTTGAGTTTTATACACGGAAAAAAGTGATAACGACACGTTGGGTTTAATGGCTTTGGTTTTCTAGTTATACTGAAAAAAGACGTACAGAGTGACCCCCTAGCCCGTTTTAAATTGTCAATCACGGGTGGGGGTTCACTTTTTTTGTTAACGTTTTTAACGATGGTCCACTGATCGTATTATCCATGCTTATGAACATAATCATAAATTTATGCGATGTGTTATAAAAGCATTAAACCCGCAACTAATGATAAACGGCATAAAGCTTGAACAGGCAGTCTGTCACATGAACATCTATTGTTGGTTTTGTTTCACCCACTAACTAGAGTAGTTGGCATGATATTTGCTATACTAATAATGAAAACGATTAAGGGAGGTTTTTAAGATGGCAAAGGACCAACAGGTAATGGGTTCCACAACGGATGAGTTAGTTGAATTGGATAAACGACATTTTATACACCCGACGTCATCGCCCAAGGCTGCTGCTGAAGAGGGACCGGGTATCATTTTTTCTGAAGGCAATGGTATTTATGTCAATAATATGGAAGGCGAAGCATATATCGATGGGATGTCGATGCTCTGGAATGTGAACGTGGGGCACGGTCAAAAGGAATTGGCCGACGCGGCAAGTGAGCAAATGATGAAAATGGCTTATTCATCCGCGTTCAAAGGCTTTTCAAATGAACCGGCTATTAAATTGGCGGAAAAGCTGGCATCAATGGCACCCGGAGATCTGAATTCCGTATTTTTCACATCGGGTGGATCCGAATCGAACGACACAGCATTTAAATTGTCCCGCTTTTATTGGGAGTTAAAAGGTCAGCCAAATAAGAAAAAGATTATTGGAACGAAAGCCGGGTATCATGGTGTCACACAAGCATCTCAAAGTGCGACCGGCATTCCCGCCACTCATACGTTTGCTGGCTCCAATATAAAAGGATTCTTTCATGCCACACCGCATTTAACCAATTGTGAATTAGGGGATACCACTGATCCGGATTATGAGCATTCCATACGGGCGCTTATCGAACAGGAAGGTGCTGATACCATTTCTGCGGTCGTCATGGAACCTGTACAAGGCGCTGGTGGGGTGAATATGCCACCTGAGGGCTATATAGAAGCCGTCAGAAAGCTTTGTGACGAGTTTAACATTTTGTTCATAGCCGATGAGGTTATTTGCGGTTTTGGGCGTACTGGAAAAATGTTTGGCGTGGAAAACTGGAATGTCATACCGGATATGATGTGTATGGCCAAAGGAATCACCAGTGGTTATTCACAGCTGGGTGGCGTTATGATCAGCGATAAAATAAGAGAGTACATTATCGGTTATGAGAATGTGATGTCACATGGTTTTACCTACAGTGGCCATCCAACAGCGTGTGCGGTTGCTCTGAAGAACATCGAAATCATTGAACGTGAAAATCTGGTCAGTCATGTGAAAGACATGGAAGACGAGTTGCGCAAAGGACTTGCATATTTAGAAGAGAAGCATGACACGGTACGAAATTGCCGTACACTCGGGCTGCTGGCGGCGTTTGAACTATACAATCCTGACACAGGAGAAACGTTCGATTCATCATTACAAGCGGCAGCTTCGGTTGTTAATGCGTGCTTTGACCGTAAATTGATTTTAAGAAATATTGGCGATTATAAAGTTGCCATTGCACCACCTTTTGTGATTACTCAAGAGGAAATTAAAAAAATGATAAATATTATCGATGAGTCGATAACGGCGTTTGAAAACACGCTTTAATGAAAACGGTCGAAACGACGCTGGATCGTATGTCTTTCTGAATATGACTTCTGATTGCTGAAACAGGAAGAAGGCATCCAGAGAACGTATTCCCATGGGCCTTCTTCCAAATGTTTTGGACGCATGTGATGGATTGACCGCTGTATAAGCCGACATGTTTGCTGACTAATTCTGCTGATGTTTTTTATATTTACGGCTGACAGCGGATTGACTAATATTTAAAGCCTCTGCCGCTTTGGTCGTGGTTTTATATTTCTTCATGGCAAGTGCTATCAATTGTTCTTCAACTGATGTTTGTGCTTCATCAAGCGGGATGATATCCGTTATGATGGGTTGATGCTTGCCGCTTTCTCCCAGTCGTAACAATGTTTTTACGGAATCCGCTGAGATGACTTGTTCTTCGGTGGTTACGACCAAACGTTCAATGATATTTTGAAGCTCACGGATGTTTCCAGGCCACGAATAGACTTCCAATAGATTAAGAGCATCTGGTGAAAAATAATACGTCTTTTCGTATTTCGTGTTCAATTTTTGCAAAAAGTGATAAGCCAACAACGGAATATCCTCGGTGCGTTCCCGCAGTGGTGGTACTGTAATCGGAATGACGTTAATGCGGTAGTACAGATCCTCCCGAAACCTTCCCTCACGAACCATTTTGTCCAGGTCTTTATTGGTAGTAGCGATGATTTGCACATCGACCGATACGGGTTGAGAGCTTCCTACGGGGATAATTTCCCCCTCTTGCAGCACGCGCAACAATTTGACTTGAAGATTTTGAGAAACCTCCCCGATTTCATCTAATACCAGAACGCCTTGATGGGCCTGTTGAAAGTATCCTTTTTTGCCTTGATTATGTGCTCCGGTGAAAGCACCTTTTACATAGCCAAATAATTCACTTTCCAGCAAATCTTCCGGTATCGCTCCGCAATTAATCGACAAAAATGGTTTGTTGGCGCGTCGTCCGTACTTATGAATCGTTCGTGTAATCACTTCTTTGCCAACCCCTGATTCACCTGTAATAAGCACGGTTGAATGAAACTCAGCCAGTTTATTCACCTTCAGCATGACTTGTTCCATGGCAGCACTGCAGTAAATAACGTCATGATTCATACTTTCCAGATTACGCAATCGTTCCAATTCCTGTTTATAGCGATGCGTCAGTTTTTTAGTTTCGTCCAGTTCCGACTTGAGCTGTGTCGTTTCT
>NZ_BAAADM010000002.1:52217-69784 GCF_039522485.1 Lentibacillus halophilus | reverse complement strand
CCATGGTCGTCAAAAACCGGATTGCCGACAGTCAGGATATTTTTTCCCTGACGTAATTCCTGAACAATGGATACTTTGTCACCTTTTTTTAAGACCAATCGCAAAATTTCCGCATTAAAATAGCCTTTTACCTCCAGATTAAACAGGTTTTGACCGATCAGATTTTTTAAATCCTCGTCCCAGAGCCCGGCGGTGAATTGATTATTAAAACGGAGGATATCGCCTTTATTGTTAATCACTAAGATGTCATCGTACATGGTGGATAGAATGGTGTTTAAATCATCGTTTAAATTTTTGATGTGTTCAATTTCCATCGCCATTTCTTCGACTTTTGGCAAATCCTGAACAACGAAAATAAGACCATCCAAATTTTCTTTGGAATCTAAAATGGGAATATAATCAACTAGGATGCCCGTCTCATCATCGATCTGTATTTGGTTTAATATTTTCTTTTTTGTATCAAGAACCGTATCAATGTGATCATTATTAAACCATTTTTTCGCGGGTGTGCCGCTTATTTCCTGATAGGAGGATTTGATCATGCGTATCCCGGCTTCATTTGAGTTGACAATGATGCCATGATTATCAGAAATGAATATGCCCATAGGAATCGATGAAAGGATCACTTTTAAAAAGTTTGTGTTTCCATCCTCCAAGCGTAATAATTCCACGAGCAGATCCTCACGCCGAATATAACCAATGTAGCTATCGTTGTCTTTGACCAGAGCAAGTGGTTCGCCCAAGATTTGAAAAAGAAATGTAAATGGCACCTCCGGCTGGTTGGCATGGATCACACCGACGTTTTCCAAAGTGTGTGCATGGTTATATAATTCATCCATCGTTAGGTCGTCAACATGGTCCCAATCTAAATCGCGTAAATAAATATATGAATCTAGTGTTCCATTCCTTTCTAGAAACACGAATGCATCCGAATGATTGTATTGGAGATAGTCCCGCCAATGATCATCTTCGGGAGTCATTGATATAACAACAAGTGGGTGAAGTTTGTTCTTGACCCAGTTTGACATGATGATCCCTCCTTGATACCCATCTTATTCAATATATCATAACAGTATTTAATTTTAAATAATGGGCGACGAGGCGAACGGATTAAATACGCCCGAACGATAGTGTTGTGGCCCAGTTCTGAAAAATTTAGACTATTTTATTTATTGGCATAATTTTTGCATGAGTGTGGTGAATAGTTTAAAAATTATTTAATGGTGAGGTGTCGTATGATTTTGATCATGTATCAGGCGAGAAATGAAACCGCTTTCCTAACCTTTGTGAATCGACATATGGAATGGAGGGATGATGTATGGCAAAAAACCCATCGCTAAAACGATCTCTGGGACTTTGGTCCATTGTTGGCCTTGGACTGGGGTATATGACACCGACTGTCGTGTTCGATACGTTCGGCATTGTGTCTCAGCAAACGGACGGTGTGGTTCCACTTGCTTACATTGTTGCTTTATGTGTGATGTTGTTTACGGCGATCAGTTATGGAAAAATGACTCAAATTTTTCCAAGTGCCGGTTCAGCCTATACCTACACACGTGAAACAATGAGCCCTGGTATGGGCTTTATTGTGGGATGGGCGTCTTTACTGGATTATTTATTGCTTCCTATGGTCAATGCGCTTATCATTCGCATTTATTTTGCATCCCTATTTCCAGACGTTCCAGCTTGGATCTGGGTGGTCATTTATGTCGCCATTGTCACTGGTATTAACGTATGGAGCATGGGGAAAACATCAAATTTTAATATGATTCTCGTTGTTTATGAAATCCTTTTGATTGGTGTCTTTGTTCTCCTGGCATGGATGAAACTTTCCCAGGGTATGGGGCAAGGCACGATTTTCACGGCACAACCGTTATTTCATGACGATGTACAGTTGTCAGCGGTATTTACAGGGGCAACCGTCGTCGCTTTTTCATTTATTGGATTTGACGCCATTACCATGTATACCGAGGAAGCCGTTGATCAAAAAACCGTTCCGAAAGCCATTTTCCTGACGGTTCTCATAGGTGGTGCGATTTTCTTTGTGGGTGGGTATTTTGCGCAAGCATTATTCCCGGATGTTTCCCATTTTCAAGTGACGGATGATACGTTACCAGAAATTGCCTTATATACGGGTGGAGAGGTGTTTAAATTGATTTTTCTTTCCGGGGCATTTGCGGCAACAGCTGCATCCGGTCTGGCATCCCATGCGAGTGTCTCCCGTCTGTTGTATGTGATGGGACGAAATGGTGTCCTTCCAAATAAACTGTTTGGTTATGTGCATCCGCGATTCCGTACACCTGCGTTTAACGTTATACTAGTTGGAGCTGTGTCGTTATTGGCTATCGGGCCTGATCTCGAATTAATCTCAGCAGTGATTAATTTCGGTGCGTTAATTGCCTTTACGTTTGTTAATTTATCTGTGATTGCCTATTTTATTGTTAAGAAAAAAAGGTACAAAACCGCACAGGATATATTTAAATATTTGATTATGCCTCTTATTGGAGCCGGGTTAACTGGTATATTGTGGTTTTTCCTTCATAAAGATGCGTTTATCGGGGGCGTTGTTTGGGTCGCTATTGGGTTTATATACATGCTCATTATTACTGGATTCTTTCGTCGTCGCATACCGGATATGGGAAGTGACGATGAAGCCGGTTGACAACGACATAACGACGACGGTTGCTTACAAAGCAATTGTCTGTATTTAATACCCAGCATGTTATTCAAAAGTGAATATGTTATGAAAAATAAAATAAGTTATACATTTCTATATGTCTATATTTGTCGAAAAAAATCATCTTCTCATTCCTTCACGAGCCCCCTTGTTGGCAGTTTAGGTTCTATCTCCGCGTCACATCGCTATAAGTTGGCATGGAATTTGCTTGTTGAAATGTGACGAAATTTTAAATGATAAAGGGGTTGTTCATACAAGGTACGAATAACAGGAGTTAACTGATAACTCAGCTAATTTGGATCGTGTGTTTCTAATTAAAGCTGAAAGACCTAATATGATAACTAGTGATTGAGTGATTGATACATGGATAAACATTCCTATGGAGAAGGGTGAAACAAATGAACGTATTACATTTAAGTGGGGATCCAAAGGAAATAGGACGCCAACACGGTGAACAAGGGAAGCAGGAAATGATAAACAGTATGAACACGTATGAACGCCTGTTTTATGAATTTCAGGGAATTGATTGGACCGATGTTAAAGAACGGGCCAAAATCCATATTCCGGCTATTGAGGCCTTTGACATCGCCTTGCTGGAAGAAATGGAAGGGGTAGCAGAAGGATCCGGAATGACGTTTGAGGATGTTTTGGCACTCAATGCGCGAAGTGAAATTGCCTTAACAGGGGACGCGCATACATCGTTCAGTGATGGGTGTACCAGTATTAGTACGTGCAGTCCTGTTACAAACGATACCATAATGGGGCAAACATGGGATTGGAAAGGGTCACAGAAGGACAGCTTGCTCATGCTAAACATCGAGCGGGAAGACAGACCGAATGTATCGATGATTACGGAAGCCGGCATTATTGGAAAAATTGGCTGCAATGACCATGCTATTGGTGTCGGATTGAATGCATTGCATTCCAGCCAAAAAACCAAAGGGATTCCGATTCATTTGGGACTTCGCTCTATTTTGGATACGTCATCTCTGCATGAGGCGATGGCTAATGTCCAGGAGGGCCAGATGGCTTCGGCAGCTAATTTCATGATCGGTTATCACGAGGACCAACGTGGAGGCATGGCTTTACATGTCGAAGTTTCCCCATATGGCATAGCTGTGACCAATCAGGATACGTCCTATGGTGTGCATGCCAATCACATTTGTTCACAAGAAATTCAAATGAAAGTGGGCGACAATAACAACCTGCGTTACAGCGATTCGGAAATTCGGGAGCGACGGGCGAAACAATTGGTTACGCAAGCGATACAGGAGCAACAGACCATTACCGATGAAACGTTTAAAACGTGGTTAAGCGATACGTTTAATGCTCCCAACTCCATTAACCATTATGCCAATGAGCAGGTTCCCAGCCATCGACAAATTGAAACCGTTTTTGCTGTTGTGATGAATCTATCAACCAACCGTTTGCATGTATGTGATGGCATGCCGGCGCATGACCCTTTTGAAACCTATACGATTACCAAACAATAGACTTTTAAATAAATAAGAAGGGGGATTATGACATTGTTTATTAACGGACAATGGATCAAAACAGATCGAACTGAAACGATTATCAATCCTGCGACAAAAGAGGCAGTCGGGGATGTTTATACAGGTGGCAAAGATGAAGCCTCCGAAGCCATTAATGCCGCCAATGATGCGTTTAAAACATGGAAAGCTATGACCGGAAATGAACGCGGTACCATTTTAATAAATATTGCGGATGAGTTGCTGAATGTTAAAAACGATATCGCAACCATGATTACGAAGGAAATGGGAAAACCCATTAAAGATGCACGTGGGGAAGTAGCGTCGGCTGCAGCTTACCTTAAATGGAATGGGGAAGAGGCTAAACGAATATACGGCGACGTTATTCCGGCACTTGATTCAAAGAAACAGCTGATGGTTCTCCGTCAACCCATTGGGGTCATTGGAGCCATAACACCTTGGAATTTTCCTGTTTCCATGATTTTGCGGAAGTTAGGTCCAGCTTTGGCGGCCGGTTGCACAGCCGTTTTGAAACCGGCTCCATCCACCCCTCAATGCGCGATTGAAGTGTTTAAATGCTTTGAAAGAGGCGGCCTTCCATCGGGTGTGGCCAATCTTGTTATCGGTGATGCCGAAGCTATTGGTACAGAGATGACAGACAATCCGATCGTTAAAAAACTGACATTTACAGGATCGACAAATGTCGGAAAACAGTTAATGCGTCAAGCGTCTGAAAATGTACAAAAAATATCCATGGAACTTGGCGGTCATGCCCCGTTCATCGTATTTGATGACGCTAACCTGGATGATGCTGTTAACTCGGTTGTCGGCACGAAATTTAAAAATTCCGGACAGACGTGCATCAGTACCAACCGTATTTATGTACAAAACGGCATTAAGGATGAGTTCAGCAAACGTCTGGCTGAAGCAGTGGAAGCATTGAACGTTGGTGATGGACTGGACGAAAATACCGACATGGGGCCGTTGGTCAATGAAGCCGCGCTGCACAAAGTGGATGACCAAGTGCAAAAAGCTCTGTCTGCCGGGGCGAGTACGGTAACAGGGGCTTCCGTTATGGAGAATAAGGACGGTTTCTTTTACACGCCGACGGTACTCGCTGATGTCACAGATGGTATGAATATAGCAAAAGAAGAAACGTTTGGCCCTGTTGCACCGATTTTCACCTTTGATTCCGAAGAAGAGGTCGTTGAGCGAGCTAACAATACGCAATATGGATTGATGGGGTATTGCTTCACCAATGATTTGAGCCGCAGTATGCGAATGATGCACCAACTCGAGTATGGAATGGTTGGTATTAACGATCCGGCTCCCATCGTCCCGCATGCCCCGTTTGGAGGCATGAAAGAAAGTGGCATTGGCCGCGAAGGTGGAACGTCCGGTGTTCATGAATTTATGGAAGAAAAATTTGTTTCCATTAAAACATCAGCCAATTTAATATAATGTAAATTCTCACACACCATCGGAAGCAAGAAGATAGCTTAATCACACAATCTTGTCTATTTTCTTGCTTGCCTACCTATAAAACTTTTAAAGGGAGCGTTTTTCTTATGAAAAATCAAGTGGATACGTCATCTGAAAGCAATGTCATTGTACGACAACTGGAAGAAAAGGATATCCCTGAGGTTCAAGCGTTGGCCGTTATGTGCTTTGGGGAAGATGTTGCGTTCGATTGTAAACACTATGAAAGTCAATTAGCCCGTTTTCCGGAAGGCCAGCGTTGTGTCGAGTATGAAGGTAAAATTGTCGGTGCTTCGGGAAGCTTGATGGTATCACGAAACGATTGGGATAAAGATCATACATTTGATGAGATTTGCGATGAGGGTTATATCCGGAATCACGACCCTAACGGTGACTATTTATATGGCATAGAAGTTTCGGTTCACCCGGACTACCGAAATTTGAAACTTGGAAAAACGCTTTATAACGAACGAAAAGAACTTTGCAGACAATTGAGCTTGAATGGTATTGTCGTAGGCGGTCGCATACCTCACTACCACAAGTATGCTGATCAATATACACCGGAAACATATGCTGAGCTTGTCGTGAATAACGACATTTACGATCCTGTTATGACATTTCAGCTTAAAAATGACTTCAATTTTCTGCGTATTTTAAGAAACTATTTGCCTGATGATGCGGAATCATGCACTCATGCAACACTAATGGAATGGAAAAACGACTAAGACACGTCACTATCTTACACCATATATGCAACAGAGGAGGCATAACCAGTGTCTGCAGAAACAAATGAAGTGAAAAAACCTAGTCTTTTAGTCGCTTTAATACCCGTCGTTTTTATGATCGTTGCACTTATTATCGGAATTGCCGTCTATGGTGCTGACCCACATATTCCACTATTTTTCAGTGGGGTCGTCGCTGCTGCTATAGCGTTGTTGTTAGGAAACTCGTGGAAAACGATTGAAAGTGGTATGATTAATGGCATCAGTTTGGCTCTGCAAGCGATTATTATTCTGGTGATCATAGGGATGATTATCGGTTCGTGGTTGGCTGGTGGTATTGTTCCAACGATGATTTACTATGGTCTGGATATATTATCACCAACCTATTTTCTGTTTGCTTCCTGTATCATATCCGGTCTGGTAGCCATTGCTGCCGGCAATGCCTGGACGGCAGCGGGAACGATTGGCATAGCTTTGATGGGGGTCGGTGAAGGATTGGGATTGAATACAGCCATGGTGGCCGGATCCGTCATTTCAGGCATTTACTTTGGCGATAAGATATCCCCATTTTCCGAAACGACCAACTTGGCGCCAGGCGTTGCTGGGTCCGAGCTGTTTGAACATATTAAACATATGTTATTTACGACGGTTCCGGCTTTAATCATATCCCTGATTCTTTATTTCGTTCTCGGTTTTGTAACAAATCATGACAATTCAAATTTGGAACAAGTATCCACGTTACAAAATCAATTGTCCGACTTATTTACGATCGGTCCGTTATTATTAATTGTACCGGCCGTGGTTATTATCATGATGATCAAAAAGATGCCCGCTATTCCAGCTCTTTCCACCGGTGCTATACTCGGTACTGTGACAGCTGTTTTGGTTCAAGGATTGCCCATGAAGGAGGCCATATCGACACTGTACTATGGGTATTCCGCCGATACCGGTGTTGACGTTCTTGATAATTTGTTAAACAATGGCGGCATTGAAGCTATGATGTTTACGGTTTCACTTATCATTATTGCCATGAGCTTCGGTGGCATTATGGAATCTACTGGATTTTTCCAAACCATTGTGGAAAGCTTGCTCAGTCTGGCTCGATCGGCTGGCAGTCTTATTGGGATTACAGTCGGTACGTCATTTTTCGCAAACGTCGTCGGCTCTGAACAATACTTGTCCATCATTATTCCTGCCAGAATGTATGCCAACGCATACGACAAAAAAGGATTGAAAATGAAAAACCTTTCCCGAACGGTTGAAGATGCCGGGACGATGACGTCGCCTCTTGTTCCGTGGAATACATGTGGCGCATTCATGACAGCGACTCTTGGTGTCAGCACGTTAAGTTATGCACCATTTGCTTTCCTTTGCTTGCTTAGTCCTTTAATGGCGATTATATACGGCTTTACAGGATTCAGTGTTGAATATAAAGATGGTCATAAAAAGGTTTCAAATATGAAAGCCGCAAAGAAAACGTCCGTTTGAAGGCGTTTGCACGTCATTCGATCTGGCAATCGTGACTATGGTTTGTTAAGCGCTCATTTTACACCGTAAGTTTTTTCAAATTTCGGGTAACCGGCTTTGAAAAAGTCAGGAGTAACATTCATCTTTTCAAAAAATTAAATCGTTTGTTTATTTCATAACAATTCTGGGAATATATCACTAGTAGTTGAATAAACTCATAAAGGATTTTTAAGAAAGGATGATTAAACATGGAAAAGTTAAATCTGGCAACAGCTAAAAAAGTGATCGAGGGCGCAGAAGCAGAAGCGGCCAACATCGGGGTTCAGATGGTTATTTCGATAATGGATGATGGAGGCAATCTGGTTGCGACACACCGCATGGATGATGCATGGCTGGCAAGTGTGGATATTGCACGGAATAAGGCATGGACATCCGTTGCTCTAAAAATGCCAACCTCCAACCTGGAAGAAGCCACTGTTCCGAATGCTGAACTATGGGGTCTGAATACAACCAATCAAGGAAAGATCGTTGTATTCGGTGGCGGCATCCCGCTGGAAAAGGACGGAAAAGTCATCGGTGCTATCGGTGTCAGTGGCGGCGCTGTGCCACAAGACGTTCAAGTGGCAGAAGCTGGCGTCAAGGTATTTAACAAAGAAAAATAATGGATTAACAAAACCTCCTGTCATAGGGAGGTTTTATTTTTGGATGGCGTCGTTTTGCAGAGATTGATAGACGTATTGATCAAGACAGATTATAATAGCAGTATCAGTGAAATGAGTACGCAAAAAGGGGGGGTATGTATTGACGAATGAGCAAAATAATCAGATTATGCAAGCCATCAAGGAATTGCAGGAACAGATGAATCAAGGTTTTGCAAATGTGGATCAACGGTTTAATAGCATGTATGAAGAGATGGATACCAGATTTAAAGAGATGGATGAGAGGTTTAAGAAAATGGATGAGAGATTTAATCAATTAGAGAAAAAGGTGGACAAACTGCAAGACGGTTTTGATTTCCTTTCAGACAAAACATGGCATAATGAAAAGGATATACACACGATGAAAAGGAAAATGCAGCATCGTTAAGCTTAGACACAGTCCATTAGTCGGGCTGTTTTTTTATGGTATCGGAATGATGATCCTTCCTGTTTTCATACATTATTAGTTCTAATTTAGATGAATGAGCATAGGTATGTAAGTGGTATGGAATTCAACAACAGGAGGGTGATTACGTGGATCATTCATCAGATGACAACAAGCGCAACGAAGAAATAAACAACGAAAAAAACAATGAAAGAAATGATGAAAAAAGTGACGAAAGAGGCGGCTTTCATCACAATCCAAAAGATGAGCAACTGGAGCAATACCGCGAACATAATACGGGTCCGGGTAAAAAATTAACGAGTGATGCTGGTTTAAAAATTTCCAATGATGATCGGTCCCTGAAAGCGGGGAGACGTGGTCCTACATTATTTCAAGATTTTCGATTTTATAAGAAACAGTCGCATTTCAGCCGCGAGCGGATACCGGAAAAGGTTGTTCATGCCAGGGGTTTCGGGGTCTATGGTGACTTCGAACTATACAAATCGATGAGACACGTTACCACCGCTGAATTTCTGCAGGACCCCGGTTGCAAAACGCCGGTATTTGTCCGGTTTTCCAATTTTATAGGAAGTAAAGGATCCAAGGACACCGCGATCGATGTTCGTGGTTTTGCCACGAAATTTTACACGACTGAAGGAAATTATGATAATTTAGCCTTGCAATTTCCTGTTTTTCTCGTTGCGGATGCGATGAAGTTTGCGGATATGGTGCATGCCATTAAACCTAATCCGGTCACCGATGTCCCGCAAGCCGCTGCAGCTCATGATAATTTCTGGGATTATGTTGCCAATAACCAGGAAACGGCTCACATGATTATGTGGCTGATGTCCATGCGGGGGCGACCGAGAAGTTGGCGCATGATGGAAGGGTGGCCGATTAATACATTCCGTTTTATTAACGAACATGGCAAATCAACCTTTGTCCGCTTTGTATGGAAACCGGTGCTTGGCGTCCATTCCTTGTTATTGGACGAAGCGAACGTTATCGGGGGAGTGGATCCGGACTATCACCGGAATGATATCATTGAAGCCATCCGATGTGGCGCATATCCGGAATATGAATTCGGGGTGCAGTTAATTCCTGAAGAGGATGAGTTCAAGTATGATTTCGATATTCTGGATGATACCAAATTGTGGCCGGAAGAGCTCATTCCTGTTGAAATTGTCGGCAAAATGACATTGAATCGACTGGTTGATAACTTCTTTGCGGAAGAAGAACAATCATCGTTTGACCCGTCCAATGTTGTTCCAGGAATTGATTTCACGAATGATCCGGTCTTGCAGGGCAGGTCATTTGCCTATCGGGACACCGATTATCACCGGCTCGGTTCCGGAAATATTCAACAAATCCCGGTTAACCAGCCCGTTAATGACGTGAATTTTAACGAACGTCAAGGCTATATGCGCCATCGGATTGATGCGGATTCCGTCCATTATCGTGAAAATTCACTCGCGGGTAATACGCCGGAAACGACACCACCGGAAGAAGGTGGCTATGCCCATTATCCGGAAAACGTCGATGGCTATAAAACGAGAGAAGTTCCGAGTGAATCCTTTAATGATCATTTTTCACAGGCACGGCTTTTTTGGAACAGTATGACTCATGTGGAAAAAGAGGACTTGATCGAAACGTTTATCTATCATCTTGCCAAAGTGGAAAGCAAATCGGTTCGGAAACAGAATGTCGATATGTTTGTCAATGTTGACCGGGAGATGGCTTGTATCATCGCGGATAACATTGGCGTGGATCGACCGACAGGATCCCATGTACCGGTTGAGAAACAGTCGCCCGCCCTCAGCCTGGCCAATATGCCACATTCTGCTTATACACAAAAAGTAGGCGTATTAATCGGAAATGGCTTTCACGGTGAAGAAGTTAGAAACACCTTGGATATACTGCACAAGTACGGGGTGTTTGTTGATATTATTAGTGAAAAGCTAGGCGCGATCAGAGGGTCAGATGGAACCATCGTCGAAGCGAATAAAACATTTATTACAACATACCCTGTTCTTTATGACGCCCTGTATGTCGTTGGCGGAAGTCCCGAACATGAAGCTAAATTCAAGCAAGATGTTATGGATTTTCTCGATGAAGCTTATAAACACTATAAACCCATCGGCATTGCAACGACGGCAACGAACTATATTCAGACATCAGACACTAATAACTTGGAAGGCGTCGTGTTTGCTGTCAACAATCCGGATTTCGGGAAAGATTTCATTTCAGCGATAGCGCAGCAGCGTTTCTGGAAAAGACAGTAGCTGATGCTTCCGCTGTGTGATTGAGAAAAGCTTCCGTGCTTGCACGCATCGGAAGCTTTTTTATATGTCGTAATCGTTGCATGTTAAGAATTGTACTTATATCGTCTCTAATTGTATGAAAACCCTTTATACCTTTTCAAAACATCCTTGAAAAAATAGTGATATGCAAATATAATTAAGTGATAGTAAAATAAAAATTATTCAAACATAGGTTTGTTTAAGCTGTTACTTAATGATTTTTTTAAAAGAAGGGGGGTCTTGATGGCTAAAATAGCAGAATTTTTTAAATCCGGGTCAACCGATGGCGGAAATATAAAAAACCGGGATTATACGAGGAAGACAGCGATACTTATTTCTGTTTTGGCAGTTATCTGGTCTATTTTTCAATTATATTCTGCGGTTTCGGGCACGTTTGATGCTATCAGTCTTCGTGCCTGGCATATTATCTTTTTGCTAATCATGGTATTTCTACTATATCCAGCATGGAAAAAAGGACAAATCCACCGTTCTCCTACGCTGCTTGATGCGTTGCTCATTTTGTTATCCATCGTTTCTTTTGGCTATTTGCTGATGAATTACAACGATATTGCTTTAAGAGGCGGTTATTTACTGCCACGCGATTATGTTTTTGGCGGGATTGGCATTCTTATGGTCTTTGAAGCGGCGCGCCGTGTTGTCGGGAACTTGGCTGTTCTGGCTTTGTTATTCCTCCTTTATAATTTTGTAGGAACCTTTATTCCTGGTTCGTTTGGTCACAGCGGATTCGGTTTGAACAGAGTTATTGATCATATGTTTTGGGGAAGCCAAGGAATTTTCGGTGTTGCTATCGGTGTGTCAGCGACGTTTGTTTTCCTTTTTATATTATTTGGTGCTTTCTTAAAAATAAGCGGGTTCAGTCAGTTTATTAACGACTTAGCTTTGACAGTAGCCGGTCGATCTCCTGGAGGTCCTGCGAAAGTCGCTGTCCTGGCCAGCAGTTTGATGGGAATGATCAATGGCAGTGCACTTGCTAATGTCGCAACGACCGGGACGATTACCATTCCAATGATGAAAGAAAATGGCTACCGCTCACGATTCGCGGCAGCGGTTGAAGCAGTATCTTCTACGGGCGGTCAGTTTGCTCCGCCGATTATGGGAGCAGCGGGCTTTGTCATGGCTGAATATCTCGGCGTACCTTATACAACAGTTCTGGTTGCTGCACTGGTTCCTGCTTTTTTATATTATGTAACATTAATATTCGTTGTTCACTTTGAGGCAAAGCGTCTTGGATTAAAAGGTATTTCTAAAGAAAATATACCAAAAATGGTAGAGGTTATTAAAAAACAAGGTCATCTTTCGTTACCTTTAATTGTTCTGATTACTCTGTTGTTTATGGGGTATACCCCATTGTATGCGGCGGTATTTTCCATTGCTGCCTGTGTCGTGGCCAGTTGGCTGCGGAAAGAGACACGGATGGGGATAAAAGATATTTTTCGAGCGTTAGAAGAAGGCGCTAAGGGAGCAGTCGGTGTCGGAGCAGCTTGTGCTATCATTGGAATCATTATAGGTACAGTGTCTTTGACTGGATTGGGCTTGGCATTTGGATACTCTATCATGGACTATACGAATGAAAGTTTATTGTTTGCCGGTATTCTCGTAATGCTGATGAGTATTGTTCTTGGAATGGGGGTCCCTGGTGTTGCTGCCTATGTGATTGTTGCTACAGTTGCCGCGCCTGTCCTGTTGGAGTTTGACGTTGAGCCGATGGCAGCTCACATGTTCGTACTGATTTATGCGTGTCTATCAAACATTACGCCGCCAGTGGCGCTTGCGTCCTATGTGGCTTCCGGTATAGCGGATTCGAATCAGAATAAAGTCTCTTTAACGGCTGTCAAGCTTGCTCTTACAGGGTTCATACTTCCATTTTTCTTTATTTTTGAGCCGAACCTCCTGCTTGATCCGACAGAGCTTATGAGTGGTATTCTGCCGGCAGTCACCGCGACGATTGGAGCAGTGGCACTGGCATCTGGACTGCAGGGCTGGCTTTTTATCCGCGATTCTATCATCCAGCGCATACTTCTTATCGGCGCAGGATTCTGTATGATGGCTCCCGGCGTTTGGTCTAACAGTTTGGGCCTTAGTATTATTTTAATTGTATCCGTTTGGCAATTATATATCATTAAAAATAAAAATCATGACGTATCAACGAGAGAAAGGATGTTATCCCAATGACTAAATGTTTATCCCGAAAGATGTTAATAACTGTTTCTCTGGCAGCGATTACCATTCTAATGGCCGCATGCGGAGGCAACGGTGACAATGAATCATCCGGAAAATCGTCCGGAGTGCAAGAAATGAACTTCCCGACAGCAAGTACGACAGGTACGATTTATCCATTAGGGTCTGCGATGGCCAATGTATGGAACAACCAAATGGACAATGTTCGTGTCACGGCTCAAGCCTCCAACGGGGGAGTTGAGAATTTGAATATGCTGAAAAAGGGACAAGGACAAATTTCATTTGCAACAGCTGGCATTATATGGGAAGCATACAATGGCAAGCGCGGGTTTAAAGATCGCAAGTACGATGACGTTCGTATTATGGCAGGCCTTTATTATAACCCAAACCAATTTGTCGTTCGTGAAGAATCCGGCGTGGAGTCAGTGGCTGATCTGGAAGGGCGAAAGTTTGCACCGGGAGCTGTTGGAAGCACCCCAGAGGTGGAAACGAGCATCATCCTTCCTGAGTATGGTATTGATTATCCGGACGGTATTAAGGAGAACTATGTCGGTTTCACGGAAGCGATTGATTTAATGAGAAACAAACAGATAGATGGTGCCTTAATTCAAGCAGGTTTACCAACATCTGCTGTTACGGAAATGACTTCCACAGCTGGTGGCAAACTGATTGGCATTGACAAAGACGTTCGCACGTCCTTGATGGACGAATACCCGTGGTACTCCGAAGTAACGATTCCGGCTGGCACGTATGACAATCAGGAGAAGGACGTTGAGACGCTTGGGATTAAAATGATGCTTATGACTGATGCATCCATGGATGATGAAACCATTTATAATATGACGAAAACATTTTGGGAAAACCTTGACAAGCTGAAAGATTCCCATGCCATCGTTGAACAGATGGACATTGAGGAAGCCACAACCGAATTGAGCGGTGTTCCACTTCATGATGGCGCCAAAAAATATTATAAAGAAGCCGGAGTTTTAAAAGAAGACGAGTAATCCTTCATTTGGATATGAATACGAACTTGTCCCAGTGCGATGTTACAGGAAGTGGAAAGAAAGGTAAACGCACGTGGTCTGATCGTGGAAATCGCAACATAAAAACGGTGAGGCTGGGACATAACTAAACAAATCACTTCTAAACACGAACGATATATTTGAGAAGTAGTCACCGCTTCGGAAAAACACTGCGCTTTCACCTTACCAGGCACAAGCGCGACATCTGTTCAAGCTTCCTTTGGTCGCTTTCACAGTGTCTTCTTTGCCGCGGGCGCTGCTGAGCCTCCTCGTGCTCGTCGCGTTGCAAGCTTATTCGTCGAAGCCTACTCATGGAAGCTTTGCTTTGTGCTTATCGGACTGCGGGGTCTCATCTAGGCTTTTTCATCCCGCAGGAGTCTCCGTGTTTTTCCTACGCTAAATGAAAAATCCGAACTGATTCAGATTATTTGTGAATCATAGTTCGGATTTTTCTTTGACTAAACGTCTTTTGTCCTAGCCCCGTTTTATAAGACACCTGTTTCACCCCAAATACCGGTGATAAAGCGATTTGGCTTTGGCGGCATCGTTGGTTCCATGAACAAGCACACGGCCATCTTTAAACAGGACCAATCGATTGGTGTCTGTTTTAAACTGCAGCAAAAATGTATTATGGTTGACGCTGCCGAGTTCAGAAAGGTTGGCAGCAACGACATCCAAGTCTCGTTCTTCTTTGGAAGGCGGGCGAATCTGTACCGTATCACGTCCGCAGAGCACTTCTGTTTTCGTATGGTCGCCGGCAGAAAGAAATGGATACATGGCGTCTGTGCCACATGATGGGCAATCGTCCTTTTTCAGCTGCTGGACGTTAATGGATGAATGGTGATTGGCCCATACATCAAACGAAATCAGTTCCTGACGCAAGGAGTCCCAGTTTTCCGTCAGGATTTTCAGAGCCTCCGCTGTTTGGTGTCCGACCACTAACTGGACGACTGGGCTGATCACGCCGCCTGTGTCACAGGTTAGCCCGCCGAGCGGAATGTCACCCATCAGGCAATGCAGGCATGGGGTCGTTCCTGGAAGAACGGTGTAACTAACCCCGTAACTGGCAACAATGGATCCATAAATCCATGGTATGTCATGCTTTTGTGAGGCATCATTGATAATCATGCGGATTTCAAAATTGTCCGTTGCGTCCATAATTAAATCAACGCCCGGCACGAATTGTTCCATTTCTTCCGGAGTCACATCAGCAATGTGCCCTTCAATGGTGACCTCACTATTGATGGCCTCCAGCCGTTCTTTAGCAGAAACAACTTTCGGGATATAATTTTTCGCGTCGTCCTCTGTATACAATTGCTGGCGTTGCAAATTACTCCATTCAACGTAATCCCGGTCGACGATGGTAAGTTTACCGATACCGGACCGGACGAGGATTTCCGCATTGCCGGTTCCCAGCGCACCGGCTCCGATGACGAGGACGTGTTTATTCCTGATTAAGCGCTGTCCCTCTTCTTGAATACCGGAGAATAACATTTGTCTTGAATAGCGTTCGAACATTAGACACTGATTCCTTCCATTGGGCTGCTCGCTGTTGCATAGCGTTTCTTCGGAATGCGCCCTGCTTCATAGCCGAGTCGGCCGGATTTTACGGCGAGCTTCATTGCTTCAGACATTTTGACTGGGTCTGCTGCCGCTGATACGGCCGAGTTCAGCAACACCCCATCTGAACCGAGTTCCATGGCCGTTACCACATCCTGAGGCGATCCGATGCCGGCATCCACGATCACGGGGACGTTGGCTTGCTCAACGATCAGACTCAAATTAAGTGGGTTAATAATTCCCTGGCCGGATCCAATAGGGGAGGCACCGGGCATAACTGCATGGGCACCGGCTTCCTCCAGTTTTTGTGCCAGCACGACATCATCGGACGTATAAGTCAGCACGGTATAGCCTTCTTTGACTAATTCTTCCGTTGCTTTTAACGTTTCCACCGGGTCGGGCAGCAACGTTTTATCACAGCCGATCACTTCCACTTTGACCATGTCACAAAGTCCCGAAGCGTTGGCCAATTTTGCCGTCCGAACGGCTTCCTGTGCCGTTTTAGCACCGGCTGTGTTCGGCAGCAAACTGTATTGTTCCACATCCAGTTTTTCCAGAAAATTTGGCTGCGACGGTTCAAAAATATTCATTCGACGCACGGAAAACGTCAATACGTCTGTTTCAGAGACATCAACCGCTGCTTTTTGCGTATCAAAATCAGGGTATTTGCCTGTTCCCAGAAATAAACGGGAATTAAATTGCTTATCGCCTATGGTTAACATTCAGCCACCTCCAACAAATTGAACTAATTCGACTTTGTCTCCGTCGGCTACTTCTTGTTCGGTGTGAGCCGACTTATCCAATATTTCGCCATTATGCTCGACAATCATGGCTTGATTCTCGATATGAAAATGTTGTTTCACATCTGATATGGTTTTCACGTGTTCTGGTACTTGTGTTCTATTACCGTTTACCGTGAGTTCCAACATTTGACCTCCTTAATCATGTAATTGGTGTTGATACCGTTGGATTGCTTCCAGCGGGTCCGGATCCAGCAGTATGCCGGACAGTACGGCGATACCGCTGGCTCCGGAGGCGAGAACATCCGGTGTATTCTCTGGTGTTATGCCGCCGATCGCTATCACCGGAACAGATGTATTTTGAGTGACGTTCGTCAGCTTTTGCAGTCCTTTAGGCGTCAGGTCCGGCTTGGAGGCGCTCGCAAAGATGTGACCATACACGAGATAATCCGCACCGCTGTTTTCGGCCGTTACCGCCTCACTGACCGAGTGAACCGAGCAGCCTATCCGCAAGTGCCCGTAAGAATGTTTGGCCGTTGCTGGATCGATGCTTTGGTGTGTCAGCTGAACCCCTTTTGCTTTCATCCTGTGTGCGATGTCGATTCGTTGATTTATGATGATCTTTTGTGACGGTATACCGCGTTGTGTCAAAGAATCCATCGCTTTTTCCCAGTCATGATCCGTCCACGTCTTTTCCCGAAGATGGATGTAGTCCGTAAAGGGGTGTATCTGTTCTAAAATGCCCAGAAGTTCTTCAGGCGACTGCTGTCCTGTTGAAATGACATGCAACTCAGCAATAGCGTATCACCTCCCCCGAAGCGATTGGTA
>NZ_BAAADM010000002.1:49789-52174 GCF_039522485.1 Lentibacillus halophilus | reverse complement strand
AAGTGGTTTGTGTTCGTATGATGGATTAACGTTTGTAACATTGCCACATCCCTACGCCGGTTTTAACCGTCTCAAGTTCAATGGGTCCCAAAGTTCATTACTTTGATCTCAGCCCTTTTGAAGGGCACCCCTAGAGCAAATCAATAATCGTATTTAATTTTGATTGTTAACGTTAAATTATCACAAAAATTCGTAAATGTCAATGATCCGTTTGGTAACGAGAGTTGAAAAAGAGAATAAGATTTGTTATATTAAGAACACATGTTCCATGGAGGGATCGATATGAGTAATATTTATGATCGTGGGAGCAAAAAATGGACGGCTATGATGATGCCGGAACACGAAGAATTGCTTCGGAAAATGTGGAAGGAGCAGGATTATAAAGAGAAGCCGATATTGGATGAACAGCAAAAAGAAGACGTGGATGCGCGACTGCAAGAAGCTGTTTACTATCATCGGACAGTGGAAGTAAAACATTACAACGGTCGGGACTTTCTGACGAGTAAAGGAACCGTGTCGAAAATAGATGAGAGACAGTTGTGGCTGGATAATGGTGCGACGATTAAGTTGGAAGATGTTTTAGATGTGCGTATCGACGACATCGGATAAAGAGATTATCTGTCATGCTATTAAACGGAATGTGGGCGTAACCGTTTAAAGAATGTCATTCAGTAGGTGAGGACAGATTACGTTTTTCCATCACTGCTGAATGCTGATAAAATTTGTTTTAAAGGGTTTTCTATTATTTTTCTATGTTTTTCCGTTGTTGGCAATGCTATCGTGTCGAATTAAATCGTAACCTAACCGAAGGATATTATTTACAAAACTCGACAAATGATTTATTATTAATAAAATATAATTTTTTCAATATTCATGCGGCGGTGATTAATTAAATACATTGAACACGTGAGATAGAAAGGACACCGAAATGCAGGCGGAGCTAAGAAAAGCATCGACGTTACTAGATGAAGAAAGACGAACAACCATATGGTTTTTGTGGATCTTTTATATTATTTATTTTTCTTACGACATAGTTTATTATATAATATTGCCTGAAATGCCGTGGGAATCGGCACAAAAAGTGTTAAACAATGGCTTGGGATATTGGACGTATATCATTTTATTAAGCTTACTGCCCATCGCTTTTTATTTAATGCATCGGGAAAAAACATGGATTATCAAGTATATGTATTTTATTACGTTCACCATTATGAATATTATCAATGATATATGGATATATTGGGGAGTTGAATCTACATACAGCAACGGCAATATCATTGAAATTGTCATAGTCTTGTTTGCTCCCATATTTGTAAATAAAACATTCTTCAACCTCGTATCCTTGGGCACAATTTTTAAATTTATTGTTTTAGGTATCGTTCTCAGGGATTTTGTCGTTACATTGCCAATTACGTTAATTGTTGTTTTATCCATCATAGGTTATATCCTGCTTCACCGTTTTATAAGGTATGTATCAGCGGTGGAAATATCGTATGACAAACAGCTTGAAGGCATTGTTAAAGGGGTTATTGCTACACTGGAGCTGAAAGATCACTATACACGCGGTCATAGCGAACGGGTGGCTCAATATGCCATGACTCTAGCGAGAGCAACGGGGAAATATCAAGCGGATGAATTAAAATCTTTTTACTATGCTTGCTTGCTGCACGATATAGGAAAAGTTTACATTCCCGATTCAATTTTGACCAAAACCGGCAAACTCACCGACGAAGAGTTTGAACTGATTAAAACGCATCCTGTTGTTGGTGCTGACGCTGTTCAGGAAGTGGAAGGTATCGATGATAACCTCGATGTCATCAGACACCATCATGAACGCTGGGATGGGAGAGGTTATCCAGATGGCTTAAAAGGTACGGAAATCTCTTTCCTCACCAGAGTTATCACCATTGCTGACGTGTTTGACGCGATGACGTCCTCGAGGTCATATCGCACTGCATTGCCCGTGGACGTTGCGTATGAAGAAATTGTTTCCAATAAAGGGACGCAATTTGATCCTGACTTAATGGAAACGTTTAAACACGTGTACCCAGAGTGGGTGGCATATCATGAGCATTACCAAACACATGAGACGGCGTTTGACGAAGCAGCACCTGACATGAAAGGAGGTGATTGAACATGAGAATCCGTAAACTGAACAAAATTAAAACAACATGCTGGTGGTGTATTTTTGCTTAATTTCTCGCACTAATTCCAACGTATGGGGCTGGGACAAAAGATGTTTAGTCAAAGAAAAATCCGAACTATGATTCGCGAAAAATCTGAATCAGTTCGGATTTTCATTTAGCGTAGGAAAAACACGGAGACTCCTGCGGGATGAAAAGCCTAGATAAGACCCCGCAGTGCGATAAGCACAAAGCAAAGCTT
>NZ_BAAADM010000002.1:41870-49774 GCF_039522485.1 Lentibacillus halophilus | reverse complement strand
ACTGTGAAAGCGACCAAAGGAAGCTTGAACAGATGTCGCGCTTGTGCCTGGCAAGGTGAAAGCGTAGTGTTTTTCCGGAGCGGTGACTACGTCTTAACTATATTGTTCGTGTTTAGAAAGGATTTGTTCAATCTTGTCCCAGTCCCATTTTTTAAAGACTAGCCCGGCCTAGCATCATTCCCCCCCGAACCAAGAGGTGAATAACTAACATGGACATCACGTTACAATCACATTTGACACTGTACCCTTTATCGATTCGAGAGGATAAAAAGCACTATATAGTAGAGGAGCCTGTTTCGGGTGACTTTTTCGAAATGCCGGCCGTCAGCGTTGACGCGATTCATTTGATTAATAGAGGAGAGCCGTTGGATAACATCGAACGGGAGCTCCAGGCGACATATCCGGACGAAGATGTGGCGCTCATTCCATTTGTAGAGCAGTTGGTGGATTTGGGTTTGGTGAAAGAAGTGGACGGAGAAACGGTGCCGCTAACCAAGCAAGAGCCGTTGCCGAGTGGGTTTACTTGGTTAGCTGCCAGTGTGGGGCGGTTCTTTTTTAATCGTTTCACTATGAAACTTTATATCGTCATCGTTCTTGTTAATTTGTGGCTCATGTTTATGAACCCACAGTTAGTGCCAGCGTATCAGGATTTATTTTTGTTTGATGCGATGACGCTTAATATGCTGTTGTACATGGGGATTAGTCTATTATTGGTTTTGATGCACGAATTCGCCCACATTTTGGCGGTCCGATCGTATGATTTGCCCGCTACACTGGATGTGGGACGTCGACTTTTTCTTGTAGTGTTTGAAACGGATTTGACCTGTGCATGGAAACTGGCACCACAGCAGCGGAATAGGCTCTATTTGGCCGGCATTTGTTTTGAGCAGGTGATGGTGCTTATCGCACTTGTAATTCAATTGGCTGTGAGTGGAAGCACGCTTGTTTCCGGCATTTTTGCTCTCGTTGTATTGGATATTTTTATAAAAACCATTTATCAGTGTTGCTTTTATATGAAAACGGACTTATATTATTTATTTGAAAATATGACAGGTAGCTACAATTTGATGGAAAACAGCCAACAGTATTTACGCAAGTGGATTCCATTTATGAAACAGGATTCAACAACGGAAGCGTTTGCCGGGGAAGCGACAACGATAAGATTATATGCGCTATTTTATAGCATTGGTTTGCTGCTTACGTTTGGGGTATTTTTGTTTTATTTCATTCCGCAGGCTGTTTACGCCTATGCTGAGACGCTGCCGGAATTACTCGATCCAGTCGGGAATCCACTCTTTTGGGATGCGGCTGTGTTTGTCGGGCAGACCGTTTTGCTTGGGGGGTTATACATATATGCCTGGCGCAAACCGAGAGCTTCCTGATCACAGTACTAAAGCGATGGAATGTTTCTATTAAAATGTATATTTCAAAATAATTTATCTTTCCCTATTTTTTGATTTGTTGTAAAATGATGGGGACAAGGAGGGGATGAGCTGTGAAAATAGGGTTTGTTGGTCTTGGTATTATGGGGAAACCGATGTGTCAAAATCTGATGAAAGCAGGTTATGAACTGGTCATCTCCAGCAGTAACCCGGATACCAATCAGGAACTTGGAAAACGTGGTGCGACGGTCGTTGATTCCTATACCGAATTGGCAGCTGCGACGGATGTCATCATTACGATGCTTCCCAATTCACCGGAAGTCAAGGAAGTTGTTCTTGAGCAGGGAGGGCTCATAGATGGAGCACGATCAGGCAGTGTGATCATCGATATGAGTTCCATTGCTCCGATTGCAAGTCAGGAGATTGGTGAAGCGCTGAAGGAAAAAGGCATTGGCTTTGTGGATGCTCCGGTAAGCGGTGGGGAACCAAAAGCGATTGATGGTACTGTTGCGGTGATGGCCGGTGGCGAACAAGCAACCTTTGACGATTGCCTTCCCATTCTGGAAACGATGGCCGGATCGGTTGTGCGCACTGGTGACATAGGGGCCGGTAATTCAACGAAGCTGGCCAATCAGATTATTGTCGCGCTCAATATTGCAGCTATTTCAGAAGCCATGGTGTTGACGCGAAACATGGGTGTTGATACCGAATCCGTTTATGAAGCAATCCGTGGCGGCCTGGCCGGCAGCAATGCGTTGGATGCCAAAGCACCAATGATGATGGATCGTAATTTCGACCCCGGCTTTACGATTGATCTGCATTTGAAGGACTTGCATAACGTGCTGGAAACATCCGGTGATATTGGTGTGCCGCTGCCCTTGGCTGCCTCCGTCAAAGAGACCCTACAGGCGCTGCAGGCGGGTGGCCAGGGTGATCGGGATCATGCGGCGATTTTGACATTTTACGAAAAGCTGGCCAACATGACGGCAAATGACTAACCTTCCAAATCGGGAACGCAAATATCCGAATCAAAATGAGTTATGCAATGTTTGGAGATCCTGGCATCCGCTTTGTGTCTATTGCGGATGCCGGGGTTCTTTTATCCATAAAGAATAAAGACGCTTATTGTCGGAATATTATTATTTCATAAAGGTTCGCTTAGTTATCCTGGACATTATTTAATTTTTTATAGAAATTATAATTATACACTTGACTTTATTTTTATACATTTTATAATAATGGGAAACAACGTTAATATGAGGAGGCATTTATCGTGAAAGCAGCTATTATCGGGGCGACTGGCTATGGCGGGTCGGAACTGATCCGCTTGTTGTACAGCCACCCGAATGTCACCCTGCAGTCGTTCCACTCATCAAGCCAGCACGGCCAGCCGGTGATGGCGAGCTATCCCCATATGCAGGGCATGATTGGTGACGACTTGGAAGATATTGATCCGGAACGAATGGCACAAGACGTTGATGTGGTATTTATAGCCACGCCAGCCGGTGTATCAACCGAGCTTGTTCCGGAGTTTATGAAGCATGATACAAAGGTAATTGACGTATCCGGTGATTTCCGTTTGAAAGATACCGATACGTATGAACGGTGGTATCATAAAACGGCACCTGATCAAAACTATGTTAATCAGGCCGTGTATGGATTGACCGAATGGTTGGACACCGATATCAAAGGAACACAGCTTCTTTCCAACCCGGGGTGTTATCCGACGGCAGCTTTGCTCGGGCTTGCCCCGCTTGTGAAGGAGAAGCGGATTGATCCCAATTCTATTATCATTGACGCCAAGACCGGTGTGAGCGGGGCTGGACGAAAAGTCAGTGCGGCTTCCCATTTCACCGAAACAAATGATAATCTTAAAATCTATAAGGTACTCGAGCATCAGCACACACCGGAAATAGAAATGATGCTTGATGCATGGAGCGAAACGAAAACAGCTATAACGTTCAGCACGCATCTGATTCCGATGACACGAGGGATCATGACGACCATTTATGCGGATGCTCCGGACGGTATGACGGCACGTGAATTGTTTGATTTGTACCAGGAAAGCTACAAGGACACCTATTTTGTACGTGTCCGGAAACAAGGCGAATATCCAACCACAAAAGACGTTTACGGTTCCAACTTTTGTGATATATCATTGTCATATGATGAACGGACGAACCGGATTATGATTGTTTCCGTCATTGACAATCTCGTTAAAGGTGCCGCTGGTCAGGCTGTTCAAAATATGAATCGGATGTTTGGATTGGAAGAGACGGCCGGACTGGATACGATGCCAATGTATCCATAGTAGGAATAAGCGAATAAATGAAAGGAGGAGAACAAAATGCTGACGGCAGAAGATGGCATTCAAACAATAGAAAGAGGGTCCATTGTCACACCGCGTGGATTTTATGCAGCCGGTATGCACACAGGCGTGAAACGGAAACGAAACGATTTGGGAATGATTTATTGTGATGTACCGGCGAGTGCTGCTGCGTTATACACAAAAAATATGATTCAGGCTGCCCCGCTGCAAACAACGAAGGACAGCATTGCCTCAGAGGGAAAATTGCAAGCTATCATTATTAACAGCGGCAATGCCAACGCATGCACAGGAAAGCAGGGGGAACAGGACGCCTACACAATGCGACATGCAACCGCCCAACAGTTGGAACTGCCAGACCATCGTGTAGCTGTATCATCGACTGGCATTATTGGCTTGCCTATGCCAATGGACCGCATCATTCCGAATATTAAAGAACTTCATCTGGATACGGATCAAGAAGCAGCAACAGCTTTTAACGAATCCATATTGACGACGGATGCCATACGTAAATCCACTTGCCGTCAGACCATTATTGACGACAGTCCGGTAACGATGGCCGGATCGGCGAAAGGGTCCGGAATGATTGAGCCGAATATGGGAACCATGCTTGCATTCGTGACAACAGACGCTGCTATCGAACCAGATATGTTGCAATTGGCATTGAAAGATGTAACGGATAAAACATTTAATTGTATAACGGTGGATGGGGACACATCAACCAATGACATGGTTCTGACAATGGCCAGTGGAAAAGCAGGCAACGAAAGCCTGACACCGGATCATAAAGATTGGAACGCTTTTGTGGAGATGCTGCGGGCGACGTGTGAGGACTTGGCGACGATGATTGCACGTGATGGCGAAGGAGCGACGAAGTTAATTGAAGTTAATGTTTCAGGGGCCCATGATGATCAACAAGCAGGTCAAGTGGCCAAAACAGTTGTCGGCTCATCGCTTGTTAAAACAGCTGTATATGGCGCTGATCCGAACTGGGGCCGCATTATTGCCGCCATTGGACGCAGTGGTGCGGATATCAATCCGGAGACCATCGATGCTTTTGTGGGTCCGGTGCAATTATTGAAAAACAGTCAACCACTTGCCTTTTCGGAGAAGGAAGCGTCAGACTACCTGCTCCAGGACACCATTACGATTACGATTGGATTGAACAATGGTGATGGAATCGGAAAGGCATGGGGATGCGATTTGACGTACGATTACGTTCGCATCAATGCCAGCTACACGACTTAAGGAGGAATTCAGCCATGAGCATCGCTGTTATTAAGTGCGGCGGGAGCATCCTGGACAATTTAACCGATCAATTTTTCGGCAATATAGCCAAGATGCAGGAAAAAGGGATTCGTCCTATTGTCGTGCATGGCGGCGGATCGGCTATTCAGGATATGCTTGATAAGCTTAACGTGACGTGTTCATTTGTTGACGGGCTCCGGACAACATCGGCGGATGCCATGAATGTTGTCGAAATGGTGCTTTCGGGCTATGTCAACAACGCGTTGACACGCCAAATTAATGACAATAATATACAGGCTGCCGGATTTTCCGGATCGGATGCTCAGCTAATACAAGCCGAGCCGATAAATTTCGAGCGGTATGGCTATGTCGGTGATGTAACAGCCGTCAATACGCTGTTTTTACAACGGATGCTTGATTCCGGTGTTGTACCGGTTATTGCTCCGATTGCAACCGGAGGAGACGGAAGCCGTTATAATGTAAATGCAGATACAGCCGCTGGTGCCATTGCCAGAGACATGAATGCAGATCGGTTAATTTTTATGACGGATGTGCCGGGCATTATGCAGGAAGAAGAAGTGATCAGCAATGTGTCCCAGACGGAGATTGACCATATGATTGCCGATGGTGTCATCTTCGGCGGCATGATCCCGAAAGTGAAAGCAGCAGCCGGAAGCCTTGGGGAAGGGCTGTCCAATGTTATGATCGCCGATGCGCATCAACGAATCAGTATGAGCGGGTTCACGGGAACGATTATTACGAAATAAACAAGCTGCGGGGCGGACGGATCGATTTTCACCCCGCATTTTCGTTAACATGGTCAACAAATTTGTAAATAGACTGTAAGAGGTAACCAGTTTTGTTTATAAACATTCAAAATAGAAAGAAAAGCAGCCCTTGCAAGGCAGGAAGGCTGTTTACATCTAGTATGTCCGGGGTGGACGCCTTTCTATGTGTAATGAATGGGGGTTGATTTTGTACCGGTGCGTGTTATAATCTACATATTAATTGAATCGCTTCGTTTCATATAATAGCAGGGATATGGCCTGCAAGTTTCTACCGGTTCACCGTAAATGAACTGACTATGAAAGAAAGCGCCATGCTGGTGCCGTTATAATTCGGTGCCTACTTTGTTTTCGGATGATTGATACCCGGAAAACATGCTTTCCTCATAGGATGAGTGGAAGCTTGTCTTCCGGGTTTTTATTTATTTTAACGCCCGAATCCATGAGCGGTTACATTCCTGAGCGCAGAAAGGAGATCATCATGAATTTATTAAAGCAGAAGATTAGAACCGAGGGAATTGTCCTATCCGATTCGGTGTTAAAAGTAGATGGGTTTTTGAATCATCAGGTTGACCCCGTATTGATGCAGGAAATCGGTGAAGAATTTGCTTCCCGTTTCGCTGGTGAAGGAGTTACCAAGATTATAACCCTCGAGTCGTCAGGAATTGCGCCTGCAGTCATGGCGGGACTGCGTATGGGGGTGCCGGTGGTTTTTGCCCGGAAACGCAAATCGCTCACCCTGACAGACCAGCTTTACAGTGCTGGTGTCTATTCGTATACCAAAAATGAAACAAACGAAATCTCCGTATCAACGGATTACCTTTCAAGTGATGACGTTGTCCTGATTATCGATGACTTTCTTGCCAATGGACAAGCAGTCCTTGGTATGCTTTCGATTGTGGAAAAGGCCGGAGCGTCCCTGGCCGGTATTGGAATTGTCATTGAAAAAGGCTTTCAGAATGGCGGGGCTGCTCTTAAAGATCGTGGTGTCCGGGTGGAATCACTGGCTGTTGTTGATTCGCTCGAAAATGGCAGCGTGACCTTTCATAATGAGGAGGCATCACTTAAATGAAGACATTCACACTTGGCTTGCAGCATTTGCTTGCCATGTATGCAGGAGCTATTTTGGTGCCGCTCATTGTTGGGCAGTCGCTTGGTCTGACATCAGAAGAGCTGACCTATCTGGTCGGTATCGATATTTTAATGAGCGGGGTCGCGACGATTATGCAGGTGGTCCGCAATCGCTATTTCGGGATAGGCTTACCGATTGTTCTCGGCTGTACATTTACCGCTGTCGGTCCGATGATTGCTATTGGCGGTGAGTATGGTATTTCGGCCATTTACGGATCTATTATCGTTTCTGGTATCGCTGTCGTGCTCATCAGTCGATTTTTCGGCAAACTGATCCGTTTTTTTCCACCGATTGTAACAGGAACCGTTGTAACGATTATAGGAATTACGCTTATACCGGTTGCCATAAACAATATGGGGGGAGGCGAAGACGCCAGTGACTTTGGATCGATGACGAATATTTCATTGGCTTTTGGTACTCTGTTTTTTATCATTCTGCTGTATCGCTTTTCCAAAGGATTTGTCCAGTCCATTGCTATTTTGCTGGGGCTTGCAGCGGGTACAATCGTGGCTGCACTGATGGGCAGGGTGGATTTTTCCGCTGTCAGCGAGGCATCCTACGTTCATATGATTCAGCCTTTTTACTTTGGCATGCCAACGTTTGAATGGTCGGCTATTCTGACCATGATTTTGGTTGCTATGGTATCGCTCGTTGAATCGACGGGTGTTTATTTTGCACTGGGAGATATGACGGATAAAGACTTGCAGGAAGAAGACCTGACACGCGGCTATCGGGCGGAAGGACTGGCTGTTCTTCTAGGCGGAATTTTCAACGCGTTCCCGTATACCGCTTTTTCACAGAATGTCGGCCTTTTGCAGATGACAGGGGTCAAATCGCTGAGAATTATTATGCTTACCGGTGTTATGCTCATTACCCTGGGACTGGTTCCCAAGATTGCCGCAGTGGCCACCATTATTCCGACCTCTGTTCTAGGCGGCGCTATGGTTGCCATGTTTGGAATGGTGATTGCACAAGGAATTAAAATGCTCAGCGCGGTTATTGGCGAGTCTGCTGAAAATGCAATGATCGTA
>NZ_BAAADM010000002.1:0-41839 GCF_039522485.1 Lentibacillus halophilus | reverse complement strand
GCTGTTCCGGAGCTATTCCAGCAGTTTCCCTCCGGTGTGCAGATTCTGACCAGCAATGGGATCGTAGCAGGAAGTATAACAGCCATTGTATTAAATATTGTTTTCAACATGACACCCGTCAAACGAAATAAAAAAACGAGGACAGCGCATCAGCATCCAGAAAGTGCCTGAGAACGGTTCATCGGAGCGATCAGGAATCACCCTGGTCGCTCTCTGCCTGTGCTTTTGCCTTTTCCGACAGCTTAATAATCCGGTCACCTTCCGCAAGTTCAATTTTATCCAGTTGGAGGGTCATGAAGGTCATTTCTTTATTTTCTTTCCATACAAATAAGAGCAGGCCGTAATCAGCAAATTGTTCCCGTTTGAGTGTTTGTTGTTCCGTTATTTCCACGGAATCAAACGTATAGCCTTCGCGTATTTTCCTTTTTAATTCCCTCAGTACTGCGTCTTCATGAAAAAGCACGTGCCCTTTGATAGCAGGAGCGATTTCGTCATTATCGGAGTCGCCTTTCTTACTCGCTGGCAGCGCGAATGTGTTGTTATAGCCAAATTCCGGAGCAAACGACTGGCAAATTAGCGCGTTGTAAGCAGGTTCGTCCGTCATCGCCAGGATATAGTCATACGGTGTGAGATCCACTTCAAATTCAATGTATTCGGATAGAATTTGACCGTAAAAGGTGTCAATGTCTTTCTTCCGGGCATCGGCCAAGTGTTCATAGGAATCATCAATGATTAAAACGGGTATTTCCAATGATTTAACGTACTCCGCAAAGGCAATGGAAAAATGGTTCGCCCCGATAATCAGAACCCCTGCCTGTTCGTTGTTGGCAAGGTTCAGCTTTTTAGAAAACGGCTTCAGTGTGAAACCGTGCGCACAAACGGTGATGAAGACAAGTGCAAATGTAATGGTCGTCAAAATCGACGCACCTGCATACCCATCCTCAACCAGGACACCCGTGAAATAGCCCGATACGGTCAAGGCCACAATGCCGCGTGGCGCTATCCAGCTGATCAGTGTCTTCTCAGCGGATGTCAACTCTGTGCCGATCGTCGTGATCCAAATGGAAAGCGGTCGGACCACGAACAACATGATCAGGACAAAACCAATAATCGGAATCGTGAATACTTCCAAAATGGTTTCCCTTGTCAAGGATGCTGTCAATAAAATAAAAATGGTGGACGTCAGGATAACAGATATATTTTCGACAAAATGTGACACATTGCCGATCGATGTAATATCCTTTTTTGTTCTGGCCATCGTCAGTCCCATAACGGTGACCGCAAGCATCCCGGTCTCATGCATAATGACTTCACTGCCTCCAAAGCAAAGAAGGACGAATGATAAGACAATAGGCGATTTCAAAAATTCCGGAAATAGTCCTTTGCGCACCATCCAAGTGACCAGAATGCCGACACCGAATCCTATAACAGCAGCCAGTACGGCTCCTCCGAAAAAGGCGAGCAAATAACTCCATTGAATGGCATCATCGCCAATAACTTTGACAACCTGATAGGCAAACAATGCTAATAGCGGGCCGATCGGGTCAATGATAATCCCTTCCCATTTCAGCACAGCTGCCACTCTTGGTTTCAATTTTGCCTGCCGCAAGAGCGGAATAATAACCGTTGGACCGGTGACGATAAACAGCCCGCCGATGATGAAGGAAATGGCAAAATTCAATCCGGCTATATAATGAGCCGCCAACGCACCACCGATCCAAGCTAGAAATGCTCCGGCAGTTACAACCCGCAAGACGGATTTAGAAATCCCTTTCAGTTCACGGAAATCAAGACTGGAGCTGCCCTCATACAAGACAACAGCAACAGCCAGGGAGATAAGTGGTGTATACAATTCATCAAGTGCTTGTTCCGGATCGATGAGCCCAAAAATCGGACCAATTAAAAGCCCGGCCACGGACATAATCACAATGGATGGCCATTGGATTCGCCATGCCAGCCATTGGGAGAATATCCCCAGGACAACGATAATAACAATGCTGAGTAGTTCTGCTTGTGCCAACGGTTTCACCTTCTTCATGACAGCAAAATGTTACTGGATGTACAGGATTTAACCATTAGCTTATACGTTTTTTGACGGTATTATCCTTTATTGTTGTGGGGTTCTTTTTCGAGCTTCAAGTTTTTTAAAATTAAGTAAAGAGTCAGACAGTCATCGAATGATCCGGTGTTGATGGATGTCAGTGAATTGATTTTTTGCAGGCGATAAATCAGTGTATTCCTGTGGATAAATAAGTCTTTAGCCGCTTGGCTGATTGTCAAATTATTATCACAGTAGGCAATAAAGCTTTTCGACAGCTCCGCGAAGTTGTCATCGTTGAGGAATCGCCTCAGACGGAACTGTACTTTTTCGCTGAATGATGCAGACAGCTGTTCGGGAAGCAATGTTTTAATCAATTCCCAACTATGATAACTATAAATCTTCTTAGATGCATCTCTCCGTTTTCCAATGGTTAGGAGTGTTTCGGCTTCATGGTAGGATTCATTAAGCGTTGCAAGGGACCAGGATAGGCTTCCGGCTGCAATCGATGCATTGGTAACGTGATAAGCTGCAAACGCTTCCAAAAGGCTATTGCTTTGACCCATGAAGTGATCCAGTGCTTCAAGATAGTCTGTTTCGGATGCGACTGTTTTAAGAAGAATCAATTTTTCAGTGTTTAAAAACGTACAAACAACGTCATTGTCGCTCTCGAATGCTTTTTTTGAGCAGTCGAGCAAACGGTCTTTCAGTTGGTCAATTGGTATTTTTCGTTGGATATTACTGATAAGGGAATTTTCAATATCAATAACGATGCAAAATCGCATCGCATAAAAGGGAATATTGAGCATCCGGCAATATTGTTCCGCTTTGACATGGCTGATCGATTCATTAAGCAAAATATATTGGGCGAATGTTTCCAATGTTTTCGTTTCCAAGTCTTCCAACTGCTTGTAAAATGTGTCCTGCCACACCATTTCAACATGGTTTTTAACGAGTTCCACATACGGCTTCACTTCCTCGGGCGGACCGATAATCCCGAGTACACCAACAGTTTTGTTGTTTAATTTAAGGGGAGCGGCAACACCCGGAAGAACATTGGACATCCCCTTGATCGTATCTTCATCGTATAACAAAAAGGTATCTTTTGTTATGACGTCTTTGGAAGGTTCATGCAGTTTTCCGATCCGATTTGAATCAGTGGATCCGATGATATACCCGTTTTTATCACTTAAACTAATGGGAAATGGCAAAATTTCTGAAACCGCTTTCACTACCTTTTGTGCAAATTGCACGAACCCCTCGATTGTGCTCACATCCTTTATTCAAATCATTAAAACCGAGTTTATTATAACACAATTATGACTATTCAAACAATAAAAGGGTATTTTTTGGTTATGGTAACCATAGCATTTGCAGGGCTTAATACGTTTAAATAGATATAACATTTCAAATAATTCAACTTTTATTACGCGTGGGGTGATTTTTTGACGAAGCATACGGATATTATCATTGTCGGTGGTGGAGTCGTGGGATCAAGTATTGCGTATAACTTATTGCACGATGGATTTGAAGGGTCAGTAACGATTTTTGAAAAAGATAAAATATATGAATTTGCATCAACGCCAAGAAGTGCCGGTGGATTGAGACAACTTTTTACAACAGGTGTCAATATTCAATTGAGTCGGTATGGATTACAGAAATATAGAACATTTTCAGACGATATGATGGTTGATGGTGAAGCGGCTGAAATTGATTTCAAACAGCGTGGGTACTTGTTTCTCGCTAAAGATGAAAATATGAAACAACTACAGGAACAGCTCAAATTGCAGCAATATTATGGTGTGCCTGCTAAATTAATGGCTAAGGAGGAACTTCATGACATTATTCCTGAGTTAGTCATAGATGATCTGCAAGGAGGATTATACTGTGGTGAGGATGGCTATCTGGATCCATACTCCGTCATGCAGGGATATGTTCGTAAAACGAGGGAACTGGGGGGAGAGTATATTTATGGGGATGTTGAAACCATTCTGACGGAAAGGGGGAAAGCAACAGGCGTAAGATTGGTCAATGGTGATGTTTATCAAGCGCCTATCGTGATCAATTGTGCTGGACCATGGGCGCCCGAACTAAGCGAGCGAATCGGCCTTCCGCTTCCTATTGTACCTTTAAAGCGGCAAATCATTCAGTTTGATATTGCAGAACCATTCGCAAATCATTTACCACTAACGATTGACCCAAGCGGTGTATATTTCCGACATGAAGGCAGCTCACTCATAACCGGCTTTTCAGAAAACGTGAAACCAGGCATTGATTTCAGATGGAAACGATCGTTTTTTGAAGACCAGTTATGGCCCGTGCTTGCGGAAAGGGTACCGAATTTTGAACGGGCTAAAATCAATCGTGGTTGGGCCGGCATTTACAGCCATAACACTAAAGATCAGAACGCCATTATTGGTGAACACCCGCAGCTGGATGGGTATTACATGGCTTGCGGATTCAGCGGACACGGCATGCAGCAGGCTCCCGGTGTGGGGAAAGGCCTCTCTGAATTAATTCGTAAAGGTCGCTATGAAACACTGGATTTGAATCCACTCCGTTTTGAACGCTTTGCTAGGAATGAATTGGTCATTGAAGGCGCCGTTGTGTAAGAAAATAAAAATCAATGTTGGATTATAGCTAAAAGGGGGAATAAAAAATGAACCGTTCCTCAACAGATAGGGAATATGGATTTATTGATAATAACTCTAATAATTCTGTTGTTGTTCAAAAAAAAGGGCAATATGTTTCCGGTTATTCCATTGGTATTTTACATTTGGATAACTGTTGGTATCCAGTAATACCAGGGAATGTAGCAAATTTAAGTACGTATGACTATCCTGTAAGACTAAAAAAAGTACCAAACTCAAACACTTCTCGAATACTCAATGGTGATCCTCAAATGCTTGATGATGTTATAAAAGCAGCTAAGGAGTTAGAGGAGGAAGGAGCACGTGCCATTTCATCGGCATGCGGATTCTTTGGTAACTATCAAGAAGACGTATCAGCATCCGTTGATATACCTGTCTACTTATCCAGTATTATACAAGTTCCATGGATTTATACAGGTATAAAGCCAAATGAGAAAGTCGGTATTTTGACAGCTTATAAAGAAGGAATGACCCAGGAATTATTTAAAAACTGCGGTATTTATGATTCTTCCCGATGTGTCATTAAAGATCTGAGTCATTATGCTGAATTTTCTGCCATAATTGAGAATCGAGGAAGTTTCAACAATGAAATAGTAAAGCAGGAAGTGGTTGATGCGGCTAGAGAAATGGTAAATAATCACCCAGAAATAGGTGCGATTTTACTAGAGTGCAGCGATATCCCGCCCTATGCTTCAGACATACAAAGGGATATAAAACTACCAGTATTTGATTTTATATCTTTGATTAATTGGATTCATCATTCAACAGCTCAAAAACCTTATCATGGGTTCTTGTAAAAATTAATTTAAGAAAGGAATTCTTATATGAATCGATTTTTTCAAGGTAAATATGGTAGGTATTTTTTACCAGCAATTATTCTGCAATCTGTATTAATTGGCGGAGGATTTGCTACTGGCCGAGAGATTGTTGAATTTGGTGCCAAGTACGGAGCTATGGGTTGGGTTGCTGGCATAGGAATTTTTGTTGGTTTTACGGTTACAGCAGTTGTGACATTTGAATTTGCAAGGAAATTTAGGATATTTAATTATAGATCAATGCTTAAAGAATTAATCGGCCCATTTTGGATTTTATTCGATCTTATTTACTTGTTTCTTGCAATTTTGATTATTTCAATTATGGCATCAGCAACAGGGGAGATAATGCAAACCACGCTTGGAATTAACTATTGGATCGGCGTTATTTTCATAACAGTTATTGTTGGTATTCTAAACTTTTTTGGTAAGGAATTTATAGAACGTTTTAAATCGATTGGGACATTAATGTTAATGATTGGTTATTTAATTTTTGCTGTACTAGTCATTTCAACCACTTGGCAGGATGCTATTTCCGTTATAAGACTGGAAGATACTAGCTTTGTAAAAGATACGTTCAATGTTGGAACCGTGTTATGGAGTGGAATTTTATATGTTGGATACAGTCTTGTTATCTACCCATCTGCCTTATTTACTGTAAAGCGGCAAAAATCCCGTAAAGAGGCAGTGTTTTCAGGGGTAATAGCTGGTATTTTAATGACTATCCCTTGGTTTTTAACTTATTTTAGCATCTTGGGTTTCTATCCAGCTGACAACGTTCTAGGATCACCAGTACCTTGGCTTGAAATGTTAAGTGGATTTCCGTCCTTTGTTATAGTCCTTTTTGGAGTTGTTGTTGGCTGGACTTTGATTGAAACAGCTTCAGGTATGATTCACGCGTTTATTGACAGAATTGATTCGCAAATAGAAGAACACTTTGAAAAAGTTTTAACGAAGTTTCAAAAAGGAATTATAGCGGTTAGCACATTGATCCTTTCAATATTATTATCCCGAATTGGCATAATTGATTTGATATCAAAAGGATATACAGCAATGGCATATGGAATGATTTTAATTTTTGGATTACCTTTGTTAACGATTGGTGTTTATAAAATTTTCTTTATGAGCCAGAGCAGTAAAGCAAAATTAGAAGTTGATGCCGGGGTCAGTGATGATAAAGAAAGTGCTAGGTAAAGGTTGGAGCCTGGGTGATATCGCTGGATACGTTTATTGCATTCCTATCAGAACTGGTTATTTTCCCGGCTCTTTTTGCTTTATCAAATGGCACCAAATTCAGGACCCGGGCTGCTATTTCTTACGATACCGACTTTGCTTGACCAAATGTCTTATGGATATGGTTTCAGTTTAGTCTTTTTTCTGGTCATCATTGGCTCCATCACTACAGGAGTTGGTCTGATTGAAACACTTGCAGCCAATGTCTCTGAACTTTTTGGAACAGAAACATGAGCTTTTGGATGGTGATTGGCGAGACATTTTTATTGGTAATACCATCCATCTTATCGCAGGGGCTATAAGTGTGCATATTTTCGACATCGGTATTTTGGGCCTAATGTAAACGAAAAGAAGGGTAGTTATATATCGCTGATCGGAATAGGTGGGCCGACTCTCTCAATTTGAAAGTCTGGATGAAACGGTGGTAAGTACTTTGATTTTTGAAGGGGGATTATAGAATGCTCTTTTTAAGTGAACAAAATATGAAACAATCCGTGACAATGAAAGATATTATTGATGCTATTGATGAAACGTATCATATTTACGAATCACAAATCCATCAAATGCCAGAACGTATGCAGGTAAAGGATCATGATAATACGCTATTATTAATGCCTTGCCTAACTGATGACGCAATGGCAACGAAACTTGTCACCGTGTTTCCAAATAATCAGGAACACCCGACATTAAATGGATTAGTAGTGCTTAATAGCCAGGAAACAGGTGAAGTGAAAAGTGTATTAAATGGAACGTTTCTCACCGGCATGCGTACCGGCGCTGTTGGGGGATCGGCGGTTCGTCATTTGTCGGATGAGAGTGCATCTTCGCTGGCCGTTATAGGAACGGGCACACAAGGTTTTTATCAAGCTATTGCAGCGTGTACTGAAAGGCCTATCAAGGACATTTACTTGCATAATCGTTCCAAAGATAAATTAGAATCATTCAAAAAGTCATTGATGGATTGGATGGGCGAAGACATTAATGTGCATATCGCCCCTACCCCGGAAGAAGCTATTAATGACGCTGATATTGTTATAACAGCAACAACATCCCACGACCCTGTATTCCCTGACTCACCACATATGTTGGAAAACAAACTATTTATCGGTATCGGATCATTTCAGCCTGGCATGAGGGAGTTCCCTCAATCGCTTTATACTATTGCAGATGCTCTGTTCGTTGATACTGAGCACGCTATTGTTGAATCGGGAGATATGGCTGTTCCACTTGAAAAAGGATGGATTACTAAAGATTCTATTATGACAATGTCGCGTCATATTGAAAAAAAGACTCAGATTAATAGTGATAATAACCCCGGAACAACCGTATTTAAATCAACGGGAATGGCATTATTCGATGTCGTTGTTGCTAATTTAATATATAAGAAAGCACTAGAAAATAATACTGGAACGAAGCTCTCCATGTGAAGTTGAGAAATAATTAGATAAATAAATGAAAGGAGTGGAAGAAATGAAGTCGAAATCAAGGCTTTTTGATCCCGGTATTATTTTGGTTTCTATTTTGCTTATTTGTGCTGCAGTTGTATTGATATGGTGGCCGACTGATGTTTACCTTATGGGAATCTCTTTAGCAGGCTGGTTAATGTTTTCAAGTTATGGTATATGGTTTATTTTGGCCGTAATTTATGTTGTTTGGAAGGAAAAACAGTCTAAAACAAAAAACAATTAATGAACGGGAGGGAAATTCTGATATGCAAATACTTGAAACCGTTATATTAGGAGTTTATCTGGTTTTAATGACATTAATGGGAATATACTTTACAAAACGTGCTCATTCGTCTGAAAATGATTATTGGACTGCAGGTAAAAGTATTAATACATTTGTAGGTGCGTTTGCATTATTTGCTGCTCTGGCAAGCTCCAGCTCATTAATGGGAGCGGTAGGTTCCGGTGTCGCGTTGGGGGTGCCTTTTTTATTTGCCTATGGGTTTGGTGCGGTTGCTATTTTGCCATTTACGCTTTTTCTTGTATCCGGTCAAATCAGACGTTCCGGTGTCAATACATTGCCGGAGTTTTTTAAACAGCGGTACGGTCAAACAGTGCAAATAGTAGCCGTATTCATCGTTGTGTTTGGGATGACGTTTTATATGGTTCCCCAACTTACAGCATCGGGATTGATTGGATCCCATGTTTTGGGGATTGACTACAAAACAGCTGTTATCGTATTGGGGATTGGTTTTACCATTTATGCAGCCTTGGGCGGAATGTGGGCTATAACGTATACCGACCTCATTCAAGGATCAGTTATGCTTATTGGCATGCTCGTATTATCACTGATTATTTTAGTTCAGCATGATGGATTTTCATCATTGATACAGGATGCTTTGGCAACAAGTCCGAATTTTGGTGATGTGACACAGCCCTGGATGTCCTATTTCGGGCTCTTTTTAGCGTTTCTGTGGTTTGGAATTGTTTCACCGTCAGCCGTCATGCGCAATTTTGCTTCGAAGGATGCGAAAACAGCACGTCGATCAGCCATGTGGTCCTGTTTGTTGTATTTATTGATATTTGCATTTGGGTTTATTGTAGCTGCGGGCGGAGCAAGTTTAGGAATAGCGGATGAATTGAACAATCAGGATATGATTTTTGTATCGGTAATTGAAAGTTACATGTCGCCACTTTTAGCAGGTATTATGCTTGCAGGGCTTCTTGCTGCTATCATGTCCTCTGCTGATGCAATGCTTTTGGCGATCTCGGCTGGCGTGGCCCGTGATATTTACAAGGAATATATAAATAAGAATGCATCTGAAAGCACTGTTACCAAAATAGGGTTTGTAGTCATGGTTGTTGCAAGTATTATCGGTATTATTATTGCCATCAATCCTCCTCAATTAATAGCAATTATGGTTGGATGGGTTGGTGGATTCTTATTATCTTCTTTTGGCTTTCCTCTTATTTTGGGTATATGGTGGAACCGGGCAAATAAAGCTGGTGCTCTGGCAGGTATGCTGGGTGGGGCATTTACGTTTCTTCTACTAGTCATTACAAAACCTTTTTCGCTCGTATCAGAACCAATCATTGCAGCCCCTGTTTCATTAATACTTGTCATTTGCTTCAGCCTGCTGACACAGCCACCATCACTTGATATCCGCAATCAGGTCAATCAGTATCATTCAGACGACGATGAAAAATCCAATATTAAAAAGACTGTTGGATGAGGTGGTATCAATGAAAAACAAGGAGATATCTATAATAGGAGATAATCAATTGATAGATAATAACGATTTGGGTTACTATGTCTATAAGTCGTTACGTATGTCCACTAAGTTAAAGAATGGGATAACAGTTGAGCGTTTAAGGTCGAACATCTTTCATACAGAGTTAATCTTTCATCCGATGTGGCTAGCAAAATTATTAGTTATAGCGGACCGAAAACCTTTCCCATCTAAAGAAATACCAATGATTGGTTTTGTGGATGCGGTTTCAGGGTACCGCGGATTATCCAGCTCGCTTAAAACAAATAAATATTCAATAGATCCCGCTAACATGATTGCGCCAAAAATAGAGGAATACGATGATGTTACGCGATATATACAAGACGTTCAGCATAGACAAATAAATCGTTCATATGTACTGAAAAAACCAAATCACAAAATAGTCGATTATTTTCTGGTTTATTTACCGCTTTGGAAAGTTAAATTGAGTGGTGACTTGCTGCCTGATTCAAGGATTATAAATGCAATTACAGGGGAATCTGAAACGTATTTAAGTGATCAGTGGGGAACGGATAAATGGTATTTAAAGACATACTGAAAAAACCATCACCCGATTTGTTATCAAACGTTTAAAACGTGGATAGGTGTGTATGAATCGAATAACGGGCTCTGTGGTTACCCGGCTGTATGTTTCGTCATATGGCCGGGTTTTTGTATAGTTGGGACAGCGGAACATGCTCATGCAGCAGCTCTAGCCCGTTGTTATAGTGGGTGGTACTGGGGATTCGTGAACGGAAGGCCTTATGGGTTGTTCCAGAAACTGCTGCAAGGCGTCGAAATTCTTTTCGGCTGTTTGATACCCTTGTTGATACAGCAATTTCAATTTTTCACTACTTTTTTCGATACGACTGGCTGTCAGGGTTTGTCTGGTATTTGGTGAAAGATGGAGTATAGGTGATATCGCTGGATACGTTTATTGAATTCCTATCAGGACTGGCTATTTTCCCGGCCTTTTTTGCTTTTCAAATGGAACCAAATACAGCATCCGGGCTGCTATTTCTTACGATACTGACTTTGCTTGACCAAATACCTTTTGGATATGGTTTCGGTTTAGTCTTTTTTGTCTGGTTTGCTTTCTTACATATTAAGTTAGCAACTACAACGTCGAATAATGCCATTCCCGTTGATTTAAACACGGTTGTTCCGGGTTTATTATCACTATTAACCTGAGTCTTTTTTTTTCAATATGACGGGTCATTGTCATAATAGAATCCTTGGTTATCCAGTCTTTTTCAAGTGGAATAGTTATATCACCTGATTCAACAATAGCGTGCTCAGTATCAACGAACAGAGCATCTGCAATAGTATAAAGCGATTGGGGAAACTCCCACATGCCAGGCTGAAATGATCCGATACCGATAAATAGTTTATTTTTCAACATATGTGGAAAGTCAGGGAATACAGGGTCGTGGGATGTTGTCGCTGTTATAACAATATCAGCGTCATTAATAGCTTCTTCCGGGGTAGGGGCGATATGCACATTAATGTCTTCGCCCATCCAATCCATCAATGACTTTTTGAATGGTTCTAATTTATCTTTGGAACCATTATATAAATAAATGTGCATATATTTTGATTTATGTGATAGATCGGCAAACATTTTCTTTCATTTTGTTAAGTATAAAAATAATAGTTATTATAAAAGAAATTAAAAAATCCATTGACATTTATTTATGTTTTTATTATTATTAGAATAATCAAAAATAAAAAATATTGAATACTATCTTTTGACTAAGGAGAAAAAGTTATTTGCATTCCCTATATGAGTGCATTTAATTTTTATTTAAATCAAATGATTTGAACAATATTTTATGAAAACGAATTCAACACGAAAGGAGTAAAAATATGAAGAATCAAACAAGCGATCATAATGTCAGCAAACCTGAAACCGATTCAGAATCAAGTGTGGAAAAATTATTCAATAAAAACGTTCATAAATCAAAATTAATTAAATTGGCAATTATTGCTGTTATCGCTATTTCAATGTCAATTTTTCATATGTATACATCTGGTTTTGGAGTTTTCGAAGCCTGGAAGCAAAGGTCTCTTACACTATCTTTTATTCTGCTTTTAATACCATTATTGTTTCCTTCGAAATTCGAGAAAAGATTGCTAAATATTATAATTGATTTAGCCTTCTTTATATTAGCTGCCTTAGTTGTGGTTTATTCATTACAGGTGTATCCGGATATTCTTTTTAGAGAAACTGACCCAAACCAAACAGATGTTATTGTGGGTGTTATCGCTGTTTTATTAGTATTAGAAGGAACTAGAAGAGCTGTTGGTTACTTTTTGTCAGCTTTAATTCTTTTCTTTGTCTTATATGCATATTTTGGAAATTACATGCCGGGTATGCTAGTACATCCAGGTTTTAGTGTTGAACGAATTGTTGCTACCTTTTATAATTCCACATCTGGTATGTTCGGAATCGTATTAGGAGCAATGTCAAACTATATCATTATCTTTATTATATTCGGTGCTTTTTTGCTCAAGTCAAAAGCAGGACAACTGTTTATTGATCTAGCTTACTCTTTAACAGGTTCAAGAAGTGGAGGACCAGCCAAAGTGTCCGTTTTTGCCAGCGGTTTAATGGCGATGACACAAGGAGCTGCTGTCTCCAACGTTGCGACAACCGGAACATTAACGATTCCATTGATGAAACGTGTGGGTTATAAACCGCATTTCGCTGGAGGGGTTGAATCTGCCGCCTCGGTTGGAGGGCAATTAATGCCGCCTATTATGGGAGCTTCAGCTTTTATAATTGCCTCTAACCTTAAAATACCATATATACACTTAGCACTTTTTGCTTTAATACCTGCTATACTCCATTATTTAGCCGTTTACTTTATGGTTCATTTTCAGGCCAAAAAGAATAATTTGAAGGGTTTGCCAAAGAATGAGTTACCTAACTTCAAAAATGTTCTGAAGGAAGGATGGCTTTTATTTCTTCCTATTATAATGATTATAGTCTTGTTGGTTATGGGCTACTCTCCACAATTTGCAGGTTTTTATTCAATATTGGGTATTGTTGCTCTGTCTGCAATTCGTAAAAGTACAAGAATGAGTTTAAAAGATATTTTAGCTGCATTGGAAATTGGCGGGAAAAATGCAGTTTCTATTGGCATCATATGTGCAGCTGCTGGATTACTTATTGGTAGTGTCAATTTAACTGGGTTAGGTCTCAAGTTCTCATCATTAGTGTTAAGTATTACTGGTGAGAGTGTCCTTATATCGCTGATACTTATTATGCTCGCATCTATTTTGTTAGGTATGGGAATGCCAACAGTATCAGCATACGTCATATTAGCAGTGCTTGGAGTACCCGCTTTAGTCAGCCTTGGTATTAACGAGGTGGCTGCACATTTATTTGTTTTATATTTTGCTATTATGTCGAATGTGACTCCTCCGGTAGCGGTAGCAGCCTATACAGCGGCGGCCATAGCGAACACTCAGCCTAATAAAACTGGGTTTAGTGCTCTAAAAATATGTTTGGGAACATTTATCATCCCATATATGTTTGTGTTTGGTCCAACATTATTATTACAAGGGAGTATTGGAGAAACTACAATAGCTGTTATCACTGCTGTATCCGGTATTTTAGCATTAACAACATCTCTGATTGGTTGGATGTTTACTGATATGAAACTATTTGAAAGAATCCTTGGTTTTGCCAGTGCACTTTTTCTGATGTATTCAGGTCTTATCACCGATGGAGTTGGTATTATGCTACTGTTTTTACTATTAGTGATTCAATATACACGAAACAAAAGGGCGGTGTATGGTCATCTTCAGGATAGTTTAGGTAGTTAACCAATTTTAATTTTGGCAAATGGGGGGGATTTATGCATTAATTTTCTAGAGTTGTTTAATCGGTCAGTAAATAATTATTTTGGGAGGGTTTTTAATGAAAAAATTATTGAGTATGCCGATATTGGTATTTTTTCTCTTGTTTTTAGGTGCATGTGAGGAATCAGATAAAGCAGAATCAGCTGATAGTTATGAACCTGAAATGTCCAACATTGTTATTTCATCCGGACCACTTGGGGGAGGTTGGTATAATACAGCGGCCGGAATTGCTGAAATACTTATGCGGGAGATAGACGGCTTAAATGTGACTGTTAATGAAGGAGGCGGATATGAAAATATTAACTTAGTAGAAAAAGGCAAAGCTCAAATAGGTTATGCTTTCACAAATGATGTTATGTCCGGATTCACTGGAACTGGTGTATTTGAGGAAGATGGCAAGACTGAAAACGTTAATACATTTTTAAGTTTGTACAAATCACATCTACAAACAGTAACTTTGGCAGATAATGACATTGAATCATATGCGGATTTTGGTGATAAAGATATTCTTCCTGGAGAGGCATCTTACGCAACAGTTCAACATGTAGAAAAGATATTAAATTATTATGATATTTCCTATGATTCTATACGTGAGAATGGCGGAAGTGTCTCTTATACAGGGTATTCTGACATGACCGGGTTGGTTAAGGATGGTCATGCGGATGTTGCAATAGGTATGACAGCGGCACCTTCAGGGTTCATTATGGAACTTAACGCCCAGGATGATATTAAATTTATTGAAATGGAATCTGATGTACAAGAATATATACAGGAGGAAGTTCCCGGAATTACTCCAATGAAAATGCCTGCAGGGACTTATGATGGCCAGAGTGAACCGGTATCCACAGTTGGCTCTTACACAAACCTTGTAATGAGCAGTGAGGTCCCAGAGGAGTTGGCCTACCGAATTACAAAGGCCATAATGGAAAATAGAGATGAACTGGAAGAAGTAGACTCCGTATTATCTAATTTCAATGAAGATACAATGGTAGAGGGGTTGGAAAAAGAAAATTTACATCCAGGTGTGTTAAGATACTTGGATGAAAAATAAATTTTAGTGTATTTAGGGGGTTTCATTGTATTGATGTTCACATTGTACTTGGAATTACATGGGTAGCAGAAGTGTGGATGAAGCTGTTTTTTAATTCCGATCTGGTATACAACGGAAATACAACCAATAATAACCATTGAATAAACCTAGCTCATTTTCAGGAGAATGAAGACAACGTCAATGCCCTAAGGTGGGAATGATACCGCCTCAGATAACCTCCAGGGTTCCCAACGCGATTTGTAATTTGCATTCGGGAGTATAGCTTTAACCCACCTTAACAACTACCTTCTGATATCTTGGGTCAATTGAGGCGGGTGAGAGTGTATGAATCGAATAACGGGCTCTGTGGTTACCCGGCTGTATGTTTCGTCATATGGCCGGGTTTTTGTATAGTTGGGACAGCGGAACATGCTCATGCAGCAGCTCTAGCCCGTTGTTATAGTGGGTGGTACTGGGGATTCGTGAACGGAAGGCCTTATGGGTTGTTCCAGAAACTGCTGCAACGCGTCGAAATTCTTTTCGGCTCTTTGATACCCTTGTTGATACAGCAATTTCAATTTTTCACTACTTTTTTCGATACGACTGGCTGGCAATGGTTCTTCCGGTTGTATAAAAAATACGTGACCGCTCTGTTCCATGTCGAGCAGATCGTTTATCGTTTCGTTATAGCGTAAATGCCGATCCCGCAATAATTTGACTAGTTCAGGCTTGTTGCGGAAAAAATATTTGAAAAACCAGTTTCCTTTCGATGATGTTTTCACATAACCTCTGTGTCTTGTGAGCACGACGACGTGTTTATTTAAGCCGAGTTTCATAAGCGGACGGATCGGTATAGGGTCGGAAATGCCCCCATCCATTAACAGTTTGCCTTTGTAATCGATGCTTGGTGCCAGTACCGGTAAGGAACAGGAGGCACGGATGATGTGAAGCAAGTCTTCTTTGTTGGTGAACGTGTCATGGAAAAGCGGTCGTCCTTTGTCGATATCGGTTGTTCCAATGATGAATCCGGAGTCGGCTTGCAAAAACGATGAAAAATCCAAGGGGAACTGTTCGTTGGCCAATTTGTCAAAAATAAGGTCCATGCTGAATAGTTCCCGTTTTTTTAGCATGCGTTTCAAGGAAATGACGTCTGGATGTTTTCCCAATGCTTCGAGCAGTTGGTAATTTCGTTCGCGCTGTCTGGCGATATAGGAACTTCCAATCAGTGCACCTGCTGACGCTGTGGAAACATAGGGAAATGTCACTTGCCGGTCGAGGAAATAATCAAGCACGCCAACAGTGAATGCGCATCGCATGCCACCGCCCTCCAGCATGAGGCCTGCATTATGCTTCAATGTCTGCTACACTTCCTTTTTCGTTTTATCGGATAAGTAGCATTATAGCAGGTATTGTTCGCATAAACAATGAAGCTGCTTGCAGAGGCATGTAGGATCAAAGTGGTTTGATTATTTATTGTCACTGCCAAAAAACCCTTTAAATGCCTGGAGGGTCGCTTCCCGGTTGACCGCAGCAATGGAGGTTGTTATAGGGATTCCTTTTGGACAGACTTGCACACAATTTTGAGCATTGCCACACCCTTGCAGGCCGCCATCTTCCATGAATGCTTCAATTCGGTCGCTTTTGTTCATTTCTCCGGTCGGATGGGCATTTTTCAGACGGACCTGCGGGAAAACAAACGGACCTAAAAATTCGTTTTTGTCATTGACGTTCGGACATGCTTCCAGACAAATGCCGCACGTAAAACATTTGGACAGTTCATAGGCCATAAGACGCTTGTTCTCATTCATACGGGGGCCGGGGCCGAGGTCATAGGTCCCGTCAATGGGAATCCACGCTTTGACTTGCTTGAGCGAATCAAACATGTTGTCCCGGTCAATAATCAAATCCCGAACAACGGGGAATGTGCGCATGGGCTTGATCTGGATGGGCTGTTCCAATTCGTCAATCAATGTTGAACAGGCTTGTTGAGGAACGCCATTAATCACCATGGAACATATCCCGCACACTTCTTCCAGACAACTCATTTCCCACTGAACGGGTGACGTTTCTTGGCCGTTTTTGTTCACCGGATTTTCCCGGATGGCCATCAATGCTGAGATCACGTTCATATTCGAACGGTAAGGAACAGTAAATTCCTCCTGATAAGGTTCCGAATCCGGGTCATGTTGCCGTTCAATCACTAAATGTATCGTTTTCGTTTTTTCGTCGGTAGCCGTTGCCATTTCTGTCACCTTCCTGTCCTGTTTTTTTCCGTATTCTTTCTCTTCATAGTGTGGATAAATTTATTTATTTTATACGATTTGCCAAGGTGTGTCCGCTGATCATCGTTCTCCAATCCGTATAGGCTGTTTGTTTTTTGAAAGACTAATGGCAAGATATTTGATTCCGGATTGATTGGAGGATGGCTCTTTATGAAAAAAGTGACCATAGTTTTTTGGATCACACTGGCGATTACAGTCGGTTTATCCGCTTGGGGCGTTATTACGCCGAATTCATTTGAAGATATTTCAGCTGCTGTGATGAGTTATATATCGACTTATTTTGGTTGGTATTATTTGCTGGTTGTAACGCTGTTTGTTTTATTTTGCGCGTATTTGATATTCAGTCCATATGGTAAAATTAGACTGGGAAAGGCGGGTGAAAAACCGGAATTCAGTTATTCGTCATGGCTTTCCATGTTGTTCAGTGCCGGGATGGGGATTGGGCTTGTATTCTACGGTGTTGCCTCACCGGTCACCCATTATGCCATACACCCGCCAACGGCTGAGCCTGGTACAACGGCAGCTGTGAAGGATGCATTACGTGTTACATTCTTTCACTATGGCATTCATGCATGGGCTATCTATGCGGTGATCGCATTGGTACTGTCGTATTTTATGTTTCGTCAGGAGAAGCCGGGGCTCGTCAGTGCATCATTGGAACCACTGTTCGGCGATAAAATGAAAGGGTCGTTCGGGAAAGTGATTGACATCATTGCTGTGTTTGCAACCATTGTAGGAGTGGCCACGACGCTTGGATTTGGTGCGACACAAGTTAATGGCGGCATTTCTTATTTGTTTGCTGTTCCGAATACATTCTGGGTGCAGCTTGTGATTATTGTCGTTGTGACCGTTCTGTTTATGATGTCCATGTATACCGGCCTGAGTAAAGGCATTCAATATTTGAGCAATGCCAATATGGGGTTGGGTGCGTTGTTGTTTTTGTTCATCTTAATTCTTGGACCAACATTGTATATTATCAATTCATTTATGGATACAGTTGGGGAGTATATCCAGCAGCTGCCTCGGGAAAGTTTCCGATTGGCACCGAATGACGCAGACGAGCGGCAATGGGTGATGGACTGGACGATTTTTTTCTGGTCCTGGTGGATTGCCTGGGCTCCGTTTGTCGGTATATTCATTGCCCGTGTATCGAAAGGACGTACTATACGAGAATTTATATCCGGCGTTCTGATCGTTCCTACGGTAGTTAGTTTCCTATGGTTTTCTGCTTTTGGTATGGCCGGGATTGATGCGCAAAATAACGGAGCAAACGTTGCTGGTCTCCCTAAAGAACAGGCATTGTTTGCAATGTTTGATTATTTTCCGCTTAGCATGGTGTTGTCCATATTGGGGATTTTGCTGATCAGCACGTTTTTTATTACGTCGGCTGATTCGGCAACGTTTGTTCTTGGTATGCAGACGACCAATGGCTCCATGTCACCACCGACATCAGTGAAGTTTACATGGGGGCTGGCGCAATCGACTATCGCCGCGGTTCTTTTATATACCGGAGGCCTCCAGGCGCTGCAAAATGCGCTTATCTCAGCAGCTCTGCCATTTTCCCTTATCATGGTGCTTATGGTTGTGTCCTTTTCTAAAGCGTTGAAACAAGATAAGGAGAAGAACTGGAAATGATGCCGCCCTGACTGAAGCCGGGTGCCCATATTTAAAACATAGACAGAATTGTTATTTTATTATGTTTAATAAAATTTGCAAAATTACATGGTTCGTAGTATACTCTGTAATTACAGATTAATTTCCTAATTATTTTTTTATTAGGAAAATAGCTGCGAATTGAGGGATAGACGTGTCGTTTTTACATTGGCAGGAAAGTTTCCCGGTTACCAGGGAACTGAATGATAGATAAAACATAAATAAACATACTGGCAAAGGGGAGTGTTTGGAATGGAAGATCTTTATCCTTCCAGGAAAAAGGACCAGCCGGAAATTTTGAAGAGGAAGGATCCTGTGGTACACACAGATCGATCCCAGGATAATCAAGCCCCTATTTCCAAAGAACAGCTTGATTCCTACGAGCAAAATGGGTTTTTACAAATAGAAAACTTTTTCTCTGATGAAGAAGTGTCCGATATGCAAAAAGCCATTTTTGAATTGCAGGATTCCAACAAGAATGTCACGTCGGATAAAGTTATTCGTGAACCTAAGAGCGATGATATCCGTTCTATTTTTCACGTGCACAAAGATGACAATTACTTCAAAGATGTAGCAAACGATCAGCGGATTCTCGACATCGTCAACCATCTCCTGGGAAGCGATGTCTATATACATCAATCCCGCATTAATTATAAGCCAGGTTTTAAAGGGAAGGAATTCGATTGGCATTCCGATTTTGAAACATGGCATGTCGAGGACGGTATGCCGCGTATGCGGGCGGTCAGCTTGTCTATTGCACTGTCTGACAACTATGTATTTAATGGCCCATTAATGCTTATACCCGGGTCACAGAATTACTATGTCAGCTGTGTCGGTGAAACACCGGCCAATAATTATAAGGAGTCGCTTAAAAAACAAAAGGTCGGCGTTCCGGATAAGGAAAGTCTGCGCTGGCTCGCTGAAACTGGTGGCGGTATTTCTGTTCCGACTGGTAGAGCAGGTTCGATTACGCTATTTGAAAGCAATACCATGCACGGATCAACCAGTAACATGACGCCGTATCCGCGCAATAATGTGTTCATGGTGTACAATAGTGTGGAGAACCGTCTGACTGAGCCATTTTCGGGGGGGAAACACCGGCCGGAATACATTGCCGTAAGAAAAAGCGGTATACTGACAACAAGTTCATAAAATAGACAGCCGGGAAACTTTCCTGACTGAATAGAACCGGTATTTATACTAATGCGGCCGCTCTAAGGTACTAACCTCGGAGCGGCCGCATTATTTTTGTACGATTACGTTGTCTGATCGTATTGATTCACACTGAACAAATCAATGAGCTCGATGTCCGGGTGATTATCGTGGAACCAGTTCATGGAAAATTCATTTTTAAATAGCACGACATAATTGTCATACCGGTCTCGTACCAGCATATTACGTTCATCAAAAAGGGATGGGTCGACTTGATCCGGTTTCAGCCAGCGTGGGACCCGTTCGCCGATTGGTTCGAGCGCGACATCGACATGATATTCGTTTTTCATCCGGTATTGAAAAACCTCATACTGCAATTCCCCGACCGCACCCAGGATGTATGACTCGGAACGGTGGTGCTTGTACATTTGAATCGCACCTTCCTGGACGAGCTGTTCGATGCCTTTTTTGAATTGTTTGGCTTTCATGACGTTTTTGGCCGTGACCCACTGGAATTGCTCCGGTGGGAATTGGGGCAGCTCTTGATACTCAAAAAGGTTTTTCCCCTCTTGCAGCGTATCCCCGATTTGGTAGGCATTCGGGTCATATATACCTATAATGTCGCCGGCATAGGCTTCCTCAATCGTACCACGCGACGAAGCGACGAATTGCTGCGACTGAGCCAATCTGATCGGTTTGCCGGTTCGCGCCAGCTTCACACTCATGCCGCGTTCAAATTTTCCCGAACATACCCGAAGGAAGGCCACTCTGTCCCGGTGTGCGGGGTTCATGTTGGCTTGGATTTTGAAAACGAAACCGGAAAAGTCCGGATTATCCGGCGAAATAACGCCCTCGGTTGATTTGCGTGGTGCCGGTACTGGCGCCATGGAGATGAACGTATCGAAAAACGTTTGCACACCGAATGGCGCAAGGGCACTGCCGAAAAAGACGGGTGTCTGTTCGCCGGCCAGTACGTCGTCCAATGAAAAGTCGTCGCCCGCCTCCTCAACCAGGGCAAGCTCATCATTGGCGGCTTGATAGGTCGGATCGGACACCAATGTTTCATGTTCCGACTGATCTAAGTCGCTGAATGGAATGTACGTCTCTTCCTCATTGCCGTTATATTGGATGAATTGCTCATTGTATCGGTCAAACGTTCCTAAAAACCGTTTACCCATACCGGCAGGCCAGTTCATCGGATACGTCTTGATATTCAGGACTTGCTCGATTTCCTCAAGCAGTTCGAATGGTTCTCGTCCTTCCCGGTCGAGTTTATTTATAAAGGTGAAAATGGGGATGCCACGCATTTTACATACTTTAAACAATTTAAGGGTCTGTGCCTCAATTCCTTTGGTTGCGTCAATAATCATGACAACACTGTCAACAGCGGTAAGCGTCCGGTACGTATCTTCACTGAAATCTTCGTGGCCCGGGGTGTCGAGAATATTAACCTGATAATCTTTATAAGGAAAATTCATCACACTGGAGGTGACGGAAATGCCGCGCTGTTTTTCAATTTCCATCCAGTCGGACGTGGCAAATTTTCCTGTTTTTTTACCTTTGACGGTCCCGGCTGAGCGGATAAGGTTCCCGAACAGCAGCAGTTTCTCCGTCATCGTTGTTTTCCCTGCGTCCGGGTGCGAAATAATGGCAAATGTTTTCCGTTTGTTCACTTCATCATGTATCGTCATAAACAATCCCTTTCATCTGGAGTAGCTTTTGATTTGGGGGTGGATAAGTGAGGAGAAGATTCGTGCCGTTATGCTGCGTTATTACCATCAAAAGATAGCACGTCGGAATGGTTTCGTCAAACGTGGATAGTGGTAAAACAAATGAGGAACTCTACGATTAGGAATAGAGTGTCTTATGGATGACACCTTGACAAAATACCTAAGGGGGTATACGGTGGAGTCAGTTCTTGAGAACAGATGAACGAGAGAGGTGAGATAAGCATGGACTATAATTCCGATGTGAAAAATCGTGTCAAACGCATCGAAGGGCAAGTCCGGGGTTTATCAAAAATGTTGGAGGAAAACAAAGAATGCCGCGACGTTGTCACACAAATGACTGCCGTTCGAAATGCGCTTGATCGCACGACTGCACTGATTGTCAGTCAGAATCTGGAACAATGCATCCGTGAAGAGAAAAAGAATGGCGAAAGCTCCGAAGATCTTGTCAACGAAGCGGTCAACCTGCTTGTTAAAAGCAGATAAACAAACGTTGTTGACGGTTACCATTTTTCAAACACAGTATATAGGTTTCGTGATGGGCACGAGCCTTTTTTTCTAAATGTTTATATACCCATACCCGTACCAGTGTATTTATTGCATCATCTTATTACCAAGAATAAATAAGCAAATAAACCATTCAATTTTTAGGAGGAATCAACGATGGAAAACAATACACGCGTCGCTATTATTGCCTCAAACGGCAGTATGTTCGATGCTTATAAAGTATTCAACCTTGCCACCGCAGCCGCAGCGTCCGATAAAGAGGTCGGTATTTTCTTCACATTTGAAGGGCTGAATATGATCCACAAGGAAGGGCACAAAAATCTGCCGCTCCCGGAAGGAAAGGAACACTTCCAGGAAGGGTTTGATAAAGCGAATGTGCCATCCATCAGTGAATTATTGGGGATGGCTCAGGAAATGGGTGTGAAAATGATCGGCTGTCAAATGACGATGGATGTTATGAATTTAGAAAAGTATGATTTTATTGATGGCATTGAAGTTGGTGGTGCAGCATCATTCATAGAATTTGCCAAAGACGCCGACATGTCACTGACGTTTTAAAAATGAAGGAGGCTATATAGTATGTCACAGAGCATTTCGACACAAGAACTGGCCAGACGTGTGGTTCAACGTGAAGATACGCTTATCCTGGACGTTCGAAATACGGATGAATTCGATAACTGGAAAATTGAAGGGGATCATGTGGATATCATCAATGAGCCTTATTTCAATTTGCTCGATGGCATCAATCCTGTCACTGAAAAGATTGACAAAGACCAGGAAGTCATTGTCGTATGTGCCAAAGGCGGTTCATCCCAGATGATCGCTGAAATGATGGAGGAAGAGGGCTTTACGAATGTGCGTGATTTGGAAGGTGGGATGCAAGCCTGGAGTGAGCATCTTGAACCAGTTAAAATAGCGGAATTGCACGGGGGTGGCAGTCTGTATCAATTCGTGCGCTTAGGCAAGGGCTGTCTGTCGTATATGGCGGTTTCCGAAAATGAAGCGGCGGTGATTGACGCCAACCGCATGACCGGTATCTATGAACGGTTTGCCAAAGAAAAAGGTGTCACCATTAACCATGCTATTGACACGCATCTGCATGCGGACCATATTTCAGGCAGCCGTGACCTTGCCGAAAAGACAGGTGGAACGTATCATTTTCCACCGAAAGATGCCCAGGATGTAACATTTGATTATGCATCATTGGAAGAAGCCCATGATATAACCGTTGGCCGTACGACGATTAAGGTGCAGCCGCTTTACTCACCGGGGCATACGCTTGGAAGCACATCACTGATAATTGATGACCAGTACTTGCTGACAGGCGATATTCTGTTCGTCAAATCAATCGGGCGGCCGGATTTAGCTGGAAAAGCACAAGACTGGGTCGGCGATTTGCGTGAGACGCTGTACAGCCGGTATAAAGCGTTGTCTGATGACCTGATTGTATTGCCGGCCCACTATTCGTTTGTGGAAGAATTAGATGAACATGGCAGTGTTCAAGCTCGCTTGGGTGATCTTTACCAGCGCAATGAATCCTTAAATGTGGACGATGAACAGGCTTTCCGGCGAATGGTCACCGAAAATCTGCCGCCACAGCCGAATGAACATGACACGATCCGGCAGACCAATATGGGAAAAATCAATCCGGAAGATGACAAACAGCGCGAAATGGAAATTGGACCAAATCGCTGTGCGGTCCATGGCTAACCGTTAAGCATTGCGTTATGAACATTTTTGAATAACTATTCTAGGAGGAATGGATGATGGAAGCAGCAAAAGTATTGGACGCAAAAGGGATGGCATGCCCGATGCCGGTTGTAAAAACGAAAAAGGCGATTGATGACATTGATTCAGGCGAGATCCTTGAAGTTCATGCAACAGATAAAGGTGCTAGAAGTGATTTAAGCGCATGGGCTAAATCCGGTGGTCATGAACTGATCGATGAAGCGGAAGAAGATGATGTCTTGAAATTCTGGATTAAAAAAGCTTAAAGAAGAACGCGGCAATCGCCTTATGTCATTGAGTTTTGGTCGGATTTCGTTTAAATATGGGCCTGGTGAATGACAATGTTTAATGAGGTGATATCATGACGGACAAGCGCTTTGACCCAAAGAATGCTGATATATTAATGGACCAGGAACGGCGCAAAACATTACAACCTGAAAAAATAATTGATTACCTACATGTGACCAAAGACGATACGGTTGCTGATTTAGGTGCTGGACCGGGTTTGTTTACCATCCCTTTAGCTAAACGGACAGAACATGATGTTTATGCTGTTGATATCGAACCCGACATGCTTGAAAGGCTCAAGAAGAATGCAGAAGAGGAAGATATTAAAAATATCAGTCTTATGAAAAATGATCTAGAAAATATACAACTGGCTGATCATTCGGTGAGCCGGGTCTTAAATGCATTTGTCATTCATGAAGTTGAAAGCATTGACCAGGCCATTGATGAAATGAAACGGATTCTCACACCGGGCGGATATCTGTTATTAATGGATTGGGAAGCGGTCGCGTCGGAATCAGGTCCGCCACTTGAAATCAGAATACCTTCCGAAAAAATGGCAAACATGCTGCAAGATCATGGATTTGATACGGATATGTTCCGTCCAGGTCCCGAACACTATGCGATTCAAGCGAAAAAGAGAGAAAACGAATCCATTCCGCTTGAATAAACTCACGAATCATCGCAATTACATTCTTTGTAGCGGTTACTGGAAAAATGCTTTTATATTCGATATCCTATAGTTGTATTGGTGCTGTTTTTGCTAAAAAACGGTCAAGCCGATAGATGTTCACTTTATAGCGAAACTAGGAGGGACAAATAATGAAACAAATTGACATGCAAGCGTTAACCGAGAAAATAAAAAACAAAGAAGACGTGAACGTTATCGACGTTCGCGAAGATGATGAGGTGGCACAAGGTAAAATTCCTGGTGCCAAACACATTCCACTGGGCGAAATCCCGGACCGTCTTGATGAAGTGGACGAAAATAAACATTACTACATGGTTTGCCGTTCAGGCGGACGCAGTGGTAAAGCAAGTGAATTTCTTCAAAAGGAAGGCTATGATGTGACCAACGTTGACGGTGGCATGCTCGCCTGGGATGGTGATGTTGAGAAGTAAACGATAGTTAAAAAATAACACGTGAGCCATAAACGTCAGTATCTATGGACGTTTATGGCTTTTTTGTTTTGCATGAACGGTGTTATTTGAGTGGTTCCTCGCGTGAATGACTATCTGAAAGTATTGGCAGTCCCAACAATCAATCAATAGAGATTGAAGGTATGGAAATTATTAAGCATTCTATGATTAATAATTACCATACTGGGGTATTGTACCTGACAGGAAACGAATAATAGCATGAAAGAAAGGGGTTGACTTTATGTCGAATGATGACAATAACAAACACCATGAGCATAGTCATGAAGCACATAGGCAACATGACCATGATCACAGTAACCATGAACATGGCAGTCACGACGGTCATGAAGGCCACGACCACGGCGGTCACGGTCATCATGATCACGGGGATATGGTGAACGATTTTAAGAAGCGGTTTTACATATCGCTGGTTGTTACCATCCCGATTCTTGTGCTATCCCCGATGCTGCAAAGCTTTATCGGTGTGGACTGGGGGTTTCCGTTTGACCAATACATTGTGTTCGTGCTCGCAACATTTCTATTCTTCTATGGCGGATGGCCCTTTTTAACAGGTGGCGTCAGTGAGATAAAAGAGAAGAATCCGGGCATGATGACACTGATTGGCCTGGCTATTCTCGTTGCTTACGTTTACAGCTCGATGACGGTTTTCGGCTGGGAAGGCAAGGATTTCTTCTGGGAACTCGCAACATTGATTGACATTATGTTGCTCGGCCATTGGATTGAAATGAGATCGGTTATGGGCGCGTCGAATGCCTTGGAAGAACTCGTTAAATTGATGCCGAACGAAGCGCACAAACTTGATGAAAATGAGGATATGACCGACGTTCCGACATCGGAATTGCAACAAGGTGACCGTGTACTGATCAAACCCGGTGAAAAGATACCGGTTGACGGTACCATTTATGAGGGCGAATCCGCTATTGATGAATCGATGCTCACCGGTGAATCCGTTCCGATCGAAAAAGAAAAAGACGATGACGTGATTGGCGGATCGGTCAATAAAGAAGGATCAATTAAAATATCGGTGGAGAAAACGGGCGAGGATTCCTATCTATCCCAAGTCGTTACGATGGTTAAGGAAGCGCAGGAATCGAAGTCCAAAACACAGGATTTGACGAACCGGGCTGCCAAATGGCTATTTTATCTCGCGCTTGCCTCCGGGTTTATTACTCTGTTTATCTGGCTCACGCTCGGCTATGCCTTTGATGTTGCGCTGGAACGGATGGTGACTGTTATGGTTATTACGTGTCCACACGCGCTCGGGCTGGCAGCACCATTGGTTGTGGCCGTATCGACGTCCTTATCGGCAAAACGCGGTCTATTAATTCGCAACCGAGCCAACTTTGAAGGTTCACGTCAGTTGAATGCGGTTGTTTTTGATAAAACAGGCACACTCACACAAGGCGAATTTGGCGTGACGGAATTGATTCCGAATGACGGTTTTGAAAAAGACGGTGTTCTCACATGGGCGGCCAGTCTTGAGCAAAACTCCGAACATCCGATTGCAGCCGGCATTGTCAGCTCGGCAACCGAACAAAATCTCGAACTGAAAACAATCGAGACATTTGAATCCATTACCGGCAAAGGGATCGAAGGAAGCATCGATGGACGCAAGGTGAATGTTGTCAGTCCCGGCTATGTGCAACAACAGGACATGACCTATGACCGGGAAACGTTTGATCAACTGTCGGAAGAAGGGAAAACGGTTGTTTTTGTACTGCTCGACAATGAATTGATCGGCATGATTGCGCTGGCCGACATGGTTCGGGAAACAGCGAAGGAAGCCATCGCATCCCTTAAGAAAAAGGGTGTCGAAACCATTATGCTTACCGGTGACAATAAAAAGGTAGCCAATTGGGTGGCTGGTCAGCTCGGTATCGACGAGGTTTATGCCGAAGTGCTCCCTGACGACAAAGCCAATCAGGTGAAGACGATCAAAGGCAAAGGATGGAAGGTTGCCATGACAGGGGACGGCGTCAATGACGCGCCGGCACTCGCAACGGCTGATTTGGGCATTGCGATCGGTGCAGGTACCGACGTAGCCATGGAATCGGCCGACGTTGTCCTGGTCAAAAGCAATCCGAATGATGTGGTATCGCTGATGGAGCTGTCCCGAAAAACATACCGTAAGATGATTCAGAACCTGTGGTGGGCAGCGGGGTATAACATCGTCGCTATTCCCCTTGCTGCCGGTGTGTTGGCACCCATCGGTATTATACTCAGCCCTGCCGTCGGAGCTGTCTTAATGAGTCTAAGCACCATTGTCGTTGCCATTAACGCGAAATTGTTGAAAGCGTAACGAAAGCTGACGCATCCCGCAGAAATTGAAAGAGAATCAGTCATATACATACCATGGTTCCATTCAGACAAACTAAACAGGACGAACCAACTGAAAGGGGAATGACCATGGGTGTATTATCAACATCACCAACCACTATGGATGCTTGTATTGAGGCATGTCTTAAGTGTGTGCGGGCTTGCGAGGAATGTACAACGGCATGTTTGCAGGAGCCGGATGTCCAGGCGCGCGTGAATTGTATTCAGACATTGAATGACTGTGCGGAGATATGCGCGCAGGCAGCGCAATATATGTCTCGGAACAGTTCATTTGCAGCGCAACTGTGCGGCGTTTGTGCCAGTATATGCGACCAATGTGCCACCGAATGTGAAAAGATGAAGGACAACCATTGCCAGGAGTGTGCAGCCATTTGCCGGCAATGTGCGGAAGAATGCCGGAAAATGGCCGGCTGAATTAACGAGAGAGTATGTCCGTAATAGGTTATAAAACATAAGAAACAGGTGGAATGAACGCTATTCAACCACAGGACAAGATGATGGATTTGTAGACTTTGTCGGGAATGTCGAAAAGGATATGTTGCATTTTTGAGTTTTTAAACGAAGGAACATGGATATTGAAATGGGGATGGGACAAGACTGAACAAATCCCTTCTAAATACGAACGATATATTTAAGGCATGGCCATCGCTCCGGAAAAACACTGCGCTTTCCGCGGGCGCTGATGAGCCTCCTCGTGCTTATCGCACTGCGGGGTCTCACCTAGGCTTTTTCATCCCGCAGGAGTCTCCGTGTTTTTCCTACTCTAAGCGAAAAATCCGAACTGGTTCAGATTATTTGTGAATCATAGTTCGGATTTTTCTTTGATTAAACGTCTTATGTCCCAGCCTCATTTTTTATGTTTGAACGAGTGAATCGGTTTTTGACGTCACGATTAAAAGTATTGGAGTAACTATTGTTTCAACCGTTCATATAAGTTCTATCTTTTGACAAAAATACGATTGGGGGGTACCCTATAATTAGAACAAAAAAGGAGTGAGGCCGTTGGGAGAATACATGCATGACCAACCGGTGACGCCCCGGACACAGGATGAAAAAGATGCTGTCGTCAATCGTTTGAAACGTATTGAAGGACAGGTTCGGGGTATTCAAAAAATGGTGGAAGACGATCGGTATTGTGTTGATATATTAGTGCAAGTCAGTGCGATCAATGCTGCCTTGAAAAAAGTCGGATTTTCCGTTGCCGAACGCCATACGAAGCATTGTGTCAGTGATGCCGTGCAATCCGGCAATGGCGACGAAGCGATTGATGAACTGATGGAAGTCATGAAGCAGTTTGCCAAGTAAGGGGGGTATGACACATGAGTGAAACAGAGCAAACCAAACTTGGTGTGACAGGGATGACCTGTGCAGCGTGCTCCAATCGCGTTGAAAAAGTTTTAAATAAAATGGACGGCGTCGAGGCGAAAGTTAATTTAACGACGGAAAAAGCATCTGTTGACTATGATCCGTCTGCCGTCTCTATTGACGATATAACTGAAAGAATTGAAAAGCTCGGGTATGGGATTGAGACGGAAACGGCCGAATTGGATGTCACCGGCATGACCTGTGCCGCGTGCTCCAACCGGATTGAAAAAGTGCTGAATAAACAAAATGGTGTGAAGACGGCCAGTGTTAATTTGGCAACCGAGAACGCGGCCGTTGAATATACCCCGGGACTGATGGAAGAAACCGACATTATTGAACGAATCCAAAAACTCGGCTACGATGCGAACGTTAAAACCGATGACGACGATAAAGAGAGCGCCAAAGAAAAACAGATAGCACGGATGAAAACGAAATTGATCACGTCCGCTTTACTGGCCGCGCCCCTTCTCTTAACGATGATTGTTCAAATGGTTGGCGTCGATGTACCGTCTATTTTGGTTAATCCGTGGTTCCAGTTTGCATTGGCGACACCGGTGCAGTTCATCATCGGCTGGCAATTTTACGTCGGTACCTACAAAAACCTGCGTAACGGCGGAGCTAACATGGACGTGCTCGTTGCCCTTGGGACAAGTGCCGCCTACTTTTACAGCTTATACGAAGCGTTGAAAACCATTGGCAGCCCAGCGTATGACCCGCATCTCTATTTTGAAACGAGCGCTATTTTAATCACGTTGATTCTGTTTGGTAAGTATTTGGAAACAGCCGCCAAAAGCAAAACAACAGCTGCTTTATCGACATTGCTTGATTTGCAGGCCAAACAGGCACGCGTTATCCGTGATGGTGAGGAAGTGATGGTGAATGTAGAGGATGTTGCTGTCGGTGATCAATTGCGTGTCAAACCAGGTGAAAAATTTCCGGTCGACGGCACGGTCATGAAAGGCCAAACATCGGTTGATGAGTCGATGATTACCGGGGAATCCATCCCTGTTGAAAAAGACGTTGATTCAAATGTTGTTGGGTCGACCATCAACAAAAATGGCACGGTGGAAATGGAAGCAACGAAAGTCGGCAAAGACACCGCGCTTGCATCGATTGTGAAAGTTGTCGAGGACGCACAGGAATCAAAAGCTCCGATTCAACGCATGGCTGATGTCATTTCCGGGTATTTCGTCCCGGTTGTCGTCGGCATTGCCGTGATTACATTCGGCATTTGGATGGCGTTTGTTTCGCCCGGTGCATTTGAACCAGCACTGGTGGCCGCGATTGCGGTTTTGGTTATTGCCTGTCCATGCGCGCTCGGGCTTGCGACACCGACATCGATTATGGTTGGAACAGGGAAGTCCGCAGAAACCGGTATCCTGTTTAAAGGCGGCGAACATCTGGAACGCACCCATCAGTTGGATGCGGTCATTATGGATAAAACCGGTACGATTACAAAAGGTAAGCCTGAAGTAACCGATTTTACCGGTGACACCGACACATTGCAGTTATTGGCCAGCGCTGAAAAAGGATCCGAACACCCTCTGGCTGAAGCCATTGTCGCCTATGCCACGGAGCAGGATATGAAAATGGTCGATGCCGATGCTTTTGAAGCCATACCCGGTCAGGGCATTAAAGCTACGATTGCCGGTAAGGACGTTTTGGTCGGAAATCGCAAACTGATGGATGAACATGGTGTGCAAGTTGACGCTGCGGCTGATTTGGAAAGCTACGAATCCGACGGAAAAACGGCCATGCTTGTTGCTGTCAACAGCGAATATCAGGGTATGATTGCGGTGGCTGATACGATTAAGGAAACCGCTGGTGAAGCCATTCAAAAGCTGCATGATCAGGGACTTGAAGTAGTGATGATGACCGGCGATAATGAACGAACAGCACAGGCTATCGCGCGGCAAGCAGGTATCGATCAAGTGATAGCCGAAGTGTTGCCGGAAGAAAAAGCGGATAAAGTGAAAGACGTCCAGAATCAAGACAAAAAAGTAGCCATGGTCGGCGACGGTATCAATGACGCACCCGCATTAGCCGTTGCTGATACCGGTATTGCGATCGGAACAGGTACGGAAGTTGCCATCGAAGCGGCTGATGTTACGATTCTTGGCGGGGAGCTGTTGCTGATACCGAAAGCAATCCAGATCAGTCAAGCAACCATTCGAAACATCCGTCAAAATCTGTTCTGGGCATTTGCCTACAACACAGCCGGCATTCCGATTGCCGCCGCCGGACTGTTAGCACCATGGATTGCCGGCGGTGCGATGGCGTTAAGTTCGGTGAGCGTCGTATCCAATGCCCTTCGATTGAAGCGGGTTAAAATTGAATGATACTCTCTTTATCAAGAGACATTTTGTGAAAAGATAACTATTTTAAAAGGAGTGATAAATGATGCAAGCAACATTGGATGTAAAAGGAATGACGTGTGGTCACTGTGAAAGCGCGGTAAAAGGAGCACTGGAAAATCTGGAAGGTGTCCAGACCGTGAACGTCAATCTCGATACAGGCAAGGTGGATGTCACGTACGATGATGCTGTGGTAACCATTGACGCCATGCATGAAGCCGTTGAGGATCAAGGCTATGATGTCGTCGCGTAATAAAAACCGGCTCCCTCTGAAAAGGGGAAGTCGGTTTTTTTATAGTGTAAAAATCACCCCGTTGAAAAATCCGCGTCGCTCCGGTTGATAAATTGCACATCCGGTCGATATCCCCGTCGATCTGGTTGATAAATTTCAAATTCGGTCGATATCTGCGCCGCTCCGGTTGATAAATCTCAAATCTGGTTGATATCCGCGTTGATCCGGTCGATAAATCTCAAATCCGGTTGATATCCCCGCCGTCCTGGTTGATAAATCCCAAATCCGGTTGATATCCTCGCCGATCCGGTCGATAAATCTCAAATCCGGTTGATATCCCCGCCGTCCTGGTTGATAAATCCCAAATCCGGTTGATATCCCCGCCGTCCTGGTTGATAAATCGCAAATCCGGTTGATATCCCCGCCGTCCTGGTTGATAAATCGCAAATCCGGTTGATATCCTCGCCGCTCCGGTCGATAAATCCCAAATCAGGTTGATATCCACCTCGACCAGGTCGATAAACACCACTGCTTTGATTTAGCACAAACGAATAATTTATAACATGATTGGAAATCTATACATAGCGAAAATGTACACGGATTCCCCATGTCGAAACAAGACAAAAATGTGCCAGAAGTGATAAACGAACTACAGCAATGCTTTCTCTCAGAATAAGATTCGATAAGGGAAAATAGTTGACTGATACAAAACACCATAGAAGAATAAGGATGCATTTATTTGTTATTCTTCTTGTCGTTGCGATTATGTGGCATTCGGTTGACTGGCATCGCTTTTATGAATTCCACACAACAATTCTGTATATGGTTGCCATTGCATTTTTTGGTTTGACGTGCGATGGATTAAATTCAATGCTTTGGCTGAGGAGTTGGTAATATGGAAATGATGCTTTTATGGTTATTTTTTATCATCGGGATTGTATTATTTATTCGATCGTGGATAAAACACCCGTTTCAGGAATGGTTGTTATGCTATTTGCTGGCTGCTCAAGTTGCTATGTTACTGGGTCAGTTAGTGGTCCATTATCAGCTGTTGGACTACCCGGTCAAACTGTTTCCGCAATTTGAGTCAAGCATCCTTTATGAATACTTGTTGCTTCCCATGATCATTGTCCATTACTATTATCAAACGTCCAGTCGCAGCTCCATATTCCGAATGGTATGGATAGCATTGGCCTCGAGTGGTATTTTAACGATTTTTGAAGTCATCCTGGAAAAAAATACGAACCTCGTTGCGTATATGCAGTGGCATTGGTATTACTCCCTGATCAGCATCTTTTTGTTTCTGATAATCATCCGCTTTTTGATGAAACAAATAGTTAAATTGGATCATAAAAAAGACAGTTAAAACTCTGTTTGGAATAAAAACGCCAAATGGAGTTTTTTTATTTTACGTATCGTTACGAATGTGATAAATTATTTAGTGTACGAAATATTAGAATGCGAAAAAAAGGAAGGATGGGCGGGCATGGAAAACCAGGAATTTTCAAAGACAGGCACTCGTGCTGCTGAGCTTTTTCGTGAAGTCAATAAAGTATTAGATCAGCGAATGCGACAATCATTCCAGGAAGTGGGCATCACGCCGCCTCAGATGATGATTTTGCATTATTTATATAATCATAACGCATGCATGGTGAGTGATATCAGCCGCGATCTTCATTTAGCGGCCAGCACGGTTTCCAGCATTCTGGACCGGCTGGAACGACATAATTTAGTTGTTCGCAGGCGCAAACAAGAGGATAAGCGGGTTGTCCAGATTATTCTTTCTGAACGGGCCATGGAATGGAAGGATTCCTTGCGCACGAGTCTTAACTCAACAATGGAAAACATGGTGCAAGACGCCACAGCTGAGGAACGTGATCAGATTATCAGCGGTTTGCAATTAATGAAAGATGTATTAAACAGAAATGCTCAGACTGAGAAAGGGGAGGAGTCATATGGAGACAATTGTGGAAGTGAATGACTTAAAAAAGAGTTATAAGGATAAAGAAGCTGTTAAGGGCGTCAATTTTTCCGTTGAAAAGGGCGAAATATTTGGTTTTCTTGGCCCAAATGGTGCCGGCAAAAGTACCACGATTGATATGCTGTCAACCATTAACAGACCAACCAGTGGTGATGCCATTATCAACGGATTTCAGGTCGTATCTGATAAAAATAAAGTGCGCGGCAGCATCGGTCTGATTTTTCAGGAGACAACGCTCGATGAAAAGCTGACTGCGAATGAAAATTTGATGCTGCATTGCCGTTTTTATAACGTGCCTAAAGAAAAACGAGAAGCGCGTATTCAGGAAGTGCTGGAAATTGTAGATCTGTCAGACAACCGAAAGCAGATTGTTGAAACCTTTTCGGGCGGTATGAAGCGCCGGTTGGAGATCGCACGCGGTCTGCTGCATTATCCGCGGGTGCTGTTTCTGGATGAGCCAACTGTTGGTCTTGACCCGAACACACGTAATCATATTTGGGATTATATTTTGGACTTGAAGAAAAAGCAGGGGATTACTATGTTTCTGACCACTCATTATATGGATGAAGCAGAAATTTGTGACCGTATCGCTGTTATGGATCACGGTGAAGTGATTGCCCTCGATTCCCCCGAAAAGCTGAAAACGGATGTTGGCGGAGATATTATAGAAATTCAGACAGCTGATAATGATCAGGCTAAAGCTAAAATCGAAGCTGATTACGGTGTGGAGGTTAAGGAAAAGGATAATACCCTGACATTTCAAGTAAGCAACGGCAGCGAATTTCTTGTTCAGTTTGTCAGAGATTTTTCGATCGACATTTTGACTGTTAATTTGCGCCGGCCAACCTTAAATGATGTATTCCTGTATTTAACCGGTCGGGAAATCCGGGAAGACGCCTCAACGCAGAATGACGAAACTGAAGGAGGGACGGACTGATGGAAGCGATTCTGGCTGTATGGCAACGTGATGTCATCAAATTTTTCCGTGATATAAGCCGGTTATTAGGCTCATTTGCTATGCCATTTATGTTTTTAATTCTTTTTGGGAGCGGCATGAGTGGCGCGATGCAGTCAATGATCGGCGGTAGCGGCGGTCCACTGGCTGATTTCGACTTTGTGACGTTTATGTTTCCAGGTATTATCGGAATGGTTGTTTTTACGAACTCTATATTTTCTGCGCTATCCGTTGTACAGGATAAGGAATTTGGCTACATGCGTGAAATTCTTGTTTCACCTATGTCCCGTGTAACCATTGCGATTGGAAAAGTGCTGGGTGGTACGACGGTAGCTGTTATTCAAGGTTTAATGATGCTTATTTTTGTACCATTTATCGGTGTTTCAATAAGCGTTCTCATGGTCATGCAATTAATTCCGATTATGTTTCTCGTTGGCTTTACCATGTCATCCATTGGTCTCCTGATAGCAAGTCTGTTAAATTCAGCCCAAGGTTTCCAAATGGTATCGCAAATACTATTATTCCCCATGCTGTTTTTATCCGGCGCACTGTTCCCATTAAATGGAATGCCGGCATGGATGGATATTATCGTCAAAATTAATCCGTTAACCTATTCAGTCGATATGCTTAAAAATGTTGTCCTGCAGCCGGATACGCTGAGTGAACCAATGCAGCAAGCGATGGGGCTCAACCTGGACTTATTCGGGCATACGATTTCATTTACGGAAGATATCCTGATTGTTCTCGGGATTGCAGCCGTGTTTATTGTCCTGGCTACAGTAAGATTTGCTAAAACGGAAGCGTAAGGCTTTAATTTGAAGCATTGAACGCTGCCTCTTTTGGATAAGGGGCGGGTTCATTGGTCCAGTCCCAACTGAAGGAGACGTCAATTCTGATTGATCGCGTAAGTCGCTTTTCAACTGAGCAGTAACGCATCAACTGAAGGAGGTAACAGACATGAAAACGATGAAAGCTTTCGTGCGGACAAACGCCACTACCCGGGATGTGGAAATCACTGACCTTCCTGTACCGACTATTGAGGATGATGAAGTGCTCGTCCGGGTGGAAGCATTTGGTGTCGGCATTCACGATCGATATTATATTCCGAAAGATGCTGAATTTCCTTACACGATAGGTGTTGAAGGAGCAGGCAGAATTGCTGAGCTGGGCAGTCAGGTGAACGATTTTGCGGTGGGCGACCGGGTTATTTTCACGACCGTTATGCAGTCAAAAGGCGGTGCGTGGGCGGAATATGCCGCTGTTAAGCCAGCGACCTTGGTCCCTATGCCTGACCAGCTGACCTTCCAGGAAGGTGCAGCAATACCAGTTCCTGTAAAAACAGCACTGGAAAGCATGCGGGCCCTTGACCTCTCTGAAGGTGACAGCCTGTTTATCGCAGGTGCTTCGGGAGCTATTGGCACGCTTGTTATCCAGCTGGCAGCAGCTAGGGGCATTCACGCGGCCGGATCAGCTTCTGCTCAAAATCATGACTACATGACATCCCTTGGTGCGGACAAAACGGTCGATTATCATGATACTGACTGGCAACAGCAAATCAGGGAATGGTCTGGTGACGGTGTGACAGCAGCGTTGGCCATCCAGCCGGGAACAGGAAAGGAATGCATCCACGTGGTTAAAAATGGCGGGAAGGTGGTTACGGTATCAGGCGATCAGCTGGCGGACGAACAGGGCGTTACTGTTCAGCAGATTGGCCACCATCCGGATACCCAACAGGACGTCATCCAGCTTACAAAAGACATTGCAGACGAAAAAATCACGCTCGTTATCGAGAATGACTATCCTTTCGAGCAGGGATTAGACGCACTCGAAAAAACTGAAACAAGACACGCCCGAGGCAAATCAGTCGTAACAACACCAAACTAGTGGACCACGGGGACAGGTCCACTGGTCCACTATCGCAAGGGGGAGCGTCTTATTGTTGACCGAAGATATTTGAGTATTTTCGGTCTTTATTTTGTAGGGATTGATACAAAAATTATGGGTCAACAAATTTTATGATTGAAATGAATGGAGTCTCTCTCATATTTACTCATTTAAATTTCCTTTAGAATCATAGACTGCAATCTTGACCATTGTTTGATAAGATTAGTCATATAGACCTAAAACGAATATGGGGAGAGAATGATGAATGCCAGCAAAAGCTGATATAGATTTTCAGAAAGATTTGTTTGATGCTGCGACCAAAATGCGGGGAAGTATTGCGCCAGCGGATTATAAACATTATGTGCTGCCGCTTATATTCCTGCGTTATTTAAGCAATAGTTATGAACTTAAAAAAGATGAATTACACGAAACGGTTAATGATCCAAACAGTGGCTGGTATGCGCCAGACAAAGACACGCAGCAAATGCTCATTGAAGACCGGGATATGTATCAGGCGGAAAATGTCTTTTTTGTACCGGAAGAAGCACGCTGGTCAACCATCCGTGACAATGCTAAACAGCCGAATATCAAAGAAATTCTGGATCATGCCATGCAGCGATTGGAAGAAGAGAACCCGGAATTAGAAGGAATGCTTCCGCAAACGTTTCAGGGCAGTAACTTATCGACGGATAATGTGTCTGGGCTGATTGAGATATTTTCACGTGACGTTTTCAGAGCTGATGATGAGCATAGTGTGGATGTCCTCGGACGTACATATGAATATTTCATTAGTGAATTCGCATCAACAGAAGGCAATCGGGGCGGCGAGTTCTACACGCCTTATAGTGTGGTTTCCCTGCTTGTATCAATGTTAGAGCCGCAGGAAGGACAGGTACTGGATCCCGCATGTGGTTCAGGCGGGATGTTCATACAAAGTGAAAATTATACATCCCGAAAATCTGCTTTGTCGTTCCACGGGCAGGAAAATGTGATGACAACAGGCAGATTGGGGAAAATGAATATTTTACTTCATGGTATCAACGCGGATATGCGCATGGGCAACTCGTTGCTGGATGATCAATTTGCCGATCTCAAAGCGGATTATGTTATCGCCAATCCACCATTTAATCAAAGTGATTGGGGTGCAGACCGAATCTCTAATGATGACCCACGTCTTGTCGGTACAGTTACGAATAGTAATGCTAACTATATGTGGATGCAGCATTTCTTCTCCCACTTGAATGAGTCCGGTACTGCGGGTTTTGTTATGGCGAATGGTGCTATGACAACCAATTTGCGTGAAGAAAAAACGGTTCGGGAATGGTATGTTGATAACGGCTATATTGACTGTATTGTTGCTTTGCCGGAAAAACTGTTTTTATCCACAGGTATTCCAGTTTGTTTATTTTTCTTGAGTAAAAACCGGGATGGTAAAGCAGGTTATCGTCAACGTGATAATGAGATTTTGTTTATTGATGCCCGTCAAAAAGGGTCGCTTGTCAGCCGACGGCAAAAAGCACTTTCAACTGAGGAAATTGAAGAGATTGCGAATGTCTATCATAACTTCAAATATGATGCAGACGAGGTTGAAGAAACACCTGGATTCAGCAAAATCGCCACGTTGGATGAAGTGAAGGAAAATGATTATAAGCTGACGCCAGGCATTTATGTTGGTGTGGAAGAAGAGGAAGATGACGGCACCCCTTTTGAAGAAAAAATGGAAGGACTGCGAACACAATTGCTAGAACAATTCGAGGAATCCAACCGCCTTCAAGAAAAAATTAAGAAAGACTTGGAGGGATTGTTGTGAGTGCAAAAAAATATATCGTTAATGATTTAATAAAAGAGGGAGTATTAGAACCTCCTCTTGATGGTAATCACGGAGGGAAGCATCCCAAAGGTTCCGATTATGTTTCTGATGGAATACCATTTGTTATGGCTTCTGATTTACAAAATGGTAAAGTTGATCTTAAAAATTGTAAATATATTACAAAAGAGCAGGCAAAAACATTACCAAAAGGTTTTTCTAGAGAAGGAGATGTTTTATTAAGTCATAAAGCTACTATAGGACGTGTTGCTCTCGTTGAAAATATAGCTAGTGAATTTCTTATGACAACACCACAGGTTACTTATTATAGAATATTAAATGATAATTTTCTGGATAGAGATTATTTAATGTATTATTTCAGATCACCTTACTTTCAATCTCTTATTAATTCCTGGGCAGGCGGAGGATCTACAAGATATTATTTGAATATTACAAATCAAAAAAAATTACCCATTTCTGTCCCTGAAATAAGTACCCAACAAAGAATTTCATCTATATTGAAAGGTTTAGACGATAAAATCGAAATCAATCTACAAATGAACGAAACGCTTGAGGAAATGGCAATGACGCTATACAAACATTGGTTCGTCGATTTCGGCCCTTTCCAAGATGGTGAATTTGTGGAATCAGAATTAGGAATGACTCCAGAAGGCTGGGATATTTATTCACTGTTTGATTTGGCCGAATTTGTAAACGGAAAGGCTTTCAAAACAGCTAATTTAAATGAAGAACATATAGGTTTACCAGTTATTAAAATAGCTGAATTAAAATCAGGTATAGGTAATACAACCAAATATTGCCCTGACTCTTATAAGCAAAATATGAAATAAATAATGGTGATGTCTTATTCGCTTGGTCTGCATCTTTAGGTGTTTATTTATGGGACGGGGATAAAGCATTATTAAATCAACATATTTTTAATGTCCAACCTAAACAAGATTCCATTTTGGAGAAATCCTTTATATATTTTATGTTAAAAAGATTAATGCAAAAATTCATTTCTATTGCTTCTAGCAGAGCAACAACAATGGGTCATATAACCAAAAATCATCTAAAAGAAGAAAAGATAGCTTTACCTAATGATTATATATTATTAAAAATTCAAGAAAAACTGGAAACTTACTATGAACTAATTTTGGCTAATTCATTAGAAATAAAAAGACTGATTGAAACACGTGACTATCTTCTCCCTAAGCTCTTATCAGGCGAAATAGACTTATCAGAAGAGGAAAAAGAAGTTGAACAAGTTTTATAGAAGGAGGTGTTAATATGGCTGTTTTGCCAGAATCAGAATTTGAAGAAACAACGATTGAACGATTGAAGCAGATAGGTTATGAATATCGTAACGGACAAGAGTTGTTTCAGAATGGCGAGCGAGACCGCCTGCAGGAAGTTGTCCTTCATGGGCGTTTGAGAGATCATTTGAAACAAGCGTATCCGATGATTCCTGACCAAGAGATTCCTCGATTAGCTAGTATGCTGGTGACAAATGAAGGCGTGGGATGGGAACAACGGAATTTTAATTTTCATCAACGGTCTATTAAGGGAATTGATTTTGAATATGAAATGGATGGTGAGAAACGATTTCAGCATGTATTTCCGATTGATTGGAATGAACCGGAAAATAATGATTTTTTAGTCGTTAATCAGCTGTCCATTGAGGGACGCATGCCGCGCCGGCCGGATATCGTTATTTATATCAATGGTCTTCCGCTGGTTGTTTTTGAATTGAAAAACCCGAACAAAGAAAATGTCACGGTCTATGATGCGTACAACCAAATTCGCAATTACACATACGATATTGCGAAGATTTTCGAGTATAATGCATTTGTTGTTATTTCTGATGGCGTGGAAACGATGCATGGCATGCCGTCTGCGCCTTATGACTACTTTGCTTCCTGGAAATCAATTGACGGCCATACCGTTGATAATAATGTGGCTAATACGATGCGTACGTTAATTGAAGGGTTGTTTTCGAAAAAGCGATTGCTCAATTACATACAGAATTTTATCGTCTATTTGGATAAAGGGGAAAAGTACGTCAAAATCGGTGCGAAATATCACCAGTTTTTCGGTGTTAATTTTGCGGTAGGTGAAACTGTTCGTGCAACAGATACAGACGGTGATCGCCGCATCGGTGTAATTTATCATACCACTGGTTCTGGTAAATCTTTGAGTATGCTGTTTTATGCTAATATATTGTCAAAGCATTCGAAACTTAATAACCCCACGATCGTCCTGCAAGTTGACCGAAATGATTTGGACGAACAGCTGTATGATACCTTTTCAGAAGGCCACAGTATGATTGGTCATGTCCATCACGCGCAAAAGGGTGACCAATTGCGGGAATGGCTGAAAGGCGAAGGTGGCCAGATTGTATTCTCCACGATTGAGAAATTCCGCTTGAAGGAAGGCGAGGCCAGGCATCCAGTCTTATCGGAACGGAAAAACATTATTGTGATTGCTGATGAGGCGCACCGGACACAGAGCGGTTTTGACGGCGGTTATGCGGCTCAACTGCGCCACAGTTTGCCTAATGCGTCATTTGTCGGGTTCACTGGAACACCGGTGAACTTGCTCGGAAATGACACAGAAGAGATATTTGGTCATATTATTCACCGCTATGACATGTCTCAGGCTGTTCAGGATAAAGCTGTGTTGCCTTTGTATTATGAAAGCCGTATGATTCCGCTCGATTTCGAGGGAGCCGGCATTGAAGAAGAATTTAGTGATGTCGTATCAGAACTTGATATGGAAGATGAAGAATCGGACAAATACAAGCTGAAATCGGCTGCTTTGGAAAAAGTGGTGGGGACGCCTAAGCGTCTTAAAAAGTTATCACGTTCTATTTTAGATCATTTTAATGCGGCGGCTGATCCGTTCCAAAAAGGTATGATTGTCGCCATGAATCGTTATATAGCGGTTCGATTATATGACGCGATGACAGAGCACGAAGACTGTCCGGAAGTTGAAATTATTATGACTGGCTATATTGAAAAAGACCCAACAAGCTGGCGGGAAAAGAATCCGGGTAGTCAGTACGCACATATTAAAACGAAGGAAGAACAAGAAGAAATTAAATCAAAACTGCGTGACGTCGATGATCCGCTGAAACTAGTGATTGTGGTCAATATGTGGCTGACGGGATTTGATGCACCGAACCTGTCTTATTTGTACATCGATAAACCAATGCGCGGTCACAATTTAATCCAGGCTATTGCAAGAGTTAACCGTGTATTCCCCGGTAAAGAGGGCGGTGTCATAGTTGATTTCATCGGCATTGCCACCTCTCTTAAAGAAGCGACGAATGACTACACAGGTGGTAAAGGAAGCGGCGGATCTAATGTTGATATCAGTGCTGCAATGGATATTTTCTATACGCATCTGGAAGAAGTGCGCCGTTATATAGGTGACGTTGACCATGTTCAGGACTGGCGGTCGTTAACAAAAGTTGAACGGGATGATTTAATTGCCGATCTTGTTAATGCTCAACTCAACTTTCGCATCTAAAAAACGCTAATAATTCCTTGATATGACTGAGCTAATCCGGAAAACAATATTAA
>NZ_BAAADM010000001.1:0-6164 GCF_039522485.1 Lentibacillus halophilus | reverse complement strand
GCTAACTCTTACTCGGCGGGCATCCCACCCACTATATGTTACGACCTAAGCCCGGTCGCTCTGCCAGGCACTTTAACAATTCGCAATTTTCTCGGTGCCTGGCACTTGTGTTTACTCAAATCAAGTCACTCCAAAGCCATACTGGAGCTCCTCGCTTCTGAAAATCACTCAACTAACGACAACAGTTAGTTGAGTATAAATGATATAAGCAATTTGATTAGAAATACTAGCACCCAACGACACATTGAAGAACAGCTGCTTTCATATTTTTCAACATTACTCCCAGTTAGTTGAGTACATCATTACTGTCACATGGGACTAACAGATGAACACCAACGAGTTGTAAATTTGGCAGGATTTTGCCATGTCATGTCGAAATCGTTAAGTGGTAAGCAGTTCTTGCAATTCTTGAAGATAATCAAAGGAATAAGACAGAAATATCTATCATGATAAGCTGAGGGGGGATCTATAATAAAACAAATGGAAAACTTAGAGCAGCAGGTGGAAGACATAGAGCCTGCACTGCCAGAAATGACCTTCTTAAGCAGTCTGGGGCAAACCTATAATGAAAATCTAATCAGTGACTATCTAGCGTGTCTGCTGGATCCTTATCGGAATGGAAACGGCTGGGAGCCTTTGGAAAGGGTATTTCGAGCTGTCACTTGTGCTGAGATGCCGGACACCCAACATGTGACGATCACGCGGGAATATGGATTACAGGAAGACCGGCGACTGGATATTCTCTTAAGGATGGATGATTGTATCCTGGCGATTGAAAATAAAGTCCAGAGTCATGAATCGTTTAAACAAACTGAGCTCTACTGTCAGGATTTACACCAGCTATTTCGTTACGCGCAGGTTTCGTATTATTTTGCGTTTCTGACTCCTTCTGGTGACAAGGCCGGATGCTCTGCGTTTCAGCCATTGAGCTACCAAAAGCTGATAGATAAGTTGAAACAGGTGGACGTCACGCAAGCGGATATGCGGTCACGGATGCTGTATTTTGATTTTATTGACCATGTGGAGGGCTATATTGTGTCGGAAAAGAAAAAGCAGCAGGAAATGAGTGACATCTACCTGCAGCATTTTGAAACCATTGATGAACTTGAGGCTAAATATACGAAACACTTGGGAAATATTCTGAACCGGCTGGAAGCAAGTCTGCAGACATACTGGCCTAATGATAAGTGGCGTTATAACTTCTCCAGCGGCCGCCATTATCAGCAAATCAGATATAACAAATGGCCAGGCAATCCAGACATTCATATTGAATTCCATTTGCATAGGGAATGGTTAAAAGAGAACAAGATTCCAGTATTCATCGATATTGAAGGCCAAGGTGCACCTGCCATGCGTGAGCGTTGCCGGAGTATGCTTGAGAAACGTGAAGACAAACTGCTAACAGATTGCATGAAATGGCGGGACTTGGACCGCAATCTTGCTTTGCTTAAAAAAGAGTATCGACTGGAGAAAAATATTATGATTAAAGAACAAGAGGTAGCTGAAGAATTTGCAGGAATAGTATGGTCAGATTTTAAAGATGTTGTTTCAGCGGTTTTCGAGACAGCGATGAAGGAAGCACCTGCAGAATCCAGCCCTCTGCGAAATAATTAGTTGTAATATTGGGATTAGTCCCCCGCCTGTTTTGAATTTCCGTCCTAATGGGGACAGTCCCCGAATTTCACAGGATTCACGAAGCACGGGACCGTCGTGAAGTCTTCCTGATTCGGACGGCTAGCAGGTATATTACCAACCCAACACTTGCCCCAGCAGTATCAATCAGTACATCACTAACTTGAGGCCCTCTGCCAGCAACAAATAGCTGATGGATTTCATCGGATGTGGCATATAACACACAAATCGCAAGTGCCAAGGTGATGCTTGACCGTCCGTTTCGCCTCAAGGCATTAAATACAAGCACGGCAAGGATGAAATAAATAAAAAAATGCGCATTCTTTCTAACAATATGATTGAAGCTTGCCAAGTCAATATTTACATTGGAAGTGGTACCTTCCACTGTTTCAGCAATATGCGCCGCTACGCCTGTACTTATTTCGTCTGATACAACTTCTGGCTGATTTGATAAATAAAATATTAATGCCATCCAGAGAATCACAAGTGTCCACGAAATATTTTTATACATAAACAAATTTCCTTTTATTTAACGTTATAACACCCTACATATCAGTCCGCGAACTTCTGCAGACCCTCTTCAATCGGTGTCTCCGGCTTAAATCCGACAGCTTCCCGCAGTAAATCGGAGCTATGGGGACAGTCCCCGAATTTTTGCAGCTGCTTTTTGACCTGCTTCTTCATTTATATCTCCAATCATCACTGTCGCGCCTGCTTGGGCTAATGTTTCAGCAATACCCTTTCCAATTCCATTAGCTCCCCCGGTTACCATTGCAATTCTGGCTCGTTAAATCAAACATAATATCCCCTTTCTGACACGATAGGTCTCAAAAATTTTTAAATACTCCTACAATATTTATTCCCTATGGAATCAAAGAGAAAACATTTGAATATTACGTGTGAACTTGAACGAGTCTTCCACATAGACGATTTTCGGCAACTGCCGAAAATCAACCTTTGGAATCTTGTCCCTATATTTTAAAACGAGGTGCTGGTGCCTGACACCATGACTTCGACACCATTCGACAAAACCCGGGAAGTGACAGTAGTCCGTACCCCTTATACTGGACACAGAAATAATTCGACATTTACGCTGCAAGTATGAGGGGGAGATTTTAGCATGTCTGAATCACAAAAGAAACATCGCTACAGTAAGGAAACAAAATTAGAAGCGATTCGACGTGTCCTGGAAAACAACGAAGCTGTCCAGTCTGTCGTGGATGACCTTGGTATTCGTCATCGGGATAATATCTATGAATGGATCAAGAAATATCAAAAAAATGGTGAAGCTGCCTTTGACCGGTCTTTAGGACGTCCGAAGAAGGGTGAGACTTCTTCCACCACAGAGGAAAAGGTCGATCGCCTCCAAATAGAAGTTGATGCGTTAAAAAAGTATTTAGAAATATCACGCCAAAAGGAGGCGAAACAAAATTTCAAGTGATCGATCAGCTTCGAAGTGAAGCCTATCCTATCAATGCTTTATGCGAGGCATTGGGCGTTTCCCGAAGTGGTTATTATGCTTATCTCAAACGCTCCAACAAGGATGCCAATGCAGAAGAGCTTATTTCTTATATTTATCACCAATATAAAGGTGTTCTGGGCGTACGGGGGATCGAATCAAGGCTTCGCCAGGATTATTGCTGGGATATAAATCATAAAAAGGTACACCGGATCATGAAAAAGCTTGGCTTAACGGCGGTTATTCGCAGGAAAAACCACAAGAAGAAATATCATCAATCACCTACAGGAAGGGTTTACCATAATCTGCTGAACCGGGATTTTGAAGCCCGTAAACCCTTTGAGAAACTGGTGACAGATATCACGGAGTTTAAGGCAGGCAATCAAACGATTTATCTATCGGTCATCATGGACCTGTTTAATAACGAGATTATCGCCCATCAAGCAAGTCAGGAACACGATATTAAACTGGTCGAAAATACGATGAAGAAGGCATTTAAAAAGAAAGGAACGCATACTGATACCATCTTACACAGCGATCAAGGTATGCAGTATCGTTCCAACAGATACCATCAACTAACTAAAACATATAACCTAACACCAAGCATGTCAAGAAAAGGCACATGCCTGGATAACGCATGTGCAGAGGGTTTCTTTTCACATTTTAAATCCGAAGCCTTTATTCTATTTCCGTTCCAGTCCGTTCAGAGCGCTTATAGATCCATTTCCAAGTACATTGCTTATTATAATAAGCAACGCTATCAAAAAAGACTGCACAGGCTGTCTCCCAGTCAATATCTTCAATGGATGGCAGCCTAAAAGCACAAAGCAGATTATCGCATGAAGATTGCCGTTTAAGGTCAATCTGTCGAACACTTTCTTGTCCGAAAAATTGGGTATTGACCACAGGCACTATCCAAAAAAGCGCGGGGACGGTTCCCCTGCTTCCAAGAGGGCTTTGTTGGTAAAAGGGAAGCATGAGAACCGTCCCCATGCTTTCCGCCCATGCTTTGAGTTTCACATAGCTAGGAAGCCATGTTCATTTCATTAACCAAATAGTCTCTCACTTGTTCTATATCCTTGGATGAGAAAATCCTTTTCTTTCGAGGATTCCACGCTTGAACAGACTCAACAACAAAGTCACTGTCTTTTACTTTATCTGGATTCTCTTTAAGAATCCAATCAACCGTCGACAATAGCTCTAAATCGTAAGGTGTTTCAAAACCAAACATTAAATCAGACACTTGATGCAAATAGTCCTTTGCTTCGGCATGCTCATCAAGAAATTGTTTGGCTTCTTCTACCGCTTCATCAAACAGGTATATTTCCGCACCGCTCGTACGATCGCCATAGCCTCGAATAAAGTGACTTTCCATCCTTTGAAGAACATGGTTAAGTCCTTCCGAATATGGGCCATACAAATGTTTTTCGAACGTCATTTTAGGCAGAGCTCCTACTTCATGTAAGAGGTAAGCAATCTTTTGCACCTCCAGAAGAGACATGCGATATCCCAGACCAGCATACTGCTCCATCGCACCAAGCAGCAAAGCCCTTCCCATCGTCATCTCAGGACGACGCGTTCGTACAATCATTTGATCTAACGGTGGTGCTCCTGCGGGTTCGTATAAATGAACATCAATCGAAAACGGTTCAAATGCTTCAATAATAAGGGGACGGACAACTGACCAATCCAGTCCTCCATTCCCGCATCCAAGCGGCGGCATGGCAATCGAATTGACATTTAATCGTTGAATAACTTGAACCAGATCTTTGAGCCCTGTTTTAATATCTGAAAGCTTTGATGGGCTGCTCCAATGTTTTTTAGTAGGGAAATGAATAATATATTTAGGATTGATTAGCCCTTCAACGGGGACAACATGCATTTTTCCTATTTGTACTTGGCCAGCTTTACAATCCTTTGCATACTGCTTAAAAACATCTGGGAAAGCTTGCTTAAACTGCAAGGCAATACCTTTACCCATGACGCCGACTGTATTGACAGTATTCACAAAAACGTCTGCAGTATCTTCTAATAAATTCCCCTTCATGGCATAAATCATGAAAATCACCTCCTGACTAAAAATAAAATCCAGGGCGAACGCCAACTGGTAAGTCTACATCCACATCTGTTAGCATTTGTTCAACTTTTTCTTTCGTTTCTTTATCATATACAGCAAAACCCAGACAAGCTGATAGTGGAACATGACAATACACAAGAAATTCTGCTTGCCTTCTAGCTTTTCGACTCATATCCTCATTGGTATCGTTCCAGTAAGCCGACTTCATGACATCCCAGTCTATCTTATCTAAATTAGATAAATCTGTATAAACATTAGATAACCGCCTAATCGCATGAGCATCTGTAAAGACAAAAGGCAACTCATTATCAACGATGGTTTGAATATTAGTCATGAAGTAAATCATATCGTTTTGATTTACATTTGGTTTATACAACAAGGAATACAGCATCGGTGATCGTGATTCAAAATAAAATGGGATATAGTCATGCAGGCTACCACCCATACCACCTGAAATTTTTGTTTTTTTCCGACGGGATTGAACATCCAGATTCGCAACATCCTCATAGGGTAATTCATGCTGCTGAATGATTAAATGCGACTGTAATCTCCCTTGTTCTAGGATAGAGGGTAAGTTAGCAACATGTGTTATATGATATAGTAAGGGATTATTCTCCATGGTTGCACCCCCATCTTGAACCTACCTATATTAATTTTACCATAATGTTTCATAAACATGCACCGGAATGACTTACCTTGCATTTAAACTCTCAAAACAATGGCAGTCATGGGCATCATCATCTTATATAAAATAAAAGCGCGGGGACGGTTCCCGCGCTTCCGAGAGGGCTTTGCAAAGTCAACTGATAAATTTGAGCTCAAACCCCAAGCTCACATAAACGGGCGAATTGTATCTTGGTAAAAGGGAAACATGAGAACCGTCCCCTTGCTTTCCTGAATCTCGGGTACAAGTGCCTGGCACCGACACAATTCTGAATTGTTTATGGTCAAGTAGGAGTGAACCTCTCAGCCTAACGGCTGATTGTGTATCACTCC